>NZ_JOFX01000024.1 GCF_000719345.1 Streptomyces sp. NRRL F-2664
CCTGCCCGGCACCGCGACTCCGCCGTCGCCGCGACCGTGTTTCGCCCGCCACGGCGAAGACCCGGCCAGGGGGCGGTGCCCCGGTTCGCCGCACCCCCGTGGGAGTGGCTCGGTCCCGGGGCCGGACCCGGTCCGCTGCCCCCGCGGGAGCGGCCCGCCACGGCGAAGACCCGGCCAGGGGGCGGTGCCCCGGTAGCCGCACCCCCGCGGGAGTGGCTCGGGCCCGGGGCCGGACCCGGTCTGCTGCCCCCGCGGGAGCGGAAGGGTCAGGGGGTCGGGCGGTTTCGGTGGAGGGTGGCGCAGGTCAGGGTGACTGCTGCGCCTACCGCCGCCCAGGCGGCCAGTACCAGCGTCGGGCCGCCCGCGCCGTTGCCGTCGAAGTACGTGAGGGAGCGTGCGGCGTACGTGCCCGCGCCCGGTGGCAGGGCCGGGCCGATCGCGCTCCAGAACGGCGGCAGGAGCGGGTACGGGTAGGCGCCGCCCGCACTGGGGTTGCCGAGGACGACGACGAGCAGGATGGCCAGGCCGATGCCGACCACCCCCGCCAGCCCCTGGAGGGCGAGGGTGAGCGCGCCGACCGCGAAGACGACCAGGGTGCCCAGCCCCCACAGCCCCCAGAGGGCGCCGGGCAGCGCGTCCAGGACCGGCCCGGCGATGACCGCGCCGAGCAGCCCGGCCGCGATCGCGTACGCGAGCAGCGCGCCGAGCCGGATCACGGCACGGTGGGGGTTGGCGGGCCGCGCCCCGGCGCTGATCGCGAGGATCGCGGCGCACAAGTAGCCGCCCACGCACCAGCCGATGACGAGGTAGAAGGAGCTCAGCCCCCGGCTGTCGCCCCGGGCGGCCGGGGCCACGTCGGTGACCTGCACGGTCCGCCCCTGGGCGCGTTCGGCGGCGCCCACGACCTCCTCGAGCGCCTGGGACAGCGAGGCTCCGGCGCCGGAGGCGACCAGCAGCCGGTCGGTCCGGCCGGCCGGGTCGATGACCAGCGCGCCGTCGACGTCCCGGTTGCGGACCTGGGCGAGCGCCGCGGCTCCGTCGTCGACCACCCGGGGGTCGAGCGGGTCCCCGGGCAGGGCGCCGAGCTGCTGCGCGGCCCGCTCGGCCGCCGGTGCGGCGGGCGCGGCCACGGCGATCGGGATCTCGCTGGGCTTCGGGTGGTGGAAGGCTCCGATGTACGAGGTGATGAAGGCGAGCTGGAGGACGAGGACCCCCAGGACGAGCAGTGCCGCCCGGGTGGTCACGGCGTCCTTGATCTCGGCGAGGAAGCCTTGGGACGGGGTCATGTCTCACACGCTCGGCGGGCCGGGGGCGGCCCGCAGCAGGGGCGGGCCGAACGGATGACCCGCCCGCCCCCGGTGATCGAACATGTGTTTCGCACGGGTATTCGAATTGCTCTATGGTGGAGAGCGGGGGTGGTGTTCTACGAGCGAAGCAGGAGGCCGCGGGTGCCTGGGTTTACGCATCTGCACACCGTTTCGGGGTTCTCCATGCGCTACGGAGGCTCGCACCCGGAACGGCTGGCGGAGCGTGCCGCCGAGCGGGGCATGGACGCCCTCGCCCTGACCGACCGCGACACCCTGGCGGGTGCGGTCCGGTTCGCGAAGGCAGCGGAGCAGGCGGGCGTCCGGCCGCTGTTCGGCGTGGACATGGCGGTGTCGCCCGCCGGGTCCCCCGCGGCGGGCTCGGCCGGGCCGGGGGGCCCGACCGCGTCCGCCGCGGGCGGCGGCCCCGGCGAGGCCTCGTCCCGCCGGCGCACCCCCGTCAAGGGCGGGGCCTTCCTGGACGAGTCGGCCGCGCGGGCCGTCTTCCTGGCCCGGGACGGGGCCGCCGGCTGGGCCGAGCTGTGCCGGATGGTCACCGCCGCCCACGCGGCGTCCGCCGAGGTCCCCTGCGTCCCCTGGGGCGCCCTGCGCGGGGAGGGCGTCTTCGTCCTCCTCGGCCCGGGCTCCGAGGTGGGGCGCGCCCTCGCCGCGGGCCGCCCCGACCGGGCCGCCCGGCTGCTCGCGCCCTGGCGGGAGGTCTACGGCGGCTCCCTGCGGCTGGAGGCCGTCCACCACGGCCGTACGGGCACCGGCCCCGGCTCGCTGCGGCTGGCCGCCCGTACCGTCGGCTTCGCCGCCGAGCAGGGCGTCCCGGCCGTGCTCACGAACGCCGTCCGCTACGCCGACCCCGGCCAGGGCCCGGTCGCCGACATCCTCGACGCGGCCCGCCGCCTGGTCCCCATCGACCGCCGGGGCCCCCTCGACACCGGCGAGCGCTGGCTCAAGCCCCCCGCCGCCATGGCCGACGCCGCGGACCGGATCGCCCGGGCGGCCGGTCTCGGCCCCGCCGACGCCCGACGCCTCCTCGCGCAGACCCGGGACACCGCCGAGGCCTGCTGCGTGGACCCCGAGGACGACCTGGGCATCGGGTCCGTGCACTTCCCCGAGGCCCGGCTCGTCGGCGCCGCCCACCGCAGCGCCCAGCGGGTCCTCACCTCGCGGGCCTCCGCCGGCATGGTCCTGCGCGGCTACGCGGGCGATCCCGCCTACTGGGAGCGGATGCACCACGAGCTCGACATCATCGCCCACCACGGCTTCGCCTCGTACTTCCTGACCGTCGCCCAAGTGGTGGACGACGTCAGGGAGATGGGCATCCGGGTGGCGGCCCGCGGCTCCGGCGCCGGCTCGCTCGTCAACCACCTGATCGGGATCGCGCACGCCGACCCCGTCGAGCACGGCCTGCTGATGGAGCGCTTCCTGTCCAAGCGCCGGCGCGTCCTGCCCGACATCGACATCGACGTGGAGTCCGCCCGCCGGCTGGAGGTCTACCGGCGGATCATCGACCGGTTCGGCACCGAGCGCGTCGCCACCGTCTCCATGCCCGAGACCTACCGGGTCCGCCACGCCGTCCGCGACGTCGGCGCCGCCCTGTCCATGGACCCGGCCGTCGTCGACCGGCTCGCCAAGGCCTTCCCGCACGTCCGGGCCCGCGACGCCCGCGCCGCGCTGGAGGAGCTGCCCGAACTGCGGGACGTGCGGGGGGAGTCGTACGGGCGGCTGTGGGAGCTCGTCGAATCCCTCGACGCGCTGCCGCGCGGGACCGCCATGCACCCGTGCGGGGTCCTGCTCTCCGACGCCTCGCTGCTCGCCCGTACGCCCGTGGTCCCCACCAGCGGCGAGGGCTTCCCCATGTCCCAGTTCGACAAGGACGACGTGGAGGAGCTCGGGCTGCTCAAGCTGGACGTGCTGGGCGTACGGATGCAGTCCGCGATGGCGCACGCGGTCGCGGAGATCCGGCGCGGCACGGGCCGGGAGCTCGACCTGGACGACCCGGCGCAGGTGCCGCCGGGCGACCGGGCCACGTACGAGCTGATCCGTTCGGCCGAGACGCTGGGCTGCTTCCAGATCGAATCGCCGGGCCAGCGGGACCTGGTGGGCAGGCTCCAGCCGGCCACCTTCCACGACCTGGTCGTCGACATCTCCCTCTTCCGGCCGGGGCCGGTGGCCGCCGACATGGTGCGGCCCTTCATCGAGGCCCGGCACGGGCGGGCGCCGGTGCGCTTCCCGCACCCGGACCTGGCCGACGCGCTGCGCGAGACGTACGGGGTGGTGGTCTTCCACGAGCAGATCATCCGGATCGTGGACGTCATGACCGGCTGCGGGCGGGACGAGGCGGACCGCGTGCGGCGCGGGCTGTCCGATCCGCCGTCGCAGGCGCGGATCAAGGTCTGGTTCGCGGCGAAGGCCGCCGAGCGCGGCTATCCGGTCGAGGTGGTCGCCCGTACCTGGGAGATCGTCGAGGCCTTCGGCAGCTACGGCTTCTGCAAGGCGCACGCGGTGGCCTTCGCCGTGCCCACCTACCAGTCGGCGTGGCTGAAGGCGCACCACCCGGCGGCCTTCTACGCCGGGCTGCTGACCCACGATCCGGGGATGTACCCGAAGCGGCTGCTGCTGGCGGACGCGCGGCGGCGGGGCGTCCCGGTACTGCCGCTCGACGTGAACCGGTCGGCGGTCGCCCATCGCATCGAACTGGTGTCCGAGGCGGCGGGCGGGGTGTGGGGCCTGCGGCTGGGGCTCACCGACGTCCACGGCATCAGCGGGGCCGAAGCGGCCCGGATCGAGTCCGGGCAGCCGTACGCCTCCCTGCGCGACTTCTGGGACCGCGCGCATCCGGGACGACCGGTCGCCGAACGGCTCGCCCAGGTGGGGGCCCTGGACTCCTTCGGCACCAACCGCCGGGACCTCCTGCTCCACTTGACGGAACTGCACGGCGCGCAGCGCGCGGCCGGGGTGCGCGGTGCCCAACTCCCGTTGGAGGGCGGCCGGTCCACGGCCTCCGTCGGACTGCCGGACCTGACCGACGCGGAACGGCTCAGCGCCGAGCTGGGCGTCCTCGGCATGGACGCCTCGCGGCACCTGATGGGCGACCACCATGCCTTCCTGGCCGAGCTGGGGGTGGTCCCGGCCCGCCGGCTGCGGGAGGTCGAGCACGGGCGGACCGTACTGGTCGCGGGGGCCAAGGCGGCCACCCAGACCCCCCCGATCCGGTCCGGGAGGCGGGTCATCTTCACCACCCTGGACGACGGTACGGGCCTGGTCGACCTGGCCTTCTTCGACGACAGCCACGAGCGCTGCGCGCACACCGTCTTCCACTCCTTCCTGCTGCTCGTACGGGGTGTCGTGCAGCGGAGAGGGCCGCAGAGCCTGAGCGTGGTCGGGGCGGCCGCGTGGAACCTGGCCGAGCTGGTGGAACTGCGGGCGACGGGCGGCCTGGACGCGGTCGCGGCCCGCCTCGCAGAGCCGGCCGGCACCGCCTCCGGCGAACCGGCCGCCGAGGGCGCGGCCGGGGGTGCGGCCGAAAGCGGGGTCGCGGCCGACGGGGAGCCTGCGGCGAAAGGGCCCGGACGCCGCACGATCCGCATGTCCACGGGGTACGAGATGAATCCCTGGGCCGACCTCCAGCCGCCCGGCACCGGCCCCGCGACCGGCCGCAAGCTGTGGCACTCCAGTCCGGGGAGCCCGGGATGAACACCACCGGCAAAGCCGTGATGTGCCTGCGGCTGCACTCCGCCGACGGCGGCCCGCTCGGGGCGCGGGAGTACGCCGGGGTGCTCGCCCTGCTCGGCGGGATCACCCCGGCCGTGCAGGCCCTGCCGCCCGACGCCGCCCTCGCCGATGTCCGGGGCGCCCTGCGCTACTTCGGCTGCGACGCCCGCCGGCTGGCCGCGGTGATCCGGGTCCGGGCCCTCGCCCTGTACGGCGTGGACGCCGCCGTCGGCGTGGCCGGCAACCCCATGCTGGCCCGGGCCGCGGCTCGCGAGGCCCGGCCCGGGGCGACCCTGGTGCTCCCCGAGGACCCCGCCGCCGTACGGGACTTCCTGGCGGACAAGCCCGTCACCGCACTCGACGGAGTCGGCCCCAAGGCCGCCCGCACCCTGTGCTCCTACGGCCTCGACTCCGTCGGGCGGGTCGCCGCCGCCCCGCCCGCCGCCCTGCGGCGGATCCTCGGCGCCCGGCTCGGCCGCGAGGTGCACGAGCGCGCCCTCGGGATCGACCGGACCCCCGTCCGGCCGGGCGCGGCCGCCCGCGCCGTCGCCGCCGAGCGGCTCTTCGACCGGGACGAGCTGGATCCCGTACGGCACCGGCGGGCGCTGCTCTCGCTGACGGAGGAGCTCGGTGCGAAGCTTCGTACACAAGAGGGCGGGCGGGTCTGCCGGGTCCTCTCGCTCGCCGTCCGCTGCGCCGACCGCACCACGCTCACCCGGACCCGCACCCTGGCCGAGCCCACCGCGCACTCGGCGGCCCTGACCGCAACGGCCTACTCCCTGTACGAGGGCCTCGGCCTGCAACGGGCCCGGGTCCGGGCGCTGTCCCTGCGGGCGGAGGAGCTGATCCCGGCCGAACGGGCCGTGCGGCAGCTCAGTCTCGATCCCGAGGACGACAAGGCCCGCCGCCTGGAAGCAGTCACGGACCTGGTCCGTACGCGCTTCGGTGCGCATGTCATCGCCCGCGGCACGCTGGCCGCCTGACGGTCGGTCGGCCGACACACGAGTTTTTACCGACGCGTAACTTCCCTGTGTTGCTACTCACACGTAATTTAGCGGCAGCAGCGCCCCCTTGTGATCCGGATCACGGGACGAATCCCCACGCTCATCCCCTTGAGTCGACCGCAAGGAGATCACACGATGCTGCCCTGGAGACGCCTGCTCCGCCCGCTGGCCGTCCTCACCCTCACCGCCGCCGCACTCGTCGCCCCCACCGGCGCAGCGCAGGCCGCATCCGCCCCGAGCAGCGGCTGGAACAACTGGTCCTGCAAGCCGTCCGCCGCCCACCCGCGCCCCGTCGTCCTCGTACACGGCACCTTCGGCAACTCCTGGGACAACTGGCTGGGCTTCGCCCCGTACCTCGTGAACCGCGGGTACTGCGTCTACTCGCTCGACTACGGCCAGCTGCCCGGTGTGCCTCTCTTCAACGGGCTCGGCCCCATCGACAAGTCCGCCGAGCAGCTCGACGTCTTCGTCGACAGGGTGCTGGCCGCCACCGGCGCGTCCAGGACCGACATCGTCGGGCACTCGCAGGGCGGCATGATGCCGCGCTACTACCTGAAGTTCCTCGGGGGCGCGCAGAAGGTGAACGCGCTGGTCGGGCTCGCCCCCGACAACCACGGCACGACCCTGCTCGGCTTCACCGAGCTCCTGCCGTACTTCCCCGGGGCCGAGGACCTGATCAGCAGCGCGACCCCCGCCCTGGCCGACCAGATCGCCGGCTCCGCCTTCCTGCGCAGGCTCAACGAGGGCGGGGACACCGTCCCCGGGGTGAAGTACACCGTGATCGCCACCAAGTACGACCAGGTGGTGACCCCCTACAGCAGCGGCTTCCTGGAGGGGCCGAACGTCCGCAACGTGGTGCTCCAGGACCTGTGTCTGCTGGACTTCTCGGAGCACGTGGCCATTGCGCTCACCGACCGGATCGCCTGGCACGAGGTGCTCAACGCCCTCGACCCGGCCCATGCCGAACGGACCACCTGCGCCTCGGTCTTCGACTGACCGGGGGCGCGGGCGGTCCGCACGGGAGGAGCATTCGCTAGCGGCCGTGCCGGCCCGCCGCCGTCGCACGGCGGCGGGCCGTCGCGAACAGCACGGCGGCGCCGACGGCCAGTGCGCCGGCCCCGGCGATGGCGATGGACGGGGTGGCGCTGTTGCCGCCGGTCTCCGCCAGGTTGCCGCCGCCGGCCGGGGCGGCCGCGTTCACCGGGGACGGCGAGGACGCGGACGGGAGCGGGGCACCGGCCGCGGCGTTCGTCCTCGGGTCGTTGTCGCCGTGGCCGTTGTGCTCCACCGAGGACTTGCCGGCGCCGTCGGCGATCTGCTGGTCCGTCGGGGCCGAGGGCTTGTCGGCGGGCTTCGCTCCGGGGGAGCCGTCGCCGCTCCCGGCGCCGTTCCCGTTCCCGGTGCCGGGCCTGGTGCTCGGTGCGGCTCCCGCCCCGGCGCTCCCGCCGCTGCCGCCGTTCCCGCCGCCGTTGTCCTTGCCGAAGACCACGTCGGAGCAGGTGTAGAAGGCCTCCGGGCTGTCGGAGCGCTGCCAGATGCTGTAGATCAGGTGCCGGCCGGACTTCGCGGGGACGTTCCCGGAGAAGACGTAGGCACCGTTCTGCATGCCCGGGTCCGTGGCCTTCGCGAAGGGCGCGGGCTCCAGGTCGGACCACTTCAGCGGCTTCGCCGGGTCGTAGCCGTCCTTCGTCACGTACAGCTCGAAGGAACCCCGGTGCGGTGCCGTGCCCTTGTAGCGGAAGGTGTGCGCGCCCGCGGACATCGGGCTCGCCGGCCAGTCGGCGCGGGCCAGGTCCAGGCCGCGGTACTTGTCGTTGCCGGCCGAGCACAACTGGCCGTTGGGGATCAGCGACCGGTGGTTGCCGGCGGCGTTGGCGATGTTGACGGCGTTCCAGTCGTAGAACGCCTGGGTCCCGCTCGCGGCGACGGCCGCCTTGCACGCCGCCGACTCCGGCGACTCGGGCCCCTCCGCGTAGCACGCCGCGACCCTGCTGACCGGGTCCGTCATCGAGCCGTGGGCGGCCGCGGGCACGGCGGCGTACGCGGCCAGCGCGAGCGGGGCGAGACCGGCGGCGGCGATGCGGACCGGCATCACGGTACGGCGGCGTGCGGACATGACTGGATCTCCTTCGGGCGACGGCGGGGGAGCGCCTGTGGAACGGGGCTCGGCGGCGCCGCCCCCCGGCGGCGCCACAACCGGCCCTTCCTGTCCTGGCCCCGCCAAGCTAGCCCCCGGACCACGCCTTTTCGCCGCTCCGGCCCCCCAGGAGAGGATCCTTAGGGTCCGCTTAAGGAGGGGAAAAGAGCGGCATCAGGAACAGGCCCCGGCCCGGGGCGGTGCGTCGCCCGGCGGGAGAAGAGCGGCCAGACCGGAGGGGGAGCGGGCCTGGTCATCCAGGGCGTCCAGGGCGCGGACGGCCTGGGCCGCCGCCTCCGGGTCGCTCGCCGCGAGGCCGCTCGCCGCGAACTCGTCCTCGTCCAGGCGCAGGACGGACGACCCGTCCGCCGAGACCCACAGGTCGAGGTCCAGGTCCTCCACCAGGATCTCCCCGTTCTGCACGTGCACGGGGCGCGTCACGTCGCAGTACCAGCCCTTCAGGACGCCGTCGCCCGTCCACACCTCCTTGATTGCGTACCAGCGGGTCCGCCAGAAGTGCTCGACGAACACGTCGCCCGGCTCGAAGCGGACGAAGCCGAAGTCCCTTACGCCCTCCGCGGCCCAGGGGGCGCGGACGGAGATGCGGTCGCCGTCGTCGGCGACCCGCGCCGCCGGATAGCGGATCCTGGTCCGGCCGGCCTTGGTCAGGACGACGGTCAGCTGCTCGGCCACCTGGTCCCCAGCTCCCTCGTGCAGTGCGTCTCGGTCGCGCAGATCTCGTACCCGAACCACCGGTTGATGGCGAGCATCGGTTCGTTGCCGCTGTCGTTGCCGGTGAACGCCTCCGTGAAGCCGGCCGCGCGAGCCCGGTGCAGGGAGGTGTTCTTGGCGAGTTTGGCCAGGCCGCGGCCCCGGAAGGCGCGCAGCGTGCCGGTCATGGCCGAGCCGTAGCGGGTGGCGCCGTCGGTCCGGGCGGCGCTGAAGGCCACCGCCTGCCCGTCGACCAGGGCGACGGTCGTCAGCTCCTTGTCGAGGGTCGGGTGGTGCCAGACGTGAGCCAGCCAGTCCTCGTAGTCGTCGAGTTCGGCACCCAGGTCACCGGGCTCGTCGGTCGTCGACTCGGCGTCGACGGCGAAGAGGGGGCGCGGGTCCGCGGCGAAGGCGGCGGCGGGCCGCAGCTCCACCCCGGGCGGGAGGACCTCCGGGAGCGCGGGCAGCGCGGCCGCCGTCAGGTCCAGGCGCAGGAGGTGCGCCGAGCGTCCGGGCCGGTAGCCGTGCCGCTCGGCGAAGGCCCGGTGCGCGGCCTCGTCGAGGACCCAGGCGTACGCGTCCGTCGCACCCCGGGCGGCGAGGTGCTCCTCCGCCGCGCGCAGCAGGAGCCGGCCGGCGCCGAGGCCGCGGCGGGCGGGGTGGACGTACGCGTTGAGGTACCCCTGGCCCGGCCGGGGGCTGTCGTGCGCGATGCCGACCTGGGCGGTGCCGACGACCTCGCCGTCCGCGGTCTCGGCGACGAGGACGCGGTGGTGCCGGGCGGGATGCGCGCCGGTGAGTTCGAAGGCGACGTCCCGGACGCTGGTGATCAGGAACGGCAGCGCGGCGCGGCGTACCCGCACCACCGACTCGACGTCCCGGGGGTCGCCCGGGCGGAGATCGCGGATCAGAACGGTCATGCGGCAGACGCTACGGGCGGCCCCGCACCCGGCGCCTCCCAATTAACCGGCGATGGGGGACAATCACCCCGTGAGCTCGACGAACCTGAAGATCACCCTCGACGGCTCGGCCGGCTCGGCCGCCCCGTACGAGCAGCTGCGCGCACAGATCGCCGGCCGGGCCCGGTCCGGGCAGCTGCCGGCCGGCTTCAAGCTGCCGACGGTGCGGGGGCTGGCGGAGGAGCTGGGGCTGGCCGCCAACACCGTCGCGAAGGCCTACCGGGCGCTGGAGGCCGACGGGGTGGTCGAGACGCGGGGCCGCAACGGGACCTTCGTCGCGGCCGCGGGGGAGGGCGCGGCCCGCGAGGCCGCGTCGGCCGCGCAGGCGTTCGCGGAGCGGGCGCACCGGCTGGGGCTGACGGAGGCCGAGGCGGTCGCCGCCGCCACCGCCGCCCTCCGGGCCCGGTACGCCGCCTCGTAGCCGCGGCCCCGTAGCCGCCGCCCTAGAGGTAGAGGCCCGCCTCCGAGTGGGGCTGCGGGGGCAGGACCGCCGCCGGGCCCGTGCCGCGGCGCAGGGCGAAGAGTTCCGCCAGGGTGGCGCCCTCGCGGGAGACGCCCTCGTCGGTGCCCAGCCAGTCCACCGCTTCCCGGTGGGTCAGCCGGCCGACCTCGATGCGGGCCAGGCAGCGCCCCGGGCGGACCACCGCCGGGTGGAGGCGTTCCAGGTCCTCGTTGGTCGTCACGCCGACCAGGACGTTGCGGCCCTGTCCCAGCAGACCGTCCGTCAGGTTCAGCAGCCGCGACAGCGCCTGGCCCGCCGTGTGCCGGGCCTCGCCGCGGATCAGCTCGTCGCAGTCCTCCAGCAGCAGCAGTCTCCAGCGGCCCTTCGCCGTGCCCTCGTCCTCGCCGATCGCGATGTCCATCAGATAGCCGACGTCGTTGAACAGCCGCTCCGGGTCCAGGACGCAGTCCACCTGGCACCAGTCCCGCCAGGACCGGGCCAGCGTGCGCAGCGCCGAGGTCTTGCCCGTGCCGGGCGGGCCGTGCAGCAGGAGCAGCCGGCCGGCGATGTCGTCCGGGGTCACCTTCATCAGCCGGTCCATCGCCGTGGCGACCGGTGCGGTGTAGTTGGGCCGCACCTCCGCCCAGGTCCCGGCCGCGATCTGGCGGGTCGTCCGGTACGGGCCGCGGCGCGGCGAGACGTACCAGAAGCCCATCGTGACGTTCTCCGGCTGCGGCTCCGGTTCGTCCTGCACGCCCTCGGTGGCCCGGCCGAGGACGCCGGCGGCCAGTTCGTCGCTGACCGCCGTCACGGTGACGTCCGCACCCCGGCTCCACCGGGAGACGAGCATGGTCCAGCCCTGGCCCTCGGCGAGGGTGGCGCTGCGGTCGCTGTCGCGCGCCGAGCGCAACACCGTGGCCTCCGGGGGCAGGAGGGTCGCCTCCGCCTTCACCCGCTCGATCGACACGCTGTGCGAGTAGGGCTGCTCGCCCGAGGCGAACCGCCCGAGGAACAGCGCGTCGACGACGTCCGACGGTGAGTCGCTGTCGTCGACGTTGAGCCGGATCGGCAGCGCGTCATGCGGGTTGGCTGGCATGGCGCCCATGATCCGGCACGAGGTGCCCGCGTGCACCCGTGTTTCGCCGGATCGGGTGCCAAGTTCCCCCTTCAAACGCAGGGCGGGTGAAGATTCGGGCCGCATGTCCGCCCCGAACATTCTTGGCATGGACACTTCCGGCAGCCCGCGGCTCCTTGTACCAACAACTCAGGAGTAACCCCCACTAGGAGCCGCACACATGAGCATGAAAATGTCGCGCTTCGCTGCCCTGACCTCCTCCCTCCTCCTCGCCGCCGGAACCGCACTGTTCGGAGCCGGCCAGGCCTCCGCCGCGGCCGACTTCGGCTACGTCGCCCTCGGCGACTCGTACTCCTCCGGGCTCGGCGCCGGCAACTACGACGGCACGAGCGGCAACTGCAAGCGCACCAACCGCGCCTACCCCGCCCTCTGGGCCGCGGCCCACTCCCCGCAGACCTTCTCCTTCACCGCCTGCTCCGGCGCCCGGACCGGTGATGTGCTCTCCGGCCAGCTCGGCCCCCTCAACTCCGGGACCGACCTGGTCAGCATCACCATCGGCGGCAACGACGCCGGATTCTCCGACGTCATGACGACCTGTGTGCTCCAGTCCGAAGCCACCTGCGTCAGCCGCGTCAACCAGGCCAAGGCGTACGTGGACACCACCCTCCCCGGCCGGCTCGACCAGGTCTACAGCGCCATCGACAGCCGGGCCCCGGCCGCCCGCGTCGTCGTCCTCGGCTATCCCCGCTTCTACAAGCTGAACGGCACCTGCACAGCCGGTCTGACCGAGGGGGAACGGGCCGCCATCAACGGGGCCGCCGACCACCTCAACGCCGCCATCGCCAAGCGCGCCGCGGACCACGGCTTCACCTTCGCCTCGGTCGCCGGCACCTTCACCGGGCACGAGATCTGCTCCGGCAGCCCCTGGCTGCACAGTGTCAACTGGCTGAATATCGCCGAGTCCTACCACCCCACCGCCGCCGGGCAGTCCGGCGGTTACCTGCCCGTCCTCACCAACGCGGCCTGATCCGGCCCGCCGTCCTCCGCCCCGCCGTCCACCGGTGGGCCGTCCCCGGTCCCGCCGTCCTCGGGGGTCGCCGCGGGACTCGCCGTCGGCGAGGCCGGGGACGGGCTCGCGCCGGGGGAGGAGGCCCCGCCCGTCGGGGTCGCCTCCTCGCACGTCACGGAGGTCGCCACCCACTCGGTGGCGACCTCCGCCGGTCCGCGCACCTCCAGCCGGACTGCGTCCTCGAAGACCGTGCCGGGCACGTGCGCCGGCTCGGTGTGCTCCAGCCGCCGGCTCCGCGGCCCGGCGGCCTCGTACGTGACGGTCTGCCAGCCGGGCCCCGTGGTGCGCCCGCTCCGCGTCGCCCAGCGGTACTCCAGCACCACCGGGACGCTCTCGACCTCGACGGTCGCGGTGAAGAAGGGGGCGTCCGCGGCGGGCGGCGGACAGCTCCCGGTGTACCGGGTGCGCACCGCGTCGACGTACACCGCCACGTGCCCGGCCGCGCCGGACGGGGCCGGCGCCGAGGGCGACGCCGACGCGGAGGTCGGCGCGCCCGACGCGGGAGTCCGGGTGGCGGGCGGGGCGGCGGTGGCCGGGCCCGTCGGCGCGCCTCCGCTCCCGCCGCGGCCGTCCCCGCCGCCGAGGTCCTCGAGCAGGACCCACACCAGCGCGGCCAGGGCGATCAGCAGCACGGCGATCCCCACGGCGAGCACCGGCCCGGCCACGCCCCGGCCCGCCGCCGGGGCGGCCGCAGGGGCCGACCCACCCGCCGCCGGGAGCGCTCCCGGTACGGTGGGCGGTGGCGTCTGCTGCCCGTAGGGCCCGGATCCGTCCCGCAGTTCGTGCCCGGGCCGGGATGTCGGCACCGGTGCGCCGGGTGTGGACAACGGCCCGCCGGCGGCCCGTACGTCTCCGCCGGCGCCCACCACGCGCAGCATCCGGGCGGCCTCCGCCGCGTCCAGCCGCTCCGCAGGGTCCTTGCGCAGCAGTCCCTCCAGTACGGGCGCGAGGGGGCCGGCCCGGCGCGCCGGGGGCGGTTCCTCGTCCACCACCGCCCGCAGCGTGTCCAGGGGGGTGGCCCGGCGGAACGGCGAGACCCCCTCGACGCAGGCATGGAGCAGCACGCCGAGCGACCACAGGTCCGACCCGGGGCCCGGTTCGCGCCCGGACGCCCGCTCCGGCGCCAGGAACTCGGGCGAACCCACCACCTCGCCCGTCATGGTGATGGCCGAGGACCCCTCCAGGCTCGCGATCCCGAAGTCACCGAGCACCACCCGGCCGTCATTGGCGATCAGCACGTTCGCCGGTTTGACGTCCCGGTGCAGCACCCCGGCACCGTGCGCGGACCGCAGCGCGGCCAGCACCTGCTCGCCGATGTGCGCGGCGCGCTGCGGGGGCATCGGCCCCTCCGCCTCCAGCACCTCCGCCAGCGAGAGCCCGCGCACCAGCTCCATCACGATCCAGGGCCGGCCGTCCTCGGACGCCACGTCGTAGACGGTGACCACCCCGCGGTGCGAGACCCGGGCGGCGGCCCACGCCTCCCGCTCCATCCGCCGGTACAGGCGCTGGAGTTCGGCGGTGTCCAGCCCGGCCGGCGCGCGCACCTCCTTGACGGCGACATCGCGCGCCAGCACCTCGTCGCGGGCCCGCCACACCACCCCCATGCCGCCCCGGCCGATCTGCTCCAGCAGCCGGTAACGCCCCGACACGACCCGATCGGAGTTCGATTCCTCACTCACGCGAGCCCCCCGAATGCTTCCGTGCGCCCATGCGTCACCGGCCGGTCACTCCAAGTTAGCGCAGTGGGCTTCATGTGGCGCCTGTCGTGACAAGACCCGCGCGACGGCCTTCCAGAGCGTGATTACCCTGCCCGATCCTGTGCGGAGAGTAACGGTCGACTTCGCTGAGTAACCGTCAACTGCCCCTCGCCACAGGGGTAATTCACACCACCGGGATACCCGCGCGCGACGCGGGGACGATAGGGTTACCCTGCCCGGGCCGGGTGCCCTCGTACGGGTGGGGAGAGATCATGGAACAGATAGCAATGCGCAGCAGGCCGCCCCGCGTGCCTGCCATCACCTGCGGCAGCAGTGCGACCAGTTCGCGCCTCGACCGCCACCTCGCCGTGCTGGGCGGACCCGCCGTCCCGCACCGGGAGACCGCGGAGGCGACCCTGCTGATGCGCGAACTCACCTCCCGCGACCACACGCACCGTCTGCGGAGCCGGAGCGCGCGCGTCTCGCTCTTCGCGCCGCTGCGCCGTCTGCGTCGCTCGCTCTTCGGCAGCCGCCGCTCGTAACAGACCCCGCACCCGCGGCCGTTCGCCCTTCCGGGCCGCGGCCACCCGGCCCTATGCGATCACACCGTCCCGGCGCAGTTCCGAGATCCGTGCGCCCGCCATCCCCAGGGCGCGCAACAGGTCGTCGGTGTGCTCACCCAGCGCGGGCACCGCACCCATGTGCGGTGCCGCGCCGCCCGGCAGCCCGATCGGCGGCAGCAGGGCCCGCAGCGGACCGACGGGCGACGCCACCTGCCGCCACCGGTCCCGGGCGGCGAGCTGCGGATGCCCGGCCAACCGGGCCACCGAGTTCAGCCGTGCGCAGGCGATGCCCGCGGCCTCCAGGCGCCCGATCGCCTCGTCCGCGTCCATCCGGCCCAGTGCCTCCGCGACCGCCGCGTCCGTCCCCTCCCGGTTCCCGGTGCGCGCCGTGTTCGTCGCGTACGCCGGATCGTCCGCCAACTCCGGTCGTAGCAGCACCAGTTCGGCAAGCCGCCGCCACTCGCGGTCGTTCTGCACCGACAGCAGCACCCGGTCCCCGTCCGCCGTCGCGTAGGCGTCGTACGGTGCGATCACCGCATGCGCCAGGCCGGTGCGCGGGGGCTGCTCCCCGCCGTGCATCGTGTGGTGCAGTGGATGCCCCATCCACTCCGCGAGCGCGTCCAGCATGGACACCTCCACACGGCCCCCGCGCCCGGTCGCGCCCCGGCGCAGGAGCGCCGCCAGCACTCCCGAGAAGGCGTACATGGCCGCCGCGATGTCGGCCGCCGGGATCCCGGCCTTGACGGGCTGCTCCGGGGTGCCGGTCACCGACACCAGCCCCGCCTCGCACTGCACGAGCATGTCGTAGGCGCGCTTGTGGGCGTAGGGCCCCTCCGGGCCGTAGCCGGACACGTCCACGGCGACGAGCCGCGGGTAACGGGCGCACAGTGCCGCCGAGTCGAGCCCGAGGCGGCCGGCGGCGCCCTGGGCGAGGTTCTGCACGAAGACGTCCGCACCGGCCAGCAGGGCGTGCAGCACCTCGCGGCCGCGCGGGTCCTTCAGGTCGAGCGCGATCGACTCCTTGCCCCGGTTGGCCCACACGAAGTGCGAGGCGAGGCCGTGCGCGGCGGTGTCGTAACCCCGGGCGAAATCACCGCCGTCGGGACGCTCGACCTTGATCACCCGTGCGCCGAGGTCGGCGAGCTGGCGGGTGGCGAAGGGGGCCGAGACGGCCTGTTCGACGGCGACGACGGTGATGCCGTCCAGGGGCAGCGGTTCGGTGCTCATGAGGCCCTGCCTACCGGTTCCGACGGGGGTCTGTCACCACCCGGCGGGCGATATGCGCCGTTGATCGCCTATCGGGCGGCTCCGCGGCCGAACCTGCGGGTGGTCGGGGGTACGAACACCACCAGCAGCGCCACCGACCACAGCAGCGCCCCCGCCACCGGGTGTGCGGCGGGCCAGGCCGCGTCCGCTCCCGCCCGGGCCCCGGCGTTCCCGCACAGTTCGCGCACCGCGGTGGCGACCGCACTGATCGGGTTCCACTCGGCGACCGTGCGCAGCCACCCGGGCAGGCCCGCCGTCGGCAGGTACGCGCTCGACAGCATCGGCAGGACGAAGGTGGCGCCGCCCAGCTGGCCCGCGGCCTCCTCGCTGCGGCTCAGCAGCCCCAGGTAGGTGCCCACCCAGGCGGTGGCGAAGCGGAACAGCAGCAGTACGCCCAGGGCGCCCAGCGCGCCGGGCAGGCCGTTCTCGATGCGCCAGCCCATCGCGAGTCCCACCAGCATCAGCGGCACCATCGACACGGCCGTGGTGAGCAGATCGGCAGCGGTCTGCCCGAGGGGGACGGCGGTGCGGCTCATGGGCAGGGTGCGGAAGCGGTCCGTCACCCCGCGGTGTGCGTCCTGCGCGGCCGTGAACATGCCGGCCATCAGGCCGTTCGCGGCCGTGGCGGCGAGCAGGCCCGGCACCAGGAACTCGCGGTACTCGGCGCCGGGCATGGCGAGCGCGCTGCCGAAGACGTAGCCGAAGAAGAGCAGCATCGTGATCGGCATCGTCTGGGTGAGGATCAGCAGGGCCGGAGCGTGCCGGGCCTTGTGGAGCTGGCGGGTGAGGACGGCGGCGCCGTCGTACAGCAGGGTGCTCATGCGGCGGACTCCTGTGCGCGGTGGGCGGCCCCGGCCCGGGTGACGCGGAGGAACACCTCGTCGAGGGTGGGCGGGCGCAGGCGCGCGTCGGTGACCTGGACGCCTGCTGTGTCGAGGGCGCGGATGATCTGCGGCAGGGTGATGCCGCCGCCGAGGACGCTCACGCCGACCGTCAGCCGGTCCTCGTCGAGCACCGGCCGGCCACCGGTGAGCCGGTCGAGCACGGCGGCGGCGCCCGGGAGTTCCTCCCGCGACGCGACGGCCACCTCGGCCCGGGAACCGATCAGGGACTTCAGCCGCGCCGGGGTGCCGCCGGTGAGGACCCGGCCCTCGCAGACGACCACGACATCGTCGGCCAGCCGGTCCGCCTCCTCCAGGTACTGGGTGGTCAGCAGCACCGTGGTGCCCTCCCCGGCGAGGGTCCGCACCGCCGCCCAGATGTGTTCGCGGGCGGCCGGATCCAGGCCGGTGGTGGGCTCGTCGAGGAACAGCACCCGGGGGCGGGTGACGAGCCCCGCGGCCAGGTCCAGGCGCCGACGCATGCCGCCGGACCAGGTGGAGGCGACCCGGTCGGCGGCTTCGCCGAGCCCGAAGCGCTCCAGTAGTTCGTCGGCGCGGGAGCGGCCCGCGGAGCCGCGCAGACCGGCGAGTCGGGCGAAGAGCCGCAGGTTCTCACGGCCTGTCAGGTCGCCGTCCACCGAGGCGTACTGGCCGGTCACGCCGATGGCGCGGCGCACCGCAGCCGGGTCGCGGGCGACGTCGTGGCCCGCGACCCGGGCTCGTCCGCCGGTGGGCGCGGTAAGGGTGGTCAGGATCCGGACGGCGGTGGTCTTGCCGGCGCCGTTGGGGCCGAGCAGGCCGCACACGGAGCCCTCGGGGACGGCGAGGTCCAGCCCGCGCAGGGCGCGCACCGGCCCGTAGTTCTTCTCCAACCCCTCACTAAGTACAGCGTACGTAGTAGTCATGCGCGCCACCGTACCTCACTACGTACGGCGTACGTAACTAAGATGGTGTCGAGACGACGAGGTGATCCGAGCGATGACAGCCGGCGGACGACCCGCTGAACCAGAAGTGATCTGGGCCCGCCCCCCACGGGCCGGCCGCGGGCCCAGGCCCGCCCACAGCCGCGAGTCGATCGCCGCCGAGGCGGTGCGGATCGCGGACATGGAGGGGATCGACGCCGTGTCCATGCGGCGCGTCGCCGCCGGGATCGGTGCGGGGACCATGTCCCTCTACAACTACGTGCCGCGCAAGGAGGAGCTCTACGAGCTCATGGTCGACGCGGTCAGCGGGGAGTACGACTTCGCCGCCCCGACCGGCGACTGGCGGGCCGACCTGCTCGCCCTCGCCCGGCAGACACGGGAGCTGATGCACCGCCACCCTTGGCTGCCGCGGCTCCTCAGCCCCGTGTACGGCTTCGGCCCCAACGCCCTGCGCTACCTGGAGCAGAGCCTGGAGTACGTGGCGCCGCTGGACGTATCCGGCGCCGAGAAGCTGGAACTCGTCGCCGCCGTCAACGGCGCCGTCGCCACTTTCGTGGCGGCGGAGCTGGCGCTCGCGGAGCGGGCCCGCGCACTGCCCTGGACCGAGGAGCAGGAACAGGGCGTGCGGACGGCCTGGCTCGGCTCCCGTCTGGCGACGGGGGAGTACCCGCGACTGGCGGCAGCCGTCTCGGGCACCGTACCGGTCCCCGGGGCGGGCCTGGACATGGCCGCCGTCTTCGACCGCTCGGTGTCCCGCCTGCTGACCGCCTGGGGCGGGTAGCCGGCGCGCGCCCGCGCCGAGCGGGCGCTCCGCGCAGCGAGCGAGCGGTCAGAGGAGGGCGAACTGGCCGCCGGGGCCCTCCTCGTGGTGGTCCAGTACCGACGCCGGGCGCCGGCTCCACGCCGGCGGGGGCAGCGCACCGGCCTCGCGCAGCTCCGCCGCCGGCAGGCGCGGGCCGGGATCGAAGGCCGCCCGCTCGGGGGCCAGCTCCGCCAACAGCGCCAGCGTGGTCACCAGCGCGAGCAGTTCCGAGGTCCAGCTCTGCGGCCACTCGGCCGGACCCAGCGCCGCCAGGCCGTCCGCCTCCGGCGCCCGGTGCGCCGTACGGGCCGCGAACCAGCCCTCCAACACGCGCACGCCCTGCACCTCGTACTCCCACGCCCCGGCCGGCACCGGCGAGACGGTCCCGGTGCCCAGCGTCAGCGTCTCGGTCTCCGCGTCGTACGCGAGACCGCCGGGCCACCCCCCGACCGCGGAGCGGACGTACGGGCGGCGCCCTCCCGGCAGCCGGGGCGCCTCGCCGCCGCGCGCGCCACGCAGCTGGACGGTGAGCAGCCGGCGGCCCAGCTCCAGCCCGGCCCGCCAGTGCTCCGGGTCGGCGGCGAGCGGGACCTCGTACCCCCGCGGGCCGGGCCGGCCGGCCACCAGGATCCAGCACAGGACGTCCTGCGGGGTCACCCGGCCGCCGTGACGCTGCCCGAGCAGCGGCAGCAGACCGGGCGCGAGATTCGGCTCGGCGCCGCCCGGGCGCCGGTGCAGCGGCCGGATCCGGCCCAGCCGCCCGGCCGGGAGGTGCGCGGTGGCCAGCAGGTCGGGCGTCTCGACGAGGAACAGCTGGTGTTCGTCGAGGACCCGCCACAGCTCCGGTCGGGCGGTGTCGATCAGCCGCTGGTCGGGCAGGAGCCACTGTTCGTCGAAGGGCTCGCGCAGCACCCGTACGGGGTCGGGGCAGGGGCCCGGGGCGTCGGCGAACCGGGCCGTCGCCGCCGAGCGCTGCCCCGGCAGCGCGGCCGCCGAGGCGGTGGGCGTACGGCTGCGGCTCGGGCGGAACAGCCGGTCCCGCTCGGCCCCTTCGGCGCCCGCCAGCACCGCCCAGCGCGTGCGCAGGGCCGCCGGATCGGGTGCGGCCACCCAGTCCCGGCCCAGGCGCATACCGCCCACGGCCCAGGGCATCAGATCGTCCAGCAGCGGGTCCGGCTGCGGTGTGTCAGCGCTCACGCCGCCGATGGTAGCGACGGCTCTCGACGGCCGGGCCGCGTCCAGACCGAAGAGCTACGCTGCATATGTATGGATACGTACGGTATCGACCGAGGAGCAGGTCATGAGCCAGTACGACGAATACTCGACTCCGTCCCAGGCCGAGGGCGAACGCCTCGACGAGGACATGGACGACGTCGAGCGCATGCAGCGCCACCCCCAGACGATGCGGACGACGCCGTCGCAGGCGGAGGGCGAGCGGACCGCCGCCGACGACGACGAGAAGAAGTGATCCGGGCGGGAGCGGCGCGGCTGACGCCGGCGAGGGGCGCGGAGCCGGCGCCGTTTCCCAGCCGGTGGGGTGCCGGGGCCCGGTCGGGTGCCCTTGCCCTTTCCCTTGCCGGTGCCCGACCGCGGTGCCGGTGCGGTCGCCCGGGCACGTGCGGGTGCCGGGGTACCGCTGTCAGTGCGCGTCGACGGTCACCGTGAAGGAGAAGCGGTCGCCCCGGTAGCGGATCCGCGCCACGTCCACCACCCGGCCGTCCTCGTCGTAGGTCACGCCCGTGTAGTGCAGGATCGGGCTGAGCAGCGGGACCTGGAGCAGCTCGGCGGTCTCCGGGTCGGCGAGCCGGGCCTCCACGGTGTCCGTGATCCGGCTGATGCGCACCCCCACCACGTCCCGCAGCACCTTCGTCATGGGCCAGCGCTCCAGGTCGGCGACGTCGACGGCCTCCGCGAACTCCGGCAGGACCGCGTTCTCCGCCCAGTTCGTCGGCTCGCCGCTCTCCCGGTCGCGCCGCAGACGCCGGTAGGTGACCACCTCGGCCGTATCGGGGAAGTGGTCCAGCAGCTCCCCGGCCACGGGGGTGCGCCCGTGGCCGAGGACGGTCGTGCTGTCGCCCGACTGCTGGGCCACGATCGCGTCCACCGAGCCGAGCAGCCGGACCGGGGTGCTGCGCAGCGCGCCCGGCTCGATGAAGGTGCCGCGCCGCCGGTGCCGGCTGATCAGCCCCTCGCCCTCCAGCTCCTTGAGCGCCTGCCGCATCGTCAGCACGCTCACTCCGTAGTGCTCGGCGAGCTGTTCCTCGGTGGGCAGGCGCAGCGAGGAGTCCGGGGTGCGCCCCAGTATCGAAGCGCGCAGTGACTGCGAGACCTGGTACCAGAGCGGCAGTTTCCGGTTCAGTACCAGCGAGTCGGGGGCGAAGGCGGTCACGGGTGGATCTCCGTACGGCTGGACGGTACTGACGTGCGGCGCATGCAGGGTATGCAGTGCGGGTCAGGCGCGGAAGTGGCGCTGCAGACCCTGCCACACGTCGTCGTAGCCGCGCTGGAGGTGCTCCGCCCCGGCCGCCTGGGCGGTGGCGGTGATCGGCCAGCGGGTCTCGAACATGAAGGCCAGGCCGTCGTCGATCTTCTGCGGCTTCAGGTCGGCGGCGCTGGCCCTCTCGAAGGTCTCGTGGTCGGGGCCGTGTGCGGACATCATGTTGTGGAGCGAGCCGCCGCCGGGGACGAAGCCCTCCGCCTTGGCGTCGTAGGCGCCCTCGATCAGGCCCATGTACTCGCTCATCACGTTGCGGTGGAAGTACGGCGGGCGGAAGGTGTCCTCGCCGACCAGCCAGCGCGGCGCGAAGACCACGAAGTCCACGCCCGCCAGCCCCGGGGTGTCGGAGGGCGAGGTCAGGACGGTGAAGATCGACGGGTCCGGGTGGTCGTAGCTGATGGTGCCCAGGACGTTGAAGCGGCGCAGGTCGTAGACGTACGGCACGTGGGTGCCGTACCAGGCGACCACGTCGAGCGGCGAGTGGCCGTAGGTGGCCGACCAGAGGTTGCCGCAGAACTTGTTGATCACCTCGGTGGGGCGCTCGACGTCCTCGTACGCCGCCACCGGGGCCCGGAAGTCCCGCGCCGCGGCGAGGCCGTTGGCGCCGATCGGGCCGAGGTCCGGCAGCACGAAGGGCTGGCCGTAGTTCTCGCAGACGTAGCCGCGGGCGTCGCCGTCCAGCAGCTCCACGCGGAAGCGGACGCCGCGCGGGACGAGGGCCACCTCGCCCGGGCGGGCGCTGAGCAGGCCCAGCTCGGTGCGCAGGAGCAGGCCGCCGCGCTCGGGGACGATCAGCAGCTCGCCGTCGGAGTCGCTGAACACCCGGTCCGTCATGGAGGCGTTGGCGGAGTAGAGGTGGACGGCCATACCGGTGCGCTGGGTCGCGTCGCCGTTGCCGCCGAGGGTCCACAGGCCGGCCAGGAAGTCGGTGCCGGGGGCCGGGTCGGGCAGCGGGTTCCAGCGGAGCCGGTTCGGGTCCGCGGGTGCCTCGGTGAAGGGGGCGGTGCGCAGGGCGCCGTTGTCGATCCGGGTGAAGGGCGGGTGCGCGGCCGAGGGGCGGATCCGGTAGAGCCAGGAGCGGCGGTTGTGGCTGCGGGGCTCGGTGAAGGCGCTGCCGCTCAGCTGCTCGGCGTAGAGGCCGAGGGGTGCGCGCTGGGGCGAGTTGCGGCCGAGCGGCAGGGCGCCCGGGACGGCCTCGGAGCTGTGCTCGTTGCTGAAGCCGGTGAGGTACTCCAGTGCCTCGGCCGTCTTCCTGGCCTGCTCGCCGCCGCCCGCCTGTGCGCTGTCGGCCTGCTCGCTCATGTGCTGCTCCCGCTCCGTCGAAGGAATCCTATGGTCGACAGTAGGATTCCGCGGCCCGTGCGTCAACGGCGCCCTGCGGGGCGCGGCGGCCGCGGGGGCGGGAGGAAACGGCAGGTGCCCGGAGGTTCCGGGAGGAAGCGCTGCGGCGTGACGCCGTGGCGGAGCGGGGATGCGTCGGCGGGGTGAGCTGCGGGGTGTCGTGGCGGAGCGGGGATGCGCCGACGGGGTGAGCTGCGGGGCGTCGTGGCGGTGTGCGGGCGCGCCGGCGGAGTGGCCGCGGGTGCCCGCTCGGATCCGCCCGCGCATGCGCGCACGGATTGACGCGCGGGGGGATCACAAAAGATGAACATTGCTCTACTCTCACGCGCATGTCGTGGACCCGCAGGTTCCCTGCCGTGCCGGCGGCGCTCCTCGCCGCCCTCCTCGCCCTCCTGTCCCTCTTCGCCGCCGCGCCAGCCGCCAGCGCGCACGAAGAGCGCCCGGTCGTCTTCCCGGACGGTTCCGGATCCGTCCCGGAGTACCGCAAGGCCGAACCCGACCTCGTCGTCTGCAAGACGGACCGGCCGGCCTTCGAACGCCGGATATCCGCCTTCCTCGAAGACCTCCGGGCCCGCAACCTCGCCCTGTACGAACGGTGCGAGAAGAGTGGCTACCGGCACCTCCAGGAGGCCGTCGACGCCGTCGACCGGCCCGGGATGAACATCGCGATCCTCCCCGGCCTCTACGAGGAGGAGCCCTCCCTGCCGGCGCCGACGGGGGAGTGCGCCGCGCTCAAGGCGCCGAGCTCCGCGCTCGGCTACCAGATCCTGTCCTATGAACAGCAGGTGCAGTGCCGGCACAACCAGAACCTCGTGGCCATCCTCGGCAAGAAGAACCTGCAGATCGAGGGCACCGGCGCGTCCCGGCTCGACGTGGTCGTCGACGCCAAGTACCAGAAGCTGAACGCCATCCGCGCCGACAAGTCCGACGGCGTCTACTTCCGCAACTTCACCGCCCAGCGCACCACCTTCAACTCGCTGTACGTCCTCGCCGCCGACGGCTTCGTCATCGACGACGTACTCACCCGCTGGAACGACGAGTACGGCTTCCTGACCTTCGCCAGCGACCACGGGCTCTACAAGAACTGCGAGTCCTACGGAAACGGCGACTCCGGCATCTACCCCGGAAGCGCCTCCGACATCAACGACGGCCGCGGCTACGACGTCCCCCGCTACTCCATCGAGATCACCGGCTGCCGCAGCCACCACAACATGGTCGGCTACTCCGGAACCGCGGGCGACTCGGTGTGGGTGCACGACAACGAGTTCGACCACAACATGGGCGGCGCCTCGATGGACAGCGCCTTCCCCGGCCACCCCGGACTCCCGCAGAACCACGCCAAGTTCGAGCGGAACCTGATCCACGACAACAACCAGGACTACTACCGCCACGTGGCCGACGGCACCTGCGCCAAGCCGCCCATCGAGCGCGGCTACGAGCGCGGCGTCGTCTGCCCGCAGATCTCCATGCCGCCGGGCACCGGCATCATCACCGCGGGCGGCAACTGGAACCTCTACGAGGGCAACTGGGTGTACGGGCACGAACGCGCGGGCTTCTTCCTCAGCGCGGTCCCCGCCTTCATCCGCGGCGAGGAGGCCTGGTCGAAGCAGACCGACACCTCCCACCACAACCGCTACGCCGGCAACGTCCTCGGCAAGGACACATCCGGCGCCTCCCGCCCCAACGGCATGGACGTCTGGTGGGACGGCCAGGGCAGGGGCAACTGCTGGCAGGGCGGGCCCGACGGCTCCACCCCGGGCACGCTCCCGCAGTGCGGCGAGCGGCGGGGCGACGTCTCCGGGGCGTCCGCCCGCCTGATCGGCGAGCCGGCCAAGCTGGTCCACCTCCTCGTCTGCGCGGACTACAACGTCCAGGCACGCAAACTCCCGGCCGGCTGCGACTGGTACGGCGCGCGCGGCCTGGAAAGGGTCGAGACCCAGCTCGCCATGGCCGTGGCCGCGGTGCTCCTCCTGGTCGGCGGGGTCCTGTGGTGGCGCCGCCTGCGCGGGTCCCGCCTGGGCACGGCCGCCGCACTGGCCGGGCTGGCGGGCCTGGCCCTGGACGTGGCCGGGTCCACGATGGCGCTGACCTCCACCTTCGTCCCGGCCCTCGCGCTCCTGCTGCTCGGCCTGTGGTGGTCCGGAGCAGGCCTGGTACTGCGCCCGACCCGCCCCTGGCTTGCGCGCCTGACCCTGCTGCTGGCCGGCCTCACCCTGCTGGATGCCTTCGACAAGGCGGTCCTGATGATCCCATGGACCCCCCTGAGCCCCGCCTGGGTACGGGCCCTGGTCGCCGTCGTCTGGGTCCTGTGGGCGGCCATCGCCTCGGCCCGCCCGGGCCCCGCCCCGGCCCACCCCGCCGGACCGAACGACGCCCCCGACACCGACCACGCCCCCACCCCACCCGCGCCCACCGACACGGGCGCAGCAACCACCACGACCGGGCCGGCCGAGTCGGCCGAGGGTCAGGGCCCGGGAGTGACCGGTGGACTGGGGGCGGCCCGGGGTCAGGGCGCCGGGCCGACCGGAGGAGCCGGGACTGCCGGCACCGCCCGCGCAGAAGCACCCCGGGAAACCCGAGCGGCGAACGCGACCCAGGTGGCCGAGGGGCAGGGCGACGGGAGAGCCGAGTCGGCCGGGGCGGCACGTGCGGAAGCACCCCGGGAAACCTCGGCCGGGGCGGCACCCGGCCGGGGCGCCGGGGGAGCCGGGGCCGGGACCGCACGCGGAGAAGCACCCCGGGAGAGCCAGGCGGCGAGCGCAACCCAGGTGGCCCGCGGGACCGCAATTCCCGAGGCGATTCGCGGTGCCGAGGCGGCTTCAGGAGCCGGGGAGGCCCAGGCGCCCCGCACGGCAGGAGGCTGGACGTGACCCGCAGCCGCGAGGACCGGACCCAGTGTGCCGGCATGCCCGACGGCCGGACTCCGTGCGACGGCAGGGCCCTCGACCGGGTCCGGTATGCCGATCGGCCGGAGGGGCAGCCATGGCGCGACGGCCCGCCCGACGGCCGGACTCCGTGCGACGGCAGGCCCGTCGACAGGACCCGGCATGGCGCCCGGTCCAGCGACCGGACCGGGCCCGCCGGCAGGCCCGTCGACCCAACTCGGCACGACGGCGGGCCCGGCGGCAGGAACCGGTGCGACGCCTGTGCCACGTCGGCCGGTGGGCCCCGTGCGGCCGGTGGGCCCGGCGCGGCCCACGAGCCGACGCGGCGCCCACCCGCCCGCACCGCGGCCCTGCTCGCCCTCGCCCTGGTCCTTGCCGCGGGCGCGGCGACAGGCTGCGGCGGGCGGGCCACCACCCACCACAAGCCCGGCACCAGCCATGAGCAGGCCACCGGCAAGGTCGGCACCCTGCTACCCGCCGCGGACGCGGCCGGCCACAAACTCCGCGAGGTCCCGGCCACCGGCGCCCCGGAGGTCCACCTCGCGCTCCGTCCCGACTCCGAGGACGGCTGGAACCTCCAACTCGCCGTGAAGAACTTCCGCTTCACACCCGACAGCACCGGCGGCGCCGCCCTCCCGGGCGCCGGCCACGCCCACCTCGAACTCGACGGGCGCAAGCTGGCCCGGCTCTACGGCCCCTGGTTCCACTTGCCCGCGGCGCAGGTACCCGAAGGTACGCACACCCTGACCGTCCGCCTCTACGCGGACGACCACACCGCCTGGGCGGTCTCCGGCAGGGCCGTCGAGGGCACGGCGCAGCTCACCGCCCCCGCGCCGGCCCGCTCCGAAGGCGGAGGCCACCACCACGGCGACTCCCCGGCGCCGCAGCCGCCGACACCGGGCCAGGAGCAGGCCGACCGGACGGTCACCGTCACCGTCCGGGACGGCAAGGTCAGCCCGCCGCCGGCCCGCACAGAACTGCGGCGCGGAGAACGCGTGGCTCTGCGCGTCACCAGTGACCGCGCCGACACCCTGCACGTCCACGGCTACGACAAGGAGATCGCCCTGCCCGCCGGCCAGGAGGCCACCCTGGTCCTGACGGCCGACCGCACGGGCCTCTTCGAGGTCGAGACCCACGAGTCCAACCTCGTTCTGACCCAACTCCTCGTCCGATGACCGCCCGCCACCCCAGGCCAGTCCTCACACCACCCCCAGCACCGGCACCAGCACCACCCCCAGCACCGGCGGTGGCACCGACACCACCCCCAGCACCGGCACGGGTGCCAGCCCCGGCTGAGGTACTGCCGCCAGCACCACCCCCGTCACCAGCGCCGACCCCGACCCCGGAGCGGGAACCGGGCCGAGGCGCGCGCCCCGTGCCGCAGTCCGTCCCCTGCCCCGCGCCGGATGCAGCGCCCCACCCCTGCCCCCAGGCCGAGCCGGGTTCGGCCGCCGATCGGGGTTCCCGGCGCACACCGGCAGCCGGCGTCCGGTCCAGCGTCGGGCGAGACCGGCCGGGCCGGCCGACCGCGTCCGCCGGGCCGTCCGCCTCCGCGCCGTCCCTGCCCGGGCCCGTACACCCGTCCGCCGCCGCGCCGTCCCGGCTCGGGCCTGCGCCCGGGGCGTGCGGCCTGTCGGCCCATGGCGGCGGGCGGGGGCTGGTGGGTCGATGGTGAGTCCCGGATCGCTCGTGCCGGGGGTGTCGCCGGTCGCCGGCGGTGGCGGGTACGGCCAGGGCGTGGTCCTCCACCCGGCCGAACCGCTCACCGCGCTCGCGCACGGCATCGGTTCCCAGCACGATCTGCCGATCTCTCCCTTCTACGCGTTCGCCGGCGCCTTCGCCGCCCTGTTCGTCTCCTTCCTCGCGCTCGGTCTGCTCTGGTCCACCTCCCGCTTCCGTGGAGAACACGCAGGCCTCGCCCTGCCCGCCCCCCTCCAGCGGGTGGCCGACGCGCCGGCCACCCGAACCGCCCTGCGCGGGCTGGGGCTCGCCGCCGCGCTCTTCGTGCTGCTCCACCTCCTCCTCGGTCCCGACGACCCAGCCCGCAACCCCGCTCCCGGCGCCGTCTACGTCCTCCTCTGGGTCGGACTCGTGCCCGCCTCCCTCCTCCTCGGCCCCGTCTGGCGCCTGCTCAACCCGCTGCGCACCCTGCACCGCCTGCTTTCCCCCACCCTGCGACGCGGTACCGGTCCCGCCCACCACCCCCTTCCCGCCCGGCTGGGACTGTGGCCCGCCGCTGCCGGACTGTTCGCCTTCACCTGGCTCGAACTCGTTTCACCCGATCCCGCATCAACCACCACCCTCCTGATCGCCCTCGCCGCCTACGCCACCGCCCAGTTGCTGCTCGCCGCCCGCTACGGCGAGAGCTGGTTCACCGACGGCGACCCCTTCGAGGCGTACTCCGCCCTCCTCGGCCGCCTCTCCCCCCTCGGCCGCCGCAGCGACGGCCGGCTCGTCGTGCGCAACCCCTTCCACGGACTCGACGCGACGCCCGAGCGGCCCGGACTCGTCGCCACCGTCTGCGTCCTCCTCGGCTCCACCGCCTATGACGGCTTCTCCGACAACCCCTCCTGGATCGACACCTTTCAGACCTCCCCCCTCGGCCGCACCCCCACGGCCACACTCGGACTCCTCGGATCCATCGCCCTCGTCGCCGCCCTCTACTGCCTGTGCGCCGCGGCCACCCGCCTCGTCAGCGGCCCGCCCCCCGGCCCGCTGACCGCCTTCGCGCATTCACTCGTCCCCATCGCCCTCGGCTATCTCATCGCCCACTACTTCTCCCTCCTGGTAGTCGAAGGACCACGCACGGTAAGCATGGCACTCGGCGCTGACAACGCCCCAGAACCCGCTCCACCACTGGGCCCCGGCGCTCTCGCCACCCTCCAGGTCGCCGCCGTCGTCACCGGCCACGTGCTCGGCGTCATCGCCGCCCACGACCGCGCCGTACGCCTCTTCCCGCCCGCCAGGGCCGTGGCCGGGCAACTGCCCCTGCTCGCGCTGATGATCACTTATACGATCGGGGGCCTCGGCCTCCTGCTGAACTGAGGCCCCCGCCCGACCCGGAAGCGAGGAGCGGCATGATGGACCCCGTGCCTCCCGCCCACTCCCTGCGCCGTGCGCCGGTCCAGCAGCGCAGCGCCGACCGGCTAGCCCGGATCCTCGACGCCTGCGCGGAACTGCTCGACGAGACCGGGTACGAGAACCTCAGCACCCGCGCCGTCGCCCAACGCGCCGGCGTGCCCATCGGCTCCGTATACCGCTTCTTCGGCAACAAGCGGGCCATGGCCATCGCCCTCGCGCACCGGAACCTGGACCGCTACGCGGACGGCATCGCAGACCGGCTCGCCGGCCTCCCCGCCACCCACTGGCAACCGGTGGTGGACGCGGTACTGGACGAGTACCTGGCAATGAAGCGAGACGTCCCCGGCTTCGCGCTCGTCGACTTCGGCGTGCCCGCGCCACCCGCCGACGAATCCGACGGCGAGCCCAACCACCAGGTCGCCGCCCGTCTGACCGAACTGCTCTCCGCGCACCTCGGCCTGACCCCCGACGCCACGCTGGAGCGCGCGGTCCTCGTCGCGGTGGAAGCCACCGACGCCCTGATCCAGCTGGCCTTCCGGACGGATCCCGCCGGAGATCCCGGCATCGTCGCCGAAACCCGCGCGATGATGCACGCCTACCTGGCCCGCGTACTCGACTGAACCCCTCCCACGGCCCGGCCGGCGCACTCCCCTCGCCTTCATGCCTACCGGTCGGTATGCTCGGGCTCCCCGCATGCCCGTGCCGCCGCCTGCCCGCGCCCGCTGCCGCCCTGGAGGGCCCATGCCCCGCACCGCCCTGCGTATCTGCCCCCTGTGCGAAGCCACCTGCGGCCTCACCCTCACCGTCGAAGGCACCACGGTCACGGGCGCCCGCGGGGACCGCGACGACGTCTTCAGCCGCGGCTTCATCTGCCCCAAGGGCGCCGCCTTCGGGCAGATCGACGCCGACCCGGACCGCCTGCGCACCCCGCTCGTACGCCGTGACGGCCGGCTCCGGGAGGCCACCTGGGAGGAGGCCTACGACGCCATCGCCGCCGCCGTTCCCGGCCTGCTCCAGGAGTACGGCGCCCCATCCGTCGGCGTCGTCCTCGGCAACCCGAACGTGCACACCATGGCCGGCGCCCTCTACCCCCCGCTCCTCGTCAAAGCCCTCGGCACCCGCAACCTCTTCACCGCCAGCACGCTCGACCAGATGCCCAAGCACGTCTCCAGCGGACTCCTCTTCGGCGACCCCCTGGCCATCCCGGTCCCCGACCTCGACCGGACGGACTTCCTGCTGCTCCTGGGCGCCAACCCGGTCGAGTCGAACGGCTCCCTGTGCACGGCCCCCGACTTCCCCGGCCGGCTCAAGGCCCTTCGCGCCCGCGGCGGCACCCTGGTGGTCGTCGACCCGCGCCGCACCCGGACGGCCGCCCTCGCCGACCGGCACCTCGCCCCCCGCCCCGGCAGCGACGTGTTCCTGCTCGCCGGCCTCGCGCACACCCTGCTCGCCGAGGGACTCGCCGCCCCCGGGGCGCTGGAAGAACACGTCGAAGGGATCCGGGAACTCGACGCCGCCCTGGCCCGTTTCACTCCTGAGGCCGTCGCACCCGCCTGCGACCTCACGGCCGACGAGATCCGCAGCCTCGCCCGCGACCTCGCCGCCGCACCCACTGCCGCCGTCTACGGGCGGATCGGCAGCTGCACCGTCGAGCACGGCACGCTCGCCAGCTGGCTCGTCGACGTGCTGAACATCCTCACCGGCAACCTCGACCGGCCCGGCGGAGCCCTCTTCCCGCTCTCGGCCACCGACCGCGCGCCCCGCCCGGCCGGCCCCGGGAAGGGCTTCACGCTCGGCCGCTGGCACAGCCGGGTCAGCCGGCACCCCGAGGCCAAGAGTGAACTGCCCATCGCCGCCCTGGCCGAGGAGATCGAGACGCCTGGGGAAGGGCGGATCCGCGCCCTGATCGCCATCGCCGCCAACCCGGTCCTCTCCGCACCCGACGGCAACCGCCTCGACCGGGCGCTGGCCGGCCTCGACTTCATGGTCTCGATCGACCCCTACCTGAACGAGACCTCCCGCCACGCCCACGTCGTGCTGCCCCCGCCGCCGCCCGCGCAGAGCGCGCACTTCGACTTCGCGTTCAACGCCTTCGCCGTCCGCAACCAGGTGCGCTACTCGCCGCCCGCCGTCCCCTTGGAGGAGGGGGGTATGGACGAGTGCGAGATCCACGCGCGCCTGATCCTCGCCGTGTTGGGGCTGCACGGAGCCCCGCCCGGCGCCGTCGACGAGCGTGTCATCGCCGACACCCTCACCCGGGCCGTCGCCGATGCGCACTCACCCCTCCACGGCACCGACCCCGACGAGCAGGCCCTCCGCCTGACGGGCCGTAGCGGCCCCGAGCGGCGGCTGGACCTGATGCTGCGTCTCGGGCCGTACGGGCTCGGCCTGGAGGACCTGCTGAAGGCGCCGCACGGCATCGACCTGGGCCCGCTGCGGCCCCGTCTGGGGGAGGTGCTGAGGACGCGCAGCGGCAGGATCGAGCTGCTCCCGGAACCGGTCGCGGCCGAACTCCCCGGGCTGCGCGCGGCGCTCGCCGACCGCCCCGCCTCCCTGGTGCTCGTGGGCCGCCGCCACCTGCGGTCCAACAACAGCTGGTTGCACAACGTCCCGGCCCTCGCCGGAGGTTCCAACCGCTGCACCCTGCACGTCCATCCGCAGGACGCGGCCCGGCTGGGCCTCGCCGACGGAGGACGCGCCAGGATCACCGCCGACGGCGGAAGCCTGGAGGTTCCCGTCGAGGTCACCGGCGCCGTCCGCACGGGAGTGGTGAGCCTCCCGCACGGCTGGGGCCACGACCGCGTCGGTGCCCGGCTCGGGGTGGCGTCCGCCGCGCCCGGAGCCAACGTCAACCAGCTCCTCGACGGCACCCGGCTCGACCGGCTCTCCGGCACGGCGGTGCTCAACGCCTTCCCCGTGGAGCTGACGCCCCTCCCCTGAGCTGGGGTTTTGCTCGTATTGCTCACGCGTCGACGTCTTGTTGGCGCGAGGAGGCGGCACCTACGTTCCCCCCATGCTGACCTTCCTCGGCTTCGCCATGATCGCCACCTTCCTGGTCCTGATCATGATGAAGAAAATGTCGCCCATCGCGGCGCTCGTCCTCATTCCCGCACTGTTCTGCGTCTTCGCAGGGAAGGGCGCCCACCTCGGCGACTACGTCATCGAAGGCGTCGGCAAACTCGCACCGACCGCCGCCATGCTGATGTTCGCCATCGTCTACTTCGGGGTGATGATCGACGTCGGCCTCTTCGACCCGATCGTCCGAGGCATCCTGCGCTTCTGCAAGGCCGACCCGGTCCGTGTGGTCGTCGGCACGGCCGTCCTCGCCGCCATCGTCTCGCTCGACGGCGACGGGTCGACCACCTTCATGATCACTGTCTCGGCCATGTACCCGCTCTACAAGCGACTCGGTCTCAGCCTGGTCGTCATGACGGGTGTCGCCGCCACCGCCAACGGCGTGATGAACACCCTGCCCTGGGGCGGCCCGACGGCCCGCGCCGCGACCGCCCTCGACCTCGACGCCGCCGACATCTTCGTCCCCATGATCCCGGCCCTCGGGGCGGGGCTGCTCTTCGTGTTCGCCCTGGCGTACGTCCTCGGCCTGCGGGAACGCCGTCGCGTCGGGACGCTGGCGCTCCCGGGTCCGAGGGGGGTCGAGGAGGTGGTGGAGGCGGACCTGGCGGGCACAGCCGCCACAGGCACCGCAGGTACCGCAGGCACCGCAGGTACCGCACGCACCGCACGGACGGCCGCCGCCGCTCCTGCGACATCGACCGCCGCCGACGCTCCCGCGGAAACGACCGCCGCCGGCGCCACGACGTCCATCGCCGGCACTTCCGCCGGTTCCGCGGCGCGTGCCGCTGTCCTCGACTCCGCCCCCGCCCGTGGCGGCTGCGACCCCGACGCCGAGGAAGGGTTCCAGGGGCTCGACCCCCACCGGCCCACCCTGCGCCCCCGCCTCTACTGGTTCAACGCCGGTCTCACCGTCGCCCTCCTCGCCGCCATGATCATGGAGTTGCTGCCCATCCCGGTGCTGTTCCTGCTCGGCGCCGCCCTCGCCCTCACGGTCAACTTCCCGCACATGCCCGACCAGAAGGCCCGGATCGCCGCCCATGCCGACAACGTCCTGAACGTCGCCGGCATGGTCTTCGCCGCCGCCGTCTTCACCGGCGTCCTGACCGGCACGGGCATGGTCAAGCACATGGCCGACTGGCTGGTCGGCGCCGTCCCCGATGCCATGGGCCCGCACATGGCACTCGTCACGGGCCTGCTCAGCCTGCCCCTCACCTACTTCATGTCCAACGACGGCTTCTACTTCGGAGTCCTGCCCGTGCTGGCCGAGGCCGGCGCCGCCCACGGGGTCTCCCCGCTCGAGATCGCCCGCGCTTCCCTCGTCGGCCAGGCGCTGCACATGTCGAGCCCACTGGTTCCCGCCGTGTACGTCCTCGTCGGCATGGCCAAGGTCGAATTCGGCGACCACACCCGCTTCACCGTGAAGTGGGCGGCCCTCACCTCCCTCGTCGTCCTCGCCGCAGGAATGCTTTTCGGCATCATCTGATGCCCGGCACCCTCTGGCCGCAAAAAACTACCGCCGCTAGTTTGTAGGGTGGCGGGGAGTTCGGATCCACGCGCATGTGCGTATCGGGAGGAATGGCATGAAGGCCCAGGACGGGATGTACATCGACGGCGCATGGCGGCCGGCGGTCGGCACCGGCCGGATCGAGGTCGTCAATCCCGCCGACGGCCAGGTCATCGCCCAGGTCCCGGCCGGCACCGCGGAGGACGTGGACGCAGCCGTACGCGCAGCCCGCACCGCCCTGCCGGCCTGGGCCGCCACTCCGCCGGCCGAGCGGGCCGCGCTGATCGGCGCGCTCCGGGACGCACTGCAGGCCCGCAAGGGCGAGCTGACCGAGACCGTCACCGCCGAGCTCGGCGCCCCGCTCGGCTTCGCCAAGGCCGTCCACGTCGGCTCGTCGATCGCCATCGTCTCCTCCTATGTCGAACTCGCCGCCTCCTACGCCTTCGAAGAGCGCATCGGGAACTCCACCGTCCTCATGGAGCCGGTCGGTGTGGTCGGGGCCATCACTCCCTGGAACTACCCGCTGTACCAGGTCGTTGCCAAGGTGGCACCCGCTCTCGCCGCCGGCTGCACCCTCGTCCTCAAGCCGGCGGAGGACACCCCGCTGACCGCACAGCTCTTCGCCGAGGCCGTGCACGAGGCGGGTATTCCGGCCGGGGTCTTCAACCTGGTGACCGGCACCGGACCGGTCGCGGGCCAGGCCCTGGCCGCCCACGAGGGAGTCGACTTCGTCTCCTTCACCGGCTCGACCGCCGTCGGCAGGCAGGTCGGCGCCACCGCCGGCGCCGCCGTCAAGCGCGTCGCCCTCGAACTGGGCGGCAAGTCGGCGAACGTCATCCTGCCCGGAGCCGATCTGCCCAAGGCCGTCGCCGCGGGCGTCGGCCACGTCATGAAGAACACCGGCCAGAGCTGCAACGCGCTCACCCGGATGCTCGTGCACCGGGACCAGTACGAGGAGGCCGTCGCGCTCGCGGTCGCGGCGGTTGCCGACCATCCCACCGGCGACCCCCGCACGCCCGGCACCCGCGTCGGCCCCGTCGTCAACGCCAAGCAGCACGAGCGCGTCCGCGGCTTCATCGCCAAGGGGGTCGAAGAGGGTGCCCGCCTGGTCGCCGGCGGACCGGACGCGCCGCACGAGCAGGGGTACTTCGTCGCCCCGACCGTGTTCGCCGACGTGACCCCCGACATGACCATCGCCCAGGAGGAGATCTTCGGCCCGGTGCTGTCGATCCTCGCCTACGAGGACGAGGACGAGGCCCTGCGCATCGCCAACGGCACCGTCTACGGCCTGGGCGGCGCCGTCTGGGCCGCGGACGAGGAGACGGCCGCGGCCTTCGCGCGCCGCATGGACACCGGGCAGGTCGACATCAACGGGGGCCGCTACAACGTCCTCGCGCCCTTCGGCGGCCACAAGCAGTCGGGCGTGGGCCGCGAGCTGGGCCCCCACGGCCTGGCGGAGTACCTCCAGACCAAGTCCCTGCAGTTCTGACCCGCCGCCGCACCCGCCCGCCGCCGCACCCGTCCGAGCCGCCGCCGTACCCGCCCGCCACGCGGTGCGCCTTACCCACCCCCACCCGCTGCCGCAGCCCCCGTACCGGAAAGTCGAGACGCCGCCCATGGTCCGCGCCGCCATCCTGCCCGCCGTCGGAGCACCCCTGGAGATAAGAGAGATCGTCCTGCCCGATCCCGGACCCGGGCAGGTCCGGGTCAGGCTGGCCGCAGCCGGCGTCTGCCACTCCGATCTCTCCCTCACCAACGGCACCATGCGGGTCCCCGTACCCGCCGTCCTCGGACACGAGGGCGCGGGCACGGTCCTCGCGGTCGGCGAGGGCGTCACCCACGTCGCCCCCGGCGACGGCGTGGTGCTCAACTGGGCGCCGTCCTGCGGCACCTGCCGGCACTGCTCGATCGGCGAGGTCTGGCTCTGCGCGACGGCGCTCGCCGGGGTCGGGGCCGTCCACGCCCACGACGCGCAGGGCACGGCGCTGCACCCGGGGCTGAACGTGGCCGCGTTCGCCGAAGAGACGGTCGTCGCGGCCGACTGCGTGCTGCCCGCACCCACCGGGATCCCGCTCGCCGAGGCCGCCCTCCTCGGCTGCGCCGTCCTCACCGGCTACGGCGCCGTCCACCACAGCGCCCAGGTTCGCCCGGGCGAGTCGGTGGCCGTCTTCGGAGTCGGCGGGGTGGGCCTGGCCGCGCTCCAGGCCGCCCGGATCGCGCAGGCGGGCCCGGTCGTCGCCGTCGACGTGTCACCGGCCAAGGAGGAGCTGGCGCGCGCCGCGGGGGCCACCGAGTTCGTGCTCGCCTCGGACACCACCGCCCGGCAGATCCGTGCGCTCACCGGCGGGCAGGGCGCGGACGTCGCCGTCGAGTGCGTCGGCCGGGCCGACGCCATCCGCAGCGCGTGGGAGTCGACCCGCCGGGGCGGCCGCACCACCGTCGTCGGGATCGGCGGCAAGGACCAGCAGGTCACCTTCAACGCCCTGGAGATCTTCCACTTCGCCCGGACCCTCACCGGGTGCGTCTACGGCAACAGCGATCCCGCTCGCGACCTCCCCGTCATCGCCGAGCACGTCCGCAGCGGCCGTCTCGACCTGGGCGCCCTGGTCACCGACCGCATCACCCTGGACGGCATCCCCGCCGCCTTCGACGCGATGCTGGCAGGCAGGGGCGGCCGCTCCCTCGTCGTCTTCGAGGACTGACCGCCCGCCCGGCCCCGCCCCGGGCCGACCCGGCTTCGGCTCGGCCCGCCCGCGCCTGGGGCCGGCTCCGGCCTGGCCCGTCTCCGGCCTCGCCCAGCCGCGCCCGGCCCCGGCTTTCGCCCGCCCCCGGTTCCGGCGCGCCGCGGTCGCCGCAGTCGCCGCGGTCGCCGCGGTCCGCGGGTCAGGCGGGCCGTTCCGTGGGCCGCAGTGCCTCGTACTGGAGGGCCAGGCCGTCCAGCAGGGCCTCCAGGCCCGTCTCGAACGCCCCCTCGTCCACCTCGCGCTGCCGCTCGGCCAGCAGATGGGCCTGGCCCAGGTGCGGGTAGTCCGCCGGGTCGTACGCCGCCCGGTCGTCCACGAAACCCCGGGCGAAGGAACCCACCGCCGAGCCCAGGATGAAGTACCGCATCAGCGCGCCGATCCGGGTCGCCTGCGCCGCCGGCCATCCGGCTTGCGTCATCGCGCCGAAGACCGCGTCGGCCAGCCGCAGCCCCGCCGGACGGCGCCCGGGCCCCCGGGCCAGTACCGGCACGATGTTGGGGTGGTCCGCGAGGGCGTCCCGGTAGGAGTGCGCCCACGCGTGCAGGGCCGCACGCCAGTCCTGCCCGTCGTCGAACATCGACAGGTCGACGCGCGCGCTCACCGCGTCCGCCACCGCGTCCAGGATTTCGTCCTTCGTGCGGAAGTGGTTGTAGAGGGAGGGACCGCTCACCCCGAGCGCGGCCGCCAGCCGCCGGGTGGACACCGCCTCCAGCCCCTCCGCGTCGACCAGCACTCCGGCCGCCTCGACGATCCGGTCCCGGCTGAGAAGGGGCTTGCGCGGTCTGGCCATGCGCCACATAGTAGGGCCTGCCCTCAAAAACTACCGGTGCTAGTTAAATCCGCGCCGCCCACCCCCGCCCGCCCGAGGAGGTCCCGGTGAATCTTGAGCCGAGCGAGGAGCAGAGCGCCGTGCGCCGGCTCGCCCGCGAGTTCGCCGAGCGCGAGATCGTCCCGTACGCCGCCGCGTGGGACCGCGCCGAGAGCGTGGACCGCGCCGTCGTGAAGAAGCTCGGCGCCCTCGGCTTCCTGGGCCTGACCATCCCGGAGGAATACGGCGGCTCGGGTGGCGACCACCTCTCCTACGTCCTGGTCACCGAGGAGCTCGGCCGCGCCGACTCCGCCGTGCGCGGGATCGTCTCCGTCTCCCTCGGCCTGGTCGCCAAGACCGTTGCCGCCTGGGGCGACGAGGAGCAGAAGCGCACCTGGCTGCCCCGCCTGTGCTCCGGCGACGCGCTCGGCTGCTTCGGCCTGACCGAGCCCGGCACCGGCTCCGACGCCGCGAACCTCACCACCCGGGCCGTGCGCGAGGGGAACTCCTACGTCCTGCACGGGAACAAGATGTTCATCAGCAACGGCACCTGGGCCGATGTCGTGCTGCTCTTCGCCCGCACCGGCGAGGAGCCGGGCCACCGGGGGATCTCCGCCTTCCTCGTCCCCGCCGACACCCCCGGCCTGACGCGCCGCGAGGTCCACGGCAAGCTGGGTCTGCGCGGCCAGGCCACCGCCGAACTCGTCCTCGACGGCGTCCGCGTGCCCGCCTCCGCGCTGCTCGGCCCGGCGGGCAAGGGCTTCTCCGTGGCGATGTCCGCCCTGGCCAAGGGCCGCATGTCGGTCGCCGCCGGCTGCGTCGGCATCGCCCAGGCCGCCCTGGACGCGGCCGTGTCGTACGCGGCGCAGCGCGAGCAGTTCGGCAGGCCGATCGCCCACCACCAGCTGGTCCAGGAGCTCATCGCCGACATCGCGGTCGACGTGGACGCCGCCCGGCTGCTGACCTGGCGGGTCGCGGACCTGATCGACCGCGGGCGGCCCTTCGCCACCGAGTCCTCCACGGCCAAGCTCTTCGCGTCCGAGGCCGCCGTCCGCGCCGCGGGCAACGCCCTGCAGGTGCACGGCGGTTACGGATACATCGACGAGTACCCCACCGGCAAGCTGCTGCGGGACGCGCGCGTGGCGACCCTGTACGAGGGCACCAGCCAGATCCAGAAACTCCTCATCGGCCGCGCCCTCACCGGGGTCTCCGCCTTCTAGCGCGCCGCAGCGCCCGCGACTGAGTAGCGGGATGAGTACGCGTGCGGATGTGCCCCGCCCGGCCGCCGCCCGATGCTCGACGCATGAACGAGACACCGGTCAAGCAGCAGAGCACGGGGGCGTACTACGGACAGGCCGTCGCCTCCTTCGCCATCGCCCTCATCGCCGTGGCCGTGGGGATCTACCGCCTGGAGGCCGACGGCTGGGTCCGTGCGTTCCTCGGGATCGCGGTCCTCTACCTCACCACCTCCGCCTTCACCCTCGCCAAGGTGATCCGCGACCGTCAGGAGGTCACCCAGATCGTCAGCCGGGTCGACCAGGCCAGAATGGAGAAGATCATGGCCGAGTACGACCCCTTCGCACCGAAGTAGCCGCACGGGCCCGAGCGCCCGGCCCCGGATCGCTAAGCGCTTGCTCAGCTTCCCTGTAGGGTGTTCTCTCCCGAACGGTGAAGAGGTGAGTGAGCGATGGACAGCGCGGAGGACACGGCCGACGGCTACCGGCCGTGGTCCGAGGTCACCCCGGACGCCGCACGGAGGCTGCTCGTCGCCGCCGTCGACGCCTTCGCCGAGCGCGGCTACCACGCCACCACCACACGTGACATCGCGGGCCGCGCCGGCATGAGCCCGGCCGCTCTCTACATCCACTACAAGACCAAGGAAGAGCTGCTCCACCGGATCAGCCGGATCGGGCACGACAAGGCCCTCGACATCCTCACCACCGCCGCCGACGCCCCCGGCGGCGCGGCGGAGCGCCTCGACGCCGCCGTACGGTCCTTCGTGCGCTGGCACGCCGCGCACCACACCACCGCGCGGGTGGTCCAGTACGAGCTCGACGCCCTCGGCCCCGAGCACCGCTCCGAGATCGTGGCGCTGCGCCGGCGGAGCGACGCCGCAGTGCGCCGCATCCTCGCCGACGGGGTGGCGTCGGGCGAGTTCGACGTCCCCGACGTGCCGGGCACCACCCTCGCCGTGCTGTCGCTGTGCATCGACGTGGCCCGCTGGTTCAGCGCGGCAGGGCAGCGCACCCCCGACGAGGTCGGCGCACTCTACGCCGACCTCGTGCTCCGCATGGTGGGCGCGCGGCAGCGCCCTCAGAAGTAGTAGCGGGACACCGACTCCGCCACGCACACCGGCTTCTCGCCGCCCTCGCGTTCCACGGTCACCGTGGCCGTGACCTGTACGCCGCCGCCCGCCTCCGTGACCTCGGTGATCACGGCGGTGGCGCGCAGCCTGGAGCCGACCGGCACCGTCGCCGGGAAACGCACCTTGTTCGTGCCGTAGTTCAGACCCATCCGCATGCCCTCGACCCGCATCACCTGCGGCACCAGGCTGGGCAGCAGCGACAGCGTCAGATAGCCGTGGGCGATGGTCGATCCGAAGGGTCCGTCCGCCGCGCGCTCCGGGTCCACGTGGATCCACTGGTGGTCACCGGTGGCGTCCGCGAAGAGGTCGATCCGCTTCTGGTCCACCTCCAACCACCCGCTGGGACCGAGCGGTTCACCGATCCCGGCGTGCAGTTCCTCGGCGGACGTGAAGACCCTCGGCTCGGCCATGCCTGTTCCTGTCTCTCGCGGACCACTGACGGACGAATAAGCGCTTGCTCAGCATGCGGGGACCGTATGTGTATGTCAACGGACCTCCGACTACCCTCGGCCGGGTGCCGCAGATTCCCGAGAAAGTCCACGAGCTCACCGTCGGCCAGCTGTCCGCCCGTAGCGGCGCGGCCGTCTCCGCGCTCCACTTCTACGAGGCCAAGGGTCTGATCAGCAGCCGCCGCACCGCCGGCAACCAGCGCCGCTACACCCGCGACGCGCTGCGCCGGGTGGCCTTCGTCCGCGCCGCCCAGCGGGTTGGCATCCCGCTCGCCAGCATCCGCGAGGCGCTGGCCCAGCTCCCCGAGGAACGCACGCCCAACCGGGAGGACTGGGCCCGCCTGTCCGAGGCGTGGCGCACCGAACTCGACCAGCGGATCGGGCGGCTCGCCCGGCTGCGCGACCACCTGACGGACTGCATCGGCTGCGGCTGCCTCTCGATGGAGACCTGCGCCCTGTCCAACCCCGACGACGTCTTCGGCGAACGCCTCACCGGCTCCCGTCTCTGAGGGGCCGCGAGTCCTCACGACTCCAGCGACAGCAAGGCCCGGGCCGCCGAGACCAGTTCGGCGTTGGAGCGGGCCGGCCGCCCGTCCGGCAGGTGCAGTACGTCTCCGACTCCCGTGCGTGCGGCCGCGCCGCACCGGGCGGCCAGGCGGAGCGCCGGCCAGGCCGCCGCGTCACGCCCGAACAGCACCACCGCCGCCGGCGGCAGCCCCCGCAGCCCGCCCGGCAGGGCCGCCCCGGCCCCCGCCGCGCCTCCGGCCCGCGTCCCCGCCCCTACACCCGACCCGGCTCCCGCCCCGGCCCCCGACCCGGTCGAGGCTCCGGCCCCTGCGCCCGCCCCCGCGTCGGCCGTCCGCGCCTCCGGCGTCCCCGCGGCGACCTCGGCGGCCACCCGCACTCGGCCGCCGCCGCCCGGAGCGCCGTCGAGCCCCCGGCCCGGACCCCGTACCAGCCAGCCCCGCAGCCGCTCCAGGGCCCTGGGCCCGGCCGGACCCCCCAGCAGCACCACCGCGTCCACCGCGACGCCCCGCTCCAGCAGCGCCTGCGCGAGGTCGCCCGCCCCCGGTTCCGCGAAGTGCACCAGCGCGCGGTCGGGCAGCACCGTCCACGCGCCGACCCGCGTCAGCCGCCCCGCCGGATCCGGCTCGGCCGCGATGCTCGCCGGGACCGTCAGCGGTACGCCCACTCCCGCGCTCCGCAGCAACTCCAGCACCGGCCCGACCACCCGGGGCGAGAGGCTCTCCCGCCCGCACGGCGTCCGCGGGTGCACCAGTACCTCGCCCGCCCCGGCCGCGACCGCCCGTAGGGCCGACTCGGCCAGGTCCTGCGGTGAGAGGGGAACGGCGGGCCCGTCGGCGGCGCTGCGCGACCCGTTGACCGACACCACCGGCGTCCGTCCGGTCCGCACCGCTCACGCCGCGCCCGCTGCGGGGAACTCCGCCAGGGCCGGTCTCGGCACCACGATCCCGCAGCCCGCGCACACCGGCCCGTCCCAGGACAGCGCCCCCGCCCAGGGGCCCACCGGAGCCACCTCCGGCCACCGCAGTTCGGTGTCCCCGCAGACCGGGCACCCCGTCCCCGGCTCCGACTCCAGCGCCCGGACCAGCCGCCGCAGCACCTCGCCCAGCGCCCCCTCCGGCCGCACCCCCGGATCCGCGCAGCGCACCACCGCGTCGCCGCTGCCGCCCCACGCCCACTCCGGCCGGCGCAGGCCGTCGTGCTTCTCCCTCCGGCGCCGCTCCGCGAACTGGCGCTCGTACTCCAGCCAGACCGTCCGCGCGTCCTCCAGCTCCTCCAGCGCGGCCACCAGCCGCAGGGGGTCCGCCCCCCGGTCCTCGGGGGCGATCCCGTGCCGGTCGCACAGGTGCCACCAGGTCGCCCGGTGCCCGTAGGGCGCGAACCGCTCCAGGCAGCGGCGCAGCGAGTGGCGCCGCAGGGCCCGGTCATTGCGTGCGTCACGCACCTGATGGGCCAGACTCCGGAATCCCGCCATCACACCATCACCTCCGCCGATGTGCCCAACATGCCCGGTAGGGGGCGGGCGCATGCGGGGGCGGACGAGGCGTGCCGGTGGCACATGGCCGGAAGTCAGCGCCCCATGCGTCCCGCCGACACCACCAGCCGGGCCAGTTCCGCATGGCAGATGTCGCTGTGCGCCCCCGAGGGGGCGCCGCCGCGCCGCACCACGGAGCCCGCGTCCACGCTGACGCAGCCGGCCGCGGGCACCCCCTCGCGCAGGGCCGCGTCGAGGCTCAACCGCACCGCGCCCGGCACGGCGCGGACCCCGTCGTGCCCGATCGCGCCCCACCGTTCGTCGAAGCCGAGCAGTCCGGCCGAATCACCCGCCATTCGGGATGCCAGCGGGTAGAAGACCTTGAGTGCGGAGTCGTGTGGGGAGTGGCAGGCCACCACCGGTCCGTCGACCTTCTGGTGGAGGCCGCGCAGCGCCCCGCCGCGCCCCTTGTCGTGCGGCAGCCGGTCGGCGAACGCGTAGTGCGAGAAAGCCCCCTGGAGCAGGGTCATCGAACGGATGTACCGGGCTCCGTCCGGCACCGCGCGCAGCGAGAACGACACCACCCGCGCCCCGAAGCTGTGCCCTACGAGGTGGAACCGGAGCGCCGGACGGCCCGCCGCCAGCTGCGCGAGGACCGGCCCCAGCCCCCGCTCGCCGACCACCCCCGCCCGCTTCTTCATCTTGTAGTACGTCGCCTGCCGCAGCAGTTCCTTGGCGCCGCCCCACAGACCCCGCAGGCCCCCGCCGACCGTGAACCCCGCACTCCCGGCGCCGGCGGCCACCGCCCCGGCCCCCGCCCTCGCCAGGGCGAGCGAGAGCGCCCGGCAGACCTCCAGCACGTCGTCCGCGAAGATCGCGGGAACCGCCGACGCGGCCACCGCGTGCACCGTGTCCACCCCGGCCAGCTCCCGTACGAGCGCACCGAACTCGATGAAGGCGGCGGCCGACTCCGGTTGCTCCGCCAGTAGTTCGGCCAGCCGGTCCAGCTCCGCGCGCCGCCCCGGCCAGAACTCCCCGAGCGCCTGCCGGGTGAGGGGGTCGAGCGCGCAGCCGTAGCCGGGTCCGGGAAGGGCGCCCGGGGCCTCGAAGTCGGGTATGGGCTCGTCGGAGAAGCGTATCGAGGGCCATACGACACCCACGTACCCCAGCCGCACCCCCGTCCCCACCAGTGCGGGGAACGGCGCGAAGAACCGGTCGTAGAGCCGGTTCGACGTGGACCGGTCACTGTTCCAGCCGTGCGCGAAGACCAGTACGTCCGTGGCCTCCATCCGGGCGACCGCTTCCTGCGTCGCGCGGTCCACGTCCCCTTCGGAGTCGAAGGTCAGCTCCGCGTACGGTCCCACCCCGACTCCGGTCCCCGTCCCGGTACCGATACCCGATCCGCCACCCACGCCCGCCATGACGCCCCCCTCCACGCCGTGCCTCCGGTGCGCCCAGCATCCTGCTGCGGCGCCCTTCCGGCCAGCCCCCCGGCGCGGCCGCCGCCTCAGGGGTAGAGCAGGTACCGTGCGCGCACCGCCTCGAAGCGGGCGAGCCCCGCCGCCCAGTCGCCCGCGACTTCCTCCACCCCGGCCCCCGCGTCCACCAGCTTCCGCACCCGGTCCGAGCCGGTCAGCCGGTCGATCCAGTGGTCCGCCCGCCAGCCGAAGCCGCTCCACACCCGGCGCGCGGTGACCAGCAGGGCGATGCCGGCCCGCACGGGGTCGAAGGCCTCCCGGTCGTGCACGATCAGCCGGACCCCGCCGCACACCTTCCCCGCGTGCTTGGAGAAGGACGGCGTGAAGTACGCCTCCCGGAACCACACCCCGGGCAGCCCCAGCCCGTTCGCCGCCTCGGCCCACCGCCGGTCGATCCCCTCCGCCCCCAGCACCTCGAACGGGGTGGTCGTCCCGCGCCCCTCCGAGAGGTTCGTCCCCTCGAAGAGGCAGGTCCCGGCGTACGCGAGAGCCGTGTCCGGCGTCGGCATGTTCGGGCTCGGCGGCACCCACGGCAGACCGGTCTGCCCGAAGAACGCCCCGCGCCGCCACCCGGTCATCGCCACCGTGGTCAGCCTCACCGGGGCGGCGCCCAGGAACTCGCCGTTGAAGAGCCGCGCCAGCTCGGCCGCCGTCATCCCGTGCGCGAGAGCGATCGGCTCGCGGCCCACGAAGCTCGCGTACGGCCGCTCCAGCACCGGTCCCGCGGCCCGCCGGCCGCCCACCGGGTTGGGCCGGTCCAGCACCACCACCGCCTTCCCGGCGAGGGCGGCCGCGCGCATGCAGTCGTAGAGGGTCCAGATGTAGGTGTAGAAGCGCGCCCCGACGTCCTGGATGTCGAAGACGACGGTGTCGATGCCGGCCGCCGTGAACACGTCGGCGAGCCGCTGCCCGCTCGTGTCGTAGGTGTCGTACACGGGCAGTCCCGTCGCCGGGTCCCGCGAGGCCCCCTCGGACCCCCCGGCCTGCGCCGTCCCGCGGAAGCCGTGCTCGGGTCCGAACACCGCGACGAGGTCGACCCGTTCGTCCGCGTGCAGTACGTCGACCAGGTGGCGGGCGTCCGCGGTGATCCCGGTGGGGTTGGTGACCACCCCCACCTTCTGCCCGGCCAGCACGGCGTACCCGTCCGCGGCGAGCCGCTCGAAGCCGGTACGCACCCGCCCCGCCGGACGCGGCGAGGCCGTGCCCGCGGTGCCCACCGCTCCGGCGGTACCCGCCCCGGCCGCGGTGCCCGCCGCCCCCGCGGTCGTCGTCGTTCCCGACGCGCCCACCGCGGCCGCCGCACCCATGGCCCCCGCCAGCCCCAGCACCCCGCGTCGCGACAGCGTCATCCCGCCACGCTAAGCAGCGCGGCCCTTCCGCCCTCACATACCGACCGGTTAGTCTGCCCGGATCCGCCATCCGGCGGTGGCCGCACGAGAGGTGTGATCCCGTGAACGCGTACCAGGACCAGCGAGTCGTCGTCACCGGTGCGGGCGGCGGCATCGGCGCCGCACTCGCCCAGCGCTTCGCGGCCGAAGGCGCCACCGTGGTCGTCAACGACGTCGACCCCGCCCGGGCAGCCGCCGTGGCCGCCGGGATCGGCCCCCGGGCGATCCCGCTCCCGGGCGACGCCTCGCAGATCGTGGCCGAGGCGCGCGAGGCCCTCGGTGGGACGGTCGACGTCTACTGCGCCAACGCCGGACTCGCCTCCGGCGGCGACGCCGGCGCCGACGAGGGCGTCTGGGAGGCGGCCTGGAACGTCAACGTGATGGCCCACGTCCGCGCCGCCCGGCTGCTGCTGCCCGACTGGCTGGAGCGGGGGAGCGGCCGCTTCGTGTCCACCGTCTCCGCCGCGGGACTGCTGAGCATGATCGGCGCGGCCCCGTACAGTGTCACCAAGCACGGCGCGCTCGCCTTCGCCGAATGGCTGTCGCTGACCTACCGGCACCGCGGTGTCCAGGTCCACGCCATCTGCCCGCAAGGAGTACGCACCGACATGCTGACCGCCGCCGGCTCCGCGGGCGCACTCGTCCTCGCACCGACCGCGATCGAGCCGGAAGCGGTGGCGGACACGCTGTTCGACGGCATGGAGAAGGGCCGCTTCTTGATCCTCCCGCACCCCGAGGTCGCCGACTACTACGCGGTCCGCGCCACCGACCCGGACCGCTGGCTGAGCGGCATGAACCACCTCCAGCAGACATGGGAGACCAGGTGACCTCCGGCTCCGGCACCGGCTCAGCCTCCGCGTCCGCCTCCCGCCCCTGGCTGGGCCTGCTCGCCCCGGTCCAGCGGGCACCCGTCACACCGCCGCCCACCGTGCTGCACGCCTTCCGGGAGGCCGTGGCCCGCGCCCCCGGACGCGCCGCGCTCGCCTACTTCGACGGCCGGATCGGATACGCCGAGGCAGACGCGCTCTCCGACTCCGTCGCCGGCCACCTCGCGGCGCGCGGCGTCCGCCGCGGCGACCGGGTCGCCGTCATGCTCCAGAACACCCCCCACTTCGTCCTGGCCGTCCTCGCCGCCTGGAAGACCGGGGCCGTCGTCGTCCCCCTCAACCCCATGTACAAGTCCGGCGAGGTCGGCCACGTCCTGCACGACTCCGGCGCCGCCGCGCTCGTCTGCGACGGCAGCGCATGGGAGGCGTACCTGCGGGAGGCCGTCCGGGGCAGCGCCGTGCGCAGTGTCCTGACCGCCTCCGACCGCGACTTCCAGACCCGCAACGACCCGCGGATCTTCGCGGCCCTGCCTGGGGCCCCCGCCCCGGTGCCGCCGTCCATACCGCACCAGCAGACCGCGCCCGCGGACGCAGGAGCCGGACCCGCAGCCGCGACCGCCGGACCGGACGGCGGCCCGCCGCACACCGCCGACCTCGCCACCGTCGCCCGCCGGGGCCACCGCGCCCCGGACGGCCCCGCCCCCACCGCCGCCGACACCGCCCTGATCAGCTACACCTCGGGGACCAGCGGCACCCCCAAGGGCGCCATGAACCCGCACGGCGCGCTCACCTACAACGCCGTGCGACAGGTCACCTCCCACCCCGTCCCCGAGGGCGCCGGCTACTTCGCCCTCGCACCCCTCTTCCACATCACCGGCATGGTCTGCGAACTGGCCGCCTGCTTCGTCAACGCCGGCACCCTCGTCCTCGCCCACCGCTTCGACGCCGGCGCCGTCCTCGACGCCTTCCTGGAACACCGCCCCGCCTACACCGTCGGCCCGGCCACCGCCTTCATGGCCCTCGCCGCCCACCCCGCCGTCACCCCGGGCCACTTCGCGTCCTTCCAGGTGGTCTCCTCCGGCGGCGCCCCCCTGCCGCCCGCGCTCGTCGAACGCCTTCGCACCGCCTTCGGTTTCTACCTGCGCAACGGCTACGGCCTCACCGAGTGCACCGCCCCCTGCGCCACCGTGCCCGTGCACCTCGAAGCCCCGGTCGACCCCGCCTCCGGCACCCTCTCCGTGGGCCTGCCCGGCGCCGACACGATCGTCCGCATCCTCGACGAGCAGGGGGCCGAACTGCCCCTCGGCCGGACCGGCGAGATCGCCGTACGCGGCCCCCAGGTCGTGCCCGGCTACTGGAACCTGCCCGACGAAACGGCGGAGGCCTTCCCGGACGGCGAACTGCGCACCGGCGACGTCGGCTTCATGGACCCCGACGGCTGGCTCTACGTCGTCGACCGCAAGAAGGACATGATCAACGCCTCGGGTTTCAAGGTCTGGCCCCGCGAGGTCGAGGACGTGCTCTACACCCACCCCGCCGTCCGCGAGGCCGCGGTCGTCGGCGTCCCCGACCCGTACCGCGGGGAGAGCGTCAAGGCGTACGTGAGCCTGCGCCCGGGCGCACCCGCCGAGCCCGACGAGCTGTCCGCCTACTGCGCCGAGCGCCTCGCCGCGTACAAATACCCGCGCCAGGTCGAGATCCTGCCTGTCCTTCCGAAGACGACCAGTGGCAAGATCCTGCGACGGGAACTGCGCGACCGCGGCTGAAAACAGTCGGAGGGTCGTACAGCTGGTCGCAGCGACCAGGCAGAACGAGAAGAGGAAGGTCAGCACCATGGCGGCCAGGACAACGGAACCCGCAGGCACGTACGAAGCCCCGGTACCGCAGCGGCTGCTGGCCGTCGCCACCCGGTTGTTCGCCGAGCGCGGCTACGACCGCACGTCCGTCCAGGAGATCGTGGAGGCGGCCGGGGTCACCAAGGGGGCGCTCTACCACTACTTCGGGTCCAAGGACGACCTGCTGCACGAGGTGTACGCGCGGATGCTGCGCCTGCAGCAGCAGCGCCTCGACGCGGTGGCCGCCTCCGACGCCCCCGTCGAGGAACGCCTGCGGGCCGCGGCCGCCGACGTGGTCGTCACCACCATCGAGAACCTCGACGACGCCATGATCTTCTTCCGCTCGATGCACCAGCTCAGCCCCGAGAAGTACAAGCAGGTCCGGGCGGAACGCCGGCGCTACCACGAGCGGTTCCGGGCGCTGATCGAGGAGGGTCAGCGGACCGGCGTGTTCTCCACCGCCACCCCCGCCGACCTGGTGGTGGACTACCACTTCGGGTCCGTGCACCACCTGTCCACCTGGTACCGGGCGGACGGCCCGCTCACGCCGCAGCAGGTCGCCGACCACCTCGCGGACCTGCTGCTGCGGGCCCTGCGGCCCTGACGATCGGGGACCGGCGGGCGGCCGCCCGCCGAGGCCGGGCCCGCTCCGGGGCCCGGGACCCGCTCCTGCGGAAGCTACATGTACCTCTTCAGCTCCCGACGGGCCAGGGACCGCTGGTGCACCTCGTCCGGACCGTCGGCCAGCCGCAGGGTCCGCGCCGCCGCCCACAGCTCGGCCAGCGGGAAGTCCTGGCTGACCCCGCCCGCACCGTGCAGCTGCACCGCGTCGTCGAGGATCCGCACCACCGCCCGCGGGGTCGCGATCTTGATGGCCTGGATCTCAGTGTGAGCCCCCCGGTTGCCGACCGTGTCCATCAGCCAGGCCGTCTTCAGTACCAGCAGCCGCAGCTGCTCCACCGTGACGCGGGCGTCGGCGATCCAGTTCTGCACCACGCCCTGCGCGGCCAACGGCCTGCCGAAGGCGGTGCGCTCCACTGCACGCCGGCACATGAGCTCGATGGCACGCTCCGCCATCCCGATCAGCCGCATGCAGTGGTGGATGCGGCCCGGGCCGAGCCGCGCCTGGGCGATGGCGAAGCCGCCGCCCTCCTCGCCGATCAGGTTCGCCGCCGGGACCCGTACCCCGTCGAACACCACCTCCGCGTGACCGCCGTGGTCGTGGTCCTCGTACCCGTACACCGTCATGGCCCGGCGCACCTCGACACCGGGGGTGTCCCGCGGGACCAGCACCATCGACTGCTGGCGGCGCGGGTCGGCGCCGTCCGGGTCGGTCTTGCCCATCACGATGAAGACCGCGCAGTCCGGATTCATGGCACCGGAGATGAACCACTTGCGACCGGTGATCACATACTCGTCGCCCACCCGCTCGATCCGGGTCTCGACGTTCGTCGCGTCCGACGAGGCCACCTCGGGCTCCGTCATCGCGAACGCCGAGCGGATCACGCCCTCCAGCAGCGGGCCCAGCCACTGCTTCTTCTGCTCCTCGCTCCCGAACTGGGCGAGCAGCTCCATGTTCCCGGTGTCGGGGGCCGCACAGTTCGTCGCCATGGGAGCCAGGTGCGGGCTGCGGCCGGTGATCTCGGCGAGCGGCGCGTACTGGAGGTTGGTCAGCCCCGCCCCCGGCCCGTCGCCCGGCAGGCCGTGCGGGTCCACGAAGAAGAGGTTCCACAGGCCCTGGCGGCGCGCCTCGGCCTTCAGTTCACCGAAGACGGCCGGGGTGTCCCAGGGAGAGGCCAGCCGTGCGCGCTGCTCGGCGGCAACGGGCTCCGCCGGGTGCACGTACTCCTCCATGAACGCGAGCAGGCGCTCGCGCAGTTCCTCGGTCCGGGCGTCGAATGCGAAGTCCATGCCGGGTCCCTCAGCCTTCCTGCAGTTCCTGGAAAGTGGTCAGTCCGTGCTCGATGAAGACGGGAACCAGGTCGCCGATCCGGTCGAAGCCGGCGCCCACGGTCTGCCCGAGCGTGTAGCGGTAGTGGATGCCCTCCAGGATCACCGCGAGCTTGAACCAGGCGAAGGCCGTGTACCAGGCGATGGCCCCGGTGTCCCGCCCCGACCGGGCGGCGTACCGCTCGACCAGCTCGGCGGGCGCCGGATGGCCCGGGGCCCCGCTCGTCGTGCTGACCGGCGATGCGGTCGGCCCCAGGTCGGAGCTGTACATCACCAGCAGCCCGAGATCGGTCAGCGGATCCCCGAGCGTGGACATCTCCCAGTCCAGCACCGCCCGGATCGAGTGGTCCGGGCCGCCGATCAGGACGTTGTCCAGCCGGTAGTCGCCGTGCACCACCGTCGGGGCGGGGGAGTGGGGCAGGCGGCGGCCCAGGGCGGCGTGCAGTTCGTCGATCCCGGCGAGCTCGCGCCCCCGGGACGCCGCGAGCTGCTTGCCCCAGCGCCGCAACTGCCGGTCGAGGAAGCCCTCGGGCCGGCCGAAGTCGCCCAGGCCCACCGCCCCCGGGTCCACCGCGTGCAGCTCGACCAGCGTGTCCACCAGTCCCAGCACCGCCTGCCGGGTGCGCTCCGGGCCGATCGCCGCGAGCTCTCCGGCCGTGCGGTACGGCACCCCGTCCACGTACTCCATGACGTAGAACGGCGCCCCGAGCACGGCCTCGTCCTCGCACAGCAGCACCGGCTCCGGCACCGGCACCGCCGTCCCGTGCAGGGCCGCGATGACCCGGTGCTCGCGGCGCATGTCGTGGGCGGTGGCCAGTACATGGCCCAGCGGCGGCCGGCGCACCACCCAGCGGGCGGTCCCGTCGGTCACCTCGTACGTGAGGTTCGACCGGCCCCCCTCGATCAGCCGGCCGCGCAGCGCACCGGCCACGAGCCCGGGGCGGGCCCGGTCCAGATGGCCGCGCAGCCGCTCCAGGTCCAGGCCTCGGGGATCGGCCGGGGCTGAGGTCATGGCGCGCACCTTTCGTGCGAGGGTCGAGGAAAGCAGCGGCGGTGCGTCGCGTGCACCACCGCACCGTCATCATGCCGACCAGTCGGTATGCCGTCCAGAGGGCGGGCCGAAAGAACCCCGGCCCTATGCGTGGCAGAGGATCGGCGTACCGCCGTTCATCAGCGTCATGTCCGTCAGGACCGCCAGGAGGTCCAGCGGAGAACCCTCCGGCTCGCCGGCCAGCTCCGCGTACGCCCGGTGCACGTTCGCCACGAGCCGCTCGCTCTCCCGCCACGCCGCGAACTCGCCGAGGTCGGCCCGTCGGGCCACCTCCAGCGGTGCCAGCCCCTTGGCGTACCCGTCCCCGGCGAGCTGCGCCACGTACCGCAGGTAGCGCTCGGTGGAGTCGTAGGCCGACGGGTCGGTCAGCGGCCCGTGGCCCGGTACGACGGTCTCGGTGTCCAGCGTGCGCAGCAGGTCCAGGGCCCGCAGGGAGCCGGCCAGTGAGCCCATCGCCAGGAACGGCGTACCCCCGGCGAAGACCAGGTCCCCGGTGAAGACCACCCGCTGCGCGGGCAGCCAGACGACCGAGTCCCCGGTGGTGTGCGCGACGCCCGGGTGGACGATCCGGACCTCGGTCGCGCCCACGTGCACAGTCGCCCGGTCGCCGTAGGTGAGGTCCGGGGCGGTGATGTCGACCGCCCCGAAGTCCGTGCCGGGCCAGATCATCTCCAGCTGGTGCCCGGCGGCGAGCTGCTCGGCCCGCGCGTTCTCGTGCCCGAGGACCAGCGCCTCGGGGGTGAAGACGGAGTTGCCGTAGGTGTGGTCGCCGTGGTGGTGGGTGTTCACCACCGTCCGGGGGAGCGGCACCCCGGCCGCCGCGACGGCCTCGCGCAGCGCCAGGGCGCGGCGCTCGGTGGCGGCGGTGTCGACGAGCAGGGTCCGGCCGCCGTCGCTGACGAAGCCGGCGTTGTTCAGGCACCAGCCGCCGTCGGGCTGCACGTAGGCGTGCACCCCCGGCGCGGGCCGGACGAGGTACGGGTCGTCGACGGGCAACAGCGCTCTCCCCGGGTCGCGGTGACGGGCAGTCGGCATCCTGCCGGCTGCCGCCGTGCCGGGGGAGGGCGGGTCGCCGCCCCGACCGGCTCCCGGGGAGCGGGTCGGGGGCGGCGCCGCTCAGTGGTCGTCGTAGTGCCCGTCGTGCTCGGCGTGCCGGTGCCCGTCGTGCAGGTAGTCGACGTGGTCGCCGTGCGGGACCGCCTCGTGCCCGCAGTCCGTGCCGTGCGCGTGTGCGTGGCCCTCGTGGGCCGTGTGCCCGGCCGGCTCGCACTCGTCCCAGTGCCCCGAGTGCTTCCGGTGCAGGTGGCCGTCGTGCGCGTAGTCGACGTGGTCGCCGTGCGGCACCGCCCGGTGACCGCAGTCCGCGCCGTGGACGTGCTCGTGCGTGGGGTGTTCGTGGTGGAGGGTCGTCATGGCGACGAGAGTAGTCCGAATGATCGGCTATCGCCCGTTGTGTCCGGACCTGTAGCGGGAAGTAGGACGATCCGGTCGGCGGATCAGAGGATGACCGCCATCGCGAAGACCGCCAGTGCCACGGTGCACGCCACCACGGCCAGCGCCGACCGGGGTGCCAGCCCGGGCGGCCGGCCGGTCGCCAGCGCCCGGATCCGGCGGTGCGCCACTCCCAGGAACACCAGCCAGAGCAGCACGATCACCGCAGCCCCGGCCACCTCCGCCGACGAACCGGACCCGCGCAGCGCCTGCCGCAGCGCCAGCACCGCCACCACCGAGGACGCCAGCGTCGTACGCCGCCACGCGAGCCGGGTCCGCTCGGGCTGCAGCCCGGCGTCGCGGTCCGTGCCCGCCGCGCTCACCGGCCCGACGTCCAGCCCAGCAGCGACACCACCACCATCGCCACCGCCACCAGCCCCACACCGAGGCTCAGCACCACCGGGAACCGTGACAGCGGCAGGTCCTCGTGCCGCCGCATCGCCCGCTCGCAGCGCACCCAGTGGTTCACCGCCCGCAGCGCACAGGCCGCACCCACGGCCAGCAGGGCGAAGGCCATCCCGACGCGCACCCCCCATCGCAGGTCGGGCAGGAACTGCTCGACGGCGAAACCGCCGCCGACCAGGGCCAGGGCGGTGCGGATCCAGGCGAGGAACGTGCGCTCGTTGGCCAGCGAGAAGCGGTAGTCGGGGGTGTCGCCCTCGTCCTTCAGCCGCGACGGCGCGAACCACAGGCGTACGTCCTTGACGAAGTCGATCACCCGATCAATCTACTGGCGGGGCTCCGGACGCGCGCGCAGCCGCCGGTAGGCCTCCAGCCCGTCCGGCACCCACGGCCAGTCCCCGGCCCCGACCCGCCGGTCCAGCTCCTCCCGCGTGAGGAAGGCGTGCCAGTCCACCTCCGAGACCTGGGGGGACACCGACAGTTCGCACCGCACCTCGTACACGCAGGACCACCAGGCTCCGCCCGGGCCCTCGTACAGGAACTTGAACAGCGGCTCCGGCCGGGGAAGCCCCCGCACCCCCAGCTCCTCCTCGGCCTCCCTCAGCGCGGCCCGCGCGTAGGTCTCGCCGGCGCCGAGCACCCCGCCGACGAACATGTCGTAGTGCGAGGGGAAGACGAGCTTCGACGCCGTGCGCCGGTGCACGAAGATCCGGTCCTCGGCGTCCCTGGCCAGCACGAACACGCAGCGGTGGATCAGCCCGCGGGCGTAGACCTCGCCGCGCCGGGCCTGCCCGGTGACCCGGTCGTCCCGGTCCACCACGTCCAGCACTTCATCAGCGGCACTCACGAGGTCCATCCAACCACCGCTGTTGACGGGTTACCGCTCCGTAGCAAAGGATCTGCCCCACCAGCGACGGAGGACGGGTACCCGCATGACGTACGACGCAGACGTGATCGTGATCGGAGCCGGGCTCGCGGGCCTCGTGGCCACTGCCGAGCTCGTCGACGCGGGCCGCAAGGTCATCCTGCTCGACCAGGAGCCGGAGCAGTCCATCGGGGGCCAGGCGCACTGGTCCTTCGGCGGCCTCTTCTTCGTGGACTCGCCCGAGCAGCGCCGGATGCGGATCAAGGACAGCCGGGCGCTCGCCCTCCAGGACTGGCGGGGCACCGCCGGGTTCGACCGCGAGGAGGACGCCTGGCCGCGCCGCTGGGCCGAGGCCTACGTCGACTTCGCGGCCGGCGAGAAGCGCCCCTGGCTGCACCGGCAGGGCGTCCGCTTCTTCCCCGTCGTCGGCTGGGCGGAGCGCGGCGGCTACGACGCGGGAGGCCCCGGCAACTCCGTGCCCCGCTTCCACATCACCTGGGGCACCGGCCCCGGCCTGGTGGCGCCGTTCGAACGCCGGGTCCGGGAGGGAGTGGCCCGCGGCCTGGTCCGCCTGGCGTTCCGCCACCGGGTGACCGGACTGTCCGCCACCGCCGGCGCGGTGGACACCGTGACCGGTGAGGTCCTGGAGCCCTCCGACGCCGTACGCGGCACCGCCAGCAGTCGCGAGGCCATCGGAACCTTCTCCCTGCGGGCCCAGGCCGTGATCGTCACCAGCGGCGGCATCGGCGGCAACCACGACCTCGTGCGCGCCCAGTGGCCCGCCCGGCTGGGCACCCCGCCCGAGCGCATGCTCTCCGGGGTTCCCGCCCACGTCGACGGCCTGATGCTGGGCATCGCGGAGGCCGCGGGCGCCAGCCACATCAACAAGGACCGGATGTGGCACTACACCGAGGGCATCGGGAACTGGGACCCGATCTGGGCCCGGCACGGGATCCGCATCCTGCCCGGGCCGTCCCCGCTGTGGCTGGACGCCACGGGCCGGAGGCTGCCCGTACCGCTCTTCCCCGGCTTCGACACCCTCGGGACGCTCGACCACATCATGAGGACGGGCCACGACCACACCTGGTTCGTGCTCAACCAGCGCATCATCGGCAAGGAGTTCGCCCTCTCCGGCTCCGAGCAGAACCCGGACCTGACCGGCAAGTCGGTACGCGACGTCATCACGCGGGCCCGCCAGGCCGTACCCGGCCCGGTCAAGGCCTTCATGGACCGCGGCGCCGACTTCGTCGTCGAGCGCGACCTCTCCGCCCTCGTGCGCGGCATGAACGCCGTGACGAAGGAGGACCTGCTCGACGAGGGCGCCGTCCGACACGCGATCGTGGCCCGCGACCGGGAGATCGCCAACCCCTTCACCAAGGACCTGCAGGTGACGGCCATCCACGGGGCCCGCCGGTACCTCGGTGACAAGCTGATCCGCACCGCCGCCCCGCACCGGATCCTCGATCCCGCGGCCGGTCCGCTGATCGCGGTACGGCTCTCCATCCTGACCCGCAAGTCCCTGGGCGGGCTGGAGACCGACCTGTCCTCCCGGGTCCTGACCGGGACGGGCGAACCGCTGGCGGGCGTCTACGCCGCGGGCGAGGCGGCCGGATTCGGCGGGGGCGGGGTCCACGGCTACCGGGCCCTGGAGGGCACCTTCCTCGGCGGCTGCATCTTCTCCGGCCGCGCGGCGGGGCGGGCCGCGGCGCAGGCGGTCGGCTGAGACACGGCCCGCGGCGGCCGGCCCCGCGGCGGCCGGCCCCGCGGCGGGTCGGGACCGGCTGCCGGAGGCGTCAGGCCAGGCGCTCGGCGACCCGGAACCGCTCCGCCACGACGAGGGTGTCGTCATCGACCGTGAACCCCGGGTCCCCGATCACCGTGCGCACCGGCTCGCTGTGCCAGAACTCCTCGTGGGCCCTGCGCCATTCGGCCACCGAGGTGTGGCCCTCCCCCTCGTCGACCGCGTGCTCCAGCCCCACGTCGCCGAGCCGCAGCACCTCCACGGAGGTGACCTCCACCACGGCCACCCCGCGCTCGTCGGAGTCCACGAGCAGGGACCGTGTGCCGGGCTCCGGCAGCGGTTCCCGCTCGGCCTCGTACTCCGCGAGGAGCCCGGTGGTGCTGGTCTTCGCCCCGCCCAGCACGGCGGCGACCAACTGATCGCGGAGCGGACCCGGAAACCCCAGCAGGTACGGGGGAAGATCGTCATATGCAGTCATACGGCCACCTTAGAACGCCGGCCGCGGCGGGCCGCAATGCCCAGCGGCCGCCCAACTGACACGGGCGCCCGACCAGTTGAAACCCGCCACGCAGTGGACTGGACCTTGACTCGGAGCTGCGCCTACCGCTTTGCTGTGCGTGATCACCGGAGTGCTCACCGGAGTTCCGTCGGAACCCCGAGCCCCGGCGCTCCACCGCACCCCCCTCCGTGCTCCACGCAATCCACCGGAGCCCGGCACAGCGCACCGCCCACAGCTCCACGCCCCCGCTCCACCGGCACGACCCCCGAGCCCCACGGCCGGCCGGACCGCGCGCGTGCACCCTGCGCGCGCGACGGCCGCCACCGGCCTCCCGACCCGGCCGGACCGCCCGACCGGATCCCCGGCCGGACCGCCCCGATCCGACCCCCGACCTCTGTCCGCCCGCGTCCTGGAGGGAAACCCCGCGGATGTCCCCGCCTCCGCCGCCCCTCGGCCGCGCCCGCAAGCGGGACGCCCAGCTCTTCGACCCGGCCCTCTGCGACGCCGAACTGATCGACGTACGCGCCCAGTTCACCCAGGGGCGCTGGGCCCGGGTCCGTTCCCTCCTCGTCGGCACCGGCGACGACTGGGACCGCCGGGGCCACCGCGTCACCGTCCTCGCCCAGACCCCGGCGGCCACCGCCTGGGCCCGGGAGTGGCTGCTCGCCGAACCGGACAGCGCCGACGCCGCGACCCTGCTCGCCTGCGCCGCCGTCTTCGCCGCCCTGCGCCACAAGGGCACGCCGGCCGCCGCCGAGGAGGCCTGCCGCCGGGCCGCCGCACTGCTCCCCGACGACCCGACCCCGTGGCTCGGCCTGCTGCTGCTCTCCCGCGCCTTCGGCACGGAGGAGGAGTTCAGCCGCCACTTCGACCAGGTCCGGGCCCGCCACCGCGAGCACCACCACGCCCACCACCTCATGGTGGCGAAACTGGCCGAACGCACCCTCGCCCCGGGCCAGGACCCTCTCCACGAGGTCTACGACTTCGCCGCCTGGGCCGCCGAGGAATCCCCGGCCGACTCCCCGCTGGCCGTGCTCCCCGTCGTCGCGCACGCCGAGCGCTACCGCGTGCTCGCCGCCACGCACGGCCACACCCCCGAGGCGGCCGCCGCCCACTGGGCCGGCCGCCGCGCCCGCCAGGTCCTGCGCTCCGCCTTCGACTGGTGGCTGGAGTGGGAGCGCGAGGACCACCCCCGCAACCGGGTCGACCTGAACTTCCTCGCCCACGCCAAACTCTGCGAGGGCCGCCCCGCCGAGGCGGCCGCGCTCTTCCACCGCATCGGCAGCCACGCCACCCGCGCTCCCTGGTCCTATCCCGACCTGGACCCGCAGAAGGCCTTCCTCGCCGCACGCAACGTGGCACTGGGCACCGCCTGACCCCCACGCCCCACCCCCGCACCACCCCACCCATCCGCCCCCGAAAGAACCGCGCCCCCGAAAGGACGCCGCCATGCCGACGGGCAGATCCACCACGCTTCAGGAGCCGGCCGAGATACGCACCTACAAGGGCCAGGACCGCGCGCTGCGCGCCGACCGCCTCGGCACCGCCGGCCTGCTGCTCTCCGCACTCGCCGCGAGCGCCCCCCTCATGGTGGTCGCGGGTGTCATGCCCACGACCTTCGGGCTCATGGGCGTCGTCGGCCAGCCCCTGCTCTTCGTCATCCTCGGCCTCGTCCTCGCCCTGTTCAGCGTCGGCTACGCCGAGATGAGCCGCCACGTCCACAACGCCGGTGCCTTCTACGCCTACATCGCCCGCGGCCTCGGCCCCACCGCCGGCGTCGCCGCCTCGCTCGTCGCCCTCGTCGCGTACAGCGCCATGCAGGTCGGCGTCTACGGCATCCTCGGCTTCGAGATCTCCGGCCTCTTCGCCACCTACCTCGACACCGAGATCGCGTGGTGGATCCCCGCCCTGCTGGCGGTCGCCGCCACCGGCGCCCTCGGCTGGCTCAAGATCGACCTCAACGCCAAGGTCCTCGGCGTCCTCCTCCTGATCGAGTGCGCCCTGGTCGTCGTCTTCGACGCCGCCGCCCTCGCCCAGCCCGGCCCCGAAGGCCTCTCCCTCCACGCCTTCAACCCCGAGACCCTCAGCGGGGCCGGTCTCGGCACCGCCCTCTGCTTCTGCATCGCCGCCTTCGTCGGCTTCGAGCAGTCCCCGGTGTACGCCGAGGAGACCAGCAGGCCGCACATCGTCGTCTCCCGCGTGATGTTCCTCGCCGTCGGCTTCGTCGCCCTCTTCTTCGCCTTCAGCGCCTGGGCGCTCACCGTCGCCACCGGCCCCGGCGAGGTCGTCAGGACCGCCGGCGAAGCCGGTCCCGGCCTGCTCTTCCAGCTGACCGAGTCCCGGCTCGGCACCACCTTCACCGACGTCCTGCACGTCCTCTTCGTGACCGGCATGTTCGCCGCCATGCTCAGCTTCCACAACGTCGTCTCCCGCTACGCCTTCGCCATGGGCCGCGAGGGACTGCTCCCGGCCGCCTTCGGCCGCACCAACGCCGGCACCGGCGCCCCCGCCACCGGCTCGCTCCTGCAGACCGGCATCGCGACCCTCGTCGTCCTCGCCTTCGCCGTCACCGACGACCTGCCCGCCGGCGACCCCACCGCCCCCGTCCTGCACCTGTTCACCTGGATGGGCAGTGTCGGCGCCCTCGGTGTGACACTCCTCATGGCCGCCGCCTCCTTCGCGGTGATCGCCTTCTTCGTGCGCCGCGGCACCGCCGGCGCCCAGGTCTGGCGCCTCGTCGCCGCCGGCGCCGCCGGCCTGGCCCTGCTCGGCATCGCCGCCTACACCGTCAAGGACTTCGGCGTCCTCGTCGGCGCCGAGAAGGGCTCCGCACTCAGCTGGGTCCTGCCCGGCATCATCGCCGCCGCCGCAGTGGCCGGACTGCTGTACGGGGCCTTCCTGCGGCGCAACCGCCCCGACGTCCACGCCCGCATCGGCCTCGGCAACGAAGCCTTCCGTCTGGATCAGGTGGCGGAGGCCACACCCGGCGACTGAGCCCTTTTCCCAGGCTGCGCCCGGCCCCCGGCGACCGTTTCCAAGGTCGTCGGGGGCTCGCGCGTTCAAGGTCGATTTTGGCGGCCGGCCGAGCCTCGTGGTCTCCTGGGTCGATCAAAACACCCGGAACGCGCCACAGAGGACACCACCCAGCTCCTCTGCGCGGCGCTCCGGGCTGCCTGTCCCACCCACGAAGGCGAAGTCATACATGAGTGACCGCACCTTGACCGAGGCACCCGCCCCGGCGTCCTCCCGCCATGTCGACGCCGGTGACGAGGGCTACAGCAAGGACCTGAAGTCCCGCCACATCAACATGATCGCGATCGGCGGGGCGATAGGCACCGGCCTGTTCCTCGGCGCCGGCGGCCGCCTCGCCGGAGCCGGCCCCTCCCTCGCGATCGCCTACGCGGTCTGCGGCGTCTTCGCCTTCTTCGTCGTCCGGGCCCTCGGCGAGCTCGTCCTCTACCGGCCCTCCTCCGGTGCCTTCGTCTCCTACGCCCGCGAGTTCATGGGCGAGAAGGGCGCCTACACGGCCGGCTGGCTGTACTTCCTGAACTGGTCCACCACCACCGTGGCGGACATCACGGCCGCCGCCGTGTTCGCCCACTACTGGTCGGCGTTCACCGACGTGCCCCAGTGGGTCCTCGCCTTCATCGCCCTCGCCATCGTCCTCACCGCGAACCTGATCTCGGTGAAGTACTTCGGCGAGATGGAGTTCTGGTTCGCGATCGTCAAGGTCGGCGCCCTGGTGATCTTCATGGCGGTCGCCATCTACCTGGTCGCCACCAGCCACCCGATCGACGGCCACACTCCCGGCCTCGCGACGATCACCGACAACGGCGGCCTCTTCCCCTCCGGCGTCATCCCGATGCTCATGGTGGTCCAGGGCGTCGTCTTCGCGTACGCCTCCGTCGAGCTGTGCGGCGTCGCCGCGGGCGAGACCGAGAACCCGGAGAAGATCATGCCGAAGGCGATCAACTCCATCATGTGGCGCGTCGGCGTCTTCTACGTCGGCTCGGTCGTCCTGCTGGCCCTGCTGCTCCCGTACACGGCCTACTCCGCCGACCAGTCCCCGTTCGTGACGGTCTTCGACAAGCTGGGCATCCCCGGCACCGCGGGCATCATGAACCTGGTCGTCCTGACCGCCGCCCTCTCCTCGCTGAACTCCGGCCTGTACTCCACCGGCCGCATCCTGCGCTCGATGGCCCTCTCCGGCTCCGCCCCGAAGTTCACCGGTGTCATGAACAAGGGCAAGGTGCCCTACGGCGGCGTCCTGTTCACCGCCGCCTTCGGCGTCGCCGGCGTCGGCCTGAACTACTGGATGCCCGGCGAGGCCTTCGAGATCGTCCTCAACCTCGCCTCCATCGGCATCCTCGGCACGTGGGGCATGGTCATGCTCTGCTCGCTCTTCTTCTGGCACCGCTCGAAGAACGGCCTGGTCACCCGCCCGTCCTACCGCCTGCCCTGGGCCCCGTACACCCAGATCGTGACCCTGCTCTTCCTGGCCACGGTCCTGGTCCTCATGTGGAGCGACGGCGGCGTCGGCCGCACCACGGTCATGCTCCTCCCGGCCATCGCCGCCGCCCTCGTCGGCGGCTGGTTCCTGGTCCGCGGCCGAGTGGCCGCCATGTCGTCCCCCCGCGACTGACGCCGCCCAGGACGCCACGAGACCCCCGCACCGTTCCGGTGCGGGGGTCTCGCCGCTTCTCGACGGACACCCGCCGTCCCGGCACCGCATCAGGTCCGCGGACATGCGAAAGGCCGGTCAGGGAGTTCCTGACCGGCCTTTGCCGTGGTGTCCGAGGGGGGACTTGAACCCCCACGCCCGATAAAGGGCACTAGCACCTCAAGCTAGCGCGTCTGCCATTCCGCCACCCGGACCGGGTGTGTGTCCTGCGGCCTCGCGGGCCGTTGCGACGAGCGAAACACTACCAAACATTCCGGGGTCGCCGCCGCCGTCGGCGGCCCGGTCCCGGGAACGCGGAAGGACCCCGCCGCAGCGGGGTCCTTCCGTTGGTGTCCGAGGGGGGACTTGAACCCCCACGCCCGATAAAGGGCACTAGCACCTCAAGCTAGCGCGTCTGCCATTCCGCCACCCGGACCGGGTGTGTGCCCTCCGGCCCTCGCGGGCCGTTGCGACAGGGAAAACACTACCGCACGGCCGGGGCCCCCGATCACACCCCCCGTACGGCCGGGGATCGCCCTTGGGGAGAGCGGCCCCGGGGCGCGAGGATGGGAGCGTTCGGTACTGAGTGGATCAGTGGGAGGAAGCAGCGTGAGCGAGTCGAGCGCGGGCAGGACCGTATCCGGCGAGGACGAGGTCGTCGACCTCTGCCGGGACCTCATCCGGATCGACACCAGCAACTACGGCGACCACTCGGGCCCCGGTGAGCGCAAGGCGGCGGAGTGGGTCGCCGAGAAGCTCGCCGAGGTCGGGCTGGAGCCGCAGATCTTCGAATCGCACAAGGGCCGTGCCTCCACGGTGGCGCGGATCGAGGGGGAGGACCCCTCGCGGCCCGCGCTGCTGATCCACGGGCACACCGACGTGGTTCCGGCCAATGCCGCGGACTGGACGCACGACCCGTTCTCGGGCGAGATCGCCGACGGCTGCGTATGGGGCCGAGGCGCCGTCGACATGAAGGACATGGACGCGATGACGCTGGCCGTCGTCCGCGACCGGATGCGCAGCGGCCGCAAGCCCCCGCGGGACATCGTCCTGGCCTTCCTCGCCGACGAGGAGGCGGGCGGTATCTACGGCGCCCGGTACCTCGTCGACAAGCACCCGGGGCTGTTCGAGGGCGTCACGGAGGCGATCGGCGAGGTCGGCGGCTTCTCCTTCACCGTGAACGAGAACCTCCGCCTCTACCTCGTGGAGACCGCCCAGAAGGGCATGCACTGGATGCGGCTCACGGTCGAGGGCACCGCCGGCCACGGCTCCATGACCAACAACGACAACGCGATCACCGAGTTGTGCGAGGCCGTGGGTCGGCTCGGCCGCCACCAGTGGCCGGTGCGCGTGACCAAGACCGTACGGTCCTTCCTGGACGAGCTCTCGGACGCGCTGGGCACCCCGCTGGACCCGGACGACATGGACGCCACGCTGGCCAAGCTCGGCGGCATCGCCAAGATGGTCGGCGCGACCCTGCGGAACTCGGCCGCCCCGACGATGCTCGGCGCCGGCTACAAGGTCAACGTCATCCCGGGCCAGGCCACCGCCCACGTCGACGGCCGCTTCCTGCCGGGCTACGAGGAGGAGTTCTTCGCCGACCTGGACCGCATCCTCGGCCCCCGGGTGAAGCGGGAGGACGTGCACGGCGACAAGGCGCTGGAGACGGACTTCGACGGCCGACTGGTCGAGGCGATGCAGGGCGCCCTGACGGCGGAGGACCCGATCGCGCGCGCGGTCCCGTACACGCTGTCGGGCGGCACGGACGCCAAGTCCTTCGACGACCTCGGCATCCGCTGCTTCGGCTTCGCCCCGCTGCAGCTGCCGCCGGAGCTGGACTTCGCCGGCATGTTCCACGGCGTGGACGAGCGGGTTCCGGTGGACGGGCTGAAGTTCGGCGTGCGGGTGCTGGACCGGTTCATCGACAACGCGTGACATTCGAGAAGGTGTGCGCATTCCACTGAGAAGAGTGAATGCACTCATACGCTCGTAGCCCCGGTGATCCTTCCTCGTTACAGGTGATGCGGTCCGCGGCTGGGACCGCACATTGCCTACTAGGAGGAACAATGCTCAAGAAGGTTGTCGCCGCTGCGGCTGCCACCGGTGGTCTGGTTCTCGCGGGTGCCGGCATGGCCGTCGCGGACGCGGGTGCCCAGGGTGCGGCCATCGGCTCCCCGGGTGTCCTGTCCGGCAACGTCGTCCAGGTCCCGGTCCACATCCCGGTCAACGTCTGCGGCAACACCGTGAACGTCATCGGCCTGCTGAACCCGGCCTTCGGCAACACCTGCGTCAACGCCTGACGCATCTGAAGTCTTCGGCCCCGGACGCACTCCAGCGTTCCGGGGCCACCGGCCTTTTACGGCCCGGAAAACCACTTTTTCGGCGTACCAGGCGGGGGAGCCTGGCCGGCCGGAGCGCCGAGGGCGCACCGGCCGGACACGTACACACCAGGGGACGAGTACAGATGCGACGACCGGCACAGGTCACCAGGAAGACCCTGTTCACCATGGCTGCCGCGGGGGGTGTCCTCGCGTTGGCCGGGGGCCACGCGCACGCGGATTCCGCCGCTACGGGGCATGCGAAGAACTCTCCGGGCCTGCTGTCCGGGAACACCGTGCAGGCGCCCGTGGAGGCGCCGGTGAACGTCTGCGGGAACAGCGTGACGGTGGTGGGAGGCCTCAACCCGGCCTTCGGCAACCACTGCGCCAACGGCTCCGGACCCACCGAGCCGGGTAACCCGGGCAACCCCGGCAACCCCGGTAACCCCGGTAACCCCGGTAACCCCGGTAACCCGGGCACTCCTGGAAACCCCGGGAGCCCCGGCAACCCGGGCCATCCGGGCGACGATGAACCGTGCGACGACCACCCCGGTAACCCGGGCAACCCCGGTAACCCGGGCAACCCCGGTAACCCGGGCAACCCCGGTAACCCGGGCAACCCCGGTAACCCGGGCAACCCCGGGAACCCGGGCAACCCCGGGAACCCGGGCAACCCCGGGAACCCGGGCACTCCTGGGAATCCGGGCAACCCCGGCAACCCCGGGACCCCAAGCACTCCTGGGAACCCCGGCAACCCGGGCACCCCCGGCGCCCCGGGTACCGGTACGGGCACCCCCGTCACCCACCCCGGCACGGGACCCGGCACGGGGCCGCAGCTCGCCGCCACCGGTTCCGGCGACGTCCTGACGGCCGGCCTCCCGGTCGCGGGCGGCCTGCTGCTCGCCGGTACGGTGCTCTACCGGCGGGCCCGGGCCAACGCCGCCTGACGGTCGCTCACCACGCGGGCCCCGCCCCCGGGGCCCGCGTTCACCAGGTGGCGCGGACCTGGCGGATGATCCGGCGGCGCAGCCGCACGCGGCGGCTGCCGTCCCGGTGCAGGCTCAGCCGGTCGATCTCCCAGTTCCCGTACTCGGCATGGTCGGTCAGCAGGCGGGTCGCCTCCTTGCGAGGAACCCCGCGGGGCACGTACACGTCGATGAATTCGTATTCCGGCATCGCATCTATTGTGCGGGCACGGGCCTGCTACGGATAGCGTCTGCTCCATGTCTGATGCCGCTCTGCCCACTGTTGCCGAGGTCCGCGCCGCCGCCGAGGCGGTCAAGGCCGCGCTCGACCGCCACCTTGCCGCGGTCGAGCGCAGGACCGGGGACGAGGATCCGGACGTCTACGCCGCCTTCAACGAACTCGCCGCCGCCGCCGAGGAGTACGACGAACTCCTCTACGACCGCTACGACGAGGTCACCCCCTTCGAGATCCCGACGCCCGAGGACGGCGTCCCGTACACCGGTCCCGCCGAACCCGCCGCCTTCAGCGTCCTCATCCGCCGCGACTACGCCGTCGTCGAACCGGCGCGGCTGATCGCCCAGGCCGAACGGGTCGCCGCCCACGACCGGGACGCCGACTTCGGCCACGACGGCGGCACCGCCGACGCCCTCGGCGTCCTCTACGGGGAGTACGAGCCCGACGAGATCGCCTCCCGCTCCAAGGACTTCGGGCTGGAGGAGGGTGACTCCACGCTGTGGATCGCCACCGCGGAGGAGATGGCCGAACCGGGGGAGTGGCTGGGCTCGCCCTTCGGGCACATCGATCCGCAGGACGTGCTGCACCGGTTCGACGTCAGCTCCGTCTTCGACGAGGAGCCCGACGCGTTCGACGACGCCGACGACGAGGACGAGACCGCCCGGCGGGGACTGACCCCCGCCTGACCTCCGCCCCGTTGCCGGACACCGCGGCCCCCACGCCACCGGGCGGCGGGCCGCGGTGTCCGGCGCTGCCGGCCTCCCGCCGCTACGGCTCGGACTGCTCGCTCGCGGCCGCGAGCCCCTTCAGCAGTCCCGTCAGCCGCGTCGTACGCGGCTTCGGGAGCACTTCGGAGACCGCCCGCGCCAGCGCCTGGTCCACCCCGTGCACCACCGACAGGTGCCGCTCGGCCCGTCCGAACGCCGTGTAGACCCAGTCCCGCGACAGCGCCGGCGCCGCATCACCCGGCAGGACGACGACCACCGCCGGCCACCGCGCCCCCACCGCCTGGTGCGCTGTCACCGCCCAGCCGTGCCGCACCTGGGACTCGACGAGCTCCTTCGCCACGACGACCCGCGCGCCCCCGCGGTCCAGGTGCAGCCCCTCCGCATCGGCCGACACCACGCGCGCCGGCAGGGCCCGCCCCGGCGACGGCACATAAACCACCCGGTCGCCGGGGTCGAAGCCCCCGAACCGGCCCGGGCCGGGATTGAGCCGCTCCTTCAGCGCGGCGTTCAACGCCCGCGTCCCCGCCGAGCCGCCGTGCCCCGGGGTGATCACCTGCACGCTGTCCGCCGGGATCCCGAAGGCCCGCGGCACCGACTCCGCCACCAGCTGCACCGCCCGGTGCACGGCCTCCCCGGCGTCCTGCACCGGGACGATGACGACCTCCTTGCCGGGAGCGTCGACCTGGTTCAGCTCACCGATCCCCACGCCGGAGACGAGCTCGCCGAGGGGACCCGGGTCCGGGGTGCGGGAGACCAGCTGGGGGCAGGTACGCGCCGCCAGCACATCGCCGAACACCCGGCCCGCCCCCGCGGAGCCGAGCACCCCGGGATCGCCGGACAGGACCAGCCGGGCCCCGTCCCGGACGCCTTCGACCAGCGCCGCCGCGCTCTCCACGTCCAGCTGCGGCGCGTCCAGCACGACCAGCAGGTCCAGCTCGAACTGCCCGTCCGCGTCGCGCGGCGGCCCCTCCCGGCCGGACAGCAGCCCGGCCACCGTCACCAGGTCGTCCGGGCCGTCGGGCGCATGCGCGGCGACGCAGACGCGCAGACCCAGCTCACGGGCCGCCGCGGCCAGGGCGAGCGGTTCGGCCCGGGCGGCCTCCCCACCCGTGTGGGCGACCAGCCCGTGGGCGGCGACCGCGCGGATCAGCTCGGCGCAGGACCGGTCCGGCGCGGCCGCGGCGGCCTGCTCCCAGTCCGCCGGGCCCTCGAAGGTGCCGGCCAGCCGGGCCAGACCGTCGGCCAGGCTCTCCTCGGCCATCGCGGCGCCCTCCAGGCCCACCAGGATCCGTACCGGCTGCTCCTCACCCTCCTCCGCCGCGGGCGCGTCGCCGAGCGGCTCGTGGAAGACCAGGACCGACGCCTCCGCGATCGAGTGCTCCAGCGCCGCGGCCGGATCCGGCACGCCGTACTGGGCCAGGGCCTTCTCCAGGACCGGAGCCTCCAGTGCGGTGTGCCCCTTCACGCCCGCCTGGGCCAGCAGCCAGCCCACCAGGACGGTCGTGCGTCGCTCGTCCCCGGGAGCGGCCGCCGGTCCCAGCAGGGCGCGGGCGAAGCCGTCCGCCTGCGTCGGGCGTACGGCGGGGACCGCCAGAAGCCGCCACGGGTTCTGCGCGAGCTCCTGCGCGGCGCCGTCGCCGAGGGCCGTCGCGACCGGCGCGGCGAGCGACTCGGGCGCGCCGCCCCGGGCCAGGACGGCCCGTACGGCCTCCACGGCCTCGGCGGAGGGGGCGGCTGCCGGCGCAGGGGTGGGGGCGGGGGCGGTCGGGCGCGGCGGTGGGGGAGCGGGGGCCGCCTTGCGGGGCGCGGCGGGAGCGTCGTCGAAATAGGCGGTGGAGGGCTTCGCGCCGCTCTCCACGGCCCGTACGGCCGCCAGCAGGTCGGCGGCTTTCCCGCTGAGCTTCGCCCCGGCCTCGACGGGCGCGTCCCGCTCGGCCTTGCGCCGGGCGATCCGCTCCCGCTCGACCCGCTGCGCGGCGAGCTCGGCCTGTGCCTCGCTGATCCCCCCGCCGGGTTCCTGCGCCTCGCCGGCTGCGCCGCCCGGGTCGGCCTGTGCTTGCGTAGCCCTGCCGTCCTCACCGCCGTGCGCGGGTGCCTCGGGGGCGCCCGGTGCCGGCCGTTCCCCCTCCGGGGCGTCGGCCGAGGGGGCGGGGTCGGCGGCTTCGCCGTGCGGCGGGAGGGCGCCGGCGGACTGGTCGTGAGGCGTGGCCGGATCGGCCCCGGGGCCGGTCGGGGCCTCCGCGGCGGCGGGGGCGGCTTCGGCCTGACGGTCCGTGCTCACAGCGTGCTCCAGTCCTGATCGGGATAGCGGTGCTCCGGTGCCGACACGTCGTCCAACGCCCGGCAGATCTCCTCGGGAAGACTAAGCGCCTCCACCGACAACGCCGCCGCCAGCTGCGCCGATGTCCGCGCGCCGACGATCGGCGCGACGACCCCCGGCCGGTCCCGGACCCACGCCAGAGCCACCTGGAGCGGGGTCACGGCCAGCCCCTGCGCCGCCGTCACCACCGCATCCACGATGCGGCCCGCCGCGTCGTCGAGGTACGGGTCCACCAGCGCGGCCAGGGACTCCGAGGCGCCCCGGGAGTCGGCCGGGGTGCCCTCCCGGTACTTGCCGGTCAGCACTCCGCGCCCCAGCGGGGAGGACGGCAGCAGCCCCACGCCCAGGTCCCGCGCGGCCGGCAGCACCTCCCTCTCCACCCCGCGCTGGAGCAGTGAGTACTCCATCTGCGTCGAGGCGATCCGGGTCCGTACCCCGGGGGCCGCCAGCTGCCAGGTCGCCGCCTTCGCCAGCTGCCAGCCGCAGAAGCCCGCCACGCCCGCGTACCGGGCCCGGCCGCTGCTCACCGCCAGGTCCAGGGCCTGCAGGGTCTCCTCCACCGGGGTCGCCGGATCGAAGGCGTGCACCTGCCAGAGGTCGACGTAGTCGGTGCCCAGCCGGTCCAGCGAGTCGTCCAGCGCCGCGAGCAGATGGCCGCGCGAGCCGTCGAAGCGCCGGCAGGGGCCGGGCACGCTGCCGGCCTTGGTCGCGATCACCAGGTCCCGGCGCGGTACGAGCCCGCCCACCAACTGCCCGAGGAGGTACTCCGCCTCACCGCCGCCGTACACGTCGGCGGTGTCGACGAGGGTGCCGCCCGCCTCCCAGAACGTCTTCACCTGTTCGGCGGCGGCTTCCTCGCCGGTGTCGCGGCCCCAGGTGAGGGTGCCGAGGCCGATCCGGGAGACGCGCAGTCCGGTGCGGCCGAGATGCCTCTGCTCCATGAGCGCTGAGACTACTGGGGCGCTGACGCGGAGCACTCGGGCGCGCTACAGTCCCCGCACATCAACGTTACTGATCGGTACACCGGTAAGGGGACGACACATGCGGCTCGGCATCAATCTCGGTTATTGGGGCGCGGGCATGGACGCCGACAACCTCGCAGTGGCCCAGGAGGCCGACCGGCTCGGCTACGACGTCTGCTGGGCCGCGGAGGCCTACGGCTCCGACGCCCCGACCGTCCTCGCCTGGGTCGCCGCCCAGACCGAGCGCATCGACGTCGGCTCGGCGATCCTCCAGATCCCCGCCCGGCAGCCCGCCATGACCGCGATGACCGCGGCCACCCTGGACTCGCTGACCAAGGGCCGCTTCCGCCTCGGCCTCGGCGTCTCCGGACCGCAGGTCTCCGAGGGCTGGTACGGCGTCAAGTTCGACAAGCCGCTCGCCCGCACCCGCGAGTACGTGGAGATCGTCCGCAAGGCCATGTCCCGCGAGCGGCTGAGCTACGAGGGCGAGCACTGGACGCTGCCGCTGCCCGGCGGCCCGGGCAAGCCGATCAAGCTGACCGTGCACCCGGAGCGCGAGCACATCCCGCTCTACATCGCCGCCATCGGACCCAAGAACCTGGAGCAGACCGGCGAGATCGCCGACGGCGCCCTGCTGATCTTCCCGGCGGCCGAGCACCTGGAGGCCACCGCACTCACCCACATCCGAGCGGGCCGCGAGAAGGCCGGGCTGACCATGGACGGCTTCGACGTCTGCCCGACCGTGCCGCTGGCCCTCGGCGACGACGTGACCGCCCTCGCCGACATGTTCCGCCCCTACACCGCCCTCTACGTGGGCGGCATGGGCAGCCGGAAGCAGAACTTCTACAACCAGCTCGCCCAGCGCATGGGCTACGAGAAGGAAGCCGCCGAGATCCAGGACAAGTACCTGGCCGGTGACAAGAACGGCGCGGCCGAGGCCGTCCCGCACTCGCTCATCGACTCCACGACACTGCTCGGCCCGGTCGAGCGGATCGCCGACGGAATGCGCGCCTACGCCGAGGCCGGGGTCACCACCCTCACGCTGGCCCCGGCCGGCTTCACCCTCGACGAGCGGATCGCCGCCCTGCGCGCCGGCACGGAGGCCCTGGAGCGCGCCGGCCTCGCCTGAACCGCCCGGGGTGACCCGGACGGCTGGGGCGCGTGGACGGCGAGCCGGCCCGCGCACGCCCTCGGGAGTTCTGCGGCCGTGGTGGGGGCTCGGGGGGTCTTCCCCGCCACGGCCGACACAGCAGACAACGTGCCGGACGTCCCCGGGGTTACGCGCGGCGGCCCGGCCGGAGGTTCGTTCATTCGGACGAGTCGTGCCACTCCTCGGTTGCCCGCCCCGCGGGCCGGCGTTTGACTCGTTCCATGCTCTCTGCCCGCAGCCTGTTCCAGGAGATCGTCGACAACGACGACTCCTTCCAGCTGTTCTGCTCCATCGCCGCCAGCGGGGAAGCCCAGGGCGGATGGGAGAACGCGCGTATCGCCGCCCTCGTCCCGGACGGCATGCGCGACCTCGCACCCAAGATCACCCGGCACGGAGCCGACGAGGACAAGCACGGCCGGATCTTCCACGCCCTGCTCCGCAGACGCGGCCTGGAGGCGGTCCCCGTGCCGCCCGAGACGGACTACACGATGCTGCTGGAGCGCCGCGGCATCGGGCTCGCGCACGACAAGCTGCGCCGCGAGGAGGCGCTGAGCGAGGAGGACATCGTCGTCTACCTCGCGCACAGCCGCGTCACCGAACAGCGCGCCGCCGACCAGATGGACATGCTGGTCGGGTACTTCGGCGACCACCCCGAAGTGGGCAGGGCCCTCCGCATGATCAGCAACGACGAGGACAACCACCTCGCCTACTGCCACGAGGAACTGCTGCGGCTGGCCCGCACCGGCCACGGCCGGACCATCCAGCGGGTGCTGCGCGAGAGCGCCCTCGCCGAGATCGCCGTCCACCGCGACGTCAGCCTCGCCGTCATGGACCACATGGGGCGGCTGCTGAACTGGCCCGCACCCAAGGCGGCGCTGCTCGCCGCCGGCATCCGCGCGACGTACGCGTACGAGCGCTTCAGCGGCTGGCACCGGATGGTCCGGCTGGCCATGCCCGCACGGCGCGACGCCCTCGGCGGCGCGCCGGTCACCGCCCCCGGATTCGCGTAGGGGGTGTCAGAGCCAGCCGCGGCGCTTGAACAGCCGGTGCAGGCCCAGGCAGGCGCCCGCCATGAGCAGCAGGACCCCCGGATAGCCCCACCACCGGTGGAGTTCCGGCATGTGGTCGAAATTCATGCCGTAGATCCCCGCGACCATCGTCGGGACGGCCGCGATCGCCGCCCACGCCGAGATCTTCCGCACGTCGTCGTTCTGCCGCAGACCCGTCTGCGCGAGGTGCGCCGACAGGGCGTCCGACAGCAGCCGGTCCAGGCCCTCGATGTACTCGCTCGCCCTGGTCAGGTGGTCGGCGACGTCACGGAAGAACGGCTGGGCGTGCGCGTGGACGAAGGGCACCTCCCCGAAGGCGAGCCGGTCCATCGGCGCCAGCAGCGGGTTCGTGGCCCGCCGGAACTCCAGCACCTGCCGCTTGAACCCGTAGATCCGGGCTGCGGTGTTCTTGGCGTCCGGGGCGTGCGGGGCGAAGACCTCGGCCTCCAGCTCCTCCAGGTCCGCCTGGAGCTCGGCCGCCACCTCGATGTAGTGGTCCACCACCGCGTCCGACACCGCGTACAGCACCGCCGTCGGGCCGTGCCGCAGCACCTCCGGCTCCTGCTCCAGCCGCCGGCGCACCGCCGCCAGCGGGGCCCCCGCGCCGTGCCGGACCGTGACGACGAAGGAGTCGCCGATGAACAGCATCAGCTCGCCCGTGGAGACCGTGTCCGTGTCCTCCGCGTAGAGCACCGGCTTCAGCACCACGAACAGCGAATCGTCGTACACCTCCAGCTTGGGGCGCTGGTGGGCGTTGAGCGCGTCCTCCACCGCCAGCGGGTGCAGGCCGAACTCGCGGCGCACATGATCGAACTCCTCCTCCGTGGGCTCGTACGTGCCGACCCACACGAAGGCGTCACCGCTCGCACGGGCCTCGTCCAGGGCGTCGGAGAAGTCCTCCGGGCCCTCGGAGCGGCGGCCGTCCCGGTACATCGCGCAGTCGACAATCACGCCGAACATTCTCCCCCGCCCCCGACCGGCCCGCACCGTCCCGCACCCCGCCCGCACCGCCTACGCTGGCCCCCATGGCCACGCTGATCCTCGTACGACACGGGCGGTCCACCGCCAACACCGCAGGGCTGCTCGCCGGATGGACCCCCGGCGTGGCCCTCGACGAGCGCGGCGCCGAGCAGGCCGCCGCGCTCCCCGGCCGCCTCGCGGGCGTGCCGCTCGCCGCCGCCGTCACCAGCCCGCTGCAACGCTGCCGCGAGACCCTCGCCCCCCTGCTGGCCGCGCGGCCCGAGCTGGAACTGCACACGGACGAGCGGATCGGCGAATGCCACTACGGCGACTGGTCCGGGCGCAAACTGTCCGAACTCTCCGAAGAACCCCTGATGAAGGTCGTGCAGCAGCACCCGTCGGCAGCCGCCTTCCCGGGCGGCGAGTCCATGCGGGCCATGCAGGCGCGCGCCGTGGACGCCGTACGCGACTGGAACACGCGGATCGAGGAGCGGGACGGCAGCGACGCCGTCTTCCTCATGTGCTCCCACGGCGACATCATCAAGTCCCTTGTCGCGGACGCCCTGGGCATGCACCTGGACCTCTTCCAGCGCATCCACGTCGACCCCTGCTCCGTGACGGCCATCCGCTACACGCCGACCCGGCCCTTCGTGTTCCGCCTCGGCGACACCGGAGACTTCGGCTCCCTCGTGCGGCGACCGGCCGCCCCCGAGCCCATCGCCTCCGACAAGGACGCGGAGGACACCGGGAACGCGGTCGTGGGTGGCGGCGCGGGCGCGGCGTGATCGCACGGCGCAGTAGGGTGGACGGGCCCACACAAGGGCGCAGACCCGCCCCGCCGCCGAGACTTGGAGACTGGACGTGCCCCGTCAGGTGTTCCTCTACGACCCGCCGGACCGCTTCGTGGCCGGCACGGTCGGCTTGCCGGGACGCCGTACGTTCTTCCTGCAGGCCTCCGCCGGCCCCCGCGTCACCAGCGTGTCCCTGGAGAAGACCCAGGTCGCCGCACTCGCAGAGCGGATGGACGAGCTGCTGGACGAGGTCGTACGGCGGACCGGGGGAAACGCCCCGGTCCCGGCCGTGGCCCCCGTCGAGGCCGCCGACACCGCTCCGCTGGACGTCCCCGTCGAGGAGGAGTTCCGCGTCGGCACCATGGCCCTGGCCTGGGACGGCGAGGAACAGCGGATGATCGTCGAGGCCCAGGCCCTGGTGGAACTCGACGCCGAGTCCGACGAGGACCTCGCCGAGGCGGAGGAGCGGCTGCTCCAGGACGAGGAGAACGGCCCGCCGATGCTGCGGGTCCGCCTCACCGGCGCCCAGGCCCGCGCCTTCGCCAAGCGCGCCCTGGACGTGGTCAACGCCGGCCGCCCGCCGTGTCCGCTGTGCAGCCTGCCGCTGGACCCGGAGGGCCACGTGTGCCCGCGCCAGAACGGCTACCGGCGCCAGGCGTGACCGGGCAGGGGGACATGGAGGAACTGCTCGCCCGGGGCGAGCTGACCATCGTGGGCCGCATCCGCGAGGCGTCCAACGCGGTCCTGCTCTGCACCGTCACCCACGACGGCGTGAGCACCGACTGCGTCTACAAGCCGGTCAAGGGGGAGCGGCCCCTGTGGGACTTCCCCGACGGCAGCCTCGCCCAGCGGGAGGTCGCCGCCTACCTGGTCTCCGAGGCCACCGGCTGGGGCCTGGTGCCCGCCACCGTGCTGCGCGACGGACCCTACGGGGAGGGCATGGTCCAGCAGTGGATCGAGGCCCGGCAGCCGCAGGAGGACTCCCCGGAGGAAGGGCTCCTCGCGCTCGTCGACGGCGAGGAGGCCGGTGAGGGCTGGAAGCCCGTGGCCTTCGCCCAGGTCGAGGAAGGCCGCACCGCGCTGCTCGTGCACGCCGACGACCCGAGGCTGCGCCGGCTCTCCGTGCTCGACGCCGTGATCAACAACGGCGACCGCAAGGGAGGGCACCTGCTGCCCGCGCCCGACGGACGGATCTACGCCATCGACCACGGCGTGACCTTCCACACCGAGGACAAGTTGCGCACCCTGCTGTGGGGCTGGGCGGGAGAGCCGCTGACGCACGAGGCCCGCGAGGCCCTCGCCGCGCTGGCCGCGGAGCTGGCCGACGGCGCCCCCCTCGCCACCCGGCTGGCCGAACTGATCACGGCGGCCGAGCTGGCCGCCGTACGGGAGCGGGTGGCGCACATGCTGCGCACCGGAACGCACCCGCTGCCCTCCGGGCAGTGGCCGTCCATCCCCTGGCCGCCGGTCTGAACGGGCCTTCGGCCGGGCAGGCGGGCAGCAGGGGGGTGGGGTGGGTGGCAGGGCAGGCGACAGGCAGCGGGCAGCAGGCAGTAGGCAGCACAGACCCGGCCGGGCCGCAAGAGTGCCGATCAGGACAACAGTGCAGGTCCAGTTCGTTACCGGAACATCCGTCCGGTTAGGCTCGACACATGCATGCCTGGCCCGCTTCTGAGGTCCCCGCCCTGCCCGGCAAGGGCCGCGACCTCCAGATCCACGACACCGCGACCCAGGGGACGATCACCCTCGCCCCCGGTCCCGTCGCCCGCATCTACGTCTGCGGCATCACCCCGTACGACGCGACCCACATCGGTCACGCGGCGACCTACAACGCGTTCGACCTCGTGCAGCGCGTGTGGCTCGACACCAAGCGGCAGGTCCACTACGTCCAGAACGTCACGGACGTCGACGACCCGCTCCTGGAACGGGCGCTGCGCGACGGCCACGACTGGACCGAGCTGGCCGAGCGCGAGACCGCGCTCTTCCGTGAGGACATGACGGCCCTGCGGATGCTGCCGCCGCAGCACTACATCGGAGCCGTCGAAGCCATACCGGGCATCGTGCCGCTGGTGGAGCGGCTGCGGGACGCGGGCGCCGCGTACGAGCTGGACGGCGACACCTACTTCTCCGTGGAGTCCGACCCGCACTTCGGAGGCGTCTCCCACCTCGACGCCGAGGCGATGCGGCTGCTCTCGGCGGAGCGCGGCGGCGACCCGGAGCGCCCGGGCAAGAAGAACCCGCTGGACCCGATGCTGTGGATGGCGGCGCGCCCGGGCGAGCCGAGCTGGGACGGCGGCTCGCTGGGCCGCGGCCGGCCCGGCTGGCACATCGAGTGCGTCGCGATCGCCCTCGACCACCTGGGCATGGGCTTCGACATCCAGGGCGGCGGCTCCGACCTCGCCTTCCCGCACCACGAGATGGGCGCCTCGCACGCACAGGCGCTGACCGGCGAGTTCCCCATGGCCCGGGCGTACGTCCACGCGGGGATGGTCGCCCTGCACGGCGAGAAGATGTCGAAGTCGAAGGGGAACCTCGTCTTCGTCTCGGCGCTGCGCCGCGCCGGGGTCGACCCGGCGGCGATCCGCCTGGCCCTGCTCTCGCACCACTACCGGGCGGACTGGGAGTGGACGGACGCCGTCCTCGACGAGGCCGTGGCCCGGCTGGAGCGGTGGCGCGCGGCGGTCTCCCGCCCCGACGGCATCCCCGCGGACGCGGTCCTCGAAGAGGTCCGCGAGGCCCTGGCGAACGACCTGGACGCCCCCGCGGCGCTGGCGGCCGTGGACCGCTGGGTCGACCGGCAGAACGCCACCGACGGCGACGACGAGTCGGCCCCGGGCCTGATCTCCCGCACGGTCGACGCCCTGCTCGGCGTGGCCCTGTAACACCCCGCTGCGGGTCGTGTCCGGGGGCGCCGCCCCGGATCCCGCGCCTCAAACGCCGGCGGGGCCGGATCTTCCGGCCCCGCCGGCGTTACGCGTGGAGGCCCGGCACACGGCGGACGGGCCGAAAGACAGCCCCGCCGGCGTTCGAGGCGCGGGGCGCGGGGCGGGGCCCCACGAGCCCCCGGCTACGCCTCCGGGGTGTCCTCACCCGGCTCCTCCGGCTGCGGTGGGGACACCGGCGGCTGCGGCTTCGGGGGCCGGGGGAGACCCCCGCTCGTGTCCCGCAGGTACGAGCCGTCGCCCGGCTCCGCCGCCGGGCCCGCCGCGGGGTCCCGCCGCCGCAGGTAGCGCTCGAACTCCCGGGCGATCGCGTCCCCCGAGGCCTCCGGCAGGTCGGCGGTGTCGCGCGCCTCCTCCAGGGTCTGGACGTACTCCGCCACCTCGCTGTCCTCGGCGGCCAGTTGGTCCACGCCCAGCTGCCAGGCCCGCGCGTCCTCCGGCAGCTCGCCCAGCGGGATCCTGATGTCGATCAGGTCCTCCAGCCGGTTGAGCAGGGCCAGCGTGGCCTTCGGGTTCGGCGGCTGCGACACGTAGTGCGGCACCGCCGCCCACAGCGACACCGCCGGCACGCCGGCATGCGTACAGGCCTCCTGGAGGACGCCCACGATGCCCGTCGGCCCCTCGTACTTGGTCTCCTCCAGGTCCATCGTCCGCGCCAGGTCCGCGTCCGACGTCACCCCGCTCACCGGCACCGGCCGGGTGTGCGGGGTGTCCCCGAGGAGCGCCCCGAGGATGACGACCATCTCCACGCCCAGCTCGTGCGCGAAGCCGAGGATCTCGTTGCAGAACGACCGCCACCGCATGGACGGTTCGATTCCGCGTACCAGCACCAGGTCGCGCGGTGTGGGACCGCCGATGCGCACCACCGAGAGCCGGGTCGTCGGCCACGTGATCTTCCGTACCCCGTTGTCCAGCCACACCGTCGGCCGGTTGACCTGGAAGTCGTAGTAGTCCTCGGCGTCCAGAGCCGCGAAGACCTCGCCCTTCCACTCCCGGTCCAGGTGCGCGACCGCACCGGAGGCCGCGTCACCCGCGTCGTTCCAGCCCTCGAACGCGGCCACCATGACCGGGTCGATCAGCTCGGGCACGCCCTCAAGCTCGATCACCCAGGTCTCCTTCCGAAGTTCCTTGCGTACGTGGGCCAGCCTAAGCCTTGAGGGGACACCGGCCACAGCCCACGACAGAGGGGCGGTTCCCCTCGGAACCGCCCCTCTTCCCCACCTGCCTGAGAGCTATGCCTTGCGGGCCAGCATCTCCGCGACGCGGGCCTTGACGGAGTCGTCGTCCAGGCCGCGGATCGTCACCGTCGTCCGGCGGCGCAGCACGTCGTCGACCGTCTCGGCCCACTCGTGGTCCCGGGCGTAGGCGACCTGCGCCCAGATCTCCGGGCCGTCCGGGTGGATGCGCTCGGCCAGGGCCGGGTCCTCGTTCGCCAGGCGGGCGATGTCGAAGGCCAGCGAACCGTAGTGGGAGGCCAGGTGGCGCGCGGTCAGCGGGTCCATCCGCGTGCCGGGCTCACGGTCCACCAGCAGCCGGTGCGCGACCGCGTTCGGGTTGGCGACACCCGGCAGGGCGATCCGGCGCACCAGGGACTTCACCGGCTCCATGTCCTCGGTCAGCGGGCTGCCCGGGAGCTTGGCCAGCTTGTCCATGACGACACGGCCGATGTGGCGGTACGTCGTCCACTTGCCGCCGGCGACCGACAGCATGCCGCCCGCGCCCTCGGAGACGACGGTCTCGCGCTTGGCCTTCTCCACCCCGCCGGGGCCGCCCGGCAGCACGCGCAGGCCGGCGAAGGCGTACGTCATCAGCGAGCGGTCGAGGTCGGCGTCCTTCACCGAGAAGGCCGCCTCGTCCAGGATCTGCTGGATGTCGGACTCGGTGGCGCGCACGTCCCCCGGGTCGCCCTCGTACACCTCGTCGGTGGTGCCGAGCAGCAGCTGGTCCTCCCACGGGAGGGCGAAGGTGATGCGGTACTTGTCGATCGGGGTGGCCATGGCGGCCTTCCAGGGCGACTTGCGCTTCATGACGATGTGCGCGCCCTTGGAGAGGCGGATCGACGGCATCGAGTGCTTGTCCTCCATGCGCCGCAGGTGGTCCACCCACGGGCCGGTGGCGTTGAGCACGACGCGCGCGTCGATGCCGAACTCGGTGCCGTCCAGGCGGTCCTTGAGCTCGGCGCCGGTGACCCGGCCCTGCGTCTTGCGCAGACCGGTGACCTCGGCGTGGTTGAGGACGACCGCACCCGACTCCACGGCCGCGCGGACCGTCATCACGGCCACGCGGGAGTCGTTCATCTGGTGGTCGTAGTAGACCGCGACGGCCTTGAGGTTGTCGGTCTTCAGACCGGGGTTGTCGGCGACGGCACGGGCCGGGGATATGACCTTGCCCATGCCGTCGCCGAAGGCCGAGAGGGCGGAGTAGGCGAAGACGCCCGCGCCCAGCTTGGCCGCACCCACCGGACCGCCCTTGTAGACCGGCAGGTAGAAGGTGAGCGGGTTGACCAGGTGCGGGGCCACGTCCTTGGCCAGCACCCGCCGCTCGTGGTGGTTCTCCGCGACCAGCTTGACCGCGCCGGTCTGCAGGTAGCGCAGGCCGCCGTGGACGAGCTTGGAGGAGGCCGAGGAGGTGGCGCCGGCGAAGTCGCCGGCGTCCACCATGGCAACCCGCAGACCCGACTGCGCGGCGTGCCAGGCCACCGAGGTGCCCAGGATTCCACCACCGATGACCAGCAGGTCGTACGTGGCCTTCGCCAGCTGCTCGCGGGTCTCGGCACGGCTCGCGTTCGCGCCGGCGGTCGGGTGCGTACCCAGGGCGGGGACGCTCTGCAGGGTGCTCATATCTCTTTCAGCTCCTCGTCGATTGACTCAGCTGGTGCGGTCAGCTGGCGTCTTCGTCGTCGACCCAGCCCATGGACCGCTCGACGGCCTTGAGCCAGCTCTTGTACTCGCGCTCCCGCTGCTCGGCGGGCATCCGCGGGGTCCACTCCGCCGCACGGCGCCAGTTGGCGCGCAGGGCGTCGGTGTCGGGCCAGAAGCCGACGGCCAGGCCGGCGGCGTAGGCGGCGCCGAGACAGGTGGTCTCGGCGACCATCGGGCGCACCACGGGGGCGTCCAGGAAGTCCGAGAGCGTCTGCATCAGCAGGTTGTTGGAGGTCATGCCGCCGTCGACCTTGAGGGCGGCGAGCTCGACGCCCGAGTCCTTGGTCATGGCGTCGGTGATCTCGCGGGTCTGCCAGGCCGTGGCCTCCAGGACGGCACGGGCGATGTGCGCCTTGGTGACGTACCGGGTGAGGCCGGCGATCACACCGCGGGCGTCGGAGCGCCAGTACGGGGCGAACAGGCCGGAGAAGGCCGGGACGAAGTAGGCGCCGCCGTTGTCCTCGACGGAGAGGGCCAGGGTCTCGATCTCGGCCGCGGACTTGATCAGGCCCATCTGGTCGCGCATCCACTGGACGAGCGAGCCGGTGACGGCGATGGAGCCCTCCAGGGCGTAGACCGGCTTCTGGTCGCCGATCTGGTAGCCGACCGTGGTCAGCAGGCCGCTGTAGGAATTGATGATCTTGTCGCCGGTGTTCATGAGCATGAACGTTCCGGTGCCGTACGTGGACTTCGCCTCGCCCTCGGCGAAACAGGTCTGGCCGAACAGGGCGGCCTGCTGGTCGCCGAGCGCCGAGGCGACCGGCACGCCGGCGAGGACGCCTTCCTTCACGTGGCCGTAGACCTCGGCGGAGGACTTGATCTCCGGGAGCACGTTGAGCGGGACGCCCATGGACTCCGCGATCTTCTCGTCCCAGGCGAGGGTGTGCAGGTTCATCAGCATGGTGCGCGAGGCGTTGGTGACGTCGGTGACGTGCGCACCGCCCTGGGCGCCGCCGGTGAGGTTCCAGATGACCCACGAGTCCATGGTGCCGAAGAGGATGTCGCCGGCCTCGGCGCGCTCGCGCAGGCCCTCGACGTTGTCGAGGAGCCAGCGGACCTTCGGGCCGGCGAAGTAGCTGGCCAGCGGCAGGCCGGTCTCGCGGCGGAAGCGGTCCTGGCCGACGTTGCGGCCGAGCTCCTTGCAGAGGGCGTCGGTGCGGGTGTCCTGCCAGACCAGCGCGTTGTGGACCGGCTCGCCGGTGTGGCGGTCCCACAGCAGCGTGGTCTCGCGCTGGTTGGTGATGCCGATCGCCTTGACGTCGGCGGAGGTGATCTCGGCCTTGGCGATGGCGCCGGCGACGACCTCCTGAACGTTGGTCCAGATCTCGGTGGCGTCGTGCTCCACCCAGCCCGGCTTGGGGAAGATCTGCTCGTGCTCCTTCTGGTCGACGGCGACGATGCGGCCGTCGCGGTCGAAGACGATGCAGCGCGAGGAGGTGGTGCCCTGGTCGATCGCGGCGATGAAGGGGCCGGTGCTGCTGGTCATGATGGCTGCTCCTGGCAGGTCTGGTGAGTAGGCGGAATCAGGCGTGCGGTGCGGATCTTACGAGCGCGGCAGGTGCTGATCAGGCGAACGCGATGTTGTACAGACCGCCGGCGAGCACGGCACCGACGAGCGGGCCGACCACCGGGATCCAGGAGTAGCCCCAGTCGGAGCCGCCCTTGTTCGGGAGCGGCAGCAGGGCGTGGACTATTCGGGGTCCGAGGTCGCGGACCGGGTTGATGGCGTAGCCGGTCGGACCACCCAGGGAGAGGCCGATGCCGACGACCACGAAGGACGTGATCAGGACGCCGACGACACCGAGCCCCTTGCCGCCGTCCTGCAGGCCCTGCGTCAGGATCGCCAGGACCAGGACGGCGGTGCCGATGATCTCGGTCGCGAGGTTCTGCACGACGTTGCGGATCTCGGGGCCCGTGGAGAAGACGCCGAGCACCGGGCCGGCGACGTCGTGCGGGTGCGGGTCCTCGGGGCCGAGCTTGGCGTCGCGGATGTGCTCGGGGTCGGAGAGGTGCGCGCGGAACTGACCGAAGTAGGTCACCCACATCACCACCGCGCCGAGCATGGCGCCCAGCAGCTGGCCGGCGAAGTAGACGGGCGCGTCGCCCCACTCGCCGGTCTTGACGGCGAGGCCGACGGTGACCGCCGGGTTCAGATGCGCACCGGAGAGCGGTGCGGAGACGTAGGCCGCGATCAGGACCGCGAAGCCCCAGCCGAAGGTGATCGCGAGCCAGCCCGCGTTGCGGGCCTTGGAGCTCTTGAGTGTCACTGCGGCGCAGACGCCACCGCCGAGAAGGGTGAGCAGGGCGGTACCGATGGTCTCGCCGATGAAGATGTCGGAGCTGGACACCCGCGACTCCTTACGTACGTCCAGGGGTGGGCGGAAACCGGGTCCCTCCGGTGGTTCCGCGCACTCGGTGAGTGCTGCACCGGTCCTTGGCCTTGTCGCATCCTAGCGCGTATTGCCGGTAGGTGTTCGACAATGTCGACCGGTGAACGGCAGTTTTCCGCCCAGGTGAAGAATGCGTCAAGGGTCGGCCGGGCCAATGTTCCGGATCGTTACCGGCACGTGCGATCAGCCAAAACCGGCCAACTGAAGGTCGGGATAGGCCGAAAAATGGTCAGAAGGGGGCCAGGTGGTGGCCGAAGCCTGCTAAAGAAGGGTCAGAACCGGCCTGCACCGAGGTCGCGCGAAACCGCGCGCGCACAGTCCCGCACCGAAGCGACGAGCGCCGCCCGGGGCTCCCCGGCCTCGCCGCAGACCCGCTCCACGGCGCCGGCCACCGCCACCGCGCCCACCGGCATCCGGCGCCGGTCGTGGATCGGCGCCGCCACCGAGGCGATGCCCTGCCACGTCTCCTCGACATCGGCTGCCCACCCGCGGGCCCGGGTCAGCCCCAGGATCTCCTCGAAGCCCGCGGCGTCCGTGACCGTGCGCGGGGTGAACGGGTCCCGGTCCACCTCCATCGCCTGCGCGTGCGCGACGGGGTCGTACGCCGACAGCACCTTGCCCAGCGCGGTCGAGTGCAGCGGCTGCATGGCCCCGACCTCCAGCACCTGGCGGCTGTCGTCCGGACGGAACACGTGGTGCATGATCAGCACCCCGCTCTGGTGGAGCACGCCGACGTACACGCTCTCGCCGCTCGCCCGGGCCAGGTCGTCCGTCCACACCAGGGCGCGGGCGCGCAGCTCGTGCACGTCCAGATAGCTGTTGCCCAGGCGCAGCAGCTCGGCGCCCAGCTGGTAGCGCCCGGAGGCCGGGTCCTGCTCCACGAAGCCCTCGGCCTGAAGGGTGCGCAGGATGCCGTGGGCCGTGCCCTTGGCCAGCCCGAGCGAGGACGCCACGTCCGAGAGGCCCAGCCGGCGCTCCCCGCCCGCCAGGAGTCGCAGCATCGCAGCGGCTCGTTCGAGCGACTGGATGTTCCGTGCCATCGCGCAGCCTCCTGCTGACCTTCGGTTCAACAACCATCTTGACGTGGTTCGACAATGCTGAACAGTATCGGTCGATGTCGACCTTGTGCACCGTCGGTGATCTGTTCGCCGTACCGCCACCGGGACACCCACGGCAAGCACCCGCCACAGAATGCAGTCCGCCACGTGGGACACCCACACCGGGGCCGGTGCCGCGCGGTTACCCTGGCCGCGTGCACCCTTGACACAGCGGGGGTGCAAAGCCGACAGCCGTCGCATCCCAGGGAGCACTCATGGCCTCGTTGCCGAACCCGCCCGCCGACACCCAGACCCGGGCCGATGCCCTCCGGGAGGCACTCGCGACCCGCGTGGTCGTCGCCGACGGAGCCATGGGAACGATGCTCCAGGCGCAGGACCCCACCCTCGACGACTTCCAGCAGCTCGAAGGCTGCAACGAGGTCCTCAACATCACCCGCCCGGACATCGTCCGCACGGTGCACGAGGCGTACTTCTCGGTGGGCGTGGACTGCGTCGAGACCAACACCTTCGGCGCCAACCACGCCGCCCTCGCCGAGTACGACATCGCCGAACGCAACTTCGAGCTCTCCGAGGCCGGCGCCCGCATCGCCCGCGAGGTCGCCGACGCCTTCACCGCCTCCACCGGACAGCAGCGCTGGGTCCTCGGCTCCATCGGCCCCGGCACCAAGCTGCCCACCCTCGGCCACATCACCTACGCGCAGATCCGCGACGCCTACCAGACCAACGCCGAGGGCCTCCTCACCGGCGGCGCCGACGCACTGCTCGTCGAGACCACCCAGGACCTCCTGCAGACGAAGTCCTCCATCATCGGTGCCCGCCGCGCCATGGAGGCCCTCGGCGTCCAGGTCCCGCTGATCTGCTCCGTCACCGTCGAGACCACCGGCACCATGCTGCTGGGCTCCGAGATCGGCGCGGCCCTCACCGCCCTGGAGCCCCTCGGCATCGACATGATCGGCCTGAACTGCGCCACCGGCCCCGCCGAGATGAGCGAGCACCTTCGCTACCTCGCGCGCAACGCCCGCATCCCGCTCTCCTGCATGCCCAACGCCGGCCTGCCCGTCCTGACCAAGCAGGGCGCGCACTACCCGCTGACCGCCCCCGAGCTCGCCGACGCCCAGGAGACCTTCGTCCGCGAGTACGGCCTGTCCCTGGTCGGCGGCTGCTGCGGTACCACCCCCGAGCACCTGCGTCAGGTCGTCGAGCGGGTCCGCGGCACGCAGGTCGCCCCGCGCGACCCGCGGCCCGAGCCCGGCGCCGCCTCCCTCTACCAGACCGTGCCCTTCCGCCAGGACACCTCGTACATGGCGATCGGCGAGCGCACCAACGCCAACGGCTCCAAGAAGTTCCGCGAGGCCATGCTGGAGGCCCGCTGGGACGACTGCGTCGAGATGGCCCGCGACCAGATCCGCGAGGGCGCGCACATGCTCGACCTCTGCGTCGACTACGTGGGCCGCGACGGCGTCGCCGACATGGAGGAACTCGCCGGCCGCTTCGCCACCGCCTCCACCCTCCCGATCGTCCTGGACTCCACCGAGGTCGCCGTCATCCGCGCGGGCCTGGAGAAGCTCGGCGGCCGCGCGGTCATCAACTCGGTCAACTACGAGGACGGCGACGGCCCCGACTCCCGCTTCGCCCAGGTCACCCGGCTGGCCCAGGAGCACGGCGCCGCGCTGATCGCGCTGACCATCGACGAGGAGGGCCAGGCCCGCACCGCCGAGCACAAGGTCGCCATCGCCGAACGCCTCATCGAAGACCTCACGGGCAACTGGGGGATCCGCGAGTCGGACATCCTCATCGACACGCTCACCTTCACCATCTGCACCGGCCAGGAGGAGTCCCGAGGCGACGGCATCGCCACCATCGAGGCGATCCGCGAACTCAAGCGCCGCCACCCCGAGGTCCAGACCACCCTCGGCCTCTCCAACATCTCCTTCGGCCTGAACCCGGCCGCCCGCGTCCTGCTGAACTCGGTCTTCCTCGACGAGTGCGTCAAGGCCGGCCTGGACTCGGCCATCGTCCACGCCTCCAAGATCCTGCCCATCGCACGGTTCGACGAGGAGCAGGTCTCCACCGCCCTCGACCTGATCTACGACCGGCGCACCGGGGACTACGACCCGCTGCAGAAGCTGATGGCCCTCTTCGAGGGCGTCAACACCAAGTCGCTGAAGGCGGGCCGCGCCGAGGAACTGCTCGCCCTGCCCCTGGAGGAGCGGCTGCGGCAGCGCATCGTCGACGGCGAGAAGAACGGCCTGGAGGCCGACCTCGACGAGGCCCTGCTGACGCGCCCCGCCCTCGACATCGTCAACGACACCCTCCTGGAGGGCATGAAGGTCGTCGGCGAGCTCTTCGGCTCGGGCCAGATGCAGCTCCCCTTCGTCCTGCAGTCCGCCGAGGTCATGAAGACGGCCGTGGCCCACCTCGAACCGCACATGGAGAAGACGGACGACGACGGCAAGGGCACCATCGTCCTCGCCACCGTCCGCGGCGACGTCCACGACATCGGCAAGAACCTCGTCGACATCATCCTGACGAACAACGGCTACAACGTCGTCAACATCGGCATCAAGCAGCCCGTCTCCGCGATCCTCGAAGCCGCCCAGGAGCACAAGGCCGACGTCATCGGGATGTCCGGCCTGCTCGTGAAGTCGACCGTGATCATGAAGGAGAACCTGGAGGAGCTCAACCAGCGCAAGCTGGCCGCCGACTACCCGGTGATCCTCGGCGGCGCCGCCCTCACCCGCGCCTACGTCGAACAGGACCTCCACGAGATCTACGAGGGCGAGGTCCGCTACGCCCGCGACGCCTTCGAGGGCCTGCGCCTCATGGACGCCCTCATCGCCGTCAAGCGCGGCGTGCCCGGCGCCGCCCTGCCCGAGCTCAAGCAGCGCCGGGTCGCCAAGCGGGACACACCCCTCCAGGTGGAGGAGCCGCAGGAGCCCGGCGGCCGCTCGGACGTCGCCGTCGACAACCCGGTGCCCACCCCGCCCTTCTGGGGCACCCGGGTGGTCAAGGGCATCCCGCTCAAGGACTACGCCTCCTGGCTGGACGAGGGAGCCCTCTTCAAGGGCCAGTGGGGCCTGAAGCAGGCCCGCGCGGGCGGGCCCACGTACGAGGAGCTCGTGGAGAGCGAGGGCCGCCCGCGCCTGCGCGGCCTGCTGGAGAAGCTGCACACCGAGAACCTGCTGGAGGCGGCCGTCGTCTACGGCTACTTCCCCTGCGTCTCCAAGGGCGACGACCTGATCATCCTCGACGACGACGGCAACGAGCGGACCCGCTTCACCTTCCCCCGCCAGCGCCGCGGCCGCCGTCTGTGCCTCGCGGACTTCTTCCGGCCCGAGGAGTCCGGCGAGACCGACGTCGTCGGCCTCCAGGTGGTCACCGTCGGCTCGAAGATCGGCGAGGCCACGGCCAAGCTCTTCGAGTCCGACTCCTACCGCGAATACCTGGAGCTGCACGGCCTGTCGGTCCAGCTCGCCGAGGCCATGGCCGAGTACTGGCACGCCCGCGTCCGGGCCGAGCTCGGATTCGGCGGCGAGGACCCGGCCAGGGTCGAGGACATGTTCGACCTGAAGTACCGCGGTGCCCGCTTCTCCCTCGGCTACGGCGCCTGCCCCGACCTGGAGGACCGTGCGAAGATCGCCGACCTCCTCCAGCCGGAGCGGATCGGCGTCCACCTCTCGGAGGAGTTCCAGCTCCACCCGGAGCAGTCCACCGACGCGATCGTGATCCACCACCCCGAAGCGAAGTATTTCAACGCACGCTGACCTCCGCCGACGTACACTTGTCGGTCCCATACAGGCCGGTCGCCTGTTCCCCGGGGGATGCCCCGTGGGAAGAGGTGACCGGCCTTCTCGTCCCCTACGAGAGGTACGCGCATGACGAGCACCGTTCCCGCCCCGGTCACCCGCACGGCCGACGGCTCGGCCCTGCAGGCGGTACTGCTCGACATGGACGGCACCCTGGTGGACACCGAGGGCTTCTGGTGGGAGATCGAGGCGGAGGTCTTCCGCGAACTCGGCCACCGTCTGGAGGACGCGTGGCGCGACGTGGTCGTCGGCGGCCCCATGACCCGCAGCGCCGGCTTCCTCATCGAGGCGACCGGCGCCGCCATCGGCATCGCCGAGCTGAGCGTCCTGCTCAACGAGCGCTTCGAGGCGCGCATCGCCGACCAGGTCCCCCTGATGCCCGGCGCCGAGCGGCTGCTGAGCGAGCTGGCCCGCCACAACGTGCCCACCGCCCTCGTCTCCGCCTCGCACCGCCGGGTCATCGACCGGGTCCTGCTCACCCTGGGCCGCGACCGCTTCACCATGACGGTCGCCGGCGACGAGGTCGCCCGTACCAAGCCGCACCCCGACCCGTACCTGCTCGCGGCGCAGACCCTGGGGGCCCACCCCTCGCGGTGCGCCGTCATCGAGGACACCAGCACCGGTGTCGCGGCCGCCGAGGCCGCGGGCTGCCGGGTGGTGGCGGTGCCGTCGGTCGGCGTCATCGAACCGGCTCCGGGGCGCACGGTCGTCCGCTCGCTGGAGGACGTCGACCTGGCGTTCCTGCGGTCCCTCATCGTCCCGCTGAACTGACGGTCCGCATCACCCACAGTGACGACGGGGCCGGCGTGGCGACTGCGCCACCCTCAGGGACACATCGGCATGCAGCGCCCCACATCGGTATGCATCACCACGCTTCGGAATCCCCTCAATACGCTCCGTGCCGAACGGAAACGCGGTCGATCCCCGCTCTGGCGGAAGGATCTTCCGTCGTATGCCCCGGAGGCTGAAATTCCATCCTCTCTCCGGCAGTTGCACAGAGTGACCTTGGTCACGCGTCACAGCCCCGACGGCCCTGTCCCCGGCCCCACGCGGCTTCCCATGTGTCCGCATTGATCAGCCCGTGACCGAATCTGCGCAGCCCTGTGGTTGAACAGGCAGTTCGCTCCGATCACGGTGCGATTACGCCCCAAGTCCGGCCAGTTCCAGCCATCCCGTCCCGGGCCACTAGTGTCGAGCCGGGCACTGCGCCGCACCCAGCCGTCCCGGACACACACCCCTGTGCCGGAACCGCGTGGACCGATCGTCACAACATCCGGCCCGATCGTTCCGCCCCGAACGGGCGACCGCCGCGAAGTGCCCTTCACACCGCTTTGAGCAAGTGCCGGTTACAGGGAGTACTTCCAGCATGAACCGCAAGACCATGGTGCTGACGGCCGCGGCCGGACTGCTCACCCCCGCGCTGGCCGCATGCGGCACCGCGAGCGGCGGAGGAGCAGGATCCGCAGCGATCGTCGTCGGGACCACCGACCGGTTCGAGGCCGCAGACTTCGCTCCCGCCCCCTTCGACCCGGCCTACGCCTACGACGCCGGCGCCTGGAACATCCTGCGCCAGACCGTCCAGACGCTGATGCACACCCCGCGCGGCGGCGGCCAGCCCGTCCCCGAAGCGGCCTCCGCCTGCCGCTTCACCGACTCCGGCAACCAGAGCTACCGCTGCACCCTGTGCCCCGGCCTGAAGTTCGCCGACGGCGATCCCCTCACCGCCAAGGACGTCAAGTTCTCCATCGACCGCGTCCGCGCGATCAAGGACGAGAACGGCCCCTCCTCCCTCCTCTCCACCCTCGACCGCGTCGAGGCCAAGGGCGAGGACACCGTCGTCTTCCACCTGAAGACCCCGGACGCGACGTTCCCCTTCAAGCTCTCCACCCCCGCCGCGGGCATCGTCAGCGAGAAGGACTACGACGCCAAGAAGCTCCGCGAAGGCTTCGAGGTCGCCGGCTCCGGGCCCTACACCATGAAGGCCGAGGTCAAGGACAACCGCCTCGTCCGCGCCGTCTTCAGCAAGAACCCCCACTACAAGGGCGACCTCAAGCTGCAGAACGACAAGGTCGAGCTGCGCACCTACCCCGACTCCGCGACCATGGGCAAGGCCCTCACCGACGGGAAGATCCACATGGTCTCCCGCACCCTGTCGCCCGCCCAGATCAACGAGCTGAACGCCAACCCGCCCAAGGGCGTCAAGCTGGTCCCGATGCCCGGCCTGGAGATCCGCTACATCGGCTTCAACACCGACGCGCCCGTCGTCAAGGACAAGGCCGTCCGCCAGGCCCTCGCCGCGGCCGTCGACCGCAGCGCGCTCATCTCCAAGGTCTACGGCAAGTCGGCCCAGCCGCTCTACTCGCTGGTCCCCACCAGCGTCACCGGCCACGTCAACTCCTTCTACAACAAGTACGGCGACGCCAACACGCCCAAGGCCGCCGCACTCCTGAAGGAAGCCGGCATCAAGACCCCGGTCAAGCTGACCCTGCACTACACCAGCGACCACTACGGCGACGGCACCGCGGCCGAGTTCGAAGCCCTCAAGGCCCAGCTCAACGCCACCCAGCTCTTCGACATCACCGTCCAGGGCAGCGAGTGGTCCGAATTCCGCCCCGCGCAGAAGAAGGGCGACCACGCCGCCTACGGGCTCGGCTGGTTCCCCGACTACCCGGACGCCGAAAACTTCCTCGCCCCGTTCCTGGAGCAGGACAACTTCCTGGGCACGCCGTACGCCAACACCGCGGTGCGCACCAGGCTCCTCCCCGAATCCCGGCGCGCGGTCGACCGTAACGTCGCCGCCCCGGCGGTCACGGAGATGCAGGACATCGTCGCCGAGGACGTACCCGTCCTGCCCCTGTGGCAGGGCAAGCAGTACGTCGCCGCACGCGACGGGATCACCGGAGTGGAGTGGTCGGTCAACGCCATCTCCGACCTCCAGCTGTGGGAGCTCGGCCGCGGCGTAAGCGGCTGAGCAAGGCAGAGACCGGCAGCGGATGTCGCGGGCCGGAGCAACGAAACAGTTCGACTGTGAAGGACGTTCGCGTGAATCGACGTAACCAGTGGCTGGCGGCCCCGCTCGGCGCAGCCACCGCCGCCGCGCTGCTCAGCGGTTGCGGTTCGACCGATGGCTCCAATGCCGGCAGCGGCAAGGGCGTGGTCATGGGCATATCCGACAAGGTGAAGTCCACCGACCCGGCATCCGGCTACGACCCGGGCTCCTGGCTGCTCTTCAACAACGTCTTCCAGTCGCTGCTGAGCTTCCCCAAGGGCGGCACCACCCCCGAGCCCGACGCCGCCCAGAGCTGCGCCTTCGAGGGCGGCGACAGCAAGCTCTTCAAGTGCACGCTGAAGAAGGACCTGAAGTTCAGCAACGGGCACGAGCTCACCTCGAAGGACGTCAAGTACTCCTTCGAGCGCACGCTGAAGATCAACGACGAGAACGGCCCCGCCGTCATGCTCTCCTCGATCGCGGGCATCGACGCCCCCGACGAGCAGACCGTCGTCTTCCGCCTGAAGGCCTCCGACGCCACCTTCCCCAGCAAGATCGCCTCGGGTGCCGGCTCCATCGTCGACCACCGCGAATACCCGGCCGACAAGCTCCGCACCGACAACAAGGCCGTCGGCTCCGGCGTCTACAAGCTCGACTCCTTCAGCGAGAAGAGCGCCACCTTCTCCGTCAACGAGTCCTACACGGGCAAGGCCAAGGCCAAGAACACCGGCGTCACCCTGAAGTTCTTCAACGGCGACCAGGCCGGCCTCAAGACCGTCCTCGAAAGCGGAGACGTCGACTTCGCCTTCCGCGGCCTCGCGGCCAAGGACATCGCCGCCCTCGCCTCCAGCAAGACCGGCGACGACAAGGTCGACGTCGTCCAGGGCACCGGCGCCGAGGTCGAGCACATGGTCTTCAACATGAACGACCCCGTCGTCGGCAAGCTCCCCGTCCGCAAAGCCATCGCCTACCTCGTGGACCGCGAAGCCCTCGTCAAGGACGTGTACGCCGGCACCGCCACCGCCCTGTACTCCATCGTCCCCACCGGCATCGCCGGCCACACCACGCCGTTCTTCGACCGCTACGGCGGCAGCCCGCAGCCCGAGAAGGCCAAGGCCGTCCTCAAGGCCGCCAACATCAACGGCAAGGTCAAGGTCACCCTCTACTCGACCCCGTCCCGCTACGGCCCCTCCACCGACCAGCAGTTCGAGGTCATCGCCAAGCAGCTCAACGACAGCGGCCTCTTCGAGGCCGACGTCAAGTCCGTCGAGTACGAGCAGTACGAGAAGGACATCCAGGCCGGCAAGTACGGCATCTACGTCAAGGGCTGGGTCCCCGACTACCCGGACGCCGACAACTTCACCCAGCCGTTCTTCGGCCCCGGCAACGTCCTGAACAACAACTACGACAACAAGGAGATCACCGGGACGATCATCCCGTCGACCTCCGCCAAGTCCGACCGCACCGCGGCCAACACCGACTACAACCGGCTCCAGGACATCGTCGCCGACGAGCTCCCGCTCCTCCCGCTCTGGCAGGGCAAGCAGTACGCCGTCACCCGCCAGAACGTCAACGGCCTGCAGTGGTCCCTCGACGCCTCGACCGTCTTCCGCTTCTGGGAGATCAGCAAGGGCTGACCCCCGGGACCGCACCCCGGCACACCACGGGGCCGCACGCGCGACGACTGACTCGCGCGTGCGGCCCCGCGGCCGTCCCCGACCCGGCCCCACCCCGAGCTCCTGCACCCGGCGCGGCCACCGCCGGAAAGCTACTGCGCTCCCGGGCGCACCAGCCCGCTCTCGTACGCGTACACCGCCGCCTGCACCCGGTCCCGCAGCCCCAGCTTCGTCAGGACGTGCCCCACGTGCGTCTTGACCGTCGTCTCGCTCACGAACAGGTCCGCCGCGATCTCCGCGTTCGACAACCCCCGCGACACCAGCTTCAGCACCTCCACCTCGCGCTCGGTCAGCGTCCCCAACGTGTCCGGAACGCGCTCCTCACCCGACGGCAGATGCCCCGCGTACTTGTCCAGCAGCCGCCGCGTGATGCTGGGCGCGAGCATCGCCTCACCCGCCGCCACCACCCGGATCGCCTGCACCAGCTCATGGGCCGGCGCGTCCTTCAACAGGAACCCGCTCGCCCCCGCCCGCAGCGCCTCCACCACGTACTCGTCCAGATCGAAGGTGGTCAGCACCAGCACCTTCGCCGGACCGTCCCGGCCCGGACCCGTGATCTGCCGGGTCGCCTCCACCCCGTCCATCCGCGGCATCCGGATGTCCATCAGCACCACGTCCGGCTGCAGCGCCCGCACCTGGTCCAGCGCCTGCAGGCCGTCCCCGGCCTCCCCGACCACCGCCAGGTCCCCCTCCGCCTCCAGGATCATCCGGAAACCCGTGCGCAACAGTGGCTGGTCGTCGACCAGGAGAACGCGGATGGCCACGGGCAGTACCTCGTATTCGTCGGACAGCAGCGGCGGACACGCCCATTCTGCCCTGACCCGACGATCAAGAAATCCCGCCCCCGCGACCGCCCGCTAACTGCCCGCGGAAGCACCCCCGGGCCGCGGCACCACCGGCAGCGGATACACCGGGGGAGTACCGCCGAACTCCGGACACGACCCCTGGTGATCACACCACCCGCACAGCTTCGTCGGCCGCGGCCGCCACTCACCCGTCCGCGTCGCCTCCCGGATCGCCTCCCACAACGCGAGCAGCTTGCGCTCCACCCGCTCCAGATCCGCCATCACCGGGTCGTACGTCAACACGTCCCCACTGCCCAGATACACCAGCTGCAGCCGCCGCGGCACCACCTGCTTCAGCCGCCACACCACCAGCGCGTAGAACTTCATCTGGAACAGCGCACCCTCCGCATACTCCGCCCGCGGCGCCTTCCCCGTCTTGTAGTCGACGATCCGCACCTCACCCGTCGGCGCCACGTCCACCCGGTCGATGATCCCGCGCAGCCGCAGCCCCGAATCCAGCTCCGTCTCCACGAAGAACTCCCGCTCCACCGGCTCCAGCCGCGTCGGATCCTCCAACGTGAACCAGCGCTCGACCAGCGCCTCCGCCTCCGTCAGCCACCGCGCCAGCCCGGCCCCCTCGTCACCCTCCGGGAACAGCTCCGCCAGCTCCGGCCGCGCCCCCAGCAACCGCTCCCACTGCCCCGGAAGCAGCTCCTTCGCCCGCGGCACCGTCCGCTCCTGCGCAGGATGGTCGAAAAGCCGCTCCAGCACCGCGTGCACCAGCGTCCCCCGCGTCGCCGCCGCACTCGGCTTCTCCGGCAGCCTGTCGATCACCCGGAACCGGTAGAGCAGCGGACACTGCATGAAATCGCTCGCCCGGGAAGGAGAGAGGGAAGAGGGTGCCACAGCACCCGGGCTCGCGGCGTCGGCCGCGCCGGGCGCGGCACCGGGGCTCGTCGTCATGGACAAAACCCTACGACCCGCGACCGACAGCACGCGCATACCATCGACGCAAAGCCCCCTCGCACTGCATGATCGGAGCATCACCAGGCGCTGCGCAGACCCCGCCGCACCCGACGACGACACCCCAGCGACCCCGGCGACCGAGCCCAGCGAACCCCCGGCGCACCACCGGCACCGAACGAAGGACAGACGTGGCAGACACCGACCAGACCGACGAGCGCGAAAAGCGGCGCTCCGGACCGGGCGGCGGACTCCTCATGGGCCGCCCCTTCGGCGTGCCCGTCTACGTCTCACCCAGCTGGTTCCTCGTCGCCGCCCTCATCACCTGGGTCTTCGGCGACCAGCTCGACCGAGTCCTGCCCGACCTCGGACCCGTCCGCTACCTCGTCTCCCTCTTCTTCGCCGTCGCCTTCTACGCCTCCGTCCTCGTCCACGAGCTCGCCCACACCGTCGCCGCCCTCCGCTTCAAACTCCCCGTCCGCCGCATCCAGCTCCAGTTCTTCGGCGGAGTCTCCGAGATCGAGAAGGAGACCGAGACCCCCGGCCGCGAATTCGTCCTCGCCTTCGTCGGCCCCCTGCTCTCCCTGCTCCTCGCCGGAGCCTTCTACCTCGGCATGAACGCCGTGGACCCCGCCACCGTCCCCGGCGTCCTCCTCGCCGGCCTCATGATCTCCAACCTGCTCGTCGCCGCCTTCAACCTCCTGCCCGGCCTCCCCCTCGACGGCGGCCGCATGCTCCGCGCCGTCATCTGGGGCATCACCGGCAAACCCATGGCCGGCACCGTCGCCGCCGCCTGGGTCGGCCGCGCCCTCGCCGTCGCCGTCCTGCTGGGCCTGCCCCTCCTCACCCACACCGGACTCCTCGGCAACCGCACCGACGAGATCGGCGGCATGGACACCGTCATGGACGCCCTCCTCGCCGCGATCCTCGCCGCCATCATCTGGACCGGAGCCGGCAACAGCCTCCGCATGGCCCGCCTGCGCGAACACCTCCCCGAACTGCGCGCCCGCACCCTCACCCGCCGCGCCATCCCCGTCGAGAGCACCACCCCCCTCAGCGAAGCCCTCCGCCGCGCCAACGAAGCAGGCGCCCGCGCCCTCGTCGTCGTCGACGGCCAGGGCGACCCCACCGCCATCGTCCGGGAGAGCGCCATCGCCTCCGTCCCCGAGCACCGCCGCCCTTGGGTCGCCGTCAGCACCCTCGCCCAGGACCTCACCGACGGCATGAAGGTTTCCGCGGAACTCACCGGCGAGGCACTCCTCGACCACCTCCGCGCCACCCCCGCCACCGAATACCTCGTCCTCGAACCCGACGGCGCCATCTACGGCGTCCTGTCCACCCTCGACGTCGAGAAGGCCTTCGTGAAGGCCATGGCACGGCCCCAGTCCTGAAGCCAATACACTGGTCACATGTCCGAACCGACCGGTGCCGCCCGCCGACGCGGGCCCTTCAAGGTCGGGGACCAGGTTCAGCTCACCGACCCCAAGGGCCGCCACTACACGTTCACGCTCGAAGCCGGGAAGAATTTCCACACCCACAAGGGTTCCTTCCCCCACGACGAGCTGATCGGTGCTCCCGAAGGCAGTGTTGTCCGTACCACGGGGAACGTCGCGTACCTCGCGCTGCGCCCCCTGCTCCCCGACTACGTCCTGTCCATGCCCCGCGGCGCCGCCGTGGTCTACCCCAAGGACGCGGGCCAGATCCTGGCCTTCGCCGACATCTTCCCCGGCGCCCGCGTCGTGGAAGCGGGCGTGGGCTCCGGCTCCCTGAGCAGCTTCCTGCTGCGCGCCATCGGCGACCAGGGCATGCTCCACAGCTACGAGCGCCGCGCCGACTTCGCCGAGATCGCCACCGCCAACGTGGAACGCTACTTCGGCGGCCCCCACCCGGCCTGGCAGCTCACCGTCGGCGACCTCCAGGACAACCTGTCCGACACCGACGTCGACCGCGTCATCCTCGACATGCTCGCCCCCTGGGAATGCCTGGACGCCGTCTCCAAGGCCCTCGTCCCCGGCGGCATCCTCTGCTGCTACGTCGCCACCACCACCCAGCTGTCCAAGACCGTCGAGTCCATCCGCGAGATCGGCTGCTTCGCCGAGCCGCAGCCCTGGGAATCGATGATCCGCAACTGGCACGTGGAAGGCCTCGCCGTCCGCCCGGACCACCGCATGATCGGCCACACCGGCTTCCTCGTCACCGCCCGCCGCCTCGCGGACGGCGTCGAGCCCCCCATGCGCCGCCGCCGCCCCGCCAAGGGCGCCTACGGCGAGGACTACGACGGCCCCGGCAGCGACCGCTCCGCCTGACGCCCCCGGACCGCATCCCGGCCCCGGCCGAGGCTCCCCGGTGCGACCCAACACGACGGCGCTGCGGCGCAGTTCCCCCCACCCCGGAGGAACTGTGCCGCAGCGCCTTTTCGTTACCCGTGCGACGACCTCGGACCCTGCCGTTCCACCCCCGTGTGAGATGTGGCACGATGCTGGCTCCCCGTCACCCTTCGCACAGGAGACACCCCGCGTGCAGCACACCCCCGCCACGCCGGCAACCACGGCCCCCCGGGCCCACACCCGGACCAGGCCCCACCACTGGCTCGCCACGGCCACCGCCCTGGCCGCCGTGATCGCCGCAGCGGGACTCGTGCAGCCGGCCACCGGAACCCCCGCCGCCCCGAGCGGCACCACCGCCGCCGGCCGGGAACCCGCCGCGAAGGGCCCCCGAGCCGCCGCCCCCGACGCCGCGGCCGCCGCATTCCCCCTCGACTGCAAGGGCGCACCCCGCACCGTCACCGCCACCGCCCACGGCGACCTCGACGGCGACGGCCGCCCCGAAACCGTGGCGGCCGTCCGCTGCGACGCCGGCTCCGGCACCCCGCCCCACGCGCTCTACGTACTCACCCAGGACACCGCCGAAGGCAGCCGCCCCCGCGTCGTCGCCACCCTCCTGGACACCCCGCAGCGCCGGACCGCCACGGAACTCACCGTGCGCGACCGGACCGTCACCGCCGACCTCCTCGGCTACTCCGGCCCCGACGTCCCCCGCTGCTGCCCCGACACCAAGCAGCTCGCCAAGTGGCGCTGGACCGACGGAAAATTCCGCCAGGAGCTGACGGACTCAGCCGCCCGGAGTGTTTGAAACGTCACTCCGCGTCCGGACCGAAGACCTCCACCCCGTCCGAAACGCGCCTTACGTGAATGCAGTCACCCGGACATTCCTTCGCCGAGTCCACCACGTCCTGGAGCAGCGGCAGCGGGACCGGAGTGGTCGCCCCCACCTCCTGCAGCAGCTCGTCGTCCGCGCTCTTCACGTACGCCAGACCGTCGATGTCCAGCTCGAACACCTCCGGCGCGTACTGCGCGCAGATGCCGTCCCCGGTGCAGAGGTCCTGGTCGATCCAGACCTCAAGCGGCTCGCCCGTCCCACCGGCGCCGCCCGTCGGAGCCTCCTGCTGCACGGTCATATCTCCTGCCGTTCCCTGCGGTGAGTGATCCATCCCGGTCAGGACCCGCAGCAAGTCGCACGAGCCCTGACGGGTGTTGAACACTTCGACCTTACAACCGGCTGCTTCCCGAGTTTGATGGGTGGGTATTTCCTTGGCGTGAGGGAGTACGCAAGGGTGAAGATCGGACACACCTCTATCGTCTTTGTGATCTAGGGGTTTCAATCACCACCAGCCCAGGTAGGGTCAGGAAGCGTCCAGCTCCCCTTGGAGGAGGTGAGGACCGTGGCAGCCCACGACGACGACATCAACCGCGGCATCCGGCCCGCGCGAGGGTCCGAGGACCCCGCCGGCCAGGTTGCCTATCTCGAGCAGGAAATCGCCGTCCTGCGACGCAAGCTCGCCGACTCTCCGCGACACACGAGGATTCTCGAAGAGCGGATCGTCGAGCTCCAGACAAATCTGGCCGGCGTCTCCGCACAGAACGAACGACTGGCGAATACCCTCCGTGAGGCCCGCGACCAGATCGTGGCCCTCAAGGAAGAAGTCGACCGGCTCGCACAGCCGCCGGCAGGCTTCGGTGTCTTCCTCCAGGCGAACGAGGACGGCACCGTCGACATCTTCACCGGAGGCCGAAAGCTCCGCGTGAACGTCAGCCCCAGCGTCGACCCGGAAGACCTCCGGCGCGGCCAGGAGGTCATGCTCAACGAGGCCCTCAACGTGGTCGAGGCCATGGAATACGAGCGGGCCGGGGACATCGTCACCCTCAAGGAGATCCTGGAGGACGGCGAGCGCGCCCTGGTCGTCGGGCACACCGACGAGGAACGGGTGGTGAGGCTCGCCGAGCCGCTCCTGGACACCACCATCCGTCCCGGCGACGCCCTCCTGCTCGAACCCCGCTCCGGCTACGTCTACGAGGTCGTCCCCAAGAGCGAGGTCGAGGACCTGGTCCTCGAAGAGGTCCCCGACATCGACTACGACAAGATCGGCGGCCTGGGCGACCAGATCGAGCTGATCCGCGACGCGGTCGAGCTCCCGTACCTCTACCCCGACCTGTTCAAGGAACACGAACTGCGGCCCCCGAAGGGCATCCTGCTCTACGGCCCGCCCGGCTGCGGCAAGACGCTCATCGCCAAGGCCGTCGCCAACTCCCTTGCCAAGAAGGTCGCCGAGGTGACCGGACAGGCCCAGGGCAAGTCCTACTTCCTGAACATCAAGGGCCCCGAGCTCCTCAACAAGTACGTCGGCGAGACCGAGCGGCACATCCGCCTGGTCTTCCAGCGGGCCCGCGAGAAGGCGAGCGAGGGGACACCCGTCATCGTCTTCTTCGACGAGATGGAATCCCTCTTCCGCACCCGCGGATCCGGCGTCAGCTCCGACGTCGAGAACACCATCGTCCCCCAGCTCCTCGCCGAGATCGACGGCGTCGAGGGCCTGGAGAACGTCATCGTCATCGGCGCCTCCAACCGCGAGGACATGATCGACCCGGCCATCCTGCGCCCCGGCCGACTCGACGTGAAGATCAAGATCGAGCGCCCGGACGCCGAGGCGGCGAAGGACATCTTCGCGAAGTACCTCAAGGCCTCGCTGCCCCTGCACACGGACGACCTGTCCGAACACCAGGGCTCCACGGCCGGCACCGTCCACAGCATGATCCAGACCGTCGTCGAGCAGATGTACGCCGAAAGCGAGGAAAACCGCTTCCTCGAGGTCACGTACGCCAACGGCGACAAGGAAGTCCTCTACTTCAAGGACTTCAACTCCGGCGCGATGATCCAGAACATCGTCGACCGGGCCAAGAAGATGGCCATCAAGGCCTTCCTCGAACACAACCAGAAGGGGCTCCGCGTCTCCCACCTCCTCCAGGCCTGCGTGGACGAGTTCAAGGAGAACGAGGACCTGCCCAACACCACCAACCCGGACGACTGGGCCCGCATCTCCGGCAAGAAGGGCGAGCGGATCGTATTCATCCGCACACTCGTCACCGGAAAGCAAGGCGCGGACACCGGACGCTCCATCGACACGGTGGCGAACACCGGCCAGTACCTCTGAACCGGAGCGGCTGCGGATGCCCTCCCCGGGCATCCGCAGCCGACTGCTTTACCCCACCGCATGACCGGCCGTATTCCGGCCGGTGACAGGGCGGATTCAATGACGGAAATGATCTCCCCACCAGCGCGCAGTGGTTCTAGGCTCTTGCGTACCGCCGGTCGCGCAGTGCGGGGACGGGCACCGCACAGTCACACGCACCGGAGCACCAGCGGTACTTGAGCGCCGCCCCCGTCAGGGGGGCGCCGCCGGGCAAGGAGGGCCGCATGACCGTACGGCGAGTAATGGGGATCGAGACGGAGTACGGGATCTCCGTCCCCGGTCACCCGAACGCCAATGCCATGCTCACCTCGTCCCAGATCGTCAACGCCTACGCGGCGGCGATGCACCGGGCGCGACGCGCCCGCTGGGACTTCGAGGAGGAGAACCCGCTGCGGGACGCCCGCGGCTTCGACCTCGCCCGCGAGGCCGCCGACAGCAGCCAGCTGACCGACGAGGACATCGGCCTCGCCAACGTCATCCTGACGAACGGCGCACGCCTCTACGTCGACCACGCGCACCCCGAGTACAGCTCCCCGGAGATCACCAACCCGCTCGACGCCGTCCTCTGGGACAAGGCCGGCGAACGGATCATGGCCGAGGCCGCAGAACGGGCCGCCCAGCTGCCCGGGGCCCAGCCGATCCACCTCTACAAGAACAACACCGACAACAAGGGCGCCTCCTACGGCACGCACGAGAACTACCTGATGAAGCGGGAGACCCCCTTCTCGGAGATCGTGCGCCACCTGACCCCCTTCTTCGTCTCGCGACAGGTCGTGACCGGAGCAGGGCGCGTGGGCATCGGCCAGGACGGTCGCGAGCACGGCTTCCAGATCAGCCAGCGCGCCGACTACTTCGAGGTCGAGGTCGGCCTGGAGACCACCCTGAAGCGGCCCATCATCAACACCCGCGACGAGCCGCACTCCGACGCCGAGAAGTACCGCCGGCTCCACGTGATCATCGGCGACGCCAACCTCTCGGAGATCTCCACCTACCTCAAGCTCGGTACCACGGCGCTCGTCCTGTCCATGATCGAGGACGGGTTCATCGGCGTCGACCTGGCCGTCGACCAGCCCGTACGCACCCTCCACCACGTCTCCCACGACCCCTCCCTGAAGTACCTGATCACGCTGCGCAGCGGCCGGACACTGACCGCGGTGCAGCTGCAGATGGAGTACTTCGAGCTGGCCAGGAAGTACGTGGACGAGCGTTTCGGCACGGACGCGGACGAGCAGACCAAGGACGTGCTGTCCCGCTGGGAGGACGTGCTGGGCCGGCTGGAGAGCGACCCGATGAGCCTGTCGGGCGAGCTGGACTGGATCGCCAAGCGGGAGATCCTGGAGGGCTACCGGCGCCGGGACGGCCTGGACTGGGACGCGGCGCGGCTGCACCTGGTGGACCTCCAGTACTCGGACGTACGGCCCGACAAGGGCCTGTACAACCGCCTGGTGGCCCGCGGGAAGATGAAGCGGCTGGTGGAGGAGTCCGCGGTCGAGCGGGCTCGGAGCAAGCCCCCGGAGGACACGAGGGCCTACTTCCGCGGGCGCTGCCTGGAGCAGTACGCGGACGACGTGGCCGCGGCCTCCTGGGACTCGGTGATCTTCGACCTCCCGGGCCGGGACTCGCTCCAGCGCGTCCCGACCCTGGAGCCCCTGCGGGGGACCCGCAACCACGTCAAGGAGCTCCTGGACCGCTGCCGCACGGCGGAGGACCTGGTCCGGGTGCTTTCGGGGCGGTGAACGCGGCTGAAAGCCCTCCGGGCCGGGAATCATGAAGAGAACCGGACTGTGAAAGTACCGGGACGAATGTCGGACCCTCCTAGTAGGGTCCGACATAGGGTCTGATCTTGAGAGATCCCGAATTCCCTGGGTCTCTCGACGTGAGCGTGCGAACCGAGCGGGGTGAGGTAGACATGGCGACCAAGGACACCGGCGGCGGACAGCAGAAGGCGACGCGCTCGACCGAGGAGGTCGAGGAGGCGGCGGTCGAGGAATCGACCGACCTCAAGGAGCGCCAGGAGAAGCTCTCCGACGACGTCGACTCCGTACTCGACGAAATCGATGATGTGCTCGAGGAGAACGCCGAGGATTTCGTGCGCTCCTTCGTTCAGAAGGGTGGCGAGTGATTCCTCCTTCGATTCGAAGGTGGGGTGACTCGGGGAGGGTGAGTGGTGGGGGCGTCGAAGCAATGTCCACGATGCGGCTTACGCAAGTCGTTCGCGGATTTCGCTTCAAATAAGGCCATGCGTGACGGCCTGCAGTGCTACTGCAGGCCGTGCGCGGCCGAGTATCACCAGCAGCGCCAGAAGGCCAAGGGTAAGAGTGTTCGTCCCCGCGTCGAAGCGCCGGTGGGGTACAAGTACTGCCGCCGGTGCGGGGAGATCAAGCCCCACTCGGATTGGGACCGGAACAAGACGGCTTCGGACGGATTGTCGACGCGATGTAAGGCGTGTCGCGCGGTCGAAAGCCGGGTGGGTCATCTGAAGCGCTCCTACGGCATCACAGAGGCGGAGCGCGACGAAATGATCGCGGTCCGGAACGGTCTCTGCTGGATCTGTCTGAAGGCTCCGGCCGTGCATGTGGATCACTGCCACGAGACGGGTAAGGTCCGAGGCGTACTGTGCTTCAACTGCAACTCGGCCATCGGCAAGTTGGGAGACGATCCCGACACCCTGCGTAGGGCCATCTCATACTTGGAGGGACAGGCGTGGAAGCCAACAATCGTGGCACAGGGCGTCTACCGGCAGCCTTCCTGACGCCGGGGTCCTCGTCCTTCATGGACTTCCTGGGCGCGCACTCGCCCGAGATGCTGCCCGGCAACCGCAAGCTGCCGGAGGGTGTCGTCGAGGCGCCGCACGGGACGACCATCGTGGCCGCCACCTTCCCCGGCGGGGTCGTGCTCGCCGGTGACCGGCGGGCGACCATGGGGAACATGATCGCGCAGCGGGACATCGAGAAGGTGTTCCCGGCGGACGAGTACTCCGCCGTCGGCATCGCCGGTACGGCCGGCCTGGCCGTGGAGATGGTCAAGCTGTTCCAGCTGGAGCTGGAGCACTTCGAGAAGGTGGAGGGCACGACGCTCTCGCTGGAGGGCAAGGCCAACCGGCTCTCCACCATGATCCGCAGCAACCTCGGCATGGCGATGCAGGGGCTGGCCGTGGTGCCGCTCTTCGCCGGCTACGACGAGGCCAAGGAGAAGGGCCGGATCTTCTCCTACGACGTCACCGGCGGCCGCTCCGAGGAGCACGGCTACGCGGCGACCGGTTCCGGTTCGATCTTCGCGCGGGGCTCCATGAAGAAGCTCTACCGCCCGGACCTGACCGAGGAGCAGGCCACCACGCTGGTGGTGCAGGCGCTGTACGACGCCGCCGACGACGACTCGGCGACCGGGGGGCCGGACCTGTACCGCCACATCTACCCGATCGTCACCGTCATCACCGACGAGGGCTTCCGCAGGCTGAGCGAGGAGGAGTCGCAGGCGCTCGCCCGCTCGGTCACCGATCGTCGTCTCGAGCAGCCCGACGGCCCGCGCGCCGCCCTGCTCTGACCGCTCGTCACCTCGTCGCCCAGTAGAAAGGGACGGAAAGCCGGTGTCGACTCCGTTCTATGTGTCACCCCAGCAGGCCATGGCCGACCGGGCGGAATACGCCCGGAAGGGCATTGCCCGCGGTCGCAGCCTGGTCGTGCTGCAGTACGCCGACGGCATCGTGTTCGTCGGTGAGAACCCGTCCCGTGCGCTGCACAAGTTCAGCGAGATCTACGACCGGATCGGCTTCGCGGCCGCCGGCAAGTACAACGAGTACGAGAACCTGCGGATCGGCGGTGTGCGGTACGCGGATCTGCGCGGATACACCTATGACCGTGATGATGTGACGGCCCGTGGGCTGGCGAACGTGTATGCGCAGACCCTCGGCACCATCTTCTCCTCGGCCGGTGAGAAGCCGTACGAGGTGGAGCTGGTGGTGGCGGAGGTCGGTGCGACGGCGGCCGGTGACCAGATCTACCGGCTGCCGCACGACGGGTCGATCGTGGACGAGCACGGTTCGGTGGCGGTCGGTGGCAACGCCGAGCAGATCAGCAGCTATCTGGACCAGCGCCACCGGGACGGGATGACGCTGTCGGAGGCGTTGAAGCTGGCCGTGGCGGCGCTGTCCAGTCAGGCCAACGGTGCCGACAAGGCGATTCCGGCGGAGCGGCTGGAGGTGGCGGTGCTGGACCGGACGCGGTCGCAGCAGCGCAAGTTCAAGCGGATCCGCGGCCGGCAGCTGGCGCGGCTGCTGGAGGCGGACGTGCCGGCTGCGGCGCAGGCGGACGCGGTGTCGAACGACGAGGCGCCGGAGGACGACGCCGAGTAGGACGTCGGGCGGGGTCTCTGTGCGGCCCCGGTCGCCCCTTGGGGGTGGCCGGGGCTTCGTCGTGTCCGGGCTCAGGGTGCCGGGGCGGGGCCGGTGGATTCGCGCATGACGAGGGTGACGGGGATGTCGGGGGCGGTCCAGGGGGTGCCTTCCAGGACGGCGAGGAGGGCGGTCATGCCCTGTTCGCCGACGCGTTCGGCGGGGAGGTGGACGGTGGTGAGTTCGGGTTCGACGGCGGTGGCGAGGGCGAGGTCGTCGAAGCCGGTGACGGAGAGGTCCTCGGGGACGCGCAGGCCGAGGCGGCGGGCGGCCTTGCAGGCGCCGGCGGCGAGGATGTCGTCGTCGCAGACGAGGGCGGTGGGTCGGCCGTGGGGGTCCGCGAGGGCGGTCTCCATGGCCGTACGGGCGCCGTGGACGGTGAGGGGGGACCGTACGGTGCGCAGTTCGGTGCCGGGGCCGAGGAGGGCGCCGAGGGCCTGGGCGCGGGTGGTGAAGGTCCAGGAGTCGACGGCGGAGGCGAGGTGGAGGAAGCGTCGGTGGCCGAGGGCGAGGAGGTGCTCGGTGATCTGGCGCATGCCGTCGGCCATGGCGAGGTTGACGTGGGCTGCGGCTGCTCCGGCGCGGGGGTCGCTGTCGAGCATGACGAGGGGGAGGGTGTCGCCGCCGATGGCGTGGAGGGTGTGGGCGGCCATGGAGGAGGCGATGACCCCGTCGAGGGCGGCTCGGGCGGAGGCGAAGGGGTCGCGGGCGGGGCCGGTGCCGTCGGGGGAGGGGTAGAGGACGACGCCGAAGCCGTGCTCGGCGGCGACGCGGGCGGCGCCGGTGTAGACGCGGGCGAAGAACTCGTTGGTGAGAGCGGGGACGACGAGGAGGGCGGTGCGGGTGGAGCCGAGGCGGAGGTTGCGGGCGGCGAGGTTGGGCCGGTAGCCGAGCCGGGTGGCGGTCTCGCGGACGAGGGCGGCGGTGCGTTCGGAGACGCGGCCGGGCCATTTGTCGCCGAGGACGAGGGAGACGGTGGCCTGGGAGACCCCGGCGGCGGTGGCCACGTCGCGGCTGGTGGGTCTCGTCACAGGGGGCTCCTGTCGTGCGAGGTGGGGGGTGGTTCGGTGGCCCGTGGGGTGGACCGGTGGACTGTGGCCATGGTACGTATGACGCGTCGAGTTATACGTATTACCCCGGCTGGGTCCGGGCAGAAGGGGGCCGTCATGGCCGCGGGATACGCCGAGCTGCTGGGTACCCGGCACGCCGCGAGGCTGCTGGTGGGCACGCTGGTCGGCAGGCTGCCGAACGCCACCGCCCCGATCGCGATCGTGCTGTTCACGCGCGCGGAGGGCGGCAGCTACAGCCTCGCGGGCGCGCTGGCCGCCGTGTACGGGTTGGCGAACGCCGTGGGCCAGCCGCTGCTGGGGCGGGCGGTCGACCTGTTCGGGCAGCCGCGGGTGCAGCTGCCGGCGGCCCTGCTGTCCGCGCTGGGCATGGTGTGGCTGGCACTGGCGGGCACCGGTTCGGTGGGGGCGGCGTATGCGGCGGTGGTGGTCGGCGGGCTCTTCACGCCGCCGCTGGAGGGCGGGCTGCGGGCCCTGTGGCCGAGCGTGCTGGGGGGCCGTGAGGAGAAGGTGCACGCGGCGTACGCGATGGACGCGGTGGCCCAGGAGGTGATGTTCACCGTCGGTCCGCTGCTGGTGACGCTGTTCGTGGCGGTGTGGTCGCCGGCCGGGGCGCTGCTGGCGCTGAACGCGATCGGGGTGCTGGGTGCGCTGTCGGTCGTGGTCAGTGAGCCGTCGCGGACGTGGCGTTCGCAGCCGCGGGAGGCGCACTGGCTGGGTGCCCTGCGCTCGCGGGGGCTGTTGGCGCTGCTGGGGGCGTTCTTCTTCGTGGGGACGGCGCTGGGTTCGATCACGGTGGCCGGTGTGGCGTACGCGGACGGCCACGGGGGCCAGGCGGTCTACGGCTGGCTGATGGCGGCGCTGGGACTGGGCGCGCTGGTCGGCGGTGTGGTCTACGGGGCGCGGCAGTGGCCGGGTGCGCCGGAGCGGCGGCTGCGGCTGCTGGTGGCGCTGCTGGCGGTCTGCTACCTGCCGCTGCTGCTGACGCCGGGGGTGGTGGCGATGACGGCGCTGGGGGCGCTGTCGGGGGTGTTCCTGGCGCCTGCGCTGGCGTGTGCGTTCATCGTGGTGGACCGGCATGCGCCGTCGGGCACGGTGACGGAGGCGTTCTCGTGGCTGGTCACCTTCTTCGGGGTGGGCGCGGCCATCGGTACGGCGGCCGCGGGGCCGGCGGTGGAGCTGGGCGGCACGCCGTGGGGCTTCGGGGTGGCGTGCGCCGCGGGCGGTGCGGCGCTGCTCGTGCTGATGGTGACTCAGGGGGTGCTGTCGACGCCGGGGCACGGCCGTGCGGTGGCGGGCTCGGTGCAGGAAGCGCCGGGCGGCCCCGGCGAGGTGGCTCCCCGGGCCCGGTCGGCGCAGTGACGGGCGGGCGCGCCAGGGTGGCGCGCCCGTGGTGTTCGGCGGTCGCCCGCCCGCCGTTCGGCGGCATGCTCGGGGGGACTGATCGAAACGGCGGCGGCGAACCCGGTTTCAGAAGAGGGCAGAAGGCGTAATGTTCAGTCATGGACCGCCGCATTTTCGGGCTGGAGAACGAGTACGGCGTCACGTGCACGTTCAGGGGACAGCGCCGACTGTCTCCTGACGAAGTGGCGCGCTACCTCTTCCGCCGTGTCGTGTCATGGGGCCGCAGCAGCAATGTCTTCCTGCGGAACGGCGCCCGCCTGTACCTCGATGTGGGTTCGCATCCGGAATATGCAACTCCCGAATGCGACAACGTGACCGAGTTGGTCACCCACGACAAAGCGGGCGAGCGCATTCTCGAAGGACTGCTCGTCGACGCCGAACGCCGCCTGCACGAGGAGGGAATCGCGGGCGACGTCTATCTCTTCAAGAACAACACCGACTCGGCGGGCAACTCGTACGGCTGCCACGAGAACTACCTGGTGGCCCGGCACGGGGAATTCTCCCGCCTGGCGGACATTCTCATTCCGTTCCTCGTCACGCGGCAGCTGATCTGCGGCGCCGGCAAGGTGCTGCAGACCCCTCGGGGTGCGGTCTACTGCGTGAGCCAGCGGGCCGAGCACATCTGGGAGGGCGTCAGTTCCGCGACGACGCGTTCGCGGCCGATCATCAACACGCGCGACGAGCCGCACGCGGACGCGGAGCGGTACCGCCGTCTGCACGTGATCGTCGGCGACTCGAACATGTCCGAGACGACCATGCTGCTGAAGGTCGGGGCGACCGACCTGGTGCTGCGCATGATCGAGGCGGGCACGGTGATGCGGGACCTGACCCTGGAGAACCCGATCCGGGCGATCCGGGAGGTGAGCCACGACATCACGGGCCAGCGCAAGGTGCGCCTGGCGTCCGGCCGGGAGGCCTCCGCGCTGGAGATCCAGCGGGAGTACTACGACAAGGCGGTGGACTTCGCGGAGCGGCGGGGCATCCGTACCGGGGTGGTCGACCAGGTGCTGGAGCTGTGGGGCCGCACGCTGGACGCCATCGAGGCGGAGGACCTGGACCGGATCGGTACCGAGATCGACTGGGTCATGAAGTACCAGCTGATCGAGCGGTACCGGGGCAAGCACAACATGACCATGTCGAATCCGCGGGTGGCTCAGATAGACCTCGCCTACCACGACATCCACCGTCGGCGCGGGCTGTACTACCTGCTGGAGCGCAAGGGGCAGGCTGCGCGGATCTGCAACGACCTCAAGATCTTCGAGGGCAAGTCGGTGCCCCCGCAGACGACGAGGGCGCGGCTGCGCGGCGACTTCATCCGACGGGCGCAGGAGCAGCGGCGGGACTTCACGGTCGACTGGGTGCACCTGAAGCTCAATGACCAGGCGCAGCGGACGGTGCTGTGCAAGGACCCGTTCCGGTCGGTGGACGACCGTGTGGAGAAGCTGATCGCCGGCATGTAGCCGCGCGGCGCGACGTCCCACTTCTCGCCGGGGCCCCGTACGTCTCTCGTACGGGGCCCCGTGCACGGCTTAGAGTGGCGGGCGACCGCCTTGCCGTCTGAGATCTGAGGAACACGTGCGCCGACTTGCCGGCCTGCTTGTCGTACCCCTTCTGCTGCTGTCGACAGCGGCGTGTGGCGACGACAGCGGCTCCGACTCCGCCCAGATGAAGAACGGGGCGCCCGCGATCACCAAGGGTGCCGAGTTCGGGGAGACGCCCACCCTGTCGAAGGGGAAGGGCGAGCCGCCCAAGGAGCTGAAGGTGGTGACCCTCAAGGAGGGCACCGGCCCGGTGCTGAAGAAGGGCGACATCGCCCAGGTCAACTACTACGGGCAGGTCTGGGACGGCAGTGAGCCGTTCGACCAGAGCTTCGGCAAGGGCCAGCCGTTCGACGTGACGATCGGCGCGGGCGCCGTCATCAAGGGCTGGGACCAGGGCCTGGAGGGCCAGAAGGTCGGCAGCCGTGTCGAGCTGGTGATCCCGCCGGACCTCGGTTACGGCGCGCAGGGCTCGCCGCCGAAGATCAAGGGGGACGCCACCCTCGTCTTCGTCGTGGACATCGTCAAGGGCGCCTCGGTGCCGGTGTCCGCCACGGGCAAGGAAGTCGCGCAGGACAACAAGGACCTGCCGAAGGTCGGTACGAACACCGACGGCAAGGAAGTCTCGGTGGCCGTCCCGAAGGACGTCACGCCGCCGGCGAAGCTGGTGTCGAACTACGTCCTGGAGGGCGACGGCCCGGCGGTGACGGACAAGAACAGCGTCGTCGTGAAGTTCCACGGCAAGACCTGGAAGGACGACAAGACCTTCGAGAGCACCTACACCTCCGGCCAGTCGGTGACCTGGCCGCTGGAGCAGCTGCAGGTGAAGGGCCTCAAGGACGGCATCGTCGGCAAGAAGGTCGGCAGCCGCATCCTGCTGGTGATCCCGCCGGACATGGGCTTCGGCGACAAGGAGCAGGGGACCATCCCGGCGAACTCGACGCTGGTCTTCAGCCTCGACATCCTCGCGGTGATGTAAGACTGTCCCGGTTGTCCCATAGTTTGAGGAGCAGTTCCGTGAGCGACAAGCTCGAGAAGCCCGAGATCGACTTCCCCGAGGGCGAGGCCCCGCAGGACCTCGTGATCGAGGACATCTGGCTGGGTGACGGTGCCGAGGCCAAGGCCGGCGACATGGTCGCCGTCCACTACGTGGGCGTGGCCTTCTCCACCGGCGAGGAGTTCGACGCCTCCTGGAACCGCGGTTCCGCGCTCCAGTTCAAGCTCGGTGTCGGCCAGGTCATCACCGGCTGGGACCGCGGCGTGCAGGGTATGAAGGTCGGCGGCCGCCGCAAGCTGGTCATCCCGGCGCACCTCGCGTACGGCGACCGCGGCGCGGGCGGCGCGATCGCCCCGGGCGAGACGCTGATCTTCGTCTGCGACCTGGTGAAGGTCGGCTGAGCGGATCGTCCGCGAGCAGTGCAGGGCCCCTACCGTCCGGTGGGGGCCCTCGCTTTTGCCGGGGACCGCCGGGGCGGTACGGTCAACGGTCACGAGTGTGTGCAGAGAACGGGGGATGGGCGTCGATGGCGATTGCCAAGGCCGAGCGGCTGATGAATCTGGCGCTGTGCCTGCTGGGGACACGCCGGCCGCTGAGCAAGCGCGAGTTGCGCGGTTCGATCGAGGCCTACATGGAAGCCGGCAACGACGAGTCCTTCAACCGGATGTTCGAGCGGGACAAGGACGACCTGCGCGAACTGGGCCTGGTCATCGAGACGGTGGAGAACCTGGAGGGGGAGACGGGCTACCTGGCCCGCCGGGACAGCAACAGGCTGCCTCCCGTCTCCCTGGATGCCGAGGAGGCCGCCGCCCTGGGGCTGGCGGCCAAGGTCTGGCAGCAGGCCCGCCTCGCCGGCGCCGCCAGCGGCGCCCTGCAGAAGCTGCGGGCGGGCGGCATGCCGGAGGCCGGCGACCCGCTCGGGGGCCAGCACAGCGCCATCGAGCCGCGCATCCCGGTCCACGAGGCGGCCTTCGAGCCGCTGATGCTGGCCTGCCGGGACCGCCGACCGGTGGTCTTCGACTACCGCAAGTCGACCGCCGCCCGGCCCGAGACGCGTCAGGTGGAGCCGTGGGCGCTGGAGTGCTGGCGCGGCCACTGGTACCTGGCCGGATACGACCGCGAGCGCGGGGCGGAGCGGGTGTTCCGGCTCTCGCGGATCACGGGGAAGGTTCGCTCCCGGGCGGGCACGTACACCGCTGAGGTCCCCGACGTGGTGACCGTGCGGGAGACCGTGGCGAGCTGGGCCGGCGAGAGCGCGGACCGCTCCGCGCTGATCCGGCTGCGGGCCGGGGCGGGCTACCCGCTGCGGGCGAAGGCCACGGCGGTGTGCGAGGGCAGCGACGGCTGGGACGAGCTGGAGATCCCCTACGGCCACGGCCTCGACGCCTGGCTGGTGGAGTTCGGACCCGATGTCGTCGTGGTCGGCCCCGCCGATCTCCGGGCGGACGTGATGGACCGGCTGCGGGCCGTCGCCCAGGCCTGACAGGCTGGGCGGGAAGCGCCGCCCGCGGCGGCGGACGTCCGCCGCCGCACCCTTTTCGAACCGCGACATCCACAGACGTGCCCTGAGGGGGAGACGTACCAGCATGGCCGCCAACGCCATCGACCAGACCCGCCGCATGCTGTCCCTGGTGACATACCTGCGCGAGCGCCCCGGTGCGCACGTCGCCGACGTCGCGCGTGCCTTCGGCATCACCGAGGACGAGCTGATCTCGGACCTCGACGTGCTGCCCATGTGCGGGACCAGCTTCCGCGGCGGGGACCTGCTCGACATCGACACCGACGGGGAGCGCATCTGGTGGCGCAACCCCGACGCCTCGGGGGAGTCCACCGCCGAGCCGCTGCGGCTCGCCGCCGACGAGGCGACCGCGCTGCTGGTCGCCGCGCGCGCGGTGGCGACCCTGCCGGGGCTGCGCGAGAGCGACCGGGACGCCCTGCTGCGGGCCACCGCCAAGCTGGAGGCGGCCGCGGGCGAGGCGGCCGGCGCCAGCTCCCGGCTGTCGGTGACCTTCGAGTCCGAGGGCGGGGTCTTCGCCGACGTGGACCGGGCCATCGCGGAACGCCGGCGGCTGTGGCTGCGCTACTACTCGCCCGCCCGGGACGAGCTCACCGAGCGCGAGGTCGACCCGATCCGCCTCTTCGCGGTGGGCCACACGTACATGGAGGGGTGGTGCCACCTCTCCGAGGCCCGGCGCACCTTCCGGCTCGACCGGGTCGCCGAGATCCGGCTGCTGGACGAGCGGGCCGAGCCGCCCGCCATCGAGCCGCGCGACCTGTCGGTGGGCCTGGTCCAGCCGTCCGCCGAGGACCCCGAGGTCGTCGTCGAGGTGGGGCCGGGCGGCCGGTGGGTCGCCGAGTACTACCCGCACGACAGCGCCGAGGAGCTCGCCGACGGTGGTCTGCGCATCACGCTGCGCACCCCGGACCCGGGCTCGCTGCGGCGCCTGGCGCTGCGGCTGGGCCGCGACGGGCGCATCACCTCGCCCGCCGAGCTGGCGGACAGCGCGCGCAGCGCCGCGCGGGAGGCCCTCGCGGGGTACGGGGAACAGGTCTGAGGGGATCGGGGTCGATGTCGCCAACGTCCGGGCCCGTCGCCTTCAAGGCCTCCTGCCCCGATTGCCGCGCCCGCTTCGAGCTGGACGCCGGCGCCCTGCGGCTGGCCATCGGCGGCAGCCGCCGTGCCACCTTCTACTCCTTCACGTGTCCCGCGTGCGGCGCCGCCGTCCGCAAACCGGCCGGTGAGCGGATCGTGGAGCTCCTGACCGGCGGCGGCGTGAGCACCCTGCGCAGCATCTGAGGCGCCGGTGGCCTAGGCTCGCCCCATGCTGTGGCCGATGTTCGCAATTGCCCTGGGCTTCGTCGGAGTCTGCGTGCTCGCCGTGCTGGCCGCGCGCGTGTACGCGGAGGTGCGCCGGCTCTCCGCGGAGGTCGCGCTGGCCAGCCGGAGGATCACCGCCGCCTCCGGTGAGCTGGAGCGGGAGGCGGCGGGTCTGGCGCGGGCGGGCCGCGACGCGCGGCCGTGACGGACCGGACGGGCATGTCACCGGGGGGTTGACAACGGGCCAGGACGCAAGACCGGGTACGCCGGGGGATTGCCGGGCGTTAACCCCCGGGGGTTACGATCCTCGGTAGAGACAGTCCCAGGCGCCCGTGCCGGTGCGCTGTGTACCTCGGAGAAAAGGAAGATACCTATGTTCGGCAACCTCAGGGGTTGGGAAATCTTCGTCATTCTCGGAGTCATCATCCTGCTGTTCGGCGCCAAGAAGCTCCCCGACATGGCCCGCTCCCTCGGCAAGTCGGCCCGCATCCTCAAGAGCGAGGCCAAGGCCATGAAGAAGGACGGCGAGGCCGACGACGCGGCCGCCGCCCCCGCCGCCGACCCGTCCGCGCAGCAGCCGGTCGCCCCCCGCACCATCCAGGCAGCCCCCGGTGACGTCACCAGCTCCCGGCCGGTCAGCGAGCCGAACCGCACCGCCCAGGGCTGACGGACGCCCTTCACGCCAGTCAGCTGCAACGAGACGAGGGACGTGGGTTGCTCAAGTCTGCCCGCAAGCAGGGAAAACAAGAACGGAAGGCCAAGGACGCCGAAGGGCGCATGCCTCTCGTCGAGCACCTGCGCGAACTGCGTAACCGCCTGCTGAAGTCGGTCCTGGCGATCCTCGTCATCACGATCGTCGCCGCCTTCTTCTACCGGGACATCATCAACTTCCTGCTGAAGCCGATGCTGGACTCCGTCGGCTGCACCAACGGCGTGGTGACCCAGCGCAACGGGCGCCCCTGCGCCGACATGACCGTGAACGGCCTGATCTCGGCGTTCTCGATCGCCCTGAAGGTCTCGCTGATGGCCGGCGTGGTGCTCTCCGCCCCGGTGTGGCTCTACCAGCTGTGGGCGTTCGCCGCGCCCGGACTGCACAGCCACGAGAAGAAGTACGCCCGCAGCTTCGTCGCCGTCGGCGCGCCGCTGTTCCTCGCCGGCGCCGTGCTCGCGTACAAGATCCTCCCGCAGACCGCGACGATCATGCTGGAGTTCACCCCCGACCACGCGCGCAACCTGCTGCCCGTCGACGACTACCTCGACCTCGTCACCCGCATGGTCATCGTCTTCGGCCTGGCCTTCGAGCTGCCGCTGCTGCTGATCCTGCTGAACTTCACCGGTGTCCTCACCGGCAAGCGGCTGGCCGGCTGGTGGCGCGGCATGGTCCTCGGCATCACCCTCTTCGCCGCCTTCGCCACGCCCACCGGGGACCCGCCGACCATGCTCGCGCTGGCCCTGCCCATCGTGGCCCTGTACTTCGCGGCCCTCGGCCTGTGTCTCCTCAACGACCGCCGGCGCCGCCGCAACGACCCCGACGCGGGCCTGAGCGACGACGAGGCATCCCCGCTCGACCTCACCCCGGAGCCCGTCGGCCGCATGGAGACGGTGGCGGCCCCCGCCGCCCTGCCCGGACAGGCCGACGGCGGACGGCAGCGGATCAACGGGTACGACGACGCCACCTGACAGGTACATTCCGGGGGTGAGCTACGAGGTCACCCTTTTCGTGAATCCCACCGCGGGACGCGGCCGGGGCGCGCACGCCGCGCAGCCGGCCGCTTCCGCTCTGCGGGCCGCCGGCTTCTCCGTCCGGACCGTGGTCGGCGCCGACGCGCCCGACGCCCTGGCCCGGCTGACGGCAGCCGTCCGCGAGGGCGCCGGCGCCGTCGTCGCGGTGGGCGGCGACGGAATGGTCTCCCTGGCACTCCAGGCCCTCGCCGGCACCCCGGTGCCCCTCGGGGTGGTCGCCGTGGGCACCGGCAACGACTTCGCTCGGACCACCGGACTGCCCGTACGGGATCCCGCGCGGGCCGGACGGACGGCCGCCGAGGCCCTCAAGGAGGGCCGGATCCGCGAGATCGACCTGGGGCGCGTGGCCGGCACCTGGTACGGCACCGTGCTGTGCTCCGGCTTCGACTCGAAGGTCAACGACCGCGGCAACCGGATGCGGCTGCCGGCCGGCCGCTTCAAGTACGACCTGGCGATGATCGCTGAGCTGGCCGCCTTCCGGCCCTTCCCGTACCGCATCACCCTGGACGACGGCCCGGTGATCGAGACGGAGGCCACGCTGGTCGCCGTCGGCAACGGCTCCTCCTACGGCGGCGGCATGCGCATCTGCCCGGACGCCCGGCCCGACGACGGGCTCTTCGACGTCACGGTCGTCGGCGACTGCAGCCGCGCCACCCTGCTGAGCGTCTTCCCGCAGGTCTACCGGGGCGGGCACGTCTCCCACCCGAAGGTGCGCGTCCACCGCGCCCGGAAGATCACCCTGGAGGCCCCCGGCCTGAGCGCGTACGCGGACGGTGAGCCCCTCGGACCCCTCCCGGTGACGGCCGAGTGCGTGCCCGGGGCGCTCCGGCTCCTCACATAAATGATCGGGACTGTTGTCAGAGCCGACGGGTAGTCTCGACAGCAAGATGACCGAAGAACTCTCACCCGCCGAGCGGTACGCCGCTGCCCGGATCCGCGCCGCCGAAGAGGCCACCGCCCTGGCCCCCTTCCGCGAGATGTACGACTTCGACCTGGATCCGTACCAGGTGGAGGCCTGCAAGGCGCTGGAAGCCGGCAACGGCGTCCTCGTCGCCGCCCCGACCGGCTCGGGCAAGACCATTGTCGGCGAGTTCGCCGTGCACCTGGCCCTCGCCCAGGGGCGCAAGTGCTTCTACACGACGCCGATCAAGGCGCTCTCGAACCAGAAGTACGCCGACCTCGTCAAGCGCTACGGTGCCGACAAGGTGGGCCTGCTGACGGGCGACAACAGCGTCAACTCCGAGGCGCCGGTGGTCGTGATGACCACCGAGGTGCTCCGCAACATGCTCTATGCCGGCTCGCAGTCGCTGCGCGGCCTCGGCTACGTCGTGATGGACGAGGTCCACTACCTCTCCGACCGGTTCCGCGGAGCCGTCTGGGAGGAAGTGATCATCCACCTCCCGGAGTCGGTGACCCTGGTCTCCCTGTCGGCCACCGTCTCCAACGCCGAGGAGTTCGGCGACTGGCTGGACACCGTGCGCGGGGACACCGAGGTGATCGTCTCCGAGGAGCGGCCGGTACCGCTGTGGCAGCACGTCATGGCCGGCCGCCGGATCTACGACCTCTTCGAGGAGGAGTCCGACCACGGCGGCCGCGGCTCCGCGCGCCGCGAGGTCAATCCCGACCTGCTGCGCATGGCGCGCGAGGAGAACAGCCGCACCTACAGCCCGAAGGACCGGCGCCGCGGCAAGATGGTCCGCGAGGCCGACCGCGAGCGCGAACGGCGCTCCCGCGGCCGGATCTGGACCCCCTCCCGCCCCGAGGTCATCGCCCGCCTCGACAACGACGGGCTGCTGCCCGCCATCAACTTCATCTTCAGCCGGGCCGGCTGCGAGGCCGCCGTCCAGCAGTGCCTGTATGCGGGCCTGCGCCTGAACGACGAGTCCGCGCGCCTGAAGGTCCGTGAAATCGTCGAGGCGCGCACCGCCGCCATCCCCGCCGAGGACCTGCACGTCCTGGGCTACTACGAGTGGCTCGAAGGCCTGGAGCGGGGCATCGCCGCGCACCATGCGGGCATGCTGCCGACCTTCAAGGAGGTCGTGGAGGAGCTGTTCGTCCGCGGCCTGGTCAAGGCCGTCTTCGCCACCGAGACCCTGGCGCTCGGCATCAACATGCCCGCGCGCACGGTCATCCTGGAGAAGCTCGTCAAGTGGAACGGCGAGCAGCACGCCGACATCACCCCCGGCGAGTACACGCAGCTGACCGGCCGGGCCGGCCGGCGCGGCATCGACGTGGAGGGCCACGCGGTGGTGCTCTGGCAGCGGGGCATGGACCCGGTGGGCCTCGCCGGCCTCGCGGGGACGCGTACGTATCCGCTGCGCTCCAGCTTCAAGCCGTCGTACAACATGGCCGTCAACCTGGTCAGCCAGTTCGGCCGGCACCGCTCGCGCGAGCTGTTGGAGACCTCCTTCGCGCAGTTCCAGGCCGACCGCTCGGTCGTCGGGATCTCCCGGCAGGTGCAGCGCAACGAGGAGGGCCTGGAGGGCTACCGGGAGGGCATGACCTGCCACTTGGGGGACTTCGAGGAGTACGCGCAGCTGCGCCGCGACCTCAAGGACCGCGAGACGGAGCTCGCCAAGCAGGGCGCGGCCCAACGGCGGGTGCAGGCGGCCGGTTCGCTGGAGAAGCTGAAGCCGGGCGACATCATCCACGTGCCCACGGGCAAGTTCGCCGGCCTCGCCCTGGTCCTCGACCCCGGCGTACCGGCAGGACGGGTGCACGGCCACCGCGGGTACGAGTACGCGGAGGGTCCCCGTCCGCTTGTCCTCACCGCCGAGCGGCAGGTCAAGCGGCTTGCCGCGATCGACTTCCCCGTGCCGGTCGAGGCGCTCGACCGGATGCGGATCCCGAAGTCCTTCAACGCCCGTTCGCCGCAGTCCCGTCGGGACCTGGCGTCCCAGCTGCGCAGCAAGGCCGGGCACATCACCCCGGAGCGGCGCTCCCGCGGCCGGGCAGCCGCCGCCGACGACCGCGAGATCGCCCGGCTGCGCGCCGCGCTGCGGGCCCACCCCTGCCACGGCTGCGACGAGCGCGAGGACCACGCCCGCTGGGCGGAGCGCTACCACCGGCTCAAGCGGGACACCCTGCAGCTGGAGCGGCGGATCGAGGGCCGCACCAACACGATCGCCCGCACCTTCGACCGCATCCACGCCCTGCTGACCGAGCTGGACTACCTGCGCGAGGACGAGGTCACCGTGCACGGCCGGCGGCTCGCCCGGCTGTACGGTGAGCTCGACCTGCTGGCGTCCGAGTGCCTGCGCGAGCGGATCTGGGAGGGACTGAGCCCGGCGGAACTGGCGGCCTGCGTCTCCGCGTTGGTCTTCGAGGCCCGCCAGTCCGACGACGCGGTCGCACCGAAGGTGCCGGGCGGCGCGGCGAAGGTGGCGCTGGGCGAGATGGTCCGCATCTGGGGCCGGCTCGACGCGCTGGAGGAGGAGCACCGCATCAACCAGGCGGAGGGCGTGGGCCAGCGCGAGCCGGACCTCGGCTTCGCGTGGGCGGCGTACCAGTGGGCCTCCGACAAGAGCCTGGACGAGGTCCTGCGCGAGGCGGAGATGCCGGCCGGTGACTTCGTGCGCTGGTGCAAGCAGGTCATCGACGTCCTCGGGCAGATCGCGGCGGCGGCCCCCTCGGCCACCGGCGACAGCGGCAGCACGGTGGCGAAGAACGCCCGCAAGGCCGTGGACGCGCTGCTCCGCGGCGTGGTGGCCTACAGCTCCGTCGGCTAGCGGGCGCGTCCCGGGAGCGGCGTGACCGCGAGCGGTGACCGGCCGCCGTACGGGGGGATCCCCCCGTACGGCGGCCGCTTCGGTCTCAGGGGCCGCAGCGGTGCGGGGTCTGCGGCGTGGGGCCGGCCTCCCAGCCGGGGCGGTCGTGCCAGGCCTGGAGGGTGCGGGAACTCTCGAAGCGGTGGGCCGCGCCGGTGACGGGGTCGGTGAAGGCCAGGACGCGGGCCAGGAGTTGCAGGGGCCGCCGGTAGTCGTCCGGGGCCGGGTCCGTGACCTGCGGGTAGACCGGGTCGCCGAGGATGGGCAGGCCCAGGCCGTTCATGTGCACCCGCAGCTGGTGGGTGCGGCCGGTGTGCGGGGTCAGCCGGTAGCGGGCGAGAGGGCCGCGGACGTCGGCGAGCTCGATGAGGCTCTCGGCGTTCGGCGGGCCGGGGACCTCGGTGGCGGCGATCACTCCGCGGACCTTCTCGATGCGGCTGCGGACCGTACGGGGAAAGGCCTGCGCCGGGTCGTGGCGGGCGAGTGCCTCGTACTCCTTGTGCACCTCGCGCCGCTGGAAGAGGAGCTGGTAGGCGCCGCGGTCCTCGGGCCGGACGCTGAACATCACCAGGCCGGCGGTCAGCCGGTCCAGGCGGTGCGCGGGGCTGAGGTCCGGCAGGTCCAGCTCCTCGCGCAGCCGGGCCAGGGCGGTCTCGGTGATGTGGCTGCCGCGCGGTGTGGTCGCCAGGAAATGCGGCTTGTCCACGACCAGCAGGTGTGCGTCCCGGTGGATCACGTGCACGGCGAACGGCACCCGCGGCTCCGGGTCCATGTCCCGGTGGAACCACAGGTAGGCGCCCGGCTCGTACGGATCCCGCGCGGCCAGCACGCGCCCGCCGGGGCCGAGGACCCGGCCCGCGGCCAGCAGGCGCGCCATGGACTGCGCGCCGCGGGTGCCGGCGTAGCGGGCGGCGAGGTAACTGCCGAGGTCCGGCCACGCCCCGTCCGGATCGGGCGGCAGCCGGAGCCGGACCGGGTCGATGCCGGCCATCTGGGGCAGGGGCGAGGGGGGTGCCGGGATTCTGCGTCTCATCGGCACCAGGCTATGCGGCGGCCGCCGGGGCGGACCGCCGGAGACAGGGGGCCGGCCCGAACGGACGGCCGGCCCCGCAGGGAGGGTCAGGCGGCGGCGCGGTGCTCCTGTTCCGCCTCCACCATGGCGTTCCAGTCGCGCTTGATCGCCCGCCAGCCCTCGTCCGTCTCGCCCAGGCGCCAGTAGCCCGAGATGGACAGGCGTTCGCGGGCGACGCCGCGCTCCAGGCGGAGGTGGCGGCGCAGGTCCTTGACGAAGCCGGCCTCACCGTGGACGAAGGCGTGGACGTCCGTCGAGGGGAAGTGCAGGGCCTGGACCGCCTCGACCAGCGCTTGGCCGACCGGACGGTCCCCGCGGTGGAGCCACACCGGTACGACGCCGTCCGGGGTCGCGACCTCCAGCTCGTCGGCCGGGCCGTCGACCTCCACGAGCGCGTGCACCCGGGCGCCCCGCGGCATCCGCTCCATCGCCGCGGCGATGGCCGGCAGCGCGCTCTCGTCACCCACGAGGAGGTGCCAGCCCGCCGTCGGGTCCGGGGCGTAGGCGCCGCCGGGGCCGAGGAAGTGCACCAGCTCGCCCGGCTGGGCCCGGGCCGCCCAGGGGCCGGCCAGGCCCTCGTCGCCGTGGACCACGAAGTCGAGGGTCACCTGCCGGTGGACCGGGTCCCAGTGGCGCACGGTGTACGCGCGCTGGCGCGGCCACTGCGCCCTCGGAAAATCACCGCGGATGCGTTCCAGGTCCCAGGGGGCGGGGTAGGAAACACCCTCGGGAGCGAAGAGGAGTTTCACGTAATGGTCGGTGTACTCGCCCGCGCCGAAGTCCGCCAGGCCCTCACCACCCAGCACGAGCCGCACCATGTGCGGCGAGAGCCGCTCGGTGCGTACGACAACGGCGGTGCCGACAGTGCGGCCGCGTCCTTCTGCCACGGTATCCCCTGACTCCCATGAAACTTAGCCTTACCTAAGTTAGCACCTCAGGAGTGCAGGGCGCCGCTCAGACGGGACACAGCGCCCCCCAATCCCCACCGATGGGCTAGCGCGTCGACGAGTTCGGGCTGCGCCGGGGCCTTCGGCAGGGCCGCGTCGAACTGCGGGAGCGGGACGTCGGTGGCCACTTTGACCACCTTCGGGGCCACCGCCAGGTACGGCCGCGACTCGTCCAGCCGCTTGCGCTGGGTCGGCGTCAGCTTCGACTTCGGGTCGTCGACCGCCGCGACGATCCCCGCCAGGTCGCCGTAGGCGTCCAGCAGCTTCGCCGCCGTCTTCTCGCCGATCCCGGGTACGCCCGGCAGGCCGTCGCTCGGGTCGCCGCGCAGCAGGGCGAGGTCCGCGTAACCAGGGCCGTCCACCCCGTACTTCTCCCGCAGCCACGCCTCGTCGGTCACCTGCAGGGTGCCGACGCCCTTGAGGGGGTACAGCACCCGCCGCTGCCGGGCGTCGTCCACGAGCTGGTACAGGTCCCGGTCGCCGGTGACGATGTCCACCGGTCCCGTCGCGCGATCCGTGAGCGTACCGATCACGTCGTCCGCCTCGTAGCCGGCGACACCGACGCGGGCGATGCCGAAGGCGTCCAGGGCGGCCTCGATGATCGGCACCTGCGGGGCGAGCGTGTCCGGGGTCTCCTCCACATCGGGACCCGTCTGCGTCTCGACGGCGACCCGGTGGGCCTTGTACGACGGGATCAGCTCCACCCGCCACTGCGGCCGCCAGTCGGCGTCCATGCAGGCCACCAGGTCGTCCGGCCGGTGGTCCTGGACGAGTCGGCCGATGAAGTCGAGGAGTCCGCGTACGGCGTTGACCGGGGTGCCGTCCGGGGCCTTCACGGAGTCCGGCACACCGAAGTAGGCGCGGAAGTAGAGGGAAGCGGTGTCCAGGAGCATCAGGCGTCGTGTCGTCACGCAGACGATGATGCCGCAACGGCTCGCGGGGCTCGTCCGGTCCGCGGGGCGCCCCGGCGCGCGCCCGACCGCCCCCGGAGCGCCACTGACGGTGAGCGGTCGGGTACGGGAAGGTCGGTGCGGGCGAAACCGGAGGCGGTTGCTGCGTAAGGTGCTTACAGCACACCGATGTGCGACGGACATGGGGAGGGCAGCCCCGACATGAACGACAGGGACGGCAAGGACGGCCTGAGCGGCAAGCCGAACGACGTGGACGACAAGAGCAAGGACAAGGACGGCAAGGAACCGCTGCGGGTGGGTGTGGCCGTGCGCAAGCGCCGCCGCGCGCTCCACCTGACGCTGGCCGCCGTGTCGGCGCGGAGCGGTCTGTCGGTGCCCTTCCTGAGTCAGATAGAGAACGAGCGGGCCCGGCCCAGCATGCGGTCCCTGGAACGCGTCGCCGATGCGCTGGAGACCACGGCCGTCGAGCTGTTGGCCGCCTCCGACACCGCGCGCACGGTGGACCTGGTACGGGCCGGCGACGAGTCCGGGCTGACGCCGGTGCCGGGCGTACGCCCCCTCGTGCGCGGTCACCACCAGCTGCACGCGCTGGAGTTCACCGGGGACCAGGACGCCGGGCGCGAGTACCAGCACCGCAACGACGAGCTGATGTACGTGGTCGCGGGCGCCTGCCAGGTGGAGGCCGAGGGGCGGGCGTACCGGCTGGAGCGCGGCGACGCGCTGTTCCTGTCCGGAGGTGTGCGCCACCGGTGGCGGGCGGTCACCGAGGACACCCGGATCCTGGTGGTCGCCGTGGGCGACCACATCCACGCCACCTCCGAGCCGCCCTCGCCGGGGCACTGAGGCGTGCGGCGACGGGTCGTGTCGCTGGTGCCGTCGCTGACCGAGGCGGTGGCCGTGAGCGCGCCGGGACTGCTGGTCGGGGTCACCGACTGGTGCACGCACCCCGGCGACCTTGGGGCGGCGGAACGGATCGGGGGGACGAAGAACCCCGACGTGGGCAGGATCGCGGAGCTCCGCCCCGACCTGGTGATCGCCAATGAGGAGGAGAACCGGGCGCCGGACCTGGACGCGTTGCGGGCGGCGGGGGTGGAGGTGCTGGTGACGGAGGTCCGGGACCTGCCGCAGGCGCTGCATGAACTCGACCGGGTGCTGGTGGGGGCGCTGGGGTTGACGAGGCCGGGGTGGCTGGCGGACGCGGAGGCGGCGTGGGGCCGGGCGGAGCCCGTGGGCGACCTCAGGGCCGTCGTGCCGGTGTGGCGGCGGCCGTGGATGGTGCTGGGGCGGGACACCTTCGGCGGTGACCTGCTGGGGCGGCTCGGCGTGCGCAACGTCTTCGCCGGGCACGCGGAGCGGTATCCGCGGATGGCGGCGGCGGAGCTGGCCGCGGTGGCGGGGGCCGAGTGCGACCTGGTGGTTTTGCCGGACGAGCCGTACCGCTTCACCGCGGAGGACGGGCCGGAGGCGTTCCCCGGCGCGCCGGCGGCCCTGGTCAGCGGGCGGCACCTGACCTGGTACGGGCCGTCGCTGACCGAGGCGGCGGGGGTGTTGGCGGCGGCCGTGCGCTCCGCGGGCTGAGCCGGTGTGCTGGGGCGCTGCCCCAGACCCCGCGCCTCAAGCGCCGGCGGGGCTGGGGTGTGCCTGGTCGGGGGTGTGCTGTGGGGGCGAAACACGGTCGTGGTGTGGCGGAGTCGCGGTGCCGGGCAGGGGTGTCTCCTCGGCTCGGCGGGTGCCGTACTTCGCGGTGGTGCTCGGGGGTGACGCCTCGTCCTGCGGGGACACCCGACCCCTGAGTACCGCCGCGATCGCTCGAACGCGCCGAGCCGAGGAGATGCTCCGCCCCGCACAGCACCGACACCGACCAGCAAAATCCAGCCCCGCCGGCGTTTGAGGCGCGGGGTCCGGGGCGGAGCCCCGGCTACCACCGGCCGGGCCGGGGGGCCGGACTGCGTCCCCCCGCGGGAGCCCGACGCTAGGGCCGGTCCGCTGCCCCCGCGGGAGCGAGGAGGCGGCCCGAGGCGAGGCCGCGGAGGGTGTGGGCGGCGGCCAGGAGCCAGGCTGTCAGCAGGGCCAGGAACAGGGCCGCGGCGAGCCAGGCGAGGGCGGTGAGGCCGGTGTGGCGGGCCAGGCCGGCGGCGCCGGTGACACAGGTGCCGACGGGGAAGGTCAGCGCCCACCAGGTCATCGAGAAGCCCATGCCGGCCCGGGCCGCCCGGACCAGCAGGCACACGGCCAGGGTCAGCCACAGCAGGGCGAAGCCCATCACGGGGACCCCGTAGACGACCGCGAAGGCGCCGAGCGCGTCGGCGTAGGGGGCGCCGATGGCCTGCGGCGCCACGTCGGCCAGCTGGTTCACGGCGGTGGTGGACTGCCCGAGGGGGCCGAGGACCAGGAACAGGGTCGGGGTCAGGGCCAGGGGGAGGGGGCCGCCCACGATCAGGCGGCCGAGGATCAGCGGCAGCATCAGCAGCGTGGCGAGCAGGCTGATGCCGAACATCGCGTAGCAGGCGAGCAGCAGGGCCTCGCGGGGCTGGCCCGGGGCCAGGTGCGGTATCAGCAGCGGGCCGACGGCGGCGGAGACCATGGGGGCGACGAGGGGCAGCAGCCAGACGGGGGTGGCCTGCTGCGGCTCCACCTGGTGGCGCACCACCATCAGGTACGGCACGGCCACCGCCATCACCAGGCCGATCGCGGTGCCCGCGGCGAACAGCACGGCGTCCGCGGCCACGGCGGAGCCGGTCCCGATGAGGTCCTTGCCGACGGTCAGCGTGGCGCCGCCTACGGACAGGAGGGCCATCGAGAGGCATCCGTAGAAGGGGGCGACCGCGGGGTCGAGGAGGTGGGCGCGGGCCTGGTCGCGGTGGTGGAGCCAATGCCCGGCGCGGGCGGCGAGCACGACGGCGAGGGCGGCCGCGGACAGCGCCCAGACGAGCTGGCAGGCCACGCGCTGGCCGGGAAGCTGGTACGGCAGGGCCGCGCCGGCGCCGGCGACGATCGCGGTGCCCATGACGGGGGCGTACCAGTTGGGGCCGAGGTGCCGCAGCGCCGGTGCCTTGTGGGCGGGGGGCGCGGGTTCGGTGAGGGTGCGGGGTCGCACGAGGGTGGTGGCCATGGGGCCAGCCTCACGCCGGGGCGGGCCGCGCGGCAGGGATCACCTGCCTATAAGGCCATAAACTGATGTTATGGGTGAGGAGAAGTCGGTTCCGCTGGCGCACCGCGTACCGGACCTCGGGGCGCTGGAGCTGTTGCTGACCGTGGCGCGCGTCGGGAGCCTGAGCGGGGCCGCCCGGCGGCTGGGCATCACCCAGCCCGCGGCGAGCAGCCGGATCAGGGCGATGGAGACCCGACTCGGTGTGGCGCTGGTGGACCGTTCCCCGCGCGGGTCCACACTGACGGCCGAGGGTGCGCTGGTCACCGACTGGGCGCGGCGGGTGGTGGAGGCGGCGGAGGCCTTCGACGCCGGAGCACAGGCGCTGCGCGGGCGGCGGGACTCGCGGCTGCGGGTGGCTGCCAGCATGACCATCGCGGAGTACCTGCTGCCGGGCTGGCTGATCGCGCTGCGCGGGCAGCGGCCGGACACGGCCGTGTCGCTGCACGCGGGAAACTCCGCGGTGGTCGTACAGCGGGTGCTCGCGCACGAGGCCGACCTCGGCTTCGTGGAGGGGCTGACGGTGCCGGAGGGACTGGACTCGGCGGTGATCGCGCAGGACCGCCTCGTCGTGGCGGTGGCGCCGGTGCATCCGTGGGCGCGGCGTGCGCGGGGCGTGGGCGCGGCGGAACTGGCGGCGACCCCGCTGATCCTGCGCGAGCGGGGATCGGGCACCCGGCAGGTACTGGACGCCGCGCTCGCCGGTCACGGCGGGCTCGCCGCGCCGCTGCTGGAGCTGGCGTCGACGACGGCGGTGAAGGCGGCGGCGCTGGGCGGGGCGGGTCCGTGCGTGCTGTCGGAGCTGGCGGTGGTGGACGAACTGGCGGCGCGCCGGCTGGTGGCGGTCCCCGTGTCGGACGCCGACCTCGGCCGGGCCCTGCGCGCGGTCTGGCCGGCGGGCGCCCGCCCGGCGGGCCCCGCCCGGGACCTGCTCTCCTTGACCCGGGGCGGCTAGGGCGAGAGTGCGGCAGTGGTCAGGTCGGGTGCTCCTCGGCCCGTGAGCGGAGGGTCTTCGTCAGGAGGGTGCCCACGACGATCAGGGCGGCCCCGAGCCACCACATGTTGTCGAAGATCAGGACCGCGATGCCGATCGGTACGAGCATGCCCGCCAGCGGCACCAGGAAGCCCGCCCAGGGCGTCGGCTCCGGGGGGAGGCCGGCGGCCTCGCGGACCGCCTGGGCGCGGGCGACGTCCGGGTACCACACGGTGAACTTCACCGCCGCGACGATGGCGAGGATCTGGATGATCCAGCCGGTCCAGATGTTGCCGGGGTCGTGCAGGACCAGGTCCCCGATCGCGCCCGCGGCGGCCGCCACCAGGAAGGCGACGCCCCAGGCCCCGGTGATCATGTAGTTGGTCCGCAGGAAGCCGCGGGTGTGCCACAGCGACGGGTCGACCTGCTCGCGGGCGTACTGGATGGTGAAGGGCGTTCGCACGGCCATCGAACCGAAGGCGATCACGGCCAGCGCGATGTTGGCCACTTCGCCCGCGTACGTCTCCAGCCAGCGCAAGGTGCCCTCGCTCGCCAGCAGGCCGATCACGGCCATGGTCGCGAAGAAGGTGATGTCGGCCAGTTCCAGCAGCTTCCAGGAGCTGCCGCGGTGGACGAGGTGGGTGAGGGCGGTCAGGGTGACGGCGGCTGCGAGGGCCAGGCCGACGGCCAGTTCGAACCGTCCCGGGCCGACCAGCAGCGAGAAGATGATCCACGGCGCCATGCCCACGACCGGGTTGTCCAGGACCCCGGCCATCGGCCTGCGCGCCGTGCGGTGTGCCTCGGTGCTCACCCCTCCAGCGTGCGCGCCCGGCGGCCGAAGGGCCATTCGTGGTGGCGTCCGCGCTCGGCGCGTCGGGCCGGCCGCGGGGCCCCGGCGGTGGGGAGGACGCCGGTGCCACCGCGGCCGGCGGCCGGTCAGGCCACCGGTACCGCGCCGCGCACGGCGGCGGCCTCGATCAGGGACGCCATCACCCGGGTGTCCTCGTCGCGCTCCGGATGCCATTGCACGCCCATCACCCAACGGGCGGGGTCGGGCAGCTCGATGGCCTCCACCGTGCCGTCGAGCGCGTGCGCCGAGGCGACCAGCCCGCGGCCCAGGCGTTCGACCGCCTGGTGGTGGTAGGTGGGGACCTGGGCCTCCTCGGGGACCAGGTCCGCGTACCGGGTACCGGGGACGGGGCGGACCGGGTGCCAGGACATGACGCCCGGGGTGTCGACGTGCCCGTCGATGTGCTGGATCAGCGTGCCGCCCAGGGCCACGTTCAGAGCCTGCATCCCCCGGCAGATGCCGAGCACGGGCACGTCCGCCTCCAGCGCGGCGCCGATCAGGGCCAGCTCCCACTGGTCGCGCACCGTCGCGGGGGCGCCCGTACGGGGGTCGCGAGCAGCCCCGTAGTGGACCGGGTCCACGTCCGGGCCGCCCGCCACGACCAGGCCGTCCACCCGGCTCAGCACCTCCGCCGCCCACCCCGGCTCGTCCGGGGGCAGCAGCACCGCCGCGCCGCCCGCCGCCCGGACGAGTTCGTGGTAGGCGGCGGGTACGAGGGACGCCGGCAGGTCCCACACCCCGTAGCGGGTGGATTCCTCGACGTAGGTGGTGATGCCGATGAGCGGCCTGGGCACGGGCGAACCTCCGGAAGGGGGCGTGGACGGACGGTGACAGCGTTTCAGTCGCGGGCCAGTTCCGCCTCCGCTTCCGCGAGGGCCGCGAACTCCTCCTCGGGGGCCGACGCCACCAGGCGGTGCCGGCTGTAGAAGGCGAAGTAGGCCAGGGCGACGGCGTACACGGCCAGGGCGATGAACGCCGCGTCCTTGTCCACCAGGAAGGTGGCGACCAGGGCCGAAAGGGCCAGCACGAAGGCCACCGAGGAGGTCAGGATCCCGCCCGGGGTGCGGTACGGGCGTTCCAGTTGCGGCTCCCGGCGGCGCAGCACGATGTGGGAGAGGGCCATCAGGGCGTAGGAGATGGTGGCGCCGAACACGGCGATGTTGAGCATGCGGGCGCCGTTGCCGGTGGCGGCGGCCAGGGCGAAACCGATCGCCCCGGGGATGATCAGACCGAGGTACGGGGCCTTGCGCTTCGAGGTGAGCGAGAGGAAGCGGGGCAGGTAGCCGGCGCGGGAGAGGGCGAAGAGCTGGCGCGAGCCGGCGTAGATGAGGGAGAAGAAGGAGGCCACCAGGCCCGCCAGGCCCGCGTAGTTCACGAAGCGGCTCAGCGCGGTCGGGCCGCCGTCCCCCTCCAGGGCGACGACGAGGGGGTTGCCGGCCGTCCTGACGGCGTCGGCGCCCTGCGCGCCGGTCGCGGCGAAGAAGGTGATCAGGGCCAGCAGGGCGAGGATGCCCATGGAGACGGCCAGGGCCCTGGGCATGGAGCGGACCGGGTCCTTCGCCTCCTCGGCCGCGAGCGGTACGCCCTCCACGCCCAGGAAGAACCACATGCCGAAGGGAAAGGCGGCCCAGATGCCGAGCACGCCCAGCGGCAGCCAGGAGTTCGAGCCGAAGGCGCTCGGGTCGACGGGGATGTCGTTCAGGCGGTCGGCGCTGAACTCGGTGAAGGCGCCCACCGCGAAGATCAGCAGGGCGGCGACCGCGACGGCGGTCACGACCAGGCTGAAGCGCAGCGCCTCGCCGACACCCCAGAGGTGCACGCCGATGAAGATCACGAAGCAGGCGAGGTAGACGGGCCAGCCGGAGGTGAGGCCGAAGAGACCGAGGGACTCCACGTAGTCGCCGATGAAGATGACGATCGCCGCCGGGGCCAGGACGTACTCGATGAGGATGGCGGTGCCGGTGAGGAAGCCGCCCCAGGGGCCGAGGGCCCGCCGGGCGAAGCCGTAGCCGCCGCCCGCGGTCGGCAGGACGGTGGACAGTTCCGCGAGGGAGAAGACCAGGCAGGCGTACATGGCGCCCATCAGGACGGTGGCGATGGCCAGACCGCCGAAGCCGCCCTTGTCGAGGCCGACGTTCCAGCCGGAGAAGTCCCCCGAGACGACATAGGCGACGCCCAGCCCGGTCAGCAGCAGCCAGCCGGCGCTGCCGCGGCGCAGGGTGCGGCGCTCCAGGTAGTCGTCCGGGCCGTCGCCGCCGGCGGGTGACGTGGGGGGTGCGGGCGCGGCTGCCAGCCGTGCCTCGATGTCGTCGGCCATCGTGCGCTCCTGCCTCGGGGCAATGGTTGTGGGGCGTACCTTTGTCCGAGTGGAGCGGAACGCGCAAGACCTGCGCGTAAAACAGAAGTTACGAAAACCTCTCGGGCCGCCCCCTCGCCCCCGGTCCCGGTCCGCCCCCCGGCCGTCTCAGGCGAGGAATCCGCGCAGCAGCGCCGCCGTGCCGCAGCAGTGCTCGCGCATGGTCTCGCGGGCCCCGGCCGCATCCCCCTCCAGCACGGACTCCACCAGCGTGCTGTGCTGCTGCTGGGAGTGCTCCAGGTTGCGGACCAGCAGGGGGATGCAGTCGAGCAGGTCGTTCACGGTGGCCCGGACGGCCGCGTACTGGGCCGTCAGGGTGGCGGACCCGGCGAGCTCGCACAGGGTGAGGTGGAAGAGGGTGTCCTGGCGCCGGTAGTCGGCGAGCGGGGCGTCGTGGGTCGCGCCCAGGGCCGCGAGCAGCCGTTCGGTGCCCTCCTCGGTCAGCCCCTGGGAGGCGCACAGCCCGGCCGCCCCCACCTCCAGGACCTCGCGGAAGCGCAGGACGTCCTCGATGTCGACGCCCGCGACCCGCCTGCGCAGCTCCTCCTCGGTGCCGCCGGCCGGGGTGTCGCGGCGGGGCAGGACGAACGTTCCGCCGTACCGGCCGCGCCGCGCCTCCACCAGGCCCTGGTCCTGCAGTACCTTCAGGACCTCGCGCAAGGTGACCCGGCTGATCCCCATCCGCTCCGCCAACTCGCGCTCGGGCGGCAGCCGCTCCCCGCCCGGCACCAGCCCCAGGCGGACCACCTGGAGGATCTGCTCCAGCGCCTCCTCGAACCCGTTGCCCGCCCGCACCTGGCGCAGCACCGGGTTCAGGCGCCGGGCGGCGTCGCCCTCGCTCGCCGTGTCGGTCATCTCGGCTCCTCCCCTTCCCAAGCAATGGTTCTATTCAATACCTTAGGCCTCCTCGGCTCACCGAAGGAGAGAATCCCGTGGTAGACCGCAAGCCGCCGCTCACGTCCGAGGAGCTCCGCGTCCTCGTCGCGAGCGGCGAGATCGACACAGTCGTCCTGGCCTTCCCCGACATGCAGGGGCGGCTCCAGGGCAAGCGGTTCGCCGCACCGTTCTTCCTGGACGAGGTCCTCGCGCACGGCACCGAGGGCTGCAACTACCTCCTGGCCGTCGACACCGAGATGAACACCGTCGACGGTTACGAGATGTCCTCGTGGGACCGGGGCTACGGCGACTTCGCCATGCACCCCGACCCCGCCACCCTGCGCCGCATCCCCTGGAATCCCGGCAGCGCCTTCCTCCTCGCCGACCTGGCCTGGAACGACGGCACGCCCGTGGTGGCCGCACCCCGCCAGATCCTGCGCCGCCAACTGGACCGCCTCGCCGAGCACGGGTACACCGCGATGGTCGGCACGGAGCTGGAGTTCATGGTCTTCCAGGACACCTACGAGCAGGCCTGGAACGCCAACTACCGCGGCCTGACCCCCGCCAACCAGTACAACATCGACTACTCGGTCCTCGGCACCGGCCGCATCGAACCCCTGCTGCGCCGGATCCGCAACGAGATGCAGGCCGCCGGCCTGACCGTCGAGTCGGCCAAGGGCGAGTGCAACCTCGGCCAGCACGAGATCGCCTTCCGCTACGACGAGGCGCTCACCACCTGCGACCAGCACTCCGTCTACAAGACCGGCGCCAAGGAGATCGCCGCCCAGGAGGGCGTCTCGCTCACCTTCATGGCCAAGTACGACGAGCGCGAGGGCAACTCCTGTCACATCCACCTCTCGCTCACCGACGCCGACGGGCGCAACGCGATGGCCGGAGAGGGCCACGAGGAACACGGCATGTCACCCGTGATGCGCCACTTCCTGGCCGGCCAGCTCGCCGCGCTGCGCGACTTCTCCCTTCTCTACGCCCCGAACGTCAACTCGTACAAGCGTTTCCGGCCGGGATCCTTCGCCCCGACCGCCGTCGCCTGGGGCCTCGACAACCGCACCTGCGCCCTGCGCGTCGTGGGCCGCGGCCGCTCCATGCGCTTCGAGAACCGCCTCCCCGGCGGCGACGTCAACCCCTACCTCGCCGTCGCCGGCCTGGTCGCGGCCGGCCTCCACGGCATCGAGAACCGCCTGGAGCTGCCGCCGATGTGCGCCGGCAACGCCTACACCGGCGACTACGCGCACGTCCCCACCACCCTGCGCGAGGCCGCCGAGCTCTGGGAGACCAGCGAGATCGCCAAGGCCGCCTTCGGCCCCGAGGTCGTCGCCCACTACCGGAACATGGCCCGCGTGGAACTCGACGCCTACGACTCCGCGGTGACCGACTGGGAGCTGCGCCGCTCCTTCGAACGCCTGTAGCCACCCACGCCACCGAACCGAAACTGTGAGGCACCACGTGTCCGATGCGTCGGCTCCCGCCGATCTGAGAGTGCTGAATCCGGCCACCGAGGAACTCGTCGCCGTCGTCCCGGCCGCCACACGGGACGACGTCGACGAAGCAGTCACCCGGGCCGCCGCGGCCCAGCGCGCCTGGGCGGCGGCCGCGCCCGCCGACCGCGCCCGCCTGCTGCGCAGGTTCGCCGCGGTCGTCGACGCGCACACCGAGGAACTGGCCCTGCTGGAGGTCCGGGAAGCCGGCCACACCATCGGCAACGCCCGCTGGGAGGCCGGCAACGTCCGTGACCTCCTCGACTTCGCCGCCGGGGGAGTGGAACGGCTCTCCGGCCGCCAGATCCCCGTCGCCGGGGGCATCGACGTCACCTTCCTCGAACCCCTCGGCGTCATCGGCGTGATCGCCCCCTGGAACTTCCCCATGCCGATCGCCGCCTGGGGGCTGGCCCCGGCCCTCGCCGCGGGCAACGCCGTCATCCTCAAGCCCGCCGAGACCACCCCGCTGACCGCACTGCGCCTCGCCGAACTCGCCCTCGAAGCCGGGATCCCCGAACACCTCTTCCAGGTGCTCCCCGGCCACGGCGGCACCGCGGGCGACGCGCTCGTCGAACACCCCGGCGTCGCGAAGATCGTCTTCACCGGCTCCACCCGCGTCGGCAAGCAGATCATGGCCAAGTGCGCCGACCGCGTGAAGCGCGTCACCCTCGAACTCGGCGGCAAGAGCCCCAACATCGTCTTCGCCGACGCCGACCTGGAGGCCGCCGCGGCAGCCGCCCCCATGGCCTTCCTCGACAACACCGGCCAGGACTGCTGCGCCCGCACCCGCATCCTCGTCCAGCGCTCCGCCTACGACCGCTTCCTCGACCTCGTCGCCCCCGCCATCGCGGCCGTCGCCGTCGGCGACCCGCTCGACGAGAAGACGCAAGTGGGCCCGCTGATCTCACGGACCCAGCTGGACCGCGTCCGGTCCTACGTCACCGACGACCTCACCACCCTCCGCGGCACCGCACCCGAAGGCCCCGGCTTCTGGTACCCGCCGACCCTCGTCACCGACGTCGCCCCCACCGCGCCCGTCGCCGCGGAGGAGGTCTTCGGCCCCGTCGCCGTCGTCCTCCCCTTCGAGGACGAGGAGGACGCCGTGCGCCTGGCCAACGCCACCGAGTACGGCCTCTCCGGATCCCTCTGGACCCGCGACATCGGCCGCGCGCTGCGCGTCTCGCGGGCCGTCGCCGCCGGCAACCTGTCCGTCAACTCCCACAGCAGCGTCCGCTACTGGACCCCCTTCGGCGGCTACAAGCAGTCCGGCCTCGGCCGCGAGCTCGGACCCGACGCCCTCACCGCTTTCACCGAGACCAAGAACGTCTTCATCAGCACGGAGGCCTGAACCCATGCCCGTAGAGCCCACCGAGATCATCTGCCGCCGCCTCGTCGGCCGCACCGCCGTCATCACCGGTGCCGGCAGCGGCATCGGCCTCGCCACCGCCCGCCGGCTGGCCTCCGAAGGCGCCCACGTCGTCTGCGCGGACATCGACGAGACGGCCGGCAAGGCCGCCGCCGAAGAGGTCGCAGGCCTCTTCGTGAAGGTCGACGTCACCGACAAGGACGATGTCGACGCCCTCTTCAGGACCGCCTTCGACACCTACGGCTCCGTCGACATCGCCTTCAACAACGCCGGCATCTCGCCCCCGGAGGACGACTCCATCCTCACCACAGGGCTCGACGCCTGGCGCCGCGTCCAGGACGTCAACCTCACCTCCGTCTACCTCTGCTGCAAGGCCGCCCTGCCCTACATGCAGCGCCAGGGCCGCGGCTCCATCATCAACACCGCATCCTTCGTCGCCATCATGGGCGCCGCCACCTCCCAGATCTCCTACACCGCCTCCAAGGGCGGCGTCCTGGCCATGTCCCGCGAGCTCGGCGTGCAGTTCGCCCGCGAGGGCATCCGCGTGAACGCCCTGTGCCCCGGGCCCGTCAACACCCCGCTGCTCCAGGAACTCTTCGCGAAGGACCCCGAGCGGGCCGCCCGCCGGCTCGTGCACATCCCGCTGGGCCGGTTCGCCGAGCCCACCGAGATCGCCGCCGCCGTCGCCTTCCTGGCCAGCGACGACTCCTCCTTCATCAACGCCACCGACTTCCTCGTCGACGGAGGCATCTCGGGCGCGTACGTCACCCCGCTGTAGCCGCACGCCCCCCGCCCCGCCCGGCCGGGCGCCGCACGGCGCCCGGCCGTCGCCCCCACCGCCCCGCGAACGACACGCCCCGACCCTCCGTCAGAGGAAGGTGCGGCCCTCGCCCCGATAGGTCGGCACGCTGTCCGTGACCCGGTCGCCCTCGACGAGGTGCAAGGTGTCGAACCGTTCGCACAGCTCGCCCGCCTTCGCATGGCGGAACCAGACCCGGTCGCCGATCAGCAGGTCGTCGGCCGGGCTCCCCAGCAGCGGCGTCTGCACCTCGCCCGCGCCCTCCTGCGCGTCGTAGCGCAGCCCCTGCGGCAGGTACGGGACCGGCAGCCGGTCCGGGCCGGCCGCTCCGGAGGCCGGATAACCGCCGCCGAGCACCGTCACCACCCCCACCCCGGGACGCCGTACCACCGGCTGCGCGAACAGGGCCGCCGGACGCCCGCTGAACGAGGTGTAGTTGTCGAAGAGCCGCGGCACGTACAGCCCCGACCCGGCGGCGATCTCCGTCACCGCGTCCTCGGCCGCGGTCTGCTGCACGCTGCCCGTACCGCCGCCGTTGACGAACTCCAGGTCCGGTACGACGGCCCGCACCGCCGCCACCACCGCGGCCCGCCGCGCCGCCAGCTCCCGCCGGGCGGCGCCCTGCATCAGCCGGATCGCCCGGGACCGCAGCGGGCGCCCCGCCAGCGCGTCCCCGACCCCGGCGACATGCCCCTCGTACGCCATCAGCCCCACCACCCGGAACCCGGGCCGGGCGGCGACCACTCGGGCCAGCGCGGCCAGTTGCCCGGGCTCGCGCAGCGGCGAGCGGCGCGCCCCGACGCGGATCCGGCCGCCCAGCATCCACAGGGCGGTGTCCAGCTCCAGGCAGACCCGGACCTCCTCGGTGCCGCCGTCCCGGGCCCGGTCGATCAGCTCCAGCTGCGCGGGGTCGTCCACCATCACGGTCACGGCGGCGGCCAGCTTGGCGTCGTTCGCCAGCTCGCCGAAGCCGGCGCGGTCCGCCGACGGATACGCCAGGAGCACGTCCTCGAACCCGGAGCGGGCCAGCCAGAGCGACTCGGCGAGCGTGTACGACATGATCCCGGCGAATCCCGGCCGGTCCAGCACCCGTTCGAGCAGGGCGCGGCACCGGACCGACTTGCTGGCGACCCGGACCGGCTTGCCCCCGGCCCGGCGTACGAGATCGTCCGCGTTGGCGTCGAAGGCGTCGAGATCCACAAGGGCCAGCGGCGCGTCCAGGTGCGCGGTCGCCCGGTCGTACCGGGCGCGGTCGGTGGCGGCGGAGTTCATGGGCGGCAGCTTGCCAGAGGTCTCTACCGGTGGGTAGGCCCCGGCGCCCCCCGCCCCGGCCGGCCCGCCCCGGGCCCCGTACGTCATGCAGTCCGGACGGCACCCCGGCCCGTACCCCCGTCCCGCCGGGCGCCCCCGGCGAACCCCGTAGAGTACGGGGAGGCAGCCGTACGGAACGGGGGGCGGAGCCGCCGGATGACCACGACGACACCGCGGACCACGATCCCGGGCGAGCCCGACCCCTGGCCCCCGCCCGCGCACCCCGCCCACGCCCTGCCCCGCCGCAGCCCCGCCCGCGTCGCAGCCGCCACCGTCTGCCTCGTCCTCGGCGGCGGGCTCGTCGGCGGGGCCGCCATCACCACCTGGGCCGAACACCGCGCCGCCGACCGGCCCCTGCCCGCCGACGCCGCCTACCGCAAGGCCGGCTCGCTGTGGCGCTCCGCCCCCGTGGACAGCCTCCTCCCGCCCGTCCTCGCCGGCCCCTCGGCCGGCCCCGGCGGAGCCGACCGCACCTGGACCCGCATCGCGCTCGCCCCCGACGCCGAGTGCCCCGCCGCCCTGCCCGCCGACTGGCAGGCCGCGATGGCCGCCACCGGCTGCACCCGCGTGCTCCGCGCCACCTACACCGACGCCACCCGCAGCTCCCTGATCGCCGTGGGCATGGTCTTCACCCCCGCCGACGGGCCCGCCATGGCCGCACTCGACGGCCGCCTCACCGCCCCGCCCGCCTACGGCTTCGCCGACCACCAGCGGGCCGCCTGGGCCGCCTCCGTCCGCACCGAGGCCCCCGTCGTCGTCTACGCCGTCTCGGCCTTCGCCGACGGCCGCCCCCAGGACGCCCCCCGCCCCGCCGCCGAACTCGTCCAGAAGGACGCCACCGGGGCCGCCGCCCGAGCGGGCCTGGGCCACGAGGCCAAGGCACTCGCGGACCGCCTCGGGGCGGGCCTCGCCACCCTCGCCGCTCCACCGGGCACCCCTGCCACCCCCGCAGCACGCGCCACGCCCGCCACACCTGCCGCACCCGCAACACCCGCCCCGAAAGCCGCCCGATGACCCCCGCCGCCGCGTCGACCCCCGCCCGCACGGCCCTCCGCGGCGCAGTCGTGCTCGCCGCCACCACCCTCTTCACCACCGCCACCGCCGCCCCGGCCGCCGCCGACTCCATCCGCGACCGCCAGTGGGGCCTCCTGGCCCTGCGCGCCGAGGAGGCCTGGGGCACCACCCGCGGTGACGGCGTGACCGTGGCCGTCCTCGACACCGGCGTCGACGCGTCCCACCCCGACCTGTCCGGGCAGGTCCTCGCGGGCACCGACCTCATCGGCATGGGCGCCGGCCCCGGCGACCGCGCCTGGGCCCGCCACGGCACCGCCATGGCGAGCATCATCGCCGGGCACGGCCACGGCCCCAGCCGCGGCCAGGGCGTCCTCGGCATCGCCCCGCAGGCCCGGATCCTGCCCGTGCGGGTGATCCTCGAAGAGGGCGACCCGGGTCGTGCCAAGGCCCGGGAGAGCAAGGGCGGCGCCCTGGCCGAGGGCATCCGCTGGGCCACCGACCACGGCGCCGACGTCATCAACCTGTCCCTCGGCGACGACAGCGACTCCGCCCACCACGAGGCGGGTGAGGACGAGGCGGTCCAGTACGCCCTGTCCAAGGGCGTGGTCGTGGTCGCCTCCGCGGGCAACGGCGGTGAGTCGGGCGACCGCGTCTCCTACCCGGCCGCCTACCCGGGTGTCATCGCGGTCACGGCGGTCGACCGCCGCGGACGCAAGGCGAAGTTCTCCACGCGCAACTGGTACGCCACCGTGAGCGCCCCCGGCGTCGACGTCGTCATCGCCGACCCCGACCGCTCCTACTACGAGGGCTGGGGCACGAGCGCCGCCGCGGCCTTCGTCTCCGGGGCCGCCGCGCTCGTCAAGGCCGCGCACCCCGACCTGTCCCCGGCCCAGATCAAGAAGCTGCTGGAGGACACCGCCTCCGACTCCCCGGCCGGCGGCCGCGACGACGCCCGCGGCCACGGCATGGTCGATCCCGCCGCCGCCCTCCAGGTCGCGGGGGCCCTGCGGCCGGAGGCAGCGGTACCCGCGCCGGCCGCGGCGGCGAGCAGCCACTTCGGCCCCGGCCCCGAGCCGGTGCGCCCGCCCGAGCGCGGCGCCCGGCTCGGCGCCCCCGCGGCCGCGGTCGCCGGTGCGGTGCTGCTCAGCGTGGCCGCCGTACTGGCCCGGCGCCCCCGGCGGGGTCCCCGGGGCCGCGACGCGGACCCGGCACAGTAGGGTCGGGTAACTGTGGCGAACATGGCGAACAAGAACATTCCCGACCCGGGCTTCTCCGACGACGACGGCTCCGCCGATCCCGAGCTGACCGCGGCCCTGGCGGCCTGGGCCGAGGACCGCACGCAGGAACCGCGCGTACTGGCGGCGCTCAGGGGCGCCCGGCTGCTGGTGCCGGTGGTCGCCGTGTTCGGCGAGGTGGAGACCGACCCGGAGACCGGCCTCAAGCGGGAGAAGACCAGCGACATGGCCGTCCCGACCCTGCGGGCGGGCGACCGGCGGGCCCTGCCCGCGTTCACCTCGACCGCCTCGCTCGCGCTGTGGGACCCGGCCGCCCGGCCGGTGGCCGTCCCTCTGCACCAGGCCCTCGCGGCCGCCGCGCACGAGAAGGCCGACACGGTGGTACTGGACCTGGCCGGCCCGGTCGCCTACCAGCTGACCGGCCCGGCGCTGCTCGCCCTCGCCGAGGGCCGCACCGACACCGACCCCTTGTCCGACCCCGCCGTACGGGAGGCCGTACGGGCGGCCGTGTCGGCCGAGCCGGCCGTCCTGCGCGCCCACCTCGGGCCGGGCGGCGCGGACGCCGACGGGATCCTCGCGATCGTGCTGGCCGCCGACGCCCCGGTGCCCGCCGCGGCCCGCCGCGTCGCCGAGGCCCTGGCGGCGGACACCACCCTGCGGGCCCGCCTGGTCCGCGGCCTGAACCTGGCGCTGCTGCCGTCGGACGCCCCGGCCCCGCCCGGCGAGCCGCTCTTCACCCGCTGAACGGCGGGGGAGGGGCGGACCGTGGGATCACGGCCCGCCCCTCCCCGTCGTGTCCCTGTGCCGGACGGCCCGATCAGCCGAAGACGGGACCCGTGAACTTCTCGCCCGGGCCCTGGCCGGGCTCGTCCGGGACGATCGAGGCCTCGCGGAAGGCCAGCTGGAGCGACTTCAGGCCGTCGCGCAGCGGGGCCGCGTGGAATGAGCTGATCTCGGTGGCGCTCGCCGTGACCAGGCCGGCGAGGGCGGTGATCAGCTTGCGGGCCTCGTCGAGGTCCTTGTGCTCGGAGTCCGGCTTGTCCAGGCCCAGGTTGACCGCCGCGGCGCTCAGCAGGTGCACGGCCACCGTGGTGATCACCTCGACGGCGGGCACGTCCGCGATGTCGCGCGTCATGGTGTCGTAGTCGGGGGCGCCGTCGGCAGCGGTTTCGGTGGAGGCGGGGGGTGTCGCGTCAGTCATGCGCCCCACGATATGCCGTGCGGCGGGCTTGCAACGCGGGTGCTAGTATGTACATCGACCGGCCGGATGCTGTGGTGTCCGGCCCACAAGTGGAGGCTCCGTTCTCCCACCCGACCGCCTTCCGGGGCGGCGGGTCACCGGTCAGGCGGCATCCATCGTTCCGTACGGACGATGGAAAGCCGCCCGAGTCTGCGCCCCGCGTGTCACATGCGGCGGTGCTCCGGTTGTTTTGGAGCCCCTGCCTGTGCCCGGCGGGGTTTTTTCATTCTCCCGCTGTGGTCGGTCCGACGGACATACACGTCAGCGGCTGTCTGCCAGGCAGTCGTGTGGTGCTACCGAGGAGGATCCATCAGCACCGAGCCCCGCATCAACGACCGGATTCGCGTTCCCGAGGTACGACTCGTCGGTCCCAGCGGCGAGCAGGTCGGCATCGTGCCGCTTGCCAAGGCGCTTGAGCTCGCGCAGGAGTACGACCTCGACCTGGTCGAGGTCGCGGCGTCCGCACGCCCGCCGGTCTGCAAGCTCATGGACTACGGCAAGTTCAAGTACGAGTCGGCCATGAAGGCCCGTGAGGCGCGCAAGAACCAAGCGCACACGGTCATCAAGGAAATGAAGCTCCGGCCGAAGATCGACCCGCACGACTATGACACCAAGAAGGGTCACGTCGTTCGGTTCCTCAAGCAGGGCGACAAGGTCAAGATCACGATCATGTTCCGCGGTCGCGAGCAGTCCCGGCCGGAACTCGGCTACCGACTGCTGCAGCGTCTCGCTTCGGACGTCGAGGAGCTCGGCTTCATCGAGTCGAACCCGAAGCAGGACGGCCGAAACATGATCATGGTCCTCGGTCCGCACAAGAAGAAGACCGAGGCGATGGCCGAAGCCCGCGAGGCGCAGGCCGCCCGCAAGGCCGAGCGCCAGGGTGTCGCCGCTGCCGACGAGGCGGCTCCCGCCAAGGAGACCGCCGCGGCCGAAGCGACGGACGCCACGGATGCCGAGGTCACCGAGGCCGACGCCGGTGAGGCGAACGCCGAGGCCTGATTCCGAGGCACCTGTCTCGAATCACCTACACACCATGACGCTCCCCCGAGCCGGTCCTCGTCGGACCGGCGAGGGAGCGCCACCGACGAGGAGATAACGGCGCCATGCCGAAGAACAAGACGCACAGCGGTACCAAGAAGCGCTTCAAGGTCACCGGCTCCGGCAAGGTGCTCCGCGAGCGCGCCGGCAAGCGCCACCTGCTCGAGCACAAGTCGTCCCGCCTGACCCGTCGCCTCACCGGCAACGCGGAGATGGCTCCCGGCGACGCCGCGAAGATCAAGAAGCTTCTCGGCATCTGACGTCCTCCGCTCCCCCTGCCGGGAGCGGAAGCATGTCGAGACCGGGACCCCATCGAATTTCCGGGCCGTGTGAAGACACCCACGGCCCCGCTACAAGGAGTTAAAAAGTGGCACGCGTCAAGCGGGCAGTAAACGCCCACAAGAAGCGCCGGGCGATCCTCGAGGCGGCCTCCGGCTACCGCGGTCAGCGTTCGCGCCTGTACCGCAAGGCCAAGGAGCAGGTCACCCACTCGCTGGTCTACAACTTCAACGACCGCAAGAAGCGCAAGGGCGACTTCCGTCAGCTGTGGATCCAGCGCATCAACGCCGCTGCCCGCCAGAACGGCATGACGTACAACCGCCTCATCCAGGGTCTGAAGGCCGCCAACATCGAGGTGGACCGCAAGATCCTCGCGGAGCTGGCCGTCAACGACGCCAACGCGTTCGCCGCGCTGGTCGAGGTCGCGCAGAAGGCCCTCCCGGCCGACGTGAACGCCCCCAAGGCCGCCGCGTAAGGCCTGGCCGGCCGCAGCAGCGGTCGGCACCCTCGGACCCGCAGGCGATGCGCCTGCGGGTCCGAGTGCTTTCCCGCACCGTCGCGCCCCGGGCGCCCGCACCCCGAGAGAGAACCGCACAGACCATGGCTGACCTGGGTCACCCCGCCGAGCTGATCTCCCCCCGATCCCCGCGGGTGGCCGCCGCCAGGCGACTGGTGCGGCGCAACTTCCGCACCAAGGAGCGCCGGTTCATCGCCGAGGGCCCCCAGGCGGTCCGCGAGGCCGTCGAGCACCGCGGTCCGACGGGCGGCCCCACCCTGATCGAGCTGTTCGCCACCGTCGAGGCCGCCGAGCGCTACTCCGAGATCATCGGCGCCGCTCTGGACGCCGGCGCGCGCGTGCACTACGCCTCCGACGACGTGCTCGCCGAGGTCTCCCAGACCGTCACCCCGCAGGGCCTCGTCGGCGTCTGCCACTTCCTCGACTCGCCCTTCGAGGACGTCCTCAAGGCCGAGCCCAAACTCGTCGCGGTCCTCGCGCACGTCCGCGACCCCGGAAACGCCGGCACCGTGCTGCGCTGCGCGGACGCCGCCGGCGCCGACGCGGTGGTGCTCACCGACGCCTCCGTCGACCTGTACAACCCCAAGTCCGTACGGGCCTCCGTGGGCTCCCTCTTCCACCTTCCGGTCGCCGTCGGCGTCCCCGTCGAGCAGGCCGTCCAGGGGCTGCGCGCGGCGGGCGTACGCATCCTCGCGGCCGACGGCGCCGGCGAGGACGACCTCGACGCCGAACTGGACGCGGGCACCATGGGCGGCCCCTCCGCCTGGGTGTTCGGCAACGAGGCCTGGGGCCTGCCGGAGGAGACCCGGGCCCTCGCCGACGCCGTCGTGCGGGTCCCGATCCACGGGAAGGCGGAGAGCCTGAACCTGGCGACGGCCGCCGCCGTGTGCCTCTACGCGTCCGCGCGTGCACAGCGGGCGCCCGGAGGGTGCCGCTCCGTGACCCCCAGCTAGTAGTGTGGCGGCCCGGGGGGCCCACGGCGCTACTCGGAGATGTGGGGTACGGGGACATGACCGTCGGTACGAACAGCTCGCGCGGGGCCGCGGACGCGGCCGAGGCGCGGTTCGGGGACGCCCCCGAACCCCCGGCCGCGGCCGCCGACGGGCTGTGCGGCGTACCACCGCAGGCGGTGGACTCCGCCCGCGCGCGCGGCGCCGGACAGGCCGCCCGGCCGCCCCGCCCCGCCCCGGCGGCGGCCGCCGAGGCGACCGGCCCCGGTGTCGGCCCCGGCTTCGCGGTGGACCCCGACAACCTGCCCGACGGGCTCGTCGTCGCCGACCACACCGGCAGGGTGGTCTGCTTCAACGCGGCCGCCGCGCGGATCACCGCCCTGGCCCCCGAGCAGGCGCTCGGCGCCCCCCTCGACCGGGCCCTCCCGCTGGAGGACCTCGAAGGCCGCCGCTGGTGGGCGCTGACCGACCCGTACGGGGGCCTCGCCACCCGCCGCGGCCAGCCCGAGCGGAACCTGCTGCTGCCCGGCGGCCGCGAGGTGCTCGTCTCCGCGAGCTACATCCGCACCCACCCCACCGGCCCGGTGCGCCGCCTCGTCGTCACCCTGCGCGGCACCGAGGCCCGCCGCCGCACCGAGCGCAGCCACGCCGAGCTGATCGCCACCGTCGCCCACGAGCTGCGCTCGCCGCTGACCTCCGTCAAGGGCTTCACCGCGACCCTGCTGGCCAAGTGGGAGCGGTTCACCGACGACCAGAAGCGGCTGATGCTGGAGACCGTCGACGCCGACGCCAATCGCGTGACCCGGCTCATCGCCGAACTCCTCGACATCTCGCGCATCGACTCCGGCCGCCTGGAGGTGCGCCGCCAGCCGGTCGACATGGCCACCGCCGTGGGGCGGCACGTCCAGGCGCTCACCGCGAACGGCCAGGACCCCGAGCGGTTCCTCGTCAGCATCAGCCGCCCGCTCCCCGACCTGTGGGCCGACCCGGACAAGATCGACCAGATCCTCGGCAACCTCCTGGAAAATGCGGTGCGCCACGGCGAGGGAACGGTCACCATCGGGGTGTCGCCGCATGAGAAGGGAACCGCCGTCACTGTGTCCGACGAAGGCCCCGGGATCCCCGAGGAGTCGATGGCCCGCGTCTTCACCCGCTTCTGGCGGGGGAGCAAGCGCGGCGGCACCGGCCTGGGCCTGTACATCGTCAAGGGCATCGTGGAGGCGCACGGCGGCACCATCACGGTCGGCCGCGGCCCCGGCGGCGGCGCCGAGTTCCGATTTGTCCTGCCCGTGAGCGCCCCGGCCTATCTCACGCAGTAGTCCTGCGGAAGGCTTCACCGGGCGGCCCACGGGCTCCTCGACCCCCGGCGGCCCTTAGACTCGTCCTTTGGCACCTTTGTGTCTCTGCATCGATCGGTCTGATCGCGTCGTACGGGGACCCACCAGCCAGCCATCGGAAGTACGGGAAGAGATGTCGGCACCGAACAAGTCGTACGACCCTGTCGAGGTCGAGGCACTGAAACCGGAAGAGATCGAGCGCATGCGGGACGAGGCGCTCGCCGCCTTCGCGGCCGCCGGCGACCTCGACGCGCTGCGCGAGGCGAAGACCGCGCACATGGGCGACCGCTCGCCCCTGGCGCTCGCCAACCGCGAGATCGGCGCCCTGCCCCCCCAGGCCAAGGCCGAGGCGGGCAAGCGCGTCGGCCAGGCCCGCGGCGCCGTGAACAAGGCCTTCGGGGCCCGCACGGTGCAGCTGGAGGCCGAGCGCGACGAGCGGGTGCTGGTCGAGGAGGCGGTGGACGTCACGCTGCCGTACGACCGCGTCCCCGCCGGCGCCCGCCACCCCCTGACCACGCTGATGGACCGCGTCGCGGACATCTTCGTCGCCATGGGGTACGAGGTCGCCGAAGGGCCCGAGGTCGAGGCGGAGTGGTTCAACTTCGACGCCCTCAACTTCACGCCCGACCACCCGGCGCGCCAGATGCAGGACACCTTCTTCGTCCAGGGCCCCGAGGGCACCGAGGGCGACGAGTCCGGCGTCGTGCTGCGCACCCACACCTCCCCGGTGCAGGCGCGCTCGCTGCTGGAGCGCGGGGCCCCCGTCTACGTCGTCTGCCCGGGCCGGGTGTACCGCACCGACGAGCTCGACGCGACGCACACCCCGGTCTTCCACCAGGTCGAGCTGCTCGCCGTGGACGAGGGCCTGACCATGGCGGACCTGCGCGGCACCATCGACCACATGGTCAAGGAGCTGTTCGGCGAGGAGACCACCACCCGGCTGCGCCCGCACTTCTTCCCCTTCACCGAGCCGTCCGCCGAGATGGACATGCAGTGCTACGTGTGCCGCGGCGAGTCGGTGGGCAACCCCGACCGCCCGTGCCGTACCTGCTCCAGCGAGGGCTGGATCGAGCTGGGCGGCTGCGGCATGGTCAACCCGAAGGTGCTGACCGCCTGCGGTGTGGACCCGGAGAAGTACAGCGGGTTCGCCTTCGGCTTCGGCATCGAGCGGATGCTGATGTTCCGTCACAACGTTGAAGACATGCGAGACATGGTCGAGGGTGACGTGCGTTTCACCCGGCCTTTCGGGATGGAGATCTGATGCGGGTCCCGCTTTCGTGGCTGCGGGAGTACGTCGACCTCCCCGCCGGTGCATCCGGTCGCGACGTCGCGGCCAAGCTCGTCGACGCGGGCCTGGAGGTCGAGACCGTCGAGCAGCTCGGCGCCGGGCTCAAGGGCCCCCTCGTCGTCGGCCAGGTGCTGACCATCGAGGAGCTGGAGGGCTTCCGCAAGCCCATCCGGTTCTGCACGGTCGACGTCGGCGCCGCCAACGGCACCGGTGAACCGCAGGAGATCGTCTGCGGCGCCCGGAACTTCGCCGTCGGCGACAAGGTCGTCGTGGTCCTGCCCGGTGCCGTGCTGCCCGGCGACTTCGCGATCGCCGCGCGCAAGACGTACGGCAAGACCTCGCACGGCATGATCTGCTCCGGCGAGGAGCTCGGCATGGGCGACGACGGCACGCACGGCATCATCGTGCTGCCGCCCGAGCACGAGACCGGCACCGACGCGATCGAGCTGCTCCAGCTCGTCGACGAGGTGCTGCACATCGACGTCACCCCCGACCGCGGCTACTGCATGTCCCTGCGCGGCATCGCCCGCGAGGTGGCCACCGCCTACGGGCTGCCGCTGCGCGACCCCGCGCTGCTCGACGTGCCCGGGCCGAACTCGTACGGCTACCCGGTCAGGATCGACGACCCGGTCGGCTGCGACCGCTTCACCGCCCGCACCGTGACCGGTCTCGACCCGGAGGCCCGCTCCCCGATCTGGCTCCAGCGCCGCCTCCAGAAGGCCGGCATGCGCCCGATCTCGCTCGCCGTCGACATCACCAACTACGTGATGCTCGAACTGGGCCAGCCGCTGCACGCCTACGACCGCTCGCGGATCAACGGCACCATCGGCGTCCGCCGCGCCGAGCAGGGCGAGAAGTTCACCACCCTCGACGGCGTGAAGCGCACGCTCGACGCCGAGGACCTGGTGATCACCGACGACAGCGGGCCGATCGGCCTCGCCGGCGTCATGGGCGGCGCCAACACCGAGATCGCCGACTCCGTCACCGACCCGGAGACCGGCGCGGTCACCGGGACCACCGACGTGGTCATCGAGGCCGCGCACTTCGACTCCGTGGCGATCTCCCGCACCGCCCGCCGCATGAAGCTCTCCTCGGAGGCCTCCAAGCGCTTCGAGCGGGGCGTCGACCCGCTGGCCGCCGCCGCGGCCGCGCAGCGGACTGTCGACCTGCTCGTGCTCCTCGCCGGCGGCACCGCCGAGGCCGGGGTCACCGAGGTCGTCGCCCCGGGCGCGCCGCGCACGATCGCGATGGCCGCCGACCACCCCGACCGGGTCGCGGGCACGCAGTACGGCCGCGAGACCGTCGTGCGCCGCCTCCAGGAGATCGGCTGCGACGTCTACGGCCAGGACGAGCTCGTCGTCACGCTGCCCTCGTGGCGGCCCGACCTCGCCGCGCCCAACGACCTCGCCGAAGAGGTCATCCGGCTGGAGGGCTACGGGAACCTCCCGTCGACCCTCCCGCAGGTGCCCTCCGGCCGCGGCCTGACCGCCCGGCAGCAGCTGCACCGCCGGGTCGGCCGCGCGCTGGCCGGCGCCGGCTACGTCGAGGCGCTCAGCTACCCGTTCCTCGGCGAGGGCGTCTTCGACCAGCTCCAGCTGCCGGCGCACGACGCCGCCCGGCAGGTCGTCAAGCTGGTCAACCCGCTCTCCGACGAGGAGCCGGCGCTGCGCACCACGCTGCTGCCGGGCCTGCTCGGCGCGCTGCGCCGCAATGACAGCCGGGGCAGCCACGACCTGGCGCTCTTCGAGACCGGTTCGGTCTTCCGGGCCGCCGCGCAGCCGGGTGTCGCCGTCCGGCTGCCCGTCGACCGGCGTCCCACCGACGAGGAGGTCGCCACCCTGGACGCGGCGCTGCCCGCCCAGCCGCGGTACGCCGCGGTCGTGCTGGCCGGTGCCCGCGAGCAGGCCGGCTGGTGGGGCAAGGGACGCCCGGCGGACTGGGCCGACGCCGTCCAGGCCGCCCGCGCGCTGGCCGTCGAGGCCGGCACCGAGCTGGTGGTCCGCCAGGGCCAGTACGGCCCCTGGCATCCCGGCCGCTGCGCCGAGCTGGTCGTCACCGTCGGCGGGGTGGAGCAGGTCATCGGCCACGCCGGCGAGCTGCACCCGCGGGTGGTCAAGGCCATGGGCCTGCCGGCCCGCACCAGCGCGATGGAGCTCGACCTGGACCGCCTCGCGGCGGCCGGCGGAGAGGCCGTCCAGGCGCCCCGGATCTCCTCCTTCCCGGTGGCGACCCAGGACGTCGCGCTGATCGTGGACGCGTCCGTCCCGGCGTCCTCGGTGGAGGCCGCCCTGCGCAAGGGTGCGGGCGAACTCCTGGAGTCGCTGCGCCTGTTCGACGTGTTCACGGGTGAGCAGGTCGGCGAGGGCAAGAAGTCCCTGGCGTACGCGCTGCGCTTCCGGGCGGGCGACCGGACGCTGACGGCCGAGGAGTCCACGGCCGCGCGCGACGCGGCGGTGGCGCTGGCCGGCGAGCGGACCGGGGCGGTGCTCCGGGGCGCGTAGCCGCAGGGTCCTCGGACCTGTTCGAAGTCTGCTGAGGGGCGTATCCGTGACCGGATACGCCCCTCACTCGTTCGGGTGGGACGTGCCGCGGCTCCGGCGGGCCGTTCGCCGCGGTGCCGCGCGGGGCGGCGCTCCGTGAGGATTCGGCGGTGACCACGCGCGCCGGGCCCGGTGGAGGGGCCCGGCGCGCGTCCGGTCCGGTCCGCTGCCGGTGCCCAGCGACCAACCGGGCGCCGGCCGGAACCGGAAAGCGCCGCCCGCCTGCCATGGAGTGTCGGGCAGACAGCAGGACGGGCGGCGCGGTGACGGGTCGTCGCACTGTATGAGGGGGGAGCCGACGACCCGAGCTCCTCTTGGCGAGGGTCTTCAGTGAAGCGCCTGAGGGGGTCCGTGCGGCAGAGTGCGGATCGCATTTATGCGCGTACTCACTTCACACCCCGTGTGAACCGCGCACCCACTAGCCTGATACCGACGAGCTACGGGAGCGGCCCATGCAGCCCAATGTCCTGCTCGATGCCCTCCTCGCCGAGGCGGGCATGTCCCATGCCGGGCTCGCCGCCCACGTGAACCAGGCGGGGCGCCCCCGCGGGCTGGCCCTGCGCTACGAACACACCGCCGTCACCAGGTGGTTGAAGGGGCAGCGGCCGCGCGGCCAGGTCCCCGACCTGATCTGCGAGGTGCTCGGGGGCCGCCTGGGGCGGCCGGTCGGGCTGGACGACATCGGCCTGGGGGTGCCGGACCGGCCGGTCTCCCTGCACGCCTCCCCGCTCAGCGGCTTCGTCGACCGGGCCGCCGCCCTGTGGCGCTCCGACGGCCAGGCCCGGCTCCAACTGCTCACCGCCGAGGCGGTCACCGGCACCCCGGCGGTCATCCCGGTCTGGGAGTGGGAGAACCCGCCCGAGGACGCCGACGTCTCGCGCGACGGCCCGAACCGGATCGGCCCGGAGCACGTGGAGATCCTGAAGGCCGCCCGGGCCCACTACGAGCTGATGTACCGCCGGGCGGGCGGCGTCGCGACCCGCGACCGGATCGTCCGCTTCCTCGGTTCCGAGACCGCGCCGATGCTGCGCGGGAGTTACCCCGACGACCTCGGCCGCCGCCTGCACCGCGCCACCGGGTCCCTGGTGGCGGTGGCGGGCATCTGCGCGTACGACTCGGACGCGCACGGGCTGGCCCAGCGCTACTTCCACCAGGCGCTGCGGCTGGCCAAGGCCAGCGGGGACCGCGGACTCGGGGCGTACGTGATCGCCCTGATCGTCAACCAGTCCCTGCACCTGCGGGAGTACCGGCAGGCCGTCGCCTTCGCCGAGGCCGCGCTGCGCGCAGCCGGCCGGCACACCACCCCCGCGCTCGCCGCCGACCTGCACGCCATGCAGGCGAAGGCCTACGCCCAACTCGGCGACGCACAGGCAGCGCTGGCCTGCATCCGGGGCGCGGAGGCGGCCGCCGCGCGGATCCGCCCGGGCAGCGAACCGGACGAGACCGGCTACGTCCAGCCCGGCCTCGTCAACGTCCAGGTCGCCGAGGCACTGCTCAGTCTGGGGGATCTGGAGGCGGCGCGGGTGCAGGCGGCAGCCGCCGTCGGCACCCCCGCGCACGACCGGGGGCGGGTGCACCGGTTGGCGATGCTCTGCGAGATCCAACTGCGTCAGGGCGAGGCGGACCGGGCCGCGGCGGGGGCGGCCGAGATGGCCGAGCGGGCCCGGGGCATGGAGTCGCTGCGGCTGCGCGACCGGCTGCGGGCGGTCCGCGAACAGCTGTTGACCAGCGGTTGTTCGGACGCGCAGGAGACCGTGCGGCTCATCGACGGGGCGTTGCGCGTTCCGCTGTGACAGGGCACCTGCTGCGATATCTGCCACCTACTCGAACGGAAAGGTGGCACAGCCGTGCAGTGGATGAACCTGAGTGAGCAGACGGTGTACAAGAACCGCTGGTTCGATGTGAATCTCGCCGATGTGGAACTTCCCGACGGCCGGCACCTGGACCACTTCGTGATCCGGCTGCGCCCGGTCGCCGCGGCCACGGCCGTCAATGAGGCCAATGAGGTGCTGCTGCTCTGGCGGCACCGCTTCATCACCGACAGCTGGGGCTGGGAACTGCCCGCCGGTGTGGTCGAGGACGGCGAGGACATCGCCGCAGCGGCCGCCCGTGAGATGGAGGAGGAGTCGGGCTGGCGACCCGGCCCCCTCCACCACCTCATGACCGTGGAGCCGTCCAACGGTCTGACCGACGCCCGCCACCACCTGTACTGGGCGGACGGGGCCACCTGGACCGGCCATCCCGAGGACGACTTCGAGTCCTCACGCCGGGAGTGGGTCCCCCTCCAGCTCGTCCCCGCCATGATCGCCGACGGGGAGATCCCGGCCGCCAACATGGCGGCCGGGCTTCTCCTGCTGCACCACCTGCGGCTCGGCCGCTGAAGCGCGTCCCGGGGCGTCAGCCGTACGGGTAGAAGCCCGCGCCGGTCTTGCGGCCCAGGCGGCCGGCGTCGACCATGCGCTGGAGCAGCGGGGGAGCGGCGTACAACGGCTCCTTGTACTCGGCGTACATCGAGTCGGCGATCGAGGCGATGGTGTCCAGGCCGATGAGGTCGGACAGCTTCAGCGGACCCATGGGGTGGGCGCAGCCCAGCTCCATGCCGTTGTCGATGTCCTCGCGGCTCGCGATGCCCGACTCGAACATCCGGATCGCGGACAGCAGGTAGGGGACGAGGAGGGCATTGACGACGAAGCCGGAACGGTCCTGGGCGCGGACCGCGTGCTTGCCGAGCACGTCCCGCACCAGGGCTTCCGCGCGCTTGATCGTCTCTTCGCCCGTGGTCAGCGCCGGGATCAGCTCGACGAGCTTCTGCACGGGGGCGGGGTTGAAGAAGTGGATGCCGATGACCTGGTCGGGCCGCGAGGTCGCGACCGCCAGCTTCACCAGCGGGATCGAGGAGGTGTTGGAGGCGAGGATCGCGTCCGGCCGGGTGATCACCTGGTCGAGGACCTGGAAGATCTCGGTCTTGACCTGCTCGTTCTCGACGACCGCCTCGATGACGAGGTCCCGGTCGGCGAACTCGCCGAGGTCGGTGGTGAAGGTGAGGCGGGCCAGGGTGGCGTCCCGCTCCTCTTCGGTGATCTTGCCGCGTTCGGCGGCCTTGGTCAGGGAGTTCTGAAGCCGGGTCCGGCCGATCTCCAGGGCTTCGCCGGTGGTCTCGGCAACCTTGACCTCAAGGCCGCTGCGGGCACACACCTCGGCGATACCCGCGCCCATCTGGCCACAGCCCACTACGCCGACCCGTGTGATGTCGGAAGGGAGGTCAGTCACTTCGTGCCTTTCGCAGCTCATCCGTCGGCGGGTCCCCCGTACGATTCCGGCGCCCGCCACGCCCCCCGACGTTACTCCCGACCTTGCACGGCGCGGCGGGCCGGGGCGGGCATGCTGAGCGGACACCCTCGCATCGTCACTCAGCGAAACGGAGTCGTCACATGGCGCACATCGGTCGACGGGCACTTCTGGCGGGAGCGGCGGCGGTGATCGCCGCCACCACGGGGGGACCGGCGCTCGCCGGGCCGCGCATCTCCGGCCCGCTCCCCGGGCAGGGCGCCGGAACCCCCGAGTTCCGGGGCATGTGGATCGCGACCGTCTCGAACGTGGACTGGCCCTCGCGCAGCGGGCTGTCCGCCGCGACGCAGCGCCGGGAGCTGATCGACCTCCTCGACACCGCCGTGCGCCGCCGACTCAACGCCGTGATCCTCCAGGTCCGGCCGGCCGCCGACGCCCTGTGGCCGTCCCCTTTCGAGCCCTGGTCGCAGTGGCTGACGGGGGAGCAGGGGGTCGATCCGGGCTGGGACCCCCTGGGCACCGCCGTGGCGGAGGCGCACGCCCGGGGGCTGGAGCTGCACGCCTGGTTCAACCCGTACCGGGTGGCCCACCACACCGACCTCGACCGGCTGGTGCCCGAGCACCCGGCGCGGCAGGACGGCTGGACGGTCGCGTACGGCGGGAGGCTCTACTACAACCCCGGGGTGCCGCAAGTGCGCCGGTTCGTCCAGGAGGCCATGCTCGACGCGGTCACCCGCTACCGGCTGGACGCGGTCCACTGGGACGACTACTTCTACCCGTACCCGGTGGAGGGCGAGTACTTCGACGACGACGCGGCCTACGAGGAGTACGGCGCCGGATTCGCCTCACGGGCGGCCTGGCGGCGCCACAACACCGACACGCTCGTCCGCGAGATGTCCGAGCGGCTGCGCGCCCTGCGGCCCGCGGTCAGGTTCGGCATCAGCCCCTTCGGCATCTGGCGCAACTCCGACCGGGACCCGGCCGGCTCGAAGACCCGGGGCCTGTCCGCTTACGACGACCTGTACGCGGACACCCGCAAGTGGGTCGGGCAGGGCTGGATCGACTACGTGGTGCCGCAGGCCTACTGGCACATCGGCCACCCCACGGCCGACTACGCGGCGCTCGTCCCCTGGTGGGCGAAGACCGTCGCGGGCACCCGCGTGAGCCTGTACGTGGGGGAGGGGCTCTACCGCTGCGCGGCGGACAGCCCCACGGCGGCCTGGCGCGATCCGGCGGAGCTGTCGAAGCATGTGCGCTTCGCCCGCGGGTACCCCGAGGTCCGCGGGCACGTCTACTTCTCGGCGAAGCAGGTGTCCGCGGACCCCAATGGCGCGATGGCGCGTGTGGTGGCCGACCACTACGGCTCGGCCGTGCCCCCGCGGTGACGTCAGTGCCGGGGCTCCGCCGGGTGGCGGACCACGCAGTCGGGTCCGGGAGCCATCAGCGCTTCGTGTCCGTCCTGGAAGCGGACCCGGTACGGGGGCGTCCCGTTCTCGCCGAGCACCTGGGTGATCTCGCCCACCTTGTCGGGTTGCCCGACGATCCTGCCGTGCTGCACCAGCTGGTCGCCCTCGGTAGCTCGCATGTCTGACCTCCTCGGTGGCGCTCCGATCCGGTGCTAGCAGTTTAGGTCGTTCTGAGGCTGTTTGACCCGTTGGGTCACTGCGATGCAGACGAGGACCGCGCAGGCCGCGGCCGGTGCCGCTGGGGCGAGGTGCTCCCCGAGGAGCGCCACGGACCACACCAGGGTCAGCAGCGGCTGGGCGAGCTGGAGCTGGCTGGCCCGCGGTGCTCCGATCTCCGCCATGCCCCGGTACCAGACGTACAGGCCGAGGAAGGTGGAGCCGGCCGCCGCCCAGACCAGTCCGGCCAGTCCGTGGCCGGTGAGGTGCACCGGCTCGTACGCGAGCCCCAGCGCCGAGCCGGCCACGGTGAGCGGCAGGCACAGCACCAGGGCCCAGCCGATCACCTGCCAGCCCGGCAGGACGCGGGCGAGCCGCCCGCCCTCGGTGTATCCGGCGGCGCAGACCAGCAGGGCGGCGAACAGGTACCCGTCGCCGGCGGAGAGGCCGCCGCCGCTCTGCGCGAGGGTGAAGCCGAGCACGACCAGGGCGCCGCCCACGGCCGCGGCCCAGAACGCCCGCGGGGGCCGGGTGCCGGTGCGCAGCGCGGACAGGGCGGCCGTCGTCAGCGGCAGGAGGCCCACCACGACGGCGGCGTGGGAGGTGGTGGAGGTCTGCAGCGCCAGGGTCGTCAGCAGCGGGAAGCCGACGACCACCCCTGCGGCGACGACGGCGAGACCGGCCCAGTGCTCGCGGGCCGGCGGCCTGACCCGGCGGGCCAGCAGGAAGGCGCCGGCGATCGCGGCCGCCAGGACGCTGCGCAGGGCCACCAGCGACCACGGCCCGAAGCTCTCCAGTCCCCAGGCGGTGGCCGGGAAGGTGAGCGAGAAGGCAACGACGCCGAGCGACGCGAGAGCCGTGCCGCGCAGCAGCGGATGCTTCACCGCTATCGCGGCGGGGAGAGTAGCGCTATTCTGTGCTGTCATGTATGAGCGTAGCAGTGTGGCGGAACTGGTCGAATCCCTGAGGGTCGAGGTCGACCGCTACTCGGTGGGTGGAAAGCTCCCGTCGAGCCGTGCTCTGGTCGAGCGCTACCGGGTCAGCCCCGTCACCGTCTCCCGGGCGCTTGCGCAGCTCGCGGCCGAGGGCCTGGTCGTCACCCGGCCCGGCGCCGGCGTCTTCCGCGCCGCACCGCGCACCGCGCTCCCCGCCGCCGGGGACACCTCCTGGCAGGAGGTCGCCCTCAGCGCCGAAGGCGCCGGAGACGTCGTCCCGCGCTCGGTGGACGCCTCCGGGGTGCTGGCTTCGCTGGCCGCTCCGCCGCCCGGCGTGATCGAACTCAACGGCGGCTACCTGCACCCGTCCCTCCAGCCCGAGCGGGCCATGGCGGCGGCGCTGGCCCGGGCCGGACGGCGGCCCGGCGCCTGGGGGCGCCCGCCCGTCGAGGGCCTGCCCGAGCTGCGCGACTGGTTCGCCCGCGAGATCGGCGGCGCCGTCGCAGCGGCCGACGTGCTGGTGACCGCGGGCGGGCAGAGCGCCCTGGCCACCGCCCTGCGGGCACTGGCCCCGCCGGGGGCACCGATCCTCGTGGAGTCCCCGACCTACCCCGGCCTGCTGGCCATCGCCCGGGCCTCCGGATGCCGTCCCGTGCCCGTCCCGGTCGACGCCGAGGGGGTCCGGCCGGAACTGCTCGCCGCGGCGTTCGAGGCGACCGGCGCCCGGGTGTTCGTGTGCCAGCCCCTCTTCCAGAACCCGACCGGCGCGGTCCTGGCCCCCGGCCGGCGGGCCGAGGTGCTGCGGATCGCCCGGGCGGCCGGAGCGTTCGTCGTCGAGGACGACTACGCCAGGGCGCTGGCGCACGAGGACAGCGGACCGCTGCCCGCCACGCTCGCGGCCGAGGACGCCGACGGTGTGGTCGTGCACGTCCGGTCGCTCACCAAGGCCACCTCGCCCAGTCTGCGGGTGGGCGCGCTGGCGGCCCGCGGCCCCGTACGCGACCGGCTGCGCGCGATCCAGGTCGTGGACAGCTTCTTCGTCCCCAGGCCGCTGCAGGAGGCGGCCCTGGAGCTGGTCGGCGCCCCCGCGTGGCCGCGCCACCTGCGGACCGTGGCCGCCGAGCTGCGCCACCGCCGTGACGTGCTCGCGGCCGCGCTGCGCCGGGAACTGCCTGCCTTCGCACTGCCGCACCTGCCGCGCGGCGGCTACCAGCTGTGGGTGCGGCCGGCCGGCGGGGACGAGAGCGCCTTCGTCGCCACGGCCCTGCGCTCCGGCGTCGCGGTGGCACCGGGACGCCCCTACTTCTGTGCCGAACCGCCCGCCCCGTACGTCCGCCTGAGCTTCGCCGGCGTCTCCGGCCCCGCCGAACTGGTGGAGGCGGTGCAGCGGATCGGCGGCGTCCTGCCGGCCGTCGGGGCGCACCCGGCCTGACCGGCCGGGCTGCCCCTCGGAGGCGGGCGGGGGCGGGGCCGTCCGCTCCGGACGCTTGACCCGCCGCCGCGCGCGGCCCACCATCGCCGCATGCCTGTTCGGGTTTCGCTGGTCGCCGCAGCCCGTAGTTCCCTGCTGCTCGCCGAGCGCTTCGACGACGGCCGCCCCCTCGACGGGGTCGGCCGGCGGGCCGTCGAGGCCGCTGCGCGCGGCCTCGTGCCCCTGGGCGCGGCCGAGCTGCGCTACTGCTCGCCGACTCCGCGCAGCCGGGCCACGGGCGAGGCCCTCGGGTACGCGCCCCTGGCCCAGCCGGCGCTGCGCGAGTGCGACATGGGCCGCTGGCGGGGGATGACCCTCGCCGAGGTGGCCGCCCAGGAGCCCGAGGCGGTGGACCAGTGGCTGAGCGACCCGCGGTCGGCCCCGCACGGAGGGGAGTCACTGCTCGCGTTCATCTCCCGGATCGGCGGCTGGCTCGACACCCGCCCCGCCGAGGACGGCGGTGCCATCGTGGCGGTGGCGGAGCCCTCCGTGGTCCGCGCCGCCCTGGTCTACGCCCTGCAGGCGCCGCCGCTGACCTACTGGAGCGTCGACGTACGGCCGCTGTCGACGCTGACCCTCACGGGCCGGTCCGGTCAGTGGCAGCTCTGCCTCCAGGCCCCGGCCTGACCCCGGCGCGCTCCCCCGGCCGCGTGCGGCCGTCTCGTCGACGGGACCGCCGCCACGGCACCGCACGGTCCGGCGGGGGCATCTCATGGACCCCACTCCCCAGCCGTACCCGCGCAAGGCGCGCCGGGGGCGGACCTTTCCTGCTAGACATCCTTGCGAGGCGAGCGGCGCTGCGCCGCCGCCGCGCCCCGGCGCGGCCCGCCCGCGCCACCCGGAACATTGCATAAACGTGCGGACGTACGTATAGTCATGCCATCGATGAGGAGGGTCCGATGGTGGTACGTGTCGCGGTGGCCGGAGCGAGCGGGTACGCGGGCGGAGAAGTCCTGCGCCTGCTGCTCTCGCACCCCGAGGTGGAGATCGGCGCCCTGACCGGCAACTCCAACGCCGGACAGCTCCTGGGCTCCCTGCAGCCGCACCTGGTGCCGCTCGCCGGACGCACCCTGGAGGCGACGACCCCGGAGGCCCTCGCCGGCCACGACGTCGTCTTCCTCGCACTGCCGCACGGCCAGTCCGCCGCCGTCGCGGCCCGGCTCGGCGACGACGTCCTCGTCGTCGACATGGGCGCCGACCACCGCCTCAAGGACCCGGCCGACTGGGACGCCTTCTACGGCGCCCCGCACGCCGGGACCTGGCCCTACGGGCTCCCCGAACTGCCCGGCGGCCGCGCCGCACTGGAAGGCGCCACACGGATCGCGGTCCCCGGCTGCTTCCCCACCGCCGTCTCCCTCGCGCTCTATCCGGCCTACCAGGCCCAGCTCGCCGAGCCCGAAGCAGTGGTCGTCGCCGCCACCGGCACCTCCGGCGCCGGCAAGGCGCTCAAGCCGCACCTGCTCGGCGCCGAGGTCATGGGCACCGTGACCCCGTACGGCGTGGGCGGCGGCCACCGGCACACGCCCGAGATGGTCCAGAACCTCAGCCCGCTCGCCGGCGAGCGCGTCAGCGTCTCCTTCACGCCGACCCTCGTGCCCATGGCCCGCGGCATCCTCGCGACCTGCTCGGCCAAGGCCCGGCCCGGCACGACCGCCGAGTCGCTGCGCGCCGCCTACGAGAAGGCCTACGCCGACGAGCCCTTCGTGCACCTGCTGCCCGAGGGCCGGATGCCGTCCACCAAGTCCGTGCACGGCTCCAACGCCGTCCACGTCCAGGTCGTCCACGACGAGTCCGCCCGCCGGATCATCGCCGTCAGCGCCATCGACAACCTCACCAAGGGCACCGCAGGCGGTGCCGTGCAGAGCATGAACATCGCCCTCGGGCTGCCCGAACAGCTCGGGCTTTCGACCATCGGAGTCGCTCCGTGAGCGTCGCACGCGCAGCAGCGAACAAGGAGACACAGTGAGCGTTACGGCCGCACAGGGATTCACGGCGGCGGGCATCGCCGCAGGGATCAAGGCCAACGGCAACCCCGACCTGGCCCTCGTGGTCAACAACGGGCCGCGCCTCGCCGCCGCGGGCGTCTTCACCTCCAACCGCGTCAAGGCCGCACCCGTCCACTGGTCCGAGCAGGTCCTGCGCGGCGGCACCGTCAGCGCCGTGGTCCTCAACTCGGGCGGCGCCAACGCCTGCACCGGCCCGAAGGGCTTCCAGGACACCCACGCCACCGCCGAGAAGGTCGCCGCCACCCTCGGCGCGCTCGGTCTCGGCGAGCACAGCGCCGGCGAGGTCGCCGTCGCCTCCACCGGCCTGATCGGCGTCCTGCTCCCCATGGACAAGCTGCTCCCCGGCATCGAGACCGCCGCCGCGGCCCTGTCCGAGGACGGCGGCGAGGCCGCCGCCATCGCCATCAAGACCACCGACACCGTTCACAAGACGGCCACCGTGTCCCGGGCCGGCTGGACCGTCGGCGGCATGGCCAAGGGCGCGGGCATGCTCGCCCCGGGCCTCGCCACCATGCTCGTCGTCCTCACCACCGACGCCGACGTGGACAGCGCCGCCCTCGACGATGCGCTGCGCTCCGCCACGCGCACCACCTTCGACCGGGTCGACTCCGACGGCTGCATGTCCACCAACGACACGGTGCTGCTGCTCGCCTCCGGCGCGTCGGGCCTGACCCCGTCCCGCCAGGACTTCGCCGACGCCGTGCGGACGGTCTGCGCCGACCTGGCCCGCCAGCTGATCGGCGACGCCGAGGGCGCCAGCAAGGACATCCGCATCGAGGTCGTCGGCGCGGCCACCGAGGACGACGCGGTCGAGGTCGGCCGCTCCATCGCCCGCAACAACCTCCTCAAGTGCGCCATCCACGGCGAGGACCCCAACTGGGGCCGCGTGCTGTCCGCGATCGGCACCACCGGGGCCGCCTTCGACCCCGACCGGCTGAACGTCGCCATCAACGGGGTGTGGGTCTGCAAGAACGGCTCCGTCGGAGAGGACCGCGACCTGGTCTCCATGAAGGACCGCGAGGTCCGCATCACCGCCGACCTGTCCACCGGCGACGAGTCCGCCGTCATCTGGGCCAATGACCTGACCGCAGAGTACGTCCACGAGAACAGCGCCTACTCCTCATGAGCGACGACAACGCCGGCCGGCCCGGCACCGCCCGCAAGCACACCGCCCTGCCCAAGGCGCAGATCCTCATCGAGGCCCTGCCCTGGCTCCGGCGCCACAACGGCAAGGTGGTCGTCATCAAGTTCGGCGGCAACGCCATGATCGACGAGGACCTCAAGGCCGCCTTCGCCCAGGACGTCGTCTTCCTGCACCAGGCCGGCCTCAAGCCGGTCGTCGTGCACGGCGGCGGCCCGCAGATCAACGCCCAGCTCGTGAAGCAGGGCCTGGTCAGCGAATTCAAGGCCGGCCTGCGCGTGACGACCCCCGAAGCCATGGACGTCGTACGGATGGTCCTGGCGGGCCAGGTGCAGCGCGAGCTGGTCGGGCTCCTCAACCAGCACGGGCCGCTCGCCGTCGGCATGACCGGCGAGGACGCCCGCACCATCACCGCGACCAAGCACAGCCCGGAGATCGACGGCGAGGTCGTCGACATCGGCCGGGTCGGGGAGATCACCGACGTCGACACCGGTGCCATCGAGGCGCTGCTGGCCGACGGTCGGATCCCCGTCATCTCCTCCATCGCCCGCAGCGCCGACGACCACCACGTCTACAACGTCAACGCCGACACGGCGGCCGCGGCCCTCGCGGCCTCCCTCGGCGCCGAGACGCTGATGGTCCTCACCGACGTCGAGGGCCTCTACGCCGACTGGCCGCACAGCGACGAGGTCATCAGCCGGCTCACCGTCGGCGAGCTGGAGAAGCTGCTGCCCGAGCTGTCCAGCGGCATGGTGCCCAAGATGGAGGGCTGCCTGCACGCCGTACGGAGCGGCGTCGGCACCGCCCGCGTCCTCGACGGGCGGGTCCCGCACTCGATCCTGCTGGAGATCTTCACCGACTCCGGCATCGGCACGATGGTCGTGCCCGACCGACAGCCAGGGGGAGCAGCATGACGCAGGGCACCGGCAACCAGGAGTACGGCGCACGCTGGCGGGAGGCACTGACCGACAACTACGGCACGCCCGCCCTCGCCCTCGTGCGCGGGCAGGGCGCCCAGGTCTGGGACGCCGACGGCAAGCAGTACACCGACTTCGTCGGCGGCATCGCCGTCAACGCCCTCGGCCACGCCCACCCCGCGATCGTGACGGCCGTGACCGAGCAGATCTCCACGCTCGGCCACGTCTCCAACCTCTTCGCCTCGGAGCCCGTCATCGCGCTCGGCGAGCGGCTGCTCCAGCTGTTCGGCCGCCCCGGCAGGGTCTTCTTCTGCAACTCGGGGGCCGAGAGCATCGAAGCCGCCTTCAAGATCGGCCGGCTGACGGGGCGGACCCGCATGGTCGCCACCGACGGCGGCTTCCACGGCCGGACCATGGGCGCCCTCGCACTCACCGGACAGCCGAAGAAGCAGGAGCCCTTCCTGCCCCTCCCGGGCGACGTCACCCACGTCCCGTACGGCGACGTCGACGCCCTGCGGGCCGCTGTCACCGAGGAGACCGCGCTCGTCGTCATCGAGCCGATCCAGGGCGAGAACGGCGTCGTCGTGCCGCCCGCCGGGTACCTGACGGCCGCCCGCGAGATCACCCGGGCCACCGGCACCCTGCTGGTCCTCGACGAGGTGCAGACCGGCATCGGCCGCTGCGGCCAGTGGTTCGAACACCAGGCCCACGAAGGCGTGGAACCCGACATCGTCACCCTGGCCAAGGGACTGGGCGGCGGCCTGCCGATCGGCGCAGTGGTCGCCTTCGGGCCCGCCGCCGACCTGCTGCGGCCCGGCCAGCACGGCACCACCTTCGGCGGGAACCCGGTCGCCTGCGCCGCCGGCCTCGCCGTGATCGACACCATTGCCGCGGACGACCTCCTCGACCGGGTCAAGGCGCGGGGGGAGCGGCTGCGCTCGGGGATCGAGTCCACCGGCCACCCACTGGTGTCCCACGTCAGGGGGGCCGGACTGCTCCTGGGTATCGTGCTCACCGAGCCGCTCGCGCCGAAGGTGCAGCGCGCGGCCCAGGACGCCGGCTTCCTGGTCAACGCGCCCGCCCCCGACGTCGTACGGCTCATGCCCCCGTACGTCCTCACCGAGGCCGAGGCGGACGCGTTCGTCCGGGCCCTGCCCGGCATCCTTGACGCAGCAGGCGGGGACGGATCCGGAGAATGAGACGACGATGAGCCAGGCGCAGGACAACGAGCACGGCGGGCAGGCCGTCCCGCAGACCCGCACCGCGCGGCACCGCCGGATCGTGGACATCCTCAACCGGCAGCCGGTCCGCTCCCAGAGCCAGCTGGCGAAGCTGCTCGCCGACGACGGGCTGAGCGTCACGCAGGCGACGCTCTCCCGCGACCTCGACGAGCTGGGCGCGGTGAAGATCCGCAACACGGGGGGCGAGCTGATCTACGCGGTGCCCAGCGAGGGCGGCTTCCGCACCCCGCAGGCCCCGCTGGGGGAGTCCGCCAAGGAGGAGCGCATGCGGCGCCTCTCCGGGGAGCTGCTGATCTCGGCGGAAGCCTCCGCCAACCTCGTGGTCCTGCGCACCCCGCCGGGCGCCGCGCAGTTCCTCGCGTCGGCCATCGACCAGGCCGAACTCCGCGAGATCCTCGGCACGATCGCCGGGGACGACACCCTGATGCTGATCAGCCGGGACCCGGCGGGCGGGCAGGCGCTCGCCGACCACCTCCTGCGGCTGGCTCAGAAGGAGGGCTGAGGGGGCCGACCCGGGGCGCCGAAAATCCCGCTGCCACAGCGGCGTTGGCCGACATAGCCTCGGGGCGTGCGCCAACTCGCCCTCGCCGTCCTGGTGTCCGCCGTGACGGCCGCCGTCTACGGACCCGTCGCCCTGCTGTGGTGGCGTCGCGCGCGGGTCCGCAGGCGGACGCTCCGGCTCGTCGCCGCCGTCGAGCCGGAGCCGTACCACGCGGCCCTGCGGCGCAACGAGGCGACCGAGGCTGCCGCCGCCGAACTGGTCCTGGCCGGGTACCTGCGGATCGACGACGAAGGTGCCGCGTTCCTGACCGGGCAGGGCCGCGACCCCGCCCGGGCCCCCGCCCACCCCGTGCCCGCCGCCCTGCTGGACGCCGTACGCCGGCACGATCCCGAGCCCGTCTCGATCGGCTGGATCGACCGGGGCGACGAGGACTACCTGCGGCGCCGCAGCGCGTACTTGAGCGAAGGCGACGCCCGGCTGCCCGACCTCCCGCGCATGCCCGACGGCGAGGGCAACCAGTTCCTGGCCTGCTGCAGCTGCGTGGGCATCGTCCTGGTGATGTTCTTCTGGGTCCTCGCGAGCGCGCTTCTGGTGACCGGCCGCCCGCAGGGGCCGGGGGAATGGGCCTGCGCCGTGGTGGCCGGCCTCGGCCTGATGGCGCTGCTGCCGGTCGAGAAGGCGGTCGGGGCCGTCCGGGCGCGCACGGAGTGCGGCGACCCGCTGGGCGACCTGGTGCGCTCCCGGCCGCACCCGGCCTTCGCGGCGCTGGACGAGGAGCAGCGCGTGCGGGTGCTGCGCAGCATCAACGACCGCCACACATGGCGCGGCGCCGACGCGGTCGCCGCCGGCGAGGCCGACGACGGGGCCGACGACGAAGACGAGTGGCTGGACGACAAGGTCTGGTGGGAGGACGCCTACGAGTACCGCGCCCGCGACGAGGACGACCGTGAGGACGGCCCGGGCGGGGTCGCCGGACGCCCTAGTAGCGGGTGACGGCGAGCGGCCCGTCCTGCGTGCCGATCGCGATGTGCGGGCGCCGGTCCGGGTCCGCCCAGCGCAGGATCGCCCGCATGGCCCTCTCCGGCACCGACACGCAACCGGCGGTCGCACCCTTGCCGTTGACGTGCAGGAAGATCCCCGCACCCCGGCCGCGCACGGGCCGGTCGTAGTTGAAGGCGATCAGCAGCGCGTGCGCGTACTGCCGGTCGTAGGTGACGAGGTGCTCGGCCTCGCCCGGTGCGCAGTCCGCGGGCAGCGGCTCCACCCAGCGGTTGTACGCGGCCGACGCGTTGTCCTGGCACCACCAGGAGTCCGCGGTCACCCGCCGGTAGACGTACTCCGTCCCGGCGGGCGCCCGCCGGATCCCGAAGGCGTACGGCAGTTCGTACAGGCCCGTCGGGGTGGTGCTGGTGCCCTGGACGCGGGTCGCGCCCTCGGTGAGGCCGCCCGCTCCGAAGCGGGCGGGCGCGCTCCCGACCTCGTACCAGCGCCCCGCCCACCGGTCCCACCACGTCACCCGGCCGGTCGTGGATCCGGGCCCGGGCGCGACGGCGGTGATCAGCTGACTGCCGCCGCCGGTGTCGGCGAGACGGGCGGGCAGGGGCGCCGGCGACGGCGCGGTGCCCTGCGGGAGCAGGGCGCTGACGATCAGTGAGCCGGTGACGAGAGCGGTACGCAGCACATGTCAGACGGTACGTGCAGGAAGGGGCAGGGGCAGCGCAGGCAGGCCGTCGAGACTCGTCGCGATGTGGTCCTTCTTCTCGCAGTACGCGGCGAACTCCTCGTCCGTCTTGCGGGCGAGGTGCTCCGAATGGAGGGTGCGCTCGCCCTGGTAGTCCATGAAGGGGACGGCGTACCCGCACACCTCGGCGATCCGGCGGGCGCGCACCACGATGACCGCCCGGGCGCCCGGCCCGTCGGCCGCGCCGAACAGGCCGATCAGCTCGGGCCAGCGCGGGTCGTCGCGGAAGACCGCCTCCCCCTCGCCGTGGATGCGCACGATCTTCGGGGGGCCGCTGAAGGCGCACCACATGAGGGTGATCCGGCCGTTCTCGCGGACGTGGGCGATGGTCTCGGCGCCGCTGCCGCCGAAGTCCAGGTAGGCCAGTTGCTGGTCGTCGACGACGACGAGGGTGCCGGCGCGGCCCTTGGGGGACAGGTTGACGTGGCCGTCACCCGAGAGCGGGGCGGTCGCGGTGAAGAAGACAGGCTGCTCCTCGATGAACGTGCGCAGTCTGCCGTCTATGCGTTCGTAGAGCTTTCCCATGGACCGATTATCGGCCCGCGAGCCCCAACCTGGTGCGGCGCACGCTCAGTTCGTAGTCGCCGAAGAGCTTCGCGGACCGCTTCAGCAGGGCCGTCAGCTCCGCCCGGTCCGCCTCTCCGGCGAACCGGCCCGGATGCCACGGGCAGGCGCGCACCGCGGCCCGCGCCGTCGTGCGCGTCCGCGGATGCCAGTCGTCGATCAGCGCGACGGAGGCCCGTAGCGCGTGAATGCCGCCCCGGGCGCGCAGCAGGCGGAACGCGGCCCGCCGGACGTGCAGCGGTCGGCGCCGGTCCAGCCGTTCGGTGAGGTGTGCGGGGTCGAGCCGGTGGGCCGCCGGCAGCAGGCCCATGCTCGCCTCGCGGGCCACCGACGGCGCCGGGTCGTCCAGCAGCGCGAGCAGGACGGAGTCCTCCACGGCGGCGTCCCGGCGACGCAGCCCCGCCAGCGCGGCGGCCCGGACCGGTCCGGCGGGGTGCGCCACCAGCTCCCGCAGCAGAGCGGTGTCCTCGCCGCGGCCGCACTCGGCCAGCCCGGCCACCGCGTACGGGGACGGCCCGGCGGGATCACGGACCAGCCAGCGGTAGTGCCCGTGGGCGTCGCCGCCGTCCTGGCCGACCAGCCGGCGGGCGCACGCGCGCACGGACCCGGAGCGGTCGGCAAGGTGCGACACGCCCTCGCCGGCCCGGCCGGCCCGGCGCAGGGCGGTGACCCCGGCGGCGCGCACGGCCGGGAGCCGAGCGCCGGTCAGCGTGTCGATCACCCGGTCGTCCGCCCGGGCGAGGGCGGCGTCGGTCCACAGCCCGGCCGCCGCCGGGTCGGTCTCGGCGGCGGCCCGGCGGGCGCACTCCAGGGCGTCGGCCGGTCCGGGCCCGGTGAGCGCGAGCCGGACGGCGAACTGCCGGGCCTGCCGGTCGCCGCTGTCCAGCAGACCGGCCAGGATGCCCGCCGTCCCGGCGGGGGGCGGCGCGGCCGGACCGGGCAGGTGCCACCACGGCGGCGCGGCCGCAGCCTGCCGACGCAGCACCTCCTCGAACCGCTGCACGATCCACCCGCCGCAGGAGCGTCGCCCGATCCGCAGCGCGAGCGGGGTCAGGTCCCGCAGGACGGCCTCCGGGCGGGCGGTGAGCGCCCGCTCCAGGACCGCGCGGGCCCGCTCCCGTACGGGCGCCGCCGCGTCCGCGGTCAGGACGGCGACCAACTGCACGGGGGCGTCCGGCTCGGCCAGAGCCGCCGCGCGGACCCGGCCGCGCGGGTGGCACAGCCGTAGCGCCGGGGGAGCCGGCACCGGGAACGGCCGCCCGCCGCGGCCCCGCGCGCGGACCTCCGCGGCGAAGGCGAGCCAGACGTCCGGCCCCGCGCCGGGCGGTGGCACCGCGGCCGCGCACCCCTGCATCAGCTCCTCCGCGAGGGTGCGCCCCATCGCGGCGTCGGTGCCGGGTCCCGTGCCGGTTCCTCTGCGGTTCATCTGCCACCACCCCTCCCCCAGGGCCTTCCGGCCCGATCGTAGGCGGCGGCGTGGCAGCCGGCCCGACATATCCGCGGGGGCCGGTCCCTCGCCGCCCACCCCTCGATTGACGAAACATACGGAGCAGTGCATAGTTATGCCAGTCGTTGGGGGTGCTGGACGGCATCGGCATCTTCGCCCCGTCACCGGAGATCGCGGCCGAGCACGACCCGGCCCCCGGCCCCCGGCCGCCGACCGGCACGAAGACGGCCTCCCCGTTACCTCCGCGGCGGGGAGGCCGTTCTCCATCCACCATGCAGTCTTGAGGAGCAGTAGCTGTGAGCAGCAACAACGCTGGTGATGTCCGGCTCTGGGGCGGCCGCTTCGCCGACGGCCCCGCCGAGGCCCTCGCGAAGCTGTCCGCGTCGGTCCACTTCGACTGGCGCCTCGCGCCGTACGACATCGCCGGCTCGCGCGCCCACGCCCGCGTCCTGCACACGGCAGGCCTGCTCACCGCCGACGAACTCGACCGCATGATCGCCGGCCTGGACCGGCTGGAGGCCGACGTCGCCGACGGCTCCTTCACCGGAACCATCGCCGACGAGGACGTGCACACCGCACTGGAGCGGGGCCTGCTCGAGCGGCTCGGCCCCGACCTCGGCGGGAAACTGCGGGCCGGCCGGTCCCGCAACGACCAGGTGGCCACCCTCTTCCGGATGTACCTGCGCGACCACGCCCGGATCATCGGCGGCCTGATCGCCGACCTCCAGGACGCGCTGATCGGTCTCGCGGAGAGCCACTCCGACGTGGCGATGCCCGGCCGCACCCACCTCCAGCACGCCCAGCCGGTGCTCTTCGCCCACCACGTACTGGCCCACGTGCAGGCCCTGTCCCGGGACGCGGAGCGGCTGCGGCAGTGGGACACGCGGACGGCGGTCTCGCCGTACGGCTCCGGCGCGCTGGCCGGCTCCTCGCTGGGCCTGGACCCGGAGGCGGTCGCCGCGGAGCTGGGCTTCGAGCGGGGCTCGGCCGGGAACTCGATCGACGGCACGGCCTCGCGGGACTTCGTCGCCGAATTCGCCTTCGTCACCGCGATGATCGGCATCAACCTGTCCCGGATCGCGGAGGAGGTCATCATCTGGAACACGAAGGAGTTCTCCTTCGTGACGCTGCACGACGCCTTCTCCACCGGCTCCTCGATCATGCCGCAGAAGAAGAACCCGGACATCGCGGAGCTGGCGCGCGGCAAGTCCGGCCGGCTCATCGGCAACCTGACGGGCCTGCTCGCCACCCTCAAGGCGCTGCCCCTGGCCTACAACCGGGACCTCCAGGAGGACAAGGAGCCGGTCTTCGACTCCTGCGACACCCTCGAAGTCCTGCTGCCGGCCTTCACCGGCATGATGGCCACGCTCACCGTCAACCGGGAGCGGATGGAGGAGCTCGCCCCGGCCGGCTTCTCGCTCGCCACCGACATCGCGGAGTGGCTGGTCAAGCAGGGCGTCCCGTTCCGGGTGGCGCACGAGGTGGCCGGCGAGTGTGTCAAGGAGTGCGAGGGGCTCGGCATCGAGCTGGACGAGCTCACGGACGAGCAGTTCGCGAAGATCTCCGAGCACCTGACCCCGGAGGTCCGCACCGTCCTGAACGTCAAGGGCGCGCTGGCCTCCCGCAGCGGCCGCGGCGGCACCGCCCCGTCGGCGGTCGCGGTCCAGCTCACCGAGCTGAAGGCCGACCTGGTCATCCAGCACGCCTGGGCCGTCCACAAGCAGTAGCCGGTCCCCCTGCTCCCGCCGCCCTGCGGCCCGCACGCCCGCCGACCCGGGTCCGGGCCTGTACGTCCGCACGCGGCGGAATACCCGGAGGGGCGGCCGGAGCACCGTGCTCCGGCCGCCCCTCCGGCGCGTCCGCCCGCGGCTCAGCCGAGCGGGTGGTCCGGCTCGTAGTTGGTGAGGACACAGCCCTCGACCTGTGACTTCTCCAGTCGGTAGCCCGACGGGGCGGAGAAGCCGGGGATGCAGTTCAGGTACAGGAACTGCAACTGGTAGAGGCCGTGCCGGGACGACGGGCTGTTGGTCTCCACGGCGATGTTCTCCCCGACGAGGAGCCGGCTCGCGGTCTGCTTCAGCTTGCCGTCGTCCTTGTAGTCGGCCAGCTGCGCCGCCTTCGCCTTCGTCTGCAGCAGCTTCATGTTCCCGACGGTGTCGAGCCAGCTGAGGTCGCGGGCGCGCTGCGCCCCGGCGGGCTGCCCGCACACGGCTCGGCCCGTCACCCCCCACTCCGGGCCGTTGCCCGTCACCACCGGCGCGTAGTCGATCGACTCGGTCGCGACGGCGGCCGGGTCGGTGGAGAAGTGCTTCGCGCAGTCGAGGCTGTTGCCCACGAGCTTGCGCAGCTCGGCCATGCTGTCGGCGCGCGGGAGCCCGAGACTGCCCGTCGCCGGCTGGCCGGCCTTCCCACCCGCGTCGGTGCCCGCGACCGCGCCCGCCGGATCCTGCGGGGCGGCGAGGTTCGGGCTGCCCGAGCCGTCCTCGGAGCCGACGAAGTCGCTGAGGTTGCAGTGTTCGACCAGTGCCTTCTCCCGCTTGTAGCCCTCGGGGACGGGAGCGGTCGGGTTGCACGTCAGGACCCGCAGGTCGGAGCGGACCAGCGCGAGAGCGGTCTTGGTGCTCGTCGGGAACGCGACGAAGCCCTTGCCGATGAGGACCCGGCTCTCCAGCCCGTACGCGCCGTCACCGCTGCCGATCCTGTCCAGGACGTACTTCTTGTAGCCGTCCTGGACCTGCTTCATGTCCCCGGGCACGGCGATGGCGATCTCGCCCTGCCGGGCCTTGTCGCTGCAGACGCCCAGCTCCTTCACCGACCACTGTCCGGCCTTGGGGAAGTCGCCCGCGGGCATCCGGGGGTCTTCGGGACTGTCACTCAGCTCGTCGCAGTCGGCGAACTGCCGCAGGTACCGCTGGGCCTCGGCGAGCGGGCCGGTGTCCGCGGCCGCGGCCGAGGACGCGGCAGGTGTGCCCGGCTGCCCGCCCTCCTTGCAGGCGGCGAGCGTGGCGAGGCATCCGAGGGCGGCGGTGGCGGCGAGGATCCGCTGGGGGCGCATGGGTCGCTTTCGACGGTACGGGCGAGGTCATGTGCATGCTAAGTGGCGCCCGGACCATGATCAAAAACCCCGCCCGCCCGGCCGCCCGCCGCTCCGCGTCACGCGGCCCAAGCAGCCAGAGCGGCGAAGTCCGCACCGACCAGGCCGACCCGCTCGTCGACGTGCAGCAGCAGGGTGCGAGCCGGGTGGCGCTGGTCGACGTACTCGCGGTCCAGCGAGGTGATGTCGTCGTCGATCCAGGCGAAGGGGCGCTCGCCCGCGTACTCCAGGACGTACTGGGTCTTCCAGAAGGTGCCGCGCGGAGCCCGGCCGTGCATCACCGGCCAGTCGATGAACGGGAGCCGGGGCAGGCCCAGGTGCGGGCCTATCCAGTCGTTCGCCTCGTCCTTCCAGGTGGTCGCCCACACCAGGTCGTACGCGTCCGCGAGCGCGAGGAGCTCGGCGCCGTGGCCGTGGTTCAGCCAGACCCGCAGGGGCTTCGCGCGCTCCTCCCGGGTCCAGCCCGTCGGCCGCATCCGATGGGTGGAGTAGCCCGCGGGTCGGCGCTCGCCCGGGCACCGTAGGGGTTCAGCGGTCCGTCGACGTCGATCAGCAGGAGTGGTTTCATCCGGGCAGGATCTCCTTTCGGCCGCCCGCGAGCAGGCGGTTTTCGTTCACGGTGAGACAGTGGTGTCTCAATCGGTGTAGGCTTGTCTCATGGCCATGGATCGTGACCAGGTGCTCCGCGCCGCCGCCGCCCTGCTCTCCCGCAAATCGACCGCCACGATGGACGAGGTCGCCCGCGCCGCCGGAATCGGGCGCGCGACCCTCCACCGGCACTTCGCCGGGCGCGACGCCCTCGTACGCGCCCTCGAAGACCTCGGCATCCGGGAGTTCGAGGTGGCGTTCGACAACGCCCGCCTCGGTGAGGGCACCGCGGTCGAGGCGCTCCGGCGGCTCGTCGCCGAGGCCGAGCCGAACGCCCAGCTGCTCGCCTTCCTCGTCACCGAGAACCAGCTCTTCGAGGGCGACGAGGTCAACGAGGGCTGGGCCCGGCTCGACGCCCGCGTCACCGCCCTCTTCCGGCGCGGCCAGGAAGAGGGCGACATCCGGATCGACCTGAGCCCCGCATGGCTCACCGAGGCCCTCTACGGCCTCATCGGCAGCTGCGCCTGGGCTGTCATGGACGGCCGGGTCGCCGCAAAGGACTTCCAATACTTGATCATCGAGCTGCTGCTCGGTGGCGCCCGACGGAGTGTGGAGAAATGAGCCGTACCGAACAGCTGATACGTCAGAAGGGGGTGGAGGAGAAGGCCCGCGGACGCTGGCTCGCACTCTCCGTGCTCGTCCTGGCCGTGCTGCTCGTCGCGGTCGACGCCACGGTCCTCGGCCTCGCCACGCCCTCCCTCAGCGAAGACCTCAAGCCGTCCGGCAGTCAGTTGCTGTGGATCGGCGACATCTACTCCTTCGTGATCGCCGGACTCCTGGTCTCCATGGGCTCCCTCGGCGACCGGATCGGCCGCAAGAAGCTGCTCCTCGTCGGCGCCACCGCCTTCGGCGCCGTCTCGGTCCTGAACGCCTACGCGACCAGCCCCGAGATGATGATCGTCGCCCGCGCCCTGCTCGGCGTGGCCGGAGCCACCCTGATGCCGTCCACGCTCGCGCTGATCCGCAACATCTTCACCGACCCCAAGGAGCGCAGCCTCGCCATCGGCATCTGGGGCGCGACCGCCTCGGCCGGCGCGGCCGTCGGCCCGGTCGTCGGCGGAGCCCTGCTCCAGCACTTCTGGTGGGGGTCGGTCTTCCTCATCAACCTCCCCGTCATGCTCGCCCTGGTCCTCGTCGGCAGCAAGCTCCTGCCCGAGTCGAAGAACCCGGTCGCGGGCCCCTGGGACCTGCTCAGCGTCGCCCTGTCCCTCGTCGGCGTCATCGCCGTGGTCTACGCCGTCAAGGAAGCCGCCACGCACGGAGTGAACTGGGAGACCGCGGTCGCCGCGCTCCTCGGCGCGGGCGCGCTGTACGCCTTCGTCCGCCGCCAGTTCACCCTGCCGTCCCCCCTGCTCGACATGCGGCTCTTCCGCCACCGCGGCTTCTCCGGCGCGGTCCTCGCCGACCTGCTCACCGTCTTCGGCCTCTCGGGACTGGTCTTCTTCCTGTCCCAGTTCCTCCAGCTCGTCCAGGGGCGCGGCCCGCTCGAGGCCGGCCTGGCGGAGCTGCCCGCGGCCGTCGGCGCGGTGGCCACCGGCCTGGTCGCGGGCCGGTACGCCCGCCGGTACTCCGTGCGCTCCGTCGTCACCGGCGGTCTCGCCGCCATCGGCCTGGCCCTCGCCGTCCTGACCGTCATCCACAAGGAGAGCGGCTACCCGCTGCTCGGCGCGGCCCTGCTCGTCGTCGGCCTCGGCGCCGGCTTCTCCTTCACCGTCACCGCCGACGTGATCCTCTCCAGCGTGCCCAAGGAGCAGGCCGGTTCGGCCTCCGCCGTCTCCGAAACCGCGTACGAGCTCGGCGCCGCCCTCGGCATCGCCCTGCTCGGCTCCATCGTCACCGGCGTCTACCAGGGCTTCACCGCTCCGGCCTCGGTCACCGGACCGGTTGCCGACGCCGCCCACGAGTCCCTCGGAGGGGCCGTGGAGGCCGCCAGGACGCTGGACCCCGACACCGCCGCCCACATGGTCGGCGCCGCCCAGGAGGCCTTCGTCGACGGCCTGCGGCTCGCCGCCGGCGTCGGCGCGGCCGTCCTGCTGGCCACCGCCGCGGCCGCCTGGTTCCTGCTGCGGGGCCAGCGGCTCCAGGAGGGCATCGAGCACTGACCCGTCGCCAAGGGAGGCTGCCCCCAAACGGAGTTGACAGTCCGTGGAACCCGGGACACCATCCCGGCGATGGAGATCAACGATCTGACCCCCGCCGAGCGCCGCGTCTGGGAGGCCTTCCCACGAGGCGAAGGCGTCGACTTCCGGGAGCACCCCGACGACAGCTCCGTCGACGGGGCCGGCTGGGGGCCCGGCCGCACCCTGCGGGCCGAGGTCCTGCGGGCCCTCCTGCTCGGCGCCGCCCCCGCGGTCCAGGGCCGGGTCGCCGGGCTCAAGATCAAGGGTGCGCGGATCGTCGGCAAGCTCGACCTGCGCTACGCGGTGGTCGACCATCCGATCCGGATGCGCGACTGCTGGTTCGAACGCAAACCGCTGCTCTACGGGGCCCAGCTGAAAGCCCTCGTCCTCGGCTACTCCACCCTTCCCGGCCTGACCGCGGCCACCGTGCGCGTCGACGTCGTCCTGCGGCTCTCCTGCTGCCGGATCAGCGGCCCCGTCCGGCTCCAGGGTGCCAAAATATCCGGCGGCCTCTTCCTCCAGGGCGCCGTGATCGGCCCCGTGACGGGTGAGGAGGCGGACGAACCGCCGCTCCAGCTCAACCACGTGGAGATCGGCACCGACATCATCGCCAACGACCTCACCGTCCACGGCCAACTGCGCCTCAACGGCGCTGTGGTCGGCGGCCAGGTCAACCTCGACGACGCCCGCCTGTTCGCCCCCGGCGGCATCGCCCTGCACGCCGAGACCCTGTCCGTCGGCACCGACCTGCGGGCCCGCCGCATGGAGGCCCACGGCACGGTCAACCTCACCGGAGCCCGGATACCGGGCCAGCTCAACCTGGCCGGCGCGGTCTTCGTGAACCCCGGAGGGACCGCCCTGCGCGCCTCCAGCTGCACCGTCGGCGAGGTGTGGCTGCGCGCCTGCGACCGGATCCAGGGCGTGGTCAACCTGCGCCGCTCCCACGTCGACCTGCTGCACATCCCGCCCGGGGCCTGGCCCGACCGGATCCGCATCGACGGCCTGACCTACCGCACGCTGGCCCCGCACCTGCCCGCGGAGGAGCGGCTGCCCGCGCTGGAGCGCGAGGAGTCGGGATATCTCCCGTACGCCTACGAACAACTGGCCGCGGCCTACCGCACCGCGGGCGACGAGGCGGCCGCCCGGACGGTGCAGCTCGCCAAGCTGCGCAGGCACCGCCACACCCTGCCGCGGCACGCCCGCGCCTGGGGGCACCTGCAGGACGCGACCGTCGGCTACGGCTTCCGGCCGCTGCGCGCCGCGGGCTGGCTGGCGGCGCTCCTGCTCACCGGGGCGATCGCCTTCGCGCTGGAGCCGCCGCGCCCGCTGAAGCAGGGGGAGGCCCCGGACTTCAACGCCGTGTTCTACACCATCGACCTGATGCTGCCGATCATCGGTTTCGGCCAGGAACAGGCCTTCGCCCCGAGCGGCGGGCACCAGTGGCTGTCGTACCTGCTGATCGTGACCGGCTGGATCCTCGCCACCACGACGGCGGCGGGCGTCAGCCGGTCACTGCGGCGCCAGTGAGGACGGCGGGAACCGCGAGCAGCACGGGAACCGCCGCGATCGCGGGAACCCGGGGGCGCCGGCCGGTCAGGCCGCCTTCGCCTTGGTCGCGTACATGTCGACGTACTCCTGGCCCGACAGGCGCATGACCTCGGCCATCACCGAGTCCGTGACGGCGCGCAGCACGTACCGGTCACGGTCCATGCCCTCGTAGCGGGAGAACTCCATCGGCTCGCCGAAGCGGACCGTGACCCGGCCCGGGCGCGGCATGCCGGCGCCGCCGGGCTGGAGCTTGTCGGTGCCGATCATCGCGAACGGCACCACGGGGGCGCCGGTCATCAGGGTGAGGCGGGCGATGCCGGTGCGCCCGCGGTACAGCCGGCCGTCGGGGGAGCGGGTGCCCTCGGGGTAGATGCCGAAGATCTTGCCCTCTTCGAGGATCCTGCGGCCGGTCATCAGGGCCGCGACGCCGCCGTTGGCCCCGTCACGGTCGACCGGGATCATGCCGGAGCCGGTGAAGAACCACGCCATGAGCCGGCCCTTGAGCCCCTTGCCGGTCACGTACTCGTCCTTGCCGATGAAGTGCACCGTGCGGTCGCAGACCAGCGGCAGGATCATGGAGTCGATGAACGTGAGGTGGTTGCCCGCCAGAATCACCGGTCCCGAGCCGGGGATGTTCTCGACGCCCTCCACGCGGGTGCGGAACATCGTGCGCATGACCGGTCCGACAGTGGCTTTGATGAGCTTCGTACGGAACAACGTGGGCCCTCCGGCATCGAAAAGCGGCTCGCGCACCCACCACTCGGCAGTAGCGCAGGTGAGGACGATACTCGCGGGTCAGCTCCGAGCGCACATCGGGTTCACGTGTCGGATACGTATTGTTGACGCGCGTTTTCGCCAAGTTCCCCGGATGTGCCTGCGACGCACCCCCTGCGGCCACCCCCGTCCGCCTACCATCGGCACGCCGATCACGGCCTTCATGCTTCACGGCCCCCGGGGGCCTTCACGACGAGGAGTGGCACTCATGGCGCAGGGCGGGGCAGCGCGGCGCACGGTCCTGGGGGCGGCCGCGGTGGCGGCCGGGGCGGGGATCATCGGACTCGGCGCGGGGCCGGCCGCCGCCTCCGGCGGGGGCGCCGGCCCCGGCCGCGGCTTCCGCGACCTTCCGTACCCCACCGTCATCGGCCACCGGGGTGCCAGCGGCTACCGGCCGGAACACACCCTCGGCTCCTACCAGCTGGCCCTCGACCTGGGGGCCGACGTCATCGAGCAGGACCTGGTGCCCACCCGCGACGGCCACCTGGTGTGCCGTCACGAGAACGAGATAGGCGGGACCACCGACGTCGCCGACCACCCCGAGTTCGCCGCCCGGCGCACCACCAAGTCAGTCGACGGGGTCCCGGTCACCGGCTGGTTCACCGAGGACTTCACCCTCGCCGAGCTGAAGACCCTGCGCGCGAAGGAACGGATTCCCGCCGTCCGCCAGCGCAACACGCTCTACGACGGCCACTGGGCCGTCCCCACCTTCGAAGAGGTGCTCCGCTGGGCCGATCGCGAGGGCCGCCGCCGCGGCGAGCGCGTCTGGCTGCACGTCGAGACCAAGCACCCCAGCTACTTCCGCGGCCTCGGCCTCGGGCTGGAGGAGCCCCTCGCCCGGCTGCTGCGCCGGTACCGGCGCGACGGCCGGGACGCCGCCGTCTTCCTGCAGTCCTTCGAACCCTCCAGCATCCAGCGGCTCTCCCGGCTGGTCTCCGCGCCCCGTGTGGTCCTGCTGTCCGCCGCCGGCACCCGCCCCTGGGACTTCGAGCAGGCCGGGGATCCGCGGACGGTCGCGGACCTGGTCAAGCCCGAGGGGCTGAGGTGGATCGCCGGGTTCGCCCAGGGCATCGGCCCCACCATGGACCTCATCCTGCCGCGCGACGCGGCCGGCCGGCTCGGGGCGCCCACCACCCTGGTGAAGGACGCCCACGCCCACGGGCTGCTGCTGCACCCCTACACCGCGCGCAACGAGAACAGCTTCCTGTCGGCCGAGTACCGCAAGGGGACGGACCCGGCGGCGTACGGGGACGCCCTCGGCGCCTTCCGTACCTACTTCGCGCAAGGCATCGACGGGATCTTCACCGACAATCCGGACACCGGACTGCTCGCGGCCGAGGCCTTCCGGCCGGGCCGACGCCCCGTCAACGACTGAGCGCCGCTTCCCGAACGAGTGGCCCGCGCCGGGTGGGGAAACCGCCGGGCGCGGACCGCTCGTCCCGCTCGGCATGGACCTGCTGAAGGACCCCGACCTCGTCAACGAACTGGGCCCGCTGCTCTCCGCGGAGGCGGCGGCGGAGGCCCCGGCCGCCGGAGTGGACGCCGCCGACCTGGAACAAGCCGTCTGGGTCAGGCTGCTGGAGAGCGGCCGGCGCGCACCCGATCCCGCCGACCCGGCCGAGCCGGCCCGCTGGCTGCGCCGCGCGGTACGGGCCGAGGCCCGGGTCGCCCGGCGCCGCACCCGGCGGGAGATCCCCTACGACCACCGGCCGCGCAGCGATGCCGGCTCCGGCCCCGGGACCGCACCCGAAGACGCCCTGCTGCACGGCGAGGAGCACCGCGCCCTCCGATCGGCCGTCGCCCGGTTGCCCGGACGCTGCCCCGAGCTGATGAAGGCACTTCTTTCGCCCAGAGACCTCACATACCGTGAAATCGCAGGAGAGTTGGGTATCTCACAAGGAAGTTTAGGGCCCGTGCGTTCCCGTTGCCTGGGATGTCTGCGCAGAATGCTCGCGGCAGAGGTTGCGGCTCCTGGCCTTCGGGGAAGGGAGCGGTAGACCAACGGGCTACCAGGTGAGCTGGAGGCATGCGCACATGGGCATGAGCGTGACCATTTCGGCGGCGGTCGCCGAGGACGCCGAGCAGATCTTCAAACTCCAGTACCTCGCCTTCCAGCGCGAGGCCGAGCTGTACGGCAACTACCTCATCCAGCCGCTCACCCAGTCCCTGGACTCCCTCAAGGGCGAACTCGCTACCGACACCGTCCTCGTGGCCCGGCTCGGCGACGAGATCGTCGGAACCGTGCGCGGCAGCGTGGACGACGAGGGAACCGCCAAGATCGCCAAGCTCTGCGTCCACCCGCGCCTGCAGGGCCACGGGCTCGGCGCCCGGCTGCTGCGCGCCGTGGAGGAGGCTCTCGCGGGCCCCGGCACCGCCACCCGCTTCCGCCTGCACACCGGTCACAAGAGCGAGTCCAACCTGCGCCTCTACCGCAAGGCCGGCTACGTCACGGTCGGTGGGCGCACCGCGTCCGACGGGGTGCAGCTGGTCATCCTGGAGAAAGAGGCCAAGAATCCCACCGACTTCGCGGTCAGCGCCTGAGCCGGGCCCCGCTCAGCGCCTGCGCAGCCAGAGCATCCCGGTGATCGGCAGGATCACCGGGATGAACAGGTAGCCCATGCCGAACTGCGACCAGACGGTCGTGTCGGGGAAGGACTCCGGTCGCAGCAGCGTCCACGTGCCCACGGCCAGGACGCCCGCCAGCTCGGCGGCGCAGCAGAACAGCGCCGCCCGGCGCGCCCTCTCCCCGCCACGCACGAGGGAGTACGTGATGAAGGCGTAGGCGAGCGCAGCCAGCGCCGACAGCGAGTAGGCCAGCGGCGCCCGGCCGAACTCGGTCGAGATCTGGTAGGCCGACCGCGAGACCGCGCCCACCACCATCACCCCGTACAGCCACACCAGGAGCAGTCCCGGCCCGGAGACCAGCCGCTTGCGTCCGGTGGCAGTGGCCTCCGACGTCGTCCCCGTCTCGGTCTCAGGCACCAGTGGTTCCCCAGATGTCGTAGAGCCGTACTTCGAGGACGGCGAGGACGACCGCGCCCGCGGCCACCGTCACCGACCCCCACTTGGTCCGCTCGGTCAGCGACAGCAGCCCGGCGGCCGGCACCGCGGCGAACGCGCCGAGCAGGTACGCCACGAAGATCACTGCGCCCTCGTCGGGCTTCTCGCCCCTGGCCAGCTGGACCAGCCCGATCACCAGCTGGGCCAGGACCAGCACGGTCACGACGGCCATGCCGATGAAGTGCCAGTCCTTGGTCGGCTGGTCCCGCAGCGCGGCGAAACCGCACCAGGCGGCGAGGGCGAGTGCGGCCACGCCGATGGCGACCGTCAGGGCGTCGAGCATGCTGCGAGGGTATTACGGGCCGGCAGACCCCCCGCGCGCGCCCCTTCCCGTACGCCGGCCCGCGCCCGGCCGCCGCGGCCCGCCGGCTCCCGTGGTCTTGACCACAGGGATCCGCCCCGCAGCCCTCCGCAGTGGCGTCGGGCCGCCCTCCCCCCGAGGGCCTCCGTGGCGCGTCCGTGCAGGTCAGCGGCAAGTTCGGCAGAGCGGGAAGGACGGACGCGTTGCACCGGTGTGGTCCGGTATGCGGCCGCATTCCGTCCGGTATGCGGACAGTTTTGATCGGTCAGGGGATACGTCTGCTTTACTGGGGCCCATGACCACGACGAGCAGCCGCACCCTTGCGACCGAGGCGACGATGACGCCCGGTGCTCGCTGTATGTGTCGAATGTGCGCCTTCTGAGGGCCCCTTCCTGAGCCTCGCGCCCCGAAGCGAGACCGGCCGGCCGTACGTCACCGCTTGAGGGACGGCACGGCCCACTCATGCCCCGCGCACGCGTCGAAGCCATCGATTTCCGACGGTTCGTCCCGTATCGCGTCCCAGATGTTTGCCCCGTGCCCGGCACCCCGCTGCGCCGCGCACTCGACAGCGACGGAATTCCTGTGATCACCACATCGGGCCTCACGAAGGTCTACCAGTCCCGTGGCCGCGAGGTCACCGCCCTGGACGGCGTCGACCTGCACGTCCGCGAGGGCGAGGTCTACGGAGTCATCGGCCAGAGCGGCGCCGGCAAGTCGTCCCTGATCCGCTGCGTGAACCTGCTGGAGCGCCCCACCACCGGCACCGTCCACGTCGACGGCGTCGACCTCACCGCCCTCGCCGGCCGCGGCCGCCGTGCCGGCAAGGAGCTGCGCGAGGCCCGCAGCCGCATCGGGATGGTCTTCCAGCACTTCAACCTGCTGTCCTCGCGCACCGTCCAGGCCAACATCGAGCTGCCCCTGGAGATCCTCGGCGTCTCCGGCCGTGAGCGCTCCCGCAAGGCCCTCGAACTCCTCGACCTCGTCGGCCTCGCCGACAAGGCGAAGGCCTACCCCGCCCAGCTCTCCGGCGGCCAGAAGCAGCGCGTCGGCATCGCCCGCGCCCTGGCCGGCGACCCCAAGGTGCTGCTCTCCGACGAGGCCACCAGCGCCCTCGACCCCGAGACCACCCGCTCCATCCTGAAACTGCTGCGCGACCTCAACCAGCAGCTCGGCCTCACCGTGCTGCTCATCACGCACGAGATGGACGTCGTCAAGACCGTCTGCGACTCGGCCGCCCTGATGAAGAAGGGCCGGATCGTCGAGTCCGGCACCGTCGCCGAACTGCTCGCCACCCCCGGCTCCGAACTGGCCGGCGAGCTGTTCCCGGTGACCGGCTCCGCCTCCGGCCCCGACCGCACCGTCGTCGACGTCACCTTCCACGGCGAGGCCGCCGCCCAGCCGGTCGTCTCACAGCTCTCGCGCACGTACAACGTCGACATCTCGATCCTCGGCGCCGCCATGGACACCGTGGCCGGCCGGCTCATCGGCCGCATGCGCATCGAACTGCCCGGCCGCTACGAGGACAACGTCGTGCCCGTCGGCTTCCTGCGCGAGCAGGGCCTCCAGGTCGACGTCGTCGACACGGCCGACGGGATCGACGACGAACTGACCGAGCTGACCGAGCTGGCCGAGCTGGCCGAGGATGGTGCCAAGTGACCTGGTCCGAGATGCAGCCCCTGCTCACCCAGGGCACCTACGACACCCTCTACATGGTGCTGTGGTCCACCCTGGTGACCGTCCTCGGCGGACTGCCCGTCGGCATCCTGCTCGTCCTCACCGACAAGGGCGGCCTGCTGCAGAACCAGCCGGTCAACAAGGTCCTCGGCGTGATCGTGAACATAGGCCGCTCGCTGCCGTTCATCATCCTGCTGATCTTCCTGATCCCGGTCACCACCACGGTCGTCGGCACCTTCATCGGCCCCACCGCCATGATCGTCCCGCTCGCCATCGGCGCCGTCCCCTTCTTCGCCCGGCTCGTCGAGACCGCCGTCCGCGAGGTGGACCACGGCCTCGTCGAAGCCGTCGAGTCCATGGGCGGCGGCGTCCCCACCCTGGTCGGCAAGGTCCTCCTCCCGCAGGCCCTGCCCTCCCTGGTCGCGGGCGTCACCACCACGGTCATCACCCTCGTCGGCTACTCCGCCATGGCGGGCGCCGTCGGCGGCGAAGGACTCGGCTCCAAGGCCATCACGTACGGCTTCCAGCGTTTCGAGACCGGCTTCATGGTCGCCACCGTCGTGGTCCTCATCGCCATCGTCACGGTGGTCCAGCTGATCGGCGACGGCGTCGTACGCCTCCTGGCCCGCCGCGGCCGGACGGCCTGACCCCCGGGCCACCGCCCCCCTGATGTCCCCCACAGAGCCCGCACTTGTCGTGCTTGGGCCGCCACCAGCAAGTCCTCGGTACTTGTTCAGCAAGAAAGGCACTCTTCGTGCGTAAGAACACCAAGCTCACCGCCCTCGCCGCCACCGCCACCGCGCTGACCCTGGGCCTCACCGCCTGCGGCAGCTCCTCCGACCCGTCCTCCGCCAAGGGCGACGGCGGCACGGCCGACGAGAGCAAGCCGCTCGTCATCGCGGCATCCCCGAGCCCCCACGCCGACGTCCTGAACTTCGTCAAGGACAAGCTCGCGGCCAAGGAGGGCCTCAAGCTGGAGGTCAAGGAGTTCACGGACTACGTCCTGCCCAACACCGCCACCGAGCAGGGCCAGGTCGACGGCAACTACTTCCAGCACAAGCCGTACCTCGACGACTTCAACAAGAAGAACAACACCCACGTCGTCCCCGTGGTGAACGTGCACCTGGAGCCCCTCGGCCTGTACTCCAAGAAGGTCAAGGCACTCTCCGACATCAAGGCCGGCCAGACCATCGCCGTCCCCAACGACACCACCAACGAGGGCCGCGCGCTCCAGCTGCTGGCCGCGAACAACCTGATCACCCTCAAGGAGGGCGTCGGCACCAGCGCCAAGCTGTCCGACATCACCGACAAGAAGGGTCTGGAGTTCAAGGAGCTGGAGGCCGCCACCGTCCCGCGCGCCCTCAGCGACGTGGACGCCGCGGTCATCAACGGCAACTACGCCATCGAGGCCGACCTGTCGCCCGCCAAGGACGCGCTCGCCCTGGAGAAGGCCGAGGGCAACCCGTACGCCAACTTCCTCGCGGTCAAGGAAGGCAACCAGAACGACCCGCGGGTCCAGAAGCTCGCGAAGCTCCTGAACTCCGACGACGTCAGGAAGTTCATCGAGGAGAAGTACCAGGGCTCGGTCGTCCCGGCCTTCGGCACCCCCGCCTCCTGACCCGCCGCCCGACCCGTCGGGCGCCCAGCCGTCAGGCATCTCGGCCCCGCACGCCCCTGTCGGCGCGCGGGGCCGAGTCCCGCCCGCCCGGGGGCAACCCGGCCCTGCACATCCCCCGGTCGATGCTGCATGCTGTGGCTTACGACCTGTGCACGGTCCCGCACGAACGGTTCCGCACCACGGTCGCCTCGCACCACGGTCGCACCACGTTCTCAGGCATGGAGCAGCGCATGACTACCACCTTCCCGGACGTCACCATCAGCACGGAACGGCTGGTGCTGCGCCCGTTCGAGGAGGAGGACATCACCGCGCTCGCCGAGATGATGAACGACGAGAACATCACCGCCTGGACCTCCGCACCGCACCCCTACACCCGCGCCGACGCACACGCCTGGGCCACCCGGGACTCCCACGCCGAACGCGCCGAAGGCCGCGGCATCGTCTTCGCCGTCACCGAATTCCTCACCCAGCGCCTCGTCGGCATCGTCCACCTCCGCAACACCAACTGGCGCACCCGCGCCACCGAGGTCGGCTACGTCACCGCGCCCTGGGCCCGCGGCGAGGGCTACGCGAGCGAGTCCGTCCTCGCCGTCGCCCAGTGGCTCTTCCGCGAGCAGGGGTTCGAGCGCCTCGAACTGCGCACCGCCGCCGACAACACCGCCTCCCAGCAGGTCGCCCAGAAGATCGGCTGCATCAGCGAGGGCGTCCTGCGCAACGCCTGGACCGTACGGACGCAGACCCCCGACGGCAGCTGGACCGACAGCCGCACCGACCTCATCGTCTGGAGCCTCCTGCCCGAGGACCTCGACGAGGGCGAGGGCTACGACGGATACGAAGGCTACGAGAGCTACGAGAGCCACGAGAGCAGCGCCCCCGGCGGACACGCCGGCGACACGGTCCCGGGACAGCGCTCCGACGCGCACGGCCACCCCGTCGGCGCCGACCGGAAATGAACCGATGAGCAGGTAGTCTCACCGTGTCCGCCCCTCCTTCCCGCCCCCCCACATCAGGAGACAGACGACGATGGCCGACCGGGTCACGGTGATCGGCTGGGACGGTTCGCCCCTCACCTCGGCCGCCCGGTCCGCGCTCTCCGCCGCCACCCTCGTGGCCGGCGCCGCCCACCACCTCGCCCTTCCCGAAGTGCCGCCCACCGCCGAGCGCATCCGCCTCGGCAGCCTGGGCCTCGCCGCCCGCCGCATCGCCGGTCACCGCGGCACCGCCGTCGTCCTCGCCGACGGCGACCCGGGCTTCTTCGGCGTCGTCCGCACCCTGCGCGCACCGGAACACGGCCTGGAGGTCGAGGTCGTCCCCGCCGTCTCCTCCGTCGCGGCCGCCTTCGCCCGCGCCGGCATGCCCTGGGACGACGCCCAGGTGGTCGTCGCCCAGCCCCGCACCCTGCGGCGCGCCGTCAACGTCTGCCGAGCCCACCCCAAGGTCGCCGTCCTCACCTCGCCCGGCGCCGGCCCCGCCGAACTCGCCCTGCTCCTCGACGGGGTCCACCGCACCTTCGTCGTCTGCGAGGAACTCGGCACGGACCGCGAGCAGGTGAGCGTCCTCACCTCCGACAAGGCCGCCGACCACAACTGGCGCGACCCGAACGTCGTCATCGTCATCGGCGGCGCCGGCCAGACCCCGTCCGCCGACCCCGCCTGGCTGCTCGGCCAGAGCGCCGCCCACGGCGCGGACCGCGGCTGGGCCCGGCCCCAGACCGGTGCGGGGGGAGGGGAGTCGGCACTGCTGCACGCGGCCCAACTCGCCCGGCTCGGACCGCGCACCGGCGACCTCGTCTGGGACATCGGCACCGGCTCCGGCGGCGTGGCCGTGGACGCGGCGGCCCTCGGCGCGGCCGTCATCGCCGTGGACAGCGACCCCGGGGCCGGCGAGCGCGTCACCGCCGCCGCCCGCAAGCGGGGCGTGCAGCTGCAGTTCGTCGCCGGGCGGGCACCCCACGTCCTGGAGAACCTGCCCGAACCGGACGTCGTCCGCGTCGGCGGCGGCGGTGCCGAGGTCGTCGCCGCCGTCGCCGACCGCCGCCCCGAACGGATCGTCAGCCACGCCTCCACCCGCGACGAGGCGGAAGCCGTCGGCAGGGTACTCACCGAACACGGTTACGACGTCGAGTGCGCGCTCCTCCAGGCCGTCGGCCTGGACCCCCGCACCTGGGCCGAACAGGACCGTTCCGTCGTGTTCCTCCTGGCAGCTCAGCGCCCTGTGACCCGCTGAGACGAGGGCCGGGGTAGGCTGGCCGATCGTCGTACCGCGCGGACGCTCCGGGCATCACGACACGGCCTGGACGCGCGACGTGGCGCAGTCCACAGAGGACCGTGGTGGTTATGGCCGCCACGGCCGCCAACGGGCGCGACAATGCTTACTGGTTGTCGTGCAGGCGCACGTGGGACGGACTCGTCGCACCCGCGACACCGCACGGCAACTCCGCTCGGAGGCCTCGTGGGCGACCGGGTGATCGAAGAGGCAACACGATGGGCGAGGGGTAAGCATGACTGACACCGGCCAGGTCCCGGGCGAGGGTCACCCGGACAGCACGGGCATGGTGGATCAGCAGGGCATCCCCGCCCCGGTCCAGATCCCGCCCCCGATGCCCGGCTACGCCTTCCAGGACCTCATGGACAATCCGGCCGAGCCGGAGGACGAAGAACTCCTGCTGATGCCGAGCGCCCAGGGATCCTGGAGCGACCCGCAGGTCGTCCCGCCGGCCCCCGCCTTCCCGGTCGAGCCCCAGCACGCCGAACCGCAGACCTACGCCGACGCCTCCTACGGCGCCGGGACCGCCTACGCCGGCGCGCCGACGGCCTACCCCGAGCCCGCCGCGTACGGCGACTTCGCCCAGCCCGCCGCCTTCCCCGAGGGCGCCTACAGCGCCGGCGCCCACGAGACCGGCGGCCGGGACTCCGGCGCGCTCGACCTCGGCGGGCTCGTCGTCCCGCCGCCCGCCGCGCCGGTGGCCCCCGCAGCCCCGGTCCGCCGCCCGCTGCACATGGGTCCGCCCGTGCCCGACGCCACTGGTGGAGTCGTACGGTCCCTCGCGGACCGCGGCCCGGCCGCTGCGCCCGCGCCGGCCGCCCCGACCCCCGCCCCGGCGCCCACGACCCCGCTCCACCAGGCCGGACCCCCGACCCTCGGGCCCGAGTACCTGGACGTGCCGCGTACCGAGGCCGCGCAGGAACCGGCCCCGGCCGCCCCGCAGCAGCTCGGCGAGGTCCCGCCGCAGGGCGGGACGCCGTGGGCGGAGCAGGCCAACGCGCCCGAGCAGGCCGCGGCGCCCGAGCAGGTGCCCGCCGAGGCAGCGCAGGCTGCCGAGCCGGTGGCGGCCCCCGAGCCCGTCCAGGCCGGCGCGGAGCCGGAGCCGGAGCAGGTGCAGGCGCCCGCAGAAACGGTGGCTCGGCCCGCGCAGCCCGACGCCGCACCGGCCGAGGCGGTCGCCCCCGCGGAAGCCCCGGCGGGGGAGACCCCCGAACCGGTTGCGGTCGAGGCGCCCGCCGTCGTACCCGAACAGGCGGCCCCGGCCGAGCACGCCGTGGGCGCCGAGCAGGCCGCGGGCGCCGAGCCGGTCGAAGCCGCAGCAGCAGCCGCAGCCGTCGCCGTCGAGCCGGTCCAGCAGCCGGCCGAGGACGCCGGCGTGCCGGCCGAGCCGGTCGCCGTGGAGCCGGTGGCCGTCGAGCCGGTCGGTGCGGCGCAGGTGGCCGTGGAGCCGGTGCCGGCCGCCGAGGAGGAGCCGGCCGAGCCCGCCGCGCCCGAGCCGGTCCAGCCGCAGCCGGTGGCGGTCGCCCCCGGGGAACCCGCCGAGCCGTCCTCGGCCGCAGAGCCGCAGCCGGCCGCGGTGGTCGCCGCCGAGCAGCCGGCCGAGCAGCCCGCCGTGGCCGTCGCCGCCGAGGCGCCGACCGAGGCGCCGACCGAGGCCGAGCCCGCAGCGCAGTCCGAGGCCGAGGCGCCCGCTGCGGTCGAGCCCGCCGCCGGCGACCCGGCCCCCGGCTACGACGACGCCGAGCGCGAGGCCGTCCTGCGCGTGATGCGCGAACGCCGCGACATCCGCAAGGGCTTCCGCACCGACCCGATCCCGCACGAGGTGCTGCTCCGCGTCCTGGAGGCGGCCCACACCGCCCCCAGCGTCGGACACTCCCAGCCCTGGGACTTCGTCGTCATCCGCTCGGCCGAGACGCGCCGGACGATGCACGAGCTCGCCCAGCGCCAGCGCGAGGCCTACGCCAAGTCGCTGCCCAAGGGCCGGGCCAAGCAGTTCAAGGAACTCAAGATCGAGGCCATCCTCGACACCCCGGTGAACATCGTCGTCACCGCCGACCCCACCCGCGGCGGCCGCCACACCCTCGGCCGGCACACCCAGCCGCAGATGGCCCCGTACTCCTCGGCCCTCGCCGTCGAGAACCTCTGGCTCGCCGCGCGCGCCGAAGGCCTCGGCGTCGGCTGGGTCAGCTTCTTCGACGAGCGCGAGATGGTCCGCGAGCTCGGCCTGCCCGAGCACCTGGAGGTCGTCGCGTACCTGTGCGTCGGCTACGTCGACGAGTTCCCCGAGGAGCCGGAGCTGGCCCAGGCCGGCTGGTCGCAGCGCCGCCCGCTCTCCTGGGTGGTCCACGAGGAGACCTACGGCCGCCGCGCGCTGCCCGGTGAGGAGCCGCACGACCTGCTCTCCGAGACGGTCGCCAGCATCCGTCCGCTCGACGCCAAGGCACTCGGCGAGGCCTGGGAGCGGCAGAAGCGCATGACCAAGCCCGCGGGCGCGCTGGGCATGCTGGAGATCATCTCCGCCCAGCTGGCCGGTCTGTCCCGGGTCTGCCCCCCGCCGATCCCGGAGCCGGCCGCGGTCGCGATCTTCGCGGGCGACCACGGCGTGCACGCCCAGGGCGTCACCCCGTGGCCGCAGGAGGTCACCACGCAGATGGTGGCCAACTTCCTCGGCGGCGGCGCGGTCTGCAACGCCTTCGCCAACCAGGTGGGAGCCGAGGTCTGCGTGATCGACGTCGGCGTCGCGGGCGACCTCCCGGCCACCCCGGGCCTGCTGCCCCGCAAGATCCGTCCCGGCACCGCAGACCTGTCCACCGGTGCGGCGATGACCCGCGAAGAGGCCGTCGCCGCCATCGAGGTCGGCATCGAGACGGCCCGCGACCTCGTCGCGGCGGGCAACAAGGCCCTCCTCACGGGCGAGATGGGCATCGCGAACACGACGGTCTCCGCGGCCCTCATCTCCGTCTTCACCGGCGCCGACCCGTCGGAGGTCACCGGCCGGGGCACCGGCATCAACGACGAGACGCACGCCCGCAAGGTCGAGGTCGTTCGCCGCGCCCTCGAACTCCACCAGCCCGACCCGGCGGACCCGATCGGCGTCCTCGCCGCGATCGGCGGCCTGGAGCACGCGGCGATCGTTGGCCTCCTGCTCGGCGCCGCCTCCCTGCGTACGCCGGTCATCCTGGACGGCGTCAGCGCCGGAGCCGCCGCGCTCGCGGCCCGGGCCATCGCGCCCGAGTCGCTGTCGGCCTGCATCGCGGGCCACCGCAGTGCGGAGCCGGGGCACGTGGCCGCCCTGAACAAGCTGGGCCTGCGCCCGCTGGTCGACCTGGACCTCCGCCTCGGCGAGGGCACGGGCGCCCTGCTGGCCCTGCCGCTGGTGCAGAGCGCGGCCCGCGCGATGCACGAGGTCGCGACGTTCGACTCGGCGGGCGTGACGGAGAAGTAACCCCGCCCTCCCCGACGAGGCGCCCCTCCACACGGCGCCCCCGGTGGCGGGCGGGGCGTCGGCGGGCATTGCCCCGCCCTCCCCGTCGCGGCGGGGCTCCGCCCCCGGCGCCTCGATCGCCGACGGGTACCGGCCGGGCGGGGCTCGACCCCGCCCGGCCGAACGCCTCACTCGCCGGCGGTGCCGGATTCCGGAGCCCTGTACCGCCCCCGCGCTCCGTCGTTGGCGGTCCTTGGTGCCGGCCTCCGCCCCCGCCCGTCCCGGATGCCCCGCCCGCCGGGCCCGGCTCGCGGGACAGGGTGCTGCGGGCGGCACCGCTGTGCGCACCCTGCCCGCCGTCTCCGCAGGCGGCGCGGCGCACGGGCCCATCGGCCCCGGTGCCGCCGGCACCCTCCGCGCCTTACCGGGTACGTCCGAGCCCCGTCGGCGGTCCCGGTCGCGCGGACCCGGCCCGGCGGCGTAGAAGTGCGGGTTCCGGCAGGGGCCACCGCCGCCCCCGTCCGTACCGCGGGACGGCCCGCGCCGTATGGTGGACCCGCACCGCATCACCGCACGTCAGCATTCCCGCCGCTCCAGAGCCGCAGCGGCACGACAGAACGACTGCCGCATCAGGAGCCGCACCAGCATGGCCGACATTCCCGCCTACCCCGTAGGACTCCGCCTCGCCGGCCGCCGCGTCGTCGTCATCGGCGGTGGCCAGGTCGCCCAGCGTCGCCTCCCCGCGCTCGTCGCGGCCGGCGCCGACGTCCTGCTCGTCTCGCCCTCCGCCACCCCCTCCGTGGACGCCATGGCCGAGACCGGCGAGATCCGCTGGGAGCGCCGCCGCTACCAGGACGGCGACCTCGCCGGAGCCTGGTACGCCCTCATCGCCACCCAGCACCGCGACGTGAACGAGCAGGCCTCGGCCGAGGCCGAGCGCGAGCGCGTCTGGTGCGTGCGCGCCGACGACGCCTCCGCCGCCACCGCCTGGACCCCCGCCACCGGCCGCATCGAGGGCGTCACCGTCGCCGTACTGACCGGCAACGACCCGCGCCGCTCCGCCGCCGTGCGGGACGCCGTCGTCGAGGGCCTGCGCGACGGCAGCCTCGCCGCCCCCGGCCACCGCCACAGGTCCACCCCGGGCGTCGCCCTCGTCGGCGGCGGCCCCGGCGACCCGGACCTGATCACCGTGCGCGGCCGCCGCCTCCTCGCCGAGGCCGACGTGGTCATCGCCGACCGGCTCGGCCCGCGCGACCTGCTCGACGAACTCCCGCCGCACGTCGAGGTCATCGACGCCGCGAAGATCCCGTACGGCCGGTTCATGGCCCAGGAGGCCATCAACAACGCGCTGGTCGAGCACGCCAAGGCCGGCAAGGCCGTGGTCAGGCTCAAGGGCGGGGACCCGTACGTCTTCGGGCGGGGCATGGAAGAGCTGCAGGCCCTCGCCGAGGCGGGGATCGCCTGCACCGTGGTGCCGGGCATCTCCAGTTCCATCTCGGTCCCCGCGGCCGTCGGCATCCCGGTCACCCACCGGGGCGTGGCCCACGAGTTCACCGTGGTCAGCGGCCACGTCGGCCCCGACGACCCGCGGTCCCTGGTGGACTGGGCCTCCCTCGCCAAGCTCACCGGCACCCTCGTGGTCCTCATGGGCGTCGACAAGATCGGCCTGATCGCCGAGGCGCTGATCCGCCACGGCCGCTCCGCCGACACCCCGGTCGCCGTCGTCCAGGAGGGCACCACCGCCGCCCAGCGCCGCGTCGACGCCACTCTCGCCACCGTCGGCGAGACGGTCCGCGCCGAGGAGGTCCGGCCGCCCGCGGTCATCGTCATCGGCGAGGTCGTCCGCGTCGGGGCCCCGGACGTTCCCACCGCCAGCGCCTGACAGGCCGTTGGCACCGCACCCAGGACAAGGCAGTATCACCCTGTGGCTGATCTCATCACCATCACCGACCCCGACGACCCCCGCCTGCGCGACTACACGGGCCTGACCGACGTCGAACTCCGGCGCAGGCGCGAGCCCGCCGAAGGCCTCTTCATCGCCGAGGGCGAGAAGGTCATCAGACGGGCCAAGGACGCCGGGTACGAGATGCGCTCGATGCTGCTCTCCGCCAAGTGGGTCGACGTCATGCGCGACGTCATCGACGAGATCCCGGCACCCGTCTACGCCGTCAGCCCCGACCTCGCCGAGCGCGTCACCGGCTACCACGTGCACCGCGGTGCCCTCGCCTCCATGCAGCGCACACCGCTGCCGACGGCCGAGGAACTCCTGGCCACGACCCGCCGCGTGGTCGTCATGGAAGCGGTCAACGACCACACCAACATCGGGGCCATCTTCCGCAGCGCCGCCGCCCTCGGCATGGACGCGGTGCTGCTGTCGCCCGACTGCGCCGACCCGCTCTACCGGCGCTCGGTGAAGGTCTCCATGGGCGCGGTGTTCTCCGTGCCCTACGCCCGCCTGGACGCCTGGCCCAAGAGCCTGGACCGGGTGCGCGAGGCCGGCTTCAGGCTGCTGGCGCTGACCCCGCACGAGAAGGCGACGCCGATCGAGGTGGCCGCTGCGCAGTACCTGGAGCGGGTCGCGCTGATGCTCGGCGCCGAGGGCGACGGACTGTCCACGCAGGCGCTGGTGGCTGCCGACGAATGGGTGCGCATCCCCATGGCCCACGGCGTGGACTCGCTGAACGTGGGCGCGGCCGCCGCGGTCGCCTTCTACGCGGTGGCCCGCAGCCACCCCTAGGCCGTCCGCTCCGGATCCTGCCCGCCGGCAGGAGGGCACCCGCCGCCGGCCGGGCCGGCGGCGGAGGACGACCCGGGGCGCGTCCGCCGAGGGGGTCGCCGAGCCGCGCCGTCCGCCCGGACGGCATGCCTGCCGGCCCCCGCCCGACCGGAGGCACCCCGCGGACGCGGCCTACAGCTTCTGGGCGGCCGCGATGCCCAGCGCCACGACCAGCGTGACCACGATGAACACGATCAGGCGCTGGCGCATCAGCTTCGGGTCGGGCCGTGAGGGGCGCCGTCCGGCACCGGTCGTGCGGGGTGCCTGGCGGCCGCCCGTGCGTCCCGCGGTCGGCCGGGAGGACGGCCCGCCGGGACTGCGCGGGTGGCGCGGGGAGGACGGCCGCGAGTGCGGGCCCCCCGGCGTGCCGCCCTGCGCCGACCGGGGGCCGCCGCCGCCCGTACGACGCTCCGAACGCTGCTCCGCAGGGTCAGCAGCCCCCTCGGGCAGCCGTCCCGCCGGCCGCTCGGTGCGCGCCCGCTGCGCCGGCGGGCGGCCGTCCGACAGCCCCTGCGCCTCACGGGCCGCGATCTCCTTCAGCCGCATCGACAGCTGGAGCGTGCTGGGCCGTTCCTCGGGGTCCTTGGCCAGGCAGGCCCGTACCAGGGGCGCCAAGGCGTCCGGTACGCCCTGCAGGTGCGGTTCCTCGTGCACCACGCGGTACAGCATGACCTCGGAACTGCCGTGGCCGAAGGGGGAGTCGGCGGTGGCGGCGTAGGCGAGGGTGGCGCCGAGCGCGAAGACGTCGGTGGCCGGCGTGACGGCCGCGCCCCGCACCTGCTCGGGCGCCAGGAAGCCGGGCGAACCGACTGCGGTCCCCACGTGGGTGAGGGTGCTGGCCCCGGTCGCCCAGGCGATGCCGAAGTCGATGATCCGCGGGCCCTTGGGGGACAGCAGGATGTTCGAGGGCTTGAGGTCCCGGTGGACGACCCCGGCCTCGTGGACGGCCACCAGCCCCTCGGAGAGCGCGGCGCCCACGGCGGCGATCTGTGCGGCCGTGAGCGGGCCCTCCTCGGCCACCTTGTCGTGCAGGGAGGGGCCGGGCACGTACTGGGTGGCGAACCACGGCCGCTCGGCCTCCAGGTCGGCGGCGACCAGGCGTGCCGTGCACCCGCCGCGGATCCGCCGGGCCGCGGACACCTCGCGGGCGAACCGCGAGCGGAACTCCTGGTCCTCGGCGAGGTCCGGCCGGATGACCTTCAGGGCGACGCGCTGACCGCGCCGGTCCGACCCCAGGTAGACCACGCCCATGCCGCCGGCCCCGAGCCGCCGGTGCAGTCTGAACGAGCCGACGACACGCGGGTCCTCGCGCCGGAGCCGCATCATCGCCATGTCCACCCCGCTGACGTCGTCCTGTTGACGTGGCACAGCTTACGGACCATCCGGCATGCGTGCTCAGAGGCCGCGCCCTCGTCGGAGGATTCGATCGTCAGTGCGGCGAAGCACACTTGAGGGAGCCTCAGGTATACGCCGTACCTCGTGCGCCGCGGCCGCCGACGGGCTCAAACAGCCCTTCGGGCAAGGGGATTGGCGCCCTGCCACAGGTCGGCGTGCTCCGGCGCGCGCGCCGGAGCCGCCGCGCCCCGGGCTCATCGTGCGGATGACCCGTCGGCGGACACGCATGAGCAGGGAGTGACGGAAGTGAGGGAAGTCACTACCCTCCGGTCATCCCCTCGGGGAAGACCCCTACACGGGGCGGACGGTGTCCACCCAGGGGAGTACGCGGCACGGGCGCCGTCATCCTCCTGGAGGCCCGGCAATGGGTACGACGGCATGAGGCCGGCAGCCGCCCGCCCGCCTAGTGTTGAGGTCGAGCGGCGGGTGATGCACTCGTCCCCCGAGGTCAAGAGCCCGCCGCTGCCAGACGACAGGGAGAGCACCATGGCGGGCATCGCACGGCAGGGACGCAAGGCATTCGCGTTCAACAGCCATGAGTCCGGCACCCGCCACCCCCTGGTGGCCGCGGCCATGGTGCTCCCCCTGGCCGCCCTGCTGCTCTTCCTCTTCGGAGGCTTCGATCAGCTGGCGGCGCAGGCGTCGTCCGTGGGCATGATGCCGGGGCGCTGAGCGGCGCCCCGGGCCCGGGAGAGCGGCTCGGGCCGGGACATCGGCCTGTCGTACCCCGTGGGGACGGGGGCGCGGCGGACGGCAGGTGAAGGGTGCTGCCCGTACGGCTGGGGAGTCGTACGGGCAGCACCCTTTTCGACGCCCGCACACCGGCCGACACCCGTGTGGTGGAACGCGAGAGCCCCGGCCGTCGAAACGGCCGGGGCTCTCGGACAGTGCGCGATACTGGGATTGAACCAGTGACCTCTTCCGTGTCAGGGAAGCGCTCTCCCGCTGAGCTAATCGCGCGGGACCGCGGTGCGAAACCGCAGGTGAGGCGTGTACTGCGTGCGCGATACTGGGATTGAACCAGTGACCTCTTCCGTGTCAGGGAAGCGCTCTCCCGCTGAGCTAATCGCGCGGGGATCCTTGCGGATCAGTGGACGATACTGGGATTGAACCAGTGACCTCTTCCGTGTCAGGGAAGCGCTCTCCCGCTGAGCTAATCGTCCTTGGAGGTGGAGACGGGATTTGAACCCGTGTAGACGGCTTTGCAGGCCGTTGCCTCGCCTCTCGGCCACTCCACCATGGAGCTGCAGGGGTTCTCGGGAAGATCCCCCACTTCGAGCGGACGACGAGACTCGAACTCGCGACATCCACCTTGGCAAGGTGGTGCTCTACCAACTGAGCTACGTCCGCAGGTCGCCTTGTTCGCTCCGGGGTCTTCCCCTTCGCTCCCTGGCGACGTGTTGAACTCTAGCGGATTCCCGGGCCAGCTCAAAAACGCGTTTCCGCAGCGTGCTGCCGCTCGATCACCACAGGTCACCCGGCCGTCACCGCACCGGCGCCGTCGCGTCGCCGGTCATAGACTCGCAGCCGTGCACGACCTGCCCCCCATGGCCCGCTTCGGCGGCCTCCTCGCGACCGACCTGCGGGATGTCACCAGTGACCCCGCCGCCCTCGACTCCACCGGCTTCTGGGCGGTGGCCGCCGACTTCGAAGGGCGCCTCGTCTGCGCGCGTTTCGGGGACGTGCGACCCGCCCCCGTCCCCGAGCCCGTGCCCGGTGCCTGGACCGGCCCGGACGCCGACCGGTGGACCTCCTCGCTCGACCGCGCCGCGTACGTAGCGGGCGTGCGCCGCATCCGCGAACACATCGCGGCCGGCGAGGTCTACCAGGCCAACCTCTGCCGGGTGATGTCCGCGCCGCTGCCGGACCCGGACCGCGCCGACGTCGACGCCCTCACCGCGCACCTCGCCCGCGGCAACCCCGCCCCCTTTGCAGGAACGATTCGGCTCGCGGCGCACGGCGTGGAGATCGCCACCGCATCGCCCGAGCTGTACCTGCGCCGCGACGGCCGCCGCGTCGAGTCGGGCCCCATCAAGGGCACCGGCCGCACCGCCGACGACCTCCTGCCCAAGGACCACGCCGAGAACGTGATGATCGTGGACCTCGTACGCAACGACCTCGGCCGGGTCTGCGCCACGGGCTCCGTGTCCGTGCCCGAGCTGTGCGCCGTCGAGGAGCACCCGGGGCTCGTCCACCTGGTCTCCACCGTCAGCGGCGAGCTGTCCGACGGGGCCGGCTGGCCCGAACTCCTCGCCGCGACCTTCCCGCCGGGATCCGTCACCGGCGCGCCCAAGTCCTCCGCACTGCGGATCATCGAGGCCCTGGAAACCGCACCGCGCGGCCCCTACTGCGGAGGCATCGGCTGGGTCGACGCCGACCGCGGCGCCGGCGAGCTCGCCGTCGGCATCCGCACCTTCTGGATCGACCGGGAGGCCCCCGGCGGCCCCCGCCTCCTCTTCGGCACCGGCGCCGGCATCACCTGGGGTTCCGACCCCGACCGCGAGTGGGCGGAGACCGAACTCAAGGCCGCCCGCCTGCTCCGCGTCGCGGCGGGCCGGGGGACCGGCGCGGCCCACGGGGCGAACGGCACCACCGGAAGGACAGCACCATGAGAATTTGGCTCGACGGAGCCCTGCGGGGCGCCGACAGCGCGAGAGTTTCCGTCCTGGACCACGGCCTCACCGTGGGCGACGGCGTCTTCGAGACGCTCAAGGCCGTCCGCGGCCGGCCCTTCGCGCTCACCCGCCACCTGGACCGGCTCACCCGCTCGGCCCGGGGCCTCGGCCTCCCCGACCCCGACCTCGACGAGGTGCGCCGCGCCTGCGCCGCCGTCCTGGAGGCCGAGCCGGTCGAACACGGCCGGCTGCGCCTCACCTACACCGGCGGGGTCGCCCCGCTCGGCTCCGACCGGGGCGACGCCGCGCCCACCCTGATCGCCGCCGTCGCCGCCTCCCCGCGCCGTCCCGACACCACCACCGTCGTCACGGTGCCGTACGTCCGCAACGAGCGCTCCGCCGTGGCCGGCCTGAAGACGACCTCGTACGCGGAGAACGTGGTGGCGCTCGCCGCCGCGCACCGGGCCGGGGCCTCCGAGGCGCTCCTCGCCAACACCGTCGGCCGGCTCTGCGAGGGCACCGGCTCCAACGTGTTCGTCGTGCTCGGCGGGGAACTGCACACCCCGCCGCTGGAATCCGGCTGCCTCGCCGGGATCACCCGGGCCCTCATCGTCGAATGGACCGGCGCCAAGGAGACCGACCTGCCCTTCGAGGTGCTCGAGCAGGCGGACGAGGTCTTCGTGACCTCCTCGCTGCGCGACGCCCAGGCGGTCGTCCGCCTCGACGGCCGCACGCTCGGGACCGGCACCGGGCCCGGACCGGTCACGGCCGAGGTCATGCGGATCTTCGAGGCGAAGGCCGGCGCGGACCTCGACCCGTGAGCGCCTCTCCCCGAGTGCCCGTCTCCGAAGAGCAGTCCCCGAAAAGCGGTCCCTGACGGGCGGTCCGTGCAGGCCGGTCGGTGAACACCGGTGACGCGGAGCCGCGGGACCGGTAGAACGGCAGGTGATGACCACCACCCTGCGGCCCGCGCAGCCGCTCCAGCGAAACAGCGACGGCACCCGGCGGCAGACCTACGAGGTCCGCGTCAACAGCCGTCGTGTCGGCACACTCGAACTGGCCACCCGGTCGGCCGCCCAGCCGGCCGTCGGCGTGATCCGGGACCTGTGGATCGACGAGGGCGACCGCCGGCGCGGTCGCGGCACGGTCGCGGCGCTCGCCGCCGAGGAGGTGCTGCGCTCCTGGCGCTGCACCGGCGTCGCGGTGTCGGTTCCCGCCGACGCCGAGCCGGCACTGCGGATGGCCGCGGCCCTCGGCTACCGGGAGACCGGCCGGATCATGGTCAAGGAACTGCCGCAGGAGCCGCCGGACCTCTCCGCGGGCAGCGCCGGTCGGCCGATGACCCGGGACGAGTTCGACGCCTGGCTTGAGCCGGGCATCGTGGAGTACGGCGCCCGGCTCGTCGCCCCCGGCATGACCCCGGAACAGGGCGTGGCCGCCTCCCGCGCGGAGCACGCCAGGATGCTGCCCCAGGGGCCGGACACCCCCGGGACCGACTTCCTGCTCCTGGAGACACCGGCGGGGGAGCGGCTGGGCACCGTGTGGATCGGGCAGTGCGAGCTGCCGGGCCTCGGCTCCGTCCCGTACGTGTACGACGTCAAGGTCGCGCCCGAGCACCGGGGGCAGGGCCACGGCCGGGCCCTCATGCTCCTCGCCGAGCGGACCGTGCTGGCCGCCGGCGGGAGCCGGCTGGGCCTGCACGTGGTGGAGGGCAACACCCCGGCCCGGCGGCTCTACGAGTCGCTCGGCTACCGCGACACCGCCGTGAACGCCGCCAAACAGTTGATCTAGGTCGTGACCGGACGGGGAGGGAGCGTCAGGCCGCGGTCAGGCGGTCGACGATCTCCTCGATGCGGGCGCGCAGGCCTTCCTGGCTCTTGCCGCCGTCGAGCCGCTCGCCGTCGATCACGTACGTCGGCGTACCGGTCACGCCGATCGCCTTGCCCTCGGCCTGGTCGGCGTCGACGATCAGGATGTGCCGTCCGTCGATCAGCGCGGTGTCGAACTCCTCGACATCGAGACCCAGCTCGCGGGCGACGTCCAGCAGCACGGGCTCGCCCCGCTCGGTGAGTTCCGCGGTCCGGGCCAGCAGCGCCTCGGCGTAGGGCCACCCCTGCCCCTGCTCGGCGGCCTCCTCGGCCGCCTGTGCGGCGGCGAACGCGTGCTTGTGCTTCTCCAGCGGGAAGTGGCGCAGCCGGATGTCCAGCCGGTCGCCGTAGCGGGCCCGCAGGGCGCGGACGTCGTCCAGGGCGCGGTGGCAGTCCGGGCACTGCAGTTCGCACCAGACGTCGAGGATCACGGAATCGGTCATGCGACCAGTCTCCCAGTCCCCGCCCGCCCCGCCGACCGGCACCTGGGGAGGAGCCGCGACCCCGAGATCCCCCGGAGATCCGTCCACGGGCGGCCCAGCGCCTGGCCCCTACGGCGGCGGGCGGTGCACGATGGACGGACGGGGACGACGGACCGCCCCGCCGCCGAGAGTCCGGAGGACCGCATGCTGGCCGAGACCATTTGCTCCGCGGTGTCCGCGGCGGGCCTGGGCATCGCCGCGCTGACCGCCTACCGGAGGCGGTTCCTGGCCGCCGCGCGCATCACCGCGTACGCGCTCGTGCCGATCGGCCTCGTCCTGACGGGTGTCGTCGAGTGGCTGGCCGGCATCGTCTTCAACCCGGCCGTCTGGATGGGCTTCGGGCTGCTGGCCCTGGCCTGGCTGATCCTCGTCACCACCCGCGCCGTCGAACGGCGCAGGCTGGGCGACGCCGAGAAGCCCGCGAAGCGGACGAAGGCCCGCCCGTCGCCGGAGACGGTCGCCCCGGCCGCTTCCAAGCCCTCCCTGGGCGCCACCCCGGCCGCGGCCCCCGCGGACGACTTCTCCGACATCGAGGCCATCCTCAAGAAACACGGCATCTGACCGCGGCTCCCGGCGGGAAGCACGGCGCGGGCCGGCCCGGGGCGCAGAGGGCGGTACGTCCACGAGATCGAGCGAACTACCGCGCGAGTGTTGGCGTGTTGAGGGGTGCGGGGCGGCCCGCTGCGCCATCATCGCCCCGACATGTTCGAGACATCGCAGAGTGACCACGCGGTGCCCGTGGCGGTACCCGACCCCGTTGCCGACGAGCCGCGGGGCTGTCTGTTCGCGCTTTCCCAGCCACCCCTGATGATCTTCCTAGCGGTGATCGGGATCCTGCTGCTGCTCGCCGCCGTGCACGATCTCTTCCTGCTCTGACGGACCCGCGTCGGCCTCCTTGCGGCGGGCCCGGTACGCCGCCACGTGCAGCCGGTTCCCGCAGGTCCGGCTGTCGCAGTAGCGCCGGGAGCGGTTCCGCGAGAGGTCCACGAAGGCGCGCCGGCAGTCGGGGGCCTCGCAGCGGCGCAGCCGCTCCTGCTCCCCGGAGACCACGATGAAGGCCAGTGCCATGCCGCCGTCGGCCGCAAGGTGGTCGCCCACCGACGCGCCCGGCGCGAAGTAGTGCACGTGCCAGTCGTAGCCGTCGTGGTCGGTCAGCTGCGGGGTGGTGCCCGCGGTGGCCACCAGCTCGTTGATCAGCACTGATGCGGCGCGGGCCGTCGGCGCAGCGAAGACCTGGGCGAACTTCGAGCGCACGGTGCGTACGCCGGCCAGGTCGCGGGCCCCGAGCTCGCCGACGTCGCTGATCGAGTACTCCTGGACGAAGCCGCGCAGCGCGCCGACGTCCGAGAGCCCGTCGGGCTGGTCCGGCTCGGCCGCGGTGTTCACCAGCGCGACGACGACGTCGAGCGCGCGACGGGTGTCGTGTGGGATCTGCACGGTGTCTCCCTCGGGGGCCGGGCCTGCGGCGACGGGCGCGCCGCCGATGCCGCCAGACTCTAGCCGGTCCCCGCGCAGCACACTGGCGCCGTCCTCGCGGGTGGCTTCCGCGGGAACAGCGCCGGGCGCAGGCGTATGTGGTTGTCCGCTCCGCACCGTCGCCCCGAGTCGGACGGTGTCGAGCGGCTGGGGGCCTGGCTCAGCTTTCGGCCAGGATGTGGGAGAGCTCCTTGTCGAGGTCGAAGTGCCGGTGCTCGGTCCCGGGTGGAACCGCGGCGTCCGTCCGCTTGAGGAACGACTCCAGGGCTCGGGCGGGTGCTTCGAGAAGCGCTTCTCCCTCCGGTGAGCTCAGGGCGATGCAGACGACGCCCTGACCGTGACTGCGGGAGGGCCAGACGCGGACGTCGCCGGTACCGGTGGGCCGGTGCAGGCCCTCCGCGAGGAGGTCGCGGGCGAACACCCATTCGACCGTTTCCTCGGCGCCGGTGTGGAAGGTGGCGTGCACGGCGTAGGGGTCGGCCGTGTCATACCGCAGGCCCGCGGGAACAGGCAGTGAGGACTCGCTCGACACAACGAGGCGCAGGTGCAGCTCGCAGCTGACCGTGGTGTTCATAAGCGCCAGGGCCTTTCGCTCAGTGTGCGCTCGGGGATTCGCACGTCGGCGAAATCGACATGCCACCTACGGTGTCGTTGTAAACCCCTCTGACCGTTTTGCGGACCTCTGGGTCCCTCGGACGGCGGATCCAAACGGTCGTTCCCGTGTGCTGTGCACTCAGGTAGATTCGACCTATGCATACGGGGAGTGACCGCGGAACGAACGAGTCCGCTACCGGCGACACCACCACGGGACCCACCGGACAGCGTGCCGAAGGAGCCGCGGAGGAGACCGCCGAGGAAACGCTGCACGTCTCGAAGGCGCCCGCCTTCATCAAGGCCCGCCGGACCCTGCACCTCAGCTGGCAGGTCGGCGTCTTCGTCGTGGGACTCGCGGTGATCGCGGCCGGCGTCGCCATGCTCGTCCTGCCCGGCCCCGGCTGGGTCGCGATCTTCGCGGGCCTGGCGATCTGGGCCACCGAGTTCGCCTGGGCCCACCTCGTGCTGCGCTGGACCAAGCGCAAGGTCACCGAGGCCGCCCAGAAGGCCCTCGACCCCAAGGTGCGCCGCCGCAACATCATCCTGACCACCACGGGCCTCGTCATCGCGGGCGCCCTGATCGGCTTCTACCTCTGGAAGTACGGGCTCGTCCTGCCGTGGGACCTCAAGGGCCAGTGACGGTCGAGGAGCACCGCTGACATGGGGTAATGTTTGCGGTGCGTCCGGGCGATTAGCTCAGTGGGAGAGCACTTCGTTCACACCGAAGGGGTCACTGGTTCGAACCCAGTATCGCCCACCCGGACCCGAGGCCCGGAGACTTCACCGTCTCCGGGCCTCGGGCGTTCCACCCCCCGGCCGCCTGGGGCGTGTCTTTCGGATCATGCCGAGCCCCGCTCCCTGATCCGGCCCGATCCAAAAGACACGCCCTAGCCCAGGCGCCCGATCGCGGCCCGCAGCCGGCGGGCGTCGCGCAGCCGCCGCTCGTACGTCGCGCCCGCCGCCAGCAGCAGCACACCCGCCAGGGCCGGCGGCACCCAGCGCGGCAGCGCCCCCGCCACCTGCACCACGTACGGCGCCAGCTCGTGCACCGCCACCGCTGCGAGCACCGCACCGCCCAGCAGCAGCGGGGCCTGCAGCCGCCAGCGCGCGCCCGCCAGGGTCACCGCCAGCGCGGCCGCCCCCAGCAGCAGCGGACGCAGCCAGCCGGCATCCCCCCACGCCGCCAGGAGGCTCGGCAGCAGCGTCGCCCCCAGCCCCGGCCCGTACGCCGTCCACGACGAGGCCCCGGCGTCCCGGCGCCGCCGCAGGAAGCCCACCGCCAGGGCGGGCACCGTCACCGGCAGCGTGTATGCCTCCGGCGCCGTCACCCCCGCCTCCACCAGCCGCACCCACGTTGCCGCCACGAACAGCGCAGCCGCCGCCCAGCCCAGCACCCGCCGCTCCGGCCGCACCGCGGCCCCCGCGCACACCACCCCGGCCAGCGCCAGGACCAGCGCCAGCGTCCCCGGCCGCCCCGCCGACAGGGCCAGCGCGAGCACACCCGACGCCCCCGCCGCGACCTCGACCGGCAGCCGTACGGCTCCCCACCGCGGACCCGGCGCCGCCACCGCCGCCGGCACCGCGAGGACCGGCAGCGCCCACCAGGCCACCGCCAGGTCCGCCACCGCGGACGCCGCCACCAGCAGACCCGTCGCGTACCCGACCGCGCACACCGCCGCAGCCGACCGGACCCACCGCGCGGCAGGCCCGTACGCCGCTCCCGCCGCACAGCCCGCGCCCAGCAGCCCCCAGACCGCGAAGGTCGCCGCGCGGCCGTCCAGCGCGCCCAGGGACACGTTCGCGGCGCCAGCCAGCGCGCACGCGGCCGCCGCGATCCCGGCCGCACGCACGGGGGAGCGCAGGGCGAGGACCCCCGCCGCGCCCGTCACCGCGAGCTGCACCGCGAACACCGCCGCCACCGGCAGCCCCAGCAGCACCGGCGCCGCGAACAGGCCCGCCCAGGCCGGCAGCACCGCCGCCACCGCGGACTCCGGCCGCGCCGGCACCGGCGACAGCCACCGGGCGGCCGCCGCCGTCAGCAGCAGCGCGACCGCGGCCGCCGCGCCCGGACCGTGCACAGCCGCCGGCGGGGTCGTCACCGCCCACACCTCCTCCAGCACGCGGAGCCGGGCCACCAGTACCGGCACCACCACCGCGCCCGCCGCCAGCGCGCCGAAGGCGCCCACCACCGCCCCGGCCCAGGCCGCCCCGCGCCGCACCGACTCCGGCAGGGCGGGCACCCGTACCGCCGCCAGCAGCGGCAGACCCACCAGCAGGTGCGCCACCAGCGCCCAGCCCGGTGCCAGCTCCGGCCGTGCCACACCGGCCACGGCCACCACCGCCGCCACCGCCCCCACCAGCGCGGCCCCCCACACCCGCGGCTCCCGCCAGGCCGCCGCCGTCCCCAGTGCGGCACCCGCCAGCAGCAGCGCCGCCGGAGCCGCGGCCTGCGCCGCCGAGGCCGCCGACCACGACTGCGCCGCCCCGAGCAGCAGCGCCGCCGAGCCCAGCACCGCCGCCGGCAGCGCGGCCGCCCGCACCCGGAGGGCCAGCGCCGCGTCCAGCGCCGCCGTCACCAGCAGCGCCCAGCCGAGGCCCGTCGCACCCGCGTCCGCGGCGACCGCCGCCAGCGGGAGCGGCAACTGCGCCGCGGCCACCGCCGCCGGCAGCGGGATCCGCAGCGTGCGCAGCGCCGACCCGTAGCCGGCCCACACCGCCGCCAGGACGGCGGCCGCGCCGGCCGCGTACCCGGTGCCGTCGGCGCCCGGCATGCCCACCGCGTACAGCGCGTACGCGTCCAGCACCGTCAGCAGCAGCCCCACGGCGGCCACGGACTCCGCCGTCGACCGCAGCCCGCGGCGCAGCAGCACCCCGGGCGCGGCCAGCGCCGCCGCCGTCACCACGGCCAGCACCGCCGAACGCCCCGCGATGCCCATGGAGCCCCAGCTGACCAGCGTGAACGCCAACGCGGCCACGGCCAGCAGCACCGCGCCCAAGGTGAGCAGCACGTTCTGCGCGCTCGGGGCCGAGGCCTCCTTGCGCGGCCCGGCGGACCAGGCGGGCGGGACCGGCGGGCCGGACACGGCCGGCCCCCAGCCCGCGGGCACCGCGGCGGACTGCCGCAGCAGGCCCAGCAGCCACTCCCGGCGGGCCAGCAAGAACAGGCGCCGGGCATCGAGTTGGGCCAGCTCGCGGTCGATGAGCGCCAGCTCTTCGGCCGGCGGCAGAGACGAGTTCATAACCGGAGTGTGGCGCCCGTCACCCGGTCAGGACATGGGCGGGGGTACTCACATGCGACCTGAGTACCCCCAGGGCGGACCCGGGCCGGAGCAGCGGTTTGAACCAGCCCCGAGGCTTCTGTATTGTTCAGTGCGTTCCCGGGCGATTAGCTCAGCGGGAGAGCACTTCGTTCACACCGAAGGGGTCACTGGTTCGATCCCAGTATCGCCCACCGGGAGAGGCCGGTCCGTCGATGACGGACCGGCCTTCCGCATGTCCGGACCGTCTGCGACACACCACCGGGCCGGCTGCCCGCCGCCCCCTCACGCGGCCGCCGACAGGTCCGGCCGCAGCGGCCAGTGCGGGTCCACCGCCTCCGGCGTCCCCTGCCGCGCGAACCATGCCTGCAGGCCGCGCGCCTGCGCCGCGTGCCACACCGCCTGGAGCGTGTGCAGCTCGGCCGGCGTCAACCGGTCCAGCCGCGACGCGAACCGGCGGCCCACCGCCCGGACCAGCTCCAGCGAGGCCATCGCATCCGCCGCCGCGTCGTGCGCGCCCTCCAACTCGATCCCGTAGTGCGCGCACAGGTCCGTCAGCGTCCGCCGGCCCTTGCGGTAGCGGTCCAGGTGCTTGTCCAGCACCCGCGGGTCCAGCACCGTCAACGGCCGGTTGTCCAGGTACCGCGACAGCGACGACGCCCGGTGCCGGCGCAACTCCCGGTCCAGCAGCGTCAGGTCGAACGGCGCATTCATCACCACCACCGGCCGGCCCGCGACCTGCTGCTCCCCGAGCGCCCGGGCTATCTCCTCCACCACCGGCGCCGGCCAGCGCCCGTGGCGCTGGAGGTGCTCGTCGGTGAGGCCGTGCACTTCCGTCGCGCCCGGGGGCACCGGAACGCCGGGGTTGACCAGCCAGCGGGTCGTGCGCACCCGGCCGCCCGCGCACTCCTGCACGATGAGCGCGGCGGACACGATCCGGTCCTGCTCCACGTCCACCCCGGTGGTCTCCGTGTCGAATGCGGCCAGCGGGCCCTCGTACCAGCGGTTCATGGCGAACTCCTCGTCCCCGGTCGGCAGTTGGGGTGCAGCCGGGCGCCGCCGCCTCGGAACGTGCCGCCCCTGCCCGAATCGGTGATACCCGGGCTGTTTGTTCCGTACGCCGTTTGCGGCGACCCGGGTGCGGAGACAACAACCCTGGGGGGCCGTGCACATGACCGGTCGTCACCCACCCACCCGACCACCGCCGAAGGCAGAGCCCGGAAGGCATGGGGAGCCGGCCATGGCGCTCGCGCAGCCCGAACCGGGCGGGGTGCTGGAGGGGCAGATCGGGCCGCGGACCGCCGCCGGTGCAGGCGCACCGGACGACGCCACGCGGACCGTACCGCTGCGCGGCACACTCGCCACCACCGCCTGCATGGAGACCCTCCAGGTGGGATACCTGCACGCCGTCGCCGCCGCGGCCGGCTGCTCGCTGTCCCAGCCCTTCCCCGACAACGGCGTGGACTGGCACGTCAGTCACGGCGCCCCCGAGCACGTCGTCGACGACGAGGTCACCATCAAGGTGCAGTTGAAGGCGACCTACCAGGTACCGCCCCGGCCGCCCGGCCCCACCTTCTCCTTCACCCTCGACAACGAGCACCTGGTGAAGCTGGCCCGCACCCCGGTCGCCGTGCACAAGATCCTCGTCGTGATGCTCGTCCCGCGGGAGCGCGACCAGTGGCTCGCCGCCGGACACGACCGGCTCGACCTGCGGCACTGCTGCTACTGGACCAATCTCGCCGGACACCCCGTCACCGGCCGCCGCCGGACCACCGTACGGATACCGACCGCGCGGATCTTCGACGACCGGGCTCTGTGCGAGATCATGACCCGGGTCGGGTCGGGAGGGACACCCTGATGCACTGGCACCCGTCGAACCTCGAACCGCTGCTGCCCCCGGACCACAGGCCCTTCCCGCACCCCGCCGGCGCCACCGCCGGGCCGGACCCGGCGCAGGTCGACCCCGCCGTGCTGGGCGCCCTCCTGCACCGGCACGGCTGGCTGCGCCGGGGCGGATCCGCGGGCCGCTACGGGCGATGGACACCGCCCGGTCACGCCGGCACCAGCGTGCTCGTCCCCGAGACCCGGGCCTTCCCCGACTGCACCGACCTGCTGGAGGAGGCACTGACCGCGCTCTCGCGCAGCACCTTCCCGTCCGCACGGGAGGTGCTCTACGGGCTGAGCGTGCCCAGCGACGAGGTCCGCTGGGAGCGGGAGGTCCCGCCCGGGGCGTACGGACTGGAGGGCGAGGCCGCCTGGACCGTACAGGAGCAACTGCGCTCGGCCGCGCGGCGGTTGCTGCTCGCGGGCGCCCTCGCCGCGCGGGCGAGGGCCGGTTACTACGGCGCCAGGCACCGGGCCCAGGCCGAACGGGCCCTGGACCAGGTGCTGGTGGGGCCGCAGCCGGGCGGGCGGCGGTTGAGCGCGTACGTGCCGGTCGACGGCGGGCGGGGCATCGTGACGCGGCTGCACCACGCACTGCACGCGGCCCGCGAGGCCGTGGACTACCGGCGGGCCACCGGCGGCATGGAGGCCTTCGACGCCGCGGTGGGCGCGGGAGTCAGCCGGGAGCTGGCCCAGGCGCTGATCGCGCTGGTGCGGGGCTCGGAGGGGGCCCGCATCGCGCTGGCCTGGGCACCTGCGGCGGGGGTCCCGGCGGGCTGCGCGGCCCGGCCCGAGCCGGTGGAGTTCTCCCCGGGCGACCTGCCCGTCCTGCGGGAGGCGGCGGCGCGCTACACCCGGGACGAACCGGCCGTGGCGGTCCGCGTCGCGGGGGCGGTGGTCCGCATGCGGCGCTCGGCGCCGGGCGGCGGGGGCACGATCCGGCTGCGGGTCCTCGCCGGGGCGGAGGTCCCGTGGGTACGGGCCGCGCTCGACGAGGAGGCGTACCGGGTGGCGGGCCACGCGCACCTGGTGGGCCTGCCCATCCGGATCAGCGGGCGCTTGCAGCGCCGGGGCGGGTTCCGCCGGCTCACCGGCGTCACGGACGTGCGCCCGGTCCCCCTCGACGAGGTCGAGCGGGATCGCCTCATGAAGTCGCTGGACGAGTCCCTCGACCCGGCGGACGTGCTGCCGTCGGACGACTGAAGGAGGCCATGGTCAGCCCCGGGGCGGGGGAGAAGTCCGCGCCGCGGACGAAGCCGAAGCTCTCGTAGAGGCGGACGGCGGGGGCGTTGGCCGCGCCCGTGGCGACCTCGACCGGCCGGCCGGGGAACAGCTCGGCCAGGGCGTGGCGCAGCAGCCCGGAGGCGACGCCGCGGCGGAAGAAGGCGGGGGCCACGCAGAGCCGGTCGATGCCGATGCCGCCGTCCGGCACCTCCTCCCAGGCCAGGAACCCGGCCGGCTCCCCCTCCCGCGAGAAGGCCCCGACCCAGTGCAGCGGCTGCGCCCGCATCTGCGCGAGACTCTCGTGCAGGGCGGGGATCCCGTCGAAGCCGATGAGGTCCGCCTCGACGGCGTACGCCTCCCGGGCGATCCGGTGGACGGCGCGGGCGGTGGCGTCGTCGGCCAGGTCCAGGGGACGGATCTGCGGGCTCGGCATACGGGTCCTTCCGAGGGGCTGGGGCGGCCCCTCACGCTACCGGTGCCCTCCGCGGCGCCACCGGGGTCCCGGGCGGCCGCGGTCGTCCGGGGGAGGGGGCGGAGCCCGGGAGGAACCGTTTAGCGGCGCAGCCGGTCGGCTCGGTACGATTCAGGCGCGCAGCGTTCGCTCGCGCATCCCCTGAGTCAGGAGAGACCGGTGTCAGACGTCCGTGTGATCATCCAACGCGATTCCGAGCGGGACGAGCGCGTGGTGGCCACGGGCACTACGGCGGCCGAGCTCTTCGCCGGCGAGCGCACCATCGTCGCCGCCCGTGTCGCGGGCGAGCTCAAGGACCTCTCGTACGAGGTGCAGGACGGCGAGACCGTCGAGCCGGTGGAGATCTCCTCCGAGGACGGCCTGAACATCCTGCGCCACTCGACCGCGCACGTCATGGCCCAGGCCGTGCAGGAGCTGTTCCCCGAGGCCAAGCTCGGCATCGGCCCGCCGGTCCGCGACGGCTTCTACTACGACTTCGACGTGGCCCGGCCCTTCACCCCGGAGGACCTCAAGGCCGTCGAGAAGAAGATGCAGGAGATCCAGAAGCGCGGTCAGCGCTTCTCCCGCCGCGTGGTCACCGACGAGGCGGCCCGCGAGGAGCTCGCCGACGAGCCGTACAAGCTGGAGCTCATCGGCATCAAGGGTTCCGCGTCCACCGACGACGGTGCGAACGTCGAGGTGGGCGGCGGCGAGCTGACCATCTACGACAACCTGGACGCCAAGACCGGCGAGCTGTGCTGGAAGGACCTCTGCCGCGGTCCCCACCTGCCCACCACCCGCACCATTCCGGCGTTCAAGCTCATGCGCAACGCGGCCGCCTACTGGCGCGGCAGCGAGAAGAACCCGATGCTCCAGCGCATCTACGGCACCGCGTGGCCGTCGAAGGAGGAGCTGAAGGCACACCTCGACTTCCTCGCGGAAGCCGAGAAGCGCGACCACCGCAAGCTCGGCAACGAGCTGGACCTCTTCTCCATCCCGGACGAGATCGGCTCCGGCCTCGCCGTCTTCCACCCGCGCGGCGGCATCATCCGCCGGGTGATGGAGGACTACTCGCGCCGCCGGCACGAGGAGGAGGGCTACGAGTTCGTCTACTCCCCGCACGCCACCAAGGGCGCGCTCTTCGAGAAGAGCGGCCACCTGGACTGGTACGCGGAGGGCATGTACCCCCCCATGCAGCTCGACGGTGGTACCGACTACTACCTCAAGCCCATGAACTGCCCGATGCACAACCTGATCTTCGACGCGCGCGGCCGCTCCTACCGCGAGCTGCCGCTGCGCCTGTTCGAGTTCGGCACCGTGTACCGGTACGAGAAGTCCGGCGTCGTGCACGGCCTGACCCGGGCCCGCGGCTTCACCCAGGACGACGCGCACATCTACTGCACCCGTGAGCAGATGGCCGAGGAGCTCGACCGCACCCTCACCTTCGTGCTCAACCTGCTGCGCGACTACGGTCTGACCGACTTCTACCTGGAACTGTCCACCAAGGACCCGGAGAAGTTCGTCGGCTCGGACGAGGTCTGGGAGGAGGCCACCGCGGTCCTCCAGCAGGTCGCCGAGAAGCAGGGCCTCCCGCTGACCCCCGACCCGGGCGGCGCGGCCTTCTACGGCCCGAAGATCTCCGTGCAGGCGCGCGACGCCATCGGCCGTACCTGGCAGATGTCCACCGTGCAGCTCGACTTCAACCTGCCGGAGCGCTTCAACCTGGAGTACACCGCGCCGGACGGCTCCCGCCAGCGCCCGGTCATGATCCACCGCGCGCTGTTCGGCTCGATCGAGCGGTTCTTCGCCGTGCTGCTGGAGCACTACGCGGGCGCCATGCCGCCGTGGCTGGCCCCGGTGCAGGCGGTCGGCATCCCGATCGGTGACGGGCACGTGGAGTACCTGCAGGAGTTCGCCGCCGAGGCAAAGAAGCAGGGCCTGCGGGTCGAGGTGGACGCCTCCTCCGACCGGATGCAGAAGAAGATCCGCAACCACCAGAAGCTCAAGGTCCCGTTCATGATCATCGTCGGTGACGAGGACATGGCGGCGGGTACGGTCTCCTTCCGCTACCGCGACGGTTCGCAGGAGAACGGCATCCCGAAGGCCGAGGCGCTCGCCAAGCTGGCGAAGGTCGTCGCCGACCGCGTCCAGGTCTGAGCCGTTCGGGCGGGCCCCCGGAAAGTGATCACTTTCCGGGGGCCTTCCTCGTCGGCGCGGGCGAGGTCATATGCTGCATGCCATGACGACTGAGCCGGAGCAGCAGATCGGGGTCGGCACGCAGGACGCGTTCCAGCGTCTGTGGACGCCCCACCGGATGGCCTACATCCAGGGCGAGAACAAGCCGACCGGCCCCGAGGCCGGTGACGGCTGCCCCTTCTGCGGGATTCCGGAGATGTCCGACGAGGACGGCCTGGTCGTGGCACGCGGCCGGCACGTCTACGCCGTGCTGAACCTCTACCCGTACAACGGCGGCCACCTGATGGTCGTGCCGTACCGCCACGTCGCCGACTACACCGGGCTCGACTCCCCGGAGACGGCCGAGCTGGCCGACCTCACGAAGCGGGCGATGGTCGCGCTGCGCAAGGCCTCGGGCGCGCACGGCTTCAACATCGGCATGAACCAGGGCGCGGCCGCCGGCGCCGGCATCGCCGCCCACCTGCACCAGCACATCGTGCCCCGCTGGGGCGGGGACACGAACTTCATGCCGGTGGTCGGCCACACCAAGGTGCTGCCGCAACTCCTCGCCGACACCCGCCAGATGCTCGCGGACGCCTGGCCCCAGGACTGACCGACCTGCCCGGGGCCCGCACCGTCGGTCGCTGACGGGTGGTGCTTCGAACCGTGCCGGCGGTACCCGCAGGCGCCGCGCAGGCCTTCCGTGCGCACCCCTCGCGCCTACGGCGCCCGGTGCTCGCGCCGGGCCCGCAGCTCGGCCTCGACGTCGAACTCCTCCAGGTTCAGGGGAGGGCCCGGCGGGGGCATCCGCAGGGCCGCCCGGATCTTCGCGTTGACCGCGGTGAGCAGGGCCCGCGCCTCGCGCTCCGTCCGCGCCGCCGCGGCCGCCCCACGGGCGTCCTCGGCCTCCTTGCGCAGCGCCAGCGCCGGCGGCAGCGCGGCGAAGCCCTCCCGGTGCATCTTGTCCCGGATCCACCACAGCTCGTCGTACGGGGCGTCGATCGAGGCCATCGGCTTGCCGAAGCCCGGCAGCTCCGCGAAGTCGCCGCGTGCGGTGGCCTGCCTGATCTGCCGGTCGACGAAGGACTCGAAGTCCACGCCAGGCGGTTTGCGCTCGGTCATGGTCGCCTCCAGCGGCTGTCTCCTGTCCGCTCCAGCCTAGCCAGGGCCGGCTCGAAGAGCGGGCCCGAGCCGACCAGCCGCCTCTCAGGCGTCGTACACGTCCGCCTTGCGCGGCGACGGCTCCTGGATGACGCCGCTCATGATCGAGGAACGGTTCGTGAAGCGCTCGGTGTCCACGCCGTTCTCCTCCAGCACCTTGAAGGTCGCCGCGTGGATCGACCGCAGGACCGGGGCCACCGTGCGCAGCGCGTCGTCCGCCATGAACCGGTGGCGCCACATCGAGCTCGCCCAGACGTGGCGCAGCCCGAACGGTTCGGGCAGGACCAGCTTGCCGCCGAGGAAGTCGAGGACCGGCGGGTACCAGGTCAGGGGTGCCCGCACGGCGAGCCGTACCACCTCCTGGGCGTCCACCAGGGGCAGCGGCTTCTCCACGGTCTCCCAGAAGCGGATGCTCTTGGGCACCTCCACCACCGGGGTCTTGGACTTGGTGGTGAACAGGCCGTGCACGGGGCCCAGGGCGTGCGCGGTGACGTCCACGCGCAGGGTCTTGTAGAGCACGGTGACGGTCACCAGCATGTTGATGATCAGCTGGCCGTCCCAGAGCGGGTACTGGATGCCCAGGTAGTGCCGGTCCCCGGAGTTGAACTGCTGCTCGTTGCAGATCCGGGTGACCTCGTGCGGCTTCACCAGGAAGGCGTCGACGTTCTCGCCGGTGGGACGGGCCACCTCGGCGGCGCCCTCGCCGACCGGGGTGACGATCCAGTGCTGGATGGCGGCGGCCGGGAAGCCGCCGGTGTGCAGCGGGCCGCGCTCCAGCCTGCGCAGCTGGGCGTCGATCGCGCGTATGACGTCCCAGGCCCGGAAGGGGTGGATCTCCTTGTCCTCGTCCCTCGGGGCGAGCTCCTCGGCCAACTGCCAGCTGCCCCAGCGGGTGCCCATGCCGAGGATGCCCTTGGGGCCGGCGTAGAAGACCTGGTTGCTGCGGTCCTCCGCGGTGAGCTTGGCGAGCTGGTGGCGCAGGTCCTCACGGGCCTTCTCGTCGGGATTGCCGGGCACGGCCTCCGGGATCTTGGCGGCGACCCCGCCGCCCGACAGCAGCCCGTCCCAACGTTCCCGCAGGTCGCGGGCGGTCGACTCGCAGGTGCGACGGGCCAGCAGCCAGCCCAGCGCCGGGGCGACGACCATGCCGCGGGCGTAGAGGCCGAGGAAGCCGGTCAGCGGCAGCCGGAACATCAGGACGGCCACCACGATGCCGACGCCCACCAGCAGCGTGGTGCCGAGCCAGGAGTGCTTGCCCTCCTTGGAGGCCAGGGACTTGCGCAGCTGGAAGAGGCCCAGCCACAGCAGCAGCCCGGGCAGGAACAGCACGCCGCAGACCAGCACGATCAGCCTGAGCCTGCGGTCGCGCTCCTTGCGGATGCGGGACGCGGCCAGGCAGTGCTCGACGACCGTCTGCGGGTCGGCGCCGAAGGACTGGATGAGGGGCTTGCGGCCGGCCCCCAGGGTGCGCGCCTCCACGGCCCGGCAGAAGGCCTCGCCGAGGCTGGGCTCGAAGAGCGACAGCTTCGGGGGCTTCACCGTGGCCGGGTGGTTCTCGCTGTTCGCCCCGAGGAGGGCGTCGAGCTTGGTGTCCTTGCCGCCGTCGCGGTACGCGGCCGAGGCGAGGGCGTTGGTCGCCGCCGTCTGCCCCCCGCCGTTCTGCAGAGGAATCTGTGCGCCGGGCCTGAAGTCGAATCCGTCGTCCGCCACCGCTGCCCCCATCGCTGTGCGTTCGTGCTCTTTTGGTGCGCCGACGAGCCTATCGGCGGATCCCACCCCATGGTCATGGGACAGGGAAATGCCGCCCACCGCAAGCTGGTTGGGTGGGCGGCACCCGCTGGTGCAGGCCGACTACGTTCCCTTCCCGGCCTGTTCGCGCACCTTCTCGGCGATCTGCGGCGGCATCGGCTCGTGCCGGGCGTAGGCGCGGGCGAAGCGGCCGGTGCCGTGCGAGACGGAGCGCAGCTCGACGGCGTAGCGGTCGATCTCGATCTCCGGGATCTCGGCGCGCACCCGGGTGCGCCCGGGCCCGGCCTGGTCGGTGCCGACGACCCGGCCGCGGCGGCCCGCGAGATCGCTCATGACCGGCCCGACGTATTCGTCGGGGATCAGGACGTCGAGTTCGGCGACCGGTTCCAGCAGGTCGATGCGGGTCTCGGCGGCGGCCTCGCGCAGGGCGAGGGCGCCGGCGGTCTGGAAGGCGGCGTCCGAGGAGTCCACCGAGTGCGCCTTGCCGTCGAGGAGGGTGACGCGGACGTCGACCAGCGGATAGCCCGCCGCGACGCCGCGGGCGGCCTGGCTGCGCACCCCCTTCTCCACGGACGGGATGAACTGGCGGGGGACGGCGCCGCCGACGACCTTGTCGACGAACTCGATGCCGCTGCCGGGCGGGAGCGGCTCCACCTCGATCTCGCAGATGGCGAACTGGCCGTGGCCACCGGACTGTTTGACGTGCCGGCCGCGGCCGGCCGCCTTCGCGCCGAAGGTCTCGCGCAGGCTCACCCGGTGCGGGACGGGGTCGACCTGGACGCCGTAGCGGTTGCGCAGCCGTTCCAGGGCGACGTCCTGGTGGGCTTCGCCGAGGCTCCACAGGACGACCTGGTGGGTGTGCGGGTTCTGCTCCAGGCGCATCGTGGGGTCCTCGGCGACGAGCCGGGCGAGACCCTGCGAGAGCTTGTCCTCGTCGGCCTTGCTGTGGGCCTCGATGGCCAGGGGGAGCAGGGGGTCGGGCATCGTCCAGGGAGCCATGAGGAGCGGGTCGTCCTTGGCGGAGAGGGTGTCGCCCGTCTCCGCCCGGGAGAGCTTGGCCACGCAGGCGAGGTCGCCGGCGATGCACCGGTCGAGGACGCGCTGCTGTTTGCCGAACGGGGCGGTGAGGGAGCCGATCCGTTCGTCGACGTCGTGGTCCTCGTGCCCGCGGTCGGCGAGGCCGTGCCCGCTGACGTGGACGGTCTCCTCGGGCTTCAGGGTGCCGGAGAAGACGCGCACGAGCGAGACGCGGCCGACGTAGGGGTCGGAGGAGGTCTTGACGACCTCCGCGACCAGTGGCCCGGAGGGGTCGCAGGTCACCTCCGGGCGGGCGGTGCCGTCGGGGCGGGTGACGGTGACGGCCGGGCGCTCCAGGGGCGTCGGGAAACCGCCGGTGATCAGTTCGAGGAGTTCCACCGTGCCCAGGCCCTGGCGGGCGCCGTCGGCCGCCGGCGCCGCCATCAGGACGGGGTGGAAGGTGCCGCGGGCGACGGCGCGCTCCAGGTCGTCGACGAGGGTCTTCAGGTCGATGTCCTCCCCGCCGAGGTAGCGGTCCATGAGGGTCTCGTCCTCGCTCTCGGCGATGATCCCCTCGATCAGGCGCGCACGGGCCTCGGTGATGAGGGCGAGCTCGGCCGGGTCCGGGTCGCGCTCCACCCGCGCGCCGGAGGCGTACTCGTAGACGCGCTGCGAGAGCAGGCCGAGCAGGCCGGTGACGGGGGCGTGCCCGTCCGGGCCGGCGGGGCCGTGCAGGGGGAGGTACAGGGGGACGACCGCGTCGGGGTCGTCCGCGCCGAAGATCTCGCCGCAGACGGCGGTCATCTGCGTGTAGTCCGAGCGTGCGGCCTCAAGGTGCGTGACGACGATGGCGCGGGGCATGCCGACGGCCTCGCACTCGTCCCAGACCATGCGGGTGGCGCCGTCGATCCCGTCCGAGGCCGAGACGACGAAGAGGGCCGCGTCCGCCGCGCGCAGACCGGCCCTGAGTTCTCCGACGAAGTCGGCGTATCCGGGGGTGTCCAAGAGGTTGATCTTGATGCCGTCCCATGCGACGGGGACGAGGGAGAGCTGGATGGAGCGCTGGCGGCGGTGTTCGATCTCGTCGTAGTCGGAGACGGTGCCGCCGTCCTCGACCCGACCGGCCCGGTTGACCGCTCCGGCGGTCAGGGCGAGGGCTTCGACCAGGGTGGTCTTTCCGGATCCGCTGTGGCCGACCAGCACGACGTTGCGTAGGGACGAGGGCCGGTCGGCCGTCAGTGCCCTGCCGGCGGCTCCGGATTGGTGTGATGTGGCTCCCATGGTGCTCGTGCCTCCCGGTGGTGACGGTGAGGAGGGTGGGTTCCTTGTCCCCGCGCATGAGGAATGCGCGGTTCTACGAGCTTTGCACTGCTGTCACACCGCGTCCATACGTCGTACCGGGGACGTACCCCGGGCCGGTGCCGGGGCCGTGCGTCGGACCAGTGCCGGGGCCGTGCTCCGGGCCGGTGCCGGGCCGGTGCCGGAGCCGTACCCGTGCCCCACCGTGACGCGCCGGCGGCGGTCCACGGCACGAAGAACGCCTTACGGGCGAGAACCGGTGGGTGCGCGGCGTTCCGGCGGCGGCGCGCTGGCTACGATGGGCCAGCCGGTGGCCGTTGTGGCCGTGCGGCCCAGCGACCCTCCGGGAAGGCCATGCTGAACAAGTACGCGCGTGCATTCTTCACGCGTGTTCTCACGCCATTCGCCGCATTTCTGCTCCGGCGGGGGGTGAGCCCGGACGCGGTCACCCTGATCGGCACGGCCGGAGTGGTGGCGGGCGCGCTGGTCTTCTTCCCCCGCGGCGAGTTCTTCTGGGGCACCATCACCATCACCCTCTTCGTCTTCTCCGACCTCGTCGACGGCAACATGGCCCGACAGGCCGGGATCTCCAGCCGCTGGGGCGCCTTCCTCGACTCCACCCTCGACCGGGTGGCCGACGCGGCGATCTTCGGCGGCCTCGCCCTCTGGTACGCCGGCTCCGGCAGCGACAACGCGCTGTGCGCGGTGGCGATCTTCTGCCTGGCCAGCGGCCAGGTGGTGTCGTACACCAAGGCGCGCGGCGAGTCGATCGGACTGCCGGTGGCCGTCAACGGGCTCGTCGAGCGTGCGGAACGCCTGGTGATCTCGCTGGTCGCGGCCGGCCTGTCCGGGCTCCAGACCTTCGGCGTGCCGTCGTGGATCGGCGTCCTCCTGCCGATCGCCCTGTGGGTGGTCGCCGCGGGCTCGCTGGTCACGCTGATCCAGCGCGTGGTCACCGTACGGCGCGAGGCCGCAGAGGCCGACGCCGCCGCAGCCCCCGAGGGCGGCGCCGCCTGATGGGTACCGCACAGGACAAACTGGTCGACGGGCTGTACGGCCTCGGCTGGGCCGGGGTCAAGAAGCTGCCCGAGCCGGCCGCCGTGGCGCTGGGCCGGCGGATCGCCGACTTCGCGTGGAAGCGCCGCGGCAGGAGCGTGCTGCGGCTGGAGTCGAACCTGGCCCGCGTGGTCCCGGGCGCCGGCCCGGAACGGCTGCGCGAGCTCTCCAAGGCCGGCATGCGCTCCTACATGCGGTACTGGATGGAGTCCTTCCGGCTGCCCACGATGGACCCGGAGCGGTTCGGCACCGACGTCGAGTTCCAGGACGAGCACATCCTGCGCGATGCCCTCGCCTCCGGGCGCGGGGTCGTGGTGGCCCTGCCGCACCTCGCCAACTGGGACCTGGCCGGCGCCTGGGCCATCGGCCACCTCGGGGTGCGGTTCACCACGGTCGCCGAGCGGCTGAAGCCCGAGTCCCTCTACGACCGCTTCGTGGCCTACCGGGAGAGCCTGGGTATGGAGGTCCTGCCGCACAGCGGCGGCGCCGCCTTCGGCATCCTGGCCCGGCGACTGCGCTCGGGCGGCCTGGTCTGCCTGGTGGCGGACCGCGATCTGTCGGCCTCCGGGGTCGAGGTCGACTTCTTCGGCGCCAAGGCGCGCATGCCGGCCGGACCGGCCCTGCTGGCCCAGCAGACGGGCGCGGTGCTGATCCCGGCCACCCTGTACTACGGCGGGACGCCGAAGATGTACGGCCGGATACACCCCGAGGTGGCGGTCCCCGGGACCGGGACCCGGGCCGAGAAGACCATCGCCATGACCCAGGCGGTGGCGGACGCCTTCGCGTGGGGCATCGCCGAGCACCCGGAGGACTGGCACATGCTGCAGCGGCTCTGGCTGGACGACCTGGAGGAGCGCACGCCGTGAAGATCGGCATCGTGTGCCCGTACTCGTGGGACGTGCCGGGCGGCGTCCAGTTCCACATCCGCGACCTCGCCGAGCACCTGATCGGGCTCGGCCACGACGTGTCGGTGCTGGCCCCGGCCGACGACGAGACCCCGCTGCCGCCGTACGTGGTCTCCGCGGGGCGGGCCGTCCCGGTCCCGTACAACGGCTCCGTGGCCCGGCTGAACTTCGGCTTCCTGTCGGCGGCCCGGGTGCGGCGCTGGCTGCACGAAGGCACCTTCGACGTGATCCACATCCACGAGCCGGCCTCGCCCTCGCTGGGACTGCTGTCCTGCTGGGCCGCCCAGGGGCCGATCGTGGCCACCTTCCACACCTCCAACCCGCGCTCCCGGGCGATGATCGCCGCGTACCCGATCCTGCAGCCCGCGCTGGAGAAGATCAGCGCGCGCATCGCGGTGAGCGAGTACGCGCGGCGCACGCTGGTGGAGCACCTGGGCGGGGACGCGGTGGTGATCCCGAACGGCGTCGACGTGGACTTCTTCGCGAAGGCCGAGCCGAAGGCCGAGTGGCGCGGGCAGACGCTCGGCTTCATCGGCCGCATCGACGAGCCGCGCAAGGGCCTGCCGGTGCTCATGGCGGCCTTCCCCAAGATCGTCGAGGCCTGCCCGGACGTACGGCTGCTGGTCGCGGGTCGCGGTGACGAGGAGGAGGCGGTGGCGACGCTGCCCGCTGGGATCCGCTCGCGGGTGGAGTTCCTCGGGATGGTCTCGGACGAGGACAAGGCGCGGCTGCTGCGCAGCGTCGACGTGTACGTGGCACCGAACACCGGCGGCGAGAGCTTCGGCATCATCCTGGTCGAGGCGCTGTCGGCGGGCGCGCCGGTGCTGGCCTCGGACCTGGACGCCTTCGCGCAGGTCCTCGACCAGGGCGGGGCCGGCGACCTCTTCGCCAACGAGAACGCCGACGCCCTGGCGGCGGGCGCGATCACCCTGCTCCGGGACCCGGCCCGCCGGGCCGCGCTCAGCGAACGGGGCTCGGCGCACGTGCGGCGCTTCGACTGGTCCACGGTCGGCGCGGACATCCTGGCGGTCTACGAGACGGTCACGGACGGCGCGGCGGCCGTCGGCGCCGACGAACGCGTCTCCCTGCGCACCCGCCTCGGCTTCTCGAAGGACCCGACGGCCCTCTGACCTGCCGCACCGCCCCCCGGCCTGGCCGCGGGGGGCGGGCACCGACAGCCTGACCGGCCCGCGCCGACGGTCCGCCCCGGCTGCCGCCGAGTGCGACGAAGTGGTCCGCGGTACGGCGCCCCGCGTCTCGTCGGTACGGCGCCACGGGTCTCGCTTCCCCCGGGTCGTCGCCGATCGTGCACCGTTCGGGCCCGGCCCCACCCGGACAGGCCCGATGGGAGCCCCGCGCTCCCGGAGCGGTAGGGTCGCGCAGCGTGATCGAAACCCTTGTCTGGATCGCCCTGGCGCTCGCCGTCATCGGCGTCTACCTCAGCTGGACCGCCGGCCGGCTGGACCGGCTGCACTCGCGGATGGACGCCGCGCGGGCCGCGCTGGACGCGCAGCTGGTCCGCCGGGCCTCCGTGGCGCTGGAGGTGGCCACCTCCGGAGCGCTCGACCCGGCCTCCTCGCTCGTGCTGTACGAGGCCGCGCACGCCGCCCGGCAGGCCGAGGAGGACCACCGCGAGGTCGCCGAGAGCGAGCTGAGCCAGGCGCTGCGGGCCGTCTTCGCCGACGCCGACCAGGTCGAGGCGCTGAAGGCGGCCCCCGGCGGGGCGCAGGCGACCGAGGAGCTGGCGGCCGCCGTCCGCCGGGTACCCATGGCGCGGCGGTTCCACAACGACGCCGTCCGGGCCGCCCGGGCGCTGCGTCGCCACCGCAAGGTCCGCTGGTTCCGCCTGGCCGGCCGTGCGCCGTTCCCGCTGGCCTTCGAGATGGACGACGAGCCCCCGGCGTACCTCGCGGACCGCCCGGCCTGACCGGCAGGACGCCGCCAGGGCCACCAGGGACAAATGAAAGAGCCACTGGCTCCATATTGGCCCTTGTAGTGGACTGATGCTTTGGGGATGCTCGGCTGGAGCATTACCCGTCTTCCTTTCGAGTGAGGTCAATCCGTGAGCACGCTTCCCACCTCCCCCCAGTCGGCCGAGTCGGCGATCGGCACCTCGCGCGTGAAGCGCGGCATGGCCGAGCAGCTCAAGGGCGGCGTGATCATGGACGTGGTCAACGCCGAGCAGGCGAAGATCGCCGAGGACGCCGGCGCCGTGGCCGTCATGGCCCTGGAGCGGGTCCCCGCCGACATCCGCAAGGACGGCGGCGTCGCCCGCATGTCCGACCCCAACATGATCGAGGAGATCATCGAGGCGGTCTCCATCCCCGTCATGGCCAAGTCCCGCATCGGCCACTTCGTCGAGGCCCAGGTCCTGCAGTCCCTCGGCGTCGACTACATCGACGAGTCCGAGGTCCTGACCCCGGCCGACGAGGTCAACCACTCCGACAAGTGGGCGTTCACCACCCCCTTCGTCTGCGGCGCCACCAACCTCGGTGAGGCCCTGCGCCGCATCGCCGAGGGTGCGGCCATGATCCGCTCGAAGGGCGAGGCCGGCACCGGCAACGTCGTCGAGGCCGTCCGCCACCTGCGCCAGATCAAGAACGAGATCGCCAAGCTGCGCGGCTTCGACAACAACGAGCTGTACGCCGCCGCCAAGGAGCTGCGTGCCCCGTACGAGCTCGTCAAGGAGGTCGCCGAGCTCGGCAAGCTCCCCGTGGTGCTGTTCTCCGCCGGTGGCGTCGCCACCCCGGCCGACGCGGCGCTGATGCGCCAGCTCGGCGCCGAGGGCGTCTTCGTCGGCTCCGGCATCTTCAAGTCGGGCGACCCGGCCAAGCGCGCCGCCGCCATCGTGAAGGCCACCACCTTCTTCGACGACCCCAAGATCATCGCGGACGCCTCCCGCAACCTGGGCGAGGCCATGGTCGGCATCAACTGCGACACCCTCCCCGAGGCCGAGCGCTACGCCAACCGCGGCTGGTAGTACCGACATGACGAACACCCCCGTGATCGGTGTCCTGGCCCTCCAGGGCGACGTACGGGAGCACCTGATCGCCCTGGCCGCGGCGGACGCCGTGGCCAGGCCGGTCCGGCGCCCCGACGAGCTCGCCGAGGTGGACGCCCTGGTGATCCCCGGTGGCGAGTCCACGACGATGTCGAAGCTCGCCGTGCTCTTCGGCATGCTGGAGCCGCTGCGCGAGCGCGTCGCCGCGGGCATGCCCGTGTACGGCACCTGCGCCGGCATGATCATGCTCGCGGACAAGCTCCTCGACGGCCGTGAGGACCAGGAGACCCTGGGCGGCATCGACATGATCGTGCGCCGCAACGCCTTCGGCCGCCAGAACGAGTCCTTCGAGGCGAAGATCGACTTCGCCGGCATCGAGGGCGGCCCCGTCGAGGGCGTCTTCATCCGCGCCCCGTGGGTCGAGTCCGTCGGCGGCGCCGCCGAGGTGCTCGCCACCTACGACGGCCACACGGTCGCCGTGCGCCAGGGCAACGTCCTGGCCACCTCGTTCCACCCCGAACTGACCGGCGACGACCGCGTCCACGCCTACTTCGTCGAGATGGTGCGCGCGGGGCTGTGACGAGGTCCCGGTAGGATCGGGGACGAACACTGTTGGTGACGCGAAGGAGACAGGCGGATGTCCGGCCACTCTAAATGGGCTACGACGAAGCACAAGAAGGCCGTGATCGATGCCAAGCGCGGCAAGCTCTTCGCGAAGCTGATCAAGAACATCGAGGTCGCGGCGCGCATGGGCGGTGCCGACATCGACGGCAACCCGACGCTCTTCGACGCGGTCCAGAAGGCCAAGAAGCAGTCGGTCCCGAACAAGAACATCGACTCGGCGGTCAAGCGCGGCGGCGGCCTGGAGGCCGGCGGCGCCGACTACGAGACGATCATGTACGAGGGCTACGGTCCCAACGGTGTCGCGGTGCTCATCGAGTGCCTCACCGACAACCGCAACCGCGCCGCCTCCGACGTCCGCGTCGCCATGACCCGCAACGGCGGTTCGATGGCCGACCCGGGCTCGGTCTCGTACCTGTTCAACCGCAAGGGCGTCATCATCCTGCCCAAGGCCGAGCTGTCCGAGGACGACGTCCTCGGCGCGGTGCTGGAGGCCGGTGCCGAAGAGGTCAACGACAACGGCGACACCTTCGAGATCATCAGTGAGGCCACCGACCTGGTCGCGGTCCGCACCGCGCTCCAGGAAGCCGGCATCGACTACGACTCGGCGGACTCCAGCTTCGTCCCGACCATGCAGGTCGAGCTCGACGAAGAGGGCGCCCGCAAGATCTTCAAGCTGATCGACGCGCTGGAGGACAGCGACGACGTCCAGAACGTCTTCGCGAACTTCGACGTCTCGGACGAGGTCATGGAGAAGGTCGACGCGTAACGCCGCAGCGGGCGGAGCGCAACCGGCGGGCCGACAGGACACACCCTGTCGGCCCGCCGTCGCATTGTCAGTGCGGGCGGATAGCCTGACGGCGTCAATCGGGTGTGCGCCCGTCTTCGGACCGCAACCCTCAACGGAGCAGCCACGACGGTGCTCAGCCACCACCGCGCGCGCGGCGGAGGTTCAGCCGCAGAAGGGGGCGCGGTGCGGGTACTGGGCGTGGACCCCGGGCTGACCCGGTGCGGTGTCGGCGTCGTCGAGGGCGTCGCCGGCCGCCCCCTCACCATGCTCGGGGTGGGGGTCGTGCGGACGCCCGCGGACGCGGAGCTCGGCCACCGGCTCGTCGCCGTCGAACGGGGCATCGAGGAGTGGCTCGACACGCACCGGCCCGAGATCGTCGCCGTGGAGCGGGTCTTCAGCCAGCACAACGTCAGCACGGTGATGGGCACCGCCCAGGCCAGCGCCGTCGCCATGCTGTGCGCCGCACGCCGCGGGATACCGGTCGCCCTGCACACCCCGAGCGAGGTCAAGGCCGCCGTCACCGGCAGCGGCCGGGCCGACAAGGCCCAAGTGGGCGCCATGGTCACCCGGCTGCTGCGGCTCGCCGAGCCGCCGAAACCGGCCGACGCCGCCGACGCCCTCGCCCTGGCCATCTGCCACATCTGGCGGGCCCCCGCCCAGAACCGCCTCCAGCAGGCGGTAGCCCAGCACGCCTCGAAAGGCCGTACCCGATGATCGCCTTCGTCAGCGGCGCGGTCGCCGCGCTCACCCCCACCCTTGCCGTGATCGAGGTCGGCGGCGTGGGCATGGCCGTGCACTGCACGCCGAACACCATCGCCGGCCTGCGCACGGGCGAGCAGGCCCGGCTGGCCACCTCCCTGGTCGTCCGGGAGGACTCGCTGACCCTGTACGGCTTCGCCGACGACGACGAGCGCCAGGTCTTCGAGCTCCTGCAGACCGCCAGCGGTGTCGGTCCGCGCGTGGCGCAGGCGATGCTCGGCGTGCACACGCCGGACGCCCTGCGCACCGCCTTCGCCGCGGGCGACGCGAAGGCGCTGACCGCGGTGCCCGGCATCGGCCCGAAGGGCGCCCAGAAACTCCTGCTGGAACTGAAGGGCAAGCTCGGCGCCCCCACCCCGGTGGTGGGCGCCCAGCGCGCGGTCGCCTCGGCGCCCGCGCCCTGGACCGAGCAGCTCGCCGCCGCCCTGATCGGCCTGGGCTACGCGTCGCGCGAGGCGGAGGAGGCGGTCGTGGCGGTGACCCCGCAGGCCGAGGAGGCCATCGCCGCCGGCGGCGCCGCCCCGGTGCCGCAGCTGCTGCGGGCCGCCCTGCAGTCCCTGAACCGGGCCCGCTGACGCCGCCGCGCAGGCCCGGCCGTCCCCGCCCGCCCCCGACCGTACGGCCGCGGCGGGGCCCGCACCGACCACAGCAACGAAGCAGAAGGCAGACTGAACACCGTGAACTGGGACGACGAGAGCGACGACCGGATCGTGGCGGCCGCCGCCGACGGGGAGGACACCGCCGTCGAGGCGGCCCTGCGCCCCAAGGACCTCGGGGAGTTCGTCGGCCAGGAGAAGGTCCGCCAGCAGCTGGACCTGGTTCTGAAGGCGGCCCGGCAGCGCGGGGCCACGGCGGACCACGTCCTGCTGTCCGGCGCGCCCGGCCTCGGCAAGACCACCCTCTCCATGATCATCGCGGCCGAGATGGGGGCGCCCATCCGGATCACCTCCGGCCCCGCCATCCAGCACGCCGGCGACCTCGCCGCCATCCTCTCCTCCCTCCAGGAGGGCGAGGTCCTCTTCCTCGACGAGATCCACCGCATGTCCCGGCCCGCCGAGGAGATGCTCTACATGGCCATGGAGGACTTCCGCGTCGACGTGATCGTCGGCAAGGGCCCCGGGGCCACCGCCATCCCCCTGGAGCTGCCGCCCTTCACCCTGGTCGGCGCCACCACCCGGGCCGGGCTGCTGCCCCCGCCGCTGCGGGACCGTTTCGGCTTCACGGGACACATGGAGTTCTACGCCCCCGAGGAACTGGAGCGCGTCGTCCACCGCTCCGCCCGCCTCCTCGACGTGGAGATCGACACCGACGGCGCCGCCGAGATCGCCGGCCGCTCCCGCGGCACCCCCCGCATCGCCAACCGCCTGCTGCGCCGCGTGCGCGACTACGCCCAGGTACGGGCCGACGGGGTGATCAACCGCGAGGTGGCCGCCACCGCCCTCCAGGTGTACGAGGTCGACGCCCGTGGGCTCGACCGACTCGATCGAGCCGTTCTGGAGGCACTGCTGAAGCTGTTCGGCGGCGGGCCGGTCGGGCTGTCGACCCTCGCGGTGGCGGTGGGGGAGGAGCGGGAGACCGTCGAGGAGGTCGCGGAACCGTTCCTGGTCCGCGAGGGCCTGCTCGCCCGCACCCCCAGGGGGCGGGTCGCGACCCCCGCCGCATGGGCTCACCTGGGGCTTGTCGCACCCCAGCACGGCGGAAGCGGATCAACGGGGCAACAGGGCCTGTTCGGGGCCTGACGGCGCGGAGGTTCGCGCCCCCAGGAACTGCGGTGCCATGCTGGGCGTTGTTCCATCGGTGCGGACTCGCCTAGACTCCGCCGATGCCGACCCTTCGGGTCGGCGTGCCCACCCCCGTAGAAAAGGCCGCCGTCCGCGTGCGGTCGTGCGAAGGATTTCCGTCCCGTGAATCTCGTGACACTCCTCCCGTTCATCGCGATCATCGCGGCGATGTTCCTGATGACCCGCTCCGCGAAGAAGAAGCAGCAGCAGGCCGCGCAGATGCGCGACCAGATGACGCCCGGTACGGGCGTCCGCACCGTTGGCGGCATGTACGCCACGGTGAAGGAGATCGGCGACGACACGGTCACCCTCGAGGTGGCTCCCGGCGTCCACGCGATCTACGCGAAGAACGCCGTCGGCGCCGTCCTGGAGGACGCGGAGTACAACCGCATCGTCCACGGCATCGACGACGTGACGACCGACACGCCCGCCGTCCCCGACGACGCGTCCTCCCTCACCGAGGCCCCGAAGACGGACCTCGGCAAGGGCAGGGACGAGACGCCGAAGCTGGACCTGGGCAAGAAGGACGAGCCCAAGGGCGACGAGCCCGAGACCGGCAAGAACGACGGCGAGGCCGGCGCGAAGTAGCGCGCGGCCGGGGACCGTGCGGGCGCCTGACCGGCGGCCGGCACGGTCCCCGTCAGTCACACTTCTGCGGGGGGCAGGGGTCCCCACCACACATTTCGTGGCCGTCCGCGCGCTGACCCGGCGCGGGACGGTTGGACAGGGAGAAACGACAAGGTGGCAGCACCGAAGAAGGGCCGGCGGCCCACGGGGGCTCAGGGGAGGCCGGGGCGCGCCCTGGCGATCATCCTGATCGCGA
>NZ_JOFX01000025.1 GCF_000719345.1 Streptomyces sp. NRRL F-2664
CCCCCCGCCCCCACCCCCCTACCGGGTCGGGGTCGTGATGCGGTGCACGGACTCGACCACCGCTGCGCGGTGCGCGGCGAGGCGGGGTGCGGGCCAGGCGGGGCCGGCTGCGCCGGCCGCCGGGCCGCCCACTGCGGCGAACCAAGCCTGCGACAGTGCGATGACCAGCGTCAGGACGTCCTCGGGGGTGAAGTCCGCGGCGATGCGGCCGGCCTCCTGCGCCCGCCGCACCGACGCGATCTTGCTCTCGTAGGACTCGGCCTCCGTGCTCGTGGACCCGGGGCGCTCCAACTGCTTCCAGAGCACCAGCCGCATCAGCTCGGGCCGCTCCACGAGGTGGTCGAAGACGGCGCCGGCGTAGCCGGGCAGGTCGTCGGCGTCGAAGGGGACGGATTCCGAGCCGGTCTCCAGGGCCCGCTGGAGGACGGCGTCGAAGAGCTGCTCCTTGTTGCCGTAGTAGACGTAGATCAGCCGCTTGTTCGCCTGGGCGGCCTCCGCGATGCGGTCGACGCGCGCGCCGGCGATGCCGTACGTCGCGAACTCGGAGAAGGCCGCGTCGAGCAGGCGGGCCTTGGTCGCGTGGGAATCCCGTGCCATGACCGGCAGCCTAGCAAGTAACTATCCAGTTATTGACAAACTGCCCGGACGCGCCGCAAGCTCTATCTATCCGGTTAGTTACTTGACGAGGAGCACACCATGGAGAAGCGCGCACTGGGCCGCCAGGGGCTGGAGGTCGGGGTCGAGGGCCTCGGGCTGATGGGCATGAGCGCCCACTACGGCGCCACCGACGACACCGAATCCCTCGCCACGATCGACCGCGCCCTGGAGCTCGGCGTCACGCTGCTCGACACCGCCGAGGGTTACGGGCCGTTCCGCAACGAGCAGCTGCTCGGCAGGGCCCTGGCCGGCCGCCGCGAGGCGGCCGTGGTGGCCACGAAGACCGGGATCGAGTTCACCGACGAGGGAGCCTTGCTGGGGCACAACGGATCCCCGGAGTACATCCGCCGGTCCGCCGACCGCTCCCTGCGCCACCTGGGCACCGACCACATCGACCTCTACTACCTGCACCGGGTCGACCCGGCCGTGCCGATCGAGGAGAGTGTGGGCGCGCTGGCCGAGCTGGTCGAGGCCGGCAAGGTCCGCCACATCGGCCTGTGCGAGGTCTCCCCCGCCACGATTGCGCGCGCCCACGCGGTGCACCCGCTGGCCGCCGTACAGACCGAGTACAGCCTGTTCGAGCGCGGCATCGAGCACGACGGCGTGCTGGACACGCTCCGCGAGCTGGGGATCGGGCTGGTCGCCTACTCCCCGCTCGGCCGCGGCTTCCTCTCCGGCGCCATCACCAGCCCCGACGACTTCGCCGCGGACGACTTCCGCCGCACCGACCCCCGGTTCCAGGGCGAGAACTTCCGCCGGAATCTGGCCGTGGTGGACCAGGTGCGCCGGCTGGCCGCCGAGAAGGGCGTGACCCCCTCGCAGCTCGCCCTGGCATGGACCCTGCAGCAGGGTGCGGTGCCCATCCCCGGCACCAAGCGCCGCCGCTACCTGGAGGAGAACGTGGCCGCCACCTCCGTGGCGATCACTCCTGCCGAACTGGCGGCGATCGACGCAGTGGCCCCGCACGGCGTGGCCTCGGGCGACCGCTACGCACCGGAGCTGATGGCCTCCCTGAACGGCTGACGGCGGGGCTCACAGCGTGACGTGTTCGACCCGGGTTCGGTCGAGGAGTCCGGCCAGGGACAGGTCGCTGCCGTAGCGGGAGTGCTCGGCCCGCCGTGGGGCGTCTCGGAGACGGTGGTGCCGTGCGTGTGCACCCGGAGGATGCCGGTGTGCCTGCGACATCAGGCGCTGAGCACCCTCGTGCCGGCCCTGTGCAAGGGTCTGGGCATCCGGAGGATGTTGGACGATCCCCGCGTGGACCTTTGCGGCGGCCCGCTCTCCTTCTGGCGGACCGTCGCCCCCACCCCGGGTGTCGAGCCGGCGTTCCCGGACGTGTGACCGGCCGCGCCGCCGCGCGGAGAGTCACCGGTGTCGGGGGAGCGGTGCGGCGGGGTCGGCGGGGTCGGGGGTGAGGGCCGCGGCGGCCGCGAACAGGCGGGCGCAGCGCTGCGTCATGGCCTCCGGGGACTGTTCGGGGTGCTTGACCCACCAGCGGACGAGCGTCGCGACCAGGTCACGCCAGACGTACTTGAGCGCGTCGGCGTCGAGCGGGTCGGCGGATCCGGTCGCGCGCAGCAGTTCGGCAGTGCCGTCGGCGGCGAGGGCGTCGATGGCGGACCAGTACTCCGCCGCCCGGCGGGCGGCCGCGCCGTCGGCGGGCAGGGAGCTGTCGTACAGCACGAACCACGTCTCCCGCCGGCCCTCCAGCGCGGCGAAGATGCTCCCGAGCACCCGCAGGGGGGTGCGGGCGGTGGTGCCGTCCTCGCCGATCGCCGTGCGGACGGTGTCCAGCAGGCGGTCCCCGACGGGGATCAGGCAGGCGAGGTACAGGTCCTCCTTGGTACCGAAGTACTGGTGGAGCAGGGTCTTCGTGACGCCGACGCGTTCGGCGATGGCGGGGAGGGAGGCCGCCGCGTAGCCGCGGGTGCCGAACTCCTCCGTGGCGGCGGCCAGGATCTGCTGCCGGCGGTGGTGCCGCGGGACGCCCTTGGTGCCGGCTTTCGAGCGGGGGGTTGCCATGGCCGGATATTATCAGTAAGTAATTTACCGCAAGGTAAGTTTGTGTTCCGCGATCTCTGGAGCGCCCCCATGCCCAGCACGACGCCGCAGCCGTCCCCCGCCCCGCGCGCCCGTTCGTGGTGGGGGTGGGGGTGGGAGGACGCGCATCCCGACGACGCGGAGTGCGCCGCGATGGGCGCCCTGGTACCCGGTACCCTCGCCCACCCCCTCCCCGTGCCGCGCGTCCGCGACCTGGGCATCGGGCGGCCGGCGGTGGAGCCTCCGGCGAGCCTGGCGCACCTGGTCTGCGCCGGGCCGGAGGATCGCGCCGCCCACGCCATGGGCAAGGCGTACCGGGACGTCGTCCGCGCACTGCGGGGGCGACCGGGCCGCATCCCCGACCTGGTGGCCCGTCCGACCGGCGAGCGGGAGGTGGCCGATCTGCTGGACTGGGCCGGTGAGCGGCAGGTCGCCGTCGTCCCGTACGGCGGCGGTTCCTCGGTCACGGGCGGCGTGGAGTACCGGGGGGACGCGCATCGTGCCGTGCTGTCCCTGGACCTGACCTCCATGGGCCGGGTCCTGGAGGTCGACACCGTCGGCCGGGCGGCGCGCATCCAGGCCGGCGCCCTCGGCCCGGGCCTGGAGGACCAGCTGCGGCCGCACGGGCTGACCCTGCGGCACTTCCCGCAGAGCTTCGAGTTCTCCACGCTGGGCGGCTGGCTCGCCACCCGGGCCGGCGGCCACTACGCCACCGGCCGCACGCACATCGACGACTTCGTCCAGTCCCTGCGCGTGGTCGCGCCGGTCGGGACCAGCGCTTCCTGGCGGCTGCCCGCGTCCGGCGCCGGACCCTCGCCCGACCGGCTGTTCCTCGGGTCCGAAGGGGCACTCGGGGTGATCACCGAGGCGTGGGTGCGGCTGCAGGAGCGTCCCCGCCACAAGGCGTCCGCCTCGCTCGCCTTCACCGGTTTCCACGACGCGCTGGAGGCAGTGCGTGCCCTCGCGCAGTCGGACCTCTTCCCCGCCAACTGCCGGCTTCTGGACGCCGGTGAGGCCGCGCTGGCGGGCGCCTCGCACGACGGCTCCGCCGTGCTCGTCCTCGGATTCGAGTCCGCGGACGGGCCGGTCACCGGCCGGCTCGGCCGGGCCGTGGAGCTGGCCCGCTCCCACGGCGGCCGGTACGACGGCGTGGACGGCCGCGGCGGTGCGGACGGCGGGGGCGCCGACGCGGCCGTCGGCGCCTGGCGCTCGGCCTTCCTGCGGATGCCCTACCTGCGCGACGGCCTGGTCCGGATGGGAGCCGTCGCCGAGACCTTCGAGACGGCGGCCACGTGGGACCGGATCCCCGGCCTGGTCGAAGCGGTCCGCGAGGAGGTCGGGGAGGCCGCCCGCAAGGGCTCCGGCCACCCGGCGACCGTCAACTGCCGCCTCACCCACGTCTATCCGGACGGGGCGGCGCCCTACTTCACCGTCCTCGCCGCCGGCCGGCCCGGGGACGAGGTGGCCTTCTGGGACGACCTCAAGGCCGTGGCGGGCGATGTCCTCCACCGTTACGGGGCGACGATCACCCACCACCACGCCGTCGGCCGCGACCACCGACCGGGCTACGACCGCCAGCGCCCCGACCCCTTCGCCCTCGCGCTGCGTGCCGCGAAGGACGCGCTGGACCCGCACGGCATCCTCAACCCGGGCGTGCTCGTCGACTGAGCGGCGGCGGCCTGCGCGGGCCGGGAAGTGACCGGGGCGGGCGGCGTACGGTACGAAGGCTTCTGTGAAGGAACAGATCCAGCCCTCGACCGTGCGCGTGTTCATAGCGCTCGCCCCGCCCGACGAGGCCAAGGAGGAGCTTGCGCGGGCGCTGCGGCCGGCCTACGCGGCGTACCCGGGCCTGCGGTGGAACCGCATCGAGGACTGGCACATCACCCTGGCGTTCCTCGGCGAGCTTCCGGTCGGCACCGTCCCGCTCCTGCGGCCGCCGCTCGCGGACCTGGCCGCGACCCGCCGGCCTCTGGAACTCGCCCTGCGCGGCGGCGGACACTTCGACGAGCGGGTGCTGTGGAGCGGCGTCGACGGCGATCTCGCAGGCCTGCACCTGCTGGCCTGCGAGGTGCGGGCCGTCGTCAAGGAGTGCGGTGTCCCCTTCGAGGACCGTCCGCTGCGCCCGCACCTCACGCTGGCCCGGACCCGCCGCAGCGACCCCGCATGTGTGGTGGAGGCGGCGGCCGGGCTCGCGGACTTCTCCGGCCGCCGCTGGTCGACCGCCCGCCTGCACCTGGTGGGCAGCAACATCGGCCGCGGCCCGGGCCCGATCCACTACCGCGACATCGAGGCCTGGAGCTTCCGCCCGGGGCCGTCCGCCGCTCACGATCGACCGTGACCTCCTTCTCGTCACCGAACCGGTCCCCGACTAGCCGTGGTCATGAGCCGCCGTTGCGGGGCCGGCGCCGCTGCTGCCGTACCGACCCGGGCCTTCGGCGCCGGCCCCCGTCGCACACCACCCGCGGCGGCACCATCCCCTGCGAGGGTGACCTGACCCTGTTCGGGCAGGTTTCGGCACCGTGGACCCCGTCCACGACGGCCGACCCCCGCGGTGCGCACATCCGTTCAGCGTCTGCCCCCGCACGGGCCGTGACGGGAACGGTCCGGAGCCGTTCTTGGAGCCGGCCCTCCCCGCCGAGTTGTGAGGTGTACGTGCCACCCACCCGCTCCCCCGTCCGCGATGCCCTCGCCGCCTACCTCGAACGCCACCCCGCCGAACGCGACGCGCTCGACGCCCTCCTGGCCGCCCTCGACACGGGCGCCGATCCCGCAGGCCCTGCACCCCTGCCCGGGCCTATCACGTGCAGCGCGGTCGTGGTGGACCGGCACCGCCGCGTCCTGCACGTCCGCCCGGAGGAGGGCGGCGGGGCCCGCGTCCCGGGCGCACGCGTCGCGGCGGCAGACCCCACGCTCCTGGCCGCCGCACTGCGCGGGCTCCACCAGGAGACGGGGATCCCGCCTGCCGCGCTCTGCCACACCGCCGAGTACCTGGACGTCCCCGTCGACATCGGCGTCCACGCCGTCGGGGCGGACCCGGCCGCGGGCGAACCCGCCCTCCTGGGCTACGACTTCCGCATGGTCCTCCACCTGGCCGACGACGCCTCCGCAGCGGCCGCGCGCCCCGGCGACGTCCCCGGTACCGCCTGGCTCCCCTTCGAGGAGCTCGCCTCCCCAGCCCTCCGGGCCAAACTCACGGCGTCCGCCCTCGACGGCCGCGCCCGGCCGGTGAACGCCTCGGCGTTGATCCACGACGGGGACGGCCGCTACCTGCTCCACCTCAGGGACGATCTGCCGGACATCTGGGAACCGGGGGCCTGGGCGCTGCTCGGGGGCGGCCGTGAGCCGCAGGACGCCTCGCTGGAGGACACCGTCCGCCGGGAACTCCGGGAGGAGGCAGGGCTCGAACCGGTCGTCCTTGAACCGTATGCCGTGGAGCACGTCATCGGGACGGACGGCACCACCGTGCCGGTCCAGGTCTTCACCACCCGCTGGGAAGGCGATCCCGCCGCCCTCGTCCTGACGGAGGGAGTCATGGTGGCCTGGCACGCGCCCCGGACCGTCTCCCGCCTGCGCATGAGTCCGTCGCCCCGGGCACTGATCCTCAGGCATGCGAAGGAGTACGCGCCGGTGGCAGGGGGCCGGGGTGGCAGGGGGGCCGTGCCGCATGTGGTCGGCGTGCACCTGTACCTGGAGCGCGGGGGGAGGGTTCTGCTCGGGCTGCGCCATCCGGACTGCGCCTACGCCGGAGCCGCCCACCACTTCCTCGCCGGGCACTGCGAGCAGGAGTCCGCCGTGGACTGCCTGGTCAGGGAGGCGCGGGAGGAGGCCGGGCTCGTCATCGAGCCTGCCGACGTCGAGCTCGTCCACCTCGTGCACGTCGTGGACCGGCCCGGCGGGCAGCCGCGCATGCAGCTGGTCTTCCGGGCCCGGAGATGGGTCGGCGAACCGCGGCTGCTGGAGCCCGACCGCTGTGTGGCGTGGGACTGGTGGCCGCTCGACGCCCTGCCGGAGCCGATCGTCCCCTACACCCGTGCCGCCATCGAGGGCATCGGTGCCGGACGCCTCTACACCGAACTGGGCTGGAGCCGGCCCGGGAGCGCCGGGTGAGCGCCCAGCGGCGGCACACGGTGCCGGTCGACGTCCACCTCCTGCTGCGCCGTGACGGCGCCCGCGGCCCCGAGGTACTGCTGTCGCGGCGGGCCGGCCCGGTGTACGCGAGCGGCATGTGGCACCTGCCGTCCGGTCACCCGGAGGCGGACGAGGACTTCGTCCGGGCCGTGATCCGGGAGGCCCGCGAGGAGACCGGGATCATCATCGATGCCGCGGACGTCCGGGCGGTGGTCACCGTGCACCACCGCCCCCCGACGGGCTCGTCTTCGCGGCTGGGCGTCTTCTTCGAGGTGCGCGGGTGGTCCGGCCGGCCGGGCGGCCAGGACAACCTGAGGCGGACGGTGCGGCGGTTGGACGCCGGCTACCACGTGGTGGTCGAGGACATCCTGAAACTGTCCGGAACGAACAGCCAATATCTGTGAGGAAACAGGCATAAGGCCGCCGAACCGTGGTAGACGCTGCTACAGACCGGTTCGCCCGAACCAGGAGGTAGTCATGATCGTTCTGGGCGTCATCCTGCTGATCATCGGCTTTGTCACAGGGATCTCGATCCTGTGGACCATAGGCGTGATCCTCGTCGTCATCGGCCTGGTGCTGTGGCTGCTGGGAGCGGTCGGGCACGCCGTGGGCGGCCGCAAGCACTACTACTGACGCCGGACCTTCTGGCGCCCCCGGCGGCCCCCGGTCGCGCGTCCCTCCTGATCAGGGGCGGAAGCGCAGCGGATGGTCCGCCGGGACCTCCACGACGGCGATCCGTACGCCGTCCGGGTCCGCGACCCACATCTCGATCAGCCCCCACGGTTCGCGCTCCGGAGGCCGCAGTACCTCGGCGCCGCGGCTGTGCAGCTCCTCGTACGCCGCGTGCACGTCGGCGACTTGGAGCCACAGCCGCATACCCGGCGCGGGCGGTGCGTCGGCCCGTCCCGACACCTCCAGGAAGCCGCCGCCCAGGAAGTACACCGTGCCGCGCTCGGGGCCCGTTCCGAACTCGCGGTACACCGCGAGGCCGAGGATCCCGCCGTAGAAGGCGCGTGAGCGCTCGGGGTCCGTGGGTCGCAGCAGGATCCTGCTGCCCAGTACGTGCACCATGCCCCCACCCTCTCGCACGGGGCGCCACCGTGCACGCACATGCTTGCCACTGCGCGCCTCCGGTCCTTGCCGGGCCCGACGCCGTGCGCCCGGCGCCGGCCTCATTCCTGCTGCTCGGAGCGTCCGCGCCACCGGGTCCACACCCGCAGGCGGCCGGTGTGCCGCGTACGGGTGTGCTTGTCCAGCTCCTCCAGCAGGCGCTGGGAACGCTTCTCCACGCCCAGCTCGTCGAGGACCCTGTCGATCTCGCTCAGCAGCGCGCCGCGCAACTGCCAGTGCTCGGGGTCCTCCTGGGCGGCGGCCAGCAACAGGTCCGCGAGCCGGTCGCGGTGACCGCGGGCGACGGCCAGCTCTCCGGTCAGGCGGGCCTCGGCCTCCTCCGCGTTGGCACTCACCTGTGCCGTGATCAGCTGGGCGAAGCTCTCCACGGCGATCGCGGTGTGGCGCAGGACCTCGCGCAGCGCGGCCGCGGTCTCGGGTTCGAAGAGCGGGCCGTCACGCCGGGCCTTGGCCAGGTCCGTCAACGTCCGGCAGGCCACCCGGAGCACCACGGCGCAGATCTCCAAGGTGTCCAGGCCCGTCCGCAGCACCAGCCGGAACAGCAGCCCCTCCTTGACGCGGGGATTGAGCCGGATGCTGTCCTCGGCCTGCCGCAGGGCGGTGTCGACCTGCGCGATGTCGTTGTCGAGGCGGCGTGCCTCGTGCAGCCGGGCGGCGGCCTGCTCCACCCGGCCGGGGCCGAGGGACTCCTCGCCGAGGTGGTCGAGCAGGCGGCTCATGCGCTGGGCGAGATCGGTGATCGCGGCGCCCGCCGGGCCGATCCACAAGGGCGGCGCCAGCAGGAGGTTGACCAGCAGCCCGACCACCGCGCCGATGACGGTCTCCAGCACCCGGTCCCAGGCGGTGTTCGCCACCTGGGTGACGCCGAGGACCAGCATGGCGCTGATCGCGACCTCGGGCACGAACTCGTCGACGCGCACCAGATGGCCCACCACCAGGGAGGCAAGGATCAGCAGTCCCAGGCTCCACCAGGTCAGGCCCACCAAGGCGCTGAAGCCGATGGCGATGAGGACGCCGACGACCACCGAGTTGACCCGGCGGATACTGGTGGTCAACGTGGAGTAGAGCGTGACCTGGACGACGAGCAGCGCCGTGAGTGGCGCGGTCAGCGGGTTCGGCTCGCTGCTCAGGCGCAGCGCGACGACGTAGCTGATCACGGCCGCGGCGGTGGAGCGGAGCGCCTGGACGGCGACCGGCTCGCGGCGGCGCCGTACGACACGGGTGGCGAAGCTGCTGATCGTTTCCGACATGACTGGGCATCTTCCCAGCCTGTGCGGGATGACGCGTACCGGAACACACGGGTCCGCTCGTGTCGCGTGGGGCCCGCGGGGTAGACGGTGGAAGTCCGAAAGTCGAAGTGCGAAGTCCGCGTCGATCGGATCTACGAGGGAGCAACAGCCATGAAGGGTACGGAGGACAGGCGTCAGGAGCCGGTCGGCGGCCGCGAGGAGCACGCGCAGGAGCACCCCGGTCCCGACCCGGTGCACCCCGAGGCCAGCAAGCCGGTCGCCGGCAAGACTCCGGAGGAGCTGCGCAGGCGGCAGGAGCAGAAGATGTCCCACCCGCAGGACCGGGACGCCGACTGACGGCGCCGACCGGCGGCCGGCCGCACCGTTCAGGGGCCTTCGTCGTAGGTGCCGGCCTCGACCTCCAGGGCCAGTTCCTGGAGGACCTCGATCGAGGAGATGTCCGACCGTCCGCTGTCGTGGGCGATGGCCAGGCTGGTGAAGGCCAGGCTGAAACCGGACACCATCGTGTGCAGGGCCGGGCCGAGCGCCTCGGCCACCAGGGTCGCCACCTGCTGCGGCGACGCGTCGGCGGGCACGCTGATCGACGGCAGCATCTCGTTCAGGAGCTGCGTGGCCACTCCGGCCGTACCGGCCGGGGTGTCCGCGTCCTCACCCGCCTCGGCGGCCCGGCGGATGTCCTGGGCCTCGGTGAGGATGCCGATCACTCGCCTGAGTACGTCTGCGCGTTCCATCCTGCGGAGCCTAGTCCGCCCCCGGCGGGTGCGGACGGGTGCGGGTGCGCGCGCCGCGGACCGCCCGCACCATGACCGTGAGTGCCGCGACCGTGTGCGCGGCGAGCGGGAACCAGCCTCAAGGGAGACCGCCATGTCCTCGGACCACCCAGCGCCCGACCCGACCGGGTGCCGCCTGCTGCTGGTACGCCACGCAAAGGCGGTACCGAAGGGGGACCCGGCCGACGACTTCGAGCGCGCCCTGGGCGAGCGCGGCAAGGCCGACGCGCCCCGGACGGGACGCTGGCTGGCGGAGCAGGGCCACGCGCCTGAGCTGACGGTGTGCTCGCCCTCGCGCAGGACCCGGCAGACCTGGCAGCTGATGGTGCCCGCCCTGCCGGATCCGCCCGACGCGGTCTACGACGAACGGCTCTACAACGCGGCGCCGAGCGCACTGGTCACCGTACTGGCGGAGCGCGCAGCGGGCCTCGGCTGCGTGGCGCTGGTCGGCCACAACAGCGGCATCCACGAGCTGGCCACGGCCCTGTGCGGAGCGGGGCCCGCGGAACTCCTGGAGCAGCTGCGGGACGGTTTCCCCACGTCGGGGGTCGTGGTGGTGGACCTGCCGGGCGGCTGGGCGGACCTGGCCCCCGGAAGGGGGCGCCTGGTCGCCATGTGGTCACCGCCGCACTGACGCCCGAGCCGATCGGCCGCGGCGGTCGGCGCGGGGCGGCTGTCATGCGTCGGGGTCCTCGGCGGGCGGCAGCTCGTCGACGACGTGGACCGCGGCCTCCTCGGCCGAGGCCGCGCCCCCGTCGATGCCGACGTCACGGGCCAATATCGACAGGTGGCGCTGCGCGGCCGAGTCGTCCACCGCGGCCAGCCGGCCCGCCCGGTCCGGGCCGCCGAGCAGGGCGTCGCCGGCCTCGTCCGATCCCTCGTCCTCCTCCGACACCTCCGGCTGTTCGCGGGCGAGACGCTGTTCGAGCGTCTCGCCGCTGTGCGCCTCCGCGGCGGTGGTGCCCCGGTCGTCGACCGCCAGCGGGCGGTCGACGGGCACGTACGCGGTGTCGAGGGTGTCGTCGAGGCCCGGCTCGTCCAGGGTGTTCTCCAGGTCCGGTTGCGCCTCGGCGGACTCGTCGGTCTCCTGCGGCTGGTAGACGTCGTCGCCATAAGAATCGTCGGCGCTGCTCATCGGGGGTCTCCGTTCGGTGGGGGTCGGCGGTCGGCACGGCGCCGACCGGGCGCTGCTCTCCTTGGTGCGCTCAGCCGGGCACGGAGGCGTCCAGGGGGAAGGAGCGGCTGGAGTCGGTCGTGTCGAGCAGCCGCAGCAGCTGGTGGCTGGGCGCCGCCAGGCGCAGGACGTGGCCCGTCAGGGCGGCCGTCCGCCGGGCGTCCAGAAGGATGTTGAGACCCGTGGAGTCGCAGAAGGAGGAGTTCCGCAGGTCGACGACGACCTCGGCACCCCTCGCGGCCCACGACAGGGCGGCGGCCAGCGTCTCGCGCAGTGCGCCCGCGTGGTCCAGGTCCATGTCGCCCCGCACCGGCACCACGTACGGGTCGGGGTGCTCGAGACCGGTGGCGGCCTCCGGTACGGGCGCGTGCTCGGCAACCATGACGTACCTCCTCGTACGAGGAGCACCTGCCCGGCGCGGCACCTCATAACCGTCCTCCCGGCCGGGGGACCGCGCTGCGGCACCGGGCGCATACTGGGCGCATGGCGAGCCCGACCACGGCCGTCCGCAGGATCAGGCGGCAAGCCGGCGAAGCGGTGTTCCTGCGCGTCGCCGGGCCCGACGGCGCCCGCAACCGGGAGCGGATCCACCTGGCCCCCGGGCCCCGGTGGTTCGCCCCGGACCGGCCGGTCAGACGGGTGCACGGCGACGCCTCCATGTTCGTCGGGGGCCTTGCCGCACTGCTGCTGCAGTCCTTGCACCCCGTGGCGATGGCCGCCGTCGCGGCGCACTCCGGGTACCGCGGCGACCCCTGGGGGCGCCTGCAGCGCACCAGCACCTTCCTGGCGGTCACCACCTTCGGCGCGAGCGCCGACGCCGACGCGGCGGTGGCGCGCGTCCGCGCGGTGCACGCCCGCATCCGGGGCCGGACGGGCGACGGCGTCCCCTACCGGGCCGACGATCCGGAGCTGCTGTCCTGGGTGCACCTCGCCGAGGCGTACTGCTTCCTGCGCGCCCACCAGCGGTACGGAAGGCATCCGCTGGATCCGGCGGGCTGTGATGCGTACCTGGCCGACACGGCGCGGGTGGCCCGGGCCCTGGGCGTGGAGCGGCCGCCGGAGAACGTGCGGGAACTGGCGGCGGGGATGGCCCGGTACAGGCCCTGCCTGCGGGTGACGGACGCGTCGAGGGACACGGCCCGTTTCCTGCTGACCGATCCGCCGCTGCCCGGGCCCGCGCGCCTGCCGTACGCGCTGCTGGCGGCGGCGGCCGTCGACCTGTTGCCGCCGTGGGCACGGGCGGCCGTCACCACGGGGTCGGGATGCGCGGCCGGGCGGCTACCGGCTCCGGCCGCCCGCGCGGGAGGCCGGGCGGTGACCTGGGCGATCCGCTGGGCCCTGCCCCCGGCTCCGCCGGCGGCGACCGCAAGATCGGCGCCGGCCGGCGGGGTGGGACACTGAGGGCATCCGCCCGCGCCCCGAGCCCGAGCCCGACCCCGACCCCGACCCCGACCCCGACCCCGACCGGAGAAGTGAACGACCGATGACGCACCGGTTCCAGGAAGGCCAGCGGGTCCGTCTGGCGGCAGACCTCCGGCTGGCCGGACGGGTCGTCCCGGCCGAGGGCTCCGGGTCGGAAGAGGACGCCGCCGTCGGCACGCTGTCGCTCGCATCGGACACTCCGGGCACCGTCGAGCGGGTGGACGCGCCCCGGGAGCGCGAGCAGAGTCCCGCGGTGCGCGAGTACGTACGGCTGAAGGGGCTGTTGGACGACTTCGGCCACCAGATGCCCCCGGCGAGCAGGCAGCAGCTCGTGGAGCAGATCGCCTCCCTGGAACCGGAGTGGACCGCCCACCGCGCACACGGGCCGCGGGTGACGGTCCGGGTCCGCCTCGACAACGGGTTCGTCCTCGACGACGCTCGCGCGGACCTCTTCCGCCACGCCTGAGGCGGCGAAGGGCGGCCCGCCCGGATTGCCCGGGCCCGCATCCCCGTGCGGGACCCGCTCGGGTTGCACGGCAGTTGGCTGCCTACGCAGGGGTGAACGCGGCCGTACCACCGCTCCCAGTGACGTTTCTGTGGTGAACCGGCTACGCCGTCGGGGTGAGTAAAGCCTTCATCCGCGAAAGTTCTGCACTTCGCCAAGGAAGGATCTGCTTCAGGTAAAGAGCCCTGGTGGCGCGGCTCTTTGCCCTCCCTGTGCCGATGCGCTCCTCGGAGGAACCGAACCATGACTTACGGGAACAAGCTGCGGGAACAGATCGCCAAGCCGGGCACCACGCCGCTCATCGGGGTGTACGACATGTACTCGGCCTCGGTGGCGGCCGGGCACTACGACGGGATGTTCGTGTCCGGCTTCGGGTTCGCCGCCTCCTACTACGGACTGCCCGACATCGGATTCATCGCCTGGCCCGACATGGTGGCCTTCGTCCAGCGACTGCGCGGCGCCTTCCCCCGCCACCACCTGCTCGTCGACATCGACGACGGGTACGTGGACCCCGAAGTGGCCTGCCACGTCGTGGAGGGGCTGGAGCGGATGGGCGCCTCCGGCGTCATCCTGGAGGACCAGAAGCGCCCCCGGCGGTGCGGGCACGCCGACGGCAAGCAGGTGCTCCCGCTGCAGGAGTACCTGGAGAAGCTGGAGATGGTCCTGGCGACCCGCAAGGACCTGGTGGTCGTCGCACGGACCGACGCCACGGAGGAGGACGACATCATCCGCCGGGCGCAGGCCCTGGCGGCGACGGACGCGGACGTCGTACTCGTCGACGGGGTGCGCAGCGTGGAGTGGATCCGGCGGATCCGGGAGGCCGTGGGCGGCAAGCCGCTGCTGTTCAACCAGATCGCCGGCGGCAAGTCGCCGCGGCTCTCGCTGACCGAGCTGACCGACCTCGGCGTCGATCTGGCCATCTACAGCACCCCCTGCCTGTTCGCCGCGCACAAGGCGATGGACACCGCCCTCGCCGAACTGCGGCTGGCCGACGGGCGGCTGCCCGCGGCCGACGGGGGCGAGGAGGTCGGGGTCGGCGAGTCCACGCGGCTGCTGACGAAGAACATCTCGCGCCACCACCCCGTACCGGTGGCCCGAGAGAGCGTGACGGTGTGACGGGCGCACGCTTGCGGGCCGCGGCCGCGCTCGCGGTGGCCCTCGTCGGCGGGGGCGCGACGCCGGCCGCCGCAGGGGGCAGCCTGATCACCGTGATCGACAACTCGCACTCCGACTCGGTGGTCGAGATCGACCGGGCGGCCAACCTCCAGAGCGGCAGCGGAACGGCGGGCAGCGACCACGACGGCGGCGCCGTCGAGGTGCTGGCCATGCTCCTCGGGGCGGCGCGGGCGGGCGACGAGGACGACTGAGGAGCCGACGGGCCCGTGACGCCGAACGGCCGGTCCCGCCGAGGCGGGGCCGGCCGTTTGCGCGGTCGCGGTGCGCGCCCGGCCGCGCTCGCACGCCGGTGCGCGTGCCGTGGGTGCCGTGGCTGCCGTGGCTGCCGTGGCTGCCGTGGGAGATCCGTCCGTACCGGTGGTGCCCGGCCGCCCTCAGTCCTCGCCGGGCAGGTCCAGCTCCGCGACCACGTCGCCGAGATCGTCGGTCAGGTCGTCCGAGAGCTCGTCGACGGGGCCGTCGGCGGGTGCGGACGCCGCGGCGGGTGCGGCGGCCGCACCGACGGCGGCCGCGGCGGCATGGGCGGTGGCGGCGGCCGAGAGGGCGCAGCCCGCGAGGGCGAGGACAAGGGCGGCGGTTCGTACGTTCAGTCGCATGCCCTGGGAACGGTCCTGGCCGGCGGGGGGTCACCCGGTATGACCCGGGTGGATGCGGCCGGCGGTGGCATGCACCGCGGAACGGGCCGTGCCACGCTGGTCACAGCACTCGGGGACGGCAGCCGCGACGAACGGAGCGCGCTGTGAACCGTCGGCACTCCACCGCCCCACTGCGCCGCGGCCTCACCGCCGCCTGCGCCGCACTCCTGTTCGCCGCACTGGCCCCGGGTACCGCGACCGGTGCGGACCCGGCGCCGCCCCCGTCCCCCTCCCCCTCGGCGTCCGGCACCGGTGGCGCCGACGGCCTCGACCCGCGCATCGCGGAGATCATGCGCAAGCCCGAGTACCGCAACGCCCAGTGGGGCCTGCTGCAGACCGGGCCGGACGGCGGCCCCGCGGAGCACAGCATGTTCCCCGACCAGTTCTTCGTCCCGGGGTCGACCGCCAAACTGGTCAGCGTCTCCGGCCCGTGGCACACCCTCGGCTCCGAACACCGCTTCGTGACCCCGGTGTACGCGGTCGGCGAGCGCAGTGGCTCGACCCTGACGGGCGACCTCGACCTCGTCGCCCAGGGCGACCTCACCATGGGCGGCAGGACGCGGCCCGACGGCACGGTGGCGTACACGGACCTCGACCACACCTACGCCGACGTCTTCACCGGAGCCACCCTCACCCCGGAGAACCCCCTCGCCGGGATCGACGAACTCGCCCGGCAGGTACGCGCCTCCGGCATCACCCGTGTCGAGGGGGACGTCATCGTCGACAGCCGGCTGTTCGCCCCCGACCCGGGACTCGACCCGACGCCGACCCCGATGATCATCAATGACAACCTGATCGATCTCGTGACCAGCCCCGGGGATAGGGCGGGCGCCGCCGCCCGGCTCGACTGGCGGCCCCGGGTCGCCCCGTACCAGGTCAGCTCCACGGTGAAGACCGTCGCGGCCGGGGAGCCGACCGCCGTCACCGTGACGGCCACCGACGGCGGCACCCGCATCCGGCTCTCGGGCACCATCGCGGCGGACGCCCCGCCGCTGCTGCGCACCGCCCCGATCGCGGACCCGGCGGCGTTCGGGCGGGCCGCGCTGATGCAGGCCCTCGACCGCGCCGGGGTGGAGGTCACCGCGGATCCGGCCGGACCCAATCCGGTCGCCCGACTGCCCCGCGACTACGACGGCCGGCCCCGGGTCGCGGCGTACACGTCCCCACCCTACGCCCAGTACGCCAAGCTGATCCTCAAGGTCAGCCACAACCTCGGCGCCAACCTGGGCATCTGCCTGATGGCCGTCTCGACCGGCAGCCGCCAGTGCGCGGACGGCTTCCCCGTGCTCGCGGACTTCCTGGACGAGGCGGGCGTGGACCGCGGACAACTGCAGCTGGCGGACGGCCGGGGCGGCAACCCGGCCGACCGGGCCACGCCCGCGGCTCTGGTGCAGATGCTGGCGTACTGGCAGAAGACCCCCGACGCCCGGCTCTTCCGCGAGGCGCTGCCCATCCTCGGCGTCGACGGGCTGCTGGCCGAGAACTGCCGCGACTGCCCGGCGCGCGGAAAGGTGTTCGCCAAGACCGGAGCGGCGGTCGGCCCGGACGACCTCAACGACCGCCTGGCCGTCGGGGCCATCACCATCGCGGGATACCTGGACCGCGGCGGCGGCCGATTCGACCCCTTCTACGCAGGTGTCAACGGCGCCTCCACCCCCGGTCCGGACACGCAGGACGTGGTGTCCATCGCCAACGACCTCGCCATGATCGCCGCCTATCTCCAAGAGGCACCGCCCCCGTCCTGAGGGGGCCCGTGCGGGGTCGCACGCAGGGCATCTCCTGCCCGTGGGGCGGGGCGGCTACGGGCGGGCGGCCGTGACCAGGTGGTAGTCCAGGATCCGCTGCTCCCAGGCGGTCATGAAGTTGCGCGGCCAGGTGCCCGGGGCCCACTGGCGGGCGAGCCAGCGGTCCCATCCCGGCCACACCTGCGGGCCGATCGAGTCGGCGCGCACGTCGTCGAAGCCGGCTCCGGCGAAGGCCTGCGTGAGCCGGGAGACCGGCCGGGCGATGTCGAGTCCGCTCGCGAACGTCTCCAGGAGCCCCGCGAGCCGCTCCTGCGGCGCGGGCACCCCGTCGACGCTGAAGAAGCCGGCCACGGCGACCCGCCCGCCGGGGCGCAGCACCCGGGCGGCCTCCCGGGCGAAGGCCTGCAGGTCCGGAAAGTGCTGGACCGCCTCGACGCTGTAGAGGCAGTCGAACCCGGCGTCGCCGAGCGGCAGGTCCTCGGCCGCTCCGAGGACGAAGCGCAGCCGGGGCGGCCGTGCGGCGAGGAGCGGGGCGTTCGCTGCGCGGGCCCGCCTCAGCTGGTGGGGGTGGATGTCGACGCCGGTGACCGAGGCGGGCCCGTACTCGTCCAGGGCGAGGGCGCACCCGAGCCCGAGGCCGCAGCCGATCTCGACGGCGCGGCCGCCGCCGGGGGCGACCGCGTCGAGCACGCGGCGGTAGAGGTCCTGCTCGCTCCGGATCCGGTCGTCCTGAGTCAGCGGCCGTTCGAGGTCGACGCACGCCCAGTAGCCGAAGTTGATGAACCCTCCGGCGAACACGGGTACGGCGCTGAGATCGGCCGGCCCGTACGTCTCCCACACCTCGGGCCGCACGGCGGGAGCGGGAAGCACGGCCGGAGCGGGCCGCTCCGCAGGGTCCTGCGCCACCACGCCACCGCCTCCTCGCACCGGGGCGCCGCGCCCCGTCGGCCACCAGTGTGGCCCGTGAAACCCCGTCAGGACAGAGGGCGCCTCCGGCCGTAGGCTGACGGCATGGATCATGCCGCAGCCGCTGCCGGGGCCGCCGCTTCGCCCGCCGACGCCGCGGCGGGGGCCGCCGCCCGGCTGAAGGAGCGGCTGTACGCGACGATCACCATGATCTCCGTGGTGATCGGCCTGGCCGCTTCCGAGTACGCCGACGCGGCCGGGACGGCGGCCACGGTGGTGACGGCCGCCGTCGGACTGTGGCTGGCGACGCTCGTCGCGGACCAGCAGGCCCACCGCGTCGTCCACGGCCGGCTCGCCACCGGGGCGGAGCTGCGGCACATGCTGTGGGTCGGCAGCCCCCTGCTGCTGTCCGCCGTCGGCCCGCTGATCCTGATCGCCTCCTCCGCCCTGGGGGTGATGGACCTGCGGACCGCCCTGTACGCCTCGGCCGGGGTGAGCGTGGCCGGCCTGTTCTGCTGGGGCTGGTACGGGGGCGTCCGCATGGGCAGCGGAGCGGCCGTCGCCGTGCTGGCCGGCGCCCTCGACGCGGTGATCGGCCTGGCCGTGGCGCTGGTGAAGGCCGCTGCAGGGCACTGAACCGGCGCCGGGACGGACGGTTCGCCATCCACCGAAGTTTTCGGGCATCCTGGACGGATGAACGACGTGCTTCCCGGGCCGCCCGCGGACGCCCCGGCCCCCGCGGCCCGGCTGGCGGCCTTCGCCGCCGCCCTGGCCGACGAGACACGGGCCTCGATCTGCATGACCCTGCTGGAGGGGCGCGCCTGGACCGCCGGCGAGCTGGCCCGGATCACGGGGGTGGCGCCCTCCACCGTCTCCGGGCACCTGGCCCGGCTGCTCGACGCAGGCATCTGTGCGACGGAACGGCAGGGCCGTCACAGCTACGTGCGCGTCGCCGACGCCGCGACGGCCCGCCTGTTGGACGAACTCGCCTCGTACGCGGTCCCGGACCGGGACGCCGCGCACGCCGTCCCGGTGGTCGCCGCACCGGATCCGCTGGCACGTGCCCGGACCTGCTACGACCACTTCGCCGGCCGGCTGGGCATGGCGGTGACCGACGCGATGGACCGGCGCGGCCTGCTGCGCACGGACGGCGTCTTCGAACTGACGGAAGCCGGCCGCCTCTGGTGCGCCGAGGCCGGCATCCCCCTTGCCGGCGAGGGCCGCAGGCGGGCGGCGAGTTCCTGCCTGGACTGGACGGAGCGGCGCCGACACCTGGGCGGCCTGGCGGGAGCGCGGCTGTGCGCACGGTCGCTGGCGCAGGGCTGGGTGGTGCGACCGCCGGGCGGCGGGCGCGCGCTGGAGGTCACCGCAGCCGGCGAACGCGCGCTCGGCGACCTGTTGGGGGTGACGCGCGCGGACTGGGCGTAGGGCGTGTCTTTCGGATCGATGCCGGGCTCGCGGGCCGCCCGTGATCCGACAGCGCGTACTGGCACCGATGATATTTCGGTCGACGCCGAAATGTTGGAGTCGTAGAGTGGCGGCATGACGTTCCGCTCCCGTCCGATCCCTCCCGGCGTCCTCACCGTCGCCGCCGTCACCTTCACGGTGTGCGCCTGGGCCTCCGCCTTCGTCTCCATCCGCAGCGCGGGCGCCGCCTACTCCCCCGGCGCTCTGGCCCTCGGCCGGTTGCTGGCCGCCTCGCTGGTGCTCGGCGTCCTGCTCCTCGTCCGCCGCCAGGGGCTGCCGCCCCGCGGGGCGTGGGGCGGGATCCTGGTCTCGGGCGTGGTGTGGTTCTGCGGCTACACGGTCGCATTGAACTGGGGTGAGCGGCTGGTCGACGCCGGCACGGCGTCCCTGCTCGTGAACACCGGGCCCATCCTCATGGCCCTGCTCGCGGCCCGCCTGCTCGGGGAGGCGTTGCCGCCGCGCCTGCTCGCCGGCATGGCGGTCTCCTTCGCCGGGGCGGTGGTCGTGGGCCTGTCGATGTCGTCGGGCGACGGCGGCTCCGCCTCGCTCCTCGGAGTCCTCCTGTGCCTGCTCGCGGCGGTGGCGTACGCGACCGGCGTCATCGCGCAGAAGCCCGCCCTGTCCTACGGGACGCCCCTGCAGATCACCGCGTACAGCTGCATGACGGGCGCCGCGGTCTGTCTGCCCTTCACGGGCCGGCTGCTCGACGAACTGCCCCGGGCACCCCTCTCCGCGACCTTGAACATGGTCTACCTGGGCGTGGTCCCCACCGCCCTCGCCTTCACCACCTGGACCTACGCTCTGGCCCGCATGGCCGCCGGCCGGCTGGGCGCCACGACGTATGCCGTCCCGGCCGTCGTCGTCCTGCTGAGCTGGGCGCTGCTGGGCGAGGTACCGGCCTGGCTGACACTGCTCGGTGGGGCGCTGTGTCTCGCCGGTGTGGCGGTCTCCCGGTACGCGCCGCGCGGCCCCCGGCCGCCGCGCTCCCTCCGCGCTCCCGCCGACGGCACCCCGCTCGCTCCCACGAAGGGCACCCGCGCATGAGGATCCTCACGGTCGGCGCCGGCGCCGTCGGCGGCTTCTTCGGTGCCCGCCTCGCCGAGGCGGGCCAGGACGTCTCCTTCCTGGTGCGGCCGGCCCGCGCCGAGGCCCTGCGGGCCCGCGGCCTGCGGGTGGACGGCCAGGGGGAGCGCCTGCGCCTCACGCCGCGGCTGGTCACCGCCGGCGCGCCGGGCGGCCCCTACGACCTGGTCCTGCTCTCCGTGAAGGCGACCGCCCTGCAGTCGGCACTGGCCGACATCGGGCCGGCCGTCGGCCCGGGCACCGCCGTCGTACCGCTGCTGAACGGCATGGCACAGCTCGACGCGCTCGTCGCGCGCCTCGGGGCCGGGGCGGTCCTCGGCGGGGTGGCGAAAGTGGTCACCACGCTGAACGAGGAGGGCGACATCCTCCGCATGGCCCCGCCGGCGGTCATCCTGACCGGCGAGATCGACGGCCGTCCCTCGGCCCGGGTGGACGCGATCCGCACCGTCCTGACCGGGGCGGGCATCGACTCGCCGGAGACCGGGGACATCGTCGCCGCCATGTGGCACAAGTGGGTCTTCATCTCCACGCTGGTCGCCTTCACCTGCCTGATGCGCGGCACCGTCGGGGAGGTGAACGCGGTGACGGGCGGGCCTGCCCTCGCAGCCCGCCTGCTCGCCGAGGCGGCGGCGGTGTCCGGGGCGGCCGGGCACCCGGTGCCCGAGGCCGAACGGGCCTTCACCACGGCGACGCTCACGGCCCCCGGGTCACCCCTGACGCCGTCCCTGTACCGCGACCTGGTGGCCGGAGTGCCGACGGAGGCCGACCACGTGCTGACCGACCTCACCGTCCGCGCCCGCGCGCTGGGGGTGGCCACTCCCCTGCTGGACCTGGCGGCCCTCCATCTGCGCGTGCACGAGCACCGCCTGGCGGCGGGCCGTCCCTGACGCCGGCCGGTACGACTGGCGGGCCTCCTCACCCGGATGCCCCCGAGCGGTGGGCGTCCGGGCCGCCGGGCCGTTGACTGGGAGGCCCGAGGACTCTGTGGAGGCGTGGTGGCGACGGTCGCGTGGATGCGTGGTGCGGCAGGCGTGGTACTGGCGGCGGTGGCGCTCGGCACCGCGGGCTGTTCGGGCGGCGACGGCGACCCGTCCGGCGCCGTCTCCAGTGCCGCGTCCGCGGTGAAGTCGGCCGGCGAGGCCGTTTCGTCGGCCGCTTCGGAGGCGGCGAAGTCCGCCGAGTCCGCGGCCGCCGTCGCCAAGGACAAGCTCGCGGACGTCAAGAACGGGGTGGACGCCAAGGGCCAGGTGACACTGGGCGCCGTGGCCGCCGACGCGGACGGGTACACGACGGTCCCGGTGAAAGTGGCGAACACCGACGAAGCCGCGAAGTCCTTCGCGGTGCAGGTGGAGTTCAAGGACGAGAGCGGCAACGTCGTCGACACGGTGGTCGTGACGGTCTCCGACGTCCCGGGCAAGGGCACCGGGCAGGGCACGGCCCGCAGCACCCACAAGCTGTCCGGCACGGTGTCGGCGCAGACCGCCACGGCCCTGCGCTACTGAGCCCCGCGGGCACCCCGCTCCGGCGGGGCCCGCCCGCGGCGGCCGCGCACCCGCAGCCGCACGCCGGTCGCGGCCGGCGCCGCCGGCGCCGAGCGGCGTCCATCGGGAGGTATAACGGCGCACCGCGCGCTAACCTCCCGGGCATGATTGACATGGACATGCTGCGATTGCCGTTCCGCGGCCGCCCGGGCGGTGCGCTCCGGAAGGGCCGCGCCCGTCGCACCGTCGTGGGCCTCCTCCTGCTGGCGCTCCTGAGTACGGCCTTCACCACCGCGACGGCCACCGGCCCGGCTGCCGCGGCCGCCACGAGCACTGCCGCCCCGGCCGCGGCTGCCGCGGCGTCCGCCCGCTGGGGCGACCGCCGCCTCGACGACGTCTCCTTCCTCACCACCCACAACGCTTTCACCAACTACGAGGACTCCCGGTGGAGTTCCGTCAACCAGTCGGAATCGGTGCGCTCCCAGCTCGACGGCGGTGTCCGCGGCCTGAGCCTGGACACGCACTGGTACGAGCGCAGCACCTGGCTGTGCGTGATCAGCTTCGGCAGCGACTGCTACCCCAGCGACGTGTACCTGTGCCACGGCGACTGCAAGGCCTTCGCCGGCGCCACGTACGCCCTGCCCCGCCAGTCCTTGCACGGCACCCTGCAGACCGTGGTGGACTTCCTCGCCGCCCACCCCCAGGAGGTCGTGACCGTCTTCCTGGAGGACTATGTGAGCGCCGACCGGCTGAGCCGGTCCCTGGACCGGGTCGGGGGGCTGCGGGAGATGCTGATCCGGCCCGACGAGTGGGGCGTGCGGCAGAACGGCTGGCCGAAGGTGGCCGACCTCGTCACCTCCGGCAAGCGGCTGCTGATCTTCTCCGACCGGTCCGACCGGGAGCACCTGGGCGTCATGTACGACAGGTCCTGGACGGTGAGCAACTACTGGAGCCTCGGGGACCTCGGCAACGACACGGCGTGCGTGAGCCGTTGGCCCGACGTGCCCCTGGACCGCCAGGAGCCCGGCTTCCGCCGCCTGTTCACGATGAGCCACCACCGCAACGTGCCGACCGTCCTGACGGCGGCCCTGGACAACGGCGCCAAGCTGCGCAACCGCATCGCCGAGCAGTGCAGGCCCGCGGCCGGGGGCCGCGACCCGAACTTCGTCTCGGTCGACTTCCACCGCCTGTCGGACAGCAGCGGACACACCCCGGCCTCGGTCGTCGCCGAGCTCGACGCGAGCCCGTAGGGACGCCCCGCGGGCCCGCCGGGGATGCGCCCTACCACGGCGGGCTGCCATGCGGGGGCCGGCAGTGTGCACCGCCCGCCGGAGGCGGTGCACGTCACGGGATGAAGGGACCCGGCCCGGCAACCCCGCGGGGGCGCGCCGCGTCCTTGAGTACAGGACCCGCCGGCAGCAACGCCGTGCGCACCGCTGAGAGGACATGTGATGAGCGAGAAGGCCCGGCGGTTGTTCGACGCCCTCGACCTCGACCAGGACGGCACCCTGACGCGTGCCGAGGTCATCGGCGCCCTGCGCTCCAAAGGGCCGACGCTCGCGGCGCAGGGGGCGATCCCGTTCTGGGGCGTCGGCGACACCGAGGACTCCTCGGCACTGTTCGACGCCGCCGACCAGAACGGCGACCGCGTGCTCAGCTTCGAGGAGTTCGCGGCCGTGGTCGACCGCCGCTTCGGCTGGTAGCCGTCCCACCGTGCGGCAGCAGGCGGGCGGCGCGAGAATGGCAGGGGCGGCGGGGCGCCCGCGCGGACGGCTACGGCCCCGGCCGGCCCGCGGCACGGCCCACCCGGACGGGGCGGACGAGTCAGGTGATCGCACATGTGCCGGTGGCTGGCGTATTCGGGAACCCCCGTGCTGCTCGACACCATCCTGTACAAACCCGCCCACTCGCTGATCGACCAGAGCCTGCACTCGAAGCTGGGTGTGGAGACGACCAACGGCGACGGTTTCGGCATCGGCTGGTATCCCGACGGCGGCAGCGGGGACGGGACGCCCGCCCTCATGCGGGACGTCGGTCCCGCGTGGAACAATCGCAACCTGCGGGAGCTCTCGGACCACGTCACCTCCGGCGTGTTCTTCGCCCACATCCGGGCGTCGACGGGCACGGCGGTGCAGCAGACGAACTGTCACCCCTTCCGCCACGGGCGGTGGATGTGGATGCACAACGGTGCGATCGCCGGTTTCCACGCGATGCGCCGCGACCTCGCCCTGCTCGTCGATCCCGCCCTGTACGGGGAGATCGAGGGCACCACGGACTCCGAGGTGATGTTCTACCTGGCGCTCACCTTCGGCCTGGAGGAGGACCCGCCGAGCGCCGTCGCGAGGATGGTGGGGGTGGTGGAGCGCGTCGGCCGCGAGCACGGCGTGGAGTACCCGATGCAGATGACGGTGGCCGTCACCGACGGGGCGAGCGTGTGGGCCTTCCGGTACTCCAGCGCGGGTGCTTCCCGGTCGCTCTTCTACAGCAGCCGGGTGGACACGCTGCGCAGGCTCCACCCCGACATCCGCTTCCTGAAGGACGTGTCGGACGAGACCCGCCTGGTGGTGTCGGAGCCCCTCGGCGATCTGCCCGGCGCGTGGAACGAGGTGCCGGAGAGCAGCTACGGCATCGTGCAGCCCGGTGCGGACGGCCTGTACCCCTTCACCCCGCTTGCGGCCTGACGTCGGTACGGACCTCCGCGCGGGGCGACGGCACGGCGCTGGAGGTGGCCACGCGGGGCAGGGCGTACGGGTGCTTCTCGGCGAGCCAGCCGACGAGCTGCTCGCGGACCTCGCAGCGGGCGGTCCACAGCCGGTCGGGGTCCTGGGCGGTGACGATGGCCCGGACCACGATGGTGGTCGGGGTGGTGTCGGTGACGGACAGGTCCCAGCCGCGCCCGTCCCACGCCTCGCAGGCGTCCAGGATCTCCTTCAGCTTCTCGCGCATGAGGGAGACCGGGGCGGTGTGGTCGCAGTGGAGGAAGACCGTGCCGGTCATCTGGATGCCGCCGCGCGACCAGTTCTCGAAGGGCCGCGAGGTGAAGTAGGAGACGGGCATGGTGATCCGGCGCTCGTCCCACGTCCGCACGGCGATCAGAGTGAGCGTGACCTCCTCGACCACGCCCCACTCCCCGTCGACGACGACCGTGTCGCCGATGCGCACCATGTCGCCGAAGGCGATCTGGAAACCGGCGAAGACGTTGCCGAGGGTGGACTGGGCGGCGACACCGGCGACGATGCCGATGATGCCGGCCGAGGCCAGTACGGAGGTGCCGACGGCCCGGAAGGCGGGGAAGGTCAGCAGCATCGCGGCGGCCGCGACCACGGCGACGACGGCGGTGACGATCCTGCGGATGAGCGTCACCTGGGTGCGGACCCGGCGCACGCGCGAGGGGTCGCGGGTGCCGTGGGCGTAGCGGGCGTAGGAGGATTCCACGATGGCGGAGGCGACGCCGACGACGCACCATGCACCCGCGCCGATGAGCACGAGCGTCAGGGTCCGGCCCACGGCGGCCTCGTGGTCGCGCAGCGGCTGCCAGGCGATCTCCTGGTACGCGCCGCGCAGCATGGCGGTGAAGAGCAGCACGCGCACCGACGGCCCGCAGCGGCGCAGCATGTTCCACAGTGGTGTCTCGGGGTGGCGGGCGTCGGCCCGCCGCAGCAGCAGATCGGTGAGGCGGCCCACCACGAGGGTGAGCACGACGGAGCCGCCCAGGACGGCGAGCAGTCGGATGAAGCTGTTCATGACTCCCCGGTGTCAGGTCTCGGGAACGGGTCGGGCGGCCGGGCGCTGACGGGCGCCCGGCCCCCTGAGGTCCTCGGACCGCGGTCAGTCGTGCAGCATCTCCTCGCGCAGGGTCTCCAGCGTGCGGTTGAGCAGGCGCGAGACGTGCATCTGGGAGAGACCGACCTCCTCGCCGATCTGCGCCTGGGTCATCTCCTGCCCGAAGCGCAGCTGCAGGATGCGGGTGCTGCGTTCGTCGAGGCGTGCGAGCAGGGGCGCCAGGGCGTGCCGGTCCTCGACGGCTTCCAGGGCGGGGTCGAGGCCGCCCACGGTCTCGGCCAGGGAGCGCGTGGCCTGGCCGCCCGCGGCGGCGCCGCTGCCGCCGGTCTCGGACTGGGGGGCGTCGAGGGACTGGGTGGAGTACGCGTTGGAGGCGACCAGGCCCTCGCGGACCTCGTCCTCGGTGAGGCCCAGGTGGGCGGCGAGTTCCGCGGGGGTGGGCGCGTGGTCGGTCTCGGAGGTCAGCTCCTCCGTGGCCTTCGCGAGGAGCAGGCGCTGCTCCTGCAGTCGGCGCGGGACCCGCACGGCCCACGTGGTGTCGCGGAAGTGACGCTTGATCTCACCGGTGATGTAGGGCACGGCGAGGGTGGTGAACTGGGTGTTGCGGTCGGGGTCGTAGCGGTCGATGGCCTTGATCAGCCCGATGATGCCGACCTGGACGATGTCCTCGTTCTCGGGGCCGCCGGGACGGTCGCGGAACGGGCGGGCCACGAAGTTCACCAGTGAGATGTTCATCTCGATGAGCGTGCTGCGCACGTACTGGTACTCACGGGTGCCCTCTTCGAGGCTCCGCAGCCGCTCGAAGAACACCCGGGTCAGCTCCCGGGCGTCGCAGGTCGACAGCTCCCGCGGGCAGGGCACCTCGGGCAGCCCGCCGAGTGCGGGGGCCGCCGCGGCACCACCGGCGGGGGTGGCGGCCGCCGTGGGGGGCGTCGTCGAGGTAGGGGCCTCGGTCGTGGCCGTGATGGTCATCGTCTTCGCTCCTTGGGCACAGGTGCTTGCGGCGCGGTGCGCGATTGCTCGTGCGCTCGGTTGCTCGGTCGCTGCGGAAGTCCCCTTCCGCACCCCTGCACCCTGCCGGGGCCTCGGGACACACGTCAAGTTATACCGGAAAGACTTTTCTGGATTTGCTTTTCGCGAGTAGCCGCTCAAGAATGTCGGGGTGGAGAACGAGCAGAGGGGTTCCCGCCGGAACCATTGGACCTTCCTGACGAACCACGCCCGGGTCCTGATCGCCATCGCGCGCGACCCGGGAGCCAGGCTGCGGGACATCGCGGCGGGCTGCGACCTCACCGAGCGCACCGTGCAGGCCATCGTCACGGACCTGGAGACGGACGGGTACCTCACCCGGACCCGGGACGGCCGGCGCAACCGCTACGCGATCGCCCCCGGCGCGCGCTTCCGCCATCCCGCCGAGGCCGGCCGTGAGATCGCGGGCCTCCTCGTCTACCTCGCGGGCACGCCGACGGCACCGCCCGTTCCCGAGTCCGCGGCGGGCCTGGCCGACGACAGGGCCGACCACCGGGTCGACGACAGGGCCCTTCCCCTGGGGTGACCTGCCCGGCTGCAGTGACCCTTGTCACTGCGGTGCACGGGGCAGCGGGATCCGCCACGGGGCCGCCCTCCGGCCGCCGTCGCGGGCGCTCGCCACACCGCCGTGCCGCACGGCCTCACGGTCGGGCGCCGACGCCGTCGCGCACCGGTCAGCGGTCGGCGAGCAGGCCCTCGAAGAACGCCCAGTCCAGGCGCTCCGCCTCGGCGCCGGCGGGGACCGCCGCCCAGGTCCGCTCCAGCCACGACGCGAGCGCCGCCCGATCCAGGGCGAACAGGGCGTACGGAGGCACCGCCCCCAGCCGCAGGAGCACCTGTCCCTCACGGCCCGGCCCGGCGGACGGCCTGACGCGCACCTCGCCGGTCCCGGCCAGGGTGCGCAGGCCCCGGTCGAGGAGGTCGCGGCCGATCACCCACGTCACGTCGCGACCCCCTGGGGGGTGGAAGGTCACCTCGACGCACAGCGGGTCGCGGGACGACCAGCGGAACGTGGCCCGGAGGGGGAACCGCAGCCGGCTGCGGACCTGGTGGATCTCCGCCGTCCAGGTCAGGTCCTGATCGGGCACGTGGGGCCGGTGGTCCATGATGACTCGTCTCTGGAGGAGGGCGGCGGACGGCCGGGGGCCATGGCCCGCGTCTGCTCACTCGTCCGCGTCCGAAACAGCCGGATCCGGACGTACGCCCGAACGGACGCGGCGGCCGTGCGCATGGGCCGTCCGGGGGAACGGCGGACGTGTCGGCCCGTCTGTCACCGGCGCCGCGCGGATAGTCGTCACGGGCACCCCGACCGTCCATGGACCGCCGCGGCATGCCCGGCCGAAGTCGTGGAGAAGAGGGCCGAAGATGAAGAAGACCGTTGTGACGTGCGCACTGGCCGCGATCCTGGCGCTGGGTCCGCTGGGCGGCGCCGGGTGGGCCGCGCCCCGGCAGGGAGCCGCACCGGCCGCCACCGCCGCGCCCCGCGCCGCGTACCCGGTGGGCGAAGTGGTCTCGGACGCGCCCCTGCACGTCCGCGAGCGGGCGACGGTGTACTCCGCCGTCCTCAAGTCGCTCCGCCCGGGTCAGCGCGTGCTGCTCAACTGCCAGGCCCGCGGCGGATGGGTGGACGGCAACCCCGTCTGGTACCGCCTCCAGGGCTCCAGGGGCTGGGTCTCCGCCCGCTTCGTCCACAACCACCAGCCGGTCCGCGCCTGCTGAGACGACGAGGGGCCGCCACCGAGCGGGCCCACCGGCGCCGCGGTCTCGGAACGGTCGTCATGGGCGCGCTGAGCGGCGCGGCCGTGGCGAGCGGGGCGGACACCGGCGTCCTGGGCGCGACCGTTCAGGGCCGGGCCCTGTACGAGACGCTCGGCGGGACCCTCGCCCCGTCGACCGGCTTCGTCCACCGGCCGGCCGGCGGCTGAGACGGCGACGGGCGGGCCCGGGGGTCACTGCGGCAGCGCGGACCCCTCGCCGAACGCGGCGAGCAGGTGCAGCGGGAACTCCGGATCTGCCTGGCCGACGGCCAGGGCGATCCAGCGGTCGGAAGCGGGGGGTCGCCATACCTGCATGCTGCCGGCCAGGCCGCACAGGAGGTTCATCGGCTCGGGCGCTCGAAAGTGCGGATCCGGGTGGCCGGAACGGGGCCAGAGGTCGACCTCGCGGGGGGCACCCCAGCGTTCCGTGAGAAGGGCAGCCAGACCGACGCGATCCGCTTCGATGCCCTCCTCGGCCTCCTCCACCACCTCGGAGCTCCGGTCCTCCCAGAAGTCGCGGCTCTCCGCGAGTACCGCCACGTGGTACCCAGGACCACTCCACCGATCGGCGGTCTTCTCCTCGTGCTGGGGGAACGGCATCACGTGAAGGCTCTCGACGACGTGCAGCAGCTCCTCGGCGGAGCGCGTCAGGTGCTGGGGCGGCATGCACGCAGCCTAGTTGGCCACTCGGACCGACCGACCGGCCCCCGGCCCGTCACCCGCCGCGGCTGTCTTCCGCTTCGGAGCGTGGGCGGACCGCGAAGGAGTCAGATCCAGTTGCCCCAGCCGAACGTGGCGATGTAGCTGCGTCGGACTGCGTCCCAGCCGCGGCCGCTGCCGATGTGAATGACCGTCAGCGCAAGAAGGAACCAAGCCGTTACGACGCCGGCAACGATCAGGGTCCATCGAGGCCCGGAGAAGCCGGCGACCACGATCAGGGCCAGGATGGTCACGCTCAGGCCCAGGTGGGCAGCGGGCAGATCTGAGCGCAGCGCCTCGCGCACTGGGTGGCGTTCTTCGTGGATGTCCAGGGTGTCACGCGGACGGGCTGCGCTTTCGCCGTTCTGCTGCTCAGAGTTGTGCCTCACGAGTAGCCCCCTGTAGATCTCCGACTGATGCTGCGAAGGCACCGGCCCGGCCTGTTGAGGGCCATCATCGGTCGTTCGCCCGCGCTTCGTCTCCTCCTCGTACGACCCCTGCGGGGTGCGAGAGGTCAAGGACGCACCGGCCGGTGTGCGAGCGGGGTGACTCCCCCGGGCGGGGGAGGCGAGCGGGACCTGCGGAGGATGTCCGCGGGGCCGGCGGGCGGGGACGATCACGGCACATGCCGTCATCCATCCCCAACTGGAGCCCCACCGTGCTGAAGTGGACCCTGCGCGCCGCCGCCGTCCTCGCCGTCGCCGCCGCGATCGCCGCCCCCGTCGCCGTGCCCGCGCCTGAAGCGGCGCCGCCCGCCCCGGCCGCCGCGGCGGCCACCACCGTCCCCGGGGGCGAAGTCCCGGGGGTCGGTGGGCTGCCGGTCCGGGCGGACCGTGTCCCCGGGGAGGCACCGGTCCCCCGTTGATCGCTGCGTCCCTCAGCCGTCGGCTGCGATGCCCCCGCTCATAGCGGGCGCAGCCCGGCCGGGTCTGGCGCGGTCCGTCGCCGCGGGGGACGCGGGGGCGCGCCGACACCGCAGCGGCCGCTCGCCGCGGCAATTCGGAACGCCCGCGAGAGGCTCTGCTTCCCTACGGCGGCCGCTGGGGACTGTGGCGGGCATCAGGAGCCGCGGGTGCGGCCGGCCTCGGCCGCCGCGTCGGAACCGGGGAGGTCGAGGACCTCCGGCGCAGGCGGCCGGTTCCCCGCGGATCACTGACGCACTGCCCGGTCCTGAGGATGCCCGGTGCCGGTGCCCGTCGGCGGGTGTGCCTCGGTCGTATCGGCCGCTGCGGGATGCGCATGCCGTGTCCCGCAGCGGAGTGCCACCGTCCGGGAACCGGCGGGAACCGGGCCGGGACGGCAGCCGACCACCTGCGCGGAACCGACGGGGCGGTGCCCCGTGCACGATCCTCCGATCAGGGAATGTCGATGGCCGATGCACAGCAGTCCGCAGTCCGGGCACCCGCGTCAACGGCCCGGTGGGGCCCTCCCCCGGCGCTGACCGGCTTCGTGGTGCTGCTCCTGGCACTGTTCACCCTGGCGTACGGGGTCGGCTCGGCCGCCGGCCCCGTGGCCCCGGGGCTGCGCAGCACCGTCGGCGACGCCGGTTCCTCCGGGCCGGGCGGTCGCGGAGGCATGGGCGTCCACCCCGGAGCCGGCCGGTGACGGCGGAGGGGAGCACGGTCGCCGGCGTGACCACCGATCTGGTCGTCCGGGGCATGACCTGCGCAGCGTGCGTGCACCGCGTGGAGAAGCGGCTGGCCCGGCTCGGCGGGGTGACGGCATCGGTCAACCTGGCCACGGGCCGGGCCCGTGTCCACCACCCGGCCGACGTCCGGCCCGGGGACCTCGTGGCGGCCGTCGAACGGGCCGGCTACGAGGCGGAGTCGGTGTCCCCACCCGCCGCGGGGGCCGCGACCGGTCCGGACGGCCCGGCCCGGCCGGACGGTCTCGCGCGCCCCGACGACGGCGCGCACCCGGACGACCCCGACGATCCCGACGACCCCGGCGGCCCGACCCGGGCGCAGGCCCGCAGGGACCGCGACCGCCTGCTGATCACCGCGCTGCTCAGCCTGCCGGTCCTCGTCCTGTCGATGACACCGGCCCTGCAGTTCCGCAACTGGCAGTGGCTGTGCCTCGTCCTGGCCGCCCCCGTGGCGGTCTGGAGCGCCCTGCCGTTCCACCTGAGGGCGGCGCGCGGGCTGCGGCACTCGGCGGCCACCATGGACACCCTCGTCTCGCTCGGCGTCCTCGCCTCCTTCGCCTGGTCGCTGTACGCGCTGTTCCTCGGCGGCGCGGGCGACCCCGGCATGCGCATGCCGTTCAGCCTCCTCCCCGCGGCCGGAACGCAGACCGCGCACGTCTACCTGGAGGCCGCGGTCGCCGTCCCCCTCTTCGTGCTGACCGGCCGCCATCTGGAGGCGCGTGCCCGGCGCGGCACCGGCGCGGCCCTACGCGCCCTGGCCGGCCTGGCCGCCAAGGACGTGACCGTGAGCGAGGACGGCCGGGAACGCCGGATGCCCATAGCGGATCTCGTACCGGGACAGGGCTTCGTGGTCCGGCCCGGGGAACGGGTCGCCACCGACGGCGTCGTGGTCTCCGGCAGCTCGGCCCTGGACCTGTCCCTGATCACCGGGGAGAGCGACCCCGTCGAGGTGGGTCCCGGCCGGGCCGTGGTGGGCGGCGCCGTCAACATGGGCGGCCTGCTCCTCGTGCGTGCCACGGCGGTCGGAGCCGACACCCGCCTGGCCCGGATCACACACCTCGTCACCGAGGCCCAGACGGGCAAGGCGCGGGCCCAGCGGCTGGCCGACCGGGTGGCGGGGGCCTTCGTACCGGCCGTACTCTCCCTCGCCGTCACCGTCCTCGGATTCTGGCTCGGCGCCGGAGCCGACCCGCAGGCCGCGGTCACCGCGGCCGTCGCGATCCTCGTCGTGGCCTGCCCGTGCGCCCTCGGCCTGGCCACCCCCACGGCCCTCATGGCCGCCACCGGCCGCGGCGCCCGTCTGGGCATCCTGGTCAGGGGGCCGCAGGCACTGGAGGCCCTGCGGCACGTCGACGTCATCGTCCTGGACAAGACCGGCACGCTCACCACCGGACACATGTCCGTCGTACGGGTCACCGGGGCCGCCGGCGGCATCGGCCGGGACACGGCCCTGCGGCTGGCCGCTGCGGTGGAGCAGGGCTCCGAGCACCCGCTCGGCCGGGCGGTCGTCTCGTACGCGCAGCGCGCCGCGCCGGGGAGCCCGCTGCCCGCGGTCACCGGTTTCCTGGCCGTGCCCGGCAGCGGCGTCACGGGCCTCGTGGAGGGCCGCCGGGTCGAGGTGCGCACGCCCGGCGAGGGCCTGCCCGCTTCGCTGGCCGAGGCTCTGGCCGAGGCGGAGGCGGCCGCCCTCACCCCGGTCCTGGTCCGGGTGGACGGCTTCGACGAGGCCCTCATCGCGCTGGGCGACGTCCTGCGGCCCGGCAGCCACCGGGCGGTCGACGGGCTGCGGCGGCTCGGCGTCGAGCCGGTCCTGGCCACCGGCGACCGGGAGGCCGCCGCATGGGCCGTCGCCCGCCGGCTCGGCATCGCGCGGGTCCACTCCCCCTGCACGCCGGAGGACAAGGCGGCCCTGGTCCGTGAGCTGCGCGCCGAGGGCCGGCGGGTGGCCGTGATCGGGGACGGTGTCAACGATGCGGCCGCCCTCGCCGAGGCGGACCTCGGCATCGCGATGGGCAGCGGCACGGACGTCGCCATCGGGGCCGCCGACGTGACCCTCGTACGGGGTGACATCGAGGCCGTCGCCGACGCGGTGCGCCTGGCCCGCCACACCCTGGCGACGATCAGGCTGAACCTGGTCTGGGCCTTCGGCTACAACGCCGTGACCGTTCCGCTGGCGGCCGTGGGACTGCTGGGCCCGATGCTCGCCGCCGCCGCCATGTCCGCGAGCTCGCTCCTCGTGGTGGCCAACAGCCTGCGCCTGCGCACCTGGCAGCCCGCGTCGGGACGCCTCGGCGCCCCCGCCGGGAGGTCGGGCCGATGACGGACCTTCTGCGGAGCGCGGTGCGGACGGCCGGCCGGACGGTCGACCTGATGGTGACCTCGGTCGCCGACGGCCGCGGACCCGGCCGCCGGAGGCTGCGCGAGGGACTGCTCGCCGCCCTGGTCCCCGTGACGGCCTGCCTGGCGATGCTGGTGGGCCTGACGGCGTGGACCAGGGTGGGAGCCGCGGGCACCCCGGCACGGATCGACGTCGGTGTGGGCCGGGTCCTCCTGCCCCGGGCGGGCGGGGACCGTACGGCTGCCTTCTTCCGGATCGCCAACACCGGCGGATCGGAGGACCAGTTGGTGGCCGTGACCTCGCCCGTCGCGGACGGCATCACGCTCAACCGGTACGAGCGGGCCGACGAGGACGGCGGGGGCCGCGGGGGCGGACCGAGCGGCGGGGGCGGCGGATACGCGGCGCGCACGGTCCCCTCCGCGACCATCCCCGCAGGGGACTTCCTGGTCATGACGCCGGACACGCTGGACCTGGGGATCCGGGTGAAGAGCCGTCCGCAGGTGGGCGACGCGATCCCGTTCGTGCTGCACTTCCGCCGCAGCGGACGGGTGGACGCGGTCGCGTTCGTGGTGCGGCCGCGCGGCTGATCGACCCCCGCCGTCACCCGTTCGGACCACTGGCGCCGGTCGGGGGCAGCCGCGGCGGCCGGTGAGGACAGAGCGGCCGACCGGGCTTAGCGTGGCAGGTGGGAAGTCGGCCCACCGCCGGCGAACGGCTCACGTCACGGCAGGAGGGTCGGCCATGAGTACGGTGCAACCTGGGGGCGCCCGGTCTCCGGAAGGCGACGCGGAGGTCTACGAGGTGGTCTTCGCGTCCGCCGACGGGGTCGGCGAGGACGTCGTCCGGATGAGCCGTACGAGTGCGGCGGGACCGGGCGGACACCCGGTCTACGAGGACGCCACCGGCATCGTCCGGGCGGAGATCAGCAGCGGCGGCGAGGTACGCGTACTGGCGACGAGCGGAGGCCAGCAGCCGGCTCGCGTCCTGCGGGCCCGGGCGGTGTCCTGACCTCGGTCCCCAGCCGACTCACCGGGTGCCGTTCGGTGCGAGGCGGACCTCCAGCAGGCAGCCGGCACTCGTATGGCGCAGCCATGGGTGACGAGCGCGGGGGCACCCGTCCGGAATCGGTCCGCGTACCCACACGTCCGGTCGCTCAGGCGGCCTCCGTTTCGGCGGTCCGCGCCGACAGCGGCGTGGCGATGTCCTCCAGCGAACGGCCTTCGGCGGCGACCGCGTAGAAGACCGCGACGACCCCGGCGGCCACCATCAGCCCGGCACCGATGCAGAAGGCCAGGACCGCGTCGGAGACGACCCCGCTGGAGGTGAGCCCGGCGAAGATCAGCGGTCCGGAGATGCCGCCGGCCGCCGTGCCGATGGCGTAGAAGAAGGCGATCGACATCGCGCGGGTCTCCATCGGGAAGATCTCGCTGACGGTGAGGTAGGCCGAGCTGGCGCCCGCGGAGGCGAAGAACAGCACGACGCACCAGCAGGCGGTCATGGTCACGGCGGTGAGCCGCCCCGCGCCGAACAGCCAGGCGGTCGCGAACAGCAGCATGCCGGACAGGACGTACGTGCCGGCGATCATCGGCCGCCGGCCGAGCGTGTCGAACAGCCGGCCCAGGAACAGCGGGCCGAGGAAGTTCCCGAAGGCCACGACGGCGAAGTAGTAGCCGGTCACCGAGCTGGAGACGTCGAAGAAGGTGATCAGGACGGATCCGAAGCCGAAGGTGATCGCGTTGTAGAGGAAGGCCTGCCCGACGAAGAGCGAGAGGCCCAGCACCGCCCGGCGCGGGTAGGTGCGCACCACCGTCCTCGCGATCTCCCCGAAGCCGATGCTGCGCCGCACGGTGATGGTGATGGCCCGGTCCGGCTCGGGCAGCCGCTGTCCGGTCTCCGCCTCCACCCGGCGTTCGACGTCCGCGACCAGGTCCTCGGCCTCCTGGGTCCGGCCGTGGATGAACATCCAGCGCGGACTCTCGGGGACGTGGCGCCGCACGAGCAGGATGACCAGCCCGAGGACGACCCCGAGGGCGAACGTCAGCCGCCAGCCCACCGACGGCGCGAAGAGATCGGTGTCCAGGGCGACCACCGACAGCAGGGCGCCGGCGACGGCGCCGAGCCAGAAGCTGCCGTTGATGATCAGGTCGACGCGGCCGCGGTACTTGCTCGGGATCAACTCGTCGATCGCCGAGTTGATGGCCGCGTACTCGCCTCCGATGCCGAAGCCGGTGAGGAAGCGGAAGAGGAGGAACCACCAGACGGAGAAGGACAGGGCGGTCAGGGCCGTCGCCCCGAGATAGACGGCCAGCGTGATGAGGAAGAGCTTCTTGCGGCCGAAGAGGTCGGTGAGCCGCCCGAAGAACAGCGCCCCCGAGCACGCGCCGGCCACGTAGAGCGCGGCCGCGAGGCCCGTGACCTGGGCGTCGGTGATGGGCAGTCCGCTGCCTTCCTCGGAGAGGCGGCCGGCGATGCTGCCGACGACGGTGACTTCCAGCCCGTCCAGGATCCATACGGTGCCGAGCCCGATCACGATCATCCAGTGCCAGCGCGACCAGGGCAGCCGGTCCAATCGGGCGGGCACCTTGGTGGTGACGGTGGGTGTGGTCGTCGACACTCCTGCCTGGGACATGCCGGGCGTCTGCCCTCGCCGATCAGCAGCAAACGGGTTCAGGAAGCGGGCGTTTCGGGGCGCGCACCGCGTGTCACGTCGACCACCCTGACGTCCTCGTTCTCCGGAGAGCCGAACGCTTCGACGACGACCCCGCTGCCGGATGCGGTGACTTCGAGGGCCACGTGGCCGCCCATCGTGCGCAGATCGACCCGGACCCGGGGCGCGCCGGCGCGGTCCGGCATCCGGTGGATGCGGGGGGCGGGGTAGTCGAGCTGCGTCAACTGCTGCCGCAGCGCCTCGTGGTCGGCCGGCTTCGCAGCCCCGAGGGCACCGCTGACCCGCTTGACGTGCTCGGCGCCGACGCACTCCTCCACTCCCGTCAGCGGCACCTCGGGGGCCGGCCCGGATCCGGCGGGGGTCGAGGCGGATACGGCGGGGGGCGCCGGGTCGTCCAGCGGAACGGGGATGTCCCCGTCGGCGTTGGGAACTCCCGGCGGGGTCCGGCCCGGTCCGTACCTCGGCGTGGGCACGGCCTCCGCGCCCGGCAGGTCCTCCGGCCGGGGAACGCCCCCGTCCGTGCCGTTCGGCGAGCCCGGTGCGCAGCCCTGCGCGGTACGGGTCATCAGGGCGAGGAAGCGCATCTCCCCTTCGCTGCCGGGAGCATGCGGTGCTGCGCCCGCCGTGCTGCCCGCCGGGGCCTGGTCGGGGGTGTCCTGCGCGGCTCCGCAACCGGAGAGGACCAGGCAGCCGAGCGCGGCCGCCCATACGGGCTTCAGGAGAGTCGTCGATCGCATGCCGGAATCATGCGCGACGCCGAGCATCCCGTGCATGAGTAGCCGTACTCATCGTGTTCGGGACTCAACCATCAACAAAACTCGGCGTTTTGATCGGCGCGGCAGTGCTTTGCGGACAACAAAAGCCCTCCCTACGGTCCTGCTTGTCGATCACCGCCGGTCGACCCGATCGAGAGGGAAGAACACCCATGCGCAGAACTGCGCTCCCTGTCGTGGCAGCCGTGTCCCTGGCTCTGCTGCTCCCGCAGCAGGCGGCCTCGGCCACCGAGCTCCCCGCGCAGCCCCTCGCCCAGGGCGAGATCCAGAACATCGGCCCGGGCATGTACGTGTCCGAGAGCAACAGCTACCAGATCGCCGAGAACGACGTGCCCGCCGGCCTCATGGGCCGCTCGCACACGATCGTCGGCCAGGCGCAGGGCGTCTCGCAGGCCCAGGACGCCCCCGCGACGCGCTCCGACCTCGGCGTGTTCGGTCCGAGCTGGGAGGCCGAGTTCCTCGGCGGGCAGCTCAACCGGAAGCTGGCCACGGGCAACGGGGCCATCACCACGACGTACCTGGACACCAACGAGGCCACCCGCTACGACCTGACGGAGTCGGTGGCCGGGCCCAACGGCGGCAGCGTCAACACCTACAAGGCGTCGGACGGCTCGACCGTGGTCGAGAGCATCACGTGGGACGACCTCGCGGGCACGCTGAAGTCGACGGTCGTGGAGACCTTGAACGTCAACCTGACCACGGTCGAGTCCGGTGACCAGGCCCCGGTCGACCCGTCGGGCAACCCGATCGCCGCGACCGACCTCAAGACCTCCTTCACGTGGAAGCAGGTCGGCGGCGGGGGCGACAACTGGCGCGTCACCGCGGTGGGCAGCAAGGCGTTCAAGCAGTCCACGGTCTCCTACGATGCCGCCGGCCGCGTCTCCACCGTCAAGGAGCCCGCCCGCGGCGAGACCCCGGCGCAGTCCCTCAAGGTCAACTACGCCACGGCCACCACCGCCTCCGCCGGCGCCCTCGGTGATGTGAACGGCCAGGTGAGGGACATCACCCTGACCGTCGACCAGACCGTTCAGACGCTGGCGCGCTACTCCTACGACACCTCCGGCCTGCTGCGGAAGGTCACCAACCCGGCCGAGGGGAGCGAGCTCAACGCCTACACGTACGACGGCAGCGACCGGGTCGCCACCGCCACCTCCGACAACGGCGCCCGCTGGGAGCTGACCTTCTCCGGTGATGCCGTGGCACCGCAGGCGCAGGAGACCACCGGTACCGTTCCGGTCGCCGGCAGCGCCATGACCGGTGCGCCGAGCATCGCCCAGGGCGACGGCATCACCCCGGCCGCGTCGGACTTCCGCGGTTCGGAGATCACCGACCCGCAGGCGTACCCGCGGTACTGCTCCACCGCCGTGTCGTGGATGTGGTACCAGTACAGCGGTTGCGCCACGAAGGTCGCCCACTACGGCTGGAAGAACCCGTACTGGAAGCAGACGCCCACCAAGGCCTGGGTGATCGGCATCAACGGCGACCACTGCACCAGTGCCGCGGACAAGCCGGGCGGCTGGGACTTCCGCGCCGCGTGCGACTCGCACGACTACGGCTACGGAACCATCGGCAACAGCTACAAGGGCTACAGCTACTACCTGGACCGCAACAAGGGCATTTCCGTCGATGTCGCGTTCTACAACATCCTCTACAACAACACCTGCCCCGCCTACTTCTGGAAGGGTGCCTGCCGGTCGACCGCCTACACGTACTACACGGCCGTCTTCTACTTCGGACGCCCCAAGAACGGTGCTGACGCCACCTGATCCGCCCACTGCCCCGACCCCGTTGAACGCGAGGGGGCCGGGCAACGAGAACACCTCGGTGCCCGGCCCCCTTTTGCGTGCCCGAACACCCCTTTACGAGCTGGAGCAGTAAGTGAAAAGACCCGTATGGGCGTTGGTGACCGCCACCGCGGCCGCCCTGGTGCTCACCGCGGCACCGGCCCCCGCCAACCCGTGGTTCGGCACCGCCCCGGCCGCCGCCGCGCCGACCGGGCCCGTCGACCCGCCGCTCCTCGACGAGACGGCGAACGGCGGCACGGTCCGCGTCAATGTCGTCACCGACCAGCGCACGGACCTGGCCTCGGCGGCCGAGGCGGGCCAGACCCTGGTGTCGTACGACACCCTGCCGATGGTCACCCTCCGGGTGGACCGTGCGGGTCTTGACGCACTGAACTCCAAGCCGGGCGTCATCAGCGTCACCGAGGACGTCCCGGTCCCGCCGACGCTGAACGAATCCACCGTCAAGGTCGGCAGCGACAAGGCCGCGGCCGCCGGGAAGACGGGCGCCGGCACGGCCGTCGCGGTCCTGGACACCGGTGTCGCCACCAGGCACCCGTTCCTGTCGGGCCGCGTCAGGACGGAGGCCTGCTTCTCCGTGAACGACGAGAGCTACGGCGCCACCAGCCTGTGCCCGAACGGCAGCGCCGAGCAGACGGGCCCCGGCAGCGCCGACGCCGAGGCAGGCGCCTGCGCCACCCTGGGCACCGCGTGCTCCCACGGCACCCACGTCGCCGGCATAGCCGCCGGCAACGGCGCCGGCATCAGCGGGGCGCCCACCCGGGGTGTCGCTCCCGGCGCCGACATCGTCGCCGTCCAGGTGTTCTCCAAGTTCGAATCCGACGAGTACTGCGGAGCCGGAGCCAGCCCGTGCGTGCTCAGCTTCACCAGCTCCCAGATCAAGGGCCTGGAGAAGGTCCACGCGCTGAAGAAGGCCGGCAGCAACATCGTCGCCGCCAACATGAGCCTGCGCGGCGGACGCTGGACCAGCGCCTGTGCGAGCGACCCCCGCAAGCCGATCGTCGACAGCCTCCTCACGGAGAACGTGGCCACCGTCGTGGCGGCCGGCAACAACGGCTACACCGACGCCGTCAGCGCCCCGGGCTGCGTGTCCTCCGCCGTCACGGTGGGCTCCACCACCGACGACGACCAGGTCTCCACCTTCAGCAACCGCGGCCCGCTGCTCGACCTGTTCGCCCCGGGCACCTCGATCGTCTCCTCCGTGCCCGGCAACACCTACGCGAGCAAGAACGGCACCTCGATGGCCGCCCCGCACGTGGCCGGCGCCCTCGCCGTGCTGAAGCAGACCTACCCCACCGAGGGCATCGACAGCCTCGTGTCGCTGCTGGCCACCAGCGCCGCCCCGGTCACCTACACCGGGACGACCACGCCCCGCATCGACCTCGGCAAGGCCGTCACCGCGATCGAGCCGAAGCCCGAGGCGGACAAGAAGCCCCGCTCCTTCCAGGTCGACAACGACCTCGATGTGAACATCCCCGACGCCCCCGCCGGGGCGGGCACTCCCGGCACCCCGGCCGTCTCGCCCGTGACCGTCACCGAGTACCCGGGCAACGCGCCGAAGAACCTGACCGCGTCGGTCAACATCACCCACGCCTACCGGGGCGACATCAAGCTGGAACTCCTCTCACCCACCGGCAAGGCGTACCTGCTCAAGAGCCAGAGCGCGTCCGACGGCGCCGACAACATCATCGCGCAGTTCGCCGTGGACGCCTCCGACTCGCCCGCCAACGGCGAGTGGAGGCTGCGGATGACGGACACCGACGACGGCGACGCCGGCAAGCTGACGACCTGGTCCCTGATCTTCCCGACGCCGTTCGAGCAGACCGCCGCCCAGGCCATCCCCGACACCGGCACCCTCTCCTCCACCATCAACGTCTCGGAGATCCCCGGCAACGCCTCCGGTCCGCTCCAGGTGCACACGAACCTCACCCACACCCGCATCGGTGACCTGCGGCTGGTCCTCACGAGCCCCGACAACCAGTCCTTCACCCTCAAGCCGTACGGCTCCGAGGCCGGCGGCACCCTCCAGACCACCTACGGCGTGGACGCCACCGACGCCACCGCCAACGGCACGTGGACGCTGAAGGTCACCGACGCGGCGGGCGGCTCCACCGGCCAGCTGGGGAGCTGGTCGCTCGGCTTCCCGTCGTACGAGAACCAGACCGTGAAGGCGATCCCGGACAAGAACTACACCGAGATCTGGACCAAGGCCGACGGCCTGTCCGGCGTCGGGTCCGACAAGCTCCAGGTGTACGTGCACGTCGAGCACCAGGCCCTGTCGAACCTCAAGCTCGACCTGATCGCCCCCGACGGCTCCTTCCACGCCCTGAAGGCGGCCGGTACGAGCGGCACGTCCACCGGGTCCGGCGTCTTCAGGAAGACCTACACGGTCAACGCGACCGACCTGCCCGTCAACGGCTGGTGGAAGCTCCGTGTCGACGACGTCATCACCGGCAGCACCGGCACGGTCAACAACTTCGTCGTCAGGTTCTGAGCCGGTCCCCGGCACCCACGACGACCGACGGCGAACGGCGCGCCCCCCGCACCCGCGGGGTGCGGGGCGCGCCGCCCCCGCCACCCCGGACACGAAAGGCTCCCCCGCTCATGAAGAAGTCCTCCCGCGCCCGGCTCGGCACCGCTCTCGCCACGGTGGCGGCCGCCACGGCCCTGGTCGCGGCCACCGCGACCGGCGCGCACGCTGCAGAGCACAAGGTCACCTCGAACTGCGACGTGACCTGGATCAACTGCGCCAACGAACCCCTGCTGATGCTCTTCTACAACTCCAAGGAACTGGCAGTCAAGGACGGTTACTACACCTCCAGTTGGGCCCAGTTCTACGGCAACGTGAACGACTACCAGGGCACGAGCCAGTACCAGGGCTCCACGCTCACCACCTTCCGGTACGCCTTCAACGGCAGCGGCACCGGGGCGTGGCAGTACGTGAAGAACAACGCCGCCTCGGTGCAGAACTGCTCGGGCACCGACGCCTACCGCGTGTACTACAACTCCGGTTACGGCGGCACCTCCCAGTACTTCCAGAAGCGCGAGCCCTACGGCAACTGCCCCTGGTCGAACCTGATCTCCGCCCTGAAGAACGAGAACGCCTCCCAGCACTTCGCCTGATCCGCCCGCCCCTCCACGCAGCACCCCTCCACCCCCGCTCCAGAAGGAAGCCGAGACCGTGAAGTTCAACCAGCGTGCATCCGCCGCCGCGATCGCGGTGGTCGCGGCCACCAGCCTGCTGTCCGCCTGCGCCGGCGGCACGCCGTCCGCCACCTCGGCGGAGCCGGTGGCCGGGGACCGGCCCCTGGTCGACCGGGCGAAGTGGCCGAAGGCCACCCCGGAGCGCGGCCTGGCCCGGGGGTTGACGCTCCCGCTCGAGAGCTACATGCAGACCTTCGAGGAGACCGTCGTCCTCGACGGTGCCGTACGCCGGCTCCAGGAGCAGTGCATGGCCGACTACGGTCTGCCCGTCCAGCTGCCTGTGGAGGGAACGAACCCGCCGCCCAGCGACAACGACGCGAACATGGAGCGGCGTTACGGGCTCACCGACCGGGATGCGGCGGCCGTCCACGGGTACGGTCTGCCCGACGAGGCCGCGGAGCCCGTACGGCAGAAGGTCCCGCAGCTGGAGCCCGCGGAGTTCGAGGTGCTGACCGGCCGGAAGCTGCCCGCCGCCGCCGCGAACGGCGCACCGCAGCAGAGCCCCGAGCGCGCCCGGGACGCGTACAACGGCAAGAAGCTCCACGAGGGCGGCTGCACGAACTGGGCGGCCCGGCAGATCGCGAAGCCCTCCCAGGACGACCTGACCTTCGTCTCCGAGCTGAACGGCACCTCGTTCACCGAGTCGATGAAGCTGCCCGCGGTCACGAAGGCCCTGGGCGCCTGGGCGCAGTGCATGGACGCCAAGGGCCACAAGGGCCTCACGACCCCCTTCGACGCGGCCGACCGCGTCCCGCACGTGCAGGGCCGGCCCTCGCCCGAGGAGATCGCCATCGCTGTCGCCGAGGTCGACTGCAAGTCGCAGACCGGTCTGGTCGACGTGTGGTTCAAGGAGGAGTCCAGGCTGCAGACCGCGCTCATCGCCCAGCACCTCGGCACGCTCGACCCGATCCGGTCCCGCAACGGCGCGGCGCTGAACGCGGCCGGCGGCAAGGCCGGCCGCTGAGCGCCCCCGCCCGTCCGGCCGCCCCCGCCCCCCGCGGAGGGCGAGGTACGGCCCGCCGTCCGGTGTCGGCCCGCGCGCTCCCGCGCCGGGCCGACACCGGACGGCGGCGTTAGGCGCGCGGGGAGGCCGGGTAAGCGCGCAAGCCGGCCGGCAGTCCGCGCCGGCCGCCGCTCTCGACGGAAACGGAGTCGCGCCATGGCACACACTGCCGACGTCATCACCGAACTGACCGCGCACCACCGGGAGATGGACGAGACCTTCGACATCATCGAGCGGGCCGTCCCCGCGGCGGAACGGCAGACGGCGGCGGAACGGCTGACGGTCGAGCTGGTCCGCCACACGGTCGCCGCGGAGGAGCACCTCTTCCCGACCGTCCGGGAGGTCCTCCCGGACGGCGATCTCATCGCGGACCGGGAGATCGCCGACCACGCCCGGATGGAGAAGATCCTCAGGGACCTCGACGGACTCGACGCCGACGGCCCCGACTTCGACCGGCTGGTGGCCGCCCTCCGCGCGGAGGTCACCGCGCACGTCTGGGACGAGGAGGAGAACCTCTTCCCCCGCCTGCGCGAAAGCCTCCCCCAGGAGGCCCTGACCCGTCTGGGCGAAGACGTCCGCCGCACCAAGACCCCGCCCGGCACCCCCCGGACCGGCCCGGGGTCCGGCGACCGCCCCCGCCCTCCCTACCCCCACCATCACTGGGCCTGACGGGCGCTCCGCCGCACCGCCGGTGGCGGCCTGCCGTGCCCCGGCTCAGGCGCCGGGGCCGGCCGCCGCCTGCTCCAGCTGCCGCTCCGCCGTGTCGAGCAGCATGTCCAGGGCGACGGGGTAGGCGCTGTGCGGCATGCGCGCGGCCAGCAGGCCGGCGGTGGCCGCGATGTTCGGGTACGTGTCGGCCGGCAGGCGGGCATACGTGGACTCCCACCGCTGCTCGTCCGACGCACGGGCCTCGGCCGAGAGGGCCAGCGGGCCCGCGTCCAGCGCCGCGAAGGCCAGACTCTGGTCGATGTACGCATGGTAGATCCGCACGGCGTCCCCGTCGCCGAACCCGGCTCGGCGCAGGATGCCCAGGACGACCTCGTCGGCGGCGATCTCGCGCGGCCGGCCGGTCACCCGGCTCGCGGTCAGCAGGGCGGCCTGCGGGTGGGCGAGGTAGGCACCGTGGATGCGCAGGCCGAGGTCGCGCAGGTCGTCGCGCCACCGGCCGGTCGGTGCCCAGCCGTCGAGGGCCCGGCCGATGAGTTCCTCGCCGATGGCGAGGGTCAGGCCGTCCATGCCCTCGAAGTACCGGTAGAGCGTGCTCGGGTCCGCGCCGAGGGCGGCGCCCAGCCGCCGGGCGGACAGGCCCGCGCTGCCGTGCTCGCGGACCATGCGCAGCGCCGTCTCGACGATCAGCTTCTCGGAGAGCACCGTCCCCCGGCGCGTCGGTCGCCGCCGCCTGCGGGCCTCCTCGGGGACCACGGCCTTCGCCACGCCGCCCACCTCCGTACCGTCCCACCCTTATGCCAACACCATTGACCTTAACCCGGGGCGCCGGGTTCCATCAGCCCCCGAGGCGGACGCCTCACCGAGAAAGGACCGGGACATGCGTGTTCTGCTTGTGGGTGCAGGCGGTGTCGGCAGCGCGATCACCAAGATCGCCGCCCGCCGTGACTTCTTCGACCAGTTCGTCGTCGCCGACTACGACCTCTCCCGCGCCCGGGCCGCCGTAGCGGCCCTGGGCGGCGACGAGCGGCGCTTCACCGCCTGCCGGGTCGATGCCTCCGACAGGGCGGCGGTGACCGCACTGCTCACCGAGCACGGCTGCGACGTCCTGATGAACGCCACCGATCCGCGCTTCGTGATGCCCCTGTTCGACGCCGCGCTCGCGGCGGGCAGCCACTACGTCGACATGGCCATGTCGCTCTCCCGTCCGCACCCCGAGCACCCGCACGCCGAGTGCGGGGTGAAGCTCGGCGACGAGCAGTTCGCACGGGCCGCGGAGTGGGAGGAGTCGGGCCGCCTCGCGCTCGTCGGCATGGGGGTCGAGCCCGGCCTGTCGGACGTCTTCGCACGCTACGCGGCCGACGAACTCTTCGACGACATCGAGGAGATCGGTATCCGCGACGGCGCCGACCTCACCGTGGAGGGCTACGACTTCGCCCCGTCCTTCAACATCTGGACCACGATCGAGGAGTGCCTGAACCCTCCCGTGGTGTACGAGCGCGGGCGCGGGTGGTTCACCACCGAACCGTTCAGCGAGCCGGAGGTCTTCGACTTCCCCGAGGGCATCGGGCCGGTCGAATGCGTCAACGTCGAGCACGAGGAGGTCCTCCTGGTCCCGCGCTGGGTCGGCGCCCGCCGGGTGACCTTCAAGTACGGCCTCGGCGACGACTTCATCGGAAAGCTGAAGGCCCTGCACGCGCTGGGCCTGGACTCCACCGTCCGCGTCCCCGTCCGCGGCGAGGACGGCCGTGAGGTACGGGTCTCGCCGCGGGACGTCGTCGCGGCCTGCCTGCCCGACCCGGCGACGCTCGGCGACCGGATGACGGGCAGAACCTGCGCCGGCACCTGGGTCAAGGGCACGAAGGACGGCCGGCCCCGCGAGGTGTACCTCTACCACGTGGTCGACAACCAGTGGTCGATGCGCGAGTACGGCTCCCAGGCCGTCGTCTGGCAGACCGCCGTCAACCCGGTGGTGGCCCTGGAACTGATCGCGACCGGCGGGTGGTCGGGGTCCGGGGTCCTCGGCCCGGAGGCCCTCGCGCCGCTGCCCTTCCTCGACCTGCTCACGGCGTACGGCTCGCCCTGGGCCCTCCGCGAGCAGGAGCCCGCATCCGCTCCGAGCCACTGAGCCCGCCCGGGCGACGACGGCCGCGCACCCGCTGCTGCGCGAGACGGGCCCCCGGCGATCAGCCGCTCCCGCCGGGGCCACGGCCGTCCGCTCACTCCAGCACGGTGGCGGCCACCGAAAGGTCCGCCACCAGTCCCGCGAAGGCCGCGTCGCGGTCGTCGGCCCGCAGCACCGCGGAGGGATGGACGGTCGCCAGCAGCTGCCCGGACACCGCCCCCGACGCCCCGCCGTCGAAGGCCGGCATCGGCAGCAGGACGCCGCGCTGCTCACCCACCCGGAAGGAGGACCCCAGCAGCGCCCTGCCCGCCGTCGCGCCGAGCACCACCAGCACCTCGGGCCCGACCAGGCGCAGCTCCTGCACGAGCCACGGTCGGCATGCGGCCGCCTCGCGCAGGCTGGGAGCCTTGTGGATGCGTCGTTTGCCCCGCGGGGCGGGGGTGAACTTGAAGTGCTTGACGGCATTGGTGAAGTACGCGTCCTCCTCGTCCAGGCCGGCCTGCGCCAGTGCCCGGCGCAGCAGCCGTCCGGCCGGTCCGACGAAGGGCTCCCCCCGAACGTCCTCCTGGTCCCCCGGCTGCTCCCCCACCAGCATCAGGCGCGCCCCTGCGGGCCCGAGGCCGAAGACCGTCTGCGTCGCGTCCCGGAACAGCGGGCACCCGCGGCATCCGGCCGCGGCCCGGCGCAGACCGGGCAGCCCGCCGCGGGAGGGCAGGTACGGGGTCGCGTCGTAGCCCTGGCCGGCATCGGCATCGTGGCTCCGGCCGGCATCGCGGCCCCGGCCGGCGCCGGGATCGGCACCGGCGGCCCGAGCAGCCCCGGCACTCGCGTCCATCGGCAACCACCGCCTCCGAACCCCCGGTGCTGTCGTCCTGGTCCGCCCCGCAGTCGGGACCGCGGGACGGCAGTCACCTTCTGCCCGGCGTCCCCCGCCCCAAACCGGCGCCGAGGTGTGCCGGGGGCCACGGCGGGCAGGCGGAGGGCATGACCGTGTACGTCGGGACGTCCGGGTGGCAGTACCGCGACTGGTCGGGCGTCCTCTACCCGCCGGACCGGCCGCAGCGCCTCTGGCTGGAGGAGTACACCGGTCACTTCCGCACGGTGGAGAGCAACAACGCCTTCTACCGGCTGCCGTCACCGGAAACGTTCGCCCAGTGGCGCGCCCGCACGCCGCCCGGATTCGTCATGGCCGTCAAGGCGAGCCGCTTCCTGACGCACATCAAACGCCTGCGCGAGCCCGCCGAGCCGGTGAGCCGCCTGATGTCGCACGCCGCCTCCCTGGGCGACCGCCTCGGGCCGGTCCTGCTCCAGCTGCCACCCACCCTGCGGGCCGACCCGGCCGCCCTCGACGCCTGCCTGGCCTGCTTCCCGGCGGGTACGCGCATCGCGGTCGAGCCGCGGCACGAGTCCTGGTGGACGGACGACGTGCGCTCGGTCCTGACCGAGCGGGGTGCCGCCCTGTGCTGGGCCGACCGCGGATCGCGGCCGGTCACGCCGCTGTGGCGCACGGCGGACTGGGGGTACGTACGGTTCCACGAGGGCCGCGCGCAGCCCTCTCCCCGCTACGGCCGGGCGGCCCTGCACACGTGGGCGGCGCGGATCGCGGACACCTGGCCCGCCGGCGCCGACGTCTTCGCGTACTTCAACAACGACCCGGGTGGAGCGGCCGTCGCCGACGCCCGCGCGTTCGTCCGGCTGGTGCCGCCCCCGGCGCGGGAGTCGTCCCCGGAGCGCGCGCCGGCGTGAGCGCCCTGCTGGTCGCCGGCGCACCGGCGGCCCGCCCCGTCACCGTCAACCAGCCCTCATGGCAGGGATCTTGACGGTACCGTGCTGCTCCAGCGGGCTGACGCGGTGCCTCCGAAGTGCCACGATGGTCCGTGCTTCAACAGTGTGCCCCCGGGACGCCACGAGAGCGGCGCCGGCATGCCCCGGAGGGCGGCCCTACCCCACGAAAGGGCGGACACCCCATGCGCGTTACCCCCTTCGAACGGTCTTTAGGCGGCGGCCGAGCCTCGGCCGCGGACGACCCGGTCCGGCTCTACTACAGCCGCAAGACACAGGAGATCCTGCAGAAGTACGGTCCGGGCCCACGCGTCCACTTCCACGTGGGCCTGTATCCGGACGGCCCACCCGACACCACAGTCCCGCAGAGCACGCTGCAACGCGCCCTGTTCGACGCCCAGGAGCTCATAGTCGACCACGCGGCCCGCTCCTGGGGTGCGTACGAGGCGCCTCCCCGGAGGCTGCTCGACATCGGCTGCGGCCTGGGCGGCACCTCCCTCTACTGGGCGCAGGAGCACGGCGCGTCGGTCACCGGCCTCACCGTCGCACCGGAACACGTGCCGATCGTGCGGCACTTCGCCCGGCGCAGCGGGGTCGCGGAGCACGTGCGGCCCGTCCTGGCCGACGTGCACGACCTGGACGAGACCCGCGCGTACGACGCCGCCTACGCCAACGAGAGCAGCGGCTACACCGACCGGACCAGACTGTTCGCGGTCGTCGCGAACGCGCTCGAACCCGGCGGCTGGTTCGGGATCCAGGAACACTTCGTGGGCGCCTGCCGGTGGCGGGAGTTCATGGACGACTACTACAGAACCCGGCTGGGCCGGCGTGCCGAATACCTGGCCGCGGCCGAGGCGGCCGGGTTCGAACTGGTCCAGGACGAGGACGTGACGGACTCGGTCGCGGAGTTCTGGGTGCAGTCCATGGCGTGGAACACCGCCGAACTCGACCGGATCCGGGCGGGCGACGGCGCCGCACCGGGCGCCTGGACCCCCGAGCGCCTCGAACAGTCCACGATCGCCCACAGCAAGTTCTTCCGGCTGTGGCGCGACCACGCGGTGGAGACGCGCCTGCTGCGCTTCCGGTTGGGAGGTGGTCGATGACCGCACCGCCACGGCCCTCCCGCCTCGGCGCGGGCCTGCCGCCCTTCTACTGCCCCCTGCCGCGCGACCTCGTCCATCCCGACGCCAAGGAGGTGGAGTCCCGGGCGGTCGAGTGGCTGGACGCCTTCGGCCTGTACCCGGACCCGGTCGAGCGGGCATGGGGGCTCGCCACCCACAGCGCCGACTTCTCCTGCCGGATCATTCCCGACGGGGACGTGGAGACGGTCCTGCTGTTCACGGAGTGGAACTACTGGGCCAACGCCGTCGACGACTGGCAGGACTCCGGTTCCGCCGAGGTGGGCACGGCGGCCGTCGTCGACCACGGGACGCGGCTGCTGCGGACCATCGAGGACCCCGGGGCGTCGCTGCTGCCCGAGGGGCCGATGACCCGCGCGCTGCTGGACCTGGTCGGCCGCACCCACGCCCTGCTCACCCCCTACGAGCTGCGCCGGTTCGTCGAGGGGACGCGGGACTGGCTGCTCGGGGCGGCCTGGCGGGCCGCGCGGGCGGAGGAGGGGTCCATGCCGGGGCTGAACGACTTCGTCGCCATGGGACCGCTGGCCAACGGCACCCGGTTCTCGCTGACCTGGTCGGACGTCGCCCGCCGCGACCGCATGCCGGCGGAGGTCCTGTGCTCCCCCGCGCTGACGGCCGCGACGGACGCGGCCGGTTTCGTCGTGAGCGCGGACAACGACCTGTTCTCCTACGACAAGGACGACCACCTGCAGCCGCCGGAGGTCAACCTGGTCAACGTCCTCGCCCACCAGGAGGGCTGCTCGCCGGCCGAGGCGGTTCCCCTCGCCGTGGCCCTGCGCGACCGCGTGATGGGCCTCTTCCTCGGGCTGCGGGCACAGCTGGAGCACGGCGCGGACCCGACCCTGCGACGCCATCTCGCGGCCCTGGGCCACTACGTGGCCGGCTGCATCGCGTGGCAGACCCGTGCACCGCGCTACGCCAGTCCGCGCAACCGCTACGAACTGCCCGTCGCCGACGCGGCGTTCACGGTCCGGTTCGCCGACGGACCCGGTGCCGCCGTGTCCGGACCGCCGGACCTGCCGGCCCTGGCGGCCTGGTGGCGGCAGCTGCACCGCTGAGGGGCGTACCGGGGGCTCCGGTCGATGCGGCCGGGGCCCCTGGCACGGACGGCGGGCTCAGCGGCGGCCGAGCAGTCGGCGCCACCAGCCGACACCCCGGCGCCTGCGCCCACCGGTGGCGGCGGCCGCGGGCGGCGCCGTCGGCTGCGGCGGGATCAGCGGATGGACGGGGTGCCCGGCCGGCTGCTCCACCGGCAGCTGCGGGGCCGGAGCCGGCGCCGGCGCCGAGCGCGGAGCGAACCGTACCGGCAGCGTCAGCAGATGGCGTGACATCAGGGTGCCGCGCCACTGCAGCTCGCTCGCGTCGACGGCCAGTTGGAGGTCGGGCAGCCGGTCCAGGAGCACCTCGATGCCGGTGTCCGCGATCGCCCGCCCGATGTCCTGGCCCGGGCACTCGTGCGGGCCGCTGCTGAAGGCCAGGTGGGAGCGGTTGCCGTGGACCGACACGGAGGGGTCGGGACGGATCTGCGGATCGGCGTTGCCCGCGGCGAGGCCGAGCAGGATCATGTCCCCGGCCTTGATCTGCCGGCCGCCCAGCACGGTGTCCCCGGTGGCCCACCGCCCGATGATCGTGTTGATCGGCGGGTCGTCCCACAGGACCTGCTCCAGGGCGTCGGGCAGGGTCATGTGGCCTCCGGAGAGGCTCGCCCGGAAGCGCGGGTCGGTCAGCACGGTGCGCAGCGTGTTGGCGATCAGGTTCGCGGTGGTCTCGTAGGCCGCGATCAGCACCACGCGCAGGTGCATGAGCACTTCGGTGTCGGTGAGGTCCGCGGGGTGTTCGATCAGCCAGGAGGCGAGGTCGCGGGCCGGCTTGGCCTTGCGTTCCGTGACCAGGTTCTCCAGCGTGGTGGTCACGTAGCGGTCGCTCTGCAGGGCGGTCTCCGTCCCCTGGAGCATGTCGCGCGCCGCGTTGACCAGGAGCGGCCCGTGCTCGTCGGGGGCCCCGATGAGCTGGGTCATCACCAGCATGGGGAGCTGGTCGGAGAAGGCGGGCACCAGGTCGGCGTACCCCTCGGCGGCGATCTGGTCGACGAGCTGGTTGGCGAAGCGCGTCACATAGCGCCGGATGCCGCGCTTGTCGAAGCGTTCCAGGGACTCGACCACGGCGGCGCGCAGCCGTTCGTGGACGGGGCCGTCGGTGAAGTTGCACACCGGTACCCAGGAGACCATGGGGCCGAGCGGGGTGTCTGCCGGCACCCGGCCCTCCCTGAGGTCGCGCCAGCCCCGCGGGTCGCGGGCGAAGCGCGACGACGTGCGGGCGACGTCCAGGTTCTCCCGGTGGCCGAGGACCAGCCACGCCGGGAGGTCCCCGCTGACGAGCACCGGGGCGACGGGGCCGTGCTCGGCCCTCAGCTTCTCGTACAGGGCGAAGGGGTCCGCCTGGGCCTCCGCTCCGTGCAGGCGGTACAGGCCGCCCGCGGTCGCCGCGGCGTGGGCGGGGCACTCGGGCGGCGGGGTGGGGGTGGTGCTCACATTGCCTCCTGGGTGGCTGCCTGGGAGTGCAGGTAGCGCATGAGGGTCAGCAGGACGTCGCGGGAGGAGTCCCGCTTTCTGGCGTCGCAGACGAGGATCGGGACGGCGGGCGGCAGGTCGAGGGCCTCGCGCAGCTCCTCCAGCGGGTGGTCCGGAGCGCCGGGGAAGGAGTTGACGGCCACGACGAAGGGGACGCCGCGTTCCTCCAGCCTCCCGATGACGTCGAAGCTGATCTCCAGCCGGCGGGTGTCGAGGAGGACGACGGCGCCCAGCGCACCTTCGAACAGCCCGCGCCACAGGAACCAGAAGCGCTCCTGCCCCGGTGTCCCGAAGAGGTAGAGCACGAGCTCGTCGTTGATGCTGATGCGGCCGAAGTCCATGGCCACGGTGGTGGTGATCTTGCGGGCGACGCCCCAGGTGTCGTCGACGCCGACGCCCGCCTTGGTCATCGTCTCCTCGGTGGTCAGCGGCTTGATCTCGCTGACCGCACCGACCATCGTCGTCTTGCCCACGCCGAAACCGCCGACGACGACGACCTTGACGGCCGCCGCGGCCGTGTGCGGCAGGACGTCCGCCTCGCGCGGCCCGGCGGGCGGGTCAGAGCTTCTGAAGTCCATCGATCACTGCCTCGATCAGAGCAAGGTCGGGTAGCTGCGCGGCGGGAATGGGCGGGCGGACGTGCACGCGCTGGGTGGCCATCAGGTCTCCGACCAGCACGGTGACGACGCTCACGGGCAGGCCGGCGTAGGCGGAGATCTCGGCCACCGACAGCGGTGACCGGCACATCCGCAGGATGGAGGCCTGCTCGGGCTGCATCTCCGGCTGGGGAGGCCCTTTGGCCACCACTAAGGTCACGAGGTCCAGCTGGACGGAGGTGGAAGGGCCACTGCGTCCGCCGGTGATGACGTAGAGCCGTTCGGGACTGCCGTCCTCCCAGCTTTCGGGCGGCTCTTTCACGCGGGCTGCCCGTCGTGCCGGGGCGGGCTGCTCAGGTGGTCCCCCATTCGCGTCACCAGGTTGCGCATCTGCGCGCCCATGAGCCCCGCGTCGACACCCTCGTCGGCGAGGACCGCGAGGTAGGAGCCGTCTCCGGCGGCCATCAGGTAGAAGAACCCGCCGTCCATCTCGATCACGACGAGCCGCATTCTCCCCTCGGAGCTGGGCAGTTCCGCGGCCACCGCCCCGGCGAGGCTCTGCAGGCCCGCGCAGGCGGCCGCCAGGCGGTCCGCCGTGTCCGTCTCGGCCCCGTACTGCGCCACGCAGAGCCCGTCCGCGGACAGTACGATCACGTGCCGCGTCTGCGGAACGCCGGCGGCCAGGTCCTTGAGCATCCAGTCCATACTGCTTCGCTGAGTCATCACTGCCTAAGCCCCTTTGGTCGCTGAACCCGACGCGTCCTGGGCGCCCGGTGCGTCGTGGCCGGACTCGCCGGACAGTCCGCTGTGGAACGCCTCCAACCACATTCCGGGGCCGTTGTCGTCGGCCGGCTGCGGCCGCGCGGCCGGCCGGACTTCGGAGGTGGCGACGCGGTCCTTCCGGCGCCGTTGCGGCAGACCGGTCGCGGTACGTTCGGTGGTCGGCCCGCCGGCGGCGGGCATCGGCCCGGGCGCCGGAGCGGGCGCCGGCCGGGGTACGGACACGCCGGCCGACGTCGCGTCGACGGGGTGCTCGCGCGGGGTGGCGGACACCGCCCGGGGCCCGGAGGAGGAGCCGATGCCGTGGGCGAGACCGGTGGCCGCGGTCGCCGTGGTGATCAGGTGCTGCGGCACGATGACCACGGCGCGGACACCGCCGTACGCGGAGGAGCGCAGGGACACCTGGAAGCCGTACGCCTGCGCCAGCCGGCCGACCACCGCCAGGCCCAGCCTCGGCGTCTCGCCCAGGTCGTTGAGGTCGATGCCGGACTGCGCCTGGGCGAGCATCTTCTCGGCCCGTGCGCGGGCCTCCTCGCTCATGCTGAGGCCGCCGTCCTCGATCTCCACGGCGATGCCCGACTGCACCTCCACGGCGGTGAGGTGGACCCGGGTGTGCGGCGGGGAGTAGCGGGTGGCGTTGTCCAGCAGTTCCGCGAGGGTGTGGATCAGCGGTTCGACGACGGGGCCGAGGACGGCGACCTCGGTCACCGAGTGCAGTTCCACGCGCTGGTAGTCGATGATCCGCGACATCGCGCCGCGCATCACGCTGTAGAGGGTGACGGCCCTGCTCCACTGCCGGCCGGGGCGCGCACCGCCGAGGACGGAGATGGAGTCGGCGAGCCGGCCGATGAGGGCGGTGCCGTGGTCCAGCCGCAGGAGGTCGCCGAAGACGTCCGGGTTGCGGCCGTGCCGGTCCTCCATCTCGCGCATCTCGTGGGCCTGCTGGTGCACGATCGCCTGCACGCGGCGGGCGACGTTCACGAAGGCGCGCTGCGCCGAGTCGCGCAGGCTCTCCTCGTTGTCGACGGTGTCGATGGCGTGGGCCAGTACGGCCTGGAGGGCGGCGCGGAAGCGCGGGGTGAGGGCCTCGTCGTTGCCCCAGCGGTTGCCGCGTCCGGCACGGCCGCCCAGGGAGGTGAGCACCTCCTCGGCCACCTCGCCGCGGCGCAGTCGTTCGATGGCCTCGGGGAGCACCACCGTGGCCAGGCGGGTCGCCTCGGTCTCCTGCCGGGCCAGGGTGTGCCGGAGTGCGGCGATCTCGGCGCTGCGGGCGGTGAGCGCGCGGCCGCGCCGCAAGGCCTCGACGAACACCGCGACGGTGCACAGGGCGCCCGCGGCGACCATGATCGTGCCGACCGGCCGCGAGGAGGAAACAAGCGCCCCGACCAGGCAGACGGCGGCCATGGCTGCGATCGCGGGCAAGGCCCGGCCCGCTCCCGCCTCCGGGCGGGATGTTTCGGGTGGAATGTCTCTTTGCTCCATCGGCGTCCTCGAATTATCGGAAAAGGGTGACCTTCTGACCGGTGGGCGGGAGCATAACTACGCCCAACTGCCCGCATGTGCGCTTTCGTTGGAGTTCATCGGACCGAAGGAACCGTTACGCGCCATTGATGGCGGCGGTTTCCGGCCTGCGCTCCCGGCCCCGTCGGTCGGCGGGCGGCGTAAGGGGAGGTCGGCGGGCCGTCGGCGGCCGTGCGGGGCGGCCCTGCACCCGTGGCATGCCTCCGGCGCCGGCCGCACCACCCGGTCCCGAGGTGGCGCCGGGGGCGGAAATGCGCTACGGGCACCGCGGCCGGAGGAGTCACCGCTTCGAGTGGTCGGGCGTCCGACGGCGCCGCGTCCCCGGCGGGCGGCGAGCCGACCCGGCGGTTCACGGCGGAGCAGGTGGCCACGGCGACCGGCCGGGCGCGGGAGCGGGAGCGGGACAGGGCGCCGGCCGGCGTCGTCGTCGGCCTCGGCCTCGGCCTCGCAACCGGCTCTCCGCGACCGCGGCGCCCGCCGGCTCGGCGCCGCGCCGAGGGCGGCGGGCCGCGCCCTCGTGGCCCGCCGGGCCGGCCCGGCGGGCCCCGGCGGGCCGGCTGCCGCACACTGGGGGGCGGGGATCCCGGCGTGCGGGACCCCGGAGTGCGGGAAGCCCGGCCTGCGGGAGTCCCCCGTGTGCAGAGAGGTGCGGCATGGTCATCAGCCACCACATCGCCCATGGCACGCTGCACGTGCGGATCCTGCACGAGCTGCGCGTCACCGACCGGGCCGCGGCCGCCCTGCAGATCGAATCCCTCGTCCACGCCCACCGCCCCGAGCGGGTCAGCGTGGAGCTGCCCAGCCGCTCCCCCTCCCCCATGACCTTCAGCGCACTGGCCCGCGCGCAGCGCATGTGCCAGAGCCTCGGCATCCCCCTCACCGCGACGGCCGCCGGCGACCGGACCCCCCTCGCCCCCTTCGGCCCGGAAACCGGCGCGCCCCGCCCCCAGTCGTCGCTGGAACACGGGGCACGCCACGACCACTGACGCCCGGCGCCCGGGTGCACCCGGGCGCCGGGCGAACCGGCCGCGCACGAGGCCGGCATGATCAGAAGGACAGGCCGCCCTAGTTGTACGGCTCCAGGGTCATGAAGGCCTCCCGGGGGTCCGCCTCGTGGACCAGGGACTCGTGGGCCCCCACGTCGTCGAAGGCGAAGCCGTACGCCTTGCCGTCGGCCATCTGGGCGTGGATGACGCGGGAGTAGTGATTGGTCACGGCGTCGCGGTAGAAACCGGTGCCGTTCGCGTCGGGCTGGTTGGGGTTGGTCAGGAGTGTCGAGCGGTTGAAGCCCGCGCACAGGGTGCGGGAGATGGGGCCGCGGACGGTGTCGTTGGGGGCGTCGAGCAGCTTGTAGCAGCCGAAGACGCTGTCGGAGTCCGGTTTCCGGAAGCTGGTGACCACCGTCCCCGCGCCGTTGGTGAAGTTCATGACGTTGCCCGAGACCCGGCCGTAGTACTTGGTGTTCGGTTCGTGCGCGAACGGTGTCACGGTGAGGGTGGAGGAGCTGTACTTGCTCCACACGCGGTTGATGTAGTCGTCCATCACGCTCGCGGGGATGCCGCCCGCCGAGATGCCGTGGCCGGGCGAGAGCGCGCGCAGCGGGGTGCCGTCGGGGCGGTTGTGGATCAGGCCGCCCCAGCCGGCCGCACGCAGCCCGCCGAAGACGGCGTTGTAGCCCCCTGGCTTGAGTCGGCCCGTGTTCTTGACCGTTCCGTTCGGCGCCTTGGCGCCGACCGCGTACGGGGCGGAGAACATGTCGACCTGGGTGCTGTTGATCCACAGTCCGCCGTCGTTGAGCGTGTACTCGGACCAGTTGAACAGGATGTTGTGGTTGGGGTCGGTGGGGTTCTGCACGGCGGGTTGGACCAGACCGCCGGTGGTGAGCTTGAAGACGAGCTTCTGCCCGACGGAGAAGTAGACGCGCCCGGAGAACTTGGGCATCCGGATCGTCTTGGTCTGCCCGTTGGCCGGGCCGGTGATCGCCGCGTCGGGAGCCGGGGTGGGCGGATTGCCACCGGCGGGCCAGGGGTGGAACGTTCCGTTCGCGTCGGCCCATCCCTGTTGGCCCGTCGCGAGCAGGGTGCCCAGGTTGTAGATGTAGACGGGCTCGTTGCGTCCCGAGTTGTTCTTGATGGTGAGCGGAATGGTTGCCGGTACGGCCTCCGCGGACGGCGGCGGGCCGAAGAACAGCAGACCGGCGCCGACGGACACGGCCGCAACGCCGAACGCCAGTGCTTTCGACAGGCGGGACACTCTCATCCTCCTTGCACGTGGGGGGGACCCGTACCGGCGGGCAGCGGGCAGCTGGTGGCGCGGCAGGGATCGATGTATTGAAGCGTGAGAGCGCTCTCAGCGTCCGATTGTGTTCAACTTCTGTCAATACTCTTGACGGGGCTTCAGCGGTCGGATCGTCAGAAGGCGTAGCGGATCCGGAGCCACGGCGTGTGTTCGGCGACGAGCGCGCGCATCGTCGCGACCGCCTCGGCCTTCACCTCGCCCCGGTAGCGGACGTTCCAGCTGCCGTTCTGCGAGCGCTTGGGCTGCTGGAGGCCGGGCTGCCACAGGACGTCCTCGGCGCGCGGGTGCCAGCCCAGGTTGATCTCGTGCAGGTCCTTGTTGTGCGTCAGCATGATCACCTCGGCGGCCGCCTGCTCCTTCACCCGGACGGGCAGGGCGTCGTCCATGTGCCGCAGCAGGAGGGACCAGTCCCGTTCCCAGTCGGGGCGCAGGACGACGGGTGAGAGGTTGAAGTGGACCTCGTAGCCGGCGTCCAGGAAGTCGCCGGCCGCGGCGATGCGGCTCTCCACCGGGCTGGTGCGGATGTCGAGCAGCTTGGAGTCGCTCTGCGGCATCAGGGAGAACCGCACGCGGGTGCGGCCGCGCGGGTCCAGCAGGAGCAGGTCGGGGTTGACGAACTTCGTGGCGAAGGACGCCTTGGCTGCGGGCCACCGCGCGAAGGCCCGCACCAGGTCGGCCACGTTGTCGCTGATGAGGGCGTCGACGGAGCAGTCGCTGTTCTCGCCGATGTCGTAGACCCAAGCGCTCGGATCGCACTGGTTCGGCTCGGTCTTGGGCCCGAGCCGTGCGATGTGCCGGGAGAGGTGGGCGATGGTGCGCTCGATGTTGGTGAAGACGGTGATCGGATTGGCGTACCCCTTGCGGCGCGGGACGTAGCAGTAGGCGCAGGCCATGGCACAGCCGTTGGCGGGCCCGGGCGCGATCCAGTCCGCTGAGCGGCCGTTGGGCCGGGTGGTGAGCGTCTTCTTCTCCCCCAGGACCAGGGTCTCGGTCTTGATGCGGACCCAGCGGTCGACGTTGCCCTCGTTGCCGTGGAGGTCCGGGATCCGCCAGTGCGAGTCGACGGGCACCACTTCGGCGTCGGGGTACCGGGCGAGGACCTGCCGGCCGCGCGGGGAGGCCGCGGCCGCCGGCTCGGCGAAGATCGCCCGTACGGACAGCAGCCGGCGCGCGGTCGGCGAGTCCCGGAACAGCGGGCCGGGGGCCGCATGGGCGCCGGACGCCGGCCCCGGGTCGAGGTCCTCCAGGCCGAAGAGGGCGTCCGCGCCGTCGTCGGGAGGGCCCACGGGCGGCTGGGATCGCATCACGTCTCCTGCGGATCAGGGACCGTCCACTGTAGGCGAGCCGGGAGCGGTACGCCGTCGGCCGGTCGTACGGGGGCGGCGCGGCGGTCCAGGAAGTGCGTCGGCCGCGGACGTGCCGGAGGCTGGGACGCGGACCAGGAGCCGGGTCGCGCGCGGGCCGGCCGGAACGGAAGGGGAAGTCGTGAGCGCCAAGGGCAGCAAGGACGGCAAGGACGCGGGCGGCCTGAGCCGGGGTGACGAGGTCTCCTGGAAGAGCCACGGGCAGAACGTGTCGGGCAAGGTGAAGAAGAAGATCACCGAGCGCACACGGGCCGCGGGCCGCACCGTGGCCGCCTCGGACGAGGACCCGCAGTACGAGGTGGAGAGCGACGCCTCCGGCCGGTCGGCCGTGCACAAGCCGGAGGCGCTGCGGAAGAAGGGCCGCTCCGGCTGACGCTCCCGGCCTCCACCGGGGCGAAGTACTGCCTCCTGGTGCGGGAGCCCGCACCGGCCCGTGCCGGAGGCGAGGTCCGCGGGCTCGCGGGAGGGCCTCGTCCCGCACGGGAGCGTGACGCCGGACGGCGGCGGGATCCCGCCGGGGCGATGCGGTGCCCCCCGGGCCCCGCCGGGACGCAGCGGTGACCCCCGGGGCCGTCGGGCGCGGCGAGGCCCCTCGGACCGTGGCCCCGGACGTCACCCCGTCCGCCCCGGCGTGCGGTCGGAGGCGGGCCAGACGTACGGCAGGTCGCCATCGACTCCGGGGAAGCGCGGACGGTAGAAGTCGGGGTCCTTGCGCACGAGCGCGGACTGGTGGCTGCGGTGGAAATCCGGGCTGCCGAGCCAGGGCGGAAGGTCGCCGTCGGCGGCCAACTGCTCCTGCGTCCTCGGCTCGCCGCCCGGCAGCCAGGCCCGGAAGTCCGCGACCAGGGTGACGGCGCAGGTGTCGGCGCGCCCCTCGGCCGTCCAGGTCCCGCAGACGTCCAGACCGTACCGGACGAGAGCCTCCTCGTAGCCGGCCCACATGCGGACGGCCGGGTGCCTGCGCCATCCGTAGTCCGGGACGATCAGCCCGCGCAGCACCTGGAGGGCCTCGACCCGCTGTTTGCCGAGCCGGCGGGCGTCCAGGACGGCGGCCGAGGCCCCGAACGACGGGAAGGGAAGGAAGGTCTGCACAAGGGCTCCTCCTCTCTCGTCCGCGGGACGGCGCCGGGCCCGACGGGCCGCGCGTCACGTCTGGCGCAGGACCCGCACGCTCTTGACCCCGGCGTCGACTGCGTCCGGGACGACCATGCCCGCATCGATCCCCGAGCGCAGGTACCGCAGGACGTCGCGGGTGAGGCGCTCGCCCGGCAGCGCCGCGGGGATGCCGGGCGGGTAGGGGGTGAGCATTTCGGCGGCGATCCGCCCGTCGGCCTCCTCCCACGGCACCTGCTCGGTCGGGCCGAAGAAGGCGTCGCGGGGCAGCGCGGCCTGTTCCAGCCGCATCCTGGGCGGCGGGGGGACGTGGACCGGCTGCCCCGTGCGCAGTTCCTCGCGACGGGCGGCCAGGTCGGTCAGGGCCGCGAGGAGTGCGTCCGCGCTGTCGAGGTCGTCGGCGTGGGTGAGCTGGGCGCTGATGCGGCGGTGGTCGGCGAGGTGGAGGTTGATCCGGTGGTGCCGGCGCAGCCAGTCGGCGGCACGGTAGCCGGTGACCCCCCAGTCGCTGATGTCGACGATGACCTGGAGCGGGTCCATGTCCGCGGCACGGCCGGGTCCGCAGAAGTCGTCGCGCCCGTGGACCCGCATGCCGTCGATGCGCGAGATCCGCTCGCGGACCTGCGCGGCGAGGGCGAGTGCGTCGTCGTAGAGGACCTTGCCCTGCTCGACCATCTGCCGGCGCCAGCCGTCCAGGGCCGCGTACACGAGTACGGAGGGGCTGGTGGTGCCCAGGAGGTCTTCGCGACTCCGGAGTACCTCGGGTCGGACGAGGTCGCCCTGGAGGTGGAAGACCGAGCTCTGCTCCAGGCCCGATCCCATCTTGTGCACAGAGGTGACGCAGACGTCCGCGCCGGCGTCCATCGCCCACGTGGGGAGTTCGGGATGGAACGGCAGGTGGGCGCCCCACGCCTCGTCGACGATCAGGGGCCGGCCCCGACGGTGGCAGACCTCGGCGATGGCCGCGAGGTCGGAGCACGTCCCGTAGGGGGTCGGCGTCGTCACGAGTGCGCCGCGGGCGTCGGGGTGCTCGGCGAACGCGGCCTCGAAGGCTTCCGCGGACGGCGGGTGGGCCAGGTGTCGTTCGGCGTCCCACTGCGGGTCCACCCATACGGGCCGGATGCCGCAGAGGATCAGGCCGGACACCACGGACTTGTGGGCGTCCCGTCCCACCAGCAGTTCCTCGTGCGGTGCCGCGACCGAGAGCATGGCGGACTTCACGGACAGGGAGCTACCGCAGGTGGAGAAGAAGGCGTGGTCGGCGCCGACGGCGTCGGCCATCAGGGCCTGCGCCTCCTCCACGATGCCCTGGGAGGACGTACGGTCGTCCAGGCCGCTGGTGGCGAGGACGTCGGAGCGGAACACGTCGTCGCCGAGAACGGCTCTGACCCTGGGGTCGGCTCCACGACCCTGCTTGTGGCCGGGAGGTGTGAAGGGGGTCTGTCCGTCGCGGTGGTATGCGGTCAGCGCTTCGAGCACCGGTGCCTTCGACTGGTCCATGGCGTGCGCCTGCCCGGCACGGGCCCGGGGAAACGGCTCGCGCCGCCGTCCGGGCCCGACCCGCCCGGCGGGCCGGCCGGCCGTGGGCCGCACTCCGCACGGGCGGCGGGACGGCCCTACGATGGGTGGCAGCGGAGGCAGGGGCTGTGCGGCCGGAGAGGATACGGCGTGAATCGGTTCGCCCGGCTGGCCACGCGACTCCTGGGGGTCCCGCAGGGGCTGGTCTGGCTGACCCCCGTGGCGCAGGCCGCGGGCGCGGTCCCCGAGCGCTGGCCGACCGGGGCGGACCTCGACCCGGCCGTCGTGGCGCACTGCCGGCGGGTCGCGCAGGACGGCCGGGCCCGCTTCTTCTCCCCTTCTGGTGAGGTGGCGTCGGCCTGCGCATTCGCGGGCGTGCCGCTCGTCGGGGGTGCCGGCGAACTCCTGGGCGTGCTCGCCGTCACGGTCGGCGGACGCCGGCAGTGGACCGAGGACGACGTACGGGACCTGACGGACCTCGCCACCGCGTGCAGTGCGCAGATGCGCATGCGCGCGCGGTCCGGGAGCGTCCGGAGGGCCCGGGTGGCGGCGGTGGACGCGGCGCGGGCGGCGGCCGGGAACGCGAGTCGGGCGCACGTGCTGCTCGACCGTTCCGAGTTGCTGCTGCGGGCGTCCGAGGACCTCGCCGACACCAGCGGCCTGGACGACGTCCGCCAGCGGGTCGGGGACCTGGTCGGCGGGGACCTCAAGCCGGCCCTCGTCGACCTGGTCCTGGTGCGGCGGGGGATGCTCCACGCCGTCCCGAGCCCCGTCGGAGGGGACTTCGGCGGGACCGGCAGGGTGGGCACCGAGGGTCTCGCGCTCGACTCGGAACGGCCGGTGGCACGGGCGGTCCGCGAGAACCGGATGGTCGTGGTCGACGCCACCGCGGACGGGGAGGGGGACGACGACGCCGGACCCTCCGCGGCCACCACGGCGTTCGACGAAGGGGACCGCGGAACCGCCGTCTGCCTGCCCCTGCGCGGCGCGCGCGGAACCCTCGGGGCGCTGGTCCTGGGCTGGGACGTCCCGTGCTGGATCGGAGTGGAGGAGCGGGCGGTGCTGACCACGCTCGCCGCGTACACCGCCCAGGCGGTCGAACGCGCCCTCCACCTCGACGAGCGGGTCACCGTGGCCCGGGAGCTGCAGCTGGCCATGCTGACCGACCTGCCCGACGTGGCCGGCCTGGAGCTGTCCGCCCTGTACCGGCCGGCCGCGCGGGACGACATGGTGGGCGGTGACTGGTACGACGCCTACCCCCTGCCGCCGGCGCCGGGCGGGGACACCGCGGGCGGGCTGGCCCTGACGGTCGGTGACATCACGGGGCACGACATGCACGCCGCCTCCCTGATGGGCCAGGTGCGCAGCATGCTGCGCCAGGCCGATCACGACCACCCGGGCGAGGGCCCGGAGCAGGCCCTCGGCGCGCTGGAGCGGGCCTGCCGCCGGCTGGGGCTACCGGCGAGCGGCACCGCCGTCCACGCCCACCTCACCCCGGGGGCCGCCGGGCACTGGCAGCTGAGGTGGAGCAACGCCGGCCATCCCGCTCCGCTCGTGGTCACCGCGGACGGCGCGGTGGACAGCCTCGTGGAGCACGACGTGCTGCTGCACCACGAGCTGGAGCCCGGACCCCGTTCCTGCGCGAGGCGTTCCCTGCCCCCGGGAAGCACCCTGCTGCTGTACACCGACGGGCTGGTGGAGGAGCCGGGCGGGGACATCGAGGACAACGTCGGCCGCCTCGCCCACCGGCTCGCCACGGCTCCCCCGGACGTTCCCCTGGACGCACTGCTGCGCTCGCTCCTGGACACGGTCGCCCTGGGGGACGCCCGGGACGACGCCGTCCTGTTCGCGGTGCGCGTCGCAGCGCCCTGAGCGCGCCGTCCGGGTGGGCCCCGGCGCCGGGCTCCTCCCGGCCCTCCGGTCGGACCGGCCGTCGACGACGGGAGTGCGCAGCGCGGCCGTGGCGAGCAGCGCGAGAGGGGGGTGGCTGCGCCGGAAGCGGCCGACGGGCTGGTCAGGATGGATGCGTTGAAACTTTGCTTTAAGCTGCCGCCATGAGTCGCAGAGCGATGGTCCGCCCGGGTGGCCGCAGCGCCCGCGTCCAGGAGGCGGTCCACACCGCGGTGCGCGAACTCCAGGACGAGCGGGGCCGCTCGGAGCTGACCATTCCGCTGGTCGCGGCGCGCGCCGGAGTCACGCCGTCGACGATCTACCGGCGCTGGGGCGACCTGCAGGAGCTGCTGTCGGACGTCGCCGTGGAGAGGCTGCAGCCCGACACGCCGCCCCAGGACCACGGCAACCTGGCTGAAGACCTGGCCAGTTGGGCGGAGCAGTTCATCGAGGAGATGGCCTCCCCGATCGGCCGCGCCTACATCCGCGACGCCCTTCTCGGAGCCCCCGACGGCGACAACGCCGCACGGTGCTCGCAGTACGCGGCGGAGCAGATCGGCGTCGTCCTCGCACGGGCGGCCGAGCGCGGGGAAGGCGCACCGGACGTCGAGCTGGTGCTGGACCGGGTCGTGGCTCCCGTGATGTACCGGATCCTCTTCCGCCCGGGCGTCCGCGACCTCGCCGCCGACTACGCGCGCGGCCTGGTCGAGGCACTCCTGGACGGCTGCGCCGCGGCGCGCTGACCGTCACGCCGTCCTGCCGTCGGCGTCCGCGCAGCGGTCGACGGCCGCAACGGCCCCGGTGCGGCCGGAGACGGGTTCGAGCCGGTAGGCGTCGCCGTCGGCGACCACCCGGCCGGCGGTCGGCGGCGGAAAGTGTGTGCCCAGCAGGAGCGCGCCGCCGGCGGCGAGGGAGGCCAGGAGCGAGCGGCGCGTCCTCTCGGCCTGCGCGGGGTCGATGTCGACGCAGCTGCCGATGTCCGGGTGCGCCAGCTGCACGGGGTGGTGGATGCAGTCCCCGGTGACGAGGGCCGATGCGGCGCCACTGGTCAGTCGGACCGCGATGTGCCCCGGTGTGTGGCCGGGGGTCGGCAGGAGCTCAAGACCGGCAGCCACCGTGAGACCTCCGGCCGGCACGTCGACGGCTTCGAGCAGCCCCGCCTCGTCGACCGGGTGGACGGAATCGCGGAACACGGCCGCCCGTGCGTCGTCCATGGCCCGGCCCGCCCAGAAGTCGTACTCGGCCTTCGAGGTGAGGTAGCGGGCGCGGGGGAAGGTGGGCACCCATGCGCCGTCGACCCGGCGCGTGTTCCATCCGACGTGGTCGGTGTGCAGGTGGGTCAGCACGACCAGGTCGACCGATTCCGGGGGGAATCCGGCGAGCGTGAGGCGTTCGAGGTAGTCGGTGCGCAGGTCGTGCCACGCCGGATTGGCACGCGTCTTGCCGTTGCCGATGCCCGTGTCGACGACGACGCGCAACCCGTCGACGACCATGGCGAAGCTGTGGCTGTCCAGGCGCAGGACACCGTCCGGGTCCGCGAACGCGGGCCGCAGCCAGTCCCGTTCGCGGACGACGTCGGGGGTGGCGGCGGGCAGGAGCCACGGTCCGGTCTGCGGTGGCAGGGGGACTTCGTCGATCCGCTGGACGGTGACGGCCCCCACCGTCCAGGACGGGGAGACGGCGGGCGGTGCTGCATGCACGGTGGGACCTTCCTTCGCCTGCGGACGGCGAGCACCGAGTGCCCACCTAAAAGCAATTCATTCGCTTTATGGACCTTAACCCTCGCCGGGCAACTAACGCAATCTGTTAGCTTTTACGAGGGGCGTCTGGCCAACGCCCTTCCCGTCTGCGCCCGTTCAGGAAGGACACCCATGTCCGCCGACGACCTCACCCCGCCGGAAGCGGCCCGATGGGCCGCACGCTCCGGCCTCCCCCTGGCTCCCGAACGCCACGCGGACGTGGCGGCCGCGGCCGAACACATCCACTCCGTCGTATCCGTGCTGAGAGAACTGGGCTTCGGGGACACACCGCCGTCGGCCGCGTTCCGCGCCGGAGGGGAGCAGCCCGATGCAGCCGTATGACCTGACCCTGGCCGGCGCCGCCGAGGCGGTCCGCTCCCGCCGGATGTCGCCGGTCGAGCTGGTCGACTCGGTACTGGCCCGCATCGAGCAGGTGCAACCGCGCCTGGGCGCCTACGCGTCGGTGGCGGCGGACGGGGCGCGCCACTCGGCCCGGTGCGCGGCGGACGAGATCGCCGCCGACGGGCCCAGGGGCCCCCTGCACGGCGTCCCCGCGGGCCTGAAGGACCTGATCGACGTGGCCGGGACGGCCACGTCGGCGAGTTCCCGGGTGCGCGAGGGCCACCGGGCGCAGGCCGACAGCACGGTCGCCGCACGGCTCCGCGCGGCCGGTACGGTCTTCGTCGGCAAGACCCACACGCACGAGTTCGCCTACGGCCTGACCACCCCGCAGACCGGCAACGCCTGGGACCGCAGCCGGGTGGCCGGCGGGTCCAGCGGCGGATCGGCCGTCGCGGTGGCCGCACGGGCCGCCACCTTCGCGCTGGGCACCGACACCGGCGGCTCCATCCGGGTACCCGCCGCGCTGAACGGGGTCGTCGGCCTCAAGCCCACGTACGGCCTGGTCTCCCGGCACGGCGTGACCTCGCTGTCCTGGTCGCTCGACCACGTCGGGCCCATCACCCGCACCGTGGAGGACGCGGCCCTGGTCCTCGCCTCACTGGCGGGTCACGACCCCCGCGACCCGGCGTCGGCAGCAGCACCGCCCGCCGACTACCGGCCCGGCCCCGCACCGGACCTGACGGGCCTTCGGGTGGGGGTGCCGGTCAACCACTACTTCGACCACGTCCACCCCGACGTCGAAGCGGCGGTCCGGCAGGCGATCGGCGGGCTCCAGGCGCTCGGTGCGCGGCTCGTCGACGTCGAGATACCGATGACGCGCTACCTGCGGGCGACCCAGTGGGGGCTGATGGTGCCGGAGGCGTCGGCCTACCACGCGCGCACGCTGCGGGCGGTGCCGGACCTGTACGGGGCGGACGTGCGGGTCCTGCTGGAGGCCGGCGAGCTGATGACCGCGGGGGACTACCTGCGCGCGCAGCGCGCCCGCACGCTCGTACGGCAGGCGTGGCGGGAGATGATGACCGCGGTCGACGTGATCGCCGCGCCGACCGTCCCCGTCACGGCCGTGGCCGCCGGGCAGACGACCGTCACCTGGGGCGACGGCACGGTGGAGAGCGTCTCCGACGCCTACGTACGGCTGTCGGCCCCGGCCAACCTCACGGGCGTCCCGTCGCTGACCGTCCCGGTCGGCCTGGACCCCAGGGGCCTGCCGATCGGCATGCAGCTCATGGGAAGCCCCTTCGGCGAGGCGGTCCTGCTGCGCACGGGGCACGCCTACGAGCGGACACACGGCCCCCGCGACCTGGCACCGGCGCTGTAGCGCCGACCCGCGTCACGCCCCCTACGGCGAGGGTCCCCGTACGCGGCGAACTCGGCGGCCCTGCACCCGCAGAGCGTTCCGGAGTCCCACGAGCCACGGGGCGGACGCACGCGCGCGCTCGGGCGCGGCCCGCGGGAGCCGGCGCTGCCGCGGTGCCGGGGCGCCGGTCCCGGTTCCGGCCCGATCGGCGGGGCAGCCCGTAAGGTGGGGGCATGCGGCTGCTGCTGACGTCGGACACGCACGTGCCTTCGCGCGCCAAACACCTTCCCGAGGCCCTGTTGACGGCGGTCGGCGAAGCCGACGTGGTGATCCACGCCGGGGACTGGACCGACGAAGCCACCCTCGACGTGCTGGAGGCGCGGTCCCGCCGGCTGATCGCCGTGTACGGCAACAACGACGGGCCCGCGCTGCGCGGCCGACTGCCGGAGATCGCCCGCGCCGAACTCGGCGGTCTGCGGTTCGCGGTCGTCCACGAGACCGGCCCGGCGGCCGGACGCGAACGGCGCTGCGCCGCGAAGTTCCCCGACACGGACGTCCTGGTCTTCGGCCACAGCCACATCCCCTGGGACTCCACCGCCCCCGGCGGTCTGCGCCTGCTCAACCCCGGGTCCCCGACCGACCGGCGGCGCCAGCCGCACCACACCTACCTGACCCTCACCGCCGAGGACGGCGCCCTGCGCGAGGTCGTCCTCCACCGGCTGTCCGCATAGGCACCAGCGCCTCACCGCGCTGCGCGGCGCGGGTCCGGTCAGCGCGCACCGGGGGCCGGACGCTGCCTGCTGTACGCCCGCAAGTCCCCCGGCCGAGCCCCTCCTCGGCGCTGCTCGTGCTTGACCGATGAAGCCGCGGCCACGTACCTTCGACCGCACCCCGCTCGTGAGCTGCTGGAAGGAGGCGAAACCGGATGTCGACCGTCTCCGGCCCGATTCGCCTCGCACACCAGATCGCCTGGGCCCCGGGTCGTGTAGCACACGGCTGCTGAGCAGCCCCTTCGCCGGCGTGCCCGATTGCGGTCCCGGCACTTCTCCCCCATGCCACCACTTGACGGCACGCCCTCGCGTGCCGATGCGTCGCGCTGCGCGTCACCCGGCCGCGACCACCGGATGAGAAAGCTCCTGACATGGCGACTTGGACAGTCCGATCGACCGCGCCGCGAAACGCGGGCCGGCCGTGGTAGCGGCGCGGATCACGGTCAACGGGAAAGACACACCGATTGCCCCGGCGGCACCCCACACCACCGTGCTCGACTTCCTCCGCGAGCGGGGCCTGACCGGCACGAAGGAGGGCTGCGCCGAAGGCGAGTGCGGGGCCTGCTCGGTCCTGGTGGCCCGCCCCGGAGTGCACAGGCCGACCGACTGGGTGGCCGTCAACGCCTGCCTGGTGCCGGTGGCCGCGCTCGACGGGCAGGAGGTCGTCACCTCCGAGGGCCTCGCCACCGCCGGCGAAGGCGGTACGCCGGCGGCTCTGCACCCCGTCCAGCAGGAGCTGGCCGTCCGCGGCGGCTCCCAATGCGGCTACTGCACCCCCGGGTTCGTCTGCAGCATGGCCTCCGAGTACTACCGGCCCGACCGCTGTGCGCACGCCGGTCCGGCCGACGGCGCGGTTCGCGCCGACGACGGCGAGCACGGGCCGAACGGGTTCGACCTGCACGCGCTGAGCGGGAACCTGTGCCGCTGCACCGGCTACCGGCCGATCCGCGACGCCGCCTTCGCCGTCGGCATGCCCGCCGAGGACGACCCCCTGGCGCGGCGGCGCGAGCAGTCCCCGCCCGCACCGGTCGCCACCCGGTACGCGCAGGGCGACCGTACGTTCCTGCGGCCGGAGAGCCTCGCGGAGGCCGTGCGGCTGCTGCGCGAGCGGCCCGAGGCGGTGGTCGTCGCCGGCAGCACCGACTGGGGTGTCGAGGTCAACCTCCGCTCCCGCCGCGCAGGTTGCGTGGTCGCGGTCGACCGGCTGCCCGAACTGCGCACGCTGCACGTCGGACCGGACCGCATCGAGATCGGGGCGGCGCAGACCCTCACGGAGATCGAACGCCGCCTCGGCGGTGAAGTACCGCTGCTGGCCGAGCTGTTCCCGCAGTTCGCGTCCCGGCTGATCCGCAACAGCGCCACCCTCGGCGGCAACCTGGGTACCGGATCGCCCATCGGTGACAGCCCGCCGGTGCTGCTCGCGCTGGAGGCGTCCGTGGTGCTCGCCGACGCCGACGGGGAGCGCGAGGTCCCGCTGGCCGACTACTTCACCGGCTACCGGCAGAGCGTGCGCCGTCCCGGCGAGCTGATCCGCGCGGTGCGCGTCCCGCTGCCGCTGTCGCCGGTCACGGCGTTCCACAAGATCGCCAAGCGTCGCTTCGACGACATCTCCAGCGTGGCGGTCGCATTCGCCCTGGACGTCGAGGACGGGACCGTCCGCACGGCACGCATCGGTCTGGGCGGGGTGGCCGCCACCCCGATCCGCGCGCTCGCCACCGAGGCCGCCCTGGAGGGCCGGCCCTGGACGGCGCGGACCGTCGAGGCCGCTGCGCGGGTGCTGCGGACCGAGGGCACGCCGATGGGCGACCACCGCGCCAGCGCCGGGTACCGCTCCGCGATGCTCGGCCAGAGCCTGCTGAAGCTGTACGCGCGAACCACCGAGGCGGTGCCGTCATGAGCCACCTGTCCGAACGTCCCGACAAGCCCGTCGTCGGCCTCCCGCTGCCCCACGAGAGCGCCGGCCTGCACGTCACGGGCGCCGCGCTCTACACCGACGACCTGGTCCAGCGCACCAAGGACGTCCTGCACGCCTACCCCGTCCAGGTCATGAAGGCCCACGGCACGATCACGGCGCTGCGCACCGGTCCCGCGCTGGCCGTGCCCGGTGTGGTGCGGGTCCTGACCGCAGCCGACGTGCCCGGCGTCAACGACGCCGGGATGAAGCACGACGAACCGCTGTTCCCCGACACCGTCATGTTCCACGGCCACGCGGTGGCGTGGGTGCTCGCCGAGACCTTGGAGGCGGCCCGCCTCGGTGCGGCGGCCGTCGAGGTGGAGCTGGACGAGAAGCCCTCCGTGATCACGTTGCGGGAGGCGATCGCGGCCGGCAGCTTCCACGGCGCCCGTCCGGTGATGACGACCGGCGACGTCGACGCCGGCTTCGCGGACTCCGCGCACGTCTTCAGCGGCGAGTTCCACTTCTCCGACCAGGAGCACTTCTACCTCGAGACGCACGCGGCACTGGCCCATGTCGACGAGAACGGGCAGATGTTCGTCCAGAGCAGCACCCAACACCCTTCGGAGACGCAGGAGATCGTCGCGCACGTGCTCGGGCTGCACAGCCACGAGGTGACCGTGCAGTGCCTCAGGATGGGCGGCGGGTTCGGCGGCAAGGAGATGCAGCCCCACGGCTTCGCGGCCGTCGCGGCGCTCGGCGCCCGGCTGACGGGGCGGCCGGTCCGGGTACGGCTCAACCGCACCCAGGACCTGACCATGTCCGGCAAGCGCCACGGCTTCCACGCCACGTGGAAGATCGGCTTCGACGCCGAGGGCCGCATCCAGGCCCTGGACGCCACGCTCACCGCGGACGGCGGCTGGAGCCTGGACCTGTCCGAGCCCGTGGTGGCCCGCGCGCTCTGCCACATCGACAACACCTACTGGATCCCCCACGCGCGCGTCGCCGGCCGCATCGCCCGGACCAACAAGGTCTCCAACACCGCCTTCCGCGGCTTCGGCGGACCGCAGGGCATGCTGGTCATCGAGGACATCATGGGCCGGTGCGCGCCGCTGCTCGGCCTCGATCCCATGGAGTTGCGCGAACGCAACTTCTACCGGCCGGGCCATACGACGCCCTACGGGCAGCGGGTCCTGCACCCCGAACGGATCTCCGCCGTCTGGCGGCAGGTCCAGGACGACGCCGGCCTGGCCGACCGACGGGCCGCGATCGCGGCCTTCAACGCCGCGCACCCGCACACCAAGCGGGCGCTCGCGGTCACCGGCATCAAGTTCGGGATCTCCTTCAACCTCACCGCCTTCAACCAGGCGGGCGCGCTGGTGCTGGTCTACAAGGACGGCTCGGTCCTGATCAACCACGGCGGCACCGAGATGGGGCAGGGCCTGCACACCAAGATGCTCCAGGTGGCCGCGACCACTCTGGGCATCCCGCTGCACAAGGTGCGGCTGGCCCCGACCCGCACGGACAAGGTGCCCAACACCTCCGCCACCGCCGCCAGTGCCGGGGCGGACCTCAACGGCGCGGCGGTGAAGAACGCCTGCGAGCAGATCCGTGAGCGGCTGCTCCAGGTGGCCGGCACCCTGCTGGGTGCGAACGCCTCGGACGTGCGCATCGTCGACGGCGTCGCGCGGGTCCTCGGCGGCGCGGAGGAACTGGCCTGGGACGACCTGGTGCGCACCGCCTACTTCCAGCGGGTCCAGCTGTCGGCGGCCGGTTTCTACCGGACCGAGGGCCTGCACTGGGACGCCAAGGCCTTCCACGGGTCCCCGTTCAAGTACTTCTCCTACGGCGCCGCCGCGGCCGAGGTGGAGGTGGACGGGTTCACCGGCGCCTACCGGATCCGGCGGGTGGACATCGTGCACGACGTGGGCGACAGCCTGTCCCCCCTGATCGACATCGGCCAGGTCGAGGGCGGCTTCGTCCAGGGCGCCGGCTGGCTGACGCTGGAGGACCTGCGCTGGGACGCCGGCGACGGGCCGAACCGCGGCCGGCTGCTGACGCAGGCGGCCAGCACCTACAAACTGCCGAGCTTCTCCGAGATGCCCGCGGAGTTCCACGTCAGGCTGCTGGAGAACGCGACGGAGGAGGGCGCGGTCTACGGGTCCAAGGCGGTGGGTGAGCCGCCGCTGATGCTGGCCTTCTCGGTGCGGGAGGCGTTGCGGCAGGCCGCCGCTGCGTTCGGGCCCGAAGGGGTCTGTGTGGAGCTCGCCTCCCCGGCGACGCCCGAGGCGGTGTACTGGGCGGTCGAGGCGGCCCGCGCCGGCGGGACGCGGCCCGGCGGGCCGGCGTCCGACACCGACGGGGCCGCCGCAACCGGAGCGGGTGCGCTCAGCCATGCCTGACATGAGCTGGGTGGCCGCCGTCGCCCGGTTGCGGGCACGCCGGGAACCCGGCGTGCTCGTGACCGTCGCGACCGTGCGCGGCCACGCGCCCCGTCGGGCCGGTGCCAAGCTCGTCGTGGGGCGTACCGAGACCTGGGGGTCGATCGGCGGAGGCAAGGTCGAGGCCGTCGCCGTCGACCGGGCGCGCGAGCTGGCCGGCGCGGCCGACCCGGAACCGGAACTGATGGAGTTCGCCCTCAACGACAAGGTCACCGGCCCGCACGGGGTGCAGTGCTGCGGCGGTTCGGTCGGCGTGCTGTTCGAACCGCTGCCGGTGGTCGAGGCGGTGGCGGTCTTCGGCGTCGGGCACGTCGGCCTGGAGCTGGCGCGGATCCTGGCCCGGCAGGACCTGGACCTGCACCTGGTCGACACCCGGCCGCAGATGCTCGCCGACGAACGGCTCGGCGTGCTCGCGGACGCCGTGGCGCAGATCCACGTCCACCGCGCCCTGCTGCTTCCGGAGGAGGTGCTCGGGCAGCTGCCGCCCGGCGCCCACGTGCTGATCATGACCCATGACCACGCCGAGGACGCCGCGCTGTGCGACGCCGCTCTGCGCACGCCCGGGCTCGGCTCGATCGGCCTGATCGGTTCGTCGGCGAAATGGTCGCGGTTCCGCCGGCGGCTGGCCGCCGAGGGCGGCCACGACGCCGCGGCGATCGAACGCATCACGACACCGATCGGGATCCCGGGGATCGCCGGCAAGGAGCCCGCCACGATCGCGGTGAGCGTGGCGGCGGACCTCCTGCGAACCTTCGAACGGCGCCGGGGCCGCGGTCGCGGTCCCGTTCCGGACCCGGTGCCGCCCGCGCCCGGAGCTCCGTAGACGACGCCGGGACGATGTCGGGATCTTCGTCGGTTCTGCCAGTACGGGAGCCTGCCCGGCCCCGTACAGACTGCCGGGCAGGGGGCCGCGACCCGCCGGCCCGGACGGGGAGGACAGCAGCGTGGACGCACAGCAGCAGTACGACGGGATCGGCGAGGCGTACGAGGGGTTCAAGGCCCTGCCGCTGGAGCAGTACGTCGTGATCCCGAGCTTCCTGGGCCTGGTGGGAGACGTGCGCGGCAGGTCGGTGATCGACCTGGCCTGCGGAACGGGTTTCTACAGCCGGGAGTTCCGGCGGCGCGGCGCCTCGGAGGTGCTCGGGATCGACATCTCCGGTGAAATGGTCGGCGTGGCCCAGCAGTTGGAGGAGCAGGAACCGCTGGGTGTGCGCTACGAGGTCGGCGACGTGGCCGCACTGCGTCCCGTCGCCGAGCCCTTCGATCTGGCCCTGGCCGTCCAGCTCCTCAACTACGCCCAGGACATCGCGACCACCGAGCGGATGTGCCGTGCCCTGCACCGCAGTCTGAAGCCGGGCGGCGAACTGTTCCTGCTCAACCAGTCGCCCGACTTCCGCTTCGACGGCCCCACCCCGGAGCGGTACGGCTTCCGCAGCGAGCTCACCGGTACGGGGGTCGAGACGGGCCCGCAGGTCCGGACGACGGCGCTGCTCGACCCGCCGGTCTCGTTCGTCGCCAACCTGCCGCGCCGCGAGGTGTACGAGACGTGCCTGCGGGCGGCCGGCTTCGAGGACTTGACGTGGGTGCCGATGACGGTGTCGGAGGCCGGCAGGCGTGACTTCGACGCGGACTTCTGGGCCGACTTCCACGCCAACCCGCCGCTGGATGCTGCGCTGCCGCGCCTGACGTTCCCCCCGCGGGCCGGGCGCTTCACCCAGGTCACGCACGCCGACCAGGTCGTGAGCGTCACGCAGGGTGTACGAGTCTCCCGCAGCGAAGACCGAGCACGCCGCCCGGATGTGACCACGCACCGGGAGCGAGGGGCTGCGACGTACTCCTGCACCATGCGGCGCGGTGCGCCACGCCCCCATGGCCCGAGGTCACAGGCGCGCGCTTCCCGGGCCGTCGTTGCACCGCGCCGCATACGGGCCCCCGGGACAGCACCAGGGTGAGAGGGCCAGGTGGGGCCTCTGGGTCAGCTCCAGGTACCGCAGGTACACCGCGTGCCAGCCGGCCCGGTCGTAGGGGCGGATGACGACCGGTTCGCGGGCCGCCATGCCCATGTCGGCCGTGGTGATGAAGGGGAAGCGGTGCCGTGCGGCGGCCACTCTCGGGTCCGTCCACGGCAGGAACGTGACCGACGGGTTCACCCACAACCGGGCCACGCCGTCGGCGGGGGCGTCGGCACGGGTGTCGGCGTCCCGAGCCAGGAACCGGTGATCGGCCAGCCAGGCGGCCTCGCCCAGCACCGCTTGGACGGAACACGCCAGCCGTGCGGCGCAGTCGACCACGTCGAGGTGGACGGGGGCATCGTCCCGCAGCGAGCGGGCGATGAACATCAACACGCCCGTCGTGAGCGAGCCGTCGGCGGGGCCGACCGTCGTGTCGGCGCGGCCGACTTGGAGGCGGCGCAGGAAGGGGGCTGCCAGAGTCGCCGGACCGGTGAGGACGTCCCAGTCGCAGGTGCAGGGGCAGGTGCTGCTGCCCGCACAACGGTCCGGCCCAGGGTCGCCGTGGGGCGACCGGTCGCAGGACGTCGGGGCGGACGGGGTCTTTGCGCAGTCTGGCATCTCGTCTCGTTTCGCACGCGGCCGAACCGCCGCTCCGCCCGGGCGGTGGGCGGCGGTTGCGGCCTGCGGTCGCGGTTGTGGTTGCGGTGACGCTCGGCGGATCCGACGCAAGCATGATCCGAAATTCAACATTCCGGGATGCGCGACAGGCTTTCCGGGAATTGCACAAAGCAGCGCCGGAGGTGCGTTCGGCGGAAATCACAGCGACACGTGTCACCCGTGAACACAATGCAGCAATGTACGGATTGCCGGGGTTTTTGCACCGTCGGCATGTATGCAGATTGCCGGGGTTTCAATGGATTCGGCGGCGACCGCTCCCCCAGCACCGAATTCCACCGCCCGGCACCCACCCGGCTCGCGCCCGGGCGCTCAGGAGTCGCGCGGGGAGGGCCCTCCGCCGTCGGAGCCTCAGCCGTTTCCGCACTCAAGGGTGCCGACGCACCGGCGCCTGAGCCGGCGCGGCGGCCGTCCGGCGGGCGCGGCCGATCGCGTCCACATGACAGGAGAGGACCTGCCGGAAGCGCTGCTGGCGTCTCAGCTCCACGGCGTCCACGTGCCACAGGCGTCCGGTCCCGGATGACATCCAAGCGGTGCAACCTGTGCCCAGAACGGTGGAGATGAGCACGATCCACAGGAAGAGGTCTCCCACGACCGACCTTTCGAAGGCTTGAAGTTCTGGGGTGTTCACGCCCGACACCCCCTCGGCAGTCGATGGGCATAACGCAGAGGCATATGCATGGTTGCCCCTTGTCCTCCGGTTGCAGTCATGCGCCCCGATCACCCGGTTGTCGTTTCAGCCTTTCTTCGACGCCCGGCCGATGCTGCCGACGAGCCTGCCGCCGTCGCGGCAGCCGGGCCGGGCGGAGCCCACCGGCAAGAGGATCCGTCCCTGATGGGGCAGCGCGGGCAGGAGTGTGAGCGGCCGGCCGGTTCCCGCGCATTCTCACCATCACCCGGATGGCGCATACCCGGACCAAGATCGGCTGCGTTTACGGAATATGACAACAGCAAAGCCCTCACCCTTCTTCCACAGGACTCCGGAAGAAGGAGGGCGAGGAGCCGGCTTTCACGCCGGGACCACTCGAATCGGAAAGTGGACTTTCACTCCACGCCCAGCAGAATCCAACGGAACCGAGAGCGCGGTGCTGGAACACGGGAACGTGGAGGTCGAGCTGAGATTCTCGTCCGCGGCCTTCGAGGACTTCCTCCATACGATGAGCAGGATCCAGGCCACGTTCGAACGCGGGCTGCAGCCGGAGAGCGGCGGGCCGGCCACGGGCTCCGCCGGAGAGCAAACGGACGGCCGTCCCCGTGTATGAGCCGCACGAGCACCCCGACCTGCACGGCCTCCAGCCCCCGCAGGACACCGTGTTCTGGCGCTTGCCACCTCAGGTGGGGCAGCACGTTCCCGGAGAACAGCCCGGCTGTTCCGGTGAGGTGAACGGGGGGTGGGATCCGGCGGAGGAGCTGGCCGGTCTCCTGCAGGAGAGCTCGGCACCCGGGCCGTTCGAGCGCGCCCGCTACGGCGACGCGCTGGGCTCGACGGGCAGCATCGGCCCTGTCGCGGGGCTGAAAATCCCCACCGCGGAGCGCGAGCGCAGACAGAACTCCGGCGGGCACCGACGCGGCGTATCGCGGTCGTTTTCGGCGTCCCTGCTGCAGACGGGCAGCGCGTGCACCGCTGTGCTGGTCGCCGTCATCGCCACCCTGGTGAGCATCCTCAGCGGACTGGCCATCTGCGACACGCTGCGCCACAGCGCCGGCCTGCACACAGCCCGCGGCGTGGTGGGCTGGTGGCCGCTGCTGGTCTACGGCCCGTGGATGGTCGCTTCCCTGTCCATCCTCAGATCTGCGCTGCACCAGCGCCGCGCGCTGCATTCCTGGTCGATGGTTCTCCTGTTCTCCACTCTGGCCACGCTTCTGTGCGTGGCCCAGGCACCCAGAACTCTCACTGCCGGAATGTCGTCCGCGCTCCCTGCCGTCGCGACGCTGGCCTGCTTCCAGCAGCTAATCCGTCAGATCACACTCACACGCCCGCCACGCCAGACCGCTCCCCGACACCGGAACCCGCAGAGCCATGGCGTGAGGTCCGGACTCACCCCTGCCGACTGGACCGGCCCGGCGGGCGGCCGTCCCGGATACCCCGCGGCCGACAAGAGGGGCCGACCGCCGGCCGGCGGTCGCGGACTGGGGTACGGCGCATGACGGCCGCGGCATGCTGCGTCCGGCGGACCGGCAAGGGGGCGCGAGGTCCCGCGCACGTGCCGGGGGCTCCGGACGGTACGACCCACGCGACGGCGTGTACGGCGCAGCACCGGGATGCCGGCTCCGGCCGACCGGCGGGGGCGCCCGGCGGGCCGTGGGCGGCCGTCGCGCAGCGCAAAACCTGTGGCAGCCGCCGACTCCATGGACACACCCACTCCCTCCCAGTCGTAGAAAGATGCCGCCTGCACCTTTGAAACGAAGATCGAAACCGATAGTCACGGCCGGCCACACATCCGGCACGTCCGCGCCGCGGACCTTCATCCTCAGCGCCCCGGCGCCGGCACGTGACGACCGGGGGACACGCCGGTCGCGCGGCCAGGCTCCATTCCCCGACGGACCGGACGGACTGTCCAGCAGCTGCACGAGCGGCTTCCTTCCCCCGCCGCGCATTCACTATGAAAGGGCCACGCAGCGTGGTTTACGAACTGACCCATACCGAACGGATGCACTACAAGCGACTCCAGGACGCCGCCTTCCAAGCCGGTGAAGAAGCGGTCACCAACCTCAAATCGGCGCTCGCACTCGCCGGCATGACCTTGCCTTCGCTGTGCAACGACGGCCCGGTGGCCGGTCACGGCTTCGTCCGGCTCGGAGGGTGCAACGCAGCCTTCGCCAATCGGCTCGCCGAGGTCATCACCGCCGGGGCCGGTTCCCTGGCAGGCATGGATCATACGATGCGGTGATCACAGGTACCCGTCTGGGCCGGCGCCTGTGTGGCCGGTCGGGGCGCCCGGAAGTTCGGTGATCGGTCGGGCTCGGGCACCCCGACCTGGTCGTCCGGGCGGCTTCGACGGGGCGCCGGCGGGTGTGCCGACGCCCTCGGCACCGGGACCGCCTCGCCGCAGGTGTTCCGCCACCGCTGCCGCCGCGGGGCGGTGGTGTCCGGCGGCCGGGGCACGGTCTCTGCGCGCGGCACGGCCACAGGGCACACCGTCGCGGGGCCGACCCGCCGCCGTCTCCTCTCGTGCCTCGTCCACGGGTTCCGCACGGGTGCTCCACTCGGCGGCCCCGTCATCGCTGCCTGATACTCCGACAGTCGTTTAACACCGTGTGGCGCTCTCGCAGACCACCTCCGGCCGCTGCCGGCGGGCGGCTGCGGGCGCCAGGGCGTGGCCGCGGCGCACTTCCCGTGCGCCGGCAGTCGGCCGGGTCCGGTGAGCACTTCGACGATTCAGGAGCCGCAGTGACCGTGCAACACATCGACGTGATCCGCCCTGCCGAGCTGAGCCCGGCCGACCTGGAGCTGTGGGGCGATCTGCGGGCCCGTACGGCGCCGGAGGCCAACCCCTTCATGAGCCCGGAGTTCTGCCAGGCGGTCGGCCGGGTCCGGCAGGGTGCCAGGGTCGCGGTGGTGCGCCAGGGCGGTGAGCCGGTCGGCTTCTTCCCCTTCGAGCGCGGCCGATGGGGCCGCGGCCGTGCCATCGGCCTGGGCGTGTCCGACAGCCAGGGGGCCGTGCTGCGCCCCGGTGTGGTGGTGGACCCGCATGCGCTGCTGCGTGCCGGTTCGCTGTCCGTCTGGGAGTTCAACCACCTCGAAAGCGGCCAGGACCTGTTCCTGCCGTTCGCCACGGGACGGTTCGCTTCGCCCGTCATCGATCTCGCCGGCGGATACGCCGGCTATGAAAGCCTGCTCCGCGCGGGATCCCGCACCTTCCTGAAGGCGACCCGGGCGCAGGAACGCCGCCTGGCCCGGCAGGCCGGGCCGCTGCGGTTCGTGTTCGACGAGCGCAGTCCGGAGGTCCTGCGGACGCTGATGGCGTGGAAGTCCGCGCAGTACCGCCGCACCGGGCGGCGGGACCGGTTCGCCCAGGAGTGGATCAACAACCTGGTGCGGATCCTCGCCGCCACACAGGCGCCGTCCTGCTCGGGCCTGCTGTCGGTCCTCTACGCGGGCGGGCGGCCCGTCGCCGCGCACTTCGGCCTGCGCTCACGCACGGTGCTGTCGTGCTGGTTCCCCGCCTACGACCGGGACTTCGCCACGTTCAGCCCGGGACGCGTCCTCTACCTCCGCATGATCGAGGCGGCCGCCGCCGCCGGCATCGACATGCTCGACCTCGGGAGGGGAGACGCCGCCTACAAGGACTCCCTCAAGACACGGGAGCTGATCGTGCACGAGGGTGCCGTGCTCCGGGCCGGGGCCGGGGCGGCCCTGCACTGGCTCAGCCACGAGCCGTCACGTGCCGTACGGGAGTTCGTGCGCGAGCGGCCGCAGCTCAAGGCCGCGGCGCTGCGCACCTTGGCGACCGTCGGCAGGATGCGTGAGCGCACTCCCGGCCCGTGACAGCGGGGCCGATGCGCGGTCGTCGGTGCCGTCGATCCGGACGCGCGGGCTGCGGGGAGTCTCGGCGCGGTCCGGGGCCCGGCGCCGCGGACCGCGCGGGCCTGCTTCCGCGAGGTCGGGCCCCGCCACCGCCGGCTCCCGGACGATCCGCCGGGTCCCGCTCCTGCGGACGCGCAGCGGACAGCCCATCGGCCGGCCGGCTTCGCCGAAGCCCCTCAGGAACCGGCCCGAACCGGGGCCGTGGGGTGCGAGAGCCGGCCGTGCAGCAGGGGGCCGCCCGCGGCCACCACGGCGAACAGGAACACGGCCGTGACCACCGACGGGTCGGCGAACCACAGCCCGGCCAGCCGGTCGACGACCAGTGCCACACCAACCAGCAGCACCTTGGCCGCCACCAGGCCGAGGAACAGCCGCCGGTCGAGCGGAGCCCGTCCCGCACGGGCGAGTCGGCGCCCCAGGAGGCGTCCGGCCACGCTGATGCAGAGCACCACCACGAGGACGCGCAGCGCGTGCTCCCCGGCGGGCACGTCACCACCGAGCGCCCATACCGCGGCGACGACCGCGCCGGCGGCGGCGTAGGCCGCGGCGGTGCGGGCCGTCGCGGCAGACGGCTTGCGGGACGTTTCCGCCTCCCGCGGGCCGTCGAGGACAGGGGTCTGCCCGCCGCACGCACGGGCGTCATGAACAGACATGTCTCACCTTTCACCACAAAACAACTTGCACTTCGAGTGTCATCTCTTTCCCGTCGGCCGTCAAGCCCGGACCCGGCCGCCCTCCGCGCCGGCCCCGGGCGTCAGGGAGGTGTAAGGAGCGGGCGCGTCACGGAGGGGGCAGGCCCGGGGCGGGCGGGGATCGCTTCGCATCGCGCTGCTGCCGGCCCCGACGGCGGCGGGCATGCGGCGTATCGGCGCCGTCAAGAGTTCGCGTCCCTCCGTATGGGCCCCGTCAAGGAGCACCGGGAGCGTGCTGACGCAGGGGTTGTCTGGTGATCGGCGGCCGGTCGGCCGCTGCCTGTCCCTCTCATCCTTCAGGAGCCCACGATGGCCGATCCGGCTTTCGTCACCACCACCGTCGCGGTGTTCGCGCTGGTGGCCCTGGTCGCCCGGGGGGTGACCAAGCTGTGAGCGCCGGGAACGTCGTCGGCCTCGTCGTGGCCGTCTGCCTGCTCGGTTACCTCGTCCTCGCCCTTGTGTACCCGGAGAGGTTCTGAGCACTGCCATGAGCTCCGTAACCGCCGGCGTGCTCCAGCTGCTCGCGCTGATCGCCGCGCTCGCCCTGGTCCACCGTCCGCTGGGCGACCACATGGCCCGCGTGTACTCCTCCGAGAAGCACTACGGGCCGGAGAAGTGGATCTACCGGGTCGTCGGCGCGAACCCGTCGGCCGAGATGCGCTGGCCCGCCTACCTGCGCGCCGTCCTCGCCCTCTCCGCCGTGAGCGTCCTCTTCCTCTACCTCCTGCAGCGGGTGCAGGGCGGCCTGCCGGGCTCGCTCGGCTTCGCGTCGATCGACCCCGACCAGGCCTTCAACACCGCCGCCTCCTTCGTCACCAACACCAACTGGCAGTCGTACTCCGGCGAGCAGACCATGGGCCACGTCGTGCAGACCGGCGGTCTCGCCGTGCAGAACTTCGTCTCCGCCGCCGTCGGCATGGCCGTCGCGGTCGCCCTCGTACGCGGCTTCGCGCGCTCCCGGACCGGGGAGCTGGGCAACTTCTGGGTGGACCTGGTGCGCGGCACGGTCCGCATCCTGCTCCCGTTGTCCCTGGTCGGCGCGATCGTCCTGGTCGCCTGCGGCGTCGTCCAGAACTTCGCGGGGATCCACGAGGTCGGCCGGTTCACGGGCGGCACGCAGCAGTGGAACGGCGGGGCGGTCGCCTCCCAGGAGGCCATGAAGGAACTCGGCACGAACGGCGGCGGCTACTTCAACGCCAACTCCGCGCACCCCTTCGAGAACCCGACCCCGTTCTCCAACCTCTTCGAGGTCTTCCTGATCCTGGTCCTCCCCTTCTCCATGACGCGGACCTTCGGCCGCATGGTCGGCAGCCTGCGCCAGGGCTGGGCGATCCTCGCGACGATGGGCGCCATCTGGCTCGGTTTTACGGCGCTGATGATGTGGGCCGAATTCGCCCACCCGGGGCCGGTCTTCGAGGTCGCGGGCGGGGCGATGGAGGGCAAGGAGACCCGCTTCGGGGTCGCCGGTTCGTCGATCTTCGCCGTGGCCACCACTCTGACGTCCACCGGCGCCGTCAACTCCTTCCACTCCTCCTACACCGGCTTCGGCGGCGGCATCACCCTGCTGGGCATGCAGCTCGGCGAGATCGCACCCGGCGGTGTCGGATCCGGGCTCTACGGCATGCTGGTCATGGCGGTCATCGCGGTGTTCATCGCCGGTCTGATGGTCGGCCGCACCCCCGAGTACCTGGGCAGGAAGGTCGGCATCCGCGAGATCAAGCTCGCCGCCTGCTACATCCTCGTCACCCCCGCCCTGGTGCTGTGCTTCACCGCGGCCGCGATGGCCCTGCCGACCCCGCCCGGTTCCATGACGAACACCGGCGCGCACGGCTTCTCCGAGATCCTCTACGCCTACACGTCGGGCGCCAACAACAACGGCTCGGCCTTCGCGGGCCTGAACGCCGACACCCAGTGGTTCAACAGCACCCTCGGCATCGCCATGCTGCTGGGCCGCTTCCTCCCGATGGTCTTCGTCCTGGCGCTGGCGGGGGCCCTGGCCGAGCAGAGGCCCGTGCCGGAGACGGCGGGCACCCTGCGCACCGACAAGCCGCTCTTCGCCGGCCTGCTCGTCGCCACTCTCGTCATCGTCACCGGTCTCACCTACTTCCCGGCCCTGGCGCTGGGTCCGCTCGCCGAAGGGCTCGCAGCATGAGCACCACCACCCCCACCCGTGCTCCGCACGACGACCTGCAGACCAGCGGTCACGAACCGCCCGCCGCCGGCCGGGTCGGCGGGGGTCTGTTCGACCCGCGGCAGCTGCTGACGGCGCTGCCCGAAGCGGTCCGGAAGCTGGACCCCCGCGTCATGGCCGCATCCCCCGTGATGTTCGTGGTGCTGGTCGGTTCGGTCCTCACCACGGTCCTGGCATTCATGGATCCGACGGACGGGTTCGGCTGGGCCGTCACGGCCTGGCTGTGGCTGACCACGCTCTTCGCCAACCTCGCCGAAGCGGTCGCCGAAGGACGCGGCAAGGCCCAGGCCGACACCCTGCGCAGGGCCAGGACCGGCTCCGTGGCCCGCCGTCTCACCGGGGCCGGCGCCGACGAGGAAGAGGTGGCCGGCACCGAGCTGCGCGTGGGCGACCTGGTCGTGTGCGAGGCCGGCGACATCGTCCCCGGGGACGGTGACGTCGTCGAGGGCGTCGCATCCGTGGACGAGTCGGCCATCACCGGCGAGTCCGCACCGGTCATCCGCGAGTCGGGCGGCGACCGGTCGGCGGTCACCGGCGGCACGCGGGTGCTGTCCGACCGGATCGTCGTCAGGATCACGACGAAGCCGGGCGAGACCTTCATCGACCGCATGATCGCCCTCGTGGAGGGCGCCGCCCGGCAGAAGACGCCCAACGAGACGGCCCTCAACATCCTGCTCGCCTCGCTGACGATCGTCTTCCTGCTGGCCGTGGTGACCCTGCAGCCGTTCGCCGTCCACGCGGGCGCCGAGCAGTCGTTGATCGTTCTGACCGCGCTGCTGGTCTGTCTCATCCCCACCACCATCGGGGCGCTGCTGTCCGCGATCGGCATCGCCGGCATGGACCGCCTCGTGCAGCGCAACGTCCTGGCCATGAGCGGACGCGCGGTCGAAGCGGCCGGCGACGTCTCCACTCTGCTGCTCGACAAGACCGGCACCATCACCCACGGCAACCGGCGGGCCGCGGCCTTCGTCCCCGTCGCGGGCACCACCGAGACCGAGCTCGCCGACGCCGCCCAGTTGTCCTCGCTGGCCGACGAGACGCCCGAGGGGCGCTCGATCGTGGTCCTGGCCACGAAGGAGCACGGGCTGCGCGAGCGGCACCGGGGCGAACTCACCGGCGCCGACTGGATCGCCTTCACCGCCCGGACCCGGATGTCCGGGGTCGACGCCGACGGCAGGAGCGCCCGCAAGGGGGCGGCCGGCTCGGTGACGGCCTGGGTGCGGGAGCAGGGCGGCCGGGTCGCCGAGGACGCCGGCCTGCTGGCCGACCGCATCTCCGAAGCCGGCGGCACCCCGCTGCTCGTGGCGGTCCGGGACGACGGGGGCGCCCGCGTCCTCGGTGTCGTCCACCTCAAGGACGTGGTCAAGGACGGCATGCGCGAACGGTTCGACGAACTGCGCCGCATGGGCATCCGGACCGTCATGATCACGGGCGACAATCCCCTCACCGCGAGGGCCATCGCCGAGGAGGCCGGCGTCGACGACTTCCTCGCGGAGGCCACTCCCGAGGACAAGATGGCCCTGATCAAGCGTGAGCAGGCGGGCGGCAGGCTCGTCGCGATGACCGGAGACGGTACGAACGACGCCCCGGCCCTCGCTCAGGCCGATGTCGGCCTCGCGATGAACACGGGCACCTCGGCCGCCAAGGAGGCCGCGAACATGGTGGACCTCGACTCGGACCCCACCAAGCTCATCGAGATCGTCGAGATCGGCAAACAGCTCCTCATCACCCGCGGAGCCCTGACCACCTTCTCCATCGCCAACGACGTCGCGAAGTACTTCGCGATCATCCCGGCCATGTTCGCCGTGGCCCACCCCGGCCTGGACAGGCTCAACATCATGGGGCTGTCCTCCCCCGACTCCGCGATCCTGTCGGCCGTCGTCTTCAACGCGCTGATCATCGTGGCCCTCGTGCCCCTGGCCCTCAAGGGGGTCCGGTACCGGCCCATGAGCGCCGACCGCATGCTCCGCCGCAACCTCGGCCTGTACGGACTGGGCGGCCTCGTCGCGCCGTTCGTCGGCATCAAGCTCATCGACCTGCTCATCTCCCACCTCCCCGGAATCGGTTGACCTGCGATGAACAACTCCGTACGCACCACGGCCCGGCTGATCGGCGCCGGTCTGCGGGCCCTGCTGGCCCTCACGGTCGTCTGCGGCGTGCTCTACCCGCTCACCGTCACCGGGATCGCCCAGGCCCTGTTCACCGACCGGGCCAACGGCTCCGCGTTCCGCGACGGCAGCGGCCGCGTCGTCGGCTCCTCCCTCGTCGGGCAGCGCTACGACCTGCCGGAGCAGGACCCGGACGCCCCGGAGGAGGCCGCCCGGCCGGACCCGAGGTGGTTCCAGCCGCGCCCTTCGCACGGCCTGGGCCGCAACAGCGTCAACACCCGCTACTCGCTGCTCCTGTCCGGCGCCACCAACCGCTCCGCGGACAACGGCGCCGTGGACGGCCGGTGCACCCGGGACTCCGAACCGGGCACGCTGTGCGCCCTGGTGGTCGCCGCCGAGCAAGCCGTGATCGCCGACAACTCCACGCCGGGACGCACGGTCCGGCCCGAGGACGTGCCGCCCGACGCCGTCACCTCCTCCGGCTCCGGCCTCGACCCGGACATCTCGCCCGAGTACGCCAGGCTCCAGGTGCACCGGGTCGCGGCACGCAACGGCCTCGCCGTCGACCGGGTGGAGCAGCTCGTCACGGCCCACACCCGGGCGCGCACCCTGGGCTTCATCGGCGAACCCCGCGTCAACGTCCTCGAACTGAACACGGCCCTCAGGGCTCTGGTCCGGAACTGAGCCGCCTCGGGGGCGGATCGGGGTGACAGCGAGTCCATCATGACAGGTCAGAGGCGTTTTTCGTAGGACGGAACGCACAGTTCGCGAACCTTGTCCGGTCCGCTCCCCACGTCCCAGAATCTCCTTCGTGCACCACCCGACGACTGGGGGAACTTTGGGGAAGATCGATCACGACGCCGTACTGCGGGCCCGCGTCCTGCTGCTGGGGTCCGGACAGCCGAGCCCGCTCGAAGAGGTCCACGCCTACCGGGTGTTGGCGCAAGTGAGCCCGAAGGCGTATCTGCCGAAGCTGGTCGACGCGCTGATCTCGATGAGCCACCGCGGCCGGGGCCCGGAGGTGAACCTGGCACTGGCCACCGAGGCGGTCGAAGCCGCCCGGAGGATCGGGGACGGGGCGCCGACGGCGATGCGCCTGGAACGGCTGTCCCGAGCCCTTCATGCGCACGAGAGGGCCCTGTTCGCGCTCGGACGCCGGGAGGAGGGGCGCGCCGTCTGCGAAGAGCTGGCCGCGGCCGGACAGAGCCGGCGGCTGGCCGCGGTCCTTGCGGAGGAGGGGCGTTTCCGGGAGGCCTGCGAGCTCAACGAGGAGGCGGTGCGCAGCGGCGTACCGGAGCACTTGCGTCGGGACATGGTGGAGTGGGCGGCGAACCTGGAGGGTGCCGGGCTGCACGACGCGGCCGCCGCCGCTTTCGGCGAACTCGTCGACGTGACGCGGCGCCGGGCCGCCGCGCAGGAAGTATCGCCGGTGGAACTCGCCTGGGAGCTGGTGCACCTCTCCCGCATGCGCGAGTCGTCCGGGCACGGTATGGACGCCGCGGCCGTCCGGCAGGAGGCCCTGACCGTCCTGGAGGAGCTGGCGGCGAACGGCGAGCCGAAGGATTCGGGCTTCTCCCTCGCCCGGTGGGTCACCCTCTTCGCGCTGTCGGGGCGCGGTGACGAACCGGCGGCGAGCCCCGCATGCCCGATGCCGCCGTTCGGCACGGACCTCGCGCTGCCGAGCGCCACGCGGGACGCCTTCCTCGCCACCCGGCCGGCGCTCGAAGCCGAGGCGGTGCAGCTGCGCGAGGCCGGCCGCGTGCCCGAACTGGTCGACGTACAGCGCCGGATCAGCGTGCGCACGGCCGTCGGTGAGGGCAACCGCCCCCACCGCTTCGAGGAGCGGCTGGGGCCGTACTTCGACGAGGGCGTGGGGCTCGCCCGCCGACTGCCCGGCGACGAGGCCGGACGCCTCGCCCGCGCCCTGACCGACCGCGCGATGTTCTCGGTCGCCGCCCGGGCCTTCGGGCCCGCGCACACCGACTTCGCCGAGGCCTCCGCCCTCCTCGACGCCCGGTAGGCCCCCCACCGGCCCCGCCCGCGCCGGACGGCGCCGGGTCACGCCGATCGCGGGTCGGACCGCGTCGGACCGCGTCGGACCGGTGGGCGGGGTGCGGGGTGCGGGGTGCGGTCAGTGCTTGCCGGCGGCCAGCTCGGCCTTGTGCGCGATGTCCTCCAGGACCGCCTCGGGGTCCGCTCCCGGGGCCACGGCACGGCCGATGTTGCGTTTGATCGCGTCGCTGACGGCCACCCACGAGGGGTCGTTGACAGGGTAGAGACGGGCCGTCCGCAGTGCGCTCAGGAAGTCCTCGTCCGTCCGGCTGAGGCCGCCGCCGGCCGGGGTCCGGGCGGCCGAGGCGGTGGCCGGCAGGAGGTGGTAGCGGTCCACGAAGTCCGCCAGGTTCTTGTCCTGGTAGACGAACTCCAGGAACCTGCCGATCTCCGCCCGTCTGCCGTTCTGGTTGAAGGCCACCATCCAGTCGGCCACGCCCACGGTCGGCGGGGCGTCCTCGCTGCCCAGCGCGTCGGAGACCGGCATGGCGACGGTGCCGACGCCGATCCCCTTAGCGGCCGCCTCGTGGGCGAGCGACGGGTAGCCGTTGAGCATGCCCACCTCGCCCCGCAGGAAGGCGGCGAACGCGTCGGCGCGGTTCATCTGCGCCGGCGCGGTGGGACCGACGAGGCCCGGCGTGACCAGGTTGTCCCTGACCCACTGCCAGGTGTGTACGTTGCGCTCCGAGTCCAGGCTGTAGCTGCCGCGTCCGTCGGCGTAGCCGCCGCCGTTGCTGAGCTCCCAGATCAGCGCCTCCGCGTGGGCCTCCTCCGGGCCCAGGGGCAGGGCGTAGGGGTAGGTCACGCCCTTGTCCTTGAGTGCCTTGGCGGCGGCCTTGAGCTGGGACCAGGTCTTCGGCGGCGCGCTGATACCGGCCTTGGTGAACAGCGCCTCGTTGTAGAACAGCAGTCGGCTGCTCGCGACGAAGGGCAGGCCGTAGAGGCGGTTGTCGAAGGTACCCGCCTCGGCGAGCGGCTGGAGGAAGTTCGCCTCGGCGCCGACCGAGAGGAGTTCCTCCGCGGAGTACAGCTTCCCCTGCGCGGCGAAGTCCGAGTAGGAGCCCATGAGGGCGATGTCGGGCGCCTTGCCCGCCTTGACCATGCGGGAGACCTCGCGGTCGATGTCCGCCCACGGCAGGAGCCGGACCTCGACCCGGATCCCGGGGTTGGCGTCGGTGAAGGCGCCGGTCACCTTGTCCCAGTAGGCCTTGGAGCTGGTGGCCGGGGTATCGCCGTACTCCGCGGCCACGAGCCGCAGCGTACGGCTGCCACCCGCCCCGTCGTCCGCAGGACCGCATCCGGACAAGTGGGGCAGGAGGCCGAGCACGACCGCGGCGGCGGCCGGCCCGAAGATCTTTCTTCGCACGAGCGTGTTCCCCTGATGTCACATGGCTTCTGCCGCGCAGCGCACCCGTACGGGGGGTGCTCGGCGGCCCGGTGGCCGGAATCATCTCCCGGAGTGGAGTGATTGCTTCCGCTCTCGCAGCAGGTGTGGCCGATGATCCAGGCACGCGTGGGCCCGGTTGTGGCTTCCGACGAGCCTCCGGCCGGTCCCACGCGCGTAGATGAGGTCCCAGCAGTTCTCCTGCCCATCGGCTCGCCCACGGGAGCCGGGCGGGCGCCCGGCCGTGGGGCGGGGGCCGCCAGGCGGTGAGCACCTCCGCCCGGCGGACGCCCGCCTCAGCTCCCCCGGGGAGCGCCCGCCGTGTCTCCGGGCGTGCCCCCGCTGCCCGCCGGGGGCATGATCGGAGACACTGGGAATGGCGCCCGGAGCGGTACCGGACGGCGCAACGCCCCTGGCTTCCGCCCCGGACGTCCACCAGCATGGGGACGGCGGCACCGGCGGACGAGATGGGCACGCATGCGGGCCAGTGAGAGCAACCAGGACTATCCCTTCGCCGTGACGAACACGGCCGCGGCCCTGCTGGACGCTGCCGGGACGGTCCTCGCCTGGACACCGGCGGCCGAAGCCCTCCTGGGGCGCCGGTCGGCGGAGGTGTGCGGCAGGCCGGCCCAAGATCTCCTCGCGGATGCGCGCACCTGGGAAGCGGTACTCGCCCAGGGGCGACGGGGCAGGGCCGCTCCGGGGCGGGCGGGCCCGGACGGACCCGAGGGCCCCGGGGGACCGGAGGGTTCGGGCAGCCGACAGCACTCCGGCGGCTGGGAGGGCCGGGCCACGCTGCGGCACGGGTCCGGCGGCGAGCTGGAGATCGGCTTCCGCGTCATCCCCCTGCACGGCGCGGACGGCGGCCCGCCGGGGAGGGCCGCCCGGTGCCTCGTCCTCGGGGCACCACTGGCACTGGTCGCCCGATGGCGGCAGGACCACGCCTTCACCCAGGAGCTGTTCCTTCAGGGACGGGTCGGCCTGGCCGTCTTCGACCAGGACCTGCGCCTGCTGCGCACGAACACGCACCTGCTGCCGTACACGGGCGTGCCCGTCGACCTGTACGGGCGACGCCTGGCCGACTTCCTGTGGGCCGAGGACGCCCGCACCATCGAGGACCGGCTCCGCGAGGTCCTGCACGACGGCACGCCCCTGATCGGCTTCAGCACCACCGTACGCACCCTGGACGATCCGAGGGGCGGCCGCATCGTCACCATCCAGGCGTTCCGGCTCCAGGAACCGGACACGCAGCCCCTGGGCGTGGCGGCCGTGTTCACCGACGTCACCGCCCACGAACGGGCGCGCGGCCGCCTGGACCTCCTCTACCGGGCCACCGGCGCGCTCGGCGGTTCGCTGTCCGTCCTGCGCACCGTGGAGGACCTGGTGGAGGTGTTGGCGCCGGCGTTCGGCGACTGCGCCGCGGTGGACCTGGCGGAGACGGTGCTGACCGGCGGGGAACCGCCCGCCGACGGCCCCGGCACGCCGCCCCTGATCCGGATGGCCGTCGCCGACACGGAACCGGAGGCACTGCGCACCGGGACCACCACCCGGTTCCCCGGGGCGCCCGGCGGAGTGGGCGCGCCCGAGGAGCGGTGCCGGGGCGAGCTGGTCACGGGCCTGGGCGACCGGACCGGTGGCGACGCGGTCCCGGAGTGGGCCGCGGCGGTCCCGGGGGCGCACTCGGCCATGACGGCCCCGCTGTGCGCCCGGGGCGTGCGGTTCGGCCGGCTCACGATCTGGCGCACCGGCGACACCGCTCCGCTGGAACGGGACGACCTCGCCCTCCTGGAGGAGATCGCCGCCCGTGCGGCCGTCGCCGTCGACAACGCCCGGCGGTACACGAAGGAGCGCCGCACCGCCGTGGGCCTGCAGCGCAGCCTGCTGCCCCCGGCCACCTCGGAGAAGCCCGCGGTGGAGGCAGCCGGCCTGTACCTGCCCGCGGACGCGGACAGCGGAGTGGGCGGTGACTGGTTCGACGTCATCCCCCTGTCGTCGGCGCGGGTCGCCCTGGTGGTGGGGGACGTCGCCGGTCACGGGCTGCACGCCACGGCCATGATGGGCCGCCTGCGCAGCGCCGTACGGGCGATGGCGGACCTGGAACTGGAACCGGAGGAACTGCTGGCGCACGTGGACGACATGGTCGTGCAGGTGGCGTCCGAGGCGGAGACCGACGACCCCGACGACGCCGACGCGGGCCTCCCGCTGCCCGGCGGGCCGGCCGGCGCCACCTGCCTGTACGCCGTGTACGACCCGGTCACCCGCACCTGCGTCATGGCGAGCGCCGGACACCCCCCGCCTGCCGTGGTCGCCCCGGACGGATCCGTCACGTACGTCGAGCTGAGCCCCGGCCCTCCCCTGGGGGTCGGCGGCTGGCCCTTCGAACCGGTCGAGGTGGGCCTGCCGCCGGGCAGCGTCCTCGCCCTGTACACCGACGGCCTCATCGAGCGCGGGGAGGGGGACGTCGACGAAGGCATGCACGACCTCGCGGAGCGGCTGCGGCGCGCGGACGTGGCGGGCAGGCCGCTGCGGGAGGCCCGGCACGACATCGTGGAGGGCCTGCCGCCCGGCAGGCTGCGCGACGACGTCACACTGCTCCTCGCCCGTACCCGGGTGGTGGATGCCGGATCCCTCGCGACGTGGATGCTCGACGCCGACCCGGCGGTCGTCGCCGACGCGCGCCACCTCGTACTGGCGCAGCTCACCGCGTGGGACCTCGACGAGCTCTCCTTCAGCACCGAGCTCATCGTCAGCGAGCTGGTCACGAACGCCATCCGCCACGCCGGGGGCCCGGTGCGGCTGCGCCTGATCCGGGCGGACTCCCTGACGTGCGAGGTCTCGGACTCCAGCAACACGCAGCCGAGGATGCGGCGCGCCAGGAACTCCGAGGAGGGCGGGCGCGGCCTGTACATCGTCGCCCAGCTCTCGCACCGCTGGGGCAGCCGCTACACCATGGGAGGCAAGACCGTCTGGTCCGAACAGCACCTGCCCCACCTGTGACGGCGCCGGCCGGCGGTCCGGGAACACCGACCCCAGGAGGTGGTGACCGTGAGCAGCACCGCGCACGTCGATCCGGCGAACGCCGAGCAGGCGCAGGCCTGGGACGGACGGGAAGGCGCGTACTGGGCGGAGCACGCCGACCGGTTCGACCGCGCGGTCCGGCCCTACCTGCCGCATTTCCTGGCCGCCGCCGACGTCTCCCCCGCCGACCGCGTGCTGGACATCGGCTGCGGTACCGGTGAGACCACCCGGGCCGCCGCGCGACGGGCGAGCGCCGGCCGGGCCCTGGGTGTGGACCTGTCGGCGGCGATGCTGGACGTGGCGCGGGCGCGGGCGGTCGCCGAAGGGGTGCTCAACGCCGCGTTCCTGCAGGCGGACGCCCAGGTCCATGCCTTCCCCGCGGCGGCCTTCGACGTGGCCGTCAGCCGCACCGGGACGATGTTCTTCGCCGATCCGGTCGCCGCGTTCCGCAACATCGGTGCGGCGCTGCGGCCCGGCGGACGCCTCGTGCAGCTGGTCTGGCAGGAGCCGGCGGGCAACGCGTGGTTCCTCGCCTTCACCCGGGCGCTGGCCGCGGGGCGCCCGATGGCCGGGCCCCCGCCGGGTGCTCCCGGCCCGTTCTCGCTGGCCGACCCCGCACGCGTACGGACCGTCCTGGGCGAGGCGGGCTTCGCGGACGTCCGGTTGGAGCCGCACACCGAGCAGATGTGGTTCGGCGAGGATGCGGCCGACGCGGAGCGGTTCACGCTGGGACTGCACGGCTGGATGCTCGACGGTCTCGACGATGCGGGCCGGCGCCGCGCGCTCGACGACCTGCGGGCCACCCTCACCGCCCACGAGAGCGACGAGGGAGTGCGCTACACCTCGGCGGTCTGGATCGTCCGGGCGGTCCGCCCCGTCGCCTGACGCCCGGGAGGGTTAAGGCGGGATCAACGCAGCCTTAAAGGATCAGCGGGCTCCTGCCGTCCGCGGCGCGGGCAGTGCGTGGGGGGCGGTCGCCGCCCGGCGTCGGCGGTGGGGTCCTCACCTGCGCCTCCGCGCGCGCCGGGGGCACCCCGGGGCGCCGCGGCGTGCCGTGCGCAGCATCCCCGTGCGCCGTTCCGCGGAATTTGTGCGACGGCGACAAGAACCGGCCGCGCCGGCGACCCCGGGCGTATGCAGGACGTGGGGAGGCAGTGCCCATCGGATCGAGGAGTGTGCATGTCCCGCAAACGGACGATGAGTTCGACGAAGAAGCTCGTGCTCTCCGTCACCACGGGAGCCCTGGTGACGGGAGGGGTGGTGGCCACGGTGGCGACCGGAAACGCCGCCGCACCCGACGTGGTGTGCCCGGGGTCGACGGTGACCCTGTCCGGCGAGGCCGGGCCGCCGGCGGCAAGCAGCGGCACCTTCCCCGTCGGGACGAAGCTCAAGGTCACCAAC
>NZ_JOFX01000026.1 GCF_000719345.1 Streptomyces sp. NRRL F-2664
CAGCGCCGATGGTACTGCAGGGGGGACCCTGTGGGAGAGTAGGACGCCGCCGAACAATCATTGTGGGAAAGCCCCGCACCTTCTGGTGCGGGGCTTTTCCGCGTTCTGGGCACCTGCGAGGACTCCTGTAGGGTCAGGGGGCATCGAACGACCATTTTCTACCGTCACAGTGGAGGCCCCGGGTGGAGGTCCAGGAGACTCGGGTTCAGACTGACCGAATTTTCACCATTCCGAACATCCTGAGCATGGCTCGCCTGGCCGGCGTGCCCCTGTTCCTGTGGCTGATCCTCGCCGAGTACGACGGGTGGGCGCTGGCCGTCCTCATGCTCAGCGGGATCAGCGACTACCTCGACGGGAAGCTCGCCCGCCGCTGGAATCAGATCAGCAAGCTCGGCCGGCTGCTCGATCCCGCCGCGGACCGCCTCTACATCCTGTCGACGCTGTTCGGTCTGACCTATCGCGAGATCCTGCCGCTGTGGCTGACCGGAGCCCTCCTCGCACGCGAGCTGATGTTGCTGGTCATGGTGTGGATCCTGCGCCGCCACGGATATCCGCCGCCGCAGGTCAACTTCCTCGGCAAGGCCGCGACCTTCAACCTGATGTATGCCTTCCCGTTGCTCCTGCTCAGTGACGGAAGCGGCTCGTTGGCCTGGTTGGCGTCAGTTTTCGGATGGGCGTTCGCCGGATGGGGTACAACCCTCTATTGGTGGGCAGGAATCCTTTACGTGGTGCAAGTCCGCCGACTGGTGAAGGCTGACGCCACAGCCGATCGAAACCCGCCCGACGCCGGATGACCCGGAGGTGTCGCGAAGTCACCGAACGAGGCGGGTGAGAGTCGGCACGACTGTCATCTCTCAAGGAGGACTCTTCCGACATGAAGGCCGTCGTGATGGCCGGTGGCGAGGGCACGCGCCTTCGTCCCATGACCTCGAGCATGCCCAAGCCGCTCCTGCCGGTGGCGAACCGCCCGATCATGGAGCACGTACTCAGGCTGCTCAAGCGGCACGGGCTGAACGAGACCGTGGTCACCGTGCAGTTCCTGGCGTCGCTCGTCAAGAACTACTTCGGTGACGGCGAAGAGCTCGGTATGGAGCTCACCTATGCCAACGAGGAAAAGCCACTCGGGACCGCCGGCAGCGTGAAGAATGCCGAGGAGGCCTTGAAGGATGACGCCTTCGTCGTCATTTCCGGCGATGCGCTGACCGACTTCGACCTCACCGACCTCATCCGCTTCCACAAGGAGAAGGGCGCACTCGTCACGGTGTGCCTGACCCGGGTACCGAACCCGCTGGAATTCGGGATCACCATCGTGGACGAGGAAGGAAAGGTCGAGCGGTTCCTGGAGAAGCCGACCTGGGGCCAGGTGTTCTCGGACACCGTCAACACCGGCATCTACGTGATGGAGCCGGAGGTCTTCGACTACGTCGACCCCGACGTCTCCGTCGACTGGTCCAGTGACGTCTTCCCCCAGCTGATGAAGGAAGGCCGGCCGATCTACGGCTACGTGGCCGAGGGCTACTGGGAGGACGTGGGCACGCACGAGAGCTACGTCAAGGCCCAGGCCGACGTGCTCGAAGGCAAGGTCGAGGTCGAGATGGACGGCTTCGAGATCTCGCCCGGCGTGTGGGTCGCCGAAGGAGCCGAGGTCAGTCCGGACGCCGTGCTGCGCGGGCCCCTCTACATCGGGGACTACGCCAAGATCGAGGCGGGCGTGGAGATCCGCGAGCACACCGTCATCGGGTCGAACGTCGTCGTCAAGAGCGGGGCCTTCCTCCACCGGGCCGTCGTCCACGACAACGTGTACATCGGGCCCCACAGCAACCTTCGCGGCTGCGTGATCGGCAAGAACACCGACATCATGCGCGCGGCCCGGATCGAGGACGGGGCCGTCATCGGTGACGAGTGCCTCGTCGGTGAGGAATCGATCGTCCAGGGGAACGTACGCGTGTACCCCTTCAAGACGATCGAGGCCGGCGCCTTCGTCAACACCTCCGTCATCTGGGAGTCCCGCGGCCAGGCCCACCTCTTCGGTGCGCGCGGCGTGTCCGGCATCCTGAACGTCGAGATCACGCCCGAGCTGGTGGTCCGGCTGGCCGGCGCCTACGCCACCACCCTCAAGAAGGGCGCGACCGTCACCACGGCGCGCGACCACTCCCGCGGTGCCCGAGCGCTCAAGCGGGCCGTGATCTCCGCCCTCCAGGCCAGCGCGATCAACGTGCGCGACCTGGAGAACGTCCCGCTGCCGGTCGCACGGCAGCAGACCGCGAGAGGCAGCGACGGCGGGATCGTCCTGCGGACCTCGCCCGGAGTGCCCGACTCCGTCGACATCATGTTCCTCGACGAGCGGGGAGCGGACCTCTCGCTCCAGCAGCAGCGCAAGCTGGACCGCGTCTACGCACGACAGGAGTACCGGCGGGCCTTCCCCGGCGAGATCGGCGACCTGCAGTTCCCGGGCAGCGTCTTCGACGCGTACACCGGCTCCCTGCTGCGGCGCGTGGACACCACGGGGGTCAATGACGCCGGGCTCAAGGTCGTCGTCGACGCCACCAACGGCAGTGCCGGGCTCGTCATGCCCAGCCTCCTCGGCCGGCTCGGGGTGGACGCGCTGACGATCAACCCGGGACTCGACGAGTCCCGCCCGACGGAGAGCGCCGAGTCCCGGCGGGCCGGCCTGGTGCGGCTCGGCGAGATCGTCGCCTCGGCACGGGCGGCCTTCGGCGTGCGGTTCGACCCGGTGGGCGAGCGGATCTCCCTGGTCGACGAGCGCGGGCGGATCATCGAGGACGACCGGGCGCTGCTCGTGATGCTGGACCTGGTGGCCGCGGAGAAGCGCAGCGGCAAGGTCGCGCTGCCGGTGACCACCACCCGCGTCGCCGAGCAGGTCGCGGCGTACCACGGCACCCAGGTGGAGTGGACGACCACCTCGCCGGACGACCTCACCCGGGTCGGGCGGGCCGAGAACACCATCTTCGGCGGCGACGGCCGCGGCGGTTTCATCGTCCCGGAGTTCAGCAGCGTCTTCGACGGCTGCGCGGCCTTCGTACAACTGCTCGGCCTGGTGGCGCGCACCCAGCTCACCCTGAGCCAGATCGACGCGCGGATCCCGCGGGCGCACGTGCTCAAGCGGGACGTGCCGACGCCGTGGGCGGTCAAGGGACTCGTCATGCGGCGGGTCGTCGAAGCGGCCGGAGACCGGCAGGTGGACACCACCGACGGGGTGCGGGTGGTCGAGGCCGACGGACGGTGGGCGCTGGTCCTGCCGGACCCCGCGGAGGCCGTGACGCACCTGTGGGCCGAGGGGCCCGACGACACCTCCGCGCAGGCGCTGCTCGACGAGTGGGCCGCCGTGGTGGACGGCGCCGGGCACTGACCGCCGGGCGGACAGTGACGTAGGAAGCGTCCGGTGGGCCGGGAAGGGCAGTCCCCCTTCCGGCCCACCGGACGGACGCATTCGGTGTGTGCGGCGCCGACATGCGACGATGTGCGGCATGTCGCAGCCGCCCCCCCATCGGACTCCGGCCTCTTCCGTGCCGGCGCGCCCTGACGCCTCCATGTCGCTGCTGACGCACGTGATGGACCACAGCCTCGACGAGGGATACGCGGAGGCGACGGCGCGGCGCGAGGCGGACGGAACAGCCGGTCTGCCCCGCACACTGAAGGCGAAGCTGGGGCTCGCCGCCGGACTCGTGGTCACGGCCATGGTCGTCACGCTCGGCGCCGCCGAGGCGCGCGTGGACGCGCCGGTCCTCGCCAAGGAGCGCCAGGAGCTGATCGACCGGGTGCAGCGCGCCGACGAGCGCGCGGACGGCCTGGAGCAGAACATCGACAGGCTGCGCAACGATGTGGCCGCCCGCCAGCGTGCCGCCCTCAAGCAGCCCGGCGGCGGCCAGGGCGAGCTCGTCGCGATGCTGTCCGGGGCAACCGAGGTCCGCGGGCCGGGAATCAAGCTGGTCGTGGACGACGCCAAGGGGTCGACCGCGGGCGAGGGCGGCAAACCGCGCGAGAACAGTGGTTTCTCCGACACGGGGCGGCTCCGGGACCGGGACATGCAGAAGATCGTCAACGGGCTGTGGCAGTCCGGTGCCGAAGCGATCTCGATCAACGGGCAGCGGCTGACGGAGCTGTCGGCGATCAGGGCCGCGGGTGACGCGATACTGGTCGACAACCGGCCGCTGGTGCCGCCGTACGAGGTGCTGGCGGTGGGGGACAAGAAGAAGCTCGGGCCGGCCTTCCAGGAGTCGGCGGACGGCCAGTACCTGCATGTGCTGCAGGAGAGCTACGGGATCCGCTCCACCCTGTCCCCGGCCGACGAGCTCAGGTTGCCGGCCGCATCGAGCCTGATCGTACGTACAGCCACAGCAGCAGAGCAGCAGAAGGGTGCATCGTGATCGCGGTACTGGGCCTCTTGGCCGGAGTGGTGGTCGGACTTCTGGTCCGGCCCGAGGTACCGGCCGTGGTGGAGCCTTATCTGCCCATCGCCGTGGTGGCGGCGCTGGACGCGGTGTTCGGAGGTCTGCGCGCCATGCTGGACGGCATCTTCGTCGACAAGGTGTTCGTGGTGTCGTTCCTGTCGAACGTGGTCGTGGCCGCGCTGATCGTCTTCCTCGGCGACAAGCTGGGCGTCGGCTCGCAGCTGTCCACCGGTGTGGTCGTCGTCCTCGGCATCCGCATCTTCTCCAACGCCGCGGCCATCCGCCGGCACGTGTTCCGGGCGTGATGGGCATGAGCGCGAACGACACCCCGCCCGAGGAACCGAACGTCCCGGAACAGCCTCTTGTAGAGGGAAAGGCACAGGCCGGGCCGGTCGCGGAGGAGACCGGCCGGCAGCGGCTCGCCGCCGGTCTGTGGCCGCCGCGGGTCAGCAGGGCCCAACTGATCGTCGCGCTGCTGCTGTTCGTCCTCGGGCTGGGACTGGCCATCCAGGTCCGCTCGAACAGCGACTCCAGCGCGCTGCGCGGGGCCCGGCAGGAGGACCTCGTACGGATCCTCGACGAGCTCGACGGGCGGACCAAGCGGCTGGAGGACGAGAAGCAGAGGCTGGAGGACCAGCGGCGGGAGCTGGAGAGCAGCTCCAACCAGGCCGAGGAGGCGCGCCGGCAGACCGTGGAGAAGGAGCGTCAACTGGGCATCCTGGCCGGTACCGTGGCAGCACAGGGGCCGGGGATCACGCTCAGGATCACCGACCCCACCGGGCAGGTGCAGTCCGACCAGCTGCTGGACACGCTCCAGGAGCTGCGGGCCGCCGGTGCCGAGGCGATCCAGATCAACGGGGTGCGGATCGTGGCGGGCTCGTACTTCTCGGACGAGAACGGTGGAGTGGGCATCGACGGCAAGAAGATCACACAACCCTACGAGTTCAAGGTGATCGGGAAGCCGCAGGATCTGGAGCCGGCGCTCAACATTCCCGGCGGTGTCGTCCAGACGCTGGAGAAGGAGCAGGCCACGGTGGCCGTCACACGGTCGGCGAAGATCGTTGTGGATGCCTTGCGGGCTGCGAAGCAGCCTGACTACGCTCGGTCGTCATCGGGATGAGGCGGAGTGGAGGGTGGAGCGGCTCACGCGGTCTGATGCCCGCGGGGGGTCGCCGCACCGAAGTCGCGGTGCGTGGTGGAAACTGTCTGATGGTTACGGACGTTGTGAGAATGTCCGGGTCGGCAGGTGTCTGCGTTCGGAGTTCGTCCTGCCCCACGGGCGGGTCTGTTTCAGTCAAGGGGAATCGCCCGTGAAGTTGTTTGAGAAGTTGTTCGGCAAGAAGAACCGCGAGGAGAGCGGCGCGGCGAGGCACCGTGCCGGCGACGCGGAAGCGCAGGCCGAGAGGCCGCTGTTCCGCGACGAGGTGGCTGGTACGGGCGAGGTTCCGGGTGTCCCCGGCGCGTCGTCCGTTGACCCCGCCGGTACCGGCCGCATAGGTTTCGGTGAACCATCAACCTCGACTGCGGGTGGAGGGTTTGCCCCCGACCCGTATGCCACCAATGCCTCCGCGGGGCAGCCGCGGCGCGAGGAGCCGTCCATGTCGGCCGAGCAGGTTTGCAGCAGGTGCGGGCACCGCAGCGATGCGGCGAGCCGGTTCTGCTCCAACTGCGGAGCGCCGCTGCGGGCGGGCCTGACGCCGGAGCGTGCCTCGGAGACCACGTCCACCATCTCGATCTCGGGCCTGGAGGCCTACGAGGCCGAGGTGTCGGGGCAGACGCACGCGTCGTCCTCGCTGTCCCCCGAGGCCCAGGCCGCGGTGGAGGCGCTCCCGCCCGGTTCCGCCCTGCTCATCGTGCGGCGCGGGCCCAACTCCGGCAGCCGCTTCCTGCTGGACGGCGAGCTGACCACGGCCGGTCGGCACCCGCAGAGCGACATCTTCCTGGACGACGTGACCGTCTCCCGGCGTCATGTCGAGTTCCGCAGGAGCCAGGACGGTGGCTTCACCGTGGCCGATGTCGGCAGCCTCAACGGCACGTACGTCAACCGTGAACCGATCGACTCCGTCGCCCTGCACAACGGCGACGAGGTGCAGATCGGCAAGTACCGGCTGGTCTTCTACGCGAGCCTGCGGGGCGTCTGACCCTCCCCCGGACCGGGTCCGGGGGTACCCGAGGGAAGGTCCCATGCTGCGCAATCCGACAGGCGGTGCCGGCAACGGCACCGCCGGCACCGCCGGGCGGCTGGTGAGCATCGGCACGGTGCTCACCACGCTGCGTGACGAGTTCCCCGAAGTGACGATCTCGAAGATCCGTTTCCTGGAGGCGGAGGGGCTGGTCGAGCCCCGGCGCACGCCGTCGGGATACCGCAAGTTCAGTGAGGACGACGTGGAGCGCCTCGCCCGCATCCTGCGGCTGCAGCGCGACCACTACCTCCCGCTGAAGGTCATCCGCGAGCAGTTCGACGCGCTCGCACGCGGTGAGCAGATCCGCATCCCGGCACCCTCCGCGCACGGCGAAGCCCCCGATCGGGCCGATTGCGCCGACGTCGTCCACGGCGGGACGGGGCAGGAGTGTCCCCCCGTGACCCGGGTGGGGCGGGCGGAGCTCCTCGCCGCCCTCGGGGTGGACGAGGGCCAGCTGGCGGAGTGGGAGTCGTACGGGCTGCTCGCCGAGGCACCGGGCGGCGGTTTCGACGCCGACGCGGTCACGGTGGCCCGGCTCGTCGCCGACCTGGGGCGTTTCGGTCTCGAGCCGCGGCACCTGCGGGCCATGAAGGCGGCCGCCGACCGCGAGGCGGGCCTGGTGGAGCAGGTGGTGGCACCGCTGCGCCGACACCGCAACCCGCAGACCAGAGCCCACGCCGAAGCCACGATGAAGGAGCTTGCGGGGCTCTCCGTGCGGCTTCACGAAGCCCTGGTGCAGAGCGCTCTCGGGGTCCGGTTGCGCTGAGCGCGCCGGTCGAGGTGGAGCCCCGACTACCCAAACCTGCCGAGCACGTCCTAGGGTTGCTGTGTGAACGAGCTCGACGTTGTGGGTGTCCGGGTGGAAATGCCCTCCAACCAACCGATCGTGCTCCTGCGTGAAGTGGGAGGCGATCGGTACCTCCCCATCTGGATCGGTCCGGGGGAGGCCACGGCCATTGCCTTCGCCCAGCAGGGAATGGCCCCGGCCCGGCCGCTGACACACGACCTGTTCAAGGACGTGCTGGAGGCGGTCGGCGAGGAGCTCACCCAGGTCCGGATCACGGATCTGCGGGAGGGCGTCTTCTACGCGGAGCTCGTCTTCGCCAGCGGGGTCGAGGTGAGCGCCCGGCCGTCCGATGCCATAGCGCTCGCCCTGCGGACGGGAACGCCGATCTACGGCAGCGACGGCGTCCTCGACGACGCGGGGATCGCCATCCCGGACGAGCAGGAGGACGAGGTGGAGAAGTTCCGCGAGTTCCTCGACCAGATCTCGCCCGAGGACTTCGGCACCGGACCGCAGTGAGGCCGCGTCCTCACGATCACCGGTCGGGCTCCCGCCCATTCGAGTAGCCTTTCCCCGCGAACGGACACGGGAAACCACTCTCAGGGTGATTATCACTCGGCGTGCCGAGTGTGGCGATCGTTGACGCACCCCTGGTGACTGCCTACCTTCGAGGTGGGCAGGTCAAGGACGGAGGGTCGGCGTGAGGATCACGGGCGACGGTACGACCGGGGGCACCCCCGTACGGAGTGGCGGCACCGGGCCGTACCCCCTGCACGGTGGTGGGGTCGGATCCGCGCGGCGCCAGCCGGAGACGACACCGGTCCAGCCGGTGGGCGGGGAGCCGGCGCCCGAGCAGATCGGCTACCGGGGACCGACGGCGTGCGCCGCGGCCGGGATCACCTACCGGCAGCTCGACTACTGGGCGCGCACCGGGCTGGTGGAGCCCAGCGTGCGGGCCGCGCACGGGTCGGGGACGCAGCGTCTCTACAGCTTCCGCGACGTGGTCGTCCTCAAGATCGTCAAACGTTTCCTGGACACCGGTGTGGCGTTGCAGAACATCCGCACGGCGGTGCAGCACCTGCACGACCGCGACCTCGCGGACCTGGAGCGGATGACGCTGATGAGCGACGGCGCGAGCGTGTACGAGTGCACCTCGCCGGACCAGGTCGTGAGCCTGCTCCAGGGTGGACAGGGCGTCTTCGGCATCGCCGTCGGCGTGGTGTGGCGCGACGTGCGCAACGCGCTGTCGCAGTTGCACGGCGAACGGGTGGACACCGGCGAGACCCTGGTCGGGCACAATCCGACGGACGAGCTGGCGGCCCGCCGCAACCGCGCCGTCTGACCGGCCGGAGCGGACCGCCGCGATGTCAGTGGCGTAGGGCAGCATCGGTGCCGTGAGATCCGCTCCGACCATCCTCCACCTGGACATGGACGCCTTCTACGCCTCCGTCGAGCAGGCGTCGAAGCCGAGCCTGCGCGGCAAGGCCGTCATCGTCGGTGGGCTGGGGCCGCGCGGGGTCGTCGCCACGGCCTCGTACGAGGCCCGGCGGTTCGGGGTGCATTCGGCGATGCCCATGGGGCAGGCGCGCCGGCTCTGCCCGAACGGGGCGTACCTGATCCCCCGCTTCACGCTCTATCGGCAGGTCAGCGACCTCGTCATGGCCATGCTGCGGGAGCTGTCGCCGCTGGTGGAGCCGCTCAGCCTGGACGAGGCGTTCGTGGACCTGGAGGCGGGCGGCGCCGCCCACGATTCGGCCTCGGCGCGGGCCGCGGGGGAGCGGCTGCGGGCCGACATCAGGGCCGCCACCGGGCTCAGCGGGTCCGTGGGGCTGGCGGGGTCGAAGATGCTTGCCAAAGTGGCCTCGGAGGAGGCCAAGCCGGCCGGGCTGCTGCTGATCGAGCCGGGGACCGAGCGGGAACTGCTCGCGCCGATGTCCGTGCGCACCCTGCCCGGTGTGGGGCCGGCCACGGGGGAACACCTGCGCCGGGCCGGGATCACCACGGTGGGGGAGCTGGTGGAGGCCGGGGAGGACGAGCTGGTGAGGATGGTCGGGCGCGCCCACGGCACGGGGCTGTACCGGATGGCGCTCGGACTGGACGACCGGCCGGTGGTCGCGGAGCGGGACGCGAAGTCCGTGTCGGTCGAGGACACCTTCGACGTGGACCTGCACGACCGGGTGCGGATCCGCGGCGAGGTGCAGCGGCTGGCCGACCGGTGCGTGCAGCGGCTGCGGGGCTCCGGGCACTCCGGGCGCACGATCGTGCTCAAGGTACGGCGCTACGACTTCTCCACGCTGACCCGGTCCGAGACGCTGCGCGGGCCCACGGACGATCCGGCGGTGGTGCGGGAGGCCGCCGCTCGGCTGCTGGAAGCGGTGGACACCACGGGCGGAGTGCGCCTGCTGGGCGTGGGGGTGACGGGACTCGCGGACTACACGCAGGAGGACCTCTTCGCGCAGTCGTCCGCCGCGGGGTCGGGCGGCGGGGACGCCGGCACCGGCGGTACTGCCGGTACGGGTGGTGCTGCCGTTACGGGCGGTGCCGGAGGGCAGGGCGGGCCGGAGGCCGCCGACGGAGTGTCGGGGGCGCAGGAGGGGCCCGAGCCGCCCGGTGCGCCGCAGGAGGCCGCGGAGCGCCGGTGGGCGGCCGGCAGCGACGTACGGCACGCCCTCTACGGGCCCGGGTGGGTCCAGGGCAGCGGGGTCGGCCGGGTGACCGTGCGGTTCGAGCAGCCGGGCTCGGAGCCCGGGCGGGTGCGGACCTTCCGGGTGGACGACCCCGACCTGGAGCCGTCCGACCCGCTGCCGCTGGTGGGGGACGTGGCGTAAGGGTCCCGCGACAGGGGCTCAGCCCTCGTCGCCGGCCAGCCGGCCGAAGTCGCGGTGGAAGTCGGACGGCAGGGTCGTGTCCAGGCCGTAGTGGTGGTAGAGCTGGAGTTCCTGCTCCGGAGACAGGTGGCGGCCGACGCCGAAATCGGGTGCGTCCTTGATGAGGGAGCGCTCGAACGGGACCCGCAGGGTCTCGCCGACCAGTTCGCTCGGCTCCAGCGGGACGAAGGCGTCCCGGCCGAACAGGCCGGTGCGGACGGCGGCCCATTCCGGGACACCGGTGGCGTCGTCGAGGTAGACCTCGTCGATGGTGCCGATCTTGGCACCGTTGCGGTCGAACGCCTTGCGGCCGATCAGGCTGCGCGGATCGATGTCGGTCTGCACGGTCCCTCCAAATGGTCGCAACTGCTCCGTAATGACTACAGAAGTGCATTTCCGCAGCGGAGGCCACTCGGGGAACCCCTTGAACCCCGCTGGTAGTCTGGGTGAAGGCTGTCGACCCTGTGCGGGAGAGTCCTCCGAACGAGCAAGACGGAGGCGCCGAAGGAGCAAATCCTCCCCGGAATCTCTCAGGCATACGTACCGCACGGACGAGGCCACTCTGGAAAGCAGGGCGGGTGCCGGGCGCGCAGTGCCGGTCCCCCTCCTCACCGACGGTGAAAGCCGGATCTCTCGGGAGACCCCCGTGAATCCGGTGAAACTCTCAGGTGCAGATGACAGAGGGGGAGGCCGTCCGGGTGCCCGCGCCGTGGTGCCCCTCGCAGGTCATACGACCAGGAGGCCTCCGTACATGACCGCCAACCGCATTCCGCTCTCCCAGCTGGAGCGAGGCATCCCCTTCGAACAGCGCCACATCGGCCCGGATGCCGAGGCGCAGGCGAAGATGCTCGCCCAGGTGGGCTACGGCTCCCTGGACGACCTGACCGCCGCCGCGGTCCCGGATGTGATCAAGACCGCTGACGCGCTCGACCTGCCCGGCGCGCGGACCGAGGCCGAGGTGCTGGCCGAGCTGCGCTCGCTCGCCGACCGCAACCAGGTCCTCACCCCCATGATCGGCCTCGGCTACTACGGGACCTTCACCCCGCCGGTGATCCTCCGCAACGTCATGGAGAACCCGGCCTGGTACACGGCGTACACCCCCTACCAGCCGGAGATCTCGCAGGGCCGCCTGGAGGCCCTCCTGAACTTCCAGACCGTCGTCGCCGACCTCACCGGCCTGCCGACGTCGGGCGCCTCGCTGCTCGACGAGGGCACCGCGGCCGCCGAGGCCATGACGCTGGCCCGCCGCGTGGGCAAGGTCAAGGGCAACGTCTTCCTCGTCGACGCCGACGCCCTGCCGCAGACCGTCGCCGTGATCGAGACCCGCGCCGAGCCGATCGGCATCGAGGTCGTCGTCGCGGACCTCTCCGACGGCATCCCCGCCGAGATCGCCGAGCGCGGCGTCTACGGCGTCCTGATCCAGTACCCGGGTGCCTCCGGCGCCGTCCGCGACATCAAGCCGGTCATCGACCAGGCGCACGAGCTCGGTGCCATCGTCACCGTCTCCGCCGACCTGCTCGCCCTGACCCTGCTGAAGTCCCCCGGCGCCCTCGGCGCGGACATCGCGGTCGGCACCACCCAGCGCTTCGGCGTCCCGATGGGCTTCGGCGGACCGCACGCCGGCTACATGGCCGTCCAGGACAAGCACGCCCGCTCGCTGCCCGGCCGCCTCGTCGGCGTCTCCGTGGACGCCGACGGCAACAAGGCCTACCGCCTGGCCCTGCAGACCCGCGAGCAGCACATCCGCCGTGAGAAGGCCACCAGCAACATCTGCACCGCGCAGGTCCTGCTGGCCGTCATGGCCGGCATGTACGCCGTTTACCACGGCCCGGACGGGCTGCGCACGATCGCCGGCCGCACCCACCGCTACGCCACGCTGCTCGCCGCCGGTCTGACGGCCGGCGGTGTGGAGACCGTGCACGGCTCCTACTTCGACACGATCACCGTCCGTGTCCCGGGCCGCGCGGCCGAGGTCGTCGCCGCCGCCCGCGAGGGCGGGGTCAACCTCCACCGCGTCGATGCCGACCTCGTCTCCATCAGCTGCGACGAGACCACGCTGCGCGCCGACATCGAGGCCGTCTGGGCCGCCTTCGGCGTCACCGCCGACATCGAGGCCCTCGACGAGACCGTCGCGGACACCCTCCCCGAGGGCCTGCTCCGCTCGGACGCGTACCTGACGCACCCCGTCTTCCACCAGCACCGCTCCGAGACCGCGATGCTGCGCTACCTGCGCAAGCTCTCGGACAAGGACTACGCGCTGGACCGCGGCATGATCCCGCTGGGCTCCTGCACCATGAAGCTCAACGCGACCACCGAGATGGAGCCGGTGACCTGGCCCGAGTTCGGCCAGCTGCACCCCTTCGCCCCGGTGGAGCAGGCCGAGGGCTACCTCACGCTCATCAACGAGCTGGAGGAACGACTCTGCGAGGTCACCGGCTACGACAAGGTCTCCATCCAGCCGAACGCCGGCTCGCAGGGTGAGCTCGCCGGCCTGCTGGCCGTGCGCGCCTACCACCGTGCGAACGGCGACGAGCAGCGCACCGTCTGCCTCATCCCGTCCTCCGCGCACGGCACCAACGCCGCCAGCGCCGTCATGGCCGGCATGAAGGTCGTCGTCGTCAAGACCGCCGACGACGGGGAGGTCGACGCGGACGACCTGCGCGCCAAGATCGAGCAGCACCGCGACGAACTCGCCGTGCTGATGATCACCTACCCCTCCACGCACGGCGTGTTCGAGGAGCACGTCGCCGACATCTGCGCCCAGGTCCACGAGGCCGGCGGCCAGGTGTACGTCGACGGCGCCAACCTGAACGCCCTGGTGGGCCTGGCCAAGCCGGGTCACTTCGGTGGCGACGTCTCGCACCTGAACCTGCACAAGACCTTCTGCATCCCGCACGGCGGCGGCGGTCCGGGCGTCGGCCCGGTCGGTGTCCGGGCCCACCTGGCCCCGTACCTGCCGAACCACCCGCTCCAGCCGACGGCCGGCCCGGAGACGGGCGTCGGCCCGATCTCGGCCGCGCCGTGGGGCTCCGCCGGCATCCTGCCGATCTCCTGGTCGTACGTGCGCCTCATGGGCGGCGAGGGCCTCAAGCGCGCCACCCAGGTGGCGGTGCTCGGCGCCAACTACATCGCCAAGCGCCTGGAGCCGCACTACCCGGTGCTCTACACCGGCCCGGGCAACCTGGTCGCGCACGAGTGCATCATCGACCTGCGCCCGCTGTCGAAGGCCACCGGCGTCAGCGTGGACGACATCGCCAAGCGCCTGATCGACTACGGCTTCCACGCGCCGACGATGTCCTTCCCCGTCGCCGGCACGCTCATGATCGAGCCGACGGAGTCCGAGGACCTCGCCGAGATCGACCGCTTCTGCGACGCGATGATCGCCATCCGCGCCGAGATCGAGCGGGTGGCGGGGGGCGAATGGCCGGCCGACGACAACCCGCTCGCCAACGCCCCGCACACGGCCGCGGCGCTGGGCGGCGAGTGGAACCACCCGTACACCCGGGACGAGGCCGTCTTCCCGGGCGGCGTCACGGCCGCCGAGAAGTACTGGCCGCCGGTGCGCCGCATCGACGGTGCGTTCGGCGACCGCAACCTGGTGTGCTCCTGCCCGCCGCTGGACGAGTACGACAACTGAGGCGCCCGCCCGTGACGTCCGTCGGGTGACATGACGAAAGGGGGCCGGACCGGGAGACCCTCCCGGTCCGGCCCCTTTCGTCGTCCGACCCGTCGCCTACGCCGCCGCGAGCGGGCGGTGCGGGGCGATGATCTGCCCGTCGGGCAGCAGCTCACCAGTGTCCTCGAAGAGCAGGACACCGTTGCACAGCAGGCTCCAGCCCTGTTCCGGGTGGTTGGCCACGGGGCGTGCGGCCTCCCGGTCGGCGGATTCGGCAGACGGGCAGGCGGGCTGGTGCTGGCACATGGATGCGTTCTTTCGCTGCGGTGTGGTCTGAGTGCTACGGCTCGATACCTGGCTCATGGCCGTCCCCCTGGGTCATCCCCGCAGCCGCGGGGCGCTTGCCATCAGTGTTCCCCCACGACAGCTGCTTCGCAGGGATTTCCCGGCAGCTGTCCTCATGGATTGATGACGCATCACTCGTGCGGGCGGTTCAGGCCAACTGCCCTGTCATTTCGGATGGTTCGCAGGTGACCCGGGCGGGCTAGGCCGAATGGGTCAATCGGGTCAGGCTGCGGGCGCGGCCAGCGACGGAGGCAGCGGCGCCGTCGCGGGGGTGAGCCGATGAGTGAGCACGGGCAGGAGCTCGGAGACCGGATGCGGCCGGTACGCGGCGATGCCGGGCGGGGCCGGGGCCAGCGGCACCAGCAGGTCCTCCCCGGCGGGCAGTCCGGCAGCCGGGTCCGCGCCCACGGCCCCGTGCAGCCACAGCGTCAGCATGTACAGCTCCGGAACGGACAGCAGCCGGGGCTGGTAGCCGGTGGCGAGCAGCTCGGCCTGGCGCAGCGCGCGCTCGGTGGCGGCGACGTAGGGGCCCTCGAAGAAGTGCGAGAAGGCCCAGCCGTCGGGCGTCAGCCGGGTGTCCGCGGCCGCGACGTGGCGGTCCCCGCTGCGGATCAGGAACCGCCATCCGACGAGGCGCGTACGGGGCGGCCGCCCGCAGGACGCGAGGTCGGTGAGGTTCAGCCGGTCCAGGACGTGGACCGGCAGGGGCAGCTCGGCGGTCAGCGGCCCCTGGAGCGCGCGCAGGGACGGAGTGTGCGCCTCGTGGACGGCGGTGGGGGAACCGAGTGCCGCGAGGACGCTGCGCAGGGCGGGTGCGGGAGCCGGGGGGACATGCAGCGGCATGGTGGGTCGCCTCTCACTTGGGAGACCTGTGGAAAGGGGGGCAGGTGCGGGGACGGCGCTGTCGCATTCTGGGGCCAGAGGGGGGCCGAGGGGCAATGGCCGCGCGCCAACTCTCTGCCTCGTTTGCGGAGTTTATACGACATGTGTTCACGCAGTGTTTCGGCTAGCTGTCCCGACTATTGCCGACAAGGCGCTTACCGGTCCCGCTGACATGGCATTCATGCCGGATGTGCGCGAACGGGCCGCGCTGACCTCGGAGGTTACCGGAAGGGGGCTCGGCTGGAAAGCACCCGTTTTCCGAGGCGGTCACATTCCACGCGGAATTTGCGTGGAGCGCCTTGCCAGGTGAATGTGCCCGAGCGCCCCTCGGCCAACCCGGCGCGCGCTCCTCGCCACGCACCGCCCCGCTGCGTTATGGATCACCTTGCCGGGGCATCATCGACCGTAACGCGCGCCTGGGTGCCCCGGGCCACTCGAGGAGGGACGCTTCGATGGGGGAGAAGGTCGTGGCGGGCGGATTCGACCTGTCCGATCGGCAGCGGTATCGAAGGAAACTCCACGAGTGTCTGGAGGGACTGGAGCGACTTCTGGCGGAGAAGAGGTTCGATCGCCCGAAGAACATGATGGGGCTGGAGATCGAGCTGAATCTCGCGGGAACGGACGGGATGCCGCGCATGCTGAATGCGCAGGTGCTGGAGCGGATTGCAAGCCCCGATTTCCAGACCGAACTGGGAATGTTCAACCTGGAGGTGAACGTTCTGCCGCACCGGCTCGGCGGCCGGGTATTCGACCAGCTCGCCGAAGAACTCAGCACGGGCCTCGGCTACGCCCATCGGCAGGCCGCGGAGATCGACGCCGGAGTGGTGATGATCGGGATCCTGCCGACCATCTCCCGTGCGGACCTGGTCGCCGCGAACCTCTCCGCGGTGGACCGCTACTCCCTGCTGAACGAGCAGATCCTGATGATGCGCGGGGAGGACTTCACCCTCGACATCGACGGCGTCGAGCGGCTGATCTGGACCTCCGGGTCGATCGTGCCCGAGGCCGCCTGCACCTCCGTACAACTGCACCTCCAGGTCACGCCGGCCCGCTTCTCGGCGGTGTGGAACGCGGCACAGGCCGTGACCGCCGCGCAGATAGCCGTCGGCGCCAACTCGCCCTTCCTCTTCGGGCGGGAGCTGTGGCGGGAGTCGCGGCCGCCGCTGTTCACGCAGGCCACCGACACCCGGCCGCCGGAGCTCCAGGCCCAGGGCGTGCGGCCGCGCACCTGGTTCGGGGAGCGGTGGGTGGACTCGGCGTACGAGCTGTTCGCGGAGAACGTCCGCTACTTCCCCTCCCTGCTGCCGATCTGCGACGAGGAGGAGCCGCTGCGCGTGCTGGACGGCGGCGGGGTGCCGAGCCTGCAGGAGCTGGTGCTGCACAACGGCACCGTCTACCGCTGGAACCGGCCCGTCTACGGCGTCGCGGACGGGGTGCCGCACCTGCGTGTGGAGAACCGGGTGCTGCCGGCCGGACCCACGGTGACCGACGTCGTCGCGAACGCCGCCTTCTACTACGGGCTCGTCCGCACCCTCGCCGACGAACCCCGCCCCGTGTGGACGCGGCTCCCCTTCGCCGAGGCGGAGGCCAATTTCGACGCCGCCTGCCGGTACGGGATCGACGCGCGGCTGCGGTGGCCGCGCCGGGGCCGGGCCGGCGGCCTGGTCAGCGTTCCGGCGGTCCGGCTCGTCCTGGACGAACTGCTGCCGATGGCGGCAGCGGGCCTGGACGCCTGGGGCATCGAACCCGCCGACCGCGACCACTACCTCGGCATCATCGAGGAGCGCTGCCGCCGGCGGGTGAACGGCGCGACGTGGCAGGTCGACACCTACCACCGGGCGCTCGCCGCGGGTCTGGAGCGGGACGAGGCCCTGGCCGCGACCACCCGCCGCTACAGCCAGCTCATGCACCGGGGCGACCCCGTGCACACCTGGCCCGTGGGGCTGGCGGAGGAGGTGAGCGCGGCGGTGCCCGTCGTGCGCTGAGCCCCCGTCACCCCCTTCGGTGATCCGCTCGCCCGGCCGACGAGGCAGTATGGGGTCGTCGCAACGGGATGGCAGGACGGGAGTCGGGCGTGCGGGCTGAGCCGGAGCCGGTGTTCGGGAAGCTGGGTGAGGACGGGCGGCGTGACCTCCTGCGCACCGAGACCCTGCTCGTCCTGGCCCTGTCGCTGGGGGCGAGCGGGGTCTCGGCCCTGATCAGCTTCATCGGTTCCCTGACCAAGCCGGGCGGTCTGAAGGACCAGGCCGCCACCCTCAACGGCTCCTACGCCCCGGGCCGGCCCTGGTTGGACCTGGCCTGGCAGTTGTTCGGTATCGCGAGCGCCCTGGTGCCCGTCCTGCTGGTGGCGCACCTGCTGACCCGCGAGGGGGCCCCGGGGCTGCGCGTACTGGGCTTCGACCGGACCCGGCCGCTGTGGGACCTGGGCCGCGGTGCCCTCGTCGCGGCGGGGATCGGCAGCGCGGGCCTGGCCTTCTACCTGGGGGCGCGGGCCGCCGGCTTCAACCTCACGGTGGTGCCGGAGGCCCTCCCCGACGTGTGGTGGAAGTTCCCCGTCCTGATCCTCTCCGCGATCCAGAACGCGGTCGTGGAGGAGGTCATCGTGCTGGCCTACCTCCTGCGCCGACTCGACCAGCTCGGCTGGTCGCCCCTGGCGGCGCTCGCCGCCAGTTCGCTGCTGCGCGGCTCCTACCACCTCTACCAGGGCATCGGCGGTTTCATCGGCAACGTCGTGATGGGCGTCGTCTTCGTCCTGGCCTACCGCCGCTGGGGACGGGTGGGGCCGCTCGTCGCCGCGCACGCGCTGCTCGACATCGTGGCCTTCGGCGGGTACGCCCTGCTCGCGGGCAAGGTGGGCTGGCTGCCCACGCCCTGACGCGGCGGCGCACCCGATCGGCCCCTCAGGGCGGGGCCGCCGGCCGCAGCGGTGCGACGCTGGGGGAGTGAGGAGGCGCGCGGTGGCTGTCATGGACTCCCTGGTGTCGTTCGCCCCGTTCTTCGTGCCCGTCATCAGCGGCCTCGTGGGCGGAGCGAGCCTCCTCATCCGGGACCGCCGTGAGGCACGCAGCGCCGACCACAACTACCGCCGGCGGCTGGAGAAGGCCCACATGGAGATCCAGTTCATCACCGGCTGGATCCAGGCGAAGGAGCTGGCCCCGACCGACGGCCCGGCCCCCCGGCCGGAGCCGGGCCGCTGGCTGGACGACCTCTACGCCTCGGTGCGCCGGGCCAAGGCGGACGCGGGTGAACAGCACCGGACGGGACCCGTCTCGCTACGGCGCCTGCTGCTGCTCGGCGAGCTGACGGGCCCCGCGAGGAGCATGCGGGTCGCCTACTGGATCGCCCTCGTGCTGTTCAACGGGGCCCTTGCCTGGTGGGTGAACGCCCTCGTCTCCGGTGTGCCGGGATTCCTGCACGAGGAGGGCGTCCCGGAGTCGGAGGAGATCGGCTCCTACCTGGGCCTGGCGGTCACCTTCTTCGTGATCTCGGCCGTCCTGTGGCTGTGGACGGTCCACCTCGGCGCCGCGGAGCCGGAACAGATCTACCACAAGCGCATCGACTCCGACGCCTGGACCGAGAACGAGCGGAAGCGGCGCGAGGCGGCCCGTGCGAAGGCCGACGCGAGAGCGCGGTCGAGGACGGACCGCCGGAAGCGGGGCGGGCCCGCGGCCTGACCGGCCCCGACGGCGCCTCGGCATCACTGTTCCACCCCGCGTCCCGGTCACGGGGCGGTGAGCAGCTCGCCGTCGAGCACGGTGACGGCGTGGCCGGTCAACAGCGTCCGGTCGCCCGCCAGGGTCACCCGTACCAGCCCCTGCCGGGCGCCGCCCTGCAGGCCGGTCAGGCGCGCGCGGCCCAGACGCTGCGCCCAGAACGGCGCGAGCGCGGTGTGGGCACTGCCGGTGACCGGGTCCTCGTCGATCCCGAAGGCCGGGAAGAAGCCTCGGGAGACGAAGTCGTAGCCGCGGGAGGGGTCCTCGGCGGCGGCGGTGACGATGACTCCGCGCCGGGCGAAGGCGCGCAGGGCGCCGTGGTCCGGCTCCAGCTCGCGGACGGTCTTCTCGTCGGCGAGTTCGATGAGGAGGTCGCCGATGTGCGCGGCGGTGTCGTGGACGGAGAGGATCGGCGCTCCGCCGAGCGCGTGGTGCACGGCGGGCGGTGCCGGGACCGGGGTCAGCGAGGACGTCGGGAAGTCCATCGTGATCGTGCCGTCCTCGGCGGTCTCGGCCGTGAGGACTCCGCAGCGGGCGGTGAAGCGGATCAGTCCGTCGGCCAGACCGGCGGTGGCCAGCACGTGCGCCGTGGCGAGCGTGGCGTGGCCGCACATGTCGACCTCTGCCGCCGGGGTGAACCAGCGCAGCGCCCAGTCGGCGGGCCCGCCGGGCGGCAGGGGGTGGGCGAAGGCGGTCTCGGAGAGGTTCACCTCGGACGCCACCTGCTGGAGCCAGGCGTCCGGCGGGAAGCCGCCCTCGCCGAGGAGCAGGACTCCGGCGGGGTTGCCGCGGAAGGGGCGGTCGGTGAAGGCGTCGACGATTCGGATGCGCATGGACCGACGGTAGGACCGTTTCTTGATCATCGACAAAGGCCAATCCCGGGTGACTGGTCTTGTTCGAGCATGTTCGGAGAGGGCTTACCGATATATCGTTGACACATCGCGATCGGTCAGCGACAGTGGAGGTGTCGTCGGAGTGCCGACGATGACCGACACGATGGGACGAAAGGGGCGCAGACATGCGTTCACACGGACAGCACGGACAGCGCGGCCATGGTCACGAGCGCGGACGGGGTCACGGCCACTGCGGGCCCGAACTCCGCGGGGGGCGCCAGGGGTTCCGCGCGGCCTTCGGCCCGTTCGGCCCGCCGTTCGGGGCAGGGCCCTTCGGCGGGCGCGGCGGCCGCGGGGGGCCGCGGAGCAGGGCCCGGCGGGGCGACGTACGCGCCTCGATCCTGGCGCTGCTCGTCGATCGGCCGATGCACGGCTACGAGATGATCCAAGAGATCGGCGAGCGCAGCGGCGGGGCGTGGAAACCCAGCCCGGGCTCGGTCTATCCGACGCTGAGCCTGCTGGAGGACGAAGGGCTCATCAGCAGCCAGAGCGAGGGGGGCAAGAAGCTGTTCACGCTCACCCACGCCGGCCGGGCGGAGGCCGAGGCCGGACCGGACGCACCCTGGGCGGATGCCGGGCGGGGCTTCGACCCCGAGGCGATGCACGAGGTCCGGCAGGCCGGGGCCGGCCTGATGGAGGCCTTCGGGCAAGTCTTCCGGACCGGGTCGCCCGAACAGCGTGAGAAGGCGCTGGCGGTCCTCAACGACGCCCGCAGGAAGCTGTACCTGATCCTGGCCGACGAGCACTGAGCCCGGACGGGGCCACGAGCCCGCACGCATCCGCGCGGCGAGCGGCGCACCCGCGACCTCCCGGTCGCGGGCGCGCCGCTCTTCGTGTGCGGTGGTCTCGGGCGGGGTCAGGCAACCAGGCCGGCCAGCTTGCGCAGCGACTCGTTCAGCGCCGCGGTGGCCGAGTCCTTCAGCTTGCCGGCCATCAGCGAGACGGCGGCGCCGGTGAACTCGCCGTCGATGCGGACGGTGGTGGCGCCGCCGTCCGGTGTGAGCGTGTAGCGGGTCAGGACGGCGACGCCCATCGGGCCCTTGCCGGTGATGGCGAAGAGGCGTTCGTCCTCCAGCTCGGAGACGGTCCATACGACCTCGGCCGGGAAGCCCATCATCTTCATGTTCTCGGCGAAGGTCGTTCCGACGGCCAGGGCCCGGGGGCCGCCCTGCGGGAAGTTCGTGTGGGTCGTGCTCCACTGCCCGTACGCGTCCCAGTCCGTCAGCTGGGACCAGAGCTTCGCGGCGGGCGCCTCGATGCGTGATTCCGCGGTGACTTCTGCCATGCGACCACCCCTTCTCGTCGGACACGTGCGCGGAAGGTAGTCCTGGCGACCGGAACATTCAATACTGACGACCTGTCAGATCCCGTCGGCTCGCGGACGTGATCTCAGGTCTGTCTCAACAGGTGTCACAGCAGTGACGCTCCTGACTTGCCCTGTCATGATGGCCGGATGCAAGCGTCAGGGAAAAACGCCGGACTGAGCCTCGCGCTCGTCTCGGCGTTCGCGTTCGGTGGTTCCGGAGTGGCTGCGAAGCCGCTGATCGAGGCGGGTCTGGACCCCCTCCACATGGTCTGGCTCAGGGTGGCCGGCGCGGCGCTCGTGCTGTCGCCGCTGGCCTGGCGCCACCGCGATCTCCTCCTGCGCAGGCCCGCACTGCTCGCCGGTTTCGGCCTGGTCGCCGTCGCGGGTGTGCAGGCCTTCTACTTCGCCTCCCTCTCCCGCATCCCCGTCGGCGTGGCCCTGCTGCTGGAGTACCTGGGCCCGGCTCTGCTCCTCGGCTACATCCGCTTCGTGCAGCGCAAGCCCGTGACGCGCGGGGCCGCCGCGGGCGCGGCCGTCGCCGTCGTGGGCCTGGCCTGCGTGGTCGAGATCTGGGCCGGGCTGAGCCTGGACCTGCTCGGTGTGCTCTTCGGCCTCGCCGCGGCCTGCTGCCAGGCCTTCTACTTCGTCTTCGCCGACCAGGGCGCCGACGGCGCGGACGCCCCCGACCCGCTCGGTGTGATCGCCTACGGCATGTTGATCGGCGCCCTGGTGATGACGGTGATCGCCCGGCCGTGGGAGATCGACTGGCAGGTTCTGGGCGGAGAGGCCTCGGTGGGCGGAACCATGGTGGCCGCGCCGCTGCTGCTCGGCTGGGTCGTGCTCGTCGCGACGGTCTTCGCCTACGTGACCGGCGTGGTCTCGGTGCGTCGGCTCTCACCGCAGGTCGCGGGCGTGGTGGCCTTCCTCGAAGCCGTCGTGGCCACCGTGCTGGCCTGGATCCTGCTCGGCGAGCACCTCTCGACCTGGCAGATCGCCGGAGGCGCCCTGGTCCTCGGCGGTGCCTTCATCGCCCAGTCCTCCCGCCCGGCGCCCGGGCCCGCGGCGGAGCCGGTCCCGGTGGACCGCGAACCCACGAGGGCCTAGGGTGACGGGCATGTATACGACCGTGCTCTCCCCGCCCGCGTCCTAGCGGGCGGCGCCCCCCGACGACGGCCCCGCCCGGGGAGCCCCCGGGCGCGCCGGTGCTGCCCGCGAAGCGATGACCGATCCCTCATCCTTCACGCACGCACGGAGAACACACGTGTCGAACCTCTCGCCCGCTGCCGGGCGCAGTCTGCTGTACCTCGTCATCGCCGGCGCCGCCTGGGGCACCGCCGGGGCGGCCGCTTCGCTCCTCTTCCTGGCCAGTGACCTCGGCCCGCTCGCCCTGTCCTTCTGGCGGTGCGCGGGCGGGCTCCTGGTGCTGCTCGGGGTGCTCGCCGTCCGGCGGGCCTGCCCCGGGCTGCGCAGGGCACGGCCCGCGGTCACGCCCTCCGTGGCCTCCCTCGTGGTGACCGGGCTGCTGTTCACCCTCTTCCAGGCCGCCTACTTCGCCGCCGTGCGCGAGACCGGCCTGGCCGTCGGCACCGTGGTCACCCTCGGCGCCGGGCCCGTGCTGATCGCGCTCGGAGCGCGTCGCTGGATGGGTGAGCGACTGGGCCGCGGCGGCACGGTCGCCGTCCTGGGAGCCCTCGCCGGCCTCGTCGTCCTCGTCCTGGGCGGCGGCGGCACCGAGGTGCGCCCGCTCGGCGTCGGCTGGGCGCTGCTCTCGGCGGCCGGTTACGCCAGCATGACCCTGCGGGCCCGCCGCCTCGGGCGGCGCGGGGCGGGCGGGGACCCGCTGGTGACCACCGCCTGGTCGGTCGCGGTGGGCGCGGTGTGCCTGCTGCCGCTCGCGGGGGCGGAGGGCCTGCTGCCGCACACCGGGGAGCCGGTCCGGGTGCTGTGGCTGCTGGTGTACGTCGCCACCGTGCCGACGGCCCTGGCGTACGCCCTCTACTTCACGGGCGCCGCGGCCGTGCGCGCCGCGACCGTGTCGGTGATCATGCTGATCGAGCCGGTGAGTGCGGCGGTGATCGCCGTCCTCGTGCTCGGCGAGCGGCTGACCGGAGCCGTGGTGCTCGGCACCGTACTGCTGCTGGCGGCGGTCGGCGCGCTGATCGTCGCGGAATCCCGCCGTTCGGCGGGCGGGCCTGCCGAGCCCGCCGGACGCGCCGGGGCGACCGGACCCGCCGCGGGACGGCGGTCTCCTCAGAGCGCCGTGAGGTAGGCCGGGACGGCGATGCCGGGGTCCAGGTCCGCGGCCGGCACGGGGGTTCCGTACACCGTGCCGACCGGGACCACGCCGGCCCAGTGCGGCAGGCCGAGGTCCTCGGCGTCGTCGTTCGACGGTCCCGTACGGAGCTTCGCGGACACCTCGTCCAGGTCCACCCGGATCACCGCGGTGGCAGCGAGCTCCTTGGCGTTCGCCGGCCGTACGTCGCCGGAGCGGCCCGGGGCGACGGCGTCGATCATCGCGTCCAGCGCCGTCCGGCACTCCTCCTCGTCGGTCACCTGGCGGGCGGTGCCGTGGACGACCACCGAGCGGTAGTTGAGCGAGTGGTGGAAGGCGGAGCGGGCCAGCACCAGGCCGTCGACATGGGTGACGGTGACGCAGACGGGCAGGCCCGGGTCGGTGCGGCCGGCCGCGAGGAGCGGGCGCGAGCCGGTGGAGCCGTGCATGTAGAGCGCTTACCCAACCCGTGCGAACAGCGTGGGCAGGACCACCGGCGCACCGTCCCGGACGAAGCCCAGGTGGCAGACGTAGGCCTCGTCGAGTATCGAGTGGACCGTCTCGCGGTCGTAGCGCGCCCGGTCGCGGGAGCGGCTGGGGACCGTGCGGTCGGTGGGCTCGTACGCACCGGTCGTCCCGGTGCTCTGCGTCGTCTCCGTGGCGGGCGTCGCGGTCATGATGCGGACTCCATTGCACTAGTGCATAATGTGGTTTGTGCTAGGAGAGTATCGGATCACAGGGCGCCGCACATCCGAAATCGCGGCCAGTGTCGAAGCGGGAGTGGCATCGGGTGCGCTCCCGCCCGGATCGCTGCTGCCGCCGATGCGGGAGCTTGCGGGCGTGCTGGGCGTGAACCCCAACACCGTCGCGTCCGCCTACAGGACCTTGCGCGAGCGCGGGGTCATCGAAACGGACGGGCGGCGCGGGAGTCGGGTGCGTTCCCGCCCGGCGAGCACTCCCCGGGAGGCGCTGCGGATGGCCGTGCCCGCCGGGGTGCGGGACGTCGCGCAGGGGAATCCCGACGTGCGGCTGCTGCCCGCGCTGGGCGGAGCGCTCGCGGCGGCCGCCCGGCGCCACGAACGCGAGCCTGCCCTCTACGGGGCGGACCCGGTCGCGCCGGACCTGGCGGGCATGGCCCGGGCCGGCTTCGACGAGGACGGGGTGCCGCCCGGGCCGGTCGCGGTGACGTCGGGCGCGCTGGACGCGATCGAACGGGTCCTGGCCGCCCACCTGCGGCCCGGGGACGCGGTGGCGGTCGAGGACCCGGGCTGGGGCGGCGCGCTGGACCTCGTTCCGGCACTCGGCCTGCGGATGCTGCCGGTGGCGGTGGACGACGACGGCCCCCGGCCCGACGCGGTGGCCCGGGCCCTGGAGGCCGGCGCGCGGGCGCTGGTGGTGACCTCGCGGGCGCAGAACCCGACCGGGGCCGCGGTGGGCGCCCGGCGGGCGGTAGTCCTGCGGGAGCTGCTCGCGCGGCACCCCGGCGTCCTGCTGGTCGAGGACGACCACGGGCACGGGATCGTCGACCTGCCCCTGCACCCGCTGGCCGGGGCCACCCGGCACTGGGTGCTGATCCGGTCGACGGCCAAGGCGTACGGGCCGGACCTGCGGCTCGCCGTCCTGACGGGTGACGAGGTGACCCTGGACCGGGTGCGGGGACGCCAGCGGCTGGGTCCCGGCTGGGTGAGCCGGCTCCTGCAGCACGCGGTGGTCGAGCTGTGGTCCTCGCATGCCGTGGACCGGGCCGCGGTCGCACGCGCCTACGCGGAGCGGCGGGACGCGCTGGTCGAGGCCCTGCGGGAGCGGGGGGTGCCGGCCCACGGGCGGAGCGGCCTGAACGTCTGGGTGCCCGTGGCCGACGAGACGGTGGCGGTCACGCGGCTGCTCGCCGCGGGGTGGGCCGTCGCCGCCGGGGCCGTCTTCCGGGTCGAGACGGGACCGGGTGTGCGGCTCACGGTGTCCCAGCTGGAGGCCGCCGAGGTGCCCGCCCTGGCCGACGCTGTCGCCGCGGCGGTCCGTACCGGGCGTGCCGGCGGGCGCGGCGACTGACCGCCGCGCCCGGGCAGCGGGAGGGGCCGGACCGGCCGGTACGGGGGAGTGCCAGGACGGGCCTCGCCCGGGCGCGCCCGGCCGGTGGTCCTGCCGACAGGACCACCGGCCGGGCGGGACCCCGCGGCCACCCCGGTACGGCCGGGCCCGTGCGCCGTCAGTCCGGGGTGCGGGCGGCGCGGGTCTGGGTGAGGGCGGCCCCCGCCAGGACGATCGCGGCGCCGACCGGGGTGTTCCAGTGCAGCTGCTCGCCGAGGACCAGCACGCCCGCGGTGGTGGCGATGACGGGGATGAAGTAGGTGACCATCTGGGCGGTGGTCGGACCGACCTCCGTCACCAGGCCGTACTGCATCTGCAGGGCCATGCCCGTCCCGAGGGCGCCCAGCGCCACCACCGACAGGGTCGGCCAGAGCGGGAACGCGTCCGGCGCCGACGTGAACAGGGCGCTCACCAGCGCGAGCTGGACGGTGGAGACCATCAGCTGGGCACCGGTCAGGGCCACCGGGGAACCGGGAGTCCCGGCCAGCGTGCGGCGCACGTAGATCCAGCCGACGGGGTAGCAGAGGGAGGCCAGCAGGGCGAAGGCGGTGCCCTTGGCGTCCACGCCCGAGAAGCCCTGCCAGGCGCCGAGCACGGTCAGCACGCCGAGGAAGCCGAGACCCAGGCCGGCGAAGCGGCGGCGGGTCGGGCGGTCCTCGGAGAGGGCGACCAGGGACAGCGCCATGCCCCAGAGGGGGGACGTGGCGTTGCAGATGCCGGCCAGGCTGGACGGGATGCTCAGCTCCGCGTACGCGAAGAGGGAGAACGGGGCGGTGTTGAGGAGCAGCGCGGCCACCGTGAGGTGACCCCAGGTGCGCAGGCCCCGGGGGAGCGGTTCGCGGCGGACCAGGAGTACGGCGAGGAGGGCGAGCGCACCGAACAGGACCCGGCCGAGGGCCACTTGGAAGGGCGCGAAGGCCTCGGTGCCCACTTTGATCAGCAGGAAGCTGAAACCCCAGATCACCGAGAGGATCGCGAAGCGCACGCGCCAGTCGAGGAGGCCGCGCCGCCGGCCGGCCGGTGCCGCGCAGGGCGCCGTCGCGGCGGGCGTGACCGGCACGGCGGTCGACGGCTGGGGGGAGGCCGGGACGTCCGGCCGCGGGGCGGGGGGTGCGCTCATGCCCCTTACTGTGCTCGCGTCAACTTCGTAGGACAAGCGAGATCTTCTGGGATGGACGACGTAGCATTGCTTACATGTTGAACCTGGAGCGCCTGCGCACCCTCGACGCCCTCGCCCGGCACGGCTCGGTCAGCGGTGCGGCCGACGGCCTCCACGTCACCACCTCCGCGGTGTCCCAGCAGATGGCCAAGCTGGAACGGGAGGTCGGCCAACCGCTGCTGGCCAGGAACGGCCGCGGGGTCCGCCTCACCGACGCCGGGCGGCTGCTCGCCGACCATGCGGCCCGGATCATCAGCCAGGTCGAGCGGGCCCAGGCCGACGTCGAGGCCCAGCGGGGCTGCGCGGTGGGCGAGCTGCGCATCGGCGCCTTTCCGACCGCCATGCGCGGACTGCTGCCCCGGGCCCTGTCGGCGCTCCGCACCGGGCACCCCGACCTGCGGGTGCGGGTGCGCGAGCAGGAACCCGAGGAGAGCATGGCGGCCGTCGTGCGCGGCGACCTCGACATGGCGCTGGCGATCGACTGGTACAACAAGCGGATGCCGGTGCCCGCCGAGCTCACCCGGACACACCTGCTGGACGACTCGGTCGACATCGCGGTCCCGGCCGGCCACCGCCTTGCGGACCGGGCCGCCATCTCCCTCGCGGAGTTCGCCGACGACGAATGGATCTCCTGGAACGAGGGCCAGTTCTGCCACGAGTGGCTCGTGTTCACCCTGCGCGGTACGGGCATGGAGCCGCGCATCGCGCACATCGCCGAGGAGCACCACACCCAGCTCGCCTTCGTGGAGGCCGGTCTCGGCGTGTGCGTCGCGCCGAGGCTGGGGCGCGGCCCCGTGCCGTCGGGGGTGCGGCTGCTGCCGGTCTGCGACGCCGTACGCCGGCACGTCTACGCCGTGTGGCGGGCGGACGCCGACCGCAGGCCGTCCGTCCGGGCCGCCGCCGACGCCCTGCGGACGGCGGCGGCCGGGGTCCGGCAGGCCTAGGGGATGGCCGGGCTCGGCCTGATCCGGAGACACGCTCCGGCCGTCAGATCTTGCGGAAGTCCCAGGAGACCACCGAGTCGGGGGTGAGGCGGATCCAGGCGTGCCGTCCGTCGTACGGCATCTCGCGGATCCCGAAGTTCTTCACCGGGAAGATCCGCTCGACCTCCGCCAGCTCGGGGCAGGGCCCGCCCGTCCGCGGGGCCTCGCCCACGAAGACCGCGCTGCCGGACAGCTCCACGCCGCGCAGCTCGTCGTACGACTCGCCCGCGTCGACGACCACCGAGATCCGCGGGTCCTTGCGCAGGTCCGCCCAGCGCCGGCTGCGGGTGAGCGAATACAGCCACAGGGAGCTGCCGTCCCAGGCGAACCACAGGGCCCCCACGTGCGGGCGCCCGTCGGGCGAGACCGTCGCCACCCGGCAGGTGCGCTGCTCCCGCAGGAAGGCGTCCACTTCCGCCCCGCTCATCATGATGCGGCGGCCCCGCCGCTGCGTGTCGTCCATCGGTCCCGCACCCCTTCACATCTGACTGTGTGTCAGGAAGCATGAGGGCTCTTCCGACGCCACGCCAGGGGGAGTCATGCCGGATCTCGATCCCGCCAGCACCGCGCTGCTCACCGTGGAGTGCCAGAACGGCGTCGTGGGCGAGGAGTCCGCCCTGCCGGAACTGGCCCGGCAGGCCCGGGAGTCCGGGATGCTGGACCGCGTGGCCCGGCTGGTCGACGCCGCGCGCTGGGCCGGTCTGCAGGTGCTGCACGCCGTCGCCGAGCGGCGGCCCGACGGGCTGGGGGCCAACAGCAACGCCCGGCTCTTCCGGGCCGCCGACAAGCTGCCCGTACGGCAGCTGACCGGCACGAGCGCGGTGGAGGTGGCCGCGCCCATCACCGTGGCCGAGTGCGACCTCGTCGTCCGCCGGCTGCACGGACTCTCGCCCATGGCGGGCACCGACCTGGACGCGCTGCTGCGCAATCTGGGGATCCGCACCCTCGTCGTCACCGGGGTCTCCTCCAACATCGCGATTCCGAACACCGTCTTCGACGCCGTGAACCTCGGCTACCGGGTCGTCGTCCCCGCCGACGCCATCGCCGGGGTGCCCGCCGCCTGCACCGCCGAGGTGATCCGCAACTCCCTCGCCCTGGTGGCGACGGTCACCACGACCGAGGCGCTGCTCGGCGCGTGGGCCCGCGCGAGCTGAGCGGAGCGCATACATCCGGACAAGCTGAGTGGCCGTCGGGTGAACCGTCGGCGCCTGCGGCCGGTGCGGCGTCCGCAACGCCGCACGTCGCCGGAGGCGCTCTGCGGTGATCGCGAAGGGTAATCGTCCGGTCGCACCCTGTCTGAGCTGCTCGAACGACCATTCGGGAACCGCTATACGGACGAGGTGTCCGTAAATCGGTCGTCGATGTGCAATGACCCTTCGGCTCGTCCACGATTTGAAGCAACGGAACGCGATTCCGAAAGTAATCATCGCGTTGAGCCATCGAATCGAAAGAGAGTCTTCCCGTGCGTCACCGTCGTTCCATCGCCGTCTCCGCCGCCGCGCTCCTCACCCTGGCCGGTGCCGCCGGCATCGCGCAGGCTCAGCCCGAGAGCCTCTACGCCCCGTCGGCCATGGTCTTCAGCGTCGCCCAGGGGGACGACGCGGCGGCCCCCACCGTCGTGCGCGCCACCACCGTCAGCTGCGCCCCCGGCGCCCGGGGGACGCACCCCGACCCCGAGGCCGCCTGTGCGGCACTGAAGTCCGCCGGCGGCACGTTCGACCGGCTGCTGTCCGAGCCGAACCCGGACCGGGCGTGCCCCATGCACTACGACCCCGTCACCGTGTCCGCGGTCGGCGTGTGGGAGGGCCGCCGCGTCGCCTGGCACCACACCTTCTCCAACTCCTGCATCATGGGCGCGACCCTGAACGGCAACGCTGTCTTCGCGTTCTGACCGGCCGGCCCGCCCGGACGGCGCCGACGGAGGGGATGGCGCCGTCCGGTCCGCGGTCAGGCCGACGGGAGTTCCCGTACGGGCAGGCGGCCCGCCCGCACCGCGTCGACCAGAGCCTGGTGATCGCGTTCGTTCTGGTCGGCGTACGCCTCGGCGAACTCGGCGAGCGCCCGGTCGAAGACGTCGCCGCGGCCGAGGTACGCGGCGATCGCCACCCGGTCCCCGGAACGCGCGTGCGCGCGGGCCAGGGTCATCCCGCAGGCGTTGCCGAAGGTCTCCAGCTGCGCGGGCGACATCGTCTCCGGCATGGCGATGCCCTTCCAGTCGCGCAGCTGGCGGATGTAGAAGTCCCGCTTCCTGCCGTCGATGCCGTCCACCCGCTCCCAGCCCAGGAAGATGTCGCTCGCCGCCTGCATCAACCGCTGTCCCGACACGACGCGTTCGCCCTGGTTGTCGTACTGGCTCGCGCCCACGTGGTCGGCGAGCACGGAGGTGTCCGCCTCCTTCGCCTGGAGGAAGAGCGGGTCGCGGTCGTCCCTGCCGAGCAGGAGCAGGATCCAGCAGCGGGTGCCGACGCTGCCGACACCGACCACCTTGCGGGCGACGTCCACCAGGCGGTAGTCCTCCAGCAGCGCCCGCCGGTTGCTCTCCAGCGTGCGCCCGTAATGACCGACCAGGCCGCCCAGCCGGTCGACGAGCGCGCCGCGCTCATCGTCCGGAAGCAGGTCGGCGAGCGGCACCAGCAGCGGCGGGTCCGCCGCGATCCGCGGGCTGCCGTCGACCACCTCGGTGAGCTTGTCGAAGACCTGCAGGCTGTCGCGCGAGCGGGCCTTCGCCATCGCCGTGGCCAGCTTCCTGCGGCCGCGCTTGTCGAGCTGCTCGGTGACGAGCGCCTCCAACCCCTCCGCGTCGATCTTCGCGTACCAGACGTCGAGATTGCCCATCCCGGCGAACCGCGTCATCGCCTCGCGGTAGGAGCGCACCGCGGAGTTCACGATACGGGCGCGCTCGGCCTCGTCGAAGCCGTTCGCCCGGGCGGCGATGACCAGGCTCGCGGACAGCCGCTTGACGTCCCACTCCCAGGGGCCGGGCAGCGTCTCGTCGAAGTCGTTGATGTCGAACATGAGCCGCCGCTCGGGCGAGGCCAGCAGGCGGAAGTTCAGCAGGTGCGCGTCACCGCACAGCTGGACCGCGATCCCCGAGTCCGCACTGCCGGCCAGGTCGGACGCCATGATCGCGGCGGCTCCCCGGTAGAAGCGGAACGGGGACTCCGTCATCCGCGCGTAGCGGATGGGGACCAGCTCGGGCACCCGCGTCGCGGACTGCGCCTCCAGGATCGCCAGCGGGTCCGGCCGGTTCGGGGACGGTTGGTACACGGCGTGCGCCGACCGGGGACACCGGCGCCGGGCCTCCTTGCCGATGGCCGCACGCTCCTCGGGCGTGGCCTCGGGCACCGCGCGCATCGCGGTGATCGCACTCCGGGACATGGAGGCCCTCCTGACTCACTGCCTGCTTGCCTACGTGGCCGCCCGACCGGGGTGGCCCCGGACCCGGCGTCGGCCGGCGGGCCGACCGGGCCGTTCCGGCTGTCGTGCCGCGTCAGCCCACGGCGTCCCTCTCGGCCCGGGCCTCCGCCTCGGCGACGGCGATCACCACGCCGAGCGGTGCAGTGGACGTGTGCATGCCCTCCTGAGCTGGTGTCGCGCCCTGGCGCGGCGACTGACCGTGCCGAGGGACGGCCGCCCCGATCCCGGCACGCCACCTCGTCCTCAACTCTAGGTCTGCCGCCCGCCGGGCGCGCGAGGGCGCTTGCGGACGTCCTGGACCCGCGGCGTCGCCGTGCGGGACGGGTGTCGTACGCAGTGCCGGCGAAGAGCCCGCCACGGGCCGCGGATGCGGGGACGACCGCCGGTGCGCAGCATGGAAGCACCTGCGCAGCAGGGTGCAGCACCCACGCCGGAACCCGCGCCGGGAGCCTGCCGTGAAGACAACGATCCCCGAACCTGCGGCCCGCACCGCCTGGGCGGCCCGGCTCCGGCCGCCGGCAGCCCGCCCGCCGGGTGCTGTACGCCGGCGGGCGGGACCTCCGACGGCCGCTTTCGCCGTCCTCGTCGTCGCCGCCCTGGTGGCCCTGCCCGGCGGACCGGCCCGCGCCTTCACGGGCGAGCACCACGAGGACATCACCCGGCGCGCCCTGCCCTGGCAGCCGGCCACGCTCGCCGAGATGGCCGACGCCCGCGACGGTGCGGTCAACGCCGACGACAAGCGCCCGTACTTCGACCTCGGCCCCCTCCACTGCGACAACGCCGACTACCTGGCGCCGCGCCACGCGCCCGACTACCCCCGCACGCGGGACCGGGCCACCACCGAGCTCGTCGCCTGCGTCGGCACGTCCGTCGCCCGCTTCCGCAACGCCCTACGGGCGGCCGACGGCCTCGTCGACGCCGACGGCCGGGTCCGCACGGACCAGACCGACCTGTCCGCACGCTGCATCTGGGACGAGCGGCCCGCACCGGCCAAGTGCGCCGTCCTCGAACAGCTCGGCCGCGGCTGGCACCCGCTGGAGGACTTCTACGCGCACTCCAACTGGACCGACCGGGCCGCCCCCGGACCCATCGGGACCGCCAACCCGCCGGGGCTGGGCCGTACCGACGTCGCCCCCTTCTTCGACATCCGCCGCTACAGCGGGATGAAGGACGCCGACTGGGCACGGGAGGTGCGCGCCCTCGTCCCCGAGGACCTTGCGACCGGCTGCTACCCGGACCTCGACTCCACCGGGGTCAGGCCCGCCGACTGCGCCGGCCGCGTCGCCCACAACCGCGACCTCAACAAGGACACGCCGGCGTCCGTCCGCTCGAAGACCGGTGACAACTTCCGCCGGGCCACCGCGGCAGCGAGCGCCGAGATCAGCCGCCAGTGGAAGGCCTTCGAGGCCGAACTGCGCGCCACGTACCCGGACATGCGGCGCGGGGCACAGATGGTCTGCGCCCTCGTCCACGACGACCCGGCCGCCGCCTGCCCGCCCCCCTGACGGCCCGGCCCCGCCGGCGGCCCTGCCCTCCGGCGGCCCGTCCGACCGGCTGACTCCCGGGCGGGTCGTCCAGCCGCCCCACGGGGCGGCTGGAAGCATGCCCCCATGGCATCCACGGCAGGGACGGCGACCGGAAACCCACCGAAGGCGCGACTGGTCCTGCTGACGCTCGCGGCGGGCCAGTTCCTGATGGCGCTCGACAGCTCCGTCATGAACGTCTCCATCGCGACGGTGGCAGAGGACACCGGCACGACCGTGACCGGGATCCAGGGCGCCATCACGGCCTACACCCTCGTGATGGCAATGCTCATGATCCCCGGCGGCAAGGTCGGCGTGCTCATCGGCCGCAAGCGCGCCTTCCTCATCGGCTGCGTCATCTACGGTTGCGGCTCCCTCGTCACCGCCCTCGCCCCCAACCTCACGGTGCTGCTGATCGGCTGGTCCTTCCTGGAGGGGGTGGGGGCGTCGCTCATCCTGCCCGCGATCGTCGCGCTCGTCGCCGGCAACTTCCCCGTCGAACGCCGCCCCGCCGCCTACGGACTCGTCGCGGCGGCCGGTGCCATCGCCATCGCGCTCGGGCCCCTCATCGGCGGGATCGCCACCACCTACTTCTCCTGGCGGTGGGTCTTCGCCGGCGAAGTGCTGATGGTGGCCGGCATCCTCGTGCTCGCCCGCCCCATCGCGGACGCCGTGAGCGGCGACCGCCCCCGCATCGACCTCGTCGGCGTGGTCCTGTCGGCGCTCGGGCTGGGGACCTTCGTCTACGGAGTCCTCCGCTCCGACGAGTGGGGCTGGTTCAGGCCGAAGCCGGACGGACCCGCGTGGTTCGGGGTCTCCCTCACCCTGTGGCTGATGCTGCTGGGCCTCTTCCTTGTCTGGCTCTTCCTCCGCTGGGAGGGACGCCAGGTGGAACGGCGGCGGGAGCCGCTCGTCGACCCGGCCATGCTGCAGAACAAGCAGCTCGCCGGCGGGCTGACGATGTTCTTCTTCCAGTACCTGGTGATGATGGGCGTCTTCTTCGTCGTCCCGCTCTACCTGTCGGTCGCCCTGGGCCTGTCCGCGCTGTCGACCGGCGCCCGGCTCCTGCCGCTGTCGGTGACGCTGCTGGCGGCCGCGGTCCTGATCCCGCGGTTCCTCCCGGACGTCTCCCCGCGCCGCGTGGTCAGGCTCGGGACCCTGTCCCTGCTGACGGGTGCGCTCTTTCTGCTGGGCGCGCTCGACGTGGACGCCGGAGCGGAGGTGGTCACCGTACCCCTGCTGCTCATCGGGTTCGGCATGGGCGCCCTCGCCTCCCAACTGGGCGCGGTCACCGTCTCCGCGGTGCCGCAGGCGCAGTCCGCAGAGGTGGGAGGCGTCCAGAACGCGGTCACCAACCTGGGTTCGTCCATCGGCACGGCACTCGCCGGGTCCATCATGATCGCGACGCTCACGACCTCCTTCCTGGCCGCCGTCCAGGAGAACCCGGCCGTCCCCGCCGCGGTCAAGAGCCGGGCGACCGTACAACTGGCCGCCGGCGCGCCCTTCCTGTCCGACGCCCAGCTGGAGAGCGCCCTCGCCGAGGCCGGTGTCAGCCCGGAGCTGGCCGACGCCACCCTCGCCGCCAATGAGGAGGCCCGGGTCGACGGCCTGCGCGCGGCCCTGTCCGTCCTGGCCTTCGCCGCGCTCGTCGCGCTGTTCTTCACCCAGCGCATCCCGACGGCCCAGCCGTCCGGGAAAACCCTTTGATCGTGCCCGTCGCCCGCCCGATAGCCTGGGAAAATGCTCACAGAAGTGATCGCGACCCGCTATGTGACGCCCCTGCGCGAGGGCGGCTCGCTCCCCGGGATCGTCGAGGCCGACGACCTCGGCACCTACGTCATGAAGTTCACCGGTGCCGGCCAGGGCCGCAAGACCCTGGTCGCCGAGGTCGTCTGCGGCCGCCTGGCCCAGCGGCTGGGGCTGAGGGTCCCCACCCTGGTGCGGATGCAGCTCGACCCCGTGATCGGGCTCGCCGAGCCCGACCAGGAGGTCCAGGAACTGCTCAAGGCCAGCGGCGGCCTCAACCTCGGCATGGACTACCTGCCCGGTTCCCTCGGCTTCGACCCGCTCGCGTACCGGGTGGACCCGGCCGAGGCCGGGCGCGTGGTCTGGTTCGACGCCCTGATCAACAACGTCGACCGGTCCTGGCGCAACCCGAACATGCTGGTCTGGCACGGTGACCTCTGGCTCATCGACCACGGCGCCACCATGATCTGGCACCACAACTGGCCCACGGCACAGGCCGCCGCCGCCAAGCCCTACAACGCCTCCGACCACGTGCTGGCCCCCGTGGGCCCGGACATCGAGGCGGCGGCCGCCGCACTCGCCCCGCTGGTCACCGAGGAACTGCTCACCGAGGTCACCGCCGAGGTCCCGGACGAGTGGCTGGTCGACGAGCCGGGCTTCGACTCCACCGACGCGCTGCGCCGCGCCTACGTGGAGGCGCTGCTGCCGCGCGCGGCCACGATCCACGAGAGGATCTCGCTGGAGGCCGAGGTGAAGGCGTCGGCCGGACCTCCCGGCTGGCTCACCGACCACCTGCCGGAATGGCCCCACAAGACCGACAAGAAGAAGAGCGGCGACGAGTGACCGAGCGGGACGTGTTCGAGTACGCACTGGTGCGCGTGGTGCCCCGGATGGAACGCGGCGAGTGTTTCAACGCCGGCGTGATCGTCTACTGCCGGGCGCACTCCTACGTCGCCGCGCGCACCCACCTCGACGAGGCGAAGCTCCTCGCGCTGGACCCGGCGGCCGACGTGGCCGGCGTACGGGCCGCCCTGCGCGGGGTGGAAGGCGTGTGCGGCGGCGGGGAAGCGGCGGGACAGGCGGCGGGGGACGACGCGGGGCGCCGGTTCCGCTGGCTGATCGCCCCGCGCAGCACCGTGGTCCAGCCCGGGCCGGTGCACACCGGCCTGACGGCCGACCCCGCGGCGGAGGTGGAGCGGCTGCTGGACCTCCTGGTGCGCTGACCGCCCGCCGCAGCGCACGGGCCGGTCGCCGTTGACACGGGGTGCCAGGGCTCCTAGCGTCTCCTCAGCTGAAGCTACTAAGCGGTTGCTCACCTCTGGGCGGCCGTGTCTCTAGGGCGAGGAGAACCAGCATGTCCACCACCGAGCAGCGCGTCGCGATCGTGACCGGGGCGGCCCGGGGCATCGGCGCGGCCACCGCCGTGCGCCTGGCCGCCGAGGGCCGCGCCGTCGCCGTACTCGACCTCGACGAGGCGGCCTGCAAGGACACCGTCGAGGCCATCACGGCGGCCGGCGGCCGGGCGCTGGCGGTCGGCTGCGACGTCTCGGACGGCGCCCAGGTGGAGGCGGCCGTCGAGCGCGTCGCCGCCGAACTCGGCGCTCCCACCATCCTGGTCAACAACGCCGGTGTGCTGCGCGACAATCTGCTCTTCAAGATGAGCGAGTCCGACTGGGACACCGTCATGAACGTGCACCTGCGCGGTGCCTTCCTGATGTCGAAGGCGTGTCAGAAGTACATGGTGGAGGCGAAGTTCGGCCGCATCGTGAACCTCTCCAGCAGCTCGGCCCTCGGCAACCGCGGCCAGGTCAACTACTCCGCGGCCAAGGCCGGTCTGCAGGGCTTCACCAAGACCCTCGCCATCGAGCTCGGCAAGTTCGGCGTCACCGCCAACGCGGTCGCGCCCGGCTTCATCGTCACCGAGATGACCGCCCAGACGGCCGCCCGCGTCGGCATGGGCTTCGAGGACTTCCAGGCGGCCGCGGCCACCCAGATCCCGGTGCAGCGCGTCGGCCGTCCGGACGACATCGCCAACGCCATCGCCTTCTTCACCGGTGAGGCCGCCGGCTTCGTCTCCGGCCAGGTCATGTACGTGGCCGGCGGCCCCCTCAACTGACGCGACCGACGAGAGGCAGGCGTACGCCATGACATACAGCGGTACCGACAGCGGCAGGGTCGCGCTGATCACCGGAGCGAGCCGGGGCATCGGCTACGGCATCGCCGAGACGCTGGTCGCCCGGGGCGACCGGCTCTGCATCACCGGGCGCAACGAGGAGGCCCTCAAGGAGGCCGTGGAGCGCCTCGGGGCGGACCGGGTGATCGGGGTGGCGGGGAAGGCGCACGACGAGGCCCACCAGGCCCACGCCGTCGAGCGCACGATGGAGGCCTTCGGCCGGGTCGACTTCCTCGTGAACAACGCGGGCACCAATCCGGTCTTCGGACCGATCGCGGACCTGGACCTCGGGGTCGCGCGCAAGGTCTTCGAGACCAATGTGATCTCGGCGCTGGGCTTCGCCCAGCGGACCTGGCACGCCTGGCAGAAGGAGAACGGCGGGGCGATCGTGAACATCGCCTCGATCGCCGGGGTCTCCGCCTCGCCCTTCATCGGCGCGTACGGGATGAGCAAGGCCGCCATGGTCAACCTCACCCTCCAGCTCGCCCACGAGATGGCGCCCGGCGTCCGGGTCAACGCGATCGCCCCGGCGGTGGTCAAGACGAAGTTCGCCCAGGCGCTCTACGAGGGCCGGGAGCAGGAGGCCGCGGCGGCCTACCCGCTCGGCCGGCTCGGGCTTCCGGAGGACATCGGCGGGGCCGCGGCGTTTCTTACATCTGCACAAGCGGAATGGATCACGGGGCAAACTCTGGTCGTCGACGGTGGGATGTTCCTCAATGCCGGGGTGCACTGACCGATAATCGGACGAATTTGCCTCCGAAAGGGAGGAAAATGCGTACCGAATAGGCACGGAACCGGTCAAGTGCCTCACGAAACCAACCCATTGGATTCGTGAGGCACTGCGGTAGGGTCTGCCGCACCCCTGGCTGATCGAGGAGCGTGCACGTGTTCAACCGGACCAGATGCCTGCAGATCACTGCGGCCCTTGCGTCCATATCCCTGCTCGCCGGATGCGGCCTGCTGTCGGATGACGACGGCGAGGAAGCGAAGCGGATCGTCGTCGGGACCACGAGCGCGCCGAGCACCCTCGACCCCGCCGCGGCGTGGGACGGCTCCTGGGAGCTCTACCGGAACGTCTACCAGACCCTGCTGGCCTTCCCGACGGGCTCCACCAAGCCCCAGCCGGACGCCGCGCAGAACTGCGAGTTCACCGACGGCGCGAGCCAGGCCTACCGGTGCACCCTGCGCAAGGGCCTGAAGTTCTCCAACGGGGAACCCCTCGACGCCAAGGCCGTCAAGCACTCCCTCGACCGGATCCGCACGATCGGCTCCAAGGTCGGCCCGAAGGACCTCTTCGGCAGCCTCGACAAGATCGAGACCCCGGACGCGCTGACCGTGGTCTTCCACCTGAAGACCTCGGACGCCACCTTCCCGTACGTCCTCGGCTCGCCCGCGGCGTCGCTGGTCGCGCCCAAGGACTACCCCGCCGACAAGGTCCGCGAGGACGGCAGGATCACCGGCTCGGGCCCCTACCTGCTGGACTCGTACAAGGAGGGCGGCGAAGCCGTCCTCTCCGAGAACAAGGGCTACTCCGGCTTCGCGAACCGCCAGAACAAGGGCGTGACCATCCGCTACTACGCGGACTCCCAGAAGATGGTCGCGGACCTCAAGGCCAAGGAGCTGGACGCCACCTACCGAGGCCTCTCCGCCCCCCAGATCACCGAGCTCCAGAGCCCCGACGCGCACAACCTGGGCGTCCAGGTCGTGGAGAACGTCGGCGCCGAGATCCGCTACCTGGTCTTCAACCCGAAGGACCCGGCGGTCAACAAGCCCGCGGTCCGCCAGGCCATCGCCCAGATCATCGACCGCGGCACCCTCGTCTCCAAGGTCTACCAGGGCACCGCCGAGCCGCTGTACTCGATGGTCCCCAAGGGCGTGGTCGGCCACAAGACGCCGTTCTACGACAAGTACGGCGCCGCGGACGTGGGCAAGGCCAAGAAGATCCTCAAGGACGCCGGGATCAACCAGCCCGTCGACCTCACCTTCTGGTACACCACCGACCGCTACGGCTCCTCGACGGCGGAGGAGTTCACCGAGCTCAAGCGCCAGCTGGACGAGAGCGGCCTGTTCCGGATCACCCTGCGCAGCCAGCCCTGGAAGACCTTCCAGGAGGGCTACAAGAGCCAGGAGTACCCGGTCTTCGGCCGCGGCTGGTTCCCCGACTTCCCGGACCCCGACAACTTCATCGCGCCGTTCGTCGGCAAGGAGAACGCGGTCGGCACCCCGTACGAGCAGAACGAGATCCTGACCGACCTGCTGCCCAAGTCCCGCCGCGACGGCGACCGCTCCTCCGGTGTCCAGCAGTTCGAGAAGGCCCAGCAGATCTTCGCCGAGGACGTCCGGCTGCTGCCGCTGTGGCAGGGCAAGCTGTACGTCGCCGCACGGGAGGACATCGCGGGCGCCGAGCGCGCCCTCGACCCGCAGACCGCCATGCAGATGTGGGAGCTGTACCGCAAGACCAGCTGGTAGCGGCGGTGCCGCCCGGGCGATCGCCACGGGCGGCCGACGCGTTGTCAGTGGCCCCCGGTAGGTTCTGAGCAGTTGCACGAACTTGTACCGGAGGTTGTCGCCGTGACCCAGATGCTGCCCGAGTCCTGGCTCCCCGTCCTCGGCGGGGAGCTGGACCAGCCCTACTTCAAAGAGCTCATCGAGTTCGTCGAGAAGGAGCGGGCGAACGGGCCGGTCTACCCGCCCCGCGAGCAGGTGTTCGCGGCACTGGACGCCACCCCCTTCGACCGGGTGAAGGTGCTCGTCCTCGGCCAGGACCCCTACCACGGCGCCGGCCAGGGCCACGGCCTGTGCTTCTCCGTGCGGCCCGGGGTCAAGACCCCGCCCTCGCTGCGCAACATCTACAAGGAGATGAAGGAGGAGCTCGGCCTGGAGGTCCCGGACAACGGGTACCTGATGCCGTGGGCCGAGCAGGGCGTCCTGCTGCTCAACGCGGTGCTCACCGTCCGCGAGGCCGAGCCGAACTCGCACAAGGGCAAGGGCTGGGAGAAGTTCACCGACGCCGTGATCCGGGCGGTGTCCGAGCGGCCCGACCCGGCCGTGTTCGTCCTGTGGGGCGCCTACGCCCAGAAGAAGATCCCGCTCATCGACGCGGAGCGGCACGTGATCGTCAAGGGCGCCCACCCCTCGCCGCTGTCGGCCAAGAAGTTCTTCGGGTCCCGGCCCTTCACGCAGATCAACGAGGCCGTTGCCGCGCAGGGGCATGAGCCGATCGACTGGCGGATCCCGGACCTCGGCTGACGTCCCACCGCGCCTCGGCGCCATCGCGGGCACCTCCGGCTAGCTTCGTGACGACCGGACCGGAGCAGGTCCGGCAGAGCGAGCCGGAGGCGCCGTGACCGAGCAGCAGGAGGCGTCGGAGGACGCCGTCATGACCAGGATCGGCCAGGCGGTCATCCTGCTGCACGCCGGCGACCGCGAGGAGGCCCGCAACCGGCTCGGTGAGATCTGGCAGGAGATCGGGGAGGAGGGCGACTGCCTGCACCGCTGCACCCTCGCCCACTACATGGCCGACGCCCAGGACGACCCGGCCGACGAGCTGGCCTGGGACCTGCGGGCCCTGACCGCCGCCGACGCGGTGCGGGACGGGCCGGGGGAGGGGCCGGCCGACCCGGACGGGCCGGGCGAGAGGCCGGCCGGCGGGAGCGGCCGTGGGGACGGGCGTCCCGTGCAGCGGGAACCGCGTCTCGCGATGCGCGTCTTCTACCCCTCACTGCACCTCAGCCTGGCCGCCGACTACCTGAAGCTCCAGCGGCCGGATGCCGCCCGGGTCCACCTGGCGCGGGCCCGAGCAGCCGCCGGGGCCCTGGCCGACGACGGCTACGGCAACGGCGTACGGGCCGCCCTCGCACGGCTGGAGCGCCGCCTCGCCGAGGAGCCGGGCCCCGGCCCCCGGCCCTTTCCCGAACAGGCATAGAGGGCCCACCGGGCGCTCGGGCACGGCACCGCCCAGGGCGCGTCTTTCGGATCATGCCGGGCTCGCGGCGCCCGGCCTGATCCAAAGGACACGCCCTAGCCGCCGTGGACGCCCCCGCAGATCCGGGCCTCCGGGCTGTCGGGGTGCCAGCGGCCGTGCCGACGGCCGAGGGCGCAGACGTCGGCGGGCCGCACCGGCAGCTTCCGCATCAGCTCGCGCTCGGCCTCGGTGCCGGGCCGGGCCGGGCGCCGGGGGCCGTCAGGACGCCCCGCGGCGGGCTCGGCCGCCCGCCCGGGCTCCGGAACGTCGGGCACCGGCGGGGCGTCCCGCACGGCCCCTCCCGAGGCGCCCTGTGCGGGGCGCTGCAAAGCCCCTGCGCCGGGCGCACCGGACGCGGGCCGCCCGGGCCGCTCCGGTGCCCCCTCCACGGCCTCCAGCGCCTCCAGGGCGGGGGCCCGGACGGCCACGGGGTCGGTGCCCGGCCCGCCGCGCGGCTCGTGCCGGGGCGGGACACCCGCGGCGGGGTTCGCCGCGGGCTGCACGGGTCCGGGGCTCACTTGGACGCAGCCGGAGACCGCCGAAACGGCGCAGGCGACTCCGAGCAGCAGCTTTGTCGTGGTTCGCGTTGGATGCACCCGAGCAACTCTGCTGCCTGCGGACCCCGTTGCGAAAACCGGGAGCCCGTATTCACCCCGCACGGGTGACGGACGACGGGTGACCGGGGGATCGCCGGCCCCACCGGGCCGTCCGCCGGCTCATTCGCCGGTGGCGCCGTCTATCTGCTCGCGCAGCAGGTCCGCGTGGCCGTTGTGGCGCGCGTACTCCTCGATCATGTGGGTGTAGACCCAGCGCAGGCTGAACACCTCGCCGCGGTGGTGGCTCCCGGCCTCCGACACCGCGTCCAGCGACCGGCCCGCCGCGGCCTGCCGTGCCCGTTCGACCTCCGCCCGCCACACCGGCTCGGTCTCGGCCCAGGTGGCCGCCTCGGTGAAGTGGAAGTCGCCGTCCCGGTCCTCGTCGGTGACATACAGATCGGGGAGGTCCTCGCCGAGCATGATCTCGCGGAACCAGTACCGTTCCACCTCCGCCATGTGCCGTACGAGCCCGAGGAGGCTCAACTCCGAGGGCGCGAGCGGGGTCCTGCGCAGCTGCTCGTCCGGCAGCCCCTCGCACTTCCACAGGAGGGTGGCGCGGTGGTAGTCGAGCCACCCGTCGAGCATCTCCCGCTCGTCGGCGGTGGTGGAGGGTTCGGCACGGTGTGATCCTGAACTGGTGGTCATGGGCCCATCCTGGGCGAACAGAGCCCCCACCACCAGGGATTAAGCTGCCAGGAGCCCACAAGGACCGAATATGGAGGCCCCGGTGAAGGTCGGCTGCATCGGACTCGGCGACATCGCGCAGAAGGCGTACCTGCCCGTCCTCACCACCCGCGCGGACATCGAACTGCACCTGCAGACCCGGACGCCCGGGACCCTCGAACGGATCGGCGGGGTCCACCGCGTCCCGGCGGCGCACCGGCACACGGATCTCGACGCCCTGCTCGCGCAAGGCCTCGACGCGGCCTTCGTGCACGCACCGACCGGCGCCCACCCGGAGATCGTCACCCGGCTGCTGGAGGCCGGTGTGCCGACGTACGTGGACAAGCCCCTCGCCTACGAGCTGGCCGCGTCACGGCGCCTGGTGGAGCTGGCCGAGGAGCGCGGGGTCGCCCTCGCCGTCGGCTTCAACCGCCGCTTCGCGCCCGGGTACGCGCAGTGCGCCGACCACCCGCGCGACCTGGTCGTCCTGCAGAAGAACCGGGTCGGGCTGCCCGAGGACCCGCGCACCATGGTGCTCGACGACTTCATCCACGTCGTCGACACCCTGCGCTTCCTGCTGCCCGGCGAGGCCGAGCACACCGACGTCCGCGCGGTCGTGCGCGACGGACTGATGCACCAGGTGGTACTGCACCTCTCCGGCCGCGGATTCAGCGCGCTCGGCATCATGAACCGCCTGTCCGGCTCCAACGAGGAGGTCCTCGAGGTCTCCGGCTCCGACACCAAGCGGCAGGTCGTGAACCTCGCCGAGGTCATCGACCACAAGGGCCAGCCCACGGTGCGCCGCCGCGGCGACTGGGTGTCCGTCGCCCGCCAGCGCGGCATCGAGCAGGTCGTGGACCACTTCCTGGAGGCGGTCGCCGCGGGCCGGACCCTCAGCGCCCGCGACGCGCTCCAAACCCACGAGCTGTGCGAGACGGTGGTGAAGTCGGCTCTGGATCAGGCCTTCTGAGCGCCCGCGCACCCACCGCCGCGCAGTAGCCGGCCAGGACGGCGAGTGCCGCGGACACCGGCCAGGCGCCGAAGCGCACGAAGAGGGTCGAGCCCCCGGCCAGCGGCACCTCGTACACCTCGGCGGTCCGCGCCGACGTGGGCAGGGCCGGGCCGATCCGCTCGCCCGACGGACCGTGCACCACACTGACCCCGGTGAGGGTGGCGTGCACCATCGGGCGGCCGTTCTCGGCGGCCCGCAGCGCCGCCAGGGACGCGTGCTGGTCGGGGGCCCAGCTGTCCTGGAAGGTGGAGGTCGCCGACTGGGCGACGAGCAGCGAGGCCCCGTCGAGGGTGAGGCGCCGGCTCATGTCGGGGAAGGCCGACTCGAAGCAGACCAGCGGCCCCACCCGGACACCGGCGCGCCCGTCGGGCCGCGCGGGCAGGTCCATGACCACGGGGGCCTCGCCGCGCATACGGTCCTCGCCGGCCGCCCGGCCGACCGAGGTGGCCCAGCCGAACAGCGACCGCGCCGGGACGTACTCGCCGAACGGCACCAGCCGCATCTTGTCGTACCGGTCACCCGTGGGGCCCGCGGGACCGACCAGGACCGCGCTCTTGTAGATGCCCGGGCGGTCGGCCCGCCGCGCGTCCACGTTCACCAGCAGCGGCGCTCCGACCTCAGCGGACAGCGCCGCCAGCCGGCGGGCCAGTTCCGGCCTGGCCGACAGGTCCTCGCCGACGCTGCTCTCGCCCCACACCACGAGGTCCACGCCCTGCCCGGCCAGCGGCCGCGTCAGCCGCTCCCCGGCCGCGAACCGCCGCTCCGCGCTGTCCGGGCCGTCCGGCACCGGCCCCGGCTGTACGACGGCCACGCGCAGCCCGCCCGACTCCGCGGGCCGGGCCGCCCACGCCCACACCGCGCCCGTCAGCACCGCGCAGCCCGTGAGCCCGGCCACCGCCGGGACCCGCGCCGACGGCACCGCGAGCAGCAGCACCAGGGCGCAGTTGACCGCCACCAGCAGCAGACTGACCAGCCACACCCCGCCCACCGACGCCAGTCGCAGCGCCGCCGGCACCTGCCACTGGCCGGCCCCCAGCAGCCCCCACGGCCCGCCCAGCCCCTGCCACGACCGGACCACCTCGGACAGCAGCCACCCCGCCGGTACGACCGCCAGTGCGCAGGCGGCCCGGCCCGCGGAGGGCCGCCCGCCGAGCAGCCGCCGCACCAGCAGGGCCCAGGGGATCCACAGCAGCCCCACCAGCGCCGCCACCGGCAGCAGGAAGACGTGCAGGCTCGGCAGGAGCCAGTGGTGCACGGCCAGGATGTAGCCGGCGCCGCCGAGCCAGCCCTCCAGGGCCGCCCGCCGACCGGTCCGAGCCGTCCTCAGCAGCAGCATCCAGGGCACGAGGGCGACGTAGGCGAACCACCACAGGGCCGGCGCGGGCAGGGACAGCGCGGGCAGGGCGCCGGCCGCCAGCGCCGCGGGCGCACGCCACCGGCGCAACCCCCCGCTGTGCATCGGGACCATGGCGCCTCCGCTTCCAGTGTGGGCAGTGCCGGGTGCGCCCGCCCTCCGGAAGGGCGGGCGCGGGCCCTTTCGCGTCGCTCGGGCGCAGTGGTGCCCCGCCGGGACCACGGAGGGGAGCAGCGGGCTCAGCGGGCCGGGACGGCCGTGTGACGCCATGTCTCGTGCACGGTCACACGGGTGAACCGCCAGCCGTCCGGGGTGCGGGCCAGCGCGAAGGTGTAGCGCCCGGCGGCCACGAAGTTCGGGGAGGTGACGACCGGGCCTTCGCCCTCGGGTCCTGCCAGCCGCATCGGATTGAGGAAGTCCGCCCGGACCTCGGCGCTGTCACCGGGGGAGCCGCCCACGTCCTCCAGCCGGATCAGCCGGTTGACGATCAGGTGCTGGCGCACGGGAAAGAGCTCCATGGTCTGCGCGAGCCACTGCGCGACCTGCGCCACCGGCCCCTCGATCCCGCCGGCCGAGCGGTAGTCGGCCCGCCCGCCGGTGGCGAAGAGGGCCCGGTAGGCGGTCCAGTCGCCGTCGTCGACGGCCACCGCGTAGCCCGTGACCACGTCGTCTATCGCCAGCCGGTCCATCACCGTCGCGAGATCCACACGCTGAGTCATCGGGACAGTGTGGGGCTGCGCGGGCGTCAGGCCAAGAGGCGTGCGCCCACCGGACCCCGCCGCGGCGCGTCAGTGACCGGAACGAGCCTCCCGCTGCCGGACCACGACGAGGAACGCGTCACTGGCCAGATCCATGACCACCTCGGCCGGCACGCCCTCCCGCATCCGCTGCGCCGCATACTCCTCGGCGGGCCAGCTCCCCCTCGGACTTCCGGCCGGAAAACGCTCCAGCACCACTCGACCCATGGGACACCCCCTGCTGCTTGCACCAGTGCCTTCTTCTGGACAACGACGCGGAGGCCGCCCGGGAACGTTCCCGGGCGGCCTCCGATTCACGCGAAGTGGTGGATTCCCCGCCGCTACGAGCCGGACTCGCCGGCGTGCGGGCTCAGCACATCCGTGCCGATCAGCACGAACAGCACGATGCCGAGGACGATCCGGTAGATCACGAACGGCATGAAGCTCTTGGTGGTGATGAACTTCATGAACCACGCGATCACGGCGTAGCCGACGAAGAAGGCGATGACCGTGGCGAAGACCGTCGGGCCCCACGAGATGTGGCCCGGCTCCTCGACCACGTCCTTGATCTCGAAGGCGCCGGAGGCCAGCACGGCCGGGATGGCCAGGAGGAAGGAGTACCGGGCAGCCGCCTCGCGCGTGAAGCCCAGGAGCAGGCCGCCGGAGATCGTCGCACCGGAGCGCGATACGCCCGGGATCAGGGCCATCGCCTGGCAGAAGCCGAAGATCAGGCCGTCCTTGACGCCCAGCTGCTGGAGCGTCTTGCGCTCGCGGATCGCCCGGTGCCGGCCGCCCTCCTCGTCGCGGGCGGCGAGCCGGTCGGCGACGCCCAGCACGATGCCCATCACGATGAGGGTGGTGGCCGTCAGCCGCAGGTCGCGTGCCGGACCCACGATCGCGTCCTTGAAGACGAGGCCGAGGACACCGATCGGCAGCGAGCCGACGATCACCAGCCACCCCATCTTCGCGTCCTGTTCGGACCGCAGGGCCTTCGTGTAGAGGGAACGGAACCAGGTGGAGACGATCCGCGCGATGTCCTTGCGGAAGTAGATCAGAACGGCCGCCTCGGTGCCGATCTGCGTGATGGCCGTGAAGGCCGCACCTGGGTCGTGCCAGCCGGCGAATGCCGCGGTCAGCCGCAGGTGGGCGCTGGAGGAGATCGGGAGGAACTCCGTAAGCCCCTGGACGAGACCGAGGATTAGGGATTCGAACCAGCTCATGTCGGGGTGCGCTCGTCCTTGTGATCGTCGGGCAGTTCGCCCCCGATGCTAGGGCCCGTGCGAAGCGCCGCTGACCACAGGGGGGTGCTGGGGCGTCAGTTCGTACGCCGCACCCCCGGTCCGAGGGGGTGCCAGACGGTGCCTCTTGCGCCAGCCGACGACTCCCGCGGCCACCACGGAGACCACGATGAAACCGAACGAGACCAGGAACGCCGGGGATCCGGGGGAGGAGGCGCTCGCCCCCGCGATCACGTACGCCGTCGTGTTCGGGACGACGCCGAGCGCCGTCGCGAGCAGGAAGGGCGTCCAGCCGCAGCGGGACACCGCAGCGGCGTAGTTGGCCACCACGAAGGGCACCCCGGGGAAGAGCCGCACCGCCAGCATCGAGCGGAAGCCGTGCCGGCTGAGCTGGCCGTCGGCCGCTTCGAGCAGGCGCCCGCGCAGGAACGGACGCAAAGCCTCCTGCCCCATCATCCGCCCGAGCCCGAAGGCGATGCCGGCGCCCAGCACGGTGCCCCCGACCGCGGCGACGAGGCCGAACTGCGTGCCGAAGACCGCCCCCGCGGCCAGGTTGAGCAGGGGACGCGGCACGAAGGCCGCGGAGCACACCCCGTACACGGCTGCGAACGACAGGACGGCCGCGCCCACCGGAAGACCGGGGGGCCAGCCCTCGGACAGGATCCGCTGGGGCTCGTAGACCAGCACGCACCCGCCGGCCGCCGCGAGCAGCACGACGAGCAGCGCCAGCCGGGTCCGGGGCGTGAGGAGGAGGGGCATCCCGGGAGGGTAGCCGAGGGATGCGGCATCGCGCCGTAATGCGGGCCTCATGCGGTCGAACGCCGGACGGCCTTCCGGGGCTCCCTCCCAGCCACCACCCCGCGGCCTTCCCCGGCTTCCCCGCACCGCTGCGCCGCACCCCGTCGAGGGCAGTGACCAAGAACACGCTCCGCCGCCCGCGCAGACCGACTGCACGGCGGTCGCGCCGGACCCGCCGGCGGCTTCCCTGACGCGCCTCCCGCCGGCCGCCGCCCGCGCGCGAGGCCCTCAAGGACACCTGCCCGGACCCCCGTTCACCCGCCGGTCCACCGGTAAACCGTTCGACGGACGCGGCGCGGTCCGGCAGGATCGGGGACATGTCCCGGTACGCCTTCCCCGCAGCGCCGTCCGCAGTCGCGGATGCGCCGAAGGCTGCCGCGTTCGCGGGCGCACCCGCCCTCGCCGCATGCGACGGCGCACGAAGCTGACCCTTCCCGGATCGTCCGGCGGACCCCGCAGGGGGAGGGTCGGCCCGGCTCAGGGGTCCCGTCCACGCTTCGAACAACGGGAAAGAGACATGGCCAAGACGGCCTTCGTGCGGACCAAGCCGCACCTCAACATCGGCACCATGGGTCACGTCGACCACGGCAAGACCACCCTCACCGCCGCCATCACCAAGGTCCTCGCCGAGCGCGGGGGCGCCTCCTTCGTGCCCTTCGACCGCATCGACCGGGCCCCCGAGGAGGCCCGCAGGGGCATCACCATCAACCTCACGCACGTCGAGTACGAGACCGACACCCGCCACTACGCCCACGTCGACATGCCCGGCCACGCGGACTACATCAAGAACATGGTGACCGGGGCCGCGCAGCTCGACGGCGCGATCCTCGTCGTCTCCGCGCTCGACGGGGTCATGCCGCAGACCGCCGAGCACGTGCTCCTCGCCCGCCAGGTCGGCGTCGACCACATCGTGGTCGCGCTCAACAAGGCCGACGCCGGGGACCCCGAGCTGACCGACCTGGTCGAGCTGGAGGTGCGCGAGCTGCTCACCGCGCACGGGTACGGCGGCGACGGCGCGCCCGTCGTCCGGGTCTCCGGGCTCCGGGCGCTGGAGGGCGAGCCACGGTGGACCGGGGCGATCGAGGCCCTGCTGGACGCCGTCGACACCTACGTGCCGACGCCGGTGCGGTACACGCAGGCGCCCTTCCTGCTCCCGGTGGAGAACGTGCTCACCATCACCGGCCGCGGCACGGTCGTCACCGGCGCGGTCGAGCGCGGCAGCGTGCGCCTCGGCGACCCCGTCGCCGTCCTGGGCGGTGACGGCGAGCCGGTCGAGACGGTCGTCACCGGCCTGGAGACCTTCGGCAGGCCCATGGAGTCCGCCGAGGCCGGGGACAACGTGGCCCTGCTGCTGCGCGGCGTGCCCCGCGACGGCGTGCGCCGCGGGCACGTGGTGGCCGCGCCCGGCAGCGTGACGCCGCAGCGCCGCTTCAGCGCGCAGGTCTACGTGCTGTCCGGGCGCGAGGGCGGCCGGACCACCCCGGTCGCCAGCGGCTACCGGCCGCAGTTCTACATCCGCACCGCCGACGTGGTGGGGGACGTGGACCTGGGGACCGCGGGCGTCGCCCGGCCCGGCGAGACGGTCACGATGACCGTCGAGCTCGGACGGGACGTCCCGCTGGAGGCGGGCCTCGGGTTCGCGATCCGCGAGGGCGGACGGACCGTCGGTGCGGGGACGGTGACGGCCGTCCTGGGCTGACCCGCCCGAGAGGGACCCCCCCGTGGTGACGGCAGGACGGCTGCGCCAGACTGCCGTCACCACAGGCATGCACGGAGGGCGGGCGGAGATGGGCGGCGGCACGGCACTGGTGCTCGGCGGTGGCGGACTGACCGGCATCGGCTGGGAGTGCGGGATCCTCTACGGGCTCGCCCGCGCGGGAGTGGACCTCACCACCGCCGACCTGGTCGTCGGCACGTCCGCCGGCTCGGTGGTCGGCGCCCAGCTCACCGCCGGCCGGCTGGACCCGCAGGAGCTGTACGAACGCCAGCTGGGCGACGCCTCCGGGGAGACCGTCGCGAAGCTGGGCGCGGGCGTCATCGCCCGGTACGCGCTGGCGATGGCCCGTTCACGCGGGGATGCGGCCGGCTACCGCCGACGGGTCGGAGCCATGGCCCTGGCCGCGGACACCGGCCCCGAGGCCGAACGCCGCAAGGTGCTGGCCGCCCGGCTGGTCTCCCACGAGTGGCCCGAGCGGCGGCTCGTGATCACCGCCGTCGACGCGCTCACCGGCGACCTGAAGGCCTTCGACCGGGACAGCGGCAGCGGGCTCGTCGACGCGGTCGCCGCGAGCTGCGCCGTGCCCGGCGTGTGGCCGCCGGTCACGGTCGGCGGGCGCCGCTTCATCGACGGAGGCATCCGCTCCGCCACCAACGCCGACCTCGCCGCCGGCTCGGCACGCGTGGTGATCATCGCTCCGATCGCCCTCGGCTCCGGGCTCGTCCCCGCACCGGCTGTACAGGCGGCCCGGCTGCGGGCTGCGGGGGCCCGGGTCCTGCTCATCACCCCGTCGGCCGCGGCCCGCAAGGCCTTCGGGCGCAACGTACTCGACCCCGGCCGTCGCGATCCGGCCGCCCGAGCCGGCCTGGTGCAGGCCGCGGAGTATGTCGCGGAGGCGGCCGCCGTCTGGTCGGACCCGGCGGCCTGACGCCCGGCGCCGCCCGCGGTCCGCCGTCCGGGGCCGTGGAGGGGTGCCGGACAATGGAGCGGTGAGCGACGAACGGATCCCGGTGGTACGGGACGTGGGCCAGGGCACCGCCAAGCTGATGCCGGACGTCGACGGGGAACGGGCCTGGCTGCTGACCGTCGACGGGGCCCCGCAGTCCTATGTGGACCTGGACGATCCGCTGCACCTGGAATTCGAGTACGTACGCCGCCTCGCGCACGTCCTCGACTGCGCGGCGGAGCCGGGACGCCCGCTGGACCTACTGCACCTGGGCGGCGGTGCGCTCACCCTGCCCCGCTACGCCGCCGCCACCCGGCCCGGCTCCCGGCAGGAGGTGGTGGAGTTGGACGCGGGCCTGGTCGAGCTGGTCACCGAGCACCTGCCGCTGCCGGCGGATTCCGGGATCACGGTGCACACCGCGGACGCCCGGGCCTGGCTGGGGGGCGCGCCCGCGCGGAGCGCGGACATGGTGGTGGCCGACGTGTTCGGCGGCTCGCGGGTGCCGGCGCAGCTGACCTCCCTGGAGTACGCGCGGGAAGCCGCCCGCGTACTGCGGCCCGGCGGGCTGTACGCGGCGAACCTGGCGGACGGGGCGCCCTTCGACTTCCTGCGGAGCCAGCTGGCCAACTTCGCGACCGCCTTCGCGGAGCTCGCCCTCCTCGCCGAGCCGTCCGTGCTCAGGGGCCGGCGCTTCGGGAACGCCGTGCTGCTGGCCTGCGACACCCCGCTGGACGTGGCGGCGCTGGCCCGCCGGTGCGCGTCCGACGCCTTCCCCGCCCGGGTCGAGTACGGCGACGGCCTCGCCCGCTTCCTCCGGGGCGCGGCCCCCGTCGCCGACGCCGACGCCGGCCCCTCGCCCGCGCCGCCGGAGGGCGCCTTCAGCCTGGGGTGAGACGGGACGAGGGCGACGCGGAGGCGGACGCGGCCGCGGACCCGGGTGCGGCGTCGGCCGCGACGGGACCGACGCTCGTGCGGCCGGACGGCCTGCGCGTCATGCGGCGCACGTCCGGGACGAGCAGGACCAGGGCCGTGACGAGGACGACCAGGCCGGCGCAGCCCCACAGGGCCTCGGTCCGCCCGAAGGCCGATTCGACCGGGCCCGCCAGGGCCGTGGCCAGCGGGAGCATCGAGACCGACCCGAACCAGTCGTAGGCGGAGACCCGGGAGAACTTCTCCTCGGGGATCTCCTGGTGCATCGTCGTCATCCAGTTCACGCCGAAGACCTCGATCGCGGCTCCGCTGACGAACATCACCGCGCACAGCCCCCACACCGGCAGCGGTACGGCCAGGCCCGCGGACGGCAGCGCCAGCGGGAACACGCACAGCGTGCCGACCAGCAGCAGCCGCCGGGGCTTCCACACCATCATCAGGACGGCCCCGGCGATGGTGCCGACCCCGAACAGGGCCAGGGCCAGCCCCCAGGGCGCCGACCCGCCCAGCCGGTCCCGGGCGACCAGCGGACCGTAGACCGCCTCCGCGGCGCCGACGACGGCCACGACGACGGAGAACTGCAGGACGATGCTCCACAGCCAGGGCCGGGTGTGGAACTCCACCCAGCCCTCCCGCAGATCGGCCAGCAGCCCGCCGCCGGCGGCCCGGTCGGGCGTACCGCTGACGTCGAGGAAGGCGCGCATCGCCCCGGCGACCGCGAACGCCGCCGCGTCCACGGCGAGCACCCAGCCCGGGCCCATCGCGGCGATCATGGCTCCGCCGAGGGCCGCTCCGCCGATGCCCGCGCCGTTCATGGCCATGCGGAAGAGGGCGAAGGCGCGGTTGGCGTGTTCACCGGAGACCGTGGACAGCAGCATGCCCTCGGCCGCCGGGTTGAAGAAGGCCGTACCGGTGCCGCACAGGGCGGTCAGCAGCATCATCTGCCACAGCTGCGGGTCGCCGGTGAGGACGAGCAGCGCGAAGACGGCCTGGGAGAGGCAGTTGAGGGCATTGGCCGCGACCATCACCCGGTGGCGCGGCAGCCGGTCGGCCACGGCGCCGCCGACGAGCAGGAAGAGGACGAGCGGGAGTGTGCGGGCGGCCGCGACGAGGCCCACGTCGCCGCTCGATCCGCCGGCTTCCAGGACGGCGAAGGCGGAGGCGATGAGCGCTCCGTGACTGCCGAGGTTGGTGACCACCGCGGCGCCCGTGAGCAGGGTGTAGTTGCGGCCGGCCCACTCCGGGCGGCTGCGGCGGGGGCGGGGCGCGGGCGTACGGTGCGGTGCGGCGGGGGGAGAACTCACCCCCGGACTATCGCCGCCCCGGGCCCGGAATCCAAACGGACTCCGGGCGCCGGGGCGGGGACGGGCTCAGCCGGAGATCATCCCGTGGTGAGCCGGATGGAGCTGAGGATCTTGTCGGAGATCTCCGTGGGGACCTCTTCCTTCACGCCGGCCGCGGTGACCAGAGCGAAGCTGGCGAAGTCGCCCGCGGCGTTCTTGAAGGCGAAGCCGACCGCCTTGCCGTCGGTGGAGCACTTGTGCTCCTTCTTCACGTTCGGCGCGGTCGCGACCACCATGTGGCCCTTGATGCCGGAGGAGGTCGTGAACTCCTTGGGCTCGGTCACCTTGACCGTCCCCTTGGGCTCCTTCTGCGCGAAGCCCGCCCACACCCAGGTGCCGGTGTTGTCCGTGGCCGCCTGGGCGGTGTCCTTGGCGCCCTGGGCTCCCTTGACGCCGCTGTCGGCGATCGAGAACTTCTCCAGGTTGCCGTCGGCGTCCTTGTCGACCGTGCACCACTCGCGCTTGAGGGTGGCGGTACCGGACATCGTGATGACGGGCTTGCCGTCGTTCTTGACCTCGTCGTCGTAGAAGAGCGAGACGCCGGGGTCGTTGACGTTCCACTCCTGCGGGACGTCGTAGGCGACGTTGTACTTCGTGTTGGTGACGACCTTCCAGCCCGGGACGACGGGCTGCATGGCGCCGCCGGCCCGCGGGTTGGGGCTGCTGCCGGCCGGGGCCGGCGCCTCGACGGGGGCGCTCGCGGCGGGCGGCTTGTCGTTGGCCTCGGTGGTCTTGTCGTCCCGGGTCAGGACGTACGCGCCGGTCGCGGCGGCGGCCACGACGACCGCGGAGGCCGCGACGATGGCCACGGTCTTCGTCGAGTAGGGGCTCCCGCCGGAGGCCTGCGGCTGCTGGGGCGGCTGGGGCTGGCCCCAGTGCTGGCCCGACGGCTGCTGGTAGCCGGGCTGCTGCGGGTATCCGTAACCGGGCTGCTGCTGGTACGGGTTCGGCTGCGCCGGCTGTCCCGGCGGCTGCGCGTACGGGTTCTGATGCGCGTCCTGGGGGTTCTGCTCGCCCCCGGGCGGCTGCTGCTGTCCTGGCCACATGGCCGGTAACGATAGTGGGAGCGGTCGGTGGGAGCCACGGCCGCCCCCCGGTGACCTCTGGTCAATCCTGTCTACTCGCGGGTAACATCGCGTCCCATGAGCGCAGACCAGATGAACGTGGGCGAACTGCTCGCCGCCACCGTGCCGATGGCCCGAACCCTGAACCTCGAGTTCCTGGAGACCACCCCCGAGCGCGCCGTCGTCCGGCTCCCGGACCAGCCCGACTTCCACAACCACGTCGGCGGCCCGCACGCCGGCGCCATGTTCACCCTCGCCGAGTCCGCGAGCGGCGCCATCGTCCTGGCCGCCTTCGGTGAGCAGCTCTCCCGGGCCGTGCCCCTCGCCGTCAAGGCCGAGATCGGCTACAAGAAGCTCGCCAAGGGCGTCGTCACCGCCACCGCCACCCTCGGCCGCCCGGCCGCGGAGGTCGTCGCCGAACTCGACGCCGGCGGCCGCCCCGAGTTCCCGGTCACCGTCGCCATCCAGCGCGAGGACGAGGCCGTGACGGGCGAGATGACGGTCGTCTGGACCCTGCGCCCCAACGCCTGACACCGGTCGCGTACGTGCCCGCCGCTCCTGCGAGCAGCGGGCGCGTACTGCTTTCCGGCACGCCGGGGCGCAACCGGGTGCACCGGCCGTGCCGTCGTACGGGCGGGGCCCCACCGGACGGTCTAGAGTCCTCGCACGACGATGGAGGGGGCACGCGTGGCCAAGGTCAATATCAGCCTCGACGCCGAACTGGTGGTGGAGGTGATGGTGCTCGCCGGGGTCGGCTCACCGCAGGACGCGGTCGAGGCCGTCGTCCGGGACTACATCGCCCGCGGACACCGCACCGAGGCGCGCATCCAGAGCCAGGATGAGCCCCGGCGCGTCGCCGACGGCCTGCCGCCCCGGCCGGAGGGCTGAACCTGCGCGCCCGCGGTGGCGCGTCCCGGTCCCGTGCGTGCCCGTACGGCGCACAGTGGCCCGGGGGGCGGTCCGGCGAGGGCCGCTCCCGCCCACAGGCGCCGCAGGGAGCACCATGAGCGAGGACGTGTCCAGACGTTCGGCGATGCGGCTGCTCGCGGCGGCCGGCGCGGCGGGCGCGACGCTCTCCACCGGCGGCTGCACCGCCACCCTGCCACCGCCCGACGCCCGTCCCACCGGCTCCGGGACCGGCGCCGAGGCCGCCCCCGCAGCCGGCAGCGGGACCGGGACGGGAGGTGCCGCCCGTATCGACGCGCTGGTGGAGCAACTCACCCTCGACGAGAAGACCGCCCTGCTGCACGGCGCCCCCGACCCCGCCCCCGAGGGCCAGGCCGGCTACCTGCCCGGCGTACCGCGGCTCGGCATCCCGGCCCTGCGGCTCGCCGACGGGCCCGCCGGAGTACGGGTCTCCCGGCCCGCCACCGCACTGCCCGCGCCGGTGCTGCTCGCCTCCGCCTTCGACCCGGCGCTGGCCCGCGAGTACGGACGCGTCATCGGCCGCGAAGGCCGGGCCCTCGGCCAGGACGTCGTCCTGGCCCCCATGGCCAACCTCATCCGCACCCCGTATGCCGGACGGAACTTCGAGACCCTCTCCGAGGACCCGCAGCTCACCGCCGACCTGGTCGGCGAGCTGGTCCGCGGCATCCAGGAGGAGGGACTCATCGCCACCGTCAAGCACTTCGCCCTCAACAACCAGGAGCAGGGCCGCGACACCGTCGACGTGTCCGTCGGCGAGCAGACCCTGCACGAGACCGAGCTGCGGGGCTTCGAGGCGGCCGTGGCGGCCGGCGTCGGCGCCGTGATGGGTGCCTACAACAAGGTCAACGGGGTCCACGCCTGTGAGAGCAGGCCGCTGCTCGACGAACTGCTGCGCCAGCGCTGGGGGTTCGACGGCTGGGTGGTCTCCGACTGGGGCGCCGCCCACAGCACCGTCGCCGCCGTCCGGGCCGGCCTGGACATGGAGATGCCCGGCGGCACCCACTTCGGCGGACCGCTGCGGGAGGCTGTACGCGGCGGCTCCGTTCCGGAGGCCGCCGTCGACCAGGCCGTGCACCGGATCCTGGCCACCATGGACCGCTTCGGCCTGCTGGCCGCGCGCCGCCCCGCCCGGCCCGCGCACGACGCGGCGGCGGGGGCCCGGGTCGCCCGCAAGGTGGCCGCCGCCGGAGCGGTGCTGCTGCGCAACGAGCACGAGACCCTGCCGCTGACCGGGGCCGCGGCACGCTCGATCGCGGTGATCGGCCCGACCGCCCGGGTGCCGTTCACCGGCGGCGGGGGCAGCTCGCACGTAGTGCCCGACGGCGCGGACGCGCCGCTCACCGCCATCAGGCGGCGCGCCGGGAGCGGATCGACCGTGCGCCACGCCCTCGGCGAGGACCTCTTCGGACGGCCGCTCCCGGCGAAGCTGCTCACTCCGGCCGCCGACCTGGAGCACCGCGAGGTCGGCCCCGGACGCGTCTGGACCCACGAGGGCGCCTTCCACCTGGCGGCGGACGACGAATGGACCCTGCTGGTCCACTACACCGGGAAGCGGCCCGGCGTACGCCTCGACGGGGAGGAGCTCTTCCCCGTCCGGCAGGGCGTTGCAGAGCACTACGCGGGCGGCCTCCTCGGCACCGCGCCCGACGGCATGGCCGTGCGCCGCCGGACCCTCCCGCTCAAGGCCGGCACCCACCGGCTCGCCGTGACCGCAGCCGGCGGAGACAGGGGCCAGCGGATCCGCCTGCGCCACATCACGGGGGCGATCCGGGCCGCTGACCTCGCCGAGGCGGTCCGGACAGCGAAGGGGGCCCACAGCGTGGTCCTGTTCGCCTACGAGGACGCCACGGAGGGCGCGGACCGGACCTCGCTGGCGCTCCCGGGCGGGCAGGAACGGCTGATCGAGGCGGTGGCCACGGCGAACCCCCGTACGACGGTGGTGCTCAACACCCCCTCGGGCACGACCATGCCGTGGCTCTCCCGTACCGCAGCGGTCCTGCAGATGTACTACCCGGGACAGGAGGGCGCCGGAGCCACGGCCGACGTCCTCTTCGGCGACGTGGACCCCGGCGGCCGACTGACCCAGACCTTTCCGGCCGACGAGCGCACCACCCCGGTCGGCGCGGACCCTTCGCGCTATCCGGGAGTGGGCGGCCGGCAGGAGTACTCCGAGGGCGTCCACGTCGGCCACCGCTGGTACGACGCCCGGGGGAAGGCACCGCTCTTCCCCTTCGGACACGGCCTGTCGTACACGACCTGGCAGTACGAGAAGCTCGCGGTCCGGACGCAGCGCGCGGGACTGCGCGTGGAGTTCACCGTCCGCAACACCGGCCGTCGCAGGGGCACGGAGGTGGCCCAGGTGTACGTCGGCCCGTCCGAGGACCTCCGGCTCGACCAGCCGGTGCGCGCACTCGCCGGGTACCGGCGGATCACGCTGGCGCCGGGAGCCGCGCAGCGCGTGAGCGTCGACGTCGACGCCCGGACGCTGTCGTCGTGGGACCCGCAGCGGCACGCCTGGGTGCTGGGCTCCGGCCGCCGCGAGGTGTTCGCAGGGCGTTCCTCCCGGGAGCTTCCGCTGAGGTCGAAGATCGTGCTGGGGAGCCGGTAGGCTGCCCGCTCGGCGTGCCAGAGGGGGCGCGCCGGGGACGATTCGGAAGGACGTACCGGTGCACATCCAGGAATGGCTGGAGACGATTCCGGCGGTCAGCATCTATCTCCTGGTGGGCCTGGTCATCGGCCTGGAGAGCCTCGGCATCCCCCTGCCGGGTGAGATCATCCTGGTGAGCTCGGCGCTGCTGGCCTCGCAGCACGGGGAGATCGACCCTGTGGTGCTGGGGCTGTGCGCGATCACCGGCGCGATCGTGGGCGACTCGATCGGCTACGCCATCGGCCGCCGGGGCGGCAAGCCGCTGCTGGACCGGCTGGGCCGGCGCTTCCCCAAGCACTTCGGGCCCCAGCAGGTCGCCCTGGCGGAACGCTCCTTCGAGAAGTGGGGCGTGTGGGCCGTCTTCTTCGGCCGTTTCGTGGCGCTGCTGCGGATCTTCGCCGGCCCGCTGGCGGGTGTGCTGCGCATGCCGTACTGGCGCTTCCTCGTCGCCAACGTCCTCGGCGGGATCCTCTGGGCGGGCGGGACCACGGCCGTCATCTACTCGGTCGGCATCGTCGCGGAGCCGTGGCTGAAGCGGTTCTCCTGGCTGGCCCTCGGCCTCGCGGTGGCGTTCGGGCTCGCGGTGACGCTGGTGGTGCGCAACCGCATGAAGAAGGCGGCCCAGGCTGCCGCGCCGACCGGCGCGGAGATCCCCGCGCAGCCGGCCGCCCCCGCCGCCGTCGGCGACTGACGGCGGCACGGGGCGCACTCCTCAGGAGCCCATCACCGAGGAGCGGTGCTGCTCCGCCAGCTCCACGTACATCTGCGCATTGACCTTGATGCCCTCGCGCTCCTCGGCCGTCAGCTCGCGGCGTACCTTCGCCGGGACCCCCGCCACCAGCGAGCCGGGCGGGACCACCATGCCCTGCGGGACGAGGGCCTGCGCGGCGACCAGGGAACCGGCCCCGATCACCGCGCCGTTCAGGACGGTGGCGCCCATCCCGATCAGGCAGTCGTCCTCGACGGTGCAGCCGTGCACGACGGCGTTGTGGCCGATGGACACGCGCTCGCCGATGGACACGGGGAAGCCGGGGTCCACGTGCAGCGTGCAGTTGTCCTGCACGTTGCTGTCGGCGCCGAGCGTGATGGGGCCGCAGTCGGCGCGCAGGACCGCCGAGTACCAGATGCTGGCGCCGGCGGCGAGGGTGACGTCGCCGACCACGACCGAGGTGGGTGCGGTGAAGGCCGAGGGGTCGATGTCGGGGTTTTTGCCGCCGACACCCGCCACGAGTGCCTGGGCCGCCTGGTGGTTCATGTGCTCTTCCTCATCGTCGGTCGTCCGGTTGCCGCGCTACCGGCACCGTAGGCCACGCCGCCCGTCGTACCGGCGATGGGGTGAAGATCACAGGACCGCGGTCCGGACGGGCGTCGCCGGGCGCACTACCGTGGCCGGGTGCCGAAGAAAAAGAACACGTTCTCATCCGTGGCGGTCCTGCGCCGCCGGCTGGCGAGCCGCGTGGTCCACACCGGCTGGCGCTGGATGCAGCAGGCCGGCGCCGTGACCGCGCAGACGCCGGGCCGGCTGCGCTTCGGTGCGATCGGGGACGGCACCCGGCTCGCCTTCCCGCAGGGCACGGTCTTCGGCGAGCGGTGGATCCGGCTCGGCGGGCACTGCATCATCGGGGAGCAGGTCACCCTCACCGCCGGGATGATGCCGGACCTCGACCTGGGGGCGGAGCCGATGCTGGTGCTCGGCGACGGGGTGGTCATCGGCCGGGGCAGTCACGTCATCGCCGACGCCCCCATCGAGATCGGTTCCAACACCTTCTGCGGGCCGGGCGTGTACATCACGTCCACGAACCACAGTTACGACGATCCGCACGAGCCCGTCGGCCGGCAGTGGCCGCGCAGTGCGCCGGTGGTGATCGGTCCCGGGTGCTGGCTCGGCACGGGCGCGGTGATCCTCCCCGGAGCCCGGCTGGGCCGCAACGTCGTCGTGGCCGCCGGGGCGGTGGTGCGGGGTGAGGTGCCCGACCACGCCGTGGTGGCGGGGGCGCCGGCGCGCATCGTGCGGCGCTGGACGCCGGAGTCGGGGTGGCAGCCGCCGCTGCGGACCCCGGCGCCCGTGCCCGTGCCGGACGGCATGACGTCGGAGCAGCTGCGGGGACTGGCCGCGCTCGCCGAGGCCGAACCGGCTGCGGCGGAACGGGCTGCGGTGGACCGGGCCGGGGTGGAACGGGCCGGGGTCCAGCGCGCGGACGCCTGACGCGCACGGCTCCCGGCCGCGGGCTCGGCTAGAGCGCGGGGATCTCGATCGCCGGGCAGCGGTCCATGACCATCGCCAGCCCGGCCTCGCGGGTCCGGTCGTAGGCGGCCTCGTCGATGACGCCGAGCTGGAACCAGACGGCGTCGGCGCCGACGGCGGCCGCCTGGTCGGCCACCGCTCCGGCCAGTTCGCTGTTGACGAAGACGTCGACGACATCCACCTTGAACGGGATCGCCTCCAGCGAGGGGTACCCCGGCTCGCCGTGCACGGTCTCGGCCTTGGGGTGCACCGGGACGACGCGCTTGCCGTACTGCTGCAGCACGCGCGCCACCCCGTACGCGGCCCGGTCCCTGTTGTTCGACAGGCCCACCACGGCCCAGGTGTCACCGAGCTCGGTGAGGATCTTCCGAATGGTCGCCGGATCGCCGTACATGCGCCGCCTCCTGTTGATGCCGTATGCCGGTCCTGCTGGTGCTCAGCCGCATCAACCCCGAAGCCCCGCGCCGGATTCCCGCACGCCTCATCCGGGGGGCCGGGGCCCCCGGGCGGACCGGCCGGGGGCGGGCGGGAGAACGGCTTAGGGTGGAGCGGTGAAGGCAGACCAGTACGTGACGGTGTCCCGCGAGGGCGTGCACGAGGCGGAGATCAACCGCTCGCGCTTCCTGTGCTCGCTCGCGCCCGCCGCGACCGAGCAGGAGGCGCAGGACTTCGTCGCGCGGATCCGCAAGGAGCACCCCACCGCCACGCACAACTGCTACGCGTACGTCATCGGAGCCGACGCCGCCGTCCAGAGGGCCAGCGACGACGGCGAGCCGGGCGGCACCGCCGGGGTGCCCATGCTGCAGATGCTCCTGCGCCGTGACGTCCGTTACACCGTGGCCGTCGTCACCCGCTACTACGGCGGCGTCAAGCTGGGCGCCGGCGGGCTGATCCGCGCCTACGGCGGGGTCGTCGGCGAAGCCCTCGACGCACTCGGCACCGTCACCCGGCGGCGCTACCGGCTGGCCACCGTCACCGTAGACCACCAGCGGGCCGGCAAGACGCAGAACGACCTGCGCGCCACCGGCCGGACCGTGGTGGACCTGCGCTACGGGGCCGACGTGGAGATCGAGGTCGCCCTCCCCGAGGCGGACCTGCCCGCCTTCGAGGCCTGGCTCGCCGACAGCACGGCCGGAACCGCCGCCCTCACCCTCGGCGGAGAGACGTACGCGCCCTGAGCGCCCCCGGGGACGGGTTAGCGTAGTGGGGTTCAGCGAGCGGAGACGACCAGGGGGAGACGGCATGTGCGGCGGTGCCGGCCAGTGAAGTTCCTGCACACCTCCGACTGGCACCTCGGCCGGGCCTTCCACCGGGTGAACCTGCTCGGCGCCCAGGCGGCCTTCGTGGACCACCTCGTGGAGACCGTCCGCACGCACGAGGTCGATGCCGTCCTCGTCGCGGGCGACGTCTACGACCGGGCCGTGCCCCCGCTGCCCGCCGTCGAGCTGTACGACCGGGCCCTGCACCGCCTCGCCGCACTCGGCGTGCCCGTTGTCATGATCTCCGGCAACCACGACTCCGCGCGCCGGCTCGGGGTGGGGGCGGGGCTGATCGGCCGCGCCGGGATCCACCTGCGCACCGACCCGGCCGGCTGCGCCGATCCCGTCGTCCTGGCCGACGCCCACGGCGACGTGGCCCTGTACGGCCTGCCCTACCTGGAGCCCGCCCTGGTCAAGGACGAGTTCAGCGCGCGGAAGGTCAGCCACGAGGCCGTCCTGGGCGCGGCCATGGACCGGATCCGGGCCGACCTCGCCACCCGCCCGCCCGGCACCCGGTCCGTCGTACTGGCGCACGCCTTCGTCACCGGAGGGCAGGCCAGCGACAGCGAACGCGACATCAGCGTCGGCGGCGTCGAGGCCGTGCCCGCCTCCGTCTTCGACGGGGTGGACTACGCCGCCCTCGGCCACCTCCACGGCTGCCAGACGATCAACGAACGGGTCCGCTACTCCGGTTCCCCCCTCGCCTACTCCTTCTCCGAGGCCGGCCACCGCAAGACGATGTGGCTGATAGAACTCGGCGCGCGGGGGGAGATCGTCACCGCCGACCGCATCGACACCCCTGTACCGCGCGCACTCGCCAGGCTGCGCGGCCGGATCGACGACCTGCTCGGGGACCCCGTCCACGCCGTGCACGAGGACGCCTGGGTGGAGGCGACCCTCACCGACCCGGTCCGCCCCGACGACCCCATGGCCCGCCTCGCCGCGCGCTTCCCGCACATCCTCACCCTCGCCTTCGACCCCGAGGGCCGCCGCGAGGAGACCGGCGCCTCCTACGCCCAGCGCCTGCACGGCCGTACCGACCAGCAGATCGCCGAGGACTTCGTCGCCCACGTCCGCGGCGGCGGCCGGCCGGACGAGGCCGAACGGGCCGTCCTGCAGGGCGCCTTCGACGACGTGCGCGTCGACGACAGTGCCCGGGAGACCCACCGATGAGGCTGCACCGGCTGGCCGTCACCGCCTTCGGGCCCTTCGCCGAACCCCAGGAGATCGACTTCGACGCCCTCTCCGGCGCGGGCATCTTCCTGCTGCACGGCCCCACCGGCGCGGGCAAGACCTCCGTCCTCGACGCCGTCTGCTACGCCCTCTACGGATCCGTTCCGGGCCCCCGCCAGGCCCCCGGCACGAGCCTGCGCAGCGACCACGCCGCCGCCGGCACCCCCACCGAGGTCACCCTCGAACTCACCGCGGGCGGCCGCCGCCTGGAGATCACCCGGCGCCCCGAACAGGAGCGTCCGAAGAAGCGCGGCACGGGCACCACCAAGGACAAGGCACAGAGCCGGCTGCGCGAACACACCGGTGCGGGGTGGGAGGCGCTCAGCCGCTCCCACCAGGAGATCGGCGAGGAGGTCGAGCAGCTGCTCGGCATGAGCCGCGAGCAGTTCTGCCAGGTCGTACTGCTGCCTCAGGGGGAGTTCGCGCGGTTCCTGCGCGCCGACGAGGCGGCCCGCGGCCGGCTCCTCGGCCGCCTCTTCGACACGCGGCGCTTCGCCGCCGTCGAAACCCTGCTCGGGGAGCGGCGCCGGGCCGCCGAGGCCGAGGTCCGGGCCGGCGACGAGAAGGTGCTCCACACCGCCCAGCGCCTCGCCCAGGCCGCCGGGGACTGCGCCGACCTGCGGGCCTGGCCGCTGCCCGGGCACCAGCCCGGCGACCCCGGGCTGGCGGAGGCGGTCCGCGCCTGGGCGGCCGTCGCGCGCTGCTCGGCCCGGGAGCGGCTGGACGTCGCCGAATACGCCCTGGCCGCCGTCGAGGGCCGGTACGCCGCCGCCCGGCGGGCCGCCGAGGAGGCGCGGGAACTGGACCGGCTCCAGCGCCGGCACGCCGAGACCGCCCGCCGGGCCGCCCTGCTCGCCGCGGCGGAACCCGAGCGGGAGCGGGTACGCGGCCTGCTGGACGGGGCCCGGCGGGGAGCCCTGGTGGCCCCCGCCCTGGAACTGCGCGGCGCAGCCTCCGCGGCGCACCTCGCCGCCGCACACGCCGAGACGGCGGCCCGGGCCGAACTGCCGCCCCCACTGCGGGAGGCGGGCGCCGACCAGCTGGCCACCGTCGAGCAGCGGCTGCGCGAGGAGCTGGGCGCACTCGCAGCCGCCCACCGTGCCGAGCAGCGCAGCGCCGAGATCGGCCGCGAACGGGCCGACCTGGAACGGGAGTCCCGCGCCGCCGAGGAGCAGCACCAGGAGTCCGCCGAGTGGCTGGAGCGATGGGCGCAGACCCGCGCCACGCTGCAGGAGCGGGTGGACGCCGCCCAGCAGGCTGCGACCCTGGCCGAGCAGCTCGCCGGCAGGCTGGAGTCGGCCCGGACGAACCTGAACGCCGCCCGCAGGCGGGACGAGTTCGCCGCCGACGCCGAACGCGCCGAGGGTGAGCTGCTGGACCTGCGCGAGGAGTCGGCCGCCGCCCGCGAACGCTGGCTGGAGCTCAAGGAGGCGCGGCTGCGCGGCATCGCCGCCGAACTCGCCGAGGCGCTGGTGGCAGGAGAGGCCTGCACCGTGTGCGGATCCGCGGAGCACCCGGAGCCGGCCCGCCCCGCACCCGGTCACGTGGACCGGGCCGCCGAGGACGCCGCCCACACCGCCTTCGAGGAGGCCGAGCGGGCCCGGGCCGCCGTCGAGCGACGGCTCGCCGCCGCCCGGGAGGCCCGGGCCGAGGCCGCGTCCGCTGCGGGGGAGACCCCCACCGTCGAACTCCTGCGCACCCTTACTGATCTGACGACCCGCCATGCCGCCGCCCACGCCGCGGCCGCCGGCCTGCACGCGGCCCGCGAGCAGCTCGCCCGGGCCGAACGTGAGCACGCCGTGCGCAGTGCCGACCGGCTGGGCGCCGAGACCCGGGCCGCCGCCCGGGCCTCCCGCCGTGAGGCCCTGGACCGGGAGCAGGCCTCGCTCGAAGCGGAACTCGCCCGCGTACGCAAGGACGCCCCGACCGTCGCGGCCCGCGCCCGCACCTTGGAGGACCGGGTGCGGACCGTCGCCGCGGCCGCTGCCTGCCTGCGCCGCGCCGAGACGTCCGCCGCCCGGCTGAAGGAGGCCGACGACCAGCTCGCCGACGCGGCCTTCAAGGCGGGTTTCGACACCATCGAGGCCGCCGCCGACGCCGTCCTCCCCGAGTACGAACGCACCGCCCTCCAGCACCGGATGGACGCCTGGCAGGCGGAGGAGGCCCTGCTGGCGGACCGCCTCGGCGAGACGGACGCCGCCGAGGCCGCGGTGCTGCCGCCGGCCGCACCGGACGCCGCCGAGGCGTATGCGGCCCAGGCCGCGGCGAAGCTCCGTACGGCGGGCTCCGCCTGCGACGCGGCCCGCGTCCGCTGCGCCGAGCTGGACCGGCTCTCCCGGCAGGCCGAGCAGGAACTGCGCGCGCTCGGGCCGCTGCGCGAGGCCTACGACCGGGTGGCCCGGCTGGCCGGACTGACCGCCGGCACCTCGGCCGACAACGAGCGCAGGATGCGTCTGGAGGCGTACGTCCTGGCCGCCCGCCTGGAGCAGGTCGCCGCCGCCGCGACGGTACGGCTGCTGCGCATGTCCGGCGGCCGCTACACCCTGGTGCACTCCGACGCGCGGGCGGGCGGACGGGGCCGGTCGGGCCTCGGGCTGCACGTGGTCGACGCGTGGACCGGCATCGAACGAGACACCGCCACCCTGTCGGGCGGCGAGACCTTCTTCGCCTCGCTCGCCCTCGCGCTGGGCCTCGCCGACGTGGTCACCGACGAGGCGGGCGGCACGCGCCTCGACACCCTCTTCATCGACGAGGGCTTCGGCAGCCTCGACGACGAGGCGCTGGACGAGGTGCTCGACGTCCTGGACTCCCTGCGCGAACGCGACCGCAGCGTCGGCATCGTCAGCCACGTCGCCGATCTGCGGACCCGCGTCCAGGCGCAGCTGCAGATCGTCAAGCAGCGCGGCGGATCCGTCGTGCGCCACAGGACGGCGGCGCTCACGGACTGAGCGGGCGGCGGGGCAGCGGAGAGGAGTAGACGACGCTCGTCGTCACCGACCCGAGTCCGGAGATCCGGCCGGTCACCTCCTCCAGGTGCCCCATCGAGCGGGTGGCCACCTTGAGGACGAAGCAGTCGTCGCCCGTGACGTGGTGCGCCTCCAGGATCTCCGGCGTGGCCTCCATCAGGTCGTGGAACGGCTTGTAGTTGCCGTGCGGATAGCGGAGCCGGACCAGGGCGAGGATCGACTTGCCGAGTTTCTCCGGGTCCACCACGGCCGTGTACCCGGTGATCACACCGGCCTCCTCCAGCCTGCGGACCCGCTCGGTGACGGCGCTCGCGGACATGGCCACGGAGCGGGCGAGCTCGGTGAAGCCGGCCCGGCCGTTGCGCTGGAGGGCTTCGAGGATCCGCCAGTCGGTGGCGTCCGGGGAATAATCGGTCATGCGGCAGATGTAGCAGGGGATTCCCCGGCGGAGCAAGGAAGATGCCGGGAAAAGTCACTTCCGGTGCCGATCGTCGGCTCGTAGATTTCCGACCATGACGACGACGCAGAACGCTTCCCCGGCCCCTTCCGCGGCCCACCCCGTACTCCGCGTGCCCCCGGCCTCCCCGGCCGCGGCCGCCGCGTACTTCGCCGCGAGCCTGGCCTTCCACGCCGACGTCTCGGACGTCGCGAGCGCCTTCGCGGCCCACCGCGCGTCCGGAGCCGACCTGGGCTTCCAGCTCGTGGACTCCCGGTCCACGCCCGCCTGGGACCAGGCGCACGTGCCCGGCGCCGTCCACCTGCCCACCGCCCTCGTCCCCGAGCAGGCCGAACGGCTCCTGGACAAGGACGTGCCCGTGGTGACGTACTGCTGGGGCCCCGGCTGCAACGGCGGGGCCCGCTCCGCCCTCGCCCTGGCCGAACTCGGCTTCCAGGTGAAGGAGATGCTCGGCGGGATCGAGTACTGGATCCGCGAGGGCTTCGAGGTCGAGACCTGGCAGGGCGTGCAGCGCCGCGCCGAGGCGGACCCGCTGACCGCGCCGACCGACGGGGACGACTGCGGCTGCTGACGGGTCCGCGCGACGCGGACGGGCCGCTCACCCCCCGGGGGAGATGAGCGGCCCGTCGGGCATGCGGTGAGGGGCGGCGCGGGGGCGGGCCGCATCGTGCCGAGCGGGGCCGCACCGCTTCGTGCCGTGCCGTCAGAGCTTCGACAACTCGTCCAGCAGGTCGTCCAGGCCCAGCGAGCCCTGCGACAGCGCCGCCATGTGCCATGCCTTCAGGTCGAAGGAATCACCGTGCGCGGCACGCGCGTTGTCCCGGCCCATCAGCCAGGTGCGCTCACCCAGCTTGTAGCCGATCGCCTGCCCCGGCATCGACAGGTAGCGGGTCACTTCGCTCTCCACGAACTCCGCGGGCCGGCCGCTGTGCAGGCCGAAGAACTCCTGCGCGAGGTCCACGGTCCACCTCTCGCCCGGGTGGAACGGCGAGTCCGCCGGGATCTCCAGACCCAGGTGCATCCCGATGTCCACGATGACCCGCGCCGCGCGCATCATCTGGCAGTCCAGGTAGCCCAGGCGCTGTTCGGCGTCCTTGAGGTAGCCCAGCTCGTCCATCAGCCGCTCCGCGTACAGGGCCCAGCCCTCGCAGTTCGCGCTGACCCAGCCGACGGTGGCCTGGTAGCGGGAGAGCCGGTCGGCCACGTGCGTCCACTGCGCGAGCTGCAGGTGGTGGCCCGGCACACCCTCGTGGTACCAGGTGGACACGAGGTCGTACACCGGGAAGCGGGTCTGGCCCATCGTGGGCAGCCAGGTGCGGCCCGGACGGGAGAAGTCCTCCGACGGGGAGGTGTAGTACGGGGCCGCGGGGCCGCCCGGAGGGGCGATGCGGGACTCCACCCTGCGGACGCGCTCGGCGAGTTCGAAGTGGGTGCCGTCGAGGTTCTCGATGGCCTCGTCCATCAGGCCCTGGAGCCACGCCTGGACCTCGTCCACCCCCTCGATGTGGGTGCCGTGGTCGTCGAGGTGCTTCAGCGCCTCCCAGGGACCCGCCCCCGGCAGGATCTTGCCCGCCTCGGTCTTCATCTCGGCGAGCAGCCGGTGGTACTCCGACCAGCCGTAGGCGTAGGCCTCGTCCAGGTCCAGGTCGGTGCCGTTGAAGTAGCGGGACCAGCGGGCGTAGCGCTCGCGGCCCACGGTGTCCGGCCGGCCCTCCACGGCGGGCGCGTACACCGCCGTCATCCAGTCGCGCAGTTCGACGACGGCGGCGGTCGCGCCGGCGGCCGCCCCGTCCAGCTCGGCGCGCAGGGACTGCGGGCCGTTCGAGGCGAAGTCCTCGAAGAAGGCCGCCGCGGTGCCGTCCTGGCCGGCCCAGGTGGTCAGCTGTCCGATCATGGTCGCGGTGGCGCGCGGGCCGCCGTACAGGCCGCGATCGAGCCCCAGCCGGAGGCTCTCGCGGTAGCCGGCGAAGGCGGCCGGGACGGCGCGCAGCCGCTCGGCGATCGCCGTCCAGTCCTCGTCGGTGTCGGCCGGGGTCAGGGAGAAGACCTCGCGGACGGAGTGCACGGGGCTGTGGATGTTGCTGACCGCGCGCAGGTCCTCGTCGGCCGCGTGGACGGCGAGTTCGGCGGTGAGGCGCTCGCGCAGCAGGCGTCCGCAGCGCCGCTCGGCGTCGGAGTCGGCGCCGGGCAGGGCTTCGGCGGCGTCGAGGCGGGCCAGGGTCTCACGGGCGAGCTCGGCGACGGCCGCGCGGCCCGCCGGGGAGAAGTCCGGGAGCTTGGCGGAGCTCTCGGCTACACCCAGGTACGTACCGGTGATCGGGTCGAGGGCGATCAGGCCGTCGACGTAATCGTCGGCCACCTGGCGGGGCAGCCGGGGGGCGCTGCCGGTGTGGAGGGTCTCTGACATGCGGCCATCTTCTTACGGCGGGCGCGCTCCCGTCATCACCGATTGTCGTCAGCCTGCTGACGGGGGCCGGAGCACGGCTGCCCGGTGCGGCCGCGAGAGATCAATCCGCCCTGAATACAAGTGACTTCGCGGTCCGGTGGGGATGCAGTGGCCAGTGGTGCGGGCCGGAGTTTGGCCGGATCCGGACGCAGGCGGGCCGCCCGCCCCGCCGGGAGCGGGCGGCCTGCCTGCGAGCGGCCGCGGGGCGACCGGGCCTCACCGGGGGTGGCGCGGGGCCCGGTGCTCGTGCGGCTGTACGAGGGGCAGCCCGTGCGCGGGGCGCGAGCCGGCCGGTGCCTTCTCCAGCCGCGCGGTGATCACCAGGGTGCCCTCCTCGATCTGGTAGTCGAGGGGCAGGCCGAGGCCGCGCATGGCGGCGACCATGCCGGTGTTCGCGGACTGGGTGACGGCGTACACGCTGTCGCACCCGGCCTCGACGGCCATGGCCAGGAGCCGGCGCAGCAGCTCGGAGCCGATGCCGCGGCGCTGCCAGTCGTCCTCGATGAGCAGGGCGACCTCGGTCTCGTCGCCGTCCCACAGCAGGTGGCCGAGGGCGACGAGCCTCCCGGACGCGGTGGTCGCGGCGAGGGTGCGGCCGAAGCGGGGGCTGAGCAGGTGGCCGAGGTAGCGGTCGGCGTCGGCGACGGGGCCGTGGTAGCGCAGCCCGAGGGTGCGCTCGGAGCAGCGGTCGTGCATGGCCCGGGCCGCGGCCAGGTCGGAGCCGTCGGCCCGGCGCACCGTGATCTCGTTGCCCTCGGGGAGGGTCAGGACGTCCTGGCTGCGGGGGACGCGCGGGCCGAGCCGGGCGTCGAGCTCGACCAGGGCGCGGGCCCGGGCGAACTCGGTCGGGGTGAAGGGCAGGTAGGGCCGCTCCACCGTGATCGCGCCGCCGGAGGGGTCGCGCAGTCGCATGACGGTGGCCTCCAGTACGCCCTCGACGGGGGCCTGCGCGCCGGAGTTGGGGCGGCCCGAGAGGGTGGTCGCCGGGATCGAGTGGATCGTGCAGCGGCCGAGCAGCTGGCGCAGGGCGAGGGGCAGCTCCGCGGCGTCCAGCGCCGTGCGCGTGGCCAGGCCCAGCAGCCGCGTCGGGGTGTCGACGAGGTCGTGGGCGTCGGCGCGCTCGATCCACGTGCTGTGGCCGCCGGCCCGGGAGACGGCGCGGGTGAGGTCGGCGGAGGGGAGCTGCTGGGGTGCGCGCAGCAGGAACTCGTCCACGGTGCCGCCCTCGGGCAGCGGGTGCGTCTGGAGGGTCAGGATGTCGACGTCGTGACGGGCGAGGGCGGTGCACAGGACGGCCAAGGACCCGGGCTCGTCCCGTACGGTCGTGCGCATCCGCCACAGGGCGGTGGTTGCGCCGGCGGCCGCCGGACCACCTGCGGCGGTGGCCGTGGCGGTCGAGGTGGCGCCGGTGGCGGGCGCCGACGGGGCCGGATCGCCCGGCGGCGGCGTGCTGGACGGCGGCGCATGGCTGTGGCGCCGCGCCCACCACGTGTGGAAGGCCGCCGTCACCAGCAGCGCGACGGCCGAGGCGACCAGCAGGATCGGGCCCCTGGGACCGTGCACGACGAGATTGGCGATGGCGTCGGCGACGGCGACGGCGCAGAAGAGGGCGGCGAGTTCGACGACATCGCGGCGCCAGTGGTGACGGTGGGAGCGCTGGGCGGGGGCGTGGTTACGGTCAGTCATGCACACCACTGTTGCGCAAGGGTGTTGCGTGATCACGAACGAACTGTGACCGCCTGGTTAAGTGTCCATCTGGCCGATTTCACCCAGTTTTCCGGGCGCTGTGCCGGTCGCCCTCCTGGCCCACACGCCCCGGCCGGAGCGTCCTGGTGAAGAGGACGCCGCCGCCCTGGCGGCGCAACCGGACGGTGAGGTCACCGCTGTCACCGTCGATGTCCACCTCCCCGTAGTAGGGAGGGTTCTCGGACGGTGACATGTTGGCGAAGGGTGCGGACTGTACGAAGGCCGTCTGCGGGCCGAAGGTCGCGTCGAGCCGGCCCGCCGGGAAGCCGCCGGCACCGACGGGGCCGGAGACGAACTCCCAGAACGGTGCGAAGTCGCCGAAGGCGGCCCGCTCGGGCGCGTAGTGGTTCGCGGCGGTGTAGTGCACGTCCGCGGTGAGCCAGAGGGTGCCGGTGATGCGCCGGTGCTTGATGTGCCGCAGCAGTTCGGCGATCTGCAGTTCGCGGCCGAGCGGTGCCCCCGGGTCGCCCTGGGCGACGGCCTCGAAGTCCGCGGCTCCGTCGGGCACGACGATGCCGAGCGGCATGTCGGCTGCGATGACCTTCCAGGTGGCGCGGGACCGCGAGAGCTCGCGCTTGATCCAGGACAGCTGCTCGGGGCCGAGGATGCCGATCGGGTCCTGGGCCTGCGTGCCGGGGGAGTTGGCGTTGCGGTGGGTGCGCATGTCCAGCACGAAGACGTCGAGGAGCGGGCCGTAGCGCATCACGCGGTACATCCGGCCCTCGGTGCGGCCGCCGCGCAGGTCGGTGACCGGGAAGTACTCGCCGAAGGCCCGGCGGGCACGGGCGGCGAGCACGTCGGCCTCCTTGACGGTGTAGCGGGGGTCGTCGATGAGCTGGCCCGGGTACCAGTTGTTGCGCACCTCGTGGTCGTCCCACTGCGCGAGGACGGGGACCTGGGCGTTGAAGCCGAGGAGGTTGCGGTCCAGCAGGTTGTAGCGGAAGTTCCCGCGGAACTCGTCGAGGGTCTCGGCGACCTTCGACTTCTCCGCCGTGGTGATATTGCGCCAGACGGTCCCGTCGCGCAGCGGAACGGCCGACGCGATCGGCCCGTCGGCGTAGATCGTGTCCCCGCTGAAGAGGAAGAAGTCGGGGTTGCGCTGCCGCATCTCGTCGAAGACGCGGTAGCCGCCGACGTCGGGGTTGATGCCCCAGCCCTGGCCCGCCAGGTCGCCCGACCACAGGAAGCGCACGTCGCGGCGGCGGGAGACCGGGGTGGTGCGGAAGGTGCCGTGGACCGGTTCGGCGGTGCGGCGGGGGTCGTCGGGGTCGGCCAGTACGACCCGGTAGTGGATCTGCTGCCCGGGCGGCAGGTCGCGCAGGACGGTGGTCCCCGTGAAGTCGCCGGCCGGGCCGAGCAGCGGGCCCCGGTGGCGGCGGACGGCGTAGCGGAACGCCTCGCTCGGAGAGGTCTCGACGTACATGCGCGCGACGCGGTCGGAACGGGTCCACACGGTGGCCGAGTGCGCGGTGATCTCGCCGGACTGGACGCCCCAGTGCGCGTTCGGCCGACCGGAACGCCCGAAGGCGGGGGCGCCGAGCGCCGGAGCGGCGAGCAGCGCGGAGGACAGGGCGAGGGAACCGCCGATGAGGGACCGTCGAGTGTGCGGGGTCGATGCCATCGGTGTGTCTCCAGGGGGGCGGCGAGGGCGGGTCGGACCAGCGTGCCGTCGCGCACCGGCCCGGCCGCGTCGCCCACGCGAACCGCGGATGAACAGCCGTCAGCCGCTCACCCGTTCAGGCGTGGGACGCCAGGCGCCAGGCGCCCCGGGCTCAGGCGCTCAGGCGCTCGGCGTCCAGATGGCCGCGTCAGGGCTGTCGGCGTCCGGGCGCCCTTGATCCGGCCCGGTCCGGCTCACTCGTGCGCGTACGCGGCCTCCCGCTCCCCGCTGCGCTCGGCGCGGCGTGCCGTGTCCCGTACCACCCGGGCGACGAGGGCCGGATCGTCGTTCATCGGGACGTGGCCGCAGCCCGGGAGGCGGACCAGCCGTGCCCCGGGAAGCGTGTGCTTGGCCCGCACGCCCTGCCGGCGCAGCAGCAGCCGGTCGCGGGTGCCCCAGGCGATGGTGACCGGCAGACCCGGCACATCGTCGGTGAAGCGCACGGAGCCACCCGCGGCCAGGGTGTCCTCGAAACCGGTGGCGTTGCGCAGGGCGAGGGTCTCGGCGACCACGGCCTGCGGCGAACGGCGGTTCGGGCGGGCGTAGATGGTGCCCGTGAGCGCGGCCCGGCCGGCCGCGCTGTGCGCGAGCCGCTGCACGGCGGGGAGGGGCAGCGCCTTGGCTCCGGCCCTCATGGCCAGGAGCGCCGCGAAGGCGTAGCGGCGTTCGCCCTCGCTCCAGAACCCGGCGGGGGAGAGGGCCGTGACCGAGCGGACGAGACCGCTGCGGCCCATTTCGAGTGCGAGCAGACCGCCGAGGGAGTTGCCCGCGACGTGCGGGCGCTCGACGCCGAGGGCGGTGCACAGCGCACCGAGCGCCGGGGCCACGGTGCCCAGGGAGTACGGGACGCCACCGGGCAGCGGCTCCGAGGCGCCGAAGCCGGGCAGGTCGACGGCGATCACGTCGTGCTCGGCGGCCAGGATGTCGGTCACCGGATGCCAGGCCTGGAGGTGGTGGCCGATCCCGTGCAGCAGGAGCAGCGGTTCGCCCGAGCCCTTGCGCTCGTAGGCGACGGTGGTGGTGCGGGGGCCGAGCGGCGAATCGATCGTGAAGGAGACCGTGGCGGTCATGCTGCTCCTCGTCGGTTGGACTGCTGCGAGACAGGCTGTCAGGAGTGCCCACCGCCATGATTACCGTCGGGTAGCCCTTGACTACAAGCCTTCGGAGCGTACAAGAACATCGCATGAACGGCTTGATACATATGCCCGATCTGCCCGGCAAAGGTACGAGCATTGGTCTTGACCAAGGGGGTGCACCGTCCTATCGTCGCAGGGATAGTGCAGGAACCTTTAATAAACAAAGGCGCGGAACTGCCGCTGGAACACACGGCGAGTGCAGCGACGGCAGGAGGAGTCAGGGTGGGGACCACGCAGCTCGACACGGTGCCGGAACCGAAGTACTGGCACCTCAGGACCGTCCTCAGCGAGGCGCTCGACCAGGACTTCGCCGTCGGCGAGGTGCTCCCGAACGAACGTGAACTCGCAGCCCGCTTCGGAGTCGCCCGCGCGACCCTGCGTCAGGCGCTGGAGCAGCTGGAGCTCGAAGGACGGCTGCAGCGCCGGCGCGGCGTGGGCACCACCGTCGCGCCGCCGCGCGTCGGCGTCGCCGTGGGCGGCGCGCAGCACAGCTGGCCCGGCGAGGGCGTCGACGGCTGGGAGCCGCAGGACGCCTCGGAGGCCCTGCCCCCGGCCGCGGTGGCCGAGCTGCTCGGCAGGGGCGGCGCCTTCGCCGCCGACCAGCCGGTGCACACCGTGCGCCGGATCAGGATGACGAACGGTCAGGCCGTCGCCGCGGAGCTGCTGTACGTACCGGCGGCCTCGGTTCCCGGACTGCCCGCCATCGAGGCCCCGTCCGGCCCGGCCCGGGCGCGCGCCGTCCTGCGCGAGCTGCAGCGGCTGGTGCTCGACGGCCAGGACCGGTCGGTGGAGCTGGGCTCCGCCCGTGCCGACGAGGCCAAGGAACTGGACCGGCTGCCCGGCGCACCGGTGCTCCTGGTCACCACCCGCTACTTCACCACCGCGGGCACGGCCGCGGTTTCGGTGGCCACCTACCGCGCCGACACCTGCCGCCTGACCTTCGCGGACTCGGGCGGCGTGGAGATCACCCACGAGCCCGTTGCCTCCTGACCCCGGCACCCTCGGGGTCCTCCGCCCGGCGGGTCCACGGCGCCGGCGGATCCGCGGGTCTGCGGTCCCGGCGGGTCTGCGGGTCCTGGCGGGTCTGCGTTCCTGGTCGGTCCGCGGACCCGGCCGATGGCCGGCGCCCGGCGGGTCCGTGATCCCGGCCGATGGCCGGCGCCCGGCTGGTCCGTGATCCCGGCCCCCGGCCGGCCCTCTGGTCGTCCTGGCCGACTGCCGGGCCCGGGGTTGTCCTGATCGACCGCCGTGCCCGGCCGCCCGCCGCGCCCGGCCGTCTTGTGGTCCCGCCCGCACGGCCGGTCCGGCCGAGTCGTGGTCCCGGCCCAACGTCGGGCCCTCGCTGTGCCTCGGCGCCGACCGGTCCTTGGCCCTTGCCGGTTCGCGGTCCTTGCCGACCGCCGGTCGCCGTGCCCGGCCGTCTTGTGGTCCCGGCCGTACGGCGGGTCCAGCCGAGTCGTGGTCCCTGCCTAACGTCGAGCCCTCGCTGTGCCTCGGCGCCGACCGGTCCTTGGCCCCTGCCGGTTCGCGGTCCTGGCCGACCGCCGGTTGCGGCCGCCCAAGATCCTGGCCAACCGTCTCGCTCCGGCTGGTCCGTGATCGCGCCGATCGCCGGGCCGATCCGTGGTTCCGGCCGGCCGCCGGCACCCGCCGACTCACCGTCCCGGCCGGCCACTAGGCTCCGCCGGCCGTGGTCCTGGCCGACCACTGGCCCCGGCTGATCCCCGACCCGGCCGGACTCTGGCCACAGCCGACTTGCTGGTCCTGACCGACCACTGGCACCGGCCGCCCCGTGGTTCTGGCCGACCTCCGGATCTCGGTTCGCCCCGGCTGGACCTCTGTGCTGGGTGGCTCGCGGCCCCGGCCGACCGCCGGGCGCCCGTTACGCATCGGTCCCGGTCGGTCCTCGGTCGCGGCCGGTCCGTGTCCGGGCCGACCGCCGGACCGGGCAGGCCGCCGGCCCCCGTGTCGGCCGGCCCGCGATGCGTCGGGGCGTACGGCTGTGGCTGCGGGAGCGGGCCGCGGGCGTGGCGCGGCGGTGCGGCTTTCTCGGCCCCGTCTCAGCGGCGGCGGGCCGTGACCGTCTTCTCCACCGCGAAGAGCTCCTCCTCGACGTGGTCGAGCGCGAGGCGGAGGGCGCCCGTCGCCACGGCGGCCTCACCGAGCAGCGACAGGGCCACCCGTGGCGGGCGCAGGCAGTAGCGCTCCAGCTCGCGGCGCAGGGGCTCCAGGACCCCGTCCAGGCCGGCTGCCCAGCCGCCCACGACCACCAGCTCCGGATCCATCGCGAGGACCAGCGCCGCCACGTCGTGCACCAGGCGCTGCAGGAACCGCTCGACGGCGGCGACCGCCCGCTCGTCGCCCCGCTTGGCCATCGCGAAGACCTCGGCGACGGCCGGTTCGTCCAGCGGGTGCAGCGGCTCGCCCGTGGTGGACAGCAGCCGCTCGGGCGTGGCCTCGCGACCCAGCAGGTGCAGGGCGCCGATCTCGCCGGCCGCCCCGCCGAAGCCCCGGTGCAGCCGGCCGCCGATGAGGGAGCCCGCACCGGGACTGAGCCCGGCCATCACGAACACCATGTCGCCGGTGTCCCGCGCGGCTCCCTTCCAGTGCTCCGCGACCGCGGCCGCGTTGGCGTCGTTCTCCACCTGCACCGGGCAGCGGAACGAGCGCCGCAGCCGGTCCCCGAGCGGCAGACCGGTCCAGCCGGGCAGAGCGGTGCCGAGGCGTACCGTGCCGTCGGCCTCCACGATCCCCGGGCTGCCGACCCCGACCGCCCGCAGCGAGTCCCGCGGAATCCCGGCGCGGCGCAGCAGGTCGGCGACGGCCGCGCGCACCCGCTCCAGCCGCTCGTCGGCCGAGGCCGTCTCGGCGACCTCTTTGGTGCCGGCGCCGATGATGCGTCCGTCCAGCCCCGACAGCAGCACCGCGACCCGGTGCGAGCCGATCTCTATGCCGAGCAGGTGCCCCGCCTCGGCCCGGAACCGGAACCGTCTGGCGGGCCGTCCCTGCCGCCGCGCACCCTCCTCGGCCTCGGCCTCGACGACGAGCCCGGTCCCGATCAGCCCCTCCACGACCCCTTCGACGGTCGGCCGGGACAACCCGGTCAACCGCGTGAGGTCGGTGAGGGTCGGCGACCCGGCCGTGCGCAGTGCCCGCAGCACCACCGCGGAATTGATCCGCCGCAGCAGAGAGGGATCCCCGCCGGTCAGCTGCCCCAACGTGTGTCCTCCCAGCTAGCGAGCCTGTCAGCCGGATCGTACTGCGCGCCGGGTGCAGCGGCGAGAAGCAGCCCCCCATCAGCCGAGGCGGGCCCTTGCGCTCAAGCGGGTGAGACGAAACCCGACTCGTACGCAGTGATCACCGCCTGAGTCCGGTCCCGCGCCCCCAGCTTGCCCAGAATCGCACTGACATGGGACTTGACCGTCTCCGTGCCGATGATCAGCTCGGACGCGATCTCCACATTGGTGAGGCCCCGCGCCATGAGCCGCAACACCGCCTCCTCCCGCTCGGTCAGGGCGGCCTGTTCCAGCACCGCCCGCGCCTGCCGGTTGCCGTACTCCGCGGCCAGGGCCCGCACGGCCGCGGGAAAGAGCAGCGTCTCGCCCTCCGCCACCAGCCGCACCGCGTGCACGATCTCCGACGGCCGGGCCCGCTTCAGCAGGAACCCGTCAGCGCCGGCCCGCAACGCCTGGTAGACGTACTCGTCGTTCTCGAAGGTCGTCACCACGAGGATCTTCGGCGGCGAATCCACCGTCCGCAGGACCGCGCGGGTCGCCTCGATCCCGTCGAGCAGCGGCATCCGGACGTCCATGGCCACCACATCCGGCCGCAGCTGCCGCACCAGCGGGATCACCGAGGCGCCGTCGGCTGCCTCACCCACCACCTCGATGTCGGGCTGGGCGTCCAGGACGGCGCGCAGACCCGCGCGGACCAGTGGTTCGTCGTCGACGATCAGTACGGTAACCGGCATCCGGTCAGCGTATTCGCTCCAGCGGAAGCCGTGCGCGCACCCTCCAACCACCCTCGTACGGCCCGGTCTCGGCCACTCCGCCGAGCAGCGCGGCCCGTTCGCGTATCCCGCGCAGCCCGCTCCCGCCACCGGGTGAGACGACGGGGCGGTCCGGCAGCACATTCGTCACCTCCAGCTCCAGCCGGTCAGCGGCCATCTCCACCCGCACCCGGACCGGTACGGTCCCGCAGTGGCGCAGTACGTTGGTGAGCGCCTCCTGCAGGATGCGGTACCCCTCCCGGGTGACCGGTCCCGGCAACTTCTCCAAGGGACCTGTCAGTTGCGCGTCCACCTCGGAGCCCGACGCCCGGGCCGACTCCAGCAGCCGGTCGGCCTCCGCCAGCGTCGGCCGCTGCGACGGCGGCCGGCCGGTCTCCCGCAGCACGCCCAGCACCCGCTCCAGGTCCTCCAGCGCTGCCCGGCCCGTCTCCTCGATGGCGCACAACGCCCGGTCCGTGAAGGCGGGATCGCCTGCGGCCCGCGCCGCACCTGCCTGCACGACGGCCACGGTCAGCGCGTGCCCGATCGAGTCGTGCAGCTCCCGCGCGATTCGCGTGCGCTCCAGCAACTGCTCGGTGCGCTCCTCCAGCGCACTGAGCCGTTCGGTGGCCGAAGGGCTGAGCAGCCGTGTGGCGATCGCGGTGATCAGGTCACCGAGGAGGACCACGACGACGATCAGCACGATCAGCGGAATGGGCGACAAGAGGCCGGCGACCCAGCGACTCCCGGGCAAGAACGGTTCCAGGGGACCCGGGTCCAGGGAGTGGCCGAGCGCGCTCGCGACGAGCTCCACGCTCAGCGCGGGCATCCAGACGGTGGCGGCCACCGCGCCCATCGCGATCACCATCCGCACGGCCAGCCACAGCACCGTCCGCCAGCGGTCGCCCCAGTGAGCCGACGGGGCCAGGCTGATGGTCCCCCCGTCCGGACCCCGGTCGTTCGGTGTCAGCAGGAACTGCGCCTGGAGCCCTTCCGCGAGCCGGACCCAGGGCACGAGGCCGAAGGGCAGAACGAAGAAGAGCGGTCCCCACGGCCACTCGGGCACCACGAACAGCCACACGGCCAGTACCAGTACGGGCACGCAGAGGTGCAACCAGCGTGAGTAGGTCACTGGTTGGAACGGGGCCCTGAGCAGTCGGTACATGCCCCCATGGTCGCAGCGGGCCGCCCCCGGCCGTCTCCCCCGTGCGGGGGAGACGGCACCCTCGCACGGGGGAGGGAGGGGGGTGGGGCCGGCGGCGAGTCTTGAGCCATGAACAGCATCGAGATCCGAGAACTGACCAAGGCATACGGCTCCCACCGTGCGGTGGACGGCCTCACCTTCGATGTCCTGCCCGGGCGGGTCACCGGCTTCCTGGGCCCCAATGGTGCCGGGAAGTCCACCACACTGCGGCTGCTGCTGGGGCTGGACCGGGCGACCTCCGGCACGGCCACCATCGGCGGCCGGCGCTACGTCGACCTGCCGGACCCGTTGGAGCGGGTCGGCGCCCTCCTGGACGCACAGTCGGCGCACGGCGGACGCATCGCCCGAGACCACCTCCGTTTCCTCGCCGCGGCCGGCCGGCTCCCCCCACGGCGGGTCGACGAGGTCCTGGAGCAGACCGGCATAGCCTCGGTGGCCGAGCGGCGGATCAAGTCCTTCTCACTCGGCATGCGCCAGCGCCTCGGCATAGCCGCCGCGCTGCTGGGCGACCCCGGGGTGCTCCTCCTGGACGAGCCGACCAACGGGCTCGACCCGGAGGGCATCATCTGGATGCGTGAGCTGATGCGCGGCCTCGCCGCCGAAGGACGCACCGTGCTGGTCTCCAGCCACCTGATGTCGGAGACCTCCACCTTTGCCGACCACCTGGTCGTGCTCGGCAACGGCAGGCTGCTGGCCGACACCTCGATGGCCGAGTTCATCGATGCCCGTAGCGCCCGCCGGGTGCGCCTGCGCACCTCTGATCCCGTCCGGCTGCGGGTCGCCCTGGCCCGGGAAGGCTTCGAACTGACCGGCACCGAGGACGGGCGGTGGACCGTGGAGGACATACAGGCCGAGCAGCTCGGCAAGCTGGCTGCCCGTGAGGGCATCCCCCTGCTGGAACTGTCCGACGAGCGCGCCTCGCTGGAACAGGCCTATCTCGATCTCACCGCGGACCACGCCCAGTTCACCGCAACACACTGACTTCCCCGATCCTTCAGGAGGCTCCGCCATGCGCGCCGCTCTGCCCACCGTCCCCACCCTGCACTCGGAATGGATCAAAATACGGTCGCTGCGCGGCACTCTCGGCGGGCTCGTTGCCGTGCTCGCCGCCACCGCGGGCATCCAGGCGCTGACAGCCGCGGCGATCGGCCGGGCCGAGGACGGCAGCATGGGTGCCGATCCGCTCTTTGCCGCCTACTACGGCATCTCCTTCGGGCAGATCGCCGCCCTCGTCTTCGGCGCAGGCGCCGTGTCCTGCGAGTTCCACAACGGCGCTCTGCGCACGTCGCTGGCGGCGGTGCCCCACCGCACCCGCTTCTACCTGTCGAAAATCATGACCGTGGGTGCCTTGGTCCTGCTGACCGGTCAGGTCACCGGCCTGGCCACATTCGTCGCAGGTCAGGCCTTCATGGGAGAGAACGCCTTGGAGCTGGGTGATCCCGGTACCTACCGTGCCGTCGTCGGCAGCGGCCTCTACCTGACGCTGATGGCGTTGTTCGCTGCCGGACTCACCGCCGTACTGCGCAGCGGGACGCTCGTGCTGAGCCTGCTCATACCCTTCGTCCTGCTGGTGTCCTTCGTCGTGGGCGAGGCAGCGGGTGGTGCGGCGCAGTACCTGCCGGACCGGGCGGGGCAGTTGGTGATGCACTCGCGGACGGACGGTGACCTCGGTCCCTGGACCGGGCTCGGGGTGATGGCCCTGTGGGCGGCGGCAGCCGTCGTGTGCGGCTGGGTGGCGGTGCGCCGCAGGGACGCGTGACAGTAAGCCAGTTGTCAGTGCTGCTCGGGATACTGACGACATGACCACGGCAGAGCACCTCGACACGATCGACCGGCTCCTGACGCAGGAGTTCCCGCGGGGGCCGGTCGGGGGCGTCGGCAGCAGCAGCGGTCCGGGATTCCACCTGGTGCGGCTCTCCCGGACACGGCCCTTCTGGGACGACGACGGATCGGGCCGGATCGAGGCCGCCGACCAGATCAGCGCCGAGTACGGGGCGCTCACGCAGGCCGCGACCGACCGGTGGGGTGACCCGCAGGTCTTCAGCCTGGGGACGCTGAGGGACAGGGTGTTCGAGGGGGAGGAGATATCGGAGCCGTGGACCGGTCTGAGCGTCAGCACCGACCACGTCCACCTGTGGCGGGCCGGAGAGCGGTGGCTGGTGGCCTGCGTGACGCAGCACGACCGGGAGGACCCGTACCTGCTGACGGCAGCCGTCACCGTCATCGACCCGCCGTAGGAGGAATGCGCCATGAGTGATCTGTACGAGCTGTTGGTGGCCGTCGACCTGCTGGACGGGATCAGCGAGGGGGAAGTCGCCGAGCTGCAATGGCACCTGGGGACCGGGGACCAACCGGAACAGCTGTCCATCGTGACCGCCTTCCCCGCCGTGGTGCTGGACGAGGGGGGCATACCGGCGATCGAGGAGGAGCCGTATCCGCTGCTGGCCGGGCGGGGGGCTGCGTCGCGAGTGGGCGGCGTGCTCTGTTCGGCGCTGGCGAGTCGGGCGGGCCTGTCACGGACCGGCTGGTCGCTGACGTCCCGGCAGGAGATCCACCCGGACGAGTTCGACAAGGTCGGTGAACTGCTCGTCTGGCTGGCGGAGCGGGCTCACCCGACGCACCTCCGGGGGGACGGCGCGGTCCCGATCGGGTTCCTCCGGTTCCATGAAGCGGAGGTCCCTGAAGTGCTGAGGGTCGAGGACGGCCAGGTCGGCTGGCCGGCCTGAGGGGAGCGGCAGAAGGGGGAACGGCAGGCGAACGGCATGAGGGGAGTCGGCGGGGCGCCGTCAGTGGGCGCCGTCAGGGGGGAGAGCCGCCGCCTCGCGGAGGCGGGCGAACTCCTCGGCCATGGACGCGGCGGTCCAGTGGGCGTTCAGGCCGCTGGGGTTGGGGAGGGCCCAGATGCGGGTGGAGCCGATGGTGCGCTCCTGGGGGCCGATCTGCGCCTTCCGCTCGCCGAAGGCCGTGCGGTAGGCCGTGACGCCGACGACTGCCAGCCATTGGGGGCGCAGCAGCTCCACCTTGGCCGTCAGGATGCGGCCGCCCTCGCGGAACTCCTCGGCACTCAGCTCGTCGGCGCGGGCCGTGGCACGGGCCACGACGTTCGTGATGCCGAGACGGTAGGTGAGGAGTTCCTCCTGCTCCGCGGGAGCCAGGCGGCGGGGGGTGAAGCCCGACAGGTGCAGGACCGGCCAGAAGCGGTTGCCGGGGCGGGCGAAGTGGTGGCCCGTCGCGGCGGAGAGGAGACCGGGGTTGATACCGCAGAACAGCACGCGCAGGCCGCCCGCGACCACGTCCGGGACGACGCGGTCACGGGCGGCGGCCAGCTCTTCGGGAGTCAGAGGATCGACCCCGGCGTGTACCCGGCGGCCTCCGGGTGCTGCTTGGCGATCTCCTCGATGCGGGAGACCACCGTGGAGACCTGGTCGCCCGCGGCGCCGGTGAAGGACAGCTTGTCCGCCATCAGCGCGTCGAGCTGGGCCCGGTCCAGCGGCATCCGCTCGTCGGCCGCCAGCTTGTCCAGCAGCTCGTTGCGCTCGGCGCCCTGCTCGCGCATGGCGAGCGCGGAGGCGACGGCGTGCTCCTTGATGACCTCGTGGGCGGCCTCGCGGCCCACGCCGGCCCGGACCGCGCCCATCAGGACCTTGGTGGTCGCGAGGAAGGGCAGGTAGCGGTCCAGCTCGCGGGCGACGACCGCCGGGAAGGCACCGAACTCGTCGAGAACGGTCAGGAAGGTCTCGAGCAGGCCGTCGAAAGCGAAGAAGGCGTCCGGCAGGGCCACACGGCGGACCACGGAGCAGGAGACGTCGCCCTCGTTCCACTGGTCGCCGGCCAGCTCACCGGTCATCGAGGCGTATCCCCGCAGGATGACCATCAGGCCGTTCACGCGCTCGCAGGAGCGGGTGTTCATCTTGTGGGGCATCGCCGAGGAGCCGACCTGGCCGGGCTTGAAGCCCTCGGTGACCAGCTCGTGGCCGGCCATCAGGCGGATGGTCTTGGCGATCGAGGACGGGGCGGCGGCCAGCTGGACCAGCGCGGTCACCACGTCGTAGTCGAGCGAGCGCGGGTAGACCTGGCCGACCGAGGTGAAGGCGTTCGCGAAACCGAGGTGGGTCGCGATCCGCTGCTCCAGGTCGGCCAGCTTGCCTGCGTCCCCGCCGAGGAGATCGAGCATGTCCTGGGCGGTGCCGACGGGGCCCTTGATGCCGCGCAGCGGGTAGCGGCCCAGAAGGTCTTCCAGGCGGTCGTAGGCGACCAGCAGCTCGTCGGCCGCGGTGGCGAAGCGCTTGCCCAGGGTGGTGGCCTGCGCGGCCACGTTGTGGGAGCGCCCGGCCATGACCAGCTCGGCGTGCTCGCCGGCCAGCTTGCCCAGGCGGGCGAGCACGGCGACCGTACGGTCGCGGGCCAGCTCCAGCGAGAGGCGGATCTGGAGCTGCTCGACGTTCTCGGTGAGGTCGCGGGAGGTCATGCCCTTGTGGACGTGCTCGTGGCCGGCGAGGTCGTTGAACTCCTCGATGCGGGCCTTCACGTCGTGCCGGGTGACCTTCTCGCGCTCGGCGATGGAGGCGAGGTCCACGTCTTCGAGGACGCGCTCGTAGTCGGCGAGGGCCGCGTCCGGGACCTCGATACCGAGGTCCTTCTGGGCGCGCAGCACGGCGAGCCACAGCCGCCGCTCCAGCGTCACCTTGTACTCGGGGGACCACAGGACGGCGAGCTCCGCGGAGGCGTAGCGGCCGGCCAGGACATTGGGAATGCGGGGCTTGGCAGTCACGTGTAGGGATTCTACTTGGGCCGCCGCTGTGTGTTTACGCAGGTCGGGCCACCGCCTGCGATGGTGCTTTGCTACGAGAGCGGGCCGTCCCCGTAGGGCTGGAGTTCAGGGCGCTTCGCCGGGCGGCCGTCGCCGGAGGAGCGGCCCGTCAGGCGGCGGCCGATCCAGGGCAGCAGGTGCTGCCGGGCGAAACTCAGGTCCTGGGAGCGGCGCGCCGCCCAGCCGGCCGGTCGGGCGGCCGGAAGGTCGGTGCGCCAGTCCAGCTCTGCCGGGAGGCCCAGCGTCTGCCACACGGCCTCCGCCACCCGGCGGTGGCCGTCGGGCGTCAGGTGCAGCCGGTCCACATCCCACATCCGGGGGTCGGCGAGGACCGGGGCGCCGTAGAGGTCCACCACCAGGGCGCCGTGCCGGGCCGCCAGCTCGTCGATGGTGGCGAAGAGCTGCTCCATGCGTGGACGGAAGCGTTCCATCACCGGCCCGTTGCGGCCCGGGGAGCGCATGAGGACGAGCTTCTTGCAGGAGGGGGCCAGGAGCTCCACCGACGATTCCAGGTGGTCACGGACCCGGCCCATGTCCACCTTGGGGCGCAGTGCGTCGTTCAGGCCGCCGACCAGGGTCACCACGTCGGCGCGCATCGCCGCCGCCACGGGCACCTGCTCCTGCGCGATCTGCCCGATGAGCTTTCCGCGGACTGCCAGGTTCGCGTAGCGGAAGCCCGGCTCGCGGGCGGCGAGACGGGCGGCCAGCAGGTCGGCCCAGCCGCGGTAGGAGCCGTTGGGCAGCAGGTCGGACATTCCCTCGGTGAAGGAGTCGCCGACCGCGACGAAACTGGTGTAAGAGGCATTCATCTCCATGGCGGAGCGATGTTACCGCGTGGTACCCCTGCCCCGCAGGGCCGGGGACCACGCTCCCGCTCCCGGCGGCCTACGCGGACGCCGGCCTTCCGAACAGCTCCCGCAGCACGTCCTCCATCGTCACCAGGCCCGTCATGGCGTCCTCCGCCCCCAGGACCGCCGCCAGGTGGGTGCGGCTGCGCCGCATGGCGGTGAGCACGTCGTCCAGCGGCGTCTCCGGCCGCACCTGCGCGATCTGCCGAAGCGCCGACGGCGGGAACGGCTCGTCGCGCGTGTCCCCGTCCGCGTCCAGGGCGTCCTTCACGTGCAGATACCCCAGGATGCCCTGCTGGCCGTCGACCACCGGGAAGCGCGAGTACCCGCTCTCGGCGGACAGCCGCTCCAGCCCGGCCGGCGTGATGCCCTCGCGGGCGGAGATCACCCGGTCCGCCGGCAGCACCACGTCCTTCACGGGCCGGCGGCCCAGTTCCAGGGCGTCGTGCAGACGCTCGCTCGCCCGGTCGTCGAGGAGCCCCGCGTCACTGGAGTCCTTCACCATCCGGGCCAGCTCGTCGTCCGAGAAGGTCGCCGAGACCTCGTCCTTGGCCTCCACCCGCAGCAGCCGCAGCAAGGCGTTGGCGAAGGCGTTGATCGCGAAGATCACCGGCCGCAGCGCCCGGGTCAGGGCCACCAGCGGCGGACCCAGCAGCAGCGCCGTGCGCACCGGTTCCGACAGCGCCACGTTCTTCGGGAGCATCTCGCCGAAGAGCATGTGCAGGTACGTCGCCAGGGCCAGCGCCACCACGAAGGAGATGGCGTGCGTCAGCCCGGACGGCACCCCGACCAGGTCGAAGAGCGGGGTCAGCAGATGGGCGATGGCCGGCTCGGCCACCACACCGAGCACCAGCGTGCACAGGGTGATGCCGAGCTGCGCCGCCGCCATCAGCGCCGACACGTGCTCCAGCCCCCACAGGACGGAGCGGGCCCGCCGGTCGCCCTGTTCGGCGTACGGCTCGATCTGGCTGCGCCGGACCGAGATCAGCGCGAACTCCGCGCCGACGAAGAACGCGTTCACGACCAGCGTCGCCAGGCCGATCAGCAGCTGGATCACGGTCATCGCGCGTCCTCCGTACCCTCGGCGCCTGCATCGGCACCGTCGGAGCCGACGGGCGCGTGCAGCAGCACCCGCGCCGCCCGCCGCCCGATGTCGTCGACCACGTCCAGCCGCCAGCCGTCCAGTTCCATGCTGTCGCCGACGGCCGGGATCCGGCCCAGCTCGGTCGCTATCAGGCCGGCCAGGGTCTCGTACGGGCCGTCCGGCACCCGCAGTCCGATCTGCCGCAACTGGTCCGTGCGCGCGGCGCCGTCGGCGGAATACAGCTGCCGTCCCGAGGGGTCCGCACCCGCCGGGGCGAGGTCGGGCGTCTCGTGCGGGTCGTGCTCGTCGCGCACCTCGCCGACGACCTCCTCGACGATGTCCTCCAGGGTGGCCACACCTGCCGTCCCGCCGTACTCGTCGATGACCACGGCCATGGTCTGCTTGCCGGACAGCCGGTCCAGCAGCCGGTCGACGGTCAGCGACTCCGGTACGAGGAGGGGCTCGCGCAGGAGCTGCGACACCGGACGGCGGCGGCGCTCCTCGGCCGGCAGCGCCAGCACGTCCTTGATGTGGACGGTGCCGACGACGGTGTCGAGGCTTCCGCGGTAGACGGGGAAGCGGGACAGGCCGGTGGCCATCGTCGCGTTCGCCACGTCCTCGGCGGTGGTCTGCACATCCAGGGCGGTGACCTGGACGCGCGGGGTCATCACGTTCTCCGCGGTCAGATCGGCGAGGTTCAGGGTCCGGACGAACAGCTCGGCCGTGTCCTTCTCCAGTGCCCCCTCCTTGGCGGAGTGCCGGGCCAGGGCCACCAGCTCCTGCGGGGTCCGCGCCGAGGCCAGCTCCTCCGTCGGCTCCATGCCGAAGCGGCGCACCAGATGGTTCGCGGTGGTGTTGAGGTGGCTGATCAGCGGTTTGAAGGCGCGGCTGAAGACCCGCTGGAAGGTGGCCACGCGCTTGGCGATCGCCAGCGGGGAGGAGATCGCCCAGTTCTTCGGGACCAGCTCGCCGACGACCATCAGGACGACGGTGGACAGCACGGTCCCGAGGACCAGGGCGGTGGAGGAGGCGGCGCTCGCCGACAGCCCCACGGCCTCGAACGGGCCCTGGAGCAGGGCGGCGATCGACGGCTTGGAGATCATGCCGATGATCAGGCCGGTCACGGTGATGCCGAGCTGGGCGCCGGAGAGCTGGAAGGTGAGGGTGCGGACGGCCGCGAGGGCACTGTCGGCACCGCGCTCACCGCGCTCGGCGGCCCGCTCCAGCTCGCTGCGCTCGACGGTCGTGAGCGAGAACTCGGCCGCGACGAAGACTCCGCAGGCAAGGCAGAGGAGCAGTGCCACGACGAGCAGGAGGACCTCGGTCATCGGTCGATCACCTCCGTCCCATGATCGGCCAGGAGGAGGCGGACCGCGCGGTGTCGCGGACGGGAGTGTCGGGCACGTAGGTGCCGGGGACGCGGAGGGCGTCGTGACGCGGGATGTCGTGGACTGGGAGGCTCGCCCATGGGCGGACGCTCACACCTTTCACTCAAGAGGGACTGTGTCCACATGGTAAAGGACGGGCAAAGGGGGAGACTGGCCCGGGCCGCCGGCCGCCCGGGCGGCGTAACGCCGGACACGGGGCTCCGCCCCGGGCCCGCGCCTCAAGCGCCGGCGTGCTGGGAAGGGTGCCGGCGGGTGTGGAGTGCCGGGACTCTGCCCCGGACCCCGCGCCTCAAACGCCGGCGGGGCTGGGGTCGTGCCGGCGGGGTTGGGAAGGTGCCAGCGCGGCCGGGGTGGTGCCGGCGGGGCTGGGAAGGTGGCGGCAGGGGCGGGCCGGTGGAAGGTTCGGGCTCACACGCCGGCGAAGGCCGGGGGGGACCAGGTGGTCAGGAAGGAGTCCTGGGACCAGGTGCCCGCGAGGGGCGGGGCCAGCCACGAGGGGGCCTCGGCGCGGAAGAGGTCCGGCTCCAGCGTGCCCGAGCCCTCCGGGACCGCGCCGAGCAGCGGCAGTCGCGAGGACCTCGGGAGGTCGGCCAGGTTGCAGCGGGCCGCCAGGTCGGGGGAGTGCGGCCAGCTGCCCACCACCACGCCCAGCGGTGCAAGGCCCCGGGCCCGCAGGGCCTCCGCCGTGAGGGTCGTGGAGTTGAGGGTCCCCAGACCGGCCTGGGCGACGATCAGCGTCGGGGCGTCCAGCAGCCGCGCCGCGTCGGCCAGCGTGTGGCCCGCCTCGTCGAACTGCACGAGCAGTCCGCCCGCACCCTCCACCAGGACCAGGTCGTGGTCCTCCGCCAGCCGCCGGGCGGCTTCCGCGATCTGCGCCGGGGCCAGCGTCGGCAGCCCCGCCCGGCGGGCGGCCGTGTCCGGGGCCAAGGGTTCGGGGTAGCGCGCCAGTTCGCTCGCCGTGACGGAGGGGCCGGCCAGCCGCACCACCTCCGCGGCGTCCCCCGGCTCCTGCGGACCGACACCGGTCTGGGCCGGCTTCAGCACCGCCACCGAGCGGCCCGCCGCCACGGCCGCCGCCGCGACGGCCGCCGTGACCACGGTCTTGCCGATCTCCGTGCCCGTCCCGGACACCATCAGTACGGACATCTCAGCCTTCTCAGCCTTCCTGGGCCGCCGCGCACACCGCGCGGCAGATACGGGTCACATCCGCGTCGCTCGTGACGAACGGCGGCATCACATAGATCAGGTCCCGGAACGGCCTCAGCCACACGCCCTCGCGCACGGCCGCCCGGGTGGCCGCCACCACGTCGACCTCGTGGTCCAGCTGGACGACGCCGATGGCGCCGAGCACGCGTACGTCCCGTACGCCCGGGATGCCGGCCGCGGCCGCCAGTCCCTCGCGCAGCCCCGCCTCGATCCGCTTGACGTCCAGCGCCCAGTCCTGGCCGAGCAGCAGCTCGACGGAGGCCAGTGCCACGGCCGTGGCCAGCGGGTTCCCCATGAAGGTCGGCCCGTGCGCCAGCACCGGCACCTCGCCCTGCGAGATCCCGTCGGCCACCCGCCCGGTGCACAGGGTCGCCGCCAGGGTGAGGTAGCCGCCGGTCAGGGACTTGCCCAGGCACATCACGTCCGGGGTGATGCCCGCGTGGTCGGCCGCGAAGAGCGCGCCGGTGCGGCCGAAGCCCGTGGCGATCTCGTCCAGGATCAGCAGGACCCCGTACTCGTCGCACAGCTCGCGCAGCACCCGCAGGTAGCCGGGGTGGTGGAAGCGCATGCCGCCCGCCCCCTGCACCACGGGCTCCACGATCACGGCGGCCAGCTCGTCCGCGTGCGCGGCGACCAGGCCGCGCAGGTGGTCGGCGTACGCGGGATCCACGGGCGTGTCGAAGCCCCCGGGCGGCGCGTCCGCGAAGACCTGCCGCGGCAGGTGGCCCTGCCACAGCTCGTGCATGCCGCCCTCGGGGTCGCACACGGCCATCGGCTGCCAGGTGTCCCCGTGGTATCCGCCGCGCCAGGTCAGCAGCCGGGTCTTGCCGGTGTGCCCGAGCGAACGCCAGTACTGCAGGCACATCTTGACGGCGACCTCGACGGAGACCGAACCCGAGTCGGCGAGGAAGACGTGCTCCAGTCCCGCCGGGGTGATCTCGACGAGCTTCGCCGCGAGCCGGACGGCGGGCTCGTGGGTGAGCCCGCCGAACATCACGTGCGACATACGGCCGAGCTGGGCGGTCACGGCCTCGTTGAGCACCGGGTGGTTGTAGCCGTGGATGGCCGACCACCAGGAGGACATGCCGTCGACCAGCTCGTCGTGGCCCTCCCCCTGGGACGGGTCGGCGAGCCTCAGCCGCACGCCCGAGGCGGAGTCGATGACCAGGGGCTCCTGCCGCCCCGGCATCGGCCCGTACGGGTGCCAGACGTGCTGCCTGTCCAGCGCGAGCAGATCCGCGCCGGACGGCCGCGGACGAGGCTGATCAGGCATTGGGGGCGACGTCCGTCCCCGCGCCGCGGCGGCGCACCGCCACCAGATCCGACCGGAGCGCGCCCGGCGCGGCCTGCGACCCCTGAGCGGCCTGCGCCGGCACCGGCTCGGCCGGTGCGTGCGCGTGGCCGGAGCAGCCGCCGCACGCCGATCCACAGCCCGCGGCCCCGTCCCCGGCCGCAGCCGGGCCCGCGCCCGAACCGCACAGGGAGGCGCCGCCGCCGGAGCCGCAGCCACCGCCGGCGGGCGCCGCGTCCGCCAGGTCGGAGCGGTGCGCGGGAAGGGTCGCCGTACCAGCGCCCTCCACCTCGAAACCGGCGTCGGCGATCATGTCGAGGTCCGCCTGACCGGCCTGGCCCTCGCTGGTGAGGTAGTCGCCCAGGAAGATCGAGTTGACGATGTGCAGCGCCAGCGGCTGCATCGAACGCAGGTGCACCTCGCGCCCGCCCGCGAGGCGGACCTCGACGTCGGGGCAGACGAACCGCGCCATCGCCAGAATCCGCAGGCAGCGCTGCGGGGTGAGGTTCCACTCCTTGGCCAGCGGAGTGCCCTCGAAGGGGATCAGGAAGTTGACCGGAACGGAGTCGGCGTCCAGCTCGCGCAGCGAGAAGACCACGTCGACGAGATCCTCGTCGCTCTCGCCCATGCCCGCGATGAGGCCCGAGCAGGCCGACAGGCCCGCCGCGTGCGCCTTCTCCACGGTGTCCACGCGGTCGGCGTAGGTGTGGGTCTTGGTGATCTGGCCGTAGGTGGCCTCGGAGGTGTTGAGGTTGTGGTTGTAGGCGTCGGCGCCCGCCTCGCGCAGCTTCTCCGCCTGGCCGTCCGAGAGCAGGCCGAGGCAGGCGCACACCTCGATGCCCTCGTTCTCCTCCTTGATCGCCTCGATCGTCCTGCCGACGCGTTCGACGTCCCTGTCCGTCGGGCCGCGGCCGCTGGCCACCAGGCAGACCCGCTTCGCCCCGCCCGCGACGCCCGCGGCGGCGGCCCGGGAGGCCTCCTCCGGCTTGAGCCAGGTGTACTTGAGGATCCCCGCCGTCGAACCGAGGCGCTGGGAACAGTAGGAGCAGTCCTCCGGGCACAGGCCCGACTTCAGGTTGACCAGGTAGTTCAGCTTGACCCGACGCCCGAACCACTGGCGGCGCACCTTGCCGGCCGCAGCCACCACGTCGAGCAGTTCGTCGTCAGAAGTCGCCAGTACGGCGAGTGCTTCTTCGCGGGTCGGCAGCTCGCGCCGCAACCCCTTGTCCACCAGGGTGTTCAGCAGGTCCATGGACCCGATCCTGTCCCACTCGACCCATCCCGGCCAAGGAGAGATCGCACAACATGGCCGGATGGGTGTGTGTGTATCACCACACCTGGCGGACAAGTCCCGGCGACTAGGGTCGGGCAGGTCTGTGGACTGCCGACAAAACACGAGGACACGCCGATGCCCCAGCACATCCCCGACCCCGCGGACGTCTTCGCCTGGATCGACGCCGCGGAGCGCGCCCGGGAGCAGGCCGGACTGGTCCGTTCCCTGCGCCCCCGGCCGCCGGTGTCGCCGCTGCTGGACCTGGCGAGCAACGACTACCTCGGCCTGTCCCGGCACCCCGAGACCGTCCGGGGGGCCCGTGAGGCGGCGGAGCGCTGGGGTGCCGGGGCCACCGGCTCCCGCCTGGTCACCGGAAGCACCGAACTGCACGCGGAACTGGAGCGCGAGCTCGCCGCCTTCTGCGGTTTCGAGGCCGCGCTCGTCCTCTCCTCCGGCTACGCGGCCAACCTCGCCGCCGTCACGGCGCTCAGCGACTGGGGGACGCTGGTCGTCTCCGACGCGGGCAACCACGCCTCGATCGTCGACGGCTGCCGCCTCTCGCGCGCCGAGACAGCGGTGGTCCCGCACTCCGACGTGGACGCCGCACGCAAGGCGCTCGCCGCGCACGAGGGCCGGGCCCTGCTGGTCAGCGACTCGGTGTTCTCCGTCGACGGCGATGCCGCACCGCTCGCCGGGTACGCCGCCGCCTGCCGCGACGAGGGCGCGGCCCTGCTCGTGGACGACGCCCACGGACTGGGCGTCCTGGGCGGGGGCGGCCGCGGCGCGCTCCACGCCGCCGGACTCGCCGGCGCGCCCCACGTGGTCGCCACCCTGACCCTGTCGAAGTCGCTCGGCAGCCAGGGCGGTGCCGTGCTCGGCCCGGCCAAGGTCATCCGGCACCTGGTCAACACGGCGCGCACCTTCATCTTCGACACCGGGCTCGCCCCGGCGGCCGCGGGCGCGGCCCTCGCGAGCCTGCGCCTGCTGCGGCGGGAACCGGAACGGGCCGGCCGCGCCCGCGAGGTGGCCGACCGGCTGTACGGGCGGCTCACCGCGTCCGGCCTGACCGCGGCCCGGCCGGACGCGGCCGTGGTGTCGGTACGGGCCCCGTCGGCGTCGGCGGCACTGCGCTGGGCCGCCGACTGCCGCGAGGCAGGTCTGTCCGTGGGGTGCTTCCGCCCGCCGTCGGTGCCGGACGGCATCTCCCGGCTGCGGCTGACCGCCCGGGCCGATCTCACGGGGGACGAGATCGATCGGGCGGTCACGACGATCGTCGCGACCGCGCCCGCCGGGGCCACGGCCTAGGTGTATTGATCACGAGCGTTGTTAACAGGGCTGGGTCTTGATCATGGCGGAGACCTCCGGTGTGGTGGAGGTGTCTAGGCTCCACACCA
>NZ_JOFX01000027.1 GCF_000719345.1 Streptomyces sp. NRRL F-2664
CCCCCCTCCGCCCCGTCCCCGTACCGGCTCGCCCCGCCCACCGCACCGGCTGACCCCCGGGTCGTCCGATCGGCCGATGCGCATCGCCTCCGGCTCGGGAACCATCGGCCTGTGCGAGTGCCCGCGGCGCCGCCGGGCGGGGCGGATCCGGCCCCGCCGGCGTTCGAGGCACGGAGAGCTCGGGGTAGGGCCGGGGGCTAGTGGCCCGGGTGCGGGCGCCCGCACCGGCGCCGCCCGCGAGGCTGCCGCAGCCCACAATGGACGCACGCCCCCGACCGAGGAGCACCCCGTGACCACCGCACCGCCGCGCGACGTGACCACCGCACCGCCGCGCGACGACACCCGAACCCTCGCGACGGTCGCCCACACCGCCTTCTTCCTGCTCCTCGGCGCCTCCGTGGCCCGCTTCCTGCTCCGCCACCCCGGCGAACCCCGCACGCCGTGGGTCATCGCCCTCAGCATCACCCTGGCCCTGCTCTACGTACTGGGCCCCGTGCTCGGCCCCGCCCGCGGCCCCGCGCCCGGCGCCACGGCCGCCACCGCCCCCACCCCCCGCCGCCTCCTCTGGCTCGGCCTGGTCGTCACCACCTGGGTGGTCCTCGTCGTGCTCGCACCGAGCTTCGCCTGGTGCGCCGTACCCCTCTTCTTCACCGCCCTGCGCACCCTCCCCCCGCGCGCCGCCGTCGTCCTCGTGGCCCTCCTCACAGCCTTCGTCGTGACCGCCCAGCTCCAGCTGTCCCGGTCCTTCGATCCCAACCTGCTCCTGGCCCCGCCCGCCGTCGCCGCCCTCGCCACGGCCGTCTTCGTCCACATGGAACGGCAGGCCCGGGCCCAGCGCGCCCTGATCGACGACCTGATCCGCACCCGCCGGGAACTGGCCGCCACCGAGCGCCGCGAAGGCACCCTCGCCGAACGCCAGCGGCTCTCCATGGAGATCCACGACACCCTCGCCCAGAACCTCTCCAGCCAGCAGATGCTGCTCCAGGCCGCCGACCGCACCTGGGACACCGACCCCGCCACCGCCCGAGCGCACGTACGCACCGCCACCGGCATCGCCGCACACGGCCTCGCCGAGGCCCGGCGGCTCGTCCACGACCTGGCCCCCTCCGAGCTCGCCGACGGCGCCGGCCTCGCCGACGCCCTGCGCTCCCTCGACGCCGGCCCCGGCATCGAGGTCCGCTTCCACCTCGAAGGCACCCCCGCCCCGCTCCCCGACCGCGTCCAGTCGGCCCTCCTGCGCATAGCCCAGGGCGCCCTCGCCAACGTCCGGGAGCACTCCGGCGCCCGTACGGCGGCGCTCACCCTCAGCTTCCTCGGCGACCAGGTGGTCCTCGACGTCGCCGACGACGGGCACGGCTTCACCGCGCCCCGCACCGACGCCGACGGGCGCGGACACGGCCTGCCCGCGATGCGGGCCCGCGTCCGCCAGCTGGGCGGCACCCTGACCGTCGAATCCACGCCGGGTGAGGGCACCGTCCTCTCCGCGGCCGTCCCCCTGGAGCCCGCGCCATGACCACGATCCTGCTCTGCGACGACCACGTGGTGGTCCGTGCCGGCCTGCTGGCCCTCCTCGGCAGCGAGCCCGACATCGACGTCCTCGGCGAGGCGGGCAGCGGCGAGGAGGCGGTCGCGCTCGCCGCCAAGCTGCACCCCGACGTGGTCCTCATGGACCTCCAGCTCGGCGAGGGCATCGACGGAGTCGAAGCCACCCGCCGCATCACCGCCCTCCCCGAGCCCCCGCACGTCCTGGTCCTCACCACCTACGACACCGACGCGGACATCACCCGGGCCATCGGCGCCGGCGCCACCGGCTACCTCCTGAAGGCCGAACGCCCCGAAGAGCTCTTCGCCGCGATCCACTCGGCCGCCCAGGGCCGCACCACCCTCTCCGCGCCGGTCGCCAGCCGTGTGATGGCACACATGCGCGGCACCCGCCCCACCCTCACCGACCGCGAACTGGACATCCTCGGGCAGCTGGCCCGCGGCCTCGGCAACCGTGACATCGCCCGCGCCCTGTTCATCAGCGAGGCCACGGTCAAGACGCACCTGGGCCGCATCTACGACAAGCTCGGCGTCGACACCCGCGCGGGCGCCGTCTCCGTCGCGAAGGAACAACGCCTCCTGCCGTCCTGACCGCCCGACCCGCCGGAACCACCGGGCCGGCGGGACGCCGGAGCCGCAGGGGCCGCAGGGCCGCCACGGACACCGGAGTGGGGGCCGTCCGGGTCCCGTGACACCATCGGGTACGTGCTCGACATCGGCTACTCCCTCTCCCGGCGCTTCCCCGACCCCCCGCAGACCGACTACCGCTCCGCGGACGTCCACACGCTGCGCCACGACCTGTTCTGCGGAGACGTGTACCTCGCCGACACGAACTCCGACCGGGAAGTGTCCACAGCCTGGGGATGGGTGCCCGTACTGGACTTCGCCTGGGCCCTGTGCGACATCGTCGAGCAGCTCGACCAGGACCCGCGCGGCAGCCGATCCGCCAACCGCCAGTACGCGGAACTGGACTTCACCGAGTCCACGGACCGCATGCTCTTCGAACGCCGCTTCGGCTGGGTCGACGTCGAGGCCGACTGGATGCCAGCCGAGGAGGCCCCGCTGACCTTCAGCCACCGGCTGCTGCGCCGCGAGGCCCGCGACTTCCTGCACGACCTGATCGCCGACCTGATCGACATGCACGACGGCCTCGCCGACAACCCGGCCATCTGGACGCTCCAGGCCCGCTTCCCCCGCGTCCCGGCATAACCGCAACCGCCGCCGGCCGGCCGGCCCTGGGTCAGAGCCGCCGGCCGGACAGCACCTCCCGGAACACCTGCGCGGAGCGCGGGTTCTGCCCGCACTGCCACACGCCGTGCGGGCAGTAGTCGGTGATGCTGTGGTACAGCGGCTCGTGCTCGTCGAACCAGGCCAGCATGCCCCGCACGTACTCGGGATTGTCCCCGTGCCGGAACAGCCCCCACTCGGGGTACGAGACCCGCTTCCCGTGCGCCCGCGCGAAGTCGACCTGCTGCCGGAGCCCGTACGGCTGCGTGACCTGCTCCTCGAACGTGCGGCCCGGTTCCTGGTCGTAGGAGTCCATGCCGACGACGTCGACCACGTCGTCACCGGGATAGCAGCTGGTCCAGGCGATCGCATCACCCCCGCGGTTGGGGGCGTAGTCGAACCGGAACCGCTGCCCCTCCACCGACCGCATGGCGGCCACGATGCGCCGCCAGTACGTCTTCCAGTTCGCGGGGTCGGGCCGGCAACGGTGGGTGTAGTTGAAACCGTTCATCTCCCAGCCGAGCACGATCACCGTGTCCGGCACCCCGAGGTCGACCAGCCGCCGCGCCAGCCGCCGGAAGTGGTGGTCGTTCGCCCCCCGCGCGCCGGCGCGGATCAGCTCCGCCACCCGGCCGTCGGGGACACCGGCCTCGTTGCGCTCCTGCATGGGCACGTTCAGCACGAACAGCCGATCGGCCCGCTCCTTGCGCCATCGCGCCCAGCTGCGCAGGGATTCCGGGGCGCCCTCGATGTTCGCCCAGGTGTCACCCGGCAGATAGGTGTGCCCGGCACGCACCTCGGTACCGCCGAGCCAGCGCGAGAGCTCCGCCATCCGCTCGACGCCGGGCGAGCCGTAGTGCAGGTAGGCACCGACGGCCGTTCCTGCAGCCTCGGCCCCCGCGCCGCCCCCCGCCCCCGCCCGCGGCGGCCGTGCATCGCCGGCGAAGCCCCCCACGACGAGCAGGGCGACGGCGACCGCACCACCGCAGGCCCCCGCCAGCCCCCGGAACCGATAGGACATGACACCTCCACAGGCCCGTGCACCGGTGTGTCTGCCAGCGACGTTAGACACCCACCCCCCACCCCGCCCGCCGACCCCTCGGCCATTCGCCACACCCCTACCCCGCCGCCCCCTCCAGCCCCGCCGACCGCCCTTCCAGCCCCGCCGGCGCTCGAGGCGCGGGGTCCGGGGCGGAGCCCCGATCTTCCAGCCCCGCCGGCGCTTGAGGCGCAGGGTCCGGGGCGGAGCCCCCATCTTTCAGCCCCGCCGGCGCTTGAGGCGCCGGGTCCGGGGCGGAGCCCCCATCTTTCAGCCCCGCCGGCGCTCGAGGCGCCGGGTCCGGGGCGGAGCCCCCATCTTTCAGCCCCGCCGGCGCTTGAGGCGCGGGGTCCGGGGCGGAGCCCCGATCCTGAAGCCCAGCCCACCCGCAGGCGCCCCCGGCACGCGGGCCCGGAGGCGCAGCCCCGGCACCCCTCCGGCCCCGCCGGCCTCGGAGGCGCGGCCCCCCGCTACGGAACCACCCGCACGCCCAGCCGCGCGGCAAACACCGGAGCCAAGTCGAACAGCTGCGCCGGACCGATCACCGCCCCGGCCATCGCCTCCACCCCGCGCGCAATCTCCAGCACCGAGGCCTCCCGCAGGTCCACGTCCGCCATCCGCACCCCGGAGAAGTCCACCCCCCGCAGCGCGCAGTCCCGGAACTCCACCCGCTCCAGCACCGCGCCCCCGAAGTCCGGCTCGACGAGCACGCACCCCTCGAAGACCACATCCCTGAGCCGTGCCTTCCGCAGGTTCAGGTAGTCGATCTTGCCGCCGCGCACCACCACCCGCTCCAGCCCGGCCCCGTGCAACTGCACCCCGCCCAGCCGGGCGTCCACCAGCTCCACGTCCCGCAGCGACGCCCCCGACAGGTCCGTCCCCACCCCGCGGACCCCCTCCAGCACCGAATCCAGGATCCGCGCCTTCGCCAGCCCCGCCTCGTCCAGCGCGCAGCGCCGTACCGCACAGTCCATGAACCGGGCCCCGACCCCCTCCTGCCCCGCCAGGTCCAGATCCGCGAACTCCAACCCGTCGTAGTCGCCGTCCGCCTCCAGTTCCCGCCCCTCCCAGGCCGCCAGCTCCGGCAGCCGCACCTCCGGCCGCCGTGCCGCCTTCACCGACTGCTGTCGCTGCCCGTTCCGCACCATCCCCCCATCGTGACCGACCGCACTGACAACAGCCCGCGCACCCGGCCTCGACCGGAGCCGAGGTCGGAGCCCGGCCCCACCCCCTCAGCCTCCGTTCCCAGCCGCGCCCAGGGCCGCCAGCGCGCCGTCCGTCAGCCGGTACACCGACCACTCCTGCTGCGGGCGCGCGCCCAGGGCCTCGTAGAAGGCGATCGTCGGCGTGTTCCACTTCAGGACCGACCACTCCAGCCGCTCGTAGCCGCGCTCGACGCAGGTCCGCGCCAACTCCGCCAGCAGCGCCTTGCCGTAGCCGCCCCCGCGCACGCGCGGACGGACGTACAGGTCCTCCAGGTGGATCCCGTGCACCCCGCGCCACGTCGAGAACGACAGGAACCACACCGCGAAACCGACGACCTCCCCGTCCGCGGTCTCCGCAACGTGCGCGAAGACCGCCGGCCGCTCCCCGAACAGCGCCTCCCGCAGCTGCTCTTCGGTGGCCCGCGCCTCGTGCGGCACCTTCTCGTACTCCGCGAGCTCGCGGATCATCGCGCAGACGACAGGAACATCGGTGACTTCAGCCCTACGGATCATCCGCGCAGCCTAGAAGGTCCCTCGCGACCGCCGACTGCTCCTCGTCCAGCCGCTGTTCACTTGTGGGACGTGGAGGACCGTCCGGACCCGCCACCACCCGGCCCCCGCCGGCGTCCGAGGCGCGGGTCCGGGCAGAGCCCGGCACACCCATCGCAGCGCAACCACCCCCGAGCCGCCCGCAGGGGAACGGCAGCGCCCGGGCAACCTCCACCGGAGCAGAACCCCGCCGAGCCACCCGCAGGGCAAGAGGCAGGGAGCCACCCATCCGGCCCCCCGGCACGACACCCCGTCCCTGGCACCCCGCGGAGCCCGGGTGTAGCAACTCCCCATGACGATCAACGGCGGCATCTCCTTCTGGTACGCAACCGACCCCGGCCCCTCCGACACCCCCACCCCACCCCGCACGCCCCTCACCGCCTCCACCACCACGGACGTCGTCATCGTCGGCGGCGGCTACACCGGCCTGTGGACCGCCTACTACCTGAAGCAGGCCGCCCCCGACCTGCACGTCACCGTCCTGGAGCAGAAGTTCTGCGGCTACGGCGCCTCCGGCCGAAACGGCGGCTGGCTCTACAACGGCATCGCCGGCCGCGACCGCTACGCCGCCCTCCACGGCCGGCCGGCCGCCGTACGCCTCCAGCGGGCCATGAACGACACCGTCACCGAGGTCGTCGACGTCGCCGCCAAGGAGGGCATCGACGCCGACATCCACCGCGGCGGCGTCCTCGAAGTCGCCCGCACCCCCGCCCAGCTCGGCCGCCTCAAGGCCTTCCACGCCGCCGAGCTCGCCTTCGGCGAGAGCGACCGCCGGCTGTACGACGCCGCCGCCACCCGCGCCCGCATCGACATCGCCGACGCCGTCGGCTCCGGCTGGAGCCCGCACGGCGCCCGCATCCACCCCCTCAAGCTGGTCAGGGGCCTGGCCGCCGCCTGCGAACGCCTCGGCGTGGTGATCCACGAATCGACCCCCGTCACGGCGATCTCCCCGGGCAGGGCGGTCACCCCCTACGGCACCGTCCGCGCCCCGCACGTCCTGCGCTGCACGGAGGGCTTCACCGCCGCACTCAAGGGCCAGAAGCGGTCGTGGCTCCCCATGAACTCCTCGATGATCGCCACCGCCCCGCTGTCCGCCGACACCTGGGCACAGCTCGGCTGGTCGGGCCGGGAGGTCCTGGGCGACATGGCCCACGCGTACATGTACGCCCAGCGCACCGCCGACGACCGGATCGCGATCGGCGGAAGGGGGGTCCCGTACCGCTTCGGTTCGCGCACCGACAACGACGGCCGCACCCAGCCCGCCACGGTGGCCTCCCTCCGCGACCTCCTCTTCTCCTTCTTCCCGGCCCTCACCGGTACGGAGATCACCCACGCCTGGTCGGGCGTCCTCGGCGTCCCCCGCGACTGGTGCGCGACCGTCACCCTGGACCGCACCACGGGCATCGGCTGGGCGGGCGGCTACGTGGGCTCCGGCGTGGCGACGTCGAACCTCGCCGCCCGCACCCTGCGCGACCTCGTCCTCGGCGAGCCCACGGAGCTGACGGCCCTGCCGTGGGTGAACCACCGCGTCCGCCGCTGGGAGCCGGAGCCCTTCCGCTGGCTCGGCGTACAGGCCCTCTACGCCGCCTACCGCGAGGCGGACCGCCGCGAGGCCGCCTCCCACACCCCGACGACGGCCCCCCTGGCCCGCCTGGCCGACCGCATCTCGGGCCGCCACTGACCCGCCGACCACCCCGAAACGCCAAGAGGCCCCGGGCAGCGCCCGGGGCCTTTCGGCTGCTGGAGCCCCCTGTCGGATTCGAACCGACGACCTACGCATTACAAGTGCGTTGCTCTGGCCGGACTGAGCTAAGGAGGCACGACACGCCCGCCGTGTACTGCGAGCGAAGCCGCCATCACTCTACACAGCGCTCGAATCCCCGGGCCATCACATTCACCGGCCCCCCGGGGCCCCCGCCCCCGGGTACCCCGTCGCCGCCAGGGCTTTCGCGACGGCGGCGGGGGCGGTTCGCGGGTGCAGTGCCTCGACCACGTCGTCCGTGACGGGGCGCAGGGCGAAGACGTGCCGGATCGCGTCCAGGTCCAGTGGGCGCCCGTGGAAGCGCTCGGCGAAGTCGCGGTAGGCCTCCGGCGTGCCGGCGGCCAGGACGCGGAAGAGGTGGCCGGTGCCGTCGCCGTCGTACTCCGAGGGGTACTCCACCGGCCCGGCCCGCCAGGCGGTGTCGTGCGCCTCCCGCCAGAAGACGACCGTGGCCACCTGCACCCCGTCGTCGCAGAAGGCCGGCTCGTCGAGCAGCGGCCGGAACACCTCCGGGAGGGTGTCCACCAGGCCGGGCCACAGGGCCATGTCCTCGTTCGTGTAGGGGCTCATGGACGATTCGTGGTCGAAGCCGCGGCCGAAGACCCCGTCGGGGGTGAAGAGGATCGTGTACTCGTCGCCCGAGCCGTTGTGCATCAGCCCGGCCTCGGTCCCCGGACCCCATGCCGGGTCGTAGTCGAAGGAGCGTGTGCCCGGGCCGCCGATCAGGGCGTCGAGGGCTGCGAGGGCCCTGCAGCGGTCGCGCAGGACGGGGACGTCCGGCAGGACGGCGATCAGCTCGTGGACGGTGAGGGGGTGCTGTGCTGCGGTCATGAGGGCCATCGAAGCAGTCGGGTCCGACAGATCGCACAAAGTTCGACGTCACGGTCGGGCGGTGCTGACAGGACGCGGAACGGCAGGTAGCGTCGGGCGGAGTCCGCTTTCTGGACTAGACCTTCCACTCGGATCGTCCGGCACGTTCCTGCCGGTAGAAGGGATCATTCACCATGGCTTCTGTCACCTTCGACAAGGCGACCCGCCTGTACCCGGGCAGCGACAAGCCCGCCGTCGACCAGCTGGAGCTGGAGATCGAGGACGGCGAGTTCCTCGTCCTCGTCGGCCCGTCCGGCTGCGGCAAGTCCACCTCGCTGCGCATGCTCGCCGGCCTGGAGGACGTCAACGGCGGCGCCATCCGCATCGGTGACCGCGACGTGACGCACCTGCCGCCCAAGGACCGGGACATCGCGATGGTGTTCCAGAACTACGCGCTGTACCCGCACATGAGCGTCGCCGACAACATGGGCTTCGCGCTCAAGATCGCCGGCGAGGACAAGGCCACCATCCGCAAGAAGGTGGAGGACGCGGCGAAGATGCTCGACCTCACCCAGTACCTGGACCGCAAGCCGAAGGCACTGTCCGGCGGCCAGCGCCAGCGCGTCGCCATGGGGCGCGCGATCGTGCGCAAGCCGCAGGTGTTCCTGATGGACGAGCCGCTGTCGAACCTCGACGCCAAGCTCCGCGTGTCGACCCGTACGCAGATCGCGGCCCTCCAGCGTGACCTCGGCATCACCACCGTCTACGTCACCCACGACCAGGTCGAGGCGATGACCATGGGCGACCGCGTGGCCGTGCTCAAGGACGGTCTGCTCCAGCAGGTCGACACCCCCCGCAACATGTACGACCGGCCCGCGAACCTCTTCGTCGCCGGCTTCATCGGCTCCCCGGCCATGAACCTGGTCGAGGTCCCGCTCACCGACGGCGGTGTGAAGTTCGGCGACAGCGTCGTACCGGTGTCGCGCGCCGCGCTGTCGGCCGCCGCCGACGCGGGCGACCGCACCGTCACGGTCGGCGTCCGCCCGGAGCACTTCGACGTCGCCGAGACCGGCGGTCTGACCATCACCGTGAACGTCGTCGAGGAGCTCGGCGCCGACGGCTACGTCTACGGCTCCACCTCGGCCGCCGAGGGCTCGCAGGACCTCGTCGTGCGCGTGGGAGGCCGCCAGGTCCCGGAGAAGGGCTCCAGCCTGCACATCGTGCCGCGGGCCGACGAGATCCACGTCTTCTCGACCTCCTCCGGCCGGCGACTGTCCGACTAGTCGCACCGGACACGGAGTTCGCAGGGGCGTCCGCCAAGGGGCGCCCCTGCGCCGTCCGTTGCCGGAGGGCACCGCGCACGAACCCCGGCAGACCGGGCCATTCGGGCGAGACGTCAACCGGGAATTCGAAAAGCCACGTCGAACCATCCCCCGACAGGGTGACTAAATGTCGCCTAATCCTCACCGACCGCTACTCTCGCCCTCGTGACCCACACTGCCCGCCGAATCGGCCGTTCCCTCGCCCTGGTCCTGCCCGTCGTCCTGGTCCTGTCCGGGACCCTCGCGGTCACGATGGTCCCCTGGGCGGACACCTCCTCCTCCCAGCTCGTCACCGCCTCCGCCGAGGGCGTCTCGACGCCCGCGAAGCCGCGCGCCGCCCACGAGGTGCTGCGCACGCAGCTCGTCGGCGAGCTGCAGCAGGGCCAGGAGCCCGACGACGTCCTGACGCACCTCCAGCAGGAGGTGAACCGCCGGCCGTCGCTTGCCGAGCACTGCGTGGGCATCGCCCGGGCGCTCGGCCGCGCCGCCGTCGAGGCGTACGGCCCGACGAAGGCGCAGTCCTTCGCCCGCCCCGTCTGCGACACCTCCTACGCCTCGGGCGTCGCCTCCATGGGCTGACTCGCGTCCCCTCCCTACGCTGGCCGCCATGACCGTAGACCCCCGATCCGCCTCCTCCGCAGCCGCGTTCCCCCCCTCGCCCACCCAGGCAGTCGTCCTGGCGGGCGGCCAGGGGACGCGGCTGCGCCCGTACACCGACGACCGCCCCAAGCCGATGGTCGAGATCCCGGGCACCGGGATGCCGATCATCGGGCACCAGCTGGCCTGGCTGGCGGCCGAGGGCGTCACGGACGCCGTGGTCTCGTGCGGCCACCTCGCCGCGGTACTCCAGGAGTGGCTGGCCGAGGCCCCGTTGCCGCTCCGCGTGACCACGGTGGTCGAGGCGGAGCCGCTGGGACGCGGCGGCGCACTGAAGTACGCGGCGCGGCACCTTCCCGACCCCGACGGGGCCTGGTACGCGACGAACGGCGACGTCTGGACCCGCTTCTCGCTCCGCGAGATGGCCGCCTTCCACGCCGAGCGCGGCGCGGTCGCGACGCTCGCGCTGGCGCGGCCGCGCATCCCGTGGGGGGTGGTGGAGACCAACGAGTTCGGGCACGTACTGGACTTCATCGAGGCCCCGCCGTCGCCCTACCCGGTGAACGCCGGGGTGTACGTCTTCGGTCGCGAATTCGCCGCGCTGCTTCCGGACTTCGGGGACCACGAGCGCACCACCTTCCCGCGGCTGGCGCGGGAGCGGCGGCTGGCGGGCTTCCCGCTGCCGCAGGGCGCCTACTGGCGGGCGATCGACACCGCGAAGGACCTCACCGAGGCGGCGCGGGAGTTGGCGGCCCAGACGGGCTCCTGAGGCCGCGCAGGCCCCGGTCCCACGCGCGGGGAGCCCCCGACACGCCACGGCCCGCACCGCCGCACACAGCACCCCGCACCCCGCACGCAGGCGGCACGGAGCCGACCGGTGGCGCACAGCACGCCCCGTACGCAGCGCGGAGGCCCGGCACGCTCCACGCGTACCGGGCCTCCGCGCGCCGGCCCCTGGCGGAGGGCTCAGCCGATGAGCCCTCCGATCAGGCCGGGCTGCTTGGTCGCGGTGCCGCCGTCCCCGCGGGCGCCACTGCCCGACGAGGAGGACGGCGACTTCGGCGCCGTCGACTGACGGGGAGTGCTGCGCGGGGTCTGCTGCCTGCCGGTCGTGCCCCGGGTCGCGGTGGGCGACTCGGACCCGGTGCCCGCGGCGCCCCGGGAGGGCGCGCCCGACGCGGTCTTCCCGGCCTTGGCGGAGGACTCCGACGGCGAGGGCGCCGGCGCCGAGGACTGCCGGCTGGGCTGCTGCTGTACGGGCTGCTGCTTGGCCGGTGTCTGGGGCAGCGGACGGCCCGGCAGGTAGTTGCTGGGAGCCTGGCCGGGGCCGGGGACCGTGACCACGGTGGTGGATCGGACGGCACCGCCGAGGAGGGAGCCGACGAGCAGGGTGAGCCCGCACACGACGGTCGCCATGACGGCCCCGCGGCGCAGGACGCGCCGGCGCAGCCGCCAGATCTCGGAGCGCGGCCCGAGGGTGCGCCACGCCTCGCCGGCGAGGCGCCCGTCGAGGGAGTAGACGGGGGCGCCCGCGATGATCAGGGGGCTCCATGCGGCGAGGTAGATGATGTCGGGCGCGTCGTAGGCCGGGACGGTCTTCCAGCTCACCGTCATCAGCAGCGCGGCGGACAGCAGCGCCCCGAAGCAGGCGGCGAACCGCTGCCACAGGCCGAAGACCGTCAGCACGCCGACGATGACCTGGAGGAAGGCCACGCTGAGGCCGGCACCCACCGGGTGGGCGAGCGCGAAGTCGCGCAGCGGCTCGGCCAGCGCCCACGGGGTCAGGGTGTGCAGCCAGGTGACCATGGAGCCGCGCTCGCCGCCGTCGAAGTAGACGGGGTCGCACAGCTTGCCCATGCCGGCGTAGATGGAGATGAAGCCGAGGAAGACGCGCAGCGGGAGCAGCACGACGCCGAGGTTCATCCGGCGGCCGGGGTAGTAGGAGGCCTGTCCGCGGGTGTCGGCGGGGGCGCGCCGGGCCTCCGGCCCGGGGCCGGGCCCGGAGCCGGACGGCTGCTCGTACGGGAGGTCCCGTACGGCGGCCAGGGGGCGCGTCTCGGCGGGGTCCCCGTAGCTGCGCTGGCCGATGACGGTCGGCGTGGCGAGGGTGTCCTCGGCGAGGTCGTGGGCCAGGTCGACGCGCGGGATGACCTGGGTGGCGCCGCCGTCGTACTCGTCGTGGCCGCGCCCGGCCTCGCGCACGGCCTGGAGCAGTCCGCCCATGGCCGCGGCGGCGTCGCCACTGTCGGACTTGCCGCTCCAGACCACGGGGGCCCGGCGGCGGGTGGCCCCGGCGGCCGCCACCACGGCGCCGCCCAGGACGGGCGCGCGGCCGGGGGCCTTCGCGGGCTTGGAACGCGCGCTCGGGCTCGGTGCGAGCCGCACGCGGAAGCTGGCGTGGTTGACGATGACCTGTGCGGGGTCGCACGGCACCTTGACCATGCTCAGCGCGGGCTGGTCGTCGAACCCTGACGTTCTGGTGTCCACACTCATCTAACCGAGTGATCAGTGTTTAGGACACTGCCTTGACAGCAGGGATCTGTCCGAGACCCGTCAAGATCAAGCCACCCCGCCCGAAACGGGCGGGGTGACACGCTCACGGGTCACACGCCGTGAGCCAAGTGGATCAAGGCGGTCAGGTCCGGGGCTGCGCGGCGCGGCGGCGGGCCGCCTCGTACAGCACGACGCCCGCGGCGACACCGGCGTTGAGGGACTCGGCGCCGCCCGGCATCGGGATGCGCACGAGGTAGTCGCAGTTCTCGCCGACGAGGCGGCCGAGGCCCTTGCCCTCGGAGCCGACGACGATGACGACCGGGCCGCCGAGCGCCTCCAGGTCCTGGACCTCGTGGGTACCCTCGGCGGCGAGGCCGACGACCGCGATACCGGCCTTCTTGTACTCCTGCAGGGCGCGGGTGAGGTTGGTGACGCGGGAGACCGGGGTGCGGGCGGCGGTGCCGGCCGAGGTCTTCCACGCACCGGCGGTCATGCCGGCGGCGCGGCGCTCGGGGATGACCACGCCGTGGCCGCCGAAGGCGGAGACGGAGCGGACGATCGCGCCGAGGTTGCGCGGGTCGGTGACGCCGTCGAGGGCGACGATGAGCGGGTCCTCGCCGTTGTCGTAGGCGGCGTCGGTGATGTCCTCGGGGTGCGCGTACTCGTACGGCGGGACCTGCAGGACCAGGCCCTGGTGGTTGAGCCCGTTGGTCATGCGGTCGAGCTCGGGGCGCGGGGCCTCCATCAGGTTGATGTTGCCGCGCTCACCCGCGAGCTGGAGCGCCTCGCGGACGCGCTCGTCATTGTCGATGAACTGCTGCACGTACAGCGTGGTGGCCGGGACGCCGTCGCGCAGCGCCTCGAAGACCGGGTTGCGGCCGACGACCATCTCGCTGGTGCCCTTGGGGCCGCCGCGGCGGGGTGCCGGGCGGCGCTTGGCCGCCTGGCGGGCCACGGCGTTGGCGATGCGGTGGGCCTTGTGCTTCTTGCGGTCCTCGGCCTTGGGCGTGGGGCCCTTGCCCTCCAGGCCCTTGCGCCGCTGGCCACCGCTGCCGACCGTCGCGCCCTTCTTGTTGGACGTGCGGCGGTTCCTGCGCTGGCTGTTCCCGGCCATGACCTCTACCTGTTTTCGTTGGTGCTGCGATATGTACGTATGAAGAGTGTGCCGCCCGGGGGGCCGGGCGGCACAGTCGGACTGCTCCGGGTGCCGGGGGCTCAGCGTGCGCCGAGCGTCCAGCGCGGCCCCGTCGGGCTGTCCTCGATGACCAGCCCGGACTGCTGGAGCTGGTCGCGGATGGCGTCGGCGGTCGCCCAGTCCTTGCGGGCGCGGGCGGACTCGCGCTGGTCCAGGACGAGGCGTACGAGGGTGTCCACGGCGCCGTGGAGGTCCTCGCCGCGCTCGGACTCGCCGGCCCAGTGCGGGTCGAGCGGGTCCAGGCCGAGGACGCCCAGCATGGCCCGCACCTCCGACAGGCGGGCGATGGCCGCGTCCTTGTCGTCGGCGGCGAGCGCGCTGTTGCCCTGGCGGACGGTGGTGTGGACGATGGCGAGCGCCTGCGGGACGCCGAGGTCGTCGTCCATGGCCTCGGCGAAGGCGGGCGGGACCTCCTTCGCCGCCTCGACGGCACCGCCGGCCTTCTCCACCACGCGCCGGCAGAAGCCCTCGATGCGGGCGAAGGCCGACTCGGCCTCGCGCAGCGCCTCCTCGCTGTACTCGATCATCGACCGGTAGTGCGGGGTGCCGAGGTAGTAGCGCAGGACGATGGGACGCCACTGCTTGACCATCTCGGAGACGAGGACCGAGTTCCCGAGGGACTTCGACATCTTCTCGCCGGACATGGTGACCCAGGCGTTGTGGACCCAGTAGTTCGCGAACCGGTCGCCGAAGGCCCGGGCCTGGGCGATCTCGTTCTCGTGGTGCGGGAAGATCAGGTCGAGGCCGCCGCCGTGGATGTCGAAGGCCTCGCCGAGGTACTTGTGCGCCATGGCGGAGCATTCGAGGTGCCAGCCCGGACGGCCGCGGCCCCACGGGGTCTCCCAGGACGGCTCGCCCGGCTTGACGGACTTCCACATGGCGAAGTCGCGGGGGTCGCGCTTGCCCGTCTCGCCCTCGCCGGAGGGCTGCAGCAGGTTGTCGAGCTCCTGGTTGGACAGGCCGAGGTAGCCGGGGAAGGAGCGCACGTCGAAGTAGACGTTGCCGTCGGCCTCGTAGGCGTGGCCGCGCTCGATCAGGCCGCGCATCATCTCGATCATCTCGGGGACGTGGCCCGTGGCGCGCGGCTCGTAAGTGGGCCGCAGGCATCCGAGGGCGTCGTAGCCGGCGTTGAAGGCCTGCTCGTTGTCGTAGCCGATGGCCCACCAGGGGCGGCCCTGCTCGGCCGACTTCGCGATGATCTTGTCGTCGATGTCGGTGACGTTGCGGATGAAGGTGACGTCGTAGCCGCGGTACTCGAACCAGCGGCGCATCATGTCGAAGTTGAGGCCGGAGCGGATGTGCCCGATGTGCGGGGCCGCCTGCACGGTGGCGCCACAGAGGTAGATCGAGACACAGCCCGCAACGAGCGGGGTGAAGTCGCGGATCTGCCGGGCGTTGGTGTCGTACAGGCGAATAGTCACGGCATCCAGGGTAGTGCGCCTGTAGCAGTGCCCCGCGACCTTTGGGGCCGCGGGGCCGCTTTGTTGCCGAAGATGTGCCGTTGCGGCGGGGGTTCAGGCCCGGTTCGTCCGGTACACGAGGGCGGTGGCGATCGCGGCGAGGCCCTCGGCCCGGCCGGTCAGGCCCAGTCCGTCGGTGGTGGTGCCCGACACGGAGACGGGGGCGCCCGCGGCGGCCGCGAGCGCCTTCTGTGCCTCTTCGCGCCGCTTGCCGATCTTCGGACGTACGCCGATCACCTGGATGGCGATGTTGCCGATCTCGAAGCCCTCCGCGCGCACGATCCGGGCGGCCTCCGCGAGGAGGGTGGCCCCGGCGGCACCGGACCACTCGGGGCGCGAGGTGCCGAAGTGCGCGCCGAGGTCGCCGACTCCGGCGGCCGAGAAGAGGGCGTCGCAGGCGGCGTGCGCGGCGACGTCGCCGTCGGAGTGGCCGGCGAGGCCGTCCTCCCCCTCCCACAGCAGGCCCGCGCACCACAGCTCGCGGCCGGTCTCGAAGGCGTGGACGTCGGTGCCGATCCCGACGAGCGGGATCAGCGGTGCCTGCGGTGCGTCGGGACTAGTACCCATCGGTGGCCCTCCTGCGGGCGAGTACGGCCTCTGCGAGGACCAGGTCGAGCGGCCGGGTGACCTTGAAGGCCTCCTCGTGGCCGGGGATCACCACGACGGGGACGCCGAGGCGCTCCACCATCCCGGCGTCGTCCGTGGCGCCCTCGCCGGCGACGGCGACCGCGGCGTGCGCCTCCCGGAGCGTGGCGAGGTCGAAGCCCTGGGGGGTCTGCACGGCGCGCAGCCGGGCCCGCTCGGGCGTGGCGACGACCGTCTCGGGCTCGCCGGGCCTGCCGGGCTCGACCTCCTTGACGGTGTCCGCCGGCGGGAGCGCCGGGACGACGGCGCGGGCGCCGTCGCGCACGGCCTCGACGACGGCGTCCACGGTGTCGACCGGGACGAGCGGGCGGGCCGCGTCGTGGATCAGCACGGCGGTGACGTCCGGCGGCAGCGCGTCCAGGCCGGCCCGTACGGACTCCTGGCGGGTCTCGCCGCCGGGGACGACCAGGACCTCGGTCCGCTCGGGCAGCGCGTGCTCGCCCAGCAGGAGGCGCACCTCGGCGGCCTCGGCGGCCGGGGCGACGACCACCACGACGGACACCGCGCGGGAGCGGGCCATCGCGCGGACGGCGTGGACGAGCATGGGGGTGCCGCCGACGGTCCGCAGGGCCTTGGGCGCGCCGGGACCGAGGCGTACCCCGCGGCCGGCGGCCGGGATCACCGCGGCCGTGCGGCCGACGGGCGATTCATCAGACATTCAGTAGCTCCGAGCCAGGTTTCCGAGCCAGGTTTGTGACTTCGGCCGACATGGGTATGGCCTGAAGGGTGCCGGGTGCGACGCCCCTCGCCCCTTCCGTGACGACCGGACGAGCGGGCTGCCCGGATCCGGCACGCCAGTGGGAAGCAGCGTCAGAAGTACTTCAGAGTACGAGCGTGCGTACGACGGCTACGGCTGACGTTGTAGTCGTACGCGCGGGGCAAGAGGTGCGGATACAGACATGCCGCAGCGCCCGGCAACAGGTCTCTCCGGGAGGAGAAACCTTGTCATCGGGCACCGCGGCAAGCTGTGCACCGTGCACGGGGCCTCGCGTCAGGACGCGAGCACCTCGTCGAGGAGGGCCTCGGCCTTGTCCTCGTTCGTGTTCTCAGCGAGCGCGAGCTCGCTGACCAGGATCTGGCGCGCCTTCGCGAGCATGCGCTTCTCGCCCGCGGAGAGCCCGCGCTCGCGCTCACGACGCCACAGGTCGCGCACCACTTCGGCGACCTTGATGACATCGCCAGAAGCGAGCTTCTCCAGATTTGCCTTGTAGCGCCGGGACCAGTTCGTCGGCTCTTCTGCATACGGTGCACGAAGCACCTCGAAGACCCGGTCCAGCCCGTCCTGGCCGACTACGTCGCGAACGCCGACGAACTCCGCATTGTCCGCAGGCACACGAACCGTCAGGTCGCCCTGGGCGACCTTGAGCACCAAGTAGGTCTTGTCCACGCCTTTGATCTGGCGAGTCTCAATGGCCTCGATCAGCGCGGCCCCGTGATGGGGATAGACCACGGTGTCGCCAACCTTGAACGTCATGTGACAGGTACCCCTTCCGTGGCTATCCAGGGTAACACGAGAACTGACCGTTATGAATGGCGTTTTCGCAGGTCAGGGCACATCTCGGGGCTTGACAACAACGACACGAACGTGCTGCGGAGGGCTTCCGGAAGGGGGTATTCGCAGGTCGGGGGCGCTGCGCGGACCGGGCGAAAGGGCCACGCTACACCCGGCGCACACCCCCACCAGTGTGACGTACGTCCCGTTTTGCCGGGTTGAGAGTCGCGAAACCGAACTGCTCCGTTCGGCTGGCGAGCACGCGTGCGGGAGCAGGTTCCGGCCCAATCGGGAATTGATCACCGAGCGGCGTCCGGGGGAATCCGGAATTCGATCAACGGACGGCGGTCGCACGATATGCGAGCGCCCCATGATCGGCGAGGTGAACGGCACGGGGGCGCCGACCGTATTGCAGAGTCGCGGACCGCCCCCAGGGCGGCGGCAGCGCTGCGGAGGGTCGGGTGCGGGGGCGGGGCAGCGGCTCGGTAACCTAAGCGCGCTGACACACCCTTAGAGCGGCTTCACCTCGGCCGCTCCGGGGGAACCTCCCAGCGGTTGCTGGGGACCCGCCCTCCGTTTCCGTTCGTCCAAGGAGTTGCCGCCGCCGTGAGCCGCAGCCTTCGACGCGGCGCCCTCGCCGCCACCGCCGTCGTGTTCTCGATCGCCTCGCTGGCCGCATGCGGTGCGGGCAACGACGCGCAGTCCCTCCAGATCAAGCCGGACAACGCCGCCGTCACCAAGGGCGACATCCAGATCCAGAACGCTCTGGTGATCACCCAGGGCGAGAAGGACAAGAAGGGCCCGGCCGTCGTCACGGCGACCATCTTCAACAACGGCACCAAGGCGGAGACGCTTGACGGCATCACCCTTGCGGATGGCAAGGGCAAGGTCGTGCTGAAGCCGGCCGGCGGCGCCGGCAAGATCACCGTGCCGGCCGGCGGCTCCGTCGTCATCGGCGGCAAGGACAATGCCTCCGCCGTGATCGAGAACGGCTCCGAGGCCGCCAAGAACGGCGACCAGCAGGCGGTCGTCTTCCAGCTGAGCAGCACGGGCGGCGTCGAGCTGGGCGCCTTCGTCGTCCCGGCCACCGGCATGTACGCGGGCTTCGGCCCGTCCGGGGCCCCGGCCGCCAGCCCGTCCGGCAGCCCCGCCACGGGTGCCTCCCCGTCCGGCAGCCCCTCGGGCACGCCGTCCGGTTCCCCCTCGGGCGCGACCACCGTCGCGCCGTCCGGTTCCGCGGCGGGCACCGCGGGCGCTTCGCCGTCGGGCTCGGCCTCGCACGCCGCCGGTCACTGACCCCCGGAACGGCGCGACTGCGTACGCATACGGAAAGGGCCCCCGTCCGCACCGGCGGACGGGGGCCCTTCGCCGTGCCGTCGCACGACACGGGTCGTACCGGGAGCGCCCGGCGGGCGTTCTACGGCTCGAACTTGTAGCCCAGGCCGCGGACCGTGACCAGGTAGCGCGGCGCGCCCGGGTCGGGCTCGATCTTGGCCCGCAGGCGCTTGACGTGGACGTCGAGGGTCTTGGTGTCGCCGACGTAGTCCGCGCCCCACACCCGGTCGATCAGCTGCATGCGGGTCAGCACGCGGCCCGCGTTGCGCAGCAGCATCTCCAGCAGGTCGAACTCCTTCAGCGGGAGGTCCACCTTGCCGCCGGCGACGGTGACCACGTGGCGGTCGACGTCCATCCGTACGGGGCCCGCCTCCAGGGCCGCGGGGGTGACCTCCTCCGGCTCGCCGCGGCGGCGCAGGACCGCGCGGATGCGGGCGACCAGCTCCCGCGAGGAGAAGGGCTTGGTGACGTAGTCGTCCGCTCCTATCTCCAGCCCGACGACCTTGTCGATCTCGCTGTCCTTGGCGGTCACCATGATCACGGGAACGTTCGAGCGCCCGCGCAGCTGCCGGCAGACCTCGGTGCCGGGCAGACCGGGCAGCATCAGGTCGAGGAGGACGAGGTCGGCGCCGTTGCGCTCGAACTCGTCGAGCCCGTCGGGGCCGGTCGCCGCGACGGCGACCTCGAAGCCCTCCTTGCGGAGCATGTAGGACAGGGCGTCGCTGAAGGATTCCTCATCCTCGACGACGAGCACTCGGGTCACGGAAGGACCTCCGGGGCAGGGATGGCTGGAGCGGTTCTGGTTCAGGCTGGGGTCGGGTGGGTGCGGGGCGCCGGTGCCGAGGCGGCCGCTTCGGGGAGCCGCAGGGTGAAGGTGGAGCCCTGGCCCTCCGAGCTCCACACCGACACCTCCCCGCCGTGCGAAGCGGCCACGTGCTTCACGATCGCAAGGCCCAGGCCGGTGCCTCCCGTCGCGCGGGAGCGGGCCGGGTCCACGCGGTAGAAGCGCTCGAAGATGCGCTCGCGGTCCTTCTCCGGGATGCCGATGCCCTGGTCGGTCACGGCGATCTCGATCAGGTCTCCCCCGGGAGCCGTCACCCTGCGTCCGGCGATGCCGACGCGGGTGCGGGCGGGGCTGTAGTTGACGGCGTTCTCGACGAGGTTCCCGAGGGCGGCCGCCAGCTGCCCCCGGTTGCCCCACACCCGCAGGTCGGCGGTGCCGCCGGCGGCCATGGTGATCTGCTTGGAGGACGCGGTGTGGCGGCAGCGGTCGATGGCCTCGGCGACGAGGGTGTCCACGCGGACGGGCTCGGCGTCCTCCAGCGGGTCGTCGTTCTGCACCCGGGAGAGGTCGATGAGCTCCTGCACGAGGTTGATCAGCCGGGTCGACTCGATCTGCATGCGCCCGGCGAAGCGGCTGACCGCCTCGGGGTCGTCCGCGGCGTCCATGACGGCCTCGGACAGCAGGGAGATCGCCCCGACCGGGGTCTTCAGCTCGTGGGACACGTTGGCCACGAAGTCGCGGCGGACGGCCTCGATGCGGCGTGCCTCGGTGAGGTCCTCGACCAGGAGCAGCACCAGGCGGGAGCCGAGCGGGGCGACACGCGCCGAGACGGCGAGGGCCTCGCCCCGGCCGGTGCCGCGGCGCGGCAGGTCCAGCTCGACCTGGCGTATCTCCCCGTCGCGGCGGGTGTCGCGGGCCATGTGGAGCATGGGCTCGACGGCCAGCTTGCCGCCGCGGACGAGCCCGAGGGCGTAGGCGGCGGAGGAGGCCTTGACCACGGCGTCGCCCTCGTCGAGGACGACGGCGGAGGAGCGGAGCACGGACAGGACGGTGTCCACGCCGGGTGGCAGCACCGCGTTGATGTCGGGGCGCATGGAGCTCCGCGTGGGGCGGGCCAGGTCGCGCTCGCTCCAGCGGAACGCCAGCATCGCGATGACGCCGGTGCACAGACCGGCGATCGCTGCAGCTGCGGCGACCGCCGCGTTCACGTCCATGCATCCAGGTTAAGCAGGCACGACGACACTTCCACAGCCGTTCGGGTGGCACCTCGAACAGTCGTCGCCCAGAGTTCACCCTGGGGACGGGGTTGATTCACTTGTGGTGCCGGAGTCGGACGCGTTGGCGGCCCACCGTGTCACCGTGGGGCGCAGGCGACCCCCCGGCCCGCCCCGGGCAGCACCGCAGTCAGCAGTAGAAGGTCGAGAGAGGGACACGAGACATGCGCGACGCGTACCACGAGGAACTGGACTCGATCGGAGAGAGCCTGGTCGAGATGGCCCGGCTCGTCGGTTCCGCGATCGGGCGGGCCACGACGTCCATGCTCGATGCCGACCTCAAGCTCGCCGAGAGCGTCATCGCCGCCGACCAGAAGGTCGACGACCTCCAGCACGACCTGGAGGCGCGCGCCATCGCGCTGCTGGCCCGCCAGCAGCCGGTCGCCACCGACCTGCGGATCGTCGTGACGTCGCTGCGCATGAGCGCCGACCTGGAGCGCAGCGGCGACCTGGCCCAGCACGTGGCGAAGCTCGCCCGGCTGCGCTTCCCGGACCGTGCCGTGCCGCGGGACCTGCACGCCACGATCCTGGAGATGGGGCAGCTGGCGCAGCGCCTGATGGCGAAGGCGGCCGAGGTCATCATCACGAAGGACGTGGACCTGGCGCTCCAGCTGGAGCAGGACGACGACGAGATGGACCAGCTGCACCGCACACTGTTCCAGCACCTGATGGACGACCGCTGGAAGCACGGCATCGAGACGGCGGTGGACGTGACGCTGCTCGGCCGCTACTACGAGCGCTTCGCGGACCACGCGGTGTCGGTGGCCAAGCGCGTGGTCTACCTGGTGACGGGTGAGCACGCGGACGAGCTGCAGCATCCGACCCCGATCGAGGGCGCCTGACGCAGCCGGGCGGGCAGGCCGTACGGCGGGCAGGACGCCGTAGGGCGGGCCGTGGCGAGCTTCCGTGCGCCGTTGACGCGCCGGTGGAGCTGGGCATGAATGAGGGCGAGGCGGCCGTCGCACGAAGCCCCGTACGCCGCGGGGCACCGCCTCGCCGAGGAGGAACCATGCCCGATTCCCCCGTCCCCATCACCCCGGAGCAGGAGCAGCCGCAGAAGCCCGAGCCGCTGCGGCTTCCGCTGCTCGCGGCCTGCGGCTGCGGCTCCGGCTGCGGTTGCGGCTGCCAGTCCGGTGCCCCCTGCCAGTGCGGAGGCTGACCGGGTCCACCCGGCTCGGCACCGCACCCGGTACGACGAGAGGCCCCCTGCCCGCGGACAGCCCGCCGGCGGGGGGCCTTTGTCGGTCCCCGTCCCCCGGCGCCCCGGCGTCGGTGCGCCACGGCCGCTGCTCCTACCGCAGGAGCCAGTTCCGGGTCAGCTGCATGACCTCCGCGCGGCTGCGGCCGCCGTGGTCGGCGGCGATGAAGTGGGAGCCGATCCGCAGGGAGAAGGTGATCAGGGACCGGACCTCGACGTCGTCCTCGTCCTCGCAGAAGGCGCGGTACAGGGAGCGCAGGTACTCCATGCGCCGGCTGTCCGCACGGCGCAGCCGCTCGGCGACGGCCTCGTCGCGCCGGGCCCAGTCGCGGATCGCGAGGTCCGCGTCGACGCCGACCACGGGCCCCTCCTCGTACGAGGCGACGATCGTGAACAGCCGGTCCAGCCGGGCCCGGGCGTCTCCTCCGCCGCTCTCCACGAGTTCGATCACCGCCTCGCTGACCTCGCGTTCCCACGTGTCGAGCATCTCGGCGAGCAGCGCGGCCCGGCTGCCGAAGTAGCCGTAGAAGCCGCCTTTGCTGACGCCGAGCGCCTGCGCCAGGGACTCGACGCGCACGGCGTCCGGCCCCCCGGCGGCCAGGGCCCGCAGCCCCTCCTCGATCCATTTGCCGCGCGGGGTGCGGGTCGCGCCCATGGTGCGTCCTCCTCGTAGGGACCATTTCCGACCCCCTTATATACGGTGCCGTATAGAAGGGTACTAGCCTCGATCTATACGGCATCGTATAGATAGGGGCACGCCTCATGAGACTCCCCAGCACCGCTCACACCTCCCGTCCCTGGCGCATCCACGAGATCGCGCCGGACTTCCGGGTCGAAGACGTGTGGGCCCTACCGACGCCCGGCGGGCCGGACGACCTCGCGCGGCTGGTCCGTCAGTTCGCCAGGGGCTCCGGCGACCCCGTCCCCTCCCCCGTGGGGCGGGCTCTCTTCGCGATCCGCTGGAAGCTCGGGGCACTGCTCGGCTGGGACAAGCCCGCCGACGGCCTCCGCTCGCGGGTGCCGACCCTCCGTGACCGGCTGCCGGCGGACCTCCGCGACGGCGAGCGCGGGCCGGACCTCACCGCCGCCCCGTTCACGTCCGTCTACCAGACGCACGACGAGTGGGCGGCGGAGATGGCCAACAAGACCATGCACGGCGTGATGCACATCGGCTGGGTCCCGGACGGCAACGGCGGCCACCGCGGCCAGATGGCCGTCCTGGTCAAGCCGAACGGCCTGCTGGGCGCCGCCTACATGCTGGCCATCAAGCCCTTCCGGTACGCGGGCGTCTACCCGGCGCTGCTCCGCTCCATCGGCAACGAGTGGCGCGCGAACACCGCCCGATGACCTCCGCCGGCTACCGGTTGCCGTGATGGCCGAAGACGTCGACGACCAGTCGGCGCTGTCGCGGCCCCGGGACGCACGGAAAAGCCCCCGACCCGCAGCACATGTGCAGGTCGGGGGCTTGCTCGCGCTGTTCGTTACTTCTTGCCCTGGTTCTTGACGGCCTCGATGGCGGCCGCGGCGGCGGCCGGGTCCAGGTAGGTGCCGCCCGGGTTGAGGGGCTTGAAGTCGGCGTCCAGCTCGTAGACGAGCGGGATGCCGGTCGGGATGTTCAGGCCCGTGATGTCCTCGTCCGAGATGCTGTCCAGGTGCTTGACCAGGCCGCGCAGCGAGTTGCCGTGCGCGGCGACCAGGACCGTGCGGCCCGCCAGCAGGTCCGGGACGATGCCGTCGTACCAGTACGGCAGCATGCGCTCGACGACGTCCTTGAGGCACTCGGTGCGCGGACGCAGCTCGTTCGGGATCGACGCGTACCGCGCGTCCTCGGACTGCGAGAACTCCGTACCGTCCTCCAGCACCGGCGGCGGGGTGTCGTAGGAGCGGCGCCACAGCATGAACTGCTCCTCGCCGAACTCCGCGAGGGTCTGCGCCTTGTCCTTGCCCTGCAGCGCGCCGTAGTGGCGCTCGTTCAGGCGCCAGGAGCGGTGCACCGGGATCCAGTGGCGGTCCGCCGCCTCCAGGGCGAGCTGCGCGGTGCGGATGGCGCGCTTCTGGAGGGAGGTGTGCAGAACGTCGGGCAGCAGGCCGGCGTCCTTCAGCAGCTCACCGCCCCGGACCGCCTCCTTCTCGCCCTTCTCGGTGAGGTTGACGTCCACCCAGCCGGTGAACAGGTTCTTCGCGTTCCATTCGCTCTCGCCGTGGCGGAGGAGGATCAGCTTGTACGGTGCGTCGGCCATGCGTACGAGCCTAATGGACGCGCCAGGGTGTCGATTGACGGCTCGGGTCAATTGGGTGGCGCCCGGAGCCCCCACCCTCGTAACGTGCCCACCGGCATGGCGACGCTTACACCTCGGGGGGATTCCGTATGTCCGCTGCCAGTCTGAGACGGGCCGCCCGGGAGAGCGTCTCGGGGCTGCCCCCGGCGTTCTGGTGGCTGTGGACGAGCACGCTCGTGAACCGCCTCGGGGCCTTCGTCGCCACCTTCATGACCTTGTACCTGACGCTGGACCGGGGCTACTCCGCCTCCTTCGCGGGCCTCGTCGTCGCCCTCCACGGGCTGGGCGGCGTGGTGTCCTCGCTGGTCGCGGGTGTGATGACCGACCGGCTGGGGCGGCGCCCCACCCTGCTGGCCGCCCAGGCCTCGACCGCCTTGTCGGTGGCGCTGCTGGGCTTCATGCAGCACCCGGCGGCCATTGCGGCGGTGGCGCTGCTGGTCGGCACGACCTCGAACGCCTCCCGCCCGGCGGTCGCCGCGATGATGGCGGACATCGTCCGCCCCGAGGACCGCGTACGGGCCTTCGCGCTCAACTACTGGGCCATCAACCTCGGCTTCGCCGTGAGCGCCACCGCCGCGGGCCTGATCGCCGAGTACAGCTACCTGGCCGGATTCCTCGGCGAGGCGGCCCTCACGCTGGTGTGCGCGGTGCTGGTGTACGTCAAGCTGCCCGAGTCCCGGCCGGAGGGCGGCGGGCCGGGCGCATCGGGCACCGCGGGTGCCACTGCCGCGTCCGGTGCGGGGGCGGCGGTCGGGCTCGGGACCGTGCTGCGCGACGGGCGGTTCATGGGCGTGGTCGGACTGTCGTTCCTGATCTCGCTGATCTTCACGCAGGGGTCGGTCGGCCTGCCGGTCGCAATGGGCGCCGCCGGGTTCTCGCCCGGGGACTACGGGCTGGTCATCGCCGTGAACGGGCTGCTGATCGTGGTGCTGCAGATCCCCGTCACCCGTTTCATCGAACACCGCGACCCGCAGAAGCTGCTGGTCGTCTCGGCACTGCTGGCCGGTTACGGCTTCGCGCTGACGGCCTTCGCCGGGCCGGTGTGGGCGTACGCGCTGACGGTGTGCGTGTGGACGCTCGCCGAGATCGTGAACTCGCCGACACAGATGACCCTGGTCGTACGGCTCTCGCCGGTGCACGGGCGCGGGCGCTACCAGGGCGTCTACTCGATGTCCTGGGCGGTGGCCGCGCTGGTGGCGCCGCTGATGGCGGGCTTCGTGATCGACCGCTGGGGCGCCGGCTGGCTGTGGGCGGCCACGGGTGCGCTCGGCACGGTGGCGGCGGCCGGCTACTGGCTGCTCATGCGGGACCTTGCATCGGGAGACCGGGGTACGGGCCCGGGCGCAGCCGGCGGTGGGAACACCGACCGGAAGGCGGCGCGAGAGCCGGCCGCCCACGAGCCGTCGGCGACTCCCGAGCCGTCGGCAGGATGCGAGGCGTCGGCGACTCCCGAGCCGTCGGCAGCACGCGAGCCCGCGGTCACCGCCCCGGCGGGCAGGGCCCCCGCGGCCGCCGGGCCGCTCCCCTGCGCGGACCCGGTGGGATCGGTCTGAGCGCGCCGCTCTCGGCCGGCGGCCCTCCCCGCGCCGTCAGTCGGACGGGTCGGCAGGGTCCTGCGCCGGCCCGTCCTGGGGGCGCGTCAGGTGCTTGAAGGCGTCGAGGTTGAAGGTCGGCTCACCGCGCGAGACCCGCCACTCGTACTCGCGCCGGATCGAGCTCGCGAAACCCAGCTCCAGCAGGGTGTTGAAGGAGCCGTCCGCCGCCTCCAGCACCGTGCCGAGCAGCCGGTCCAGCTCCTCCGGAGTGACGACCGACAGCGGCAGGCGGGCGGTGAGGTAGATGTCGCCGAGGCGGTCCACCGCGTACGCCATCCCGTACAGCTTGAGATTGCGCTCCAGCAGCCAGCGGTGGACGCCCGCCTCGTTCTCGTCGGGGTGGCGGATCACGAAGGCGTTGACCGACAGCGAGTGCCGGCCGACCCGGATCGAGCAGGTGGTGCTCAGCTTGCGCGTGCCGGGAAGCTGGACGACGTAGGTGCCCGGCTGGGGGCTCTCCCAGCTCAGTTCCGCTCCGGCGAGCGCGCTCTCGATGATCTCGGCGGTGTCAGCCATGGTGGGAGCGTACGCGACGGCGGTGGTCGTGCATCGCCGCCGTGTACACGTCGGCCGTGCCGGCGGCCGCCGTGTCCCAGCCGAAGAACTGCGCGTGCCGCGCCGCCGCGGCGCCCATCCGGTCCGCGAGCCCGGGCTCGTCGACGAAGCGGCGCAGCTGCCGCGCGTAGTCCGCCGGGTCGTGGCCGGGTACGAGGATCCCCGTGACGCCGTCGTCGACGGCGACGGGCAGTCCGCCGACCTCGGCGGCCAGCACCGGGGTGCCCGCCGCCTGGGCTTCTATGGCGACGAGCCCGAAGGACTCGCTGTAGGACGGCATGACCAGCACGGACGCCGCCCGGAACCAGTCCGCGAGCCCGTCCTGCGCGACGGGCGGGTGGAAGTGCACGAGGTCGGCGATGCCGAGTTTCGCGGCGAGCTTCTGCAGGCCTTCCGGCTTGGCGAGGCCGCTGCCGCTGGGGCCGCCGACGACGGGCACGAAGAGGCGGCGGCGCAGCGAGGGGTCGCGGTCGACGAGGACGGCGACGGCACGCAGCAGGATGTCGGGGGCCTTCAGCGGCTGGATGCGCCCGGCGAAGAGGGGTATGACGGCGTCCTGCGGGAGGCCGAGGCGGGCGCGGGCGGCGGCCCGGCCGTCGCCGACGGTGAAGCGGTCGAGGTTCACGCCGGGGTGGACGACGGCCACCTTGGCGGGGTCGGCCTCGTAGTACCGCACGAGTTCGTCGGCCTCTTCGGCGGTGTTGGCGATGAGCCGGTCGGCGGCGGAGACGATCTGCGTCTCGCCTATGACGCGGGCCGCGGGCTCGGGGGTGTCCCCCTCGGCCAGGGCGGCGTTCTTGACCTTGGCCATGGTGTGCATGGCGTGGACGAGGGGCACGCCCCAGCGCTGGGCGGCGAGCCAGCCGACGTGCCCGGAGAGCCAGTAGTGGGAGTGGACGAGGTCGTAGTACCCCGGGCGGTGGCCGGCCCAGGCCTGCATCACGCCGTGGGTGAAGGCGCACAGCTGGGCCGGGAGCTCCTCCTTGGCGAGGCCTTCGTAGGGGCCGGCGTCCACGTGCCGCACCAGGACGCCGGGGGCCAGCTCGACGACGGGGGGCAGCCCGCCGGTGGTGGCCCGGGTGAAGACCTCGACCTCGATGTTGATCGCGGCCAGACGGCGGGCCAGTTCCACGATGTAGACGTTCATCCCCCCGGCGTCGCCGGTGCCGGGCTGGTGCAGGGGTGAGGTGTGCACGCTGAGCATGGCCACCCGGCGCGGCTTGCGGTGGTGGCCGACGGCCGGCAGGCGCAGCCGGGGCGGTTCGTGGCGGGTGGCGGCGCGGGCGGCGGCGAGGCGCCCGCTGAGGCTGCCGCCGAGGCGGGACACGTACTGGCTCAAGGAAGCGCTTCCTCTCGGCTCGGACGGTGCGCGCGCGACGCTCGGACGGCAGGACGGACGGACGGCATGGCTGCGAGGGCGCGTGGGGCGCCCTGCAAGGAGTGCAACCCGGATGGCCGTCCCCCGCATTCCGGGACGGCCGCTTTTCCTGCGCGTTCCTCGGGTTTCTTCGTGTTTCCCGGACGCCGCGCGGTCCGCGGGGGTGCGCCGGGCCCTTTTCACCGCGCGGGGGCACTCCGCTTACCCTCGCCCCATGGCCTCCCGCAGTACCCCGTCCCCGTCACCCGGCCGCGCCGCCGGCCGTCCTGTGGGTTCGGTGACGCGCGGGACGACGAATCCGAACCGGTTGCGCCGGATGGACCGCTGGATCGCCGCCTCCCACGGCGCCGCGCTGCGGCGGGCGGCGGAACCGGTGGCGGTGGACCTCGGGTACGGGGCCGCGCCCTGGACGGCGGTGGAACTGCTGGCGCGGCTGCGGGACGCGGCGCCGCGGGTGCGGGTGGTCGGTATCGAGATCGAGCCCGCGCGGGTCGCGGGGGCGAAGCCGTACGAGCGCGAGGGGCTCAGCTTCCGGCACGGCGGCTTCGAGGTCCCGCTGGAGGGCGGGGAGCGCCCGATGCTGATCCGCGCGGCGAACGTCCTGCGCCAGTACGACGAGGAGCAGGTCACGGAGGTGTGGGCGCGGCTGTGCGCGCGGCTGGCGCCGGGCGGGCTGCTGGTGGAGGGGACCTGCGACGAGATCGGGCGGCGGCACGTGTGGGTGGCGCTCGGTCCCGAGGGGCCGCGCACGGTGACGTTCGCGACGCGGCTGGGCTCGCTGGAGCGTCCCTCGGACCTGGCGGAGCGGCTGCCGAAGGCGCTGATCCACCGCAACGTGCCGGGTGAGCCGGTGTACGCGTTCCTGCGCGACTTCGACCGGGCGTGGGCGGCGGCGGCTCCGTACGCCTCGTACGGGGCGCGGCAGCGCTGGATCCGCACGGCGCGGGCGCTGTCCGCGCACTGGCCGCTGGCGGACGGGCCCGGGCGGTGGCGGCAGGGGGAACTGACGCTGCGCTGGGAGGCGTTGCGCCCGGTGGGGTGAGAGCGGACCGCGGGGGAACCGGCGATCGGGGCGGGCCGTTGATCCGTGAGGGGCAGGGCTCGGGGTCCGTTGGGGCAGACAAGATCGAAACGGCATCCACAAGGGTGTCGGATTTCGACGACTCGTGGCACCATCCCGGTGACGGTGCGAAGTTACTGATGAATAGTCAGATCTGATACGAGGTCTGACTCGGGTGCCTGGGGGGACCATGGGGTCGGTTGGGCGACGGCGAGGCACAGGCTCTCTCGTGCTGCTGTGCGCGATGGCGGTGCTGACGGCACCGGGCCTCGCGACGGGCACGGCGTATGCGGCTCCGGCAGCCCCGGCAGCGCCCGGGGCTCCGGCGGCGCCGCTGCCCGATCCGGGCGGCAAGTCCCTGGAGCAGGTCCGCAAGGACATCGACGAGCTCTACCGGCAGGCGGGCAGCGCGACGGACGCGTACAACCTCGCGGAGGCCGAGACCAAGGCCCAGTCGGAGAAGATCGTCGAAATCGCCAACCTGATCGTCGCCGGCAAGGAGCGGATCGCGACCCTGAAGAGCCGTGCCGGCGCCGCGGCCCGCGCGCAGTACCGCGCGGGCGGCCTGCCGCCGGGCGCCCGGCTGGCGTTGAGCGACGACCCGAACCAGTTCCTCGACGGGGCGGACCGGTTGCGGCAGGGCGAGAAGGCTGCCTCCAACCTCCTGTCCGAACTGGACCGTACCCAGACGGACTTGCAGCGCTACGCGGAGGAGGCGAGCGAGCGCTGGAAGAAGCTGGAGGAGAACCGGGTCAAGCAGGAGGAGTCCAAGAAGCAGATCGAGGCGAAGATCAAGGCCGCGGAGGAGCTGGAGAGCAAACTGGAGGCCGAGGAGAAGGCCCGGCTGATCCAGCTGGAGCAGGAAGCGCAGTACCGGGCGCAGACGGCGTGGCTGTCGTCGGGCGCGATGAAGGACGTCAACGGCAAGGCCACGGACGCCGGCAAGCGGGCCGTGCAGTTCGCGACGGCGCAGATAGGGAAGCCGTACAAGTGGGGCGCCGTCGGCCCGGACTCCTTCGACTGCTCCGGGCTGACCTCCCAGGCCTGGCGCGCTGCCGGGCGCGGCATCCCGCGCACGTCGCAGGAGCAGCTGCGGCTGCTGCCGAAGATCGCGCTGAAGGACATGCGGCCGGGCGACCTGATCATCTACTTCGACGACGCCAGCCACGTCGGCATGTACGTGGGTGACGGCGCGATGGTCCACGCCCCCCGCCCCGGCCGCGACGTGACCATGGCGGGCGCCGGCTCCATGCCGATCAAGGCAGTGGTCCGCCCGGACGCGTGACCCCATCCGGACGGCACGCGCAACCGTCCGTGCCGCCCGAAACGCTCCGGACGGGCCGCCGGTGACGGGCGCCCGGTGACGGACGGCGAGCGGCCGGTGGCAACCCCGGCGGTGTGGGGGACGTCTCGTGGGGCGGGACGGAACGCGGCGCGGCCGTGAGCTTCGTCATCCGGTGAGGCCGATTTTCCCCCGTGATGACGGCATATGACGGAGGCCCGCGCCAAGAACGGCATTCCGTTCGCGGGGCAGGGACCGCTAGGGTCTGCCGGACGAGCACCCTCGGGGGGAGGGAAGGAACCGGAAACGATGCCCGTACCCGTACCGCGGCAGAGGGAGACCTCCGCCACGGAGAGCGGTCAGGCCGTTCTGCACACCGCCGCACCGCCTGGCTCCACAGGTGCCGGCGTCACGCAGGCGACCCCTCAGACCACCGCCCTGACCCTCCTGGTCATCGAGGACGACCCCGCCGGCGGGCTCACCGTCCCGGAGATCCTCGACGCCGACGGCCACCGCATCCGGCTCCGTACCGCCCGCAACCTCACCGAGGCCGAGCGGCTCCTCACCCCCGACGTGGCCTGCATCCTGCTCGACCTGTCGCTGCCCCGCGCCGGCAGCCGCGTCCCGTCCGCCACCGCCACGGCCGCCCCGGCCGTGCCGACCGGCGCGCCCGGCACGGCCACCGCCACCGCCGATCCGCAGCTCGCCGTCCTGCACCAGGTGCTGCGCCTGGCCCCGCGCCACGCCGTCCTCGTCCTCACCGACGAGGACGACGCCGAGCGCGCGGCCGAGGCCGTCCGTGTCGGGGCCCAGGACTTCCTCTTCCGCGACGAGCTGGACGGACGGCTGCTGAGCCGCGCCATCCGCTACGCCGTGGAGAGAAAACGGGCCGACATAGCCCAGTACAAACTTGCAGAATCGAAACTGCGCGCCCAGGAGAACGCCCGCCTGGAGCGCGGCCTGCTCCCCACCCCGCTCCTCGACGGCTCCGATCTGCGCTTCGCCGCCCGCTACCGCCCCGGCCGCAGCCGGGCCCTCCTCGGCGGGGACTTCTACGACACCGTCCGCACGCCCGACGGCACCGTCCACGCCATGATCGGCGACGTCTGCGGCCACGGCCCCGACGAGGCCGCCCTCGGCGTCGAGCTGCGCATCGCCTGGCGCGCCCTGACCCTGGCGGGCCTCTGCGGGGACGACCTGCTGGCCACGCTCCAGGAAGTGCTGGAGGTGGAGCGCCCCTGCGAGGAGATCTTCGCGACGCTGTGCACCGTCGACATCGCCCCGGACGGCCGCCGCGCGGGCCTGTGCCTGGCCGGACATCCGGCCCCGCTGATCTCCCGGCCGGGCCGCCGTGCGCGGCTGCTCCCGTACGAGAACAGCGGCCCCGCCCTCGGCCTGCTGCCCCGGGCCCGCTGGCCGCGCCGGCAGGTCGAGCTCGGCGGCACCTGGAGCCTGATGCTCTACACCGACGGCCTCATCGAGGGGCGGATCGGCGAGGGCAGGGAACGCCTGGGCCAGGACGGCATGGTGGAGATGATCAACCGGCACCTGGACCTGGGTCTGAGCGGTGAGGGGCTGCTGGAGGCCTCCGTGACCGAGGCGCGCCGCCTCAACGGCGGCGAGCTCACCGACGACGTGGCCGTGGTCCTGCTCTCCCGTTCCGAGGGCTGATCCGCCCGAGACCGGGCGGACGCCTCACCGGCTACCGGCTACCGGCCGCCGTTGTAGGGGCCGTACGGGCCGTCGCTGCTGCTGCCACCGCTGCGGCGGCCGCCACCCGAGACCTGCTTGAGGGCCGGCCGGACGTCCACGAAGAACACGATGGTCGCCACCAGACCGGCGATCTGGAGGAACAGCAGCCCCAGGAAGGCGTCCACGAGCACGGTGATGCCGAGGATGACCAGCCAGAAGGTCTTGCTCTGCTTGTCGGCCGCCCGGTACGCGTCGTCCCGCGCCAGCAGCGCGAATCCGAAGGCCACCACGGCGAGCACCAGCATGGCGAGCCCGAGCAGCGGGATCACGCCTTGATCGAACCCGTCCATCAGCATCGCTCCGACCGCCTTCTTCTGCTCGCGCTTCGCACTTCGGGTGCCGCCTCACACCACGCTACCGGCACACGCCCCTGCATCCACCCCAACGGGCCGGGCCCCTGAAGGGTGCCCGGCCCGCCGTACGCCCATGCGGGCGGGGTGCTCAGCTCGCGTCGTCCGCGCTGACGGCGGCCTTCTTGGCCCCGCCGCCCCGGCGCGCGGCCGGCTTCTTCGCGGTGGACTGCTCGTCGGCCGAGGCCTCGGCCGACGGCTCGGCGGCCGCCTCCGGCTCGGACTTCGGCTCGGGCCGCGGCTCGACGACGACCGCGATGTCGACGATCTCCTCGGAGACCCCGCCGCGCCAGGCCCGCACGGCCTGCTCACCGTGCTCGGCGACCTTGTCGTAGGTCTCCTTCGCGCGCACCGCGTACTCGGCGGCCACGCCGACACCGCGCAGCGCCAGGTCCTGGGCGGTCTCCCCGATCTTCTTCGGGTCGATCGCGCCGAACACCTCGGCGACCTTGGCGGTCACGGCGTCCTGCACAACCTTCGGGTCCGTGTTCTTCACGGCCTCGATGCGCGCGGGGGCCTCGGCGCGCAGCTGCTCGATGAGCTCCGGAACCTTCTTCGCCTGCTGGACGGCGAGATCGGCGGTGCCGGCGGCGAAGTAGAGGGGAGTGGGGTCGGTGAGGGTCTTCTTCAGGTCATCGGCGATGGCCATGTGCTGGTCCTCCCGGATCAACTTCAGTCGGTCTTCGACGGCATCTCGTCGGAGGGGGCGTCAGGAACTGCGGGCGCGTCGAGGGCGTTCTCCTTGCGGAACGACTCGTAGATCTGGAGCAGCACCTGCTTCTGCCGCTCGTTGATGGACGGGTCGGCGAGTATGACGGCTCGCGTCTCCACCTCGTCGCGGTCCCGCTCGTCGAGGATCCCGGCCTGCACGTACAGCGTCTCCGCGGAGATCCGCAGCGCCTTGGCCAGCTGCTGGAGGATGTCCGCGCTCGGCTTGCGCAGCCCGCGCTCGATCTGGCTCAGGTACGGATTCGACACCCCCGCCGCGTCGGCGAGCTGCCGCAGCGAGAGCTGCGCCTGCCGCCGCTGCTCGCGGAGGTATTCGCCGAGATTCCCGACGTTGAGCGATGCCATGCCGCCGATCCTGCCGGACCCCGCTAACTTTTGCAAGCAGATGCTTGCAACATCTCCCGGTGCCGCAGGCCGCAGCGGGCGCCGCTGTCCCGCTCCGGCCCGTTCTGACCTGGGAAAACTGCCTGGACTCCGGGCGGTGACCGGCATATCTTCACCGGGCACGATCTTGGCGGGCCCCCGCACGACCGGTGGGGCCGTCCGCAGGTCATCCGTTTCCCCGGGGGGTCCACCGTCATGTCCTTCACCGCGCCCGGCTCACCGCCGCCTCCGCAGCCGCCGGCCGGTCCGCAGCCGTACCCGCAGGCCGGCCCGGCGCCGTACCGGGGCCCCCACCAGGCCCCCTACCCCGGCGGGCCCGTGTATGCGGCGCCGGTGCCCCATGACGTGCTGCGCTCCCCGAAGGGGCTCGCGACGGCGCTGACCTGGCTGCTCGGCGCCTCGGCCGCGGTGCACCTCTTCTCCGCCGGCGCCGGCGCCTACGAGCAGTCGTGGTTGCGGGGCTTCTCCGGGGACACCCACTTCGACGACCTCGAACTCGGCCTGTCCCCCGCGCTCACCGTCCTCGCCGGGCTGCTCCAGCTGCTCACGGTGCTGCCCACCGTCGTCGTGTTCATCATCTGGTTCCACCGCGTGCGCACCAACGGCGGCGTCTTCCGCCCCGACGCCTTCACCCTCGGCAAGGGCTGGGCCATCGGTGGCTGGTTCATCCCCGTGGCGCACTTCGTCCTGCCCTACCAGGTCGCCCGGCAGACCTGGCGGGCCAGCACCCAGCTCGGGCCCGACGGCTCCGACCGCCCGGCGCCCGCGGCGCTGCTGACGTCCTGGTGGGTGGTCTGGGTCCTCTCCACGATCGTGGGCCGCGTCTTCGGCCGGATCTACGCGGACGCCGACACGGTGGACGAGCTGCTCGCGGCGGGCAGGCTCGGGATCGCCTCGGACCTGGCCACCGCGGTCGCCGGGGTGCTCGCCGTCCTCTTCGTCCGCAGGCTGACGGCGATGCAGAACACGATGGCGGCCGAGGGCCCGTACGCGCGCGCCTGACGGCGGCGCCGCCGGGCGCCGCAACCGAGGGTCAGGCTGCCGCCGTGGCGATCACCACCGTCGCGTGCCGCTCCTCGCAGGTGACCGCGCGCACCGACAGGCCCGCCGAGGTCAGCGCCGACGCCGTCGACGGAGCCTGCCGGGCGCTCGTCTCGATCAGCAGCCGACCGCCCCGCGCCAGCCAGGCCGGAGCACCCGCCGCCACCCGGCGGTGGACGTCCAGGCCGTCCGCCCCACCGTCCAGCGAGACCAGCGGCTCGTGCCGGCGCGCCTCCGACGGCATGAGGGCGATCTCCTCCGTAGGCACGTACGGCGCGTTGACCACCAGTACGTCCACCCGGCCGCGCAGCCCGGCCGGCAGCGCCGCGTACAGATCGCCCTCCCACACCCGGCCGCCGTACGGGGCCACATTGCGCCGCGCGTACGCCAGCGCCGCCGGGTCGATGTCCGCGGCGTGCAGCTCCACACCGCCCGGCGACTGCGCCGCCACCGCCGCGCCCAGCGCGCCGACCCCGCAGCACAGGTCCAGCACCACCGCACCCGGCCGGGTCAGCGCCACCGCCTCCTGCACCAGGAACTCGGTGCGCCGGCGCGGCACGAAGGCCCCCGCACCCACATGCACGCGCAGTCCGCAGAACTCCGCCCAGCCCACGACGTGTTCGAGCGGTTCACCGCCCACCCGGCGGGCCAGCAGCTCCACCAGGTGCGCGTCGTCCCGGGCGGCGCCACGCAGCAGTTCCGCCTCCTCCTCCGCGAAGACGCATCCGGCCGCGCGCAGGGATTCCACCAGTGACGTCATCATGTCGGTCCTCGTCTCAGAAAACGTCCGGACACCACGGACGGCGCGCGGTGCGGAACACCGCGTCCGCCAGCGCCACCGCGCCCGGCCGCTCCTGCGTCAGCCGGCCCAGCGCGGCCAGCCGCACCGCGGACGCGTCACCCAGATACAGGGATCCCAGCGCGGACACGTCCAGGCGCAGGTCGGCCGGCTCCTGCGTGCGCTCGCACCCGCCCGCCCCCGCGTCCAGCCGGTAGCGCCCGCCCGCCGGACCCGCCTCGTCCGCGACCTCCAGGACGAGGACCCCCGGCACCTCGTACGTCCGCGCACCCAGCGCCCGTACGACGTCCAGCACCCGCACCCACAGGAAGTCCGCGGCGGTGACGACCCGTGCCGACCGCGGGTCGGGCAGCAGCTGCGGGAGGAGGTCGTCAGGTGCCCGGTGACCGGTGCGGACCTTCTGCACCCAGTCGATGGAGCACAGGAACTGCCACAGCGCCCGCTCCGCCTGCGGGGTGAGCGCCAGCAGGTCGTGGACCTGCACGGTGTTATGCGGCACCTTCGCGTCCGTCCAGTGGTCGTCGGCGGTGTAGACGGCCGCGCCGGCCACCTCGCCCTGCGCCGTCCGGTACACGGCGTGGAACTTGTCCTTGTAGGGCCGGTGCGACATCTCCTCCAGGCCGGTCACCACGTTCCACCAGCGCTCGTCCCGGTTCACCGCCCCCGGCACGGCCGCGCGCAGCGCCTCGTGCAGCCCGGGGCCGAGCCGCCGGAAGTCGGCCGCGTCCACCAGCTCGATCCGCCCGCCGTCCACGGGTGCCGACAGCCGCCGGTCCAGCCCGGTGCGCGGTACGTCGATCTCCCACTCCACGAGGGAGGTGGCGGGCCCGAAGCCGTACCGCCCGTAGATCGGGTACTCGGCGGCGATCAGCGTCGCCAGCACGTCGCCGCGCGCGGCGGCCGCGGTGAACTCGGCCTGCATCATGCGGGTCAGCAGACCCTGCCGCCGGTGCGTGGGCAGCACGACCACATTGGAGATCGCGGTGGCGGGGACGGCCGCGCCACCGGGCACGGTCAACTCCTGGGCGAAGGAGCGGAAGGCTCCCACACAGCGGCCGGTGTCGGCGTCGAACGCGCCCTGGGTGCGGGCGAGGTCGTTGTACTTGGCACGCTGGGCGACATCGGAGTCCGTCACCCGGGTCGCGGTCAGGAAGCCGGTGTGAACGGCGCGCAGCCAGTCGTGGAGCTCGGATTCGGCGATCGGCCGGACGTCAGCACTCATAGCGGCCCACGCTAATCGCCCGCGCGGCGCGGGTCGCCGCATTTTCTAGGCGAGCAGGTCGTCCACCTGCGCCTCCCCTTCCCGGTAGCGCCGGGTGATCTCCGCACTGCACTCGTCGACCGTGCGCTGGAGCTGCTGCCGGCGCCGGGAGACCTGCTGCTCGTAGCCCACCAACCGGGCCATCCCGTCGTGCAGTTCGCCGTCCGTGCGGGCCTGGAGGTCCGACAGCTCGACGTCGGCGAGCATCTCCGCCGCCAGGATCCGGTACTCCTCGCTGTGCGGGGTGCCGAGCGTGACGTGCCGCGCGGAGGCGCTGCGGCTGGAGGGGGCGTCGGTGAGGATCACCGAGAGCCGGTCCACCACCGGCGCCTCGGGGTCGGTCCGCCGGGCGAGTTCGGCGCGCAGGATGTCGATGCGGCCCTGCAGCAGCCTGCGCACGTAGCTCAGATCGGCCTCGTCGCGCTGGGCGTCGCGGCGCAGCGCCCGCAGCTCGGGCAGCCCGAGCCCGGTCGCGGCCGGCGCCGCCGCCGCGGGCCCCTGCTCCTGCGTCTCGGCCGTGCGCTGCGCGGGCGGTCGTACCGCGGCAGTCGCGACGGAAGAGGGTGATGCAGGTACGGAGGTACCAGAAGTATTCATGCGAACGAGTCCGTCCCCTCGACCGGTGCGGCGCACCCGCACCGCCTGCGTGCATCGTGCCACTCTCCGTGGCCCCGGTGCAGTCCCACTCCACCCGATCGGCCCCGGACGGGTGCACGGCTGGTACACAGGTGGTATGCGAGCTGTGGTGCAGAGGGTGGACGGCGCGAGCGTCGTCGTCGGTGGCGAGACCGTGGGCGAGATCGTCGGCGAGGGGCTGTGCGTGCTGGTGGGGGTGACCCACGACGACACGCCGGAGAAGGCGGCGCTGCTGGCGCGCAAGCTGTGGTCCGTGCGGATCCTGGAGGGCGAGAAGTCCTGCAGCGACAACGGCGCTCCGCTGCTGGTGATCTCCCAGTTCACGCTGTACGGCGACGCCCGCAAGGGGCGGCGCCCCACGTGGAACGCGGCGGCGCCCGGGCCGGTCGCCGAGCCGCTCGTGGACGAGGTCGTGGCACAGCTGCGCGCGCTCGGCGCGACGGTGGCGACGGGCCGGTTCGGGGCGGACATGCGGGTGTCGCTGACCAACCACGGCCCGTTCACCATCGTCGTCGACGTGTAGGCCCGGGCGTCAGGGGGCGACGACGACCTCCTGGGCGGCGGCCGTGCCGCCCACGAGCAGCGGCGCATCGACCGGGACGTTCCGCTTGACCAGGGCGAGGGCGATGGGGCCCAGTTCGTGGTGGCGGACGGCGGTGGTCACGAAGCCCAGCTGGCGTCCCTCCTCGCCGTCCGCGGCGAGCCGGACGGGGGCGCCGTGGGCCGGGAGGACGACCTCGGAGCCGTCCAGGTGCAGGAAGACCAGGCGGCGCGGGGGCTTGCCCAGGTTGTGTACGCGGGCGACCGTCTCCTGGCCGCGGTAGCAGCCCTTCTGCAGGTGCACGGCGGTGCCGATCCAGCCCAGCTCGTGCGGGATGGTGCGGTGGTCGGTCTCCAGGCCGACCCGGGGCCGGTGCCCCTCGACCCGCAGGGCCTCGTAGGCCAGGAGGCCGGCGGCCGGTCCGTGCGCGGCGGCGAAGGCCTCCAGCTCGGCGCGGGGCACGAAGACGTCCCGTCCGTACGCGGTCTCCCGTACGACGAGATCCTTCGCGATCTCGGCGATGGAGCCGGCCGGCAGGTGCACGACCGCGAACTCCTGGGTGCGGTCGGTGACTTCGACGCGGTAGAAGAACTTCATCGACTCCAGGTAGCCGATCAGGTCGCCCTGGGTGCCGGGCTCCACGTGCGCCCACGTCGTCTCGCCGTCGTCGACGAGGTAGAGCGCGTGCTCGATGTGGCCGTTCGCCGAAAGGATCAGCGCCTCGGTGGCCTGCCCGGCCGGCAGCTCGGTGACGTGCTGGGTGATCAGCAGGTGGAGCCAGCTGAGCCGCTCGGGCCCGGTGACGGAGACGACCCCCCGGTGCGAGAGGTCGACGAAGCCGCGGCCGTCCGCGAGCGCACGCTGTTCGCCGTACAGCTCGCCGTAGTGGGCGGCGACGCCCTCGTCGCGGCCTTCGGCCGGGACGGCGCCGGGAAGATGGAGCAAGGGGCTGCTGGTCATGCGACCAAGCCTACGACCCTGCTAGGGGGTGGCCGTACGCCGCTCGGCGGCGCACTTCTTGCACAGTCCGAAGATCGCGAAGTGCTTCATGTCGGTCTCGAAACCGAAGGTGGTACGGAGCTTCGCGGTGAAGTCGGCGGCGATGTCGACGTCCGCCTCGATGACGTCGGCGCAGTCGCGGCAGACCAGGTGGATGTGGTGGTGCCGGTCGGCCAGGTGGTAGGTGGGGGCCCCGTGCCCGAGGTGGGCGTGGGAGACCAGGCCGAGCTCCTCCAGGAGCTCCAGCGTCCGGTAGACGGTGGAGATGTTGACGCCGGAAGCCGTCTTGCGCACTTCCGCGAGGATCTCGTCCGGCGTGGCGTGCTCCAGCGCGTCCACGGCTTCCAGAACGAGCTGGCGCTGCGGCGTCAGCCGGTACCCGCGCCGGCGCAGGTCGGCCTTCCAGTCGGTGCCCGGGGTTCCTTCGGTGCTCACCACCCCGCCAGTGTATGTGTGCGAAGGGGACCGCGGTCGAGCCCGCGGTCCCCTTTCGTGCACGGCCTGGGGGAGGTTTCCGCTCAGCGGAAGAAGGCGATGCCGTCGTCCGGCATGTCCGGGAGGTTGCGCGCCATCTCGGCGACCTCCTCGGGGGTGACGACCTTCTTGAGCTGCGCCGACATGTACGCGCGGAGCTCGACGTCCGGGGTGGCCTTCTCGCCGACCCACATCAGGTCGCTCTTGACGTAGCCGTAGAGCCGCTTGCCGCCGCTGTAGGGGCCGGAGGCCGCAGTACGGGCGACCGCGTCGGTGACCAGGTCGATCTGGGGCTTGCCGTCGGCGAGCTCGCCGTACCAGACCTCGACGACGCCCTGGTCGCGGACCATGACGATCTCGACCTTGCGGTCCTCGTCGATGCGCCAGTAACCGGACTCGGATTCCAGCGGCCGCACCTTTTTGCCCTCGGCGTCGAGGACCCAGGTACGGGAGGTGTACTCCAGGAAGTCCCGGCCGTCGTGGCTGAAGACGACTTCCTGGCCGAAGTTGCACTTCTCCTCACCGGGGAAGTCGAAGACTCCCGCGCCCTCCCAGTTGCCGAGGAGGAAGGCGAGGGGGACGAGGCGCGGGTTCAGGTCGGACGGGATCTGGATCATGTGTGGCTGCTCAGGCGATCTGTGGGAGGGGTTCCGGGGCGGTCGGCCGAGCCGGTGCTCAGCGCTGACCCTGGTACAGCTTCTTGACGGCCAGGCCGGTGAAGGCCATGACGCCGACGCAGACCAGGACCAGCAGGGAGGTGAAGACTGCCTCAAGCACGGGGTGCTCCTCGGAATCGTTTCGGGGCTGTACGGGGCCGGTCCCCAAGCCTACTGGCCCGGGGACCGGCGCACGCTGCGAGGTGGGCCGTACGGCCCGCCCCGGCAGGGGGCCGCGGCGGTCAGCTCAGCAGCTGGCCCTGCAGCAGCACGGTCTGGTGGAAGGGAATGGGGGCCACTTCTCCCTTGCGGGACTGGACGACCATGCCGAGGACGTCACCCGCCTGGAGGCAGCCGACCTTGGTCTGCTCGTCGCCGAGGACGGGCGGGACCTCCTGGAACACGGTGACCTCGCGCTCACCGATCACGCCCGACCCGGGGAACCCCATCGGCAGGCTGCTCGCCTGCGTGTTCTTGGCCTTGTTCCAGACGTCGTCCAGGTCCAGGGCCGATACGCCCTCCAGCGGCGCGTTGAACGTGCATCCCCTGAAGGCGTCCACGAAGCCCGACGCGTGGAAGCGCAGCAAGTACACACGGGTGCGCGTGCCGTCCGCCATCGTCCAGCCGCGACCGATGATCTGCCGCAGCCCGTCCCATTCGAGCTGCTGCTTCAGCTCCTCGCGGGACTCGGGCGTGTACTCCTGCAGGAAGGCGTCGACCGGCACCGCCCAGTCCTTGTCCACCTTGAACGTGTCGTCGGTCCTCGCCCCCTCGGGGGCGGGCAGGAGCAGGCCCGAGAGCACCGCGTAGTGCGTCTCGTCCTTGTTGTCCGGACCCTGGGCCAAGGGGGCGCCGGCGGGCAGCGCGGGCTTGGAGAGCGCCGGGTACGTCCAGCGGCCGTCGCTCTCGGTGGACAGGCCGGGGAGGTCGGTGCGCTCGGGCCGGGTGATCCCGTAGGCCGTTCCCGCGGCGACGACGGCGAAGACGGCGACGCAGGCGGTCCACCGCAGGGCGGCGAACAGTCGGCGGCGGTCCTTGGGCGGTGCCTCCGGAGCCGACCGGGGGCCGGGCGCCGGCCCCTCCTCGAGCGCAGCCTCGGCGGCGGGGGTCACGTCGATGGCGTTCTGCTCGCTCACGCGGCCTCTCCGGGGGACTTGAGGCGGTCCAGCTGTTCCTTGAACAGGCCCGCTGCGTCATTGGGCAGGAAGTCGCCGGACCCGTACACCCGGAAGCTCACCAGCACGTCGCCCTGGACCGCCAGGCAGTCGAGGGCGTCGATCTTCTCGTCCTTCTGCCGGACGAGCGGGCTCAGCATGCACTTGGCGTCCGGGAAGCCGTCCACCTTGGGCGCCTTCCCGTCGCGGTCGACGAGCGAGACGATCTTCGCGGCGAATTCGCCGAACTGGGCGAGCTGCTGCGGATCCGCCTGCATGAGCTGTATCTCGACCACCGACGCACCGGCACCGTGACGCCGGGCGTAGCTACGCCCGGCCACCCCCTTGAGCTTCAAGCCGGCGAGGGCCTTGTCGCGCTCCGCGCGCTCTTCGCCTGAGAGGCCCGTGCGGTCCTCCTTGACGATCTGCAGCGCCCGCTCGCCCGGAATGAAGTAATTGTTGCCCTCCTCGTCGATGTCTGGGCCGAGCCAGTAGTCCTTGGGCAGCGGCAGCAGCTTCCCCTGGAGCTCGCTGCCGGGTACGGCTGGCACCTCGCCGGGATCAGCCACGGGCGCGTCCGCGGCCAGCCAGTAGCGGGTGGGCGAGGTCCGGTCGGCATCGCCGAGTGCAGCCGCGGCCCCCAATCCACCACCCGCGAGGACGGCGGCCCCCAGGGCGGCCACCACCAGCCGTGTGGTCCTGCGGCTCGCCTTGCGCGCGGGCGCGGCCTCTTGGACGGGCGGGGGCACGGAAGCGGTGGCCTCGGGGGCCACGTCCGCCGCCGGCTCCGGCGCGGGCCCCTCTGCGGGCGCGGCCGGCCCGGGTATGCCGTCCCCGACGGCGTCGGGCACGTTCTGCCGTTCGCTCACAGCCGCTCCATCTGTCGCTCGGCCAGCTCGGCGACGGCCTTCTCGTCGATCTTGCCGCGGTTGTTCGTGTACTTCAGGTGCATGACGATGTCGCCACGGCGGACGACGGCTGTGCCCGTGCGGAGAGGGTGGTAGCCGGGCTTCTTCTCGGCTTCGGAGTCGATCCACAGCCTGCCGAAGTCCGCAGGAACACCCGGCACCTCCCGGCCCTGGTTGCCCGCGTACTTCTGAGTGGGCATGTAGTGGTTGACACCCGACTGGAACCTCTCGGCTCCCTTGCGGTTCTGGAACTGGAGCAGGGTGATCTCGACGAAGTCACGGTCGTCCACGGACCAATGAACGGCGGCGATGCGCCTGATTCCGTCGGCAATGAGGCCGCCGACACCACCGGACGGGTCCTCGTAGTGGTCGATGGAGAACTCGTCCGGGGACTGCAGGCCGGAGAAGACGTCCTGTACACCGCCGGGGGCCGGCACCAGCTTCTTGGCCAGGTCCTCGTCCGCCTTGTGCCAGCGGTTGGCGTTGATCGAGCGCCGACTCGTCGCGTCGTTCACGGCGGCCGGCTTCGGCCCGTCCATCGTCTGCTGCGCCAGCGGCGGCAGCGGGGTGGGCTCGCGGTCGTACTGGACCGCGTAGCCGGTGGCCGTGCCGGCGAGGACGCCGAGCAGGGCCGCGCCCGCGATCAGGAGCGTCGTGCGGCGCGCGCGCCGCCCTCGCGGGACGGGACTGGCCGAAGTGTCCGGCTCCGGTGTGCTCTCCTCCTCTTTCCGCTGCTCAGGGATGGTCTGTTCGTGTTCCAACGGGGTCCCCCACACAAAACGCGGGCGCGGGCTGATTACCCGCGCGTACGCCAGACCCCCGGGGTGGTGGAGCAGTTGCACGGAACCTGATCACGTTCTTGTCTCGTGGCGCGCTCAGTCCTCGTGGCGCCGTTTTCCGTCCAGTTCGTCCCACCACTCGTCGGACTTCGGGTCGCCGGAGGGGTCGTCCCACCAGCGGTCGTCCGGTCCGCGCCGGTTCGCGATCACGGCTGCGACGGGCGGGATGACCATGGCGACCACGCACAGGGCCACGGCGGCCTCGACCGACCACAGGCGCACGAACGACCAGGCGGAGACGAAGAGGACGAGGCATCCGCCCATCATCAGGAAGTAGGCGCGTCGGCGCCGGGCGTACATGCTTCCAGCGTAGGACCGTGCGCGGACGGCGCGAAGGGCCGCACCCCGTTCCAGTGGCGTCCAACCCCCGGGGGTGCGGCCCTTCGGCCGTTCGATCAGGCGATCACCTGAGCGGTGCTCAGACCGCGATCGCCACGTCCGTCACACCGCCGGCCTCGGCGACCACGACGGCACGGTCCGCCTGGGCGCCCGGGACGAGCGCCCGCAGCGTCCAGGAGCCGGTGGCGGCGTAGAAGCGGAACTGGCCGGTGGCCGAGGTCGGGACCTCGGCGGTGAACTCGCCGGTCGAGTCCAGCAGCCGCACATAACCGCTGACGGGCTCGCCGTCCTTGGTCACCTGGCCCTGGATGGCGGTCTCACCGGGCTTGAGCGTCGCGAGGTCGGGCCCGCCGATCTGTGCTCCACACATGTTCTCTGTCCTGTCCTGGAGGGTGTCGTCCTACGAGGGCGTCGCGTGCCCGCGGGTTACTTGTTGGGGCCGAGCTCGATCGGCACGCCGACCAGCGAGCCGTACTCGGTCCACGAGCCGTCGTAGTTCTTGACGTTCTCCTGGCCCAGGAGCTCGTGCAGCACGAACCACGTGAGCGCGGAACGCTCACCGATGCGGCAGTAGGCGATGGTGTCCTTCGCCAGGTCGACCTGCTCGGCCTCGTAGAGGGCCTTGAGCTCGTCGTCCGACTTGAAGGTGCCGTCGTCGTTGGCGTTCTTCGACCACGGGATGTTGCGGGCGCTGGGCACGTGGCCGGGGCGCTGCGACTGCTCCTGCGGGAGGTGCGCCGGGGCGAGCAGCTTGCCCGAGAACTCGTCGGGGGAGCGGACGTCGACCAGATTCAGGGAGCCGATCGCGGCCACGACGTCGTCGCGGAAGGCGCGGATGGAGGTGTCCTGGGGCTTGGCCTTGTACTGGGTGGCCGGGCGGTTCGGGACGTCCTTGCCGTCGACGAGGTCGCGGGAGTCGAGCTCCCACTTCTTGCGGCCGCCGTCGAGGAGCCTGACGTCCTGGTGGCCGTAGAGCTTGAAGTACCAGTAGGCGTAGGAGGCGAACCAGTTGTTGTTGCCGCCGTAGAGGACGACGGTGTCGTCGTTGGAGATGCCCTTGGCGGAGAGGAGCTTCTCGAAGCCCTCCTGGTCCACGAAGTCGCGGCGCACCGGGTCCTGGAGGTCCGTCTTCCAGTCGATCCGGACGGCGTTGGGGATGTGGTTCTTGTCGTAGGCGGACGTGTCCTCGTCCACCTCGACGATGACGACGTCGGCGTCGTTCAGGTGGGCCTCGACCCAGTCGGCGTCTACGAGGACGTCGCTGCGGCTCATGGTGTTCTCCTCCGGGGCAGTGTGCGGCGGGGCGGTGCGGGGTGCGCTGTGCTGCGTGCCTGCGGGTGCGCCCGGCTCCTGCGCGGGGAGGCGTCAGGGTCGGGAGGCGGGTGCGGTCACGCGGGAAAGGCCTGTCGGGGCCGTCGTCCGGCTGATGGAGCGGATGCGCTCACACGTCACATGGATCGACAGAGCATGGCGGCGACGCGACACAGGTCTACTGCCCGTCGCTTCGTGAGGTCCGCCTGCTGATGCTTCATAGCCATGGATCGTAGGGACGAATCAGCCGCCCTGTCACCGGCGTGTCATATACCGAGACAGGATCGTCCGGATCGCGGGATGAGAAGAGGCCGCGAGGGCTCTCCGGAACCCTGGCGGCCTCGCCCTGCGGCTTACCTTCTGCGGATCGGACCGCGCCGTCTCACGATCCGGCCATCACCACGTTCGAGCCGCCCAGCGTGAGGTGCACACCGGCCTCGTCCGAGGTCAGGGCGGAGAGCTGGAGCCCCGCCGGGAGCCCGGTGCCGAGGTCGCGGTCGAAGTCGGTGCGCTTGCGCACCTGGCGCTCAAGACCGGGGATGCCCTCGCCCGGCACCTCCTCGGCGTGCACGCGGACGATCTTCCCGCCCTTGGAGTCCGGCGCGTCCACGAGGGTGATCGTCGAGATCACGCTGCGCGAGAGGGTCTTGCCGAGGATGTCCACGGACGCGGTGACCTTCACCTTGCCGGGCGCACCGCCGTAGGAGAGGGTCGCGCCGGTCTGCGAGGCCGCGGTCAGGTCGGCGTAGGTCAGCAGCGCGGTGCCCGTGGCCCGCTCGGCGGTGCCGCTGCTGTAGTCACCGTCCAGCCGCACACCGCGGAAGCTGGCGTCGAGCTCGGCGAGCCGCGTCCTGCGGCCGTCCGCCATGACCTCGACGCCCCGCAGCCGGAGGTCGACGCGGTCCAGATCGCGGCTGAGCGCCTGGGTGAGGAAGGGGAACCCGTGGATCTCCACCTCGGCGCTGCCGGCCAGTCCCTGGCGGGCCTGTATGCGCTCGGCCAGCCGGTTCTCGGCATAGCCGACCGCCCACCGGTCCACTCCGGCGAACAGGGTGGCCAGCACCACTCCTACGATCACAACGACACGCAGAACCCGCACGCGCCCTCCCCCTGGTAATCGGTACGTGCGTCCCAGTTGACCATGCTCCGCGTCGGACGGGTATCAGCCCACCACCCGCCCGACCAGGTACACGGCGGGAGCTGCGGCCGCGAGCGGCAGCGCGACACCGGCCGTCATGTGCACGAACTTCGACGGGTAGTCGTACGCGGCCACGCGCAGCCCGATCAGCGCGCACACCCCGGCGGCCAGGCCGAGCAGCGCCCCGCCCGCCCCGACGGAGGTGAGACCGCCGACCGCGACACCCGCACCGGCGGCCGAGGCCAGCGAGACGCCGACCGAGGCGGGGGTGGGGAGCGGCAGCGCGCGCACGAAGACGGCGACCGCGACGGCGACCGCGCCGACCGTGACGGCGGCCGTGTCGGCGGCCAGGTGGCCGGCGCAGATGATGGCGAGGGCGGCCGAGGCCACCGAGGCCATCAGCCCGTACATCCGCTCGTCGGCGTCCGCCCGGCTGCGCAGCTGGAGGACGAGGGTGAGCAGGACCCAGGCGCCGAGGGTGCCGACGATGGCGCCGGCGCCGTACGCGTCCTCCACCGCGAGCACGGCCGCGTCCGCGACGAGGGCTCCGGCGAAGGCGAGGGCGATGCCCTGCCGGGCCGGCCACATGCCGTTGAGCCGGAACCAGCCGGCCGCGGTGAGGCCCTGGAGGGCGATCAGCGGCACGAGCAGCGCGAACTGCCCGAGGGCCGCCGCCGCGGCGAGCAGCAGCCCGAGGGCGGCGGTCAGGAGGGCCGACTGCGGGCCCGGGTCGATGATCGGCGACCGGCCCTCGGCACGGGCCTGGGCCGGGTCCACGGCTCGCAGGGTGTTCCCGCCGAGGGTGGGCGGGGACCACTCGGCGCCCTCGGGCGCCCCGCCGGCGCCGCCCGTCCCGGCCGCGGTGGGCGCCGCCGGATCGGCGGCCGCCTGGGGCGGGAGGTAGGCGGTCTGCTCGGCGGCGGCCTCCCGGGACTCGCCCTGCTGCTCGGGGCCGGGGAACGGCGGGAGGTAGGCGGTCTGCTCGGCGGCGCCGCCCTGCTCCTGGCCCGGACCCGGGTACGGCGGCAGGTACGCCGTCTCGGCCGTCCCGGCCTCCGGCGTCCAGTTCTGCGCGGGGGCCACGGGCGCGGTCGGGCCCTGGGCCGCGGCGCCCGCCTCGTCGCGGAACCAGCCCTCCGGGGCCACGGCCTGCGGTTCGGGGGCCGCCTGGTAGGGCGGCAGGTACGCGGTCTGCTCCGCGGCGGCGCCCTGCTGCTGGTCGGAACCGGGGCCCGGGTACGGCGGCAGGTAGGCGGTCTCGGCGGCGGACGGGGACGCGGGCCCGCCCGCGCCCGGTCCACCCTGCGACCAGTCCCGGACCGGGGCGGGCGCGGGAGCGGGGGCCGGGACCTCGTCGCGGAACCAGCCCTCGGGAGCCGGGCTCTGCGGCACGGGGCCGGCGGGCTGCGCCCCCCAGGACGGTCCCCCGGCCGGAGCCTGGCCGTGGGCCTGGCCGTAACTCCGGCCGTGGGCCTCGCCGTGGGCCTGGTGGTAACTCTGGCCGTGGGTCTGGCCCTCGTACGACGGGTGGACCCCGGCGTGGCCGGACCCGGCCCCCGCGCCCGGCCCGCCGGCCGAGCCGTCGGGCCACGCCACCCCCGCACCACCGGCCGCAGCCCCGCCGGCCGCGGGCTCGTCACGGAACCAGCCCTCGGGCGCGGCCGGCTGTCCCGGCACCGCACCCAGCGGCGTGTGCACCGGCTGGTAACCGGTGTCCCAGGTGTCGGACTGCCAGGTCTGCGTCCCGTACGGGTCCGGCGACTGCGGCTCCGGCGCGGGCTCCGACTGCGCCCCGGGCTGCGCGTGCTGCTGCGCGTGCTGCTGCGACTGCTGCTGCGCGTACTGCCGGCGCTGCTGTTCCTCTGGCGTGCTCATCGGCTCCCGCTCACCCGCCCGCGAACGGCGGGAGCACCTCGACGGTGCCCCCCTCGGTCAGCTGGACGCCATCGTGCGGGCGCTTGCCCACAGGTTCGTCGTTCACGAGGAAGGAGCAGCGCAGCAGGACCCGGGTCAGCTCCCCGGGGTGGCGTTCCCGCACGCCGTCGAGCGCCTCGGCCAGGGTCCGCGCCGAGTACGGCTCCTCCGCCGTCCCGGCCGCGGCCTTGGCCGCCGCCCAGTAGCGGATGGTTCCGGTTGCCACTGCTGCTCCCATCGTCGGCTCTCTACCGTCGGCCTCCATGATGGCCCCTCGCGCCACCGCCCCCGGCGTGCCCCGACGCGCCGGGTGTGCGCCCGGCCGGCCCTCCCGGGCCGCGCCGCACCCTTCCGATCCGGTGAAACCGGTGCATAGGAGGGGCGTGAACGTGGCAGGAGGGTGGCAGGAACCACAGAAGAGGAAGCAGAAGAGCCTCGGTCCTGAAACGGCGGGTGGGCTATTCTGCTGGCGAGAGGATCCGGGCAATGTGGCCCCCGGGTCCTTTTGTGCTTTCAGAACGTTGAACGCATCGAGAACAGCGGTGTCCGAGCGGACCCCCGGGGCGCGGGGCCGCCAGGACACCGGGCGACACGTACGAAGCAGTACCGCGCACGTCCTCGACGGGACCGAGGAGGAACCGACGTGATGGACCAGCGATCCGTGCACCACCGTCCGGCCCGGGCAGGTGGTCGGTCATGAGCTCGCTCCTGCTGCTCACCAACGCACTGCAGCCGTCCACCGAAGTGCTCCCCGCACTCGGCCTGCTGCTGCACAACGTCCGGGTGGCGCCGGCCGAGGGCCCGGCCCTCGTGGACACCCCCGGCGCCGACGTCATCCTCGTCGACGGCCGCCGCGACCTGCCCCAGGTCCGGTCGCTGTGCCAGCTGCTGCGCTCCACCGGCCCCGGCTGCCCGCTGATCCTCGTCGTCACCGAGGGCGGCCTGGCGGCCGTCACCGCCGACTGGGGCATCGACGACGTGCTCCTGGACACGGCCGGTCCCGCCGAGGTCGAGGCCCGCCTGCGGCTGGCGACGGGCCGCCAGCAGCTCGGCTCGGACGACTCCCCCATGGAGATCCGCAACGGCGACCTGTCGGTGGACGAGGCCACGTACTCCGCCAAGCTCAAGGGGAGGGTGCTCGACCTCACCTTCAAGGAGTTCGAGCTGCTCAAGTACCTCGCGCAGCATCCGGGCCGGGTCTTCACCCGCGCCCAGCTGCTGCAGGAGGTGTGGGGCTACGACTACTTCGGCGGCACCCGCACGGTCGACGTGCACGTCCGGCGGCTCCGGGCGAAACTCGGCCCCGAGCACGAGTCGCTGATCGGTACGGTCCGCAACGTCGGCTACCGCTTCGTCACGCCGGAGAAGGTCGAGCGGGCGGCGGCGGAGGCCGCGGCCCAGGCGGCGGCCCAGGTGGCCGCGGAGGCGGCCGCGCAGGGGTCCGCACGGACGTCGGGGGCCACCACCCGGTCGGCCTAGGCGACCGGTGATCGTCCCGGTTTCAGGACGCCCTGCCCAGAGGTAGGTCACCCCGCGTAGACTGCCGCGCGTGGCCAAGGTGACGCGGGATGACGTAGCGCGACTTGCGGGTACTTCTACCGCCGTCGTGAGCTACGTCATCAACAACGGACCCCGGCCGGTCGCCCCGGCCACGCGCGAGCGTGTCCTCGCCGCGATCAAGGACCTGGGCTACCGCCCGGACCGGGTGGCCCAGGCGATGGCGTCGCGGCGCACCGACCTCATAGGCATGATCGTCCCCGACGCCCGCCAGCCGTTCTTCGCCGAGATGGCACACGCGGTCGAGCAGGCCGCCGCCGAGCGCGGAAAGATGGTCCTGGTCGGCAACTCCGACTACCGCACCGAGCGCGAGGTCCACTACCTGCGGGCCTTCCTCGGGATGCGGGTCTCGGGCCTGATCCTGGTCAGCCAGGGCATGAGCGAGCAGGCCGCCAGTGAGATCGAGGCCTGGGACGCCCGCGTGGTCCTGCTCCACGAGCGCCCGGAGGCCATCGACGACGTCGCGGTCGTCACGGACGACATCGGCGGCGCCCAGCTCGCCACCCGGCACCTGCTGGAGCACGGGCACGAGTACGTCGCCTGCATCGGCGGCATCGAGAACACCCCCTCGGTCGGCGACCCGGTGGCCGACCACGTCGAGGGCTGGCGGCGGGCCATGCTGGAGGCCGGCCGTTCGATCGAGGGCCGGCTGATCGAGGCCCCGTACAACCGCTACGACGCGTACACGGTCGCCCTGGAGGTCCTGGCCCGGCCCGACCGGCCGACGGCGGTCTTCTGCGCGACGGACGACCAGGCGATCGGTGTGCTGCGGGCCGCCCGCGAGCTGCGCATCGACGTGCCCGGGGAACTGGCCGTGGCGGGCTTCGACGACGTCAAGGAGGCGGCCCTCACGGACCCGCCGCTGACGACCATCGCCTCGGACCGCCCGGCGATGGCCCGCGCGGCAGTGGACCTCGTCCTGGACGACGGCCTGCGCGTGGCCGGCTCGCGGCGCGAGCGCCTCAAGCAGTTCCCGTCGGCGCTGGTGGTCCGGCGCTCCTGCGGCTGCCGCTGACGGTCCGGCCCGGCCGGCGCCACGCGGTTCTGTCGGGCTTCTCAGGCCGGGCTCAGGAAGCTCTCATCAACGGCGGGGACAGTCGTGTCATGACCGAGAGCTTCCGCCGCGAAGGCGAGTACCCGCAGGAGCACCGCCCCCAGCACACGCCGTTCGGCGAGGACTGGCAGCACGGACGCGACCGGCTCGCACACGAGGCCGGTGCCGGCACCGGAGCGGGGGCGGGGGCCTGTCCGCCGCCGCCCGCCCACCCGCCGGCCGCGCCCGGATGGCACGAGGCGCACCGGCCGCCGGTCCTCGTCGGCGAGACCGTCCCGGCGGCGGCCGGCGCAGGCGCCGACGCCTGCACCCCGCAGGGGCCGGCCCACGCCGCCCCCGCCCGGCGGGCGACGAGGCCCGCCACCCTGCTGACCGCCGTCGCACTCGTCGCGGCCCTGGTCGGCGGCGGCGCCGCGGCCGCCGTCCAGCAGCTGACGGACCGGGGCAGCGCCGGCGCCGGCGGCGGGGTCAGTGGCACTAACGTCTCCCAGTCCAGCACCGGCACCGTCTCCGGCATCGCCGAACAGGTCGGCCCCTCGGTCGTCCGCATCGACACCCGCACCGCGTCCGGCCAGGGCACCGGCTCCGGCATCGTGCTCACCGCGGACGGCGAGATCGCCACCAACAACCACGTCATCGACGGCGCCACCGGCATCCAGGTGACGCTGAGCGACGGCAGGACGTACTCCGCCAGGACCGTCGGCACCGACCCCGACAAGGACCTGGCCCTGATCAAGCTCCAGGGCGCGAGCGGGCTGAAGCCCGCGAAGCTCGGCGACTCCGGGAGCGTCAAGGTCGGCGACCAGGTCGTCGCCATCGGCTCCCCCGACGGCCTCACCGGCACGGTCACCAGCGGTATCGTCTCCGCCCTGAACCGCGAGGTGAAGGTACCCAAGGCGGACCAGGGCTCCCCGCAGGGCCGCCGGCAGGACGACGGGCGCTGGCCCTTCTCCTTCGGCGGCCGCCAGTTCAACGGGGACACCGGGTCGAACACCACCTCGTACAAGGCCGTCCAGACCGACGCCTCCCTCAACCCGGGCAATTCCGGCGGCGCCCTGGTCAACATGAACGGCGAGATCGTGGGCATGCCCTCCGCGATCTACTCCCCCTCCACCGGCGGCTCCGCCGCGGGCAGCGTCGGCCTCGGCTTCGCCATCCCGGTCGACACGATCAAGGCCGACCTCGACTCCCTCCGCAAGGGCGGCCCCGGCGGCCAGGGATCCGGCGACACCGGCACCTCCCCCGGCGACGCCTTCGCCGACGGCTTCGGCACGTCCTTCTAGCGGGGTCCGGTGCCGGGGGCCACGAGCCCGGCATGATCGGCGGGACACCCCCCTGGGCACGCACCGGCCGTGCGACGCTGGACGCGCCGCAAGCCGCACGCCGCAGGGCTTCAGCCGTCACTGACCGCACCCGACCACCACACCCGGGAGAACCCACCATGAACCCCGCCGAAGGCGAAGCGCGGATCCTCGTCGTCGACGACGAACCGGCCGTACGCGAGGCCCTGCGCCGCAGCCTCGCCTTCGAGGGGTACGCCGTGCAGACCGCCGTCGACGGCCTCGACGCCCTCGACAAGGCGGACTCGTACGCCCCCGACCTGATCGTGCTGGACATCCAGATGCCGCGGATGGACGGGCTCACGGCCGCCCGCCGGCTGCGCGCCTCCGGCAGCGTCACCCCGATCCTGATGCTCACCGCCCGCGACACCGTCGGCGACCGCGTCACCGGCCTGGACGCGGGCGCCGACGACTACCTCGTCAAGCCGTTCGAGCTCGACGAACTCTTCGCCCGCGTCCGCGCCCTGCTGCGCCGCAGTTCCTACGCAGCCCCGCGGGCCGACGCCGGGCCGCACGAGGACGCCCTGACCTTCGGCGACCTGCGCATGGACCTCGTGACGCGCGAGGTCACCCGGGCGGGCCGCCCGGTGGAGCTGACGCGTACCGAGTTCACGCTGCTGGAGATGTTCATGGCGCATCCGCGCCAGGTCCTCACCCGCGAACAGATCCTCAAGACCGTCTGGGGCTTCGACTTCGAACCCAGCTCCAACTCCCTGGACGTGTACGTGATGTACCTGCGCCGCAAGACCGAGGCGGGCGGCGAGCCGCGCCTGGTCCACACCGTGCGCGGGGTGGGCTACGTACTGCGCGCCGAGGGCGGGCCGGAGTGAGCCCGGTCGCCCGCTTCCGCGCGCTGCCGCTGCGCTCCCGGCTGGCGCTGCTGGTCACCACCGCCGTGGCGGTGGCCGTGGCCACCGTGGCCGGGGTGTCCTGGGTGGTCGTCCGGGCCCAGCTCGACAACCAGCTGAACCAGTCCCTGATGGCCACCAACCCGACCAGCCAGGTGCTGGACCGGCTGCGCAACGGCTGCCCGGCCCGCCCGCCGGCCCAGCCCCAGCAGGACATCGCCGAGAAGCTGAACGCGACCGTCCAGATCGTCACCGCGGACGGCGACCACTGCTGGGTGAGCGGCCAGACCGACCTGCCGGTCATCGCCCCGGACAAGGAGGTGGCGACGGGCCTCAGGAACAAGGCCCTGCACGACGCGACCACGGACAACGGCGTACGGATGCGCGTCTACACCTTCGCCGCCCGGACCACGCCCGGCGCGCCCATCTTCGCGGTCTCGGTGGCGCGCCCGCTCTCCGACATCGACAAGCCGCTGTCCACCCTGGCCTGGGTGCTGCTGCTCGTCTCCGCCCTCGGGATCGCCGGCGCCGGCGCGGCCGGCCTGTGGGTGGCCCGGGCCGGGCTGCGGCCCGTGGACGAGCTGACCGACGCCGTCGAGCACATCGCCCGCACCGAGGACCTGACCGTACGGATCCCGGACGACGGTGACGACGAGATCGCCCGCCTGTCGCGGTCGTTCAACGCGATGACGGCCGCCCTGTCCTCCTCCCAGGACCGGCAGGCGCAGCTGATCGCGGACGCCGGGCACGAGCTGCGGACCCCGCTCACCTCGCTGCGCACCAACATCGAGCTCCTCGCACGCAGCGAGGAGACCGGCCGGGCCATCCCGCCCGACGACCGGCGCGAGCTGCTGGCGTCGGTCAAGGCGCAGATGACGGAACTGGCTGCGCTCATCGGCGACCTGCAGGAGCTGTCCCGTCCGGACGCGGCGGCTCCGGGCCGGCTCGCGGTGGTCGCCCTGCACGAGATCGCCGCGACCGCGCTCTCCCGGGCCCGACTGCGCGGTCCGGAGCTGGCCTTCACCTCGGACCTGGAGCCCTGGTACGTCCGGGGCGAGGCGGCGGCGCTGGAGCGCGCGGTGGTCAACGTCCTGGACAACGCGGTGAAGTTCAGCCCGCCGGGCGGTTCGGTCGAGGTGACCCTGCGGGCGGGCGAGCTGACCGTACGGGACCACGGGCCGGGCATCCCGGCGGAGGACCTACCGCACGTCTTCGAGCGGTTCTGGCGGTCGGAGTCGGCCCGGGCCCTGCCCGGCAGCGGGCTGGGCCTGTCGATCGTGGCCCGGACGGCGGCACGCGCGGGCGGCAGCGCCGAGCTGCGGGCGGCGGCGGACGGCGGTGCGGGCACGGAGGCGGTGCTCCGCATCCCGGGGGCGCCGACGCCGCCGCCCTCCGATCCGTCAGTTGTGCCGGATCAGTGAGGCGACCAGGCCGGAGCGGGTGTTGGGGAAGTCCATGGGGACGATGCCGAGCCCGGTCCGGCCGGCCATCTCCCCTCCGTCGACGAAGGCGTGCACCTGGGGGTTGAGCCGGTCGGAGTTCCAGCGCGGCGGCATGTAGGCCGAGGTGCTGATGTAGTTGACGAAGAGCTTGCCGGGCTGCTGGACGGCCTTGCGGAAGTGGTTCTCGATCTTTCCGCGTTTGGCGAAGGGCTCTGCGTTCCAGTCGTCCTGGATGTCGAAGACGTTGCCGTCGCCGTAGCGCAGGCCCGGCAGGCCGCCGTTGTCGGCGAGCAGGACCACCTTCCCGCGGGCCTGGCCGAGCACGGGCAGGGTGTCGGCGATCCGGAACAGGGGGCGCCAGCCGCGGTGGTCGAGGTAGTCGTCGAAGACGGCGCGGAAGACGGCGTCGCTCTCCCCGGAGTACTCCTGCTTGACGCGCATCAGGACCGTCTCGGAGGGGTGCGCGGCGAGGAAGTTCCCGCAGGCGACGAGGACGTCCCCGAACATCAGGTCCTGGAAGAAGGACCCGTGGTGGATCGCGAAGGATCCGCCCGTGACCCGGCAGCGGACGTCGAGGAAGCGGATGCCGGAGTCGAGTTGCTGGGCGATCGAGGTGTTCTGGCAGGCGACGTAGAGCCCGCCCCGGGTCGCGCCGGAGTCGTGCGTGCCGGGGATGGTCATCCGCTGCAGGGGGGTGGAGTCGCCGAGCCCGGCCATCCAGTCCTGGGTCCCGAGGGCCGACGCCGAGGCGGGTGCCGTGCCCAGGCCGGCGGCCGCTCCCACAGCCAGCGCGCCCGCCAGGAACGCCCTGCGGCCCATACCGGTGACCGTCTCCGCGGTCCTGCCCGCCCTCGTGGCCCCGCCCGCCCTCGTGGCCCCGCCCGTTCTCGTGGCCCCACCCGTGCCCGTGCCCACGCCGCTGCCCATGCCCGCCCCTTCGCCGACCCGGTGATGGCCGGATTATGGCGTGTACACGTCACAGATACCACCCGTGGTGGCGGTCAGTCCTCCAGCAGACCGACCATCTCGCGCAGCCCGCGCAGCAGCTCCCGACCGTCGGGGGCCTGCTCGGGATCGGTCAGGGTCTGCACCATCACCCCGCTCAGCAGGGCGATGTGCATCGACCCGAGGGCCCGCACATCCTCCTCCGCGACCTCGCCCTCCGGCACCCCGCGCAGCGCGGCGGCGACCATCCGGCGGTTGCGGCGCTGACCCTCCGCCAGGATCGCGAGCAGCTCGGGCGAGGACTGCGCGTGCACGAAGGCCTCGACGGAGGCCAGCCACAGCCAGCGCGTCTCGCCGAAGTCGCGGATCTTGCGGTCCCAGGTGTCGGCGTACCGCTCACCCGCGGTGTCGCCCTGTCCGGCGAGCCGGCCGGAGCCCGCGGCCCACTCCTCCATCGCGGCGAACAGTGCCTGGTTGAGCAGGGCCTCGCGCGAGCCGAAGTGGTAGCCGATCGCCGCCATGCTGACGCCCGCGGCCGTGGCGATGTCCCGCACGGTCGTGCGCAGGTAGCCCTTCTCCTCCAGGCAGCGCCGGGCTCCGGCCAGCAGGTCCTCGCGATTTCCCATGCCGGGATCGTAGCCGCCGGGCCATTTTGGGCAACCGCCCTACACAACCGTATTGCGCACTCGCCCAAATCCTGGCAGGGTGCTGGCATCGGCGGATCGGGGGATCCGCGGAGCGACGCAACGGGAGGACCGCCATGCAGCGCCACGAGATGAAGACCGACGACCGCACCCTGTCCTACGTGGACTCCGGCGGCCCCGGTCGCCCGCTGCTGGCCCTGCACGGCGGCCTCTCCGAAGGCCTCGCCTTCGCCGGACTGGCCGCGCACCTCGGTGACGCCTGGCGGGTCGTCGCACCCGACCAGCGCGGCCACGGCAGCTCCGACCGGGCCCCGCACTACCGCCGCGAGGGCTACGTCCGCGACGCGGTCGCCCTCCTCGACCACCTCGGCCTCGACACCCCCGTGGCCCTCCTCGGCTACTCCCTCGGCGGCCTCAACGCCTACCACCTCGCCGCCGCCCACCCCGACCGGATCTGCGCACTCGTCGGCATCGACGCCACCGTCGAGATCCGGCCCGCCACCGAGGGCCCCCTCTTCGACTTCCTGCACGGGATGCGCTACACCGCCCCCACCCGCGAGGAACTCCTCGACGCCGCCGGGCCGGTGGGCGCCCGGTTCGTCGAGCAGGCCCTGCGCCCGCTCCCCTCCGGCGAGGGCTGGCGGCTGCCGTTCCACCCCCAGGACATGCTCGACTCCATCGAGGCCTGCCGGGGCGACCACTGGGACGCCTGGCTCGCGAGCACCTGCCCTGCCCTGCTGGTCCACGGGATCCACAGCCAGGCCCTGCGCCCGGACACCGCCGACGCGATGGTCGCCCGCCGCCCCAGGACCTCGTACACCCCCCTGGACGGCGACCACTTCGTGCCCTTCACGGACCCCCGGGGCGTCGACGAGGCCGTCGCGGCGTTCCTCGCGACGCTCTGAGGCGGCCGCCGCCCCGCCACGGGGGTGCGGGGCGAACGCCGGAGGGGGCGGCGGGCCGACCGGGCCCGCCGCCCCCTCCGGGCGTGCTGTGCGCGCGTACTACTTGATGACGGTGATCCGGTTCGCCGCCGGCGGGGCGATCGGCGCGGTCGCCGAGGAGTTCTTCGTCAGGTAGGCGTTGAAGCAGTCCAGGTCGGACGCACCGACCAGCTTGTTCTTGTGCTCCTTCAGTACGGTGAAGCCGTCACCGCCGCCCGCGAGGAACTCGTTCATCGCGACCCGGTAGGTCCCGGCGGGGTCGATCGCGACACCGTTGAGCTTCACCGAGTCCACGACGACGCGGTCCGCGCCCGCCTTCGTCATGTCGAGGGTGTAGGTGAAGCCCTTCGACACCTGCAGGATCTTCGGGCTCGCGCCGTTGACCGGCCCGGTGACCTGCTGCTGCAGCGCGGTGATCAGCTGCGCGCCGGTCAGGTCCACGACGTTCATCATGTTGGTGAACGGCTGGACCGTGAAGGACTCGCCGTACGTCACCACGCCGTCGCCCTCGGCCCCCGAGGCCTTGTAGGCCAGGTCCGAGCGGATGCCGCCCGGGTTCATCAGGGCCAGCTGCGCGCCGCCCTTGTCCGCGGGGGCGAGCGCCTCCAGCTGCGCGTCGGCGATCAGGTCACCGAGCGGCTTCTCGTACTCCGCCGAGCCGCGGCCCGGGATGTCCGCCGAGATGAAGCCCTGCGGGCGGTTGGCGATCGGGGCCGCCAGGGCGTTCCAGCGCTGGATCAGCTCGGTCATCTCCGGGGCCTTGGGCTGCTCCCGGCCCACGACCTTGTTGACCGGCTTGGGCGAGGCGATCGGCGTACGGACGATGTCCTTGGTCTGCCGGTCGTAGGTGAGCGTGGTGTCCGTGTACAGGCGGCCGATGGAGGCCGCCGAGGTCACCGCGCGCGGGTTGCCCGCAGGGTCGGGGATGTTGCAGGCGTAGGCCTGGTGCGTGTGGCCCGTGACCAGGGCGTCGACCTTCGCGTCGACGTTCTTGGCGATGTCCACGATCGCGCCCGAGATGCCGGCGCCGGCGCCCGGGACGTCGCAGTCGTAGTTGTAGGCGCCGCTCGCGGGCAGACCGCCCTCGTGGATCAGGGCGACGATCGACTTCACGCCCTGCTTGTTCAGCTCGGCGGCGTACTTGTTGATCGTCTCGATCTCGTCGCCGAACTTGAGGCCCTTGACGCCCTCGGCGGTCACGATGTCCGGAGTGCCCTCCAGGGTGACGCCGATGAAGCCGATCTTCACGTCGCCCTTCTTCCACACGTAGGTGGGCGACATCAGGGGGCGCTTGGTCTTCTCGTCGGTGACGTTCGCGGCGAGGTACTGGAAGGTGGAGCCCGTGAACTCCTTGCCGAACTCGTAGCAGCCCTCGACCGGGTGGCAGCCGCCGTACGCCATGCGGCGCAGCTCGGCCTTGCCCTCGTCGAACTCGTGGTTGCCGACGCTGGAGACGTTCAGACCCAGCTTGTTCAGCGCCTCGATGGTCGGCTCGTCGTGGAAGAGCCCGGACAGCATCGGGCTGCCGCCGATCATGTCGCCGGCCGCGGCGGTGACGGAGTACTCGTGGCCCTTGCGGGCCTCGCGCAGGGCGGTCGCGAGGTACTCGACCCCGCCCGCGGGTATGGCCTTCGTGGTGCCGTCGGCCTGACGTTCGGTCACGGTGCCGGAGGAGCCCTGCGGGGGCTCCAGGGTGCCGTGGAAGTCGTTGAACGACAGCATCTGGACGTCGACGGTCCGGCTCTTGGCCGCACCGCCACCACTCGCGGCACCGGCCGGCAGTGCGGCCGCGACCATCGCGCCGGCCCCGGCCGTGGCGGCGAGGGCGGCGAAGGTCAACCGGCGGTTTCGACGGTGCCGTTGTGGCGTCGCTGACATGTGGTCCCCTTTGTGGACAGCGGTACTGCTCGGGAGGTCGCCGAAGCCTAAGGTCAACGCGCGTAGCTCTACCAGGGGGTAACGGGTATCGCGTTGGTTACACGCGGAAGAAGGACCGACCACGCGCCCGCGCTCCGCTCGGCGGCCGCGACGGTCGTAGGCTCGTTCCATGACTGACGCAAGCGCGGCCCTGGAGCCGGGACGGCAGATTCAGACCCTCGACGAGCTGACGGGGGAACAGGCCGACGCGGTCCTCGACCTGATCGAGGACGCGGCGCGTACCGACGGCACCACCGCCGTGTCCGAACAGGGCAGGCTCCAGCTGCGCGGCGGGCCGCGCCCGGGGGTCCGGCACTTCCTGCTCACCGACGGCGGCCGGCTCGCCGCGTACGGGCAACTGGAGGACACCGACCCGGTGGAGGCCCCGGCCGCCGAACTCGTCGTCGACCCCGCCCTGCGCGGCCGCGGCCACGGCCGCGCCATGGGCATGGCCCTGCTGGCAGCCTCCGGCAAGCGGCTGCGGGTGTGGGCCCACGGCGGGAAGTCCGCCGCCCGGCACCTCGCCCAGGTGCTCGGCCTGACCCTCTTCCGCGAGCTGCGCCAGCTGCGCCGGCCGCTGGCCGAGGGTGCCCCGCTGCCGGACCCGGTGCTCCCGCCCGGCGTGACCGTACGGACCTTCCAGCCCGGCACCGACGACGCGGCGTGGCTCGCGGCGAACGCGGCCGCCTTCGCCCACCACCCCGAGCAGGGCTCGCTCACCCAGCGGGACCTCGACGACCGGATCGCACAGCCCTGGTTCGACCCCAAGGGCTTCTTCCTCGCCGAGCGCGACGGCGAGCTCGTCGGCTTCCACTGGACGAAGGTCCACGCGGCGGAGCAGCTCGGCGAGGTCTACGTGGTCGGCGTCCTCCCGAACGCCCAGGGCGGCGGCCTCGGCAAGGCCCTCACCGCGCTCGGCCTCCAGCACCTGGCGGCCCAGGGCCTGCCGACGGCCATGCTCTACGTCGACGCCGACAACCCCGCGGCCCTCGCCGTCTACGAGGGCCTCGGCTTCGCCACCCACGAGGTCGACCTGATGTACCGCACGGAGAGCTGACGTTTCCGGCCCCGCCGCCCCATCCGGCCCCGCCGCCTCTACCCGCCTCACCGGCGTTCGAGGCGCGGGGGCCCGGGGGCGGCGCCCCCGGCAACGGCGCCCCACCGGCACGCACGACGCCCGACCGGCACCGCACCCGCGCCCCCGGGTAGGACTCGTGCACCAGCCGGACCCGGGAAGCCATGCGCCATTAACCGGGCATTCAGAAGCGCTTGCGACTCTCCCCCAATGCAGCCCCGACTCCGACCGACGGCCGACACGTCCGACGCGCCTGTCCTGCCGCTTGCGCGGAAGAATGGAGTCATGAGCCACAAGCCCAGCGCCGGCCCCACCGAGGTCCCCGCCCAGCACCCGTCCCACACGTCCGCGTCCGCCCCCGAGAAGGCCGGCAGGACCAGCGGCAGGTCCGCCGCCAAGGACACCGGCAAGGACACCGGCAAAGCCGCCGGCCAGGGCAACGACAGCGATCGGCCCGCCGCCCAGGCGCCCGCCGCCGGGGCCCACGCCCGCATAGGCTCCATCGCCGCGTACCGCCCGCACGTCGACTTCGACCCCGACCTCGACGCCGACCTGGACGCCTACGACGACAAGGACACCGGCGAGCTGCCCCCGGACCGCTTCCTGGACCGGGAGCGCAGCTGGCTCGCCTTCAACGAGCGGGTGCTGGAGCTCGCCGAGGACCCGACGACCCCGCTGCTGGAGCGCGCCAACTTCCTGGCGATCTTCGCGAGCAACCTCGACGAGTTCTTCATGGTCCGCGTCGCCGGCCTCAAGCGCCGCATCGCGACCGGCGTCGCCACCCGTTCGGCCTCGGGCCTGCAGCCCCGCGAGGTGCTGGACCTCATCTGGACGCGCTCGCGCGAGCTCATGGCCCGCCACGCCGCCTGCTTCCAGCAGGACATCTGCCCGGCCCTGGCCGAGGAGGGCGTCCACCTGATCCGCTGGCCCGACCTCACCGAGAAGGAGCAGGCCCGCCTCTTCACGCTGTTCCGCAACCAGATCTTCCCGGTGCTGACCCCGCTCGCCGTGGACCCCGCGCACCCCTTCCCGTACATCTCCGGCCTCTCCCTCAACCTGGCCGTCGTCGTGCGCAACCCCGTCAGCGGCCACCGCCACTTCGCCCGGGTCAAGGTCCCGCCGATCCTCTCCCGCTTCCTGGAGGCCTCACCGCAGCGCTACGTCCCGCTGGAGGACGTCATCGCCGCGCACCTGGAGGAGCTGTTCCCCGGCATGGAGGTGCTCGCGCACCACATGTTCCGCGTGACCCGCAACGAGGACCTGGAGGTGGAGGAGGACGACGCCGAGAACCTGCTCCAGGCCCTGGAGAAGGAGCTCATGCGGCGCCGCTTCGGCCCGCCCGTGCGCCTGGAGGTCGAGGAGTCCATCGACCCCGGCGTCCTGGACCTCCTCGTGCAGGAACTGAACGTCAACGCCTCCGAGGTCTACCCGCTGCCCGGACCCCTCGACCTGACCGCCCTCTTCGGGATCGCCTCCCTGGACCGGCCCGAGCTCAAGTACCCCAAGTTCGTCGCCGGCACCCACCGGGACCTCGCCGAGGTCGAGTCCGCGCACGCACCCGACATCTTCGCCGCCCTGCGCGAGCGCGACGTCCTGCTGCACCACCCGTACGACTCCTTCTCCACCTCGGTGCAGGCCTTCCTGGAGCAGGCCGCCGCCGACCCGGACGTCCTCGCCATCAAGCAGACGCTCTACCGCACCTCCGGCGACTCCCCGATCGTGGACGCCCTGATCGACGCCGCCGAATCCGGCAAGCAGGTCCTCGTACTCGTCGAGATCAAGGCCCGCTTCGACGAGCAGGCCAACATCAAGTGGGCGCGCAAGCTGGAAGAGGCCGGCTGCCACGTCGTCTACGGCCTCGTCGGCCTCAAGACGCACTGCAAGCTGTCGCTCGTCGTCCGCCAGGAGGGCGACCAGCTGCGCCGCTACGCCCACGTCGGCACCGGCAACTACCACCCCAAGACCGCCCGGCTCTACGAGGACCTCGGCCTGCTCACCGCCGACCCGCAGGTCGGCGCGGACCTGTCCGACCTGTTCAACCGGCTCTCCGGCTACTCGCGCCGCGAGACCTACCGCCGCCTGATGGTCGCGCCCCGCTCGCTGCGCGACGGGCTGATCGCGCGGATCGACAAGGAGGCCGCACACCACCGGGCCGGCCGCCCCGCGTACGTGCGCCTGAAGATGAACTCGATCGTCGACGAGGCCCTCATCGACTCGCTGTACCGGGCCTCCCGGGCGGGAGTGCCGGTCGACATCTGGGTGCGCGGCATCTGCGCCGTCCGCCCCGGCGTCCCCGGCCTCTCCGACAACATCCGGGTCCGCTCGGTCCTCGGCCGCTTCCTCGAACACTCCCGGGTCTTCGCCTTCGGCAACGGCGGCGAACCCGAGGTGTGGATCGGCAGCGCCGACATGATGCACCGCAACCTCGACCGCCGCATCGAGGCACTGGTCAGGGTCGCCGACCCGGCCCACCGCGCGGCACTGGACCGGATGCTGGAGACCGGCATGTCCGACGCCACCTCCTCCTGGCACCTCGGCCCGGACGGCGAATGGACCCGGCACAGCACGGACGCGGACGGCCAGCCGCTGCGGCACGTACAGGAGACGCTCATAGACGCCCGGAGGCGCCGGCGTGGCTCAGCCAAACCATGACCCGACGGCGGAGGCGGGGGACGTGCTCGGCACGTACCTGCGCTCCCAGGCCACGGCCTTCCTGCGGGCCCTGCGCCGCTACAGCCCCGGCGCGGGGAGCGGGGCCGGCGCCGCCGAGAGCGCCGACGCGGCGCGCAGCCTGCGCGGGGCCGCGCGCCGTATCAGCGGATCACTGGCCACGTTCCGGGTGGTGACCGAGTCGTCCTGGGCCGACGGGCTGCGCACCGAGCTGGTCTGGCTGTCCTCGACCCTGGCCGACGAGCACGCGTACGCCGCCCGGCTGACCCGGCTCATGGACGCCCTGCACCGGCTGTCCGGGTCCCCCGAGCTGCCCGCGCAGCGCGGCTCGGCCGGCGCGCTGACGGTGGGCTCGGCGCGCGCCGGCGCACTGCTGGAGCGCCAGCTGACCCTCGCCCGTACCCGGGCCCACTCGGCCACCCTGCAGGCCCTCGGCTCGGCGCGCTTCCACGCGGTGGCGGACGCGGTGGCGGTGCTGGCCTCCGACGTCCCCCTCGACCCCGTCGCGGCCCGCGGCCGGTTGGGCGAGGTCCTCAGACCCCTCGCGGGCGTGGCCGAAACCCGACTGTCCGCCGCGGTCTCGGCGCTCCCGCCGATCGGCGCGAGCGAGGCGGCGCCGAGCCCCTACTGCGCGGACCACGACGGCCTCTGGCACGAGGTGCGCCGCCTCCTGCGGGTCCACCGCTACGCGCGGGAGGTGCTCGGTGAGGACGTGACCCGCCCGACGGCCGCGGGCGAGGCGCTGGACCGCCACCGCGACGCCGCCGAGGCCGCGGCCGCCTCGGCCACGGCCGCCCGCACCCCGCGCATCGCCCCGACCACGGCCTACGCCCTCGGCGTCCTGCACGCCGACCAGCGCCACGAGGTGGAGGCGGCACGCGCCGACTTCCACCAGCTGTGGCTCCCGGAGCCCGCGACCGCACCGCGGTAACGGCGCAATAACGGATGATGGCAAGTGAGTGCCGACCGTTCCCGAACGCACCGGGTCGTCCGCCACGGTTCACCGTCCGTTCACTCGGGCCGGTCGGCCGCTTCACCTGTTCAGCCTAATTTCGGTCGTGCACGGATACGGCGGCCCACGGACGGAGCAGTCGGCCCGCGCGACACACGCAGTTCTCCTCTTCGCACGCCGCCCGGTACGAACGGAAAGCGGCCGGCGGCTTCTGGAAGGAACACCCGAAAGTGAAGCTTCAGCGCAAGAACATGCTTCGTGCCTCCGCCCTCGGTGCGCTTGTCGTGTCCGGCGCCCTGGTCCTCACGGCGTGCGGCTCGGACGACAACACCAAGACCGGTGACGGCGCCACCAAGGCCGCCGCTCCGGCCGGCGACATCAAGTGCGACGGCGCCAAGGGCAAGCTGCTCGCCTCCGGCTCCTCCGCGCAGAAGAACGCGGTCGACCTGTGGGTGAAGAACTACATGGCCGCCTGCTCCGGCGTCGAGGTGAACTACAAGTCCTCCTCCTCCGGCGAGGGCATCGTCGCCTTCAACCAGGGCACCGTCGGCTTCGCCGGCTCCGACTCGGCGCTGAAGCCGGAGCAGGTCGAGGAGTCGAAGAAGATCTGCACCGGTGGCCAGGGCATCGACCTGCCCATGGTCGGCGGCCCGATCGCCCTCGGCTTCAACATCGCGGGCGTCGACAAGCTGAACCTCGACGCGCCCACGATCGCCAACATCTTCAACGACAAGATCAAGAAGTGGGACGACGAGGCGATCAAGAAGCTGAACCCCGGCGTCACGCTCCCCTCCACCGCGATCCAGCACTTCCACCGCTCCGAGGACTCGGGCACCACCGAGAACCTCGGCAAGTACCTCAAGGCCACCGCCGGTGACGCGTGGCCGTACGAGGCCGCGAAGAAGTGGCCGGCCCCCGGCGGCCTCGGCGCCTCCGGCTCCTCCGGTGTCGCGACCCAGGTCAAGCAGGTCGACGGTGCCATCGGCTACTTCGAGCTCTCCTACGCCAGCGCCCAGAACATCAAGACGGTCGACCTGAACACGGGCGCCGCCGCCCCGGTCAAGGCCACCGGCGAGAACGCCTCCAAGGCCATCGCCGCCGCCAAGATCGCCGGCACCGGCTCGGACCTCGCCCTCAAGCTCGACTACACCACCAAGGCCGAGGGCGCGTACCCGATCGTCCTGGTCACGTACGAGGTCGTCTGCGACAAGGGCAACAAGGCGGAGACCCTGCCGACCGTCAAGTCCTTCCTGAACTACACCGCGTCCGACGCGGGCCAGAAGATCCTCCTGGAGAACGGCTACGCGCCGATCCCGGCCGAGATCAACGCCAAGGTCCGCGAGGTCATCAACTCGCTGAGCTAGTCACGCCCTCCGCGGCCCGGTCCGCCCCCTCCCCCCGTCCGGGGGGAGGGCGGGCCGGTCCCGGAGGCCCTCCCCCTCCACCCGGGGGAATCCGGTGCACCGCCGCCAGGGGGCCTGCCCCCACACAGACCGGAAAGACCATGGCTTTCACCACACCCACGCAGATCGATACGGCTCCGCCCGTCTCCCCGAGCACGACGTCGTCCACCGGCCGCGCCGGCGACAAGATCTTCGCCGGGCTCTCCAAGGGCTCCGGCATCCTGCTCCTGGTGATCATGGCGTCGATCGCCGTCTTCCTCACCTACCGCGCCTCGATCGCCCTGTCGAAGAACGAGGGGAACTTCCTCACCACCTTCGACTGGAACGCGTCGGCCGACCCGCCCGTCTTCGGCATCGCCGTCCTGCTCTTCGGCACCATCGTCAGCTCGATCATCGCGATGGTCATCGCGGTCCCGATCGCCGTCGGCATCGCCCTGTTCATCTCGCACTACGCGCCGCGCAGGCTGGCCGCCCCCATCGCGTACGTGGTCGACCTGCTGGCCGCCGTGCCGTCGATCATCTACGGCATCTGGGGCGCCCTCTTCCTCGTGCCGCAGCTGGCCGGCCTGAACCTCTGGCTCGACGAGTACCTGGGCTGGACCTACGTCTTCGACAAGACCCAGGTCGGCGTCGCCCGCTCGCTGTTCACCGTCGGCATCCTGCTGGCCATCATGATCCTGCCGATCGTGACCAGCGTCAGCCGCGAGGTCTTCCTGCAGGTCCCGCGCATGAACGAGGAGGCCGCCCTGGCCCTCGGCGCGACCCGCTGGGAAGTCATCCGGATGTCCGTGCTGCCCTTCGGCCGCTCCGGCGTCATCTCCGCCTCGATGCTGGGCCTCGGCCGCGCGCTCGGCGAGACCATGGCCGTCGCGACCGTCCTGTCGCCGAGCTTCCTGATCTCCGGCCACCTCCTCGACCCGGGCGGCGGCACGTTCGCGCAGAACATCGCCGCCAAGTTCGACGAGGCCAACGAATTCGGCCGGGACGCGCTGATCGCCTCCGGTCTGGTCCTCTTCCTGCTCACCCTGCTGGTCAACGGTGCAGCTCGCCTGATCATCGCTCGCCGCAAGGACTTCTCGGGGGCGAACGCCTGATGAGCCACGCACTCCAGGACCACCGGCCCTCCAAGGCCCCCCGGTCCGCCGCACCCTCCAGCCTCACCCGAGGCGGCCTGCCCCGCTGGGCCCCGGCCGCCGTCGCGGTCCTCTCGATCGCCCTCGGCAGCGGCATCGGCCTCGTCTTCGACCTGCACAGCAAGGTCCAGTGGGGCCTGATCGCGGCCCTGCTGTTCGTCGCGATCACCTACACCGTCAGCACGGTCGTCGAGAACAGCCGCCAGGCCAAGGACCGCATCGCGACCTCCGTCGTCTGGGTCTGCTTCGTCCTCGCCGTCATCCCGCTGCTCTCGCTGATCTGGACCACGATCAGCCGCGGCGTGAAGGTCCTCACCGGTGACTTCCTGACCCACTCGATGAACGGCGTCACCAGCTTCGAGGAGGGCGGCGGCGTCTACCACGCCCTGCTCGGCACCATCGAGCAGATCGCCCTGGCCACCCTCATCGCCGCCCCGATCGGCCTGCTGACCGCCGTCTACCTGGTCGAGTACGGCAAGGGCACCCTCGCCAAGGCCGTGACCTTCTTCGTCGACGTCATGACCGGCATCCCGTCCATCGTCGCCGGCCTGTTCATCCTGACGACCTGGAACCTGGCACTCGGCTTCGGCCCCTCCGGCTTCGCCGGCGCGATGGCCCTGTCGATCCTGATGATGCCCGTCGTGGTCCGCTCCACCGAGGAGATGCTCAAGCTCGTCCCGAACGAGCTGCGCGAGGCCGCCCTGGCCCTCGGTGTCCCGAAGTGGCGCGTGATCATCAAGGTCGTCCTCCCCACCGCCATCGGCGGCATCGCCACCGGCCTGATGCTGGCCGTCGCCCGCATCGCCGGCGAGACCGCCCCGATCATGCTGCTGGTCTTCGGCACGCAGCTGATCAACGGCAACCCCTTCGAAGGCGCCCAGTCCTCGCTCCCGCTCTACATTTGGGAGCAGTACAAGGTCGGCAGTGACGCCTCCTACGACCGGGCATGGGCCGCAGCGCTGGTCCTGATCGCCTTCGTCATGATCCTCAATCTGGTGGCCCGCGGCATCGCCCGCTGGAAGGCCCCGAAGACCGGTCGCTGACGCGACTGTATGAAAGCGAAGTGACCCCCATGGCGAAGCGAATCGACGTCAGCGGACTGTCCGCCTTCTACGGCAGCCACAAGGCCATCGACGACATCTCGATGACCGTCGAGCCCCGCTCGGTGACGGCCTTCATCGGCCCCTCCGGCTGCGGCAAGTCCACCTTCCTGCGCACCCTCAACCGCATGCACGAGGTCACCCCCGGCGGCCGCGTCGAGGGCAAGGTCATGCTGGACGACGAGAACCTCTACGGTGCCGGCGTGGACCCCGTCGCGGTCCGCCGCACGGTCGGCATGGTCTTCCAGCGCCCGAACCCCTTCCCCACCATGTCGATCTTCGACAACGTGGCGGCGGGCCTGCGGCTGAACGGCAACTTCAAGAAGTCCGAGCTCGGCGACATCGTCGAACGCTCCCTGCAGGGTGCCAACCTCTGGAACGAGGTCAAGGACCGCCTGGGCAAGCCCGGCTCCGGCCTCTCCGGCGGCCAGCAGCAGCGTCTGTGCATCGCCCGCGCCATCGCGGTCGAGCCCCAGGTCCTGCTGATGGACGAGCCCTGCTCGGCCCTGGACCCGATCTCCACCCTGGCGATCGAGGACCTGATCGGCGAGCTCAAGGAGCGCTTCACGATCGTCATCGTGACGCACAACATGCAGCAGGCCGCCCGCGTCTCGGACCGCACCGCCTTCTTCAACCTCTCGGCGGTCGGCCAGCCCGGCAAGCTCATCGAGATCGACGACACGGACCGGATCTTCTCGAACCCGTCCGTGCAGGCGACCGAGGACTACATCTCGGGCCGCTTCGGCTAGGACGAGATGTGCGAGACGTCCGGCGGTGCTGCATGGCGGTGCCACCGCGGGACGGAAGAAAGAAAGAGGGCCGGCTCCCCCTGGGTGGGGGGAGCCGGCCCGCTTTCGTGTCCGGTCCGTACGGGGACTAGCCGAACGCCAGGTTCACGATCCAGAAGCTGATCGCGGCGACCAGTGCCGCGGCGGGCATGGTGATGAACCAGCCCAGGATGATGTTCTTCGCGACGCCCCAGCGCACCGCGTTGACACGCTTCGTCGCTCCCACGCCCATGATCGCCGAGGTGATCACGTGGGTGGTGGAGATCGGCGCGTGGAAGAGGTACGCCGAGCCGAACATGATGGAGGCGCCGGTGGTCTCCGCCGCGAAGCCCTGCGGCGGGTCCAGCTCGATGATCTTGCGGCCGAGGGTGCGCATGATGCGCCAGCCGCCCGCGTACGTGCCCAGCGACAGCATCACGGCGCAGGCGACCTTGACCCAGACCGGGATCGGGTCGTCGGCGGTCTGGACGTCGGCGATGACGAGCGCCATCACGACGATGCCCATCGTCTTCTGCGCGTCCTGCAGGCCGTGGCCGAGGGCCATGGCCGCCGCCGAGACGGTCTGCGCGATACGGAAGCCGTGCTTGGCCTTGTGCGGGTTGGCGCGGCGGAACATCCACAGGATGGCCACCATCACCAGGAAGCCGGCGACGAGGCCGACGATCGGCGAGGCGAACATCGGGATGACGACCTTGTCGACCACGCCCGACCAGATCACCTCCGTACCGCCGGCGAGGGCCGCGCCGACCATGCCGCCGAAGAGCGCGTGCGAGGAGGACGACGGCAGGCCGAAGTACCAGGTGATCAGGTTCCAGACGATCGCACCGACCAGCGCCGCGAAGAGGATCCACATGCCCGTGGAGCCGGTGGGCGTCTCGATCAGGCCGCTGCTGACCGTCTTGGCGACGCCGCTGCCCAGGAAGGCGCCGGCGAGGTTCATCACGGCCGCCATCGCGAGCGCCGCCCGCGGGGTCAGGGCCCGCGTCGAGACGGAGGTCGCGATCGCGTTCGCGGAGTCGTGAAAACCGTTCGTGTACGTGAAACCGAGCGCGACGCCGATGGTCACGACCAGAGCGAAGGTGTCCACGAGGTTCAGGACTCCTTGACCGCGATGGTCTCCACCGTGTTCGCGACGTGCTCGAACGCGTCGGCCGCCTCTTCGAGCACGTCGACGATCTGCTTGAGCTTCAGCACCTCGATGGCGTCGTACTTGCCGTTGAACAGGTGCGCGAGCAGCTTGCGGTGGATCTGGTCGGCCTGGTTCTCCAGGCGGTTGACCTCGATCCAGTACTCGGTGAGGTTGTCCATCGTCCGCAGGTGCGGCATCGCCTCGGCGGTCAGCTCCGCCGCCCGCGCCAGCACCTCGATCTGCTGCTCGACGCCCTTGGGCAGTTCTTCGACGTTGTAGAGGACGACCAGGTCGACGGCCTCCTCCATGAAGTCCATGATGTCGTCGAGCGACGACGCCAGGGAGTAGATGTCCTCGCGGTCGAACGGCGTGATGAAGGAGGAGTTCAGCTGGTGGAAGATCGCGTGGGTCGCGTCGTCCCCCGCGTGCTCCGCCGCCCGCATCCGTTCCGCGATCTCGGCCCGGGCGGAGGAATCCGCTCCGAGCAGTTCCATCAGGAGCTTGGAGCCCGTGACGATGTTGTCCGCGGATGCGGCGAACATGTCGTAGAAGCTCGTCTCCCTGGGGGTCAGACGAAATCGCACGTGAGGTCCTCGGGGTGCATTGGATTCGGTCAGGCTGATGCTAGGCGCATCCCCCGGTCACGGCTAACCGGCGGTTCCCCAGTGTCCTCCATCAGGCAGAGTGAGGAACACGGGCCCCCGGCCCCTCGGGGACGAGCCCGTTACCCTATACCCATGAGGGGTATACATCACCCCTCGTTCGTTCGACCACGGGAGGACGTATGACGACCATCGAGGCGGAGGGCGCCGGCGCCGCACCCGGCACGGCGGCCACCCCCGGCGCCTCCCCCGACGGCGGGGCCGTGCACGGCTACCACCACCAGAAGGACGAGCACCTCAAGCGGCTGCGCCGGATCGAGGGCCAGATCCGCGGCCTCCAGCGACTCGTCGACGAGGACGTCTACTGCATCGACATACTCACCCAGGTCTCGGCGAGCACGAAGGCGCTCCAGTCCTTCGCGCTCCAGCTGCTGGAGGAGCACCTGCGCCACTGCGTCGCCGACGCGGCCGTCAAGGGCGGCACCGAGATCGACGCCAAGGTCGAAGAGGCCACCAAGGCCATCGCGCGGCTCCTGCGCACCTGAGCCGCTCCCGGCCCCGCCCGCCGGCGGTGGGCGGGAGCCACCGCACTGCCGGGCCAGGGGGGGCGATGGGCCCCGGCCGTCGACCACGGCCTGCCGGACGCGGCCTGTCGGGCGCCGGGCTACCGGGCTACCTGCCCAGCAGGACCTCGTCGATGCGGTCCAGGCTCAACCGGTCCTCGGCGGCCGCGGACGCGGCGATGATCAGCTCACCGCACAGTTCGATCTCGGCGAGCGCCACGTGGTCCTGCACCGTCGTACCGCCTGCGGGAGTCACGCCTGTCACCTCAATCTGCCACCGGCCACCGGCCGTCATCGGTCATGCCGCATCACGTGCCGGCGCCCGGCTTCTCAGCGTAGGGAGGACGCCGCTCCCGCCGCATGACACGGATGGACCATTTCCGGATACCCGGCCATGGCCCGATCGCGCCGCTCCCGGCCCGCCCGCCCCACTAGTCGGCGATCTTTCCGGCGTAAATGTCCCCGCTCGCGGGCAATACGACGGTCACCGGCGTCCCGAACCCGTACAGCAGCGTGGTCGACGACACATCGATCACGCCATGGTTGACGTAGGTGAAGCGGTGCCTGACCTTCCGCAGGCGTCCCTCCTCGTCCAGGTAGGCGTCGAAGGGCACCGTGTCCTTGCTGAACCCTTTCGCCGCGGCCGCCAGTGCCCCGCGCAGCTCCGCCGGCGCGCTCTGCGCGGCCCGCGCGATGTCGGTGGTCCCCCGGTAGTGCCGCACCTTGGCGCCGGCCACCTCGGTCTCCCCGACGAACACCACCTCCTGCGCGACCCGCAGCAGCTCCGCCGCGATCAGCGGATCGGTCGCGCCACCGGTGACCAGGTTCCCGTCGGCGAGGGTCGTCGTGTCGACGCGCACCCACTTGTCGGCCGGTACGCCCGCGCCGCGGTTCTTCATGTAGAGCGCGCCGGGCACGAGGAGCTCGGTGATGGGCCGGTGCTCGTCCTCGCCCTTCACATCGGCCGGGAGCAGCACCAGGAGCTGCCCCATCCGCTTCTTGAAGTCGACGCCGCCCTCGCCGCGGATGGTGACCCGGGTGCCGCCGGTGGCCATCTCCATGGCCGTCCGGGCCCGGGCGCTGCCCGTGCGCGCCAGTGCGTCCGCTGCGCCGCGGACCACCACCGCTGCCTCCGCCGGGGACCGGCCGTCGCTCGCGTCCGCGCCGCCGGCGCACCCGCTCGCCGCCGTGACCGCCAGGGTGACTCCGGCGGCGAGCACCACCTCAGCCGCACGTCCGTGCAGCCGCCTGTGCCGGTGATCCACCATCGCCTGCCAACCCCCAACGCGTGGCCGCTGTTTGCCCGAGGTCCCCACCCGCTCCGGTTAACGAGGCCCGGGGTTTCCCGTCACGGGGGCGCGGCGTGCCCGCCCGCCGCCGGCCCCGGTACCGTGGAGAAGTGGAACCGCACCCCGACGCGACCCCGGCCCCCGCGCTCGACGCCGTACCGCTTCCGCGGCCGCCGCAGTCGCCGCCCCGGTCGCCGACCGCCCACCCCACGTCCACCGCCGAACGCGGTTCGTTCTGCCTGGCCGTCTGCGCCTGCGGCTGGAAGGGCCCGGCCCGCCGCTCCCGCGACCTGGCCCGCCAGGACGCCGCCGGGCACGAGAGCGCGGCCGGCGCCTGAGCCGGGCCAGGACGGGCGTCTCGCCCGTTCGGACGGCCCGGCTGGCCGGGGCGCTGCGCAGCGGATCCCCTTGCCTCATGCCAGGTTCCGCACGGCTCGCGGCCCTCCTCTGGGCCCTGCTCATCGCGTTCGCCCCGGCCGCAGCGGCCTGGGCCAGGCCCGTGGGCTCGGCGGACGGCCCGGCCGACGTGGCCCTGGCCATCGGGCTCACCGCCGCGGCAGCCCTGGCGACCGGCCTGTGGCTGCGCTCCCGCTACCGCCGCAAGCCCGACACCGACGCGGGCGACAAGTGACGCCCCGGTCCCGTCCCCGGGCGGTCGTGGTGTGCTTCGGGGTGGCCGCACTGTGCCTGCTGACGGCCGCGCTGCTCGCCGCGTGGGACGCGTACGGGACGGGCTGAGCCGCTGCGCGGAGCCGGACCGTCAGGCGGCGAGGTCGTTGTCCTGCGTACGCCGGCCCGCCGGCGGGGTCTGCGGCTGCGCGAGCCCGACGGGCAGCGGCCGCGTGGCGCCTCCGGCCCGTACGAGCCCGCCCAGGCGCGGGGAGGCGGCGACCGCCCGGACCAGCGGGTTCAGCAGGGCCAGCGCGAGCGGCGCGAGGACGAGGACCACGGCCGTGCCGAGGGCGAGGCCGCCGATCACGTCGGTCGGGTAGTGGACGCCCATGTAGACGCGGGAGAGCCCTTCGAGCAGGGCCAGCCCGATCCCCGCGACGCCGAGCCTGCGGTGGGCGACGAACAGGCCCACGCCCAGGGCCATCGCGACGGTGGTGTGCCCGCTGACGAAGGAGTACTCGGCGTTCCCCAGTCCCGCACCCCATCCGGGGTCGAGGACCTGGAGTCCCTCGTGCTGGTGGAACGGCCGCTGCCGGCCGACGAATGCGCGCAGCGGTACGTTGACGAGCAGGGCCAGTCCGGCGGCGAAGGGGGCCCACACCAGGGCGGTGACGGACTCGACGGCGGTGTTCTCGTCCTGCCGGCGGGCACCGCGCCAGCACCACAGGACCAGGAGCACCAGGGCGAGGAGGATCCCGTACTCACCGGCCAGGCTCACGGCGGTGTCCAGCCATGCCGGGGCGCGCCGGGCCGCTCCGTTGACCTCGTACAGCAGGCTGACATCCACGTTCGGCCCACCGGTTGTGAGTCCAGCCATGGTGACGCGGCCCCTTGCTCTTGCCGTGGTTCCCCTGCGGGCGCACCCGGGTGTGCGCCCCTTCGGCACCCACTTGATCAACCCCCGCGTTCATGGAACGCCCGTTCTGGCAACCGGGTTCCACTCTCCACCGAATGATCACGGCAACGTTATCGAAGAGTGACTGGTCGTCGCAGCTCAGGGCCTTTGCCTCACGGGGAGTTACGACGCGGGGCGGCCGGACGCCGACCGCTCCGGAAGGGCCTCCGCCCCGTCCCTGGTCACCCGGGTCGCCCCGAAGTAGTCGGGAGTATCGATCTTGTCGAAGCGGATGACCGCCCCCGTGAACGGGGCGTTGATCATGTATCCGCCGCCCACGTAGAGCCCGACGTGCCGGATCTCCCGAGAATTCGTCAGATCATCGGAGAAGAACACCAGGTCGCCGGGGAGGAGTTCGTCCCGCGAAGGGTGCGGACCGGCGTTGTACTGGTCGTTGGCCACGCGCGGCAGCTGGATCCCGACCGTCTCGTACGCGGCCTTGGTCAGCCCCGAGCAGTCGAACCGCCCGCCGTGGTCGGGCGTACCGTTGCCGCCCCACAGGTACGGCGTGCCGAGCTGCTTCTGCGCGAAGTAGATCGCCCCGGCCGCCTGTTGCGAGGGCGCCACCCGGCCCACGGGCCGCGCGAAGCTCTTCGCCAGCGTCGTGATCGCCTTCACGTAGCCCTGGGTCTCCTTGTACGGCGGAACTCCGCGGTACTGCAGCACTGCACCGGGTCCCGCGTTGTAGGCGGCCAGCATGTTCGTGACGGGGTCCCCTGGAACCTTGCTCACGTAGCGCGCCAGTTCGCAGTCATACGAAGCGGCCGAAGGAATGGCGTCGTTCGGGTCCCAGATGTCGCGGTCACCGTCACCGTCACCGTCGATCCCGTGCGTGGCCCAGGTCCCCGGGATGAACTGCGCGATGCCGCGCGCGTCGGCGGGACTGACGATGTGCGGGTCCCAGCCGCTCTCGGAGTACAGCTGGGCGGCGAGGATCGCCGGGCTCAGAGTGGGGCAGAGTACGCCCCACTTCTGCACCAGGGCCTGGTACTTGCCGGGCACCGCCCCCTTGGCGAGGCCGACGGGGCGGCCGCCGGCGGTCACGATGCCCGCAGCGGCGGAGTACGTGCCGACCACGAGGAGGGCGACGAAGCACAGACACGCCCCGATGCCGATCCCGCTGATCACCCAAAATCTGCGCACCCGTCAACCCTCCCCCATGGGCGGAACTTTCACTGGGATTCGTCGTTACGTGTCGGGTTCATCCCTTTTGCGGCCCACTGTCGAATCCGTCGCACGCGATGCTCTTGTGTTCCGTATCCGACACGGCATGCCGGAACACCACCGTCCACCCCCCGGGATCCTGGGAGAGCGGGGGCGCCTTGACCGTCTTGCCGTTCAGCTGCATCGAGAAGTCATCCGGGTACGTGACGTACTTCCAATCCACCTCGTCACCTTCGTACAGGTCCCGCGCCTTGGCAACGAAGCCCAGCTGCCGGTTGTCGGTCACGTCCGTGGACAGGCCGTTCTCGTCGACCTCGTGCTGCGGTTTCACGACGACGGCCACGTAGTACGGCGGCACGTCAGGGAGCGCGTTCTGGACCCGGTACCCGATCTGCACCTTCCCCGACTTCAGGTCCGGGTCGTCCGTGGTCCGGGGCAGGGCGGTCTGGAAGTCCAGGACGCCTCGCTCCTCCACGTCCCGGGTGCAGGTGCGGCGCACAGGGTTGTAGTCGTCCAGGTTGGGCTCGGTCTGTCTGATGTACGTCGGCGGGCCCGCCGGGGACTGCGCCGCGGATCCGCCGGGACTTCGCCCGCCGCCAGGTGTCTGCGCGGCGGGCGTCTGCGCGGCGGGTGTACGTCCACCGGCGCGGTCCTCCGCGCCTCCCTGACCGCCCTGGCTCCCCCACGGCAGCTTCCACACCGCCACACCGGCCACGACGACCAGCGCGGCCCCGGCGGCCACCCATACTCCGGCCCGCACCCGCTTCGGCAGCGGCGCCGCGACCGCGGCCTGCGTCGGCGTGTAGCCGTACACCAGGCCAGGCCCCTGCGTCCGCAGCTCGTGCACCGGGACGGCCTCGCCGAGGGCCCCCAGGCCCGCGTACACCGGGTCGTCCACCAGCGCGTCCCGCACCCCGCAACGGCGCAGGATCTCCGCCGGATCCGGCCGCTGCGCCGGGTCCTTCGCCACGCACGCCCCGATCAGCGCCGCCAGGCCCGGTTCCACCCCGGCCAGGTCGATGGGCTCGTGCACCGCCCGGTAGCTCACCGTCGCCGGGTCGCCCGTCCCGTACGGCGCGCGCCCGGTCGCCGCGTAGGCCATCGTCGCGCCCAGGGCGAAGACGTCCGCCCTGCCGTCGCCGGTCCCGCCGCCGACGAGCACCTCCGGCGCGGTGAACCCGGGCGTGCCCGGGGCCTGCCCGTCCTGGGTGAGCGCGGTGGCCCCGACCCCCTTGGCGATGCCGAAGTCGATCAGCTGCGGCCCCTGCGCGCCGAGGATGACGTTCTGCGGCTTCAGGTCCCGGTGCGTCACCCCGTACGCGTGCACGCTCGCCAGGCCCTCGGCCAGGGCCGCCAACAGCCGCAGGCAGGTGTCCGCCGGCAGGGCCCCGCGGGCCCCCACCGCCCGGGACAGCGTGGGTCCGGCCACGTATTCCGTGGCCAGCCAGTACGGCGGGGCCGCGAGCGAGGCGTCGATCAGGTTCGCCGTCCAGGCCGACCTGACCGCCCGCACCGTCTCGGCCTCCCGCCGGAACCTCGCCAGCGCCTCCGGATGCCCGGTGATCTCGTCCCGGATCACCTTGACCGCAACCAGCCGTCCGCCGGGCGAGCGCCCCAGGTACACCTGGCCCATGCCTCCGGCACCCAGCCTCGCCAGCAGCGTGTGTTCCCCGATGCGAGCCGGGTCGGTCCCCCTCAGTGCGTCCATCCGCACGAGGCTGCCATACCGACTCCGCGGCGCGGCAAGGGGGTTGGCGCCCTACGCCGTCCGGCGGGGAGCCACGTACAGGCTCTGCGCGCTCCGCCCGATCGGGCCCTTCTCGTCGTGCAGCATCGCGTCCGCCAGGCCGATGCCGGCCCCGTCCACACTCGTACGCGCCTGCACGCACGCCCACTCACCCACCGGGTGGCGGTGCAGGTGGACGGTCAGGTCGCTGTTGATGAAGACGTAGCGCCCGAAGTCCACCACCGCGCTGATGCCGTTGCCCGAGTCGGCGGCGATCAGCACCCGGTCGAGCGGGCGGGTCTCCTCGCCGGCGATCAACGGCACCTTCATCCGCATCCAGCAGGTGCCGGGGCCCGGCTCGACGAACGCGCCCTCGGTGAAGCGGGTCTCCATGGCCGAGTGGTAGCCGACGTCCCACGGCACGGGGAAGAACGGCGTCACCTCCACCTCACCCGGCGCCGGCAGCTGCGGCCCGCTCACCACGGCCGGTACGGACTCCTGCGCGACCCTGATCCGCAGGGCCCGCGCCAGCATCACGGGCGCGGCGCCCGCCGGGGCGATCGCCGCCTCGACCACCTCGGTGCTGCGGCCGGAGCGCAGCACGCTGGTGGTGACCTCCAGCTCGCCGATCGGCACCGGGCGCAGGATCTCGTACGTGATCCGGGCGATCCGCATGTCCGCGCGCGCGCCGGGCCGCTCCTCGACCGCCCGCCCCAGCAGCGCGGCCGGCGGACCCGCATGCTGCGATCCCGCGTCCCACGGCCCCCGCGTGTACTCGGTGGCGGTGAACCGCCCGACGTCACGTCGTTCGAAGAACCCCTCGGCAGTGCCCATGGCCAGCACGCTACCGACTGGTAACCGGAGCCACCAGCCCCGTGGACCCCCGCGGGGAGGTCAGCGGCCGGACGGTGGGGGCGGTTCAGCGGGCGAACCCCAACCCCACCCCCAGCCCCACCAGCACCGACCCGATGGCCCGGTGCAACAACCCCGCCTGCTGCCACAGCGGCGCAACGGGACCGACGACCTGCGTGAAGGTCGACACGACGAACAGCGTCGTCTTCGGGTTGAGCACATTGGTCAGGAACCCCGACCGCAGCGAGCCGCTGTCCGGACGGTGTCCACCGGATGCGCCTGACCGCGTCCGACCGGCGACAATGAGGGACGTGTCCCACAGCCTGCCCCTCCTGCAAGCCGACTGCGCGAACTGCTTCGCGCTCTGCTGCGTCGCCCTGCCGTTCGCCAAGTCCACCGACTTCGCCGTGAACAAGCCCGCCGGAACCCCCTGCAAGAACCTCCAGCAGGACTTCCGCTGCGGCATCCACACCCGCCTGCGCGACCAGGGCTTCCCGGGCTGCACCGTCTTCGACTGTTTCGGCGCGGGCCAGCAGGTCTCCCAGGTCACCTTCGGCGGCCGCGACTGGCGCACCCACCCCGAGTCCCGGGGCGCGATGTTCGACGTCTTCCCCGTGATGCGGCAGCTCCACGAGTTGCTCTTCTACGTGGACCAGGCCCTGGACCTCCCCGACGCGGCCCCCGTCCACGCCGAGCTGCGCCGCGTGCTCGCCGAGACGGAGGAGTGGACGCGCGCCGACGCCGGCGCCCTCGCGACCCTGGACGTCGCCGCCCTGCGCGGACGGATCAACACGCTGCTCCTGAAGTCCAGCGAACTGGTCCGCGCCAAGGTCCCGGGCCGCAAGAAGAACCACCGCGGCGCCGACCTCATGGGCGCCCGCCTCTGCGGGGCCGACCTGCGCGGGGCGAACCTGCGCGGCGCCTACCTGATCGCCGCCGACCTCACCCGCGCCGACCTCCGCACGGCCGACCTGATCGGCGCCGACCTCCGCGACGCGAACCTCGCCGGCGCGGACCTCCGCGGAGCCGTCTTCCTCACCCAGCCCCAACTCAACGCGGCCAAGGGCACCCGCGAAACCCGCATCCCGCCAACCCTGACCCGCCCCACCCACTGGCCCTGACCCCGCCGCCCCACCAGCCCCGCCACCTCACCCAGCCTCGCCGGCGTTTGAGGCGCGGGGCCCGGGGCGGAGCCCCGATCCTTCAGCCCCGCCGCCTCATCCAGCCCCGCCGGCGTTTGAGGCGCGGGGGCGCGGGGGCAGGGCCCCCGACCCGGCGCCGCGCCGGCATCACGGCTCACCCACCCGCCCCCGGAATCTCCTTCATCCGGTCAACGACGCTCCGCGTCAGCACGGCAGTGGTGTGCACCACGGTCCCCGGCTTGATCAGCCCACCCTCGCCCCCTTCCCCCTGCACCTGCACCACCCGCTCGCCGAGAAACTCCAGCGTCCTGGGATCGAAGATCCACTCCTCCCGCTGCCCGCTCGTCTCGTCGAGCCGCGCGACCGCGATCCCGTGCCGCCCCGCCGCGTCGACCGCGTCGTCCACGGTCACCACCCCCGGAATCTTCGCCGCGGCCTTGTAGAGCGCGGCCGCGAGCTCGACCGGCGGATAACTGCCGCGCAGCAGGTCGCCGATCGTGGTGAAGGCCTCCTGGTCGGGGCCGTTGCCCATGCCGCGCGTCTCCTCGTAGATCTTCTTCAGCAGCACGTCGGGATCGGTGGGCAGCGCGGCGAGGTAGTTGTGGCTCGGCGCGTTGAGGTACGGCGTCGGCGTCTCGCCCTTCTCGTTCTTCCCCTCCAGCGTCATGCCCTTCGGACCGGTGTTGCCGGGCTCGATCAGCCAGCCCTTCAGGCCGTCCGGGGAGTTCCACGTGTGCCGCATGTGCAGCTCCTGGCTGACCAGGCTGCTCTTGTCGTTCACGGTCTTCACGTAGGTCGTCGCCGTCTTGCTGCCGATGTAGATGAACTGGTCCGGACGCACCTTCACCCCCGGCCCCGCCGAGGCGGCCGCCAGGGAGATGCGGTCGAGGAGCTGCGCCGTGCCCCGGGCGTCGGCGCTGCCGATCCGGGTGGTCATCGCCGGCCCCGTGGCGATCGTGGAGCCGGCCCCGTCCGCGGCGCCCTGTTCCACATACGTCAGGAACCCCGCCGCGAGCACCCCGGCCAGGGCGAAGGCCCCGACGGGCACGAGGATCGCCCGCCGCAGGAAGGGGTTGCGCGGCCTCACCGCACGGGCGGGGACGGGGCGGGCGTGGGAATCGGCGGCGCGGAGGTCTTCGTGGATCTGGGCCATCAGTCGCTCCTTGTGGAACTGGTGGCGGCCCGCGGGAAGTTCCCGTTCGGCGAACGGCAGGGGGAGCGAGTTCTCCTCCCGGCCGGCCGGGCGGCGCCGGAAAAGGTCGGCGTTCATCAGATTCCCTCCTGTGCGGACCGGACCGCCTTCGTGCGGTCGTCATATGTCTGTCGGCCCCGGGCCCCGAGTTCCCGTCCGTTCTTCCTCAGTTCCGCGTCGGCGAGCTTGCGCAGCTTCGTACGGGCCCGGGACAGCCTGGAACGCACCGTTCCGACGGGAATGCCCAGGACGCGGGCCGCCTCGGCGTACTCCAGGCCCTCGCACAAGCACAGCAGGAGGACTTCGCGCTCGGGCCGGCGCAGCGCGCTCAGCTGCGTCAGCGTGGCAGCGATCTGCTGCCGGTCGTCCAGCCGCCCGGCCACCTCGTCGGCGTGGTCGGGCACGGCCGCGGCCGCGGCGGCCGCCGCGGCGGCCCCGGCAGCAGCCCGGAAGCGGCGGTTGCTGCGGCAGTGGTTCCGGGCGATGTTGGTGGTGATCCCCAGGAGCCAGGGCCGGAGGGAACCGCCCTCGGGATCGACGGTGCCGCGCAGCCGCCACGCCTCCAGGAAGGCCGCCGACATGACGTCCTCAGCGACGGCCCAGTCCCCGGTCATCCGGAAGGCATGGTTGTAGAGGGTGCGCGAGTAGCTGTCGAACAGCTCCGCATAGGCGTCCGGATCACCGGACCGCACCCGTGTTCGCATCTCTGTGGTCACTCCTGTCGGCTGTCCGGCACCCCCGACGGAGTTCCCGTGACCCGCGTCACACCACGCGGTCCCGCGACCACCCTACGAACCACCCGGCCGCCCTCCTCGGGAGGACCCACCGTCCCCACGGCGCGACAGGCCACCCCGAAGTCGAGACGCGCCCCTCCGCAGCGGCCCCGACACCCCAGCTGCGCCCCCTGGAGCCAACCTGAACCGCCCCGCCAGCCATGGACCCACCACCGGCCCGGCCCTCACTCCTACCTCCTCGCCCCACCCGCCCCCACCCGCGCCAGAAACCCCCGTACGGCGGCGTAGTACCCCTCTGGGTCCCCCGCCCGCACCGCGTGCCCCGCCGGGAGCTCGACCAACCGCACCCCCGCCCTGCGCACCGTCATCTCCCGTGCGTGCTCCGCCGACAGCACCCCGCTCCGGTCCCCCCGCACCAGCAGCGTCGGCGTCCCCACCCGTAGCCAGTCCGCCCAGTGGTCACCGTTCAACCCGCGCTGGGACTCGACCATGTCCTCCACCTCGAACGCGGCCCCCCACCCGTCCGGGTACTCCCGTACCGCCCCCTCCAGATACGGGGCCGAGCTCCCCACCCCCGCCAGGAACCCGGCGCGGGTCCCGGCCCGCCGCGGCCATGCCCGCGCGAACGACAGGTCGCCGTCGACCACCGCCCCGATGTCCTCGACCACCACCGCCCGCACGAGGTCCGGCCGCCGTGCGGCGAGCTGATAGGCGTTGACCCCGCCCAGCGCATGCCCCAGCACCACGGCCGGGCCCAGCCCCACGTGCTCCAGCAGCGCGGCCGCGTCCGCGACGTACCCCTCCCGCGTGTACTCCGCCGCCCGGTCGGAATCCCCCTGCCCCCGCTGGTCCAGGGCGATCACCCGCCACGCCGGACCCAGCTCACGCGCCAGCCGCTCGAAGTCCGCGCCCGACCCGAAGTGCCCGTGCAACGCCAGCAGCGGCGCCCCCGGCCCCCCGAAGTCCGTGTAGACAAGGCGCCGCCCGTCCCGCGCCACCATCACCCCCGGCAGCGGCCCCAGCTTGTCGATGACCCGCTGCCGCAGCAGCTGGTACTCCTCCCAGCGCCGCTTCAGCCGCCCGCCCGGCCGCTGCACCACCCGGCCAGGCGTGACCGTCTCACCCCGCCGGAACTGCTCCCGCGTCAGATCGACCCGGATGCCCCCCGGCAGCAGGTTCCACCAGTGGTAGCCCTCCTGCCGCCCCTCGTGGAACACCTCGCCCAGCACCAGGTCCCCACCCACGAGGTCCTGCACGACCAGGGCGGTGATGTCGCACTGCCCCCAGGCCGGATTCTCCGCGGTCCACGGCACCCGGCTGACGTCGGCAGGCTCGCTCGTCCCGGCGGACCAGCCCGCCCGGATGGCCGCCTCGAGATCCGCAAGAGTCCAGGGAGTCGTCATCCCCCCAGCCTGCCGCACCCCACTGACAACGCGGCGGCCTCAGGGACGGACGACGGCGACCCCGTCCCGCGTGCAGCGCGCCGTCACCGTGCACGAGGTCGCGCAGCCGGCCCAGGCACCCCGGGCGGCCCCGCCGAACCCGGCTGCGGCGTCGGCCGCGCACCGCCGCGCCGCACAGCACAGGCCGCGCCCCGCACACCGCACCCATCCTCGACCCCTCGCGTCGCCGCACCTGACGAGATGGAGCTTGACCCGCGATCCGTTACCCGTATGGATGACTGACGGAATGTCGGACTTATGTCAGCGAGTCGGCCCAACGACACGCGCCCCCACTGCTCCGAACGGCGGCCCCTCGCCCCGCACCCCGTACGCCGAGAGGACAGTCATTGCCCGGCGTCACCCCCCGTGATACACAGAGTGACCGCACGTTCTTGCGCCCGGACGGCAGCCCCGCCCCAGGTCAGAGCGCGGAAGCCCGATACGGGCCGCGAGATCGGGTAAAGAGAGCCGACAAGTCGACGACGGCGGCGGTTTCATCAGCGAAGATAGTGCGTGACCCCTGCCGTCGGGCAGCGGGCATCCGGAACTACCCTTACAGGGGCGGTGAGTTACATGATCCTGGCAGCCGAAAAGGGCGACATCACCACCATCATCGGCGGAATCGCCCCGAACTGGGGGCCGTTCGGCAGTCTCGGCAACGAAGCGAAGGTCATGATCGAGGTGGTCATGGCCGTCGCGATCCTCCTCTGCCTCGGCATCGCCATCTGGGGCGCGGCCAAGCAGCGCATCGGTGCGACGGCCCTGCGCGACACCTTCAGCGCGGAACAGGGCAAGGGCCTGATCGTGGCCGGCCTCACGGGCGTCTTCATCATCGGCTCCCTCGGCACGCTCTTCACGATCGTCTACGGAATGGCCGTCTGACCCGATCGACCACCGGTGGCCCCGACCTGATGAGGACTCACCACACCGCATCCACGCGGGAACCAGCGCTACCGTCGAACGACGCGGAGGGGGCGGAAACGGAATGAGCAACGACGACCAGTACGGCGGCGCCGGCTACGGCGAGGTCGGCGGCACGGGCCAGACCCGCACCCGCCTCCCCGAAGCCCCCGCCGACCCGTACGGCCCCGCCCGCCGCACCTCCCGCACCCCCCGCAGCCTGGTCACCGTGGTCGGCGTGGTGGTCCTCCTCATCGCCGCCATCGCCTTCGCCAACCAGGCCCCGGACACCCCCGACGCCAAATCCACCGACGACACCCCGTCCGCCACCTCCACCGCGGCCACCGGCACGAACCCGGTCACGGGCAAGCAGGGCGGCCTGCCCTCGGGCTTCGCCCAGGACCAGCAGGGCGCCCAATCGGCCGCCGCCAACTACGCGGTGGCCCTGGGCTCGGACGGGATGTTCAATCCGGCGCGGCGGCACTCGATCGTGGACGCCATGGCGGACGAGAGCAGCCGCACGAGACTCAAGGCCGCTTTCGACGCCGACTATTCCGCAGGGCTGCTCGCCCAGATCGGCCTCACCAAGGACGGGTTGGCACCGACCGGTTCCACCTTCGTCAACCGCACCGTCCCAGCCGGAGCCAAGGTCAAGAACTTCTCCGCGGGGGCCGCGTCGGTCGATGTGTGGTGCATCGGCATGTTCGGCCTGACGGGCGACAAATCCACGCGCCCCGTCACCAGCAGCTGGTTCACGATCTCGATGACCCTCAAGTGGAACGGCTCGGACTGGAAGGTGGTCGAAACCTCGCAGAAGGACGGCCCCACGCCGGTCACCGGTGACGTCCCCGTGTCCACCTCCGACGAGATCGGCAGTGCGGTCACCGAATTCGGAGGGTTCACCTATGCCCGGTAGCAACCGAACCGCGCTCCGACGGATCGGCGCGATCACCGCTGCCGTCCAGGCCGCGGTCGTTCTCTTCGCTGCACGGGCGACAGCCGCCCCTGATCCGACCCCCACGCCCTCGCCGAGCGCGAGCAAAGACCCCTGCTCGCTGATCGCCGGCCCCGCCAAGGAGTACTGCGAGCGCGGCGAAGGCGGCGGAGCCCCCCGCACCGGCCTCGCCCCCAGCGACCCGGCCGACGCCCTCAACCCCCTCGCCTCCCTCGCCAAGGGCTGCGCCGACGCCGCAGCCTGGATCGTCACCAAGCTCAGCGAAGCGGTCAAGGGCAGCGCCGACGTCGACTTCACCAACGCCACCTTCCTCAAGCAGTACGCCGTCGTCTTCGCCGCGTCCACGATCCTCACGCTCGTCCTCTGGCTCTTCGCCGTCGCCAAGCGAGCCGTCCGCGGCGTCCCCCTCACCACCGCCGTCTCCGAAGCCATCGGCTTCCTCTGGCTCACCGTCCTGGCCTCCGCCTTCACCCCCCTGATCCTCTACACCGTCGTCTCCGCCACCGACGGCGTCACCGAGGTCATCGCCTCCGCCACCGGCAGCCAGACCGACGTCTTCTTCGGCTCCTTCTCCGAAGCCCTCAAGAAGGGCGACGACATCGGCGGCGGCCCGATCATGCTGATCGTCGTCGCCCTCGTCACCGTCCTCGCCGCCGGCATCCTCTTCCTCGAACTCTTCATCCGGGCCGCCCTCCTCTACGTGGGCGCCCTCCTCGGCGTCGTCGTCTACTCCGGCCTCGTCGACCGCAACCTGTGGGGCCACGTCCGCCGCTGGGCCGGCATCATGATCGCCGTCATCCTCGTGAAGCCGGTCATCGTCATCGTCCTCGGCCTCGCCGGAGCCCTCACCGGCGAACAGGGCCCCAACGCCTTCTCCGCCGTCGTCACCGGCCTCTCCATCATCCTCCTGGCGATCTTCGCCTCCGCGATGATCTACCGCTTCGTCCCCGGCTTCGGCGACGAGATCGCCTCCGCCCGCGCGGGCCGCAGCAAGGCCACCGACGGAGCGCAGGCCGCCGCCGTCATCAGCTCCCCCGCCTCCCTCGTCTCCCAGGGCATCAAGACCCACAGCAGCCGCGGCGCCCACCGCGGAGGCGACGGCGGCGGCAGCACGCCCCGCCCCGCCAACCCCCTCTCCGGAGGCGTGGCCGCCCACAGCAGCCGCCCCGCCTCCGGCGGCGGGGCCGGCGGCGGATCCGTCGCCTCCGTCGCACCCCCGCCCCGCACGAGCTCGAGCACGAGGAACACAGGAGGTGACGGGCGTTGACGACCCAGTCCCACCAGCTGCACCCGGTCGCACCCCGCCGCACGTATCTCATCGGCCGCGCCCGGCCGAACGCGATCGTCGGCAAGAACCGCGAGACCGGCGAGATCGCCCTCATCATCACCGGGGCGTTCTTCGGCATGATGAGCGGACTGCTCGTCCCCCACCTCACCCTGCGCATCGTCACCCTCGTCGGCTTCCCGCTCCTCGCACTGGCCGCCGTCTACGTCCCGTACAAGGGCCGCACCTTCTACCGCTGGTTCGAGATCAGCCGCAGCTACAAGCGCACCCTGCGCCGCGGCACCACCTACCGCTCCGGCGCCATGGAAGCCGGTGTCCGCGCCGCCGACGGCCGCGAGGTCGAGGTCGGCCCGCCCCCCGGCATCGGCCGCATCAACTGGCTCGCCGCCCCCTTCGGCCCCGACGAGATCGCCGTACTCCTCCACGCCGACCGCCGCACCGTCACCGCCGCCATCGAGATCGAGGGCCCCGGCGTCGGCCTGCGCGACAGCGAGGACCAGGAAGCCCTCGTCGACCGCTTCGGCACCCTCCTCAAGCACGTGGCCAACGGCGACGGCTTCGTCACCCGCCTCCAGATGCTCGCCCGCACCCTCCCCGCCGACCCCGACGCCCACGCCAAGGACGTCGCCCAGCGCGGCGACACCCGGGCCCCCGTCTGGCTGCGCGACTCCTACGACCAGCTCCAGTCGATGGTGTCGACCTCCTCCGAGCAGCACCGCGCGTACCTCGTCGCCTGCATGCACTACACCCGCGACCTGGCCGCCGAGGCCGTCACCATCGCCCGCGCCTCCACCCCCCACAAGGGCCGCAAACTCGACCGCGACGCCGGCCTCGCCATCGTCATGGCCCGCGAACTCACCGACATCTGCGCCCGCCTCGCCGAAGCCGACATCCGCGTCCGCCAGCCCCTCGGCCAGGGCCGCCTCGCCTCCCTCGTCCACTCCATGTACGACCCGGACCACCCCATCGACCACATCCAGGCCATGACCAAGCGCAACGCCTGGCCCGCCGAACTCGACGCGGTCGAACCCACCTACCTCCAGGCCAAGACCCGCGAGTCCTCCACCCGCGCCCCCTGGTGCCACGCCACCGCCTGGGTCAAGGAATGGCCCATGACCCCCGTCGGCGTGAACTTCCTCGCCCCCCTCCTCGTCCACACCCCCGACGTCATCCGCACCGTCGCCGTCACCATGGACCTGGAGCCCACCGAGGTCGCCATCGAGCGCATGCTCACCGAGAAGACCAATGACGAGGCCGACGCCTCCCGCGCCGCCAAGATGAACCGCACCGTCGACCCCCGCGACATCGCCGCCCACGGCCGGCTCGACCAGAGGGGTGAAGATCTCGCCAGCGGCGCTGCCGGAGTCAACCTGGTCGGGTACATCACGGTGTCCTCGCGTTCACCGGAGGCCCTCGCCCGCGACAAGCGGACCATCCGCGCCTCGGCCGGCAAGTCCTACCTGAAGCTGGAATGGTGCGACCGCGAGCACCACCGCGCCTTCGTCAACACCTTGCCGTTCGCCACCGGCATCCGACGCTAGCTGGAGGGAAGACCCGCCCATGCGAGATCCCATGACAGCGCTGACGGACGCCTTCACCAGCTTCCTCTTCGGCAAAGTCGAAACGACGCGCCTGCCCGTACGCACCTCCACCGGGCAGGCGCAAGCCGTCTACCTCCCCACCGCCGCCCCCGGCCTCGGCGACTCCGGCGTCATCATCGGCCGCGAGGTCTACAGCGGCAAGGGCTACATCTACGACCCCTTCCAGCTGTACGGCCAGCAGCTCCCGGCCCCCCACTGGCTGGTCCTCGGCGAATCCGGCAACGGCAAGTCCGCCCTGGAGAAGACCTACGTCCTGCGCCAGCTCCGCTTCAAGGACCGCCAGGTCGTCGTCCTCGACGCCCAGGGCGAGGACGGCGTCGGCGAATGGAACCTCATCGCCCAGCAGCTGGGGATAACCCCCATCCGCCTGGACCCGATCGCCGCCAACGACTCCGGGATCCGCCTCAACCCCCTCGACCCGGCCATCACCACGACCGGCCAGCTCGCGCTGCTCCGCACCATCATCGAAGTCGCCATGGGCCACGGCCTCGACGAGCGCGCCGGCTTCGCCCTCAAGGTCGCCCACGCCTACGTCGTCGACACCATCCGGGACCGCCAGCCCGTCCTGACCGACATCGTGGAGCAACTGCGCCACCCCGAGGCCGAGTCCGCGCTCGCCATGAACGTCGACATAGACGATGTCCGGGCCTGGGGCCTCGACGTCGCGCTCGTCCTCGACCGCCTCGTCGACGGCGACCTGCGCGGCATGTTCGACGGCCCCACGACCGTCGGCATCGACCTCGACGCGCCCCTCATCGTCTTCGACCTCTCCCACATCGACCGCAACTCCATCGCCATGCCCATCCTGATGGCGATCGTCGGCGTGTGGCTGGAGCACACCTGGATCCGGCCCGACCGCAAGAAGCGCATCTTCCTCGTCGAGGAGGCCTGGCACATCATCAACAGCCCCTTCGTCGCCCAGCTGTTCCAGCGCCTCCTGAAGTTCGGCCGCCGCCTCGGCCTGTCCTTCGTCGCCGTCGTCCACCACCTCTCCGACGTCGTCGACGGCGCCGCAGCCCGCGAAGCCGCGGCCATCCTCAAGATGGCCTCGACCCGAACGATCTACGCCCAGAAGGCGGACGAGGCCAGAGCCACGGGCCGGGTCCTGGGCCTGCCCCGCTGGGCGGTGGAGATCATCCCGACCCTCACCCCCGGCATCGCCGTCTGGGACGTCAACGGCAACGTCCAGGTCGTCAAACACCTGATCACCGAAGCCGAACGCCCCCTGGTCTTCACCGACCGCGCCATGACCGAGTCCTCCTCCTCACCCCGCCTGCCCGCCGACCTCCTCGCCGCCGAACTCGAAGCGGAGGAACGCGCCCTGTCCATCGAACGCAGCCGCGGCAGCGGCAGCCCCGGATCCGCGACCACGGTGGCCTGACCATGCACGACGCACGACGCACGGAACCCGCCGCGCGCGGCGGCGGCATCCCGGACGGCCTGCTGGTCGCCCTCCTGGCCTTCCTCGTCGGCCTGGCCGTCCTCGTCTGGACGGCCACCGGCCTGGCCGCGCTCTTCGCCAAGGGCGCCTGGCCCGACACCGTCACCTTCACCCGCACCCCGACGGCCGTACGCGCCCTGATAGCGCAGCCCCAGGACATCCCGGCCGCCTGGCCCGACACCGACCCGGCGGCCCTCTCGGGCTGGGGCCTCGTCTGGGGCCTGTTCATCAGCCAGCTACTGATCCTCCTCGTCCTGACGATCTTCACCATCGGCGCAGTGGCCCGCACCAAGGCCCGCCGCACCCCACCCAAACACCCCTCCGCCCCTGCAACACCCCCGCTGCATCCAGCCCAGGCATCGGCAGGCTCGCCGGGGGCGCCGCACCCGTCGGCAGGCCCGGCAGCACCCGCGCTCCATCAAGCCTCGCCGGCGTACGAGGCGCCAGGGGGCAGCGCCCCGGCCCATCACCACGCCGCGCCCCACCCCACACCGACCGGCCCGGCCGCACCCACGCCGCCCATCCCGTCGGCAACCGAACCGCATCCACCCCAGCCGCTGCGAGGCCCGAACCCGGCAGCACCCGCGCTCCACCCAGCCCCACCGGCGTTCGAGGCGCGAGGGCCCGGGGGCAGCGCCCCCGGGCCCTCCACCCACGACGCCTACCGCTACGGCTTCGGCTACGCCCCCACCCCCGCGGCAGCCACCCCCACCCCCCACGGCATCACATACGCCGGCCCGACCGACCGCCTGCACGCCGCCACCAGCCGCCTCGCCGACACGGAGGGCGCCGCCCTCGTCATCACGTCCTCCCCCACCCTCTGGACGGAGACGAAGGACGCCCGCGCCAAACTCGGCCCGGTCCTCCTCTACGACCCCTCCCACCTGTGCGACACCCCGGCCCGCATGCACTGGAACCCCGCCGACGGCTGCGCCGAACGCGACACCGCCGCCGCCCGCGCGATCGCCCTGCTGGCCCCCGTACGCCCCCAGGCCCGCATGGACGAGGCCGTCGCCGACGCCGCTGAAACGCTCCTGCGAAGCTGGCTCCAGGCCGCCGCCCTGGACGGCCGCCCCTTCAAGCAACTCCACCGCTGGGCTCAGGGCCACAGCGCCCAGGACCCGGTACGCATCCTGCGCACCCACCCGAGAGCCACCGCGGGCTCGGCCGGCGAACTGGAAAGCGCCCTCACCGCGCACCCGCAGCGCCGCGAGCTGGCCCTGAACCTGACCGCCCGCGCCCTCTCCTGCCTGACCTCGATCCACATCCGCGAGGCCTGCAATCCGAACCGAACAGATGCCCTCACCTTGGCATCGTTCGTCACCGAAGGGGGAACCCTTTACCTGGTGGGTGAAGCACTGGAGGATCCCCGCACCCACCCGGGTGCGATGCCGTTGCTGACCGCACTCGCCTCTCACGTGGTCGAGCACGGCCGCCGCATGGCCGCACGGTCATCCCACGGTCGGCTCGACCCACCACTGTCCCTGGTGCTGGACGACGTGGCGGCCGTGGCCCCGATCCCCCAGCTCCCCGAGCTGCTGACCGGGGACACGCTCCCCGTCCTCGCCCTCTGCCGCAGCCGCGAACAAGCCCGCTCCCGCTGGCCCGCAGCCGGCCTCTAGGACGCGGGCCGCCGCAGTACGTACTCCAGCTCCCTAGCCTCCGGATGCCCCGGCATCGGGACGACGTGGCCCGTCGGCTCGAAACCGTACTTCCGGTAGAAGGCAGCAGCCCGCGCGTTGTCCTCGTGCACGAAGAGCCGTACGCGCTCCAGCGCCGGCTCCTCCAGTCCCCAGGCCCACTCGAGGGCGGCCGTGAACAGGGCCTCCGTCAGCCCCGTCCCCCGCTGCTCGGGCCGGACGAACACCCCGACCACGTGCCCCTGGGTCTGCTCGACGGGATGGTCGAAGAAGTCCACGGTGCCGCGCTCCTCGACGAGAACGGTCACCGAACCGTCCCACCGCCCGTCCGCCGCGGCCTCCGCGACGAACTGCCGAGCGGCCCGCCCGTGCGAGGCCCCCTGTGCCCGTCCCTGCCAGAACTCGTCGGGATGCCCTTCCGCCTCCTGCACGGTCTCCAGGAAGGCCACCGGGGCCGCCGGATCCTTGAGCCCGGCGATCCGCAGCTCCTTGACCTTCTCCCACTCGTCCGCCCGCACCGGCCGTATCACGTACTGCAGTTCATCCATGGGCGGTGATCCTAACCACGGATCACTCGCGCTCCACCATGATTTCCCCCGAAACGCAGAAAAGCCCCGCACCAGAAGGTGCGGGGCTTTCCCCCAATGATTGTTCGGCGGCGTCCTACTCTCCCACAGGGTCCCCCCTGCAGTACCATCGGCGCTGAAAGGCTTAGCTTCCGGGTTCGGAATGTAACCGGGC
>NZ_JOFX01000028.1 GCF_000719345.1 Streptomyces sp. NRRL F-2664
GGGCGGTGGGGTGGGGACACGGCGGAGTGTCCCCGCAGGACGAGCGCGCGACCTCCGAGTACAGCCGCGATCGCTCGAACGCGCCGAGCCGAGGAGACACTCCGGCGGGGCACCACCCCACACAGCACCGACACCGAGCAGCAAAATCCAGCCCCGCCGGCGCTTGAGGCGCGGGGCCTGGGGCAGCGCCCCAGCAACCACCGACCGGCATCACCACCACCGCACACGCGCAGCCCGACCCACGCCGGGTGGGTGACCCGTTCGACCAGGCCTTCGATCACCTCGGCCAGTACGGGGTGGTCGATGCCGCGCAGGGCGGCCAGGTCGAGGCCGGACAGGTCCGGCAGGCGGCCGGTGCAGCCCGGGGCATGGGCCGGGCCCGGGGCCGGGTCCTGACGTTTCGTCACCATGTGGCGCCGCTCCCCCTGTCGCGTCGCATTCCGGACGGTCCCCTGCCCTTTCCCGCCGCCCGGGCGGCGGAAACGGCCGTCACCGCCCCGCCTCCAGGGCCCGTACCCGCGCGCGGAGCCCCTCGGAGCGCCCGTCGGGGTCGCTGCCGATCCGCTTCCACAGCTGCAGGGCCGCGCGGTACTCCTCCAGGGCGGCCCTGGGCCGGGCGAGCCGTTCCAGCACGGCCCCGCGGGACTCCTGCACGCGGGCCGCGAGGCGGAGGGCGGTGTCCTCGCGGCCTGCGCCCCGACCGTCGTGCTCCTCGCGGCCCTCGTGGTCGTCGCGGCCCTCCCGGTCGGCCTCCAGCGCGGCCCGCCACGCCAGCCGGTAGGACTCGGCCGCCCGGTCCAGGCGGTCCGCGGCCCGCGTGTGGCCGTGGATCTCCTGCTGCACGTCGCCGTGGTCGCGCCAGGCGCGGGCCCGCTCCAGCGGGCCGCGGCTGTTGCGGACGGCCAGTTCCAGCAGGTACTCCGCCTCCCGGAGGTCGACCGCGTCGTTCTCGTACGCGTGCCGCAGCCGCAGCCCGGTCGCCAGCCTCGTCAGCCGGTGCGCGGCGCCCGGGTCGGACTGCGGGACGGCGGCCCGGCTCTCGCGCAGGACGCGTACGGCCGCCCCGGTGAACCGGCGTCCGCCGGCGCTCCGGGCCCGGTCGAGGAGTACCTCGCCCCACTCGGGCAGGAGTTCCCGGAAGGCCTCCCCGTCGCGGGGCAGGAGCCGTCGGGCGCGGCCGTACGCCTCGGCCGCGTCTTCGAGCGCCGCCGGGTCGGCGTCCCGCGCGTACCGCTCGCGGTGCACCCGGGCCAGGCACAGCAGGGCGGCCACCCGCAGCTCGGTGTCCCCGCCGGTCTCGTGCAGGGCGGCGGCCAGCTGCTCGGCGGCGTCCTCCAGCCGCGCGGGGAGGTGCCGCAGGGCGTCGGCCAGTTCTACGCGCACCTGTGCGGGGGCCGGCGGGGCGGCGGCGAGGGCCGCCGCGAGGCGGGCCGCCGCCTGTTCGGCCAGGGCGGTGCGTTCGGCCGGGTCGGGGGTGCGGGGCAGCAGGGCCAGCAGGACGCGGCCGAGCGCCAGGTGCAGCTCGGGGTACGACTCGGTGGCAGCCGCGTCCGGGGCCGTGTCCTGGGCGGTGCCCGGTTCCGGGGGCCCGCCGGGAGGGGGGCCGCCCGGAACCGGGCCCGCCAGGATTTCGAGGGCGGCACGGGCCTCGCGCAGGGCGCCCGGGTCCTCGCGCAGCCCGCTCAGCCGGATCAGGGTCTCGGCCCGCCGCACCGCGCAGTCCCGGCGCAGTTCCGGTTCGGCCGTGGCGGCCGCGGCCGCCGCCGCGAACTCGCGGTCGGCCGCTGCGAGGAGGTCGGGGTCCGGGCCGGTGGCCAGCGCCCGTTCGTACAGCACCCGTCCGCGGACCGCCCACGCCGCGGCCGTCCGCAGTCCGGTCAGGGCCCGCTCCGCCTCGGCGAGGAGTTCCGGGTCCCGTTCGGCCGTCCACAGCCGCAGCAGTGCCCCCGCCAGTTCCGTCTCGGCCTCCTCCGGCGGGTCCGCGGGGCCGGGCGGGGCGGTGACCGCCCGGCGCAGGACCGCGACGGCCTCGTGCAGGGCCCGTGCGCCCGCGTCACCGTCGGCGTCTGCGTCCGCGAGCCGGTCGCGGGCCGTGCGCACCGCGCCGGCCCGTGCGAGCGGGGGGACCGTCGACGGTCCGCGTACGGGTGGCCCCTCCGGCGGCATCCCGGGCAGGTAGCGTCGTACGACTTTGGCCGAAACCTGTGCGAAGGCCTGGGTGAGCCTCCCCTCCGGCGCGTGTTCCTCGTCGTCGTCGCCGCCCGTGACGGCCGGTGCCGGCGGTACACCGGTGAGTTGTGCGACGGCGAGCGCGGGGAAGTTGCGTACGCCGGCCCCGAAGTGCGTCCGTACGTACTCGGAGCAGTGCTTGAGCACCAGCGCGGCCTCGTCCCGGCCCAGCGGCCCCAGCAGGACGTCCTGTACCCCGGGGACGAACTCGTACCAGTGCCCCGGCCCCGGCCCGGTGCGTCGGAGCAGTCCGCTGAGCAGGACCTCCGCCAGGTCCGAAGGCTCGGAGTCGGGGAGCATGGTGCGCTGCACGAGCCGCATCACGGGCAGCGTGAGGGGGGCCGCCGACAGGTAGACGGCGAGCTGCACGGCGCGGGGCGCGGCCGAGGAGCGGAACCGCGCGACGAGTTCGCGGGGCAGGCGGACGGTGGGAGGCGGGGGGACGGGCGCGGCGGGGTGGTCGGCCCGTACGCGGCCCACCTCGGCGGCGACCGGCCCGGTGCCGAGGCCGGCGACGAGCCGGGCCCACGCCCCGAGGGCGGTCGGGCTGGGCGGCAGCACCGGCACGGCGAGTCCGCCCGCGGGCCGCCCGGGCAGTGCCGGACGGTCCGGGCGGAACCACAGCTTCTGGCCGGCGCCCTCCAGCCGGGCGAGGGTGCCGCGTTCGGTGGGGAGCCAGCTGCGCCCCCACAGCCGCTGCGGCAGCGGCTGGACGACCACGCACGGGGTGCACTGGGCCCAGCGGTGCAGCAGCCGCTGGGCGGCGCCCTCGCGCCACAGCGGGCCGGCGCAGTCGGAGACCATCATGGTCAGGGCGCGGCCGGTCGGGTCGCGCAGCTGGTCCCCGGAGCGCAGTCCGGCGCCCGGTACGGGGCCGCGCCCGAGGGCGGCCGTGCCGTCCGGGCGGCGGTGCAGATGGTGCACCTGCACGTCCCGGAAGGCCCCGAGGCGCTCGCACACGGACCGCAGTTCCTCGAACATGTCCTGCCAGACGGCCATGGAGGGGGAGGCGTCCATCACGAGCCGTACGGTCGCCTCGCGGCGGCTCTCCGGTCTGAGGACGGGGATGAACAGGCCGAGGGCGCGGGCGCTGGCGTCGGCGGTGGCTCCCTCGTCGACGACCAGCCGGGTGGGCGGGGCCGGGGGGCGGTGCCGCTGGAGGGCGCGCAGGGCCCGCTGGACGTCGAGGATGCGGGGCAGGGCGGCGGCGCCGGGCACGCGCACGGGTACTCCGTGCTCCTCGGGCGACTCCTCCTGCGTCCCGCCGCCGGTGTCGACGGCCGGGTGGGCCCCGGGGGCGTGGAGGTGGAGCGGGTCATCGGTGTCGGTGTCCGCGCGTACGGGTTCCGCCGGTTCCGCGGCGGGACCGTCGGGGTCCGCCTCGCGGTCCGGCGGGCGGGCGCCGGGCAGGGCCGGTCCGGGTCCGTGCATGTGCCCGGCGAGCCACAGGGCGTCGGCGAGCTCCTCGGCGGACGGGTCGAGGCCGGCGGCCCGTAGCAGCACGGCCAGTTCGCGGACACCGGGTGCGGCGGGCGGCGGGTGCTGCGCGGTGGAGCACGGGGGCGCGGAGGGTCCGGGTCCGGGTTCCGGTACGGCGGGTCCGGGTTCGGGTGCGGCGGGTTCGGGCACGGTCGGTCACCTGGGGCGGTCGAGGCGCTGGATGAGCAGGTCGGCGAGGTCCTCCCGGGTCGCCGGGGAGGCGTAGTGGGTGAGGTAGACGGCGTTGAGGAGCTGGTCGGCGGCGACCAGCTCGGACTGGGAGCGGCCCAGGAACTCGCGGATCAGTTCGCCGCCGCGGCGGGCGGCCTCCTCGCCGAGGTGGGCGCGGACCAGGGTGGCGAGCCGTTTCTCGCCGGGCTGGCCGAGCCGCAGCTGGATGCAGCGCCGCAGCAGGGCGGCGGGGAAGTCCCGTTCCCCGTTGCTGGTGAGGATGATGAAGGGGAAGGCGCGGCAGCGGACGCGGCCGCCGCGCACGGTCACCTTCGTGCCGTCGTCGGTGAGCACCTCGACCTCGGGTTCGGTGTCGGCGACCCGTTCCAGCTCGGGCAGGGCGAACTCCCCTTCCTCCAGGACGTTCAGGAGGTCGTTGGGGAGGTCGATGTCGCTCTTGTCGAGTTCGTCGACGAGGAGCACGCGGGGGCGTGCGGTGGGCAGCAGGGCGGTGCCGAGGGGGCCGAGCCGGATGTACTTGCCGATGCCGGGGACGGCGGCGCCGTCCGGTCGGCCGGCCGCGGCTGCGCCGCCGGCGGCGAGTTGCACGTCCTGGAGCCGGGCGAGGGCGTCGTAGCGGTAGAGCCCGTCCTGGAGGACGGTCCTGGACACCACCGGCCAGCGCAGGACGCGGCCCAGCTTCAGCTCGTGGGCGACGGAGTGCGCGAGGGTGGACTTCCCGGTTCCGGGGAAGCCCGTCACCAGCAGCGGCCGCCGCAGGTACAGGGCCGCGTTGATGGCCTCCAGTTCCTCCGGTTCGGGCCGGTGCAGTTCGGCGGCCTGCCGGTGTGCTCCGAGCCGTCGGGCGATGTTGCCCTCGGCGCCGACGGCGGGGCGGTCCGGTGTCCCGACGGGCCCCCCGTCGAAGTTCCGCCAGGGCGGCGGGTCGGGCAGGGCGTCGATGCCGTCGTGGGGCTCGCCGGCCCCGCGGTAGATGAGCCACTCGTCGTTCATGGTGGTGTTTCCCTCCCTCGGATCCGCCGGGCGGGGCGCGGTGGTCGCGGTCGCAGGTGCCGTCACAGGTCGCCGTGGAGCGGCTCGACGTCGGGCAGCGGCCGCGCCGGGTCCTCCCACACCAGCCCGGTCCCGGCCGACCAGTAGGCGTCGGGGTCCGCACCGTAGGCCCTGCCCCGCAGGGTCTGCAGCCGTACCGGCAGGACCTCCGCCCGGCCCGCGTCGGCCAGTTCCTCCCGCAGCCCGCGGTGGAACGGCGCGCACGAGGCGCGGGGGTCCGGAGGCGGCCTGCGGGTGACGGCGACCCCGTAGCCGGCGTCCCGTACCGCGTGCAGCGATCCCAGCGTGGGCTCCTGGTCCGCCGCCCGGCAGTGGACGGGGACGGTGTTGTCCGGCAGAGCCGACAGCCAGGCGGCGGAGGGGGCGCGCGGGCGGCCCCCCGCGCAGTCGGCCCGTTCGTCCTGGAGCGGTCCCGCCTGGACCCGGGCCCACCGGTCGGCGGCGCGGGCGGCCTCGCGGTCGGCCGGGTGGGCGTCCGCGGCTCCCGCGCGGGCGCCGGGGCGGCTCGGGTGGGGGCCGGGGTCGCCCGGATGGGTTCCCAGGTCGCCCGGGTGGGTTCCGGGGTCGCCCGGGTGGGGGCAGCCGGGGCCGTGGGCGGTCGCGCGGCCTCCGGCGTGGCGCAGCACCACGGGCCGCTGCACGCCCAGTGGTACGCCGCCGGCGACCACCCAGTCCTCGACCGGAAGGCCGAACAGCTCGGGTGCCACGGCCACTTCGAGCAGGGCCGCCGCGACGTGGGTGTCGCACCTGCGGAAGGCTTCGGCGAGCGGGGCCCGTAACCGTTCGGGCAGGCCGGCCACGGTGGCCCGGACGCCCGAGTCCACGGGGGTCAGCCGTCCGGGATGGGCCGGGCCGGCCAGTACGGAGACCCGCCAGTCGTAGAGGTGCTCCCAGCCGTGCGCCCACACCTCCAGGAGGACCGAGGATCCGGGCGGCAGTCCGCCCGTGCGGCGGTGCGGACCTGCCGCCGCCCGCCCGGCCGAGGCGCGGCGGCGGCGCTCCCGCTCGGCGAGGCCCCGCTCGTGGCGTTCGCCGAGTTCCCGCCGCAGGGGCCGCCACAGCCGCTCGGCCGTGGCCCGTACCCAGTCCCACAGCTCCTCGTCGGCGCCGGGGGCCGGGGGCTCACGGTATTCGGCCACGCTGACGTCGGTCGCGTAGCGGAGCATGGCCGCGGCCTCCCCCGTCCCGGCCGGCGGGTCGTACAGCAGCCCGAGCCCGTCGCGCCAGCTCAGGGGGGCCGGCGGCTGCGGGTCCGGCTCCTCGCCGCGGGCCGCCTCGACCAGGGTCCGTACGGCTTCGGAGGAGCTGGGCGGGGGCAGTTCGGCGAGGAGTCCGTACAGGGTGGTGCGTTCGCCGGGGGTGAGCCGGCCGCGGCTCCCGTACGGGTCCCGCTCCTGCGGCGGGAGTTCGCCGTGCACGTCGGTCCAGGTCCGGCGGTTGTCGAGGTCGCTGAGGTGCTGGTCGTAGTGGTGGAGGTCGTGGGCCTGCATGATCCGCCGGTAGAGCCCGACCTGGCCCCGGGCGGCCGTGGGGAGGGTGCGCAGCTGGACGACGGAGACGGCCAGTCCGCCGCCGCCCGTCTGCCGGCGGGCCTTGACGACGCCGACGACCTCGCCGCGGGCGAGGTCCACGACGGGCCCTCCGGACATGCCGGGGTCGATCTCGTCGTCGTCGGCGAGGCGGATGGCGGCGCCGTTCCCGGCGGTGCCGCGCAGCCGGGTGGTGCGGCCGGTGATCTCGGGGGTGCCGAGGTCCTCGGTGCAGCCGAAGTAGGCGACCTCGTCGAAGCGCGGCCGGGAGCGGTCGGTGAGCCAGACGCAGGCGTGCGAGACCGGGGCGAGGACCCTGATCAGCGCGAGATCGGGCAGGTCCCACAGGGCGTGCCGGCCGGGCCGGCGTTCCTCCAGGCGCTCGGGCAGTACGCATTCCACGCGCCCGGTGACCGTCCCGGTGACGGCGCCGGGCGCGCCGTGGCCGCCGTGGCGGGGTCTGCCGGAGTGGAAGGTGATGCCGACCTCGCGGCCCGTCAGACGCACGGCGGCTCCCCCTTCGCCGACCACGTGCGCACACGTCAGGACCCAGCCGGGGGCGATGAAGAAACCGCTCCCCCAGGTGGGACCGGTCCGATGGCTGCCGGGGGTGTCATACCCGCCCGGCGGGGCGTGGACGCGTACCGTCGCCGCCTGGACGAGGGGTTCGAGGAGCTCGAAGGCGCGCGCCGTCCCGGTCGTGCGCCCGTCGGTCATCCGCGCCCCCCGCCCGCTGGTGAGACGTCCAGGCTAGCGCCGGCGGAGCCGGCGCCGGGAGGTCTCGCGGACGCCGCGGATTATCCTGGCGGGAAACATTCCCTGCACATCCACATCACGGCACGGAGCCCGACTTGTACTTCACCGATCGCGGCATCGAGGAGTTGGAGAAGCGGCGCGGCGAGGAGGAGGTCACCTTCGAGTGGCTCGCCGAGCAGCTGCGCACGTTCGTCGACCTCAACCCGGACTTCGAGGTCCCGGTGGAACGCCTGGCCACCTGGCTGGCCCGGCTGGACGACGAGGACGACGAGGACGAGTAGTCCGAGCGGCCGGCCGGGACGCCGGCCCCTCGGTCCGTCCCGGCCCGGTGTTTGGCCGAATCGGCCGGACCGGGGTGGGGTGCTGACGGGCCGGGACTGCCGGGGCCGGCCGCACCGTGGGGCCCGGTCCGTGCGCAGAGGGGCCCGTCCGCGGCTGCGGACGGGCCCCTCTGCGCGTGGAGGAAAGGCTCAGGCGGCCTTGGTCTCCCAGAAGATGCGGTCGATCTCGGCGATGAGGTCGAGCGCCTTCTGGCCGGTCGCCGGGTCGTTGGACGCCTTGGCGGCCGAGAGGGCCTTCAGGGTGTCGTTGACCAGGGTGTGCAGCTGCGGGTACTTCTCGAAGTGCGGCGGCTTGAAGTAGTCGCTCCAGAGCACCGAGACGTGGTGCTTGGCGAGCTCGGCGCGCTGCTCCTTGATGGTGATGGCACGCGCGCGGAAGTCGGCGTCGTCGTTGGCCTGGTACTTCTCCTGCACGGCCTTGACGGACTCGGCCTCGATGCGGGCCTGGGCAGGGTCGTACACGCCGCACGGCAGGTCGCAGTGGGCGGAGACCTTCGCCTTGGGGGCGAAGAGGCGGGAAAGCATGGAGTTTGTCCTCCTCGTGATCGTCTTCTCAAGGGGGAGATTACTCGCTGGGGAAGCGGATTTCGCGGGCGCCCCCATGGGCTTGGGACAAAAGTCCAGGGCCACGGCCGGACCGGTGAGCGAACGTACGGGACCGTGCGGCAGCATGCGGGAGTGACGAGGAGGACACCCATGGTGGAGAACGGGCGCCCGCGCAGGCGGTTCGAGGTGGTGGAGGTGGCGGGGCCGTCGATGGTGCCGACGCTGCTGGACGGGGACCGGCTCGTGGTTCGGTACGGCGCCGGGGTCCGGCCGGGCGACATCGTGGTGCTGCGCCACCCGTTCCAGCAGGACCTGCTCGTGGTCAAGCGCGCCGTGGAGCGTCGTCCCGGGGGTGCGTGGTGGGTGCTGGGTGACAACCCGTACAACGAGACCGGCGACAGCACCGTCTACGGGCCGGTGCCCGGCGAGCTGGTGCTGGCGACGGCGGTCCTGCGGTTCCGGCCGCGCGGGGAGGGTCAGCGCTCGCTGAGGGCGCGGGTGTCCTGGGCGCTCTCGTCGCTGCGCGTGCTGCGGGCCGACGCCTCGGCCTCCAGGCGCTTGCGGGCCCGGTAGGCGGCCACGTTGGCGCGGGTGGCGCAGCGGTCGGAGCAGTAGCGCCGGGAGCGGTTGGTGGAGGTGTCGAGGTAGGCGTTGCGGCAGGGTGCGGCCTGGCAGAGGCCGAGGCGGTCGGGACCGTGCGCGGTGAGGTGGAAGGCGAGTCCGAAGGACGCGATGGCGGCGTAGCCGGCGGAGGCGTTCGAGGGGTGGTCGGCGAGGTGGATGTGCCAGTCGGGTCGTCCGGTCTCGTCGAGGGTCTCGTGGCCGGAGACCTGGGGGCTGACGGGGAACTCCATGAGGAGCGAGTTCAGCAGGTCGACGGCGAGGACGTGGTCGCCGCCGTCGGCGGCCTCGAAGACGGCCCGCAGCCGGCCGCGGACGTTGCGGAAGCGCGTGACGTCGGTGTCCGTGACGCGGCGGGCCATCTGCTGGCTGCCGCCGAACAGGGCGCGGACGGCGTCCACCGAGGTGAGCGCGTCCTTGTTGCGGGCCGGCTCCTCGGTGTTGACCAGGCGCACGGCGAAGTCCGAGTAATGGGCCAGTTCCACTTGTAGTCCTTACGGCTGCGGATTAATGTCTCGCGTAACGGCTGAGACGTCTTCGAGGGTATTACGTAGGGAGGGGTTCGGGATGGCGGATGCGACGGACACGGCGGACACGACCGGCACGACCGGCGCCGGGCGGACCGGTACCGACTGGCAGGCCTGGCAGGACAGCTGGGACCGCCAGCAGGAGTGGTACATGCCCGACCGCGAGGAACGGTTCCGGGTGATGCTGGACATGGTCGAGGCACTGGTGGGACCCACCCCCCGGGTGCTCGATCTCGCATGCGGTACGGGAAGTATTACGGACCGCGTCCTCAAGCGGTTCCCCGGAGCCACCAGTACGGGCGTCGACCTCGACCCCGCGCTGCTGACCATCGCCCGCGGCCACTTCGCCGGTGACGGGCGGGTCGCGTTCGTCACCGCCGACCTCAAGGACCCCGACTGGCGCTCGGCGCTCCCCCACGCCGGCTACGACGCGGTCCTGACCGCCACCGCCCTGCACTGGCTGCACAGCGAGGAGCTGGCCGTGCTGTACGGGCAGCTCGCTCCCCTGCTGGCCCCCGGCGGGGTGTTCATGAACGCCGACCACATGCCCGACCCGGCCACCCCGCGCATCAACGCCGCCGAGCGCGCCCACCGGCACGCCGGCATGGACCGGGCGAAGGCGGCCGGGGCGCTGGACTGGCGCGACTGGTGGGCGCTGGCCGCCGCCGACCCGGCGCTGGCCGAGCCCACCGCGCGCCGCTTCGAGATCTACGGGGAGCACGCCGACGGCGACACGCCGTCCGCGGACTGGCACGCGGAGACCCTGCGCGCCGCGGGCTTCGCGGAGGCCCGTACGGTCTGGCGCTCGCCGTCGGACGCCCTGGTCCTGGGCCTGAAGTAGGGGAGCCGGACAGCACGGCAAGACCGAGGGGCGGTACGGATTCCCGTACCGCCCCTCGGACGTGTCCCATTGCGGCGCCCGGCGCCGCCGACTACAGCACCTTGGAGAGGAATGCCTTCGTCCGGTCGTGCTGGGGGTTGCCCAGCACGTCGCGCGGGTGGCCCGACTCCACGACGACGCCGCCGTCCATGAAGACGAGGTTGTCGCCGACCTCGCGGGCGAAGCCCATCTCGTGGGTGACCACGATCATGGTCATGCCCGACTCGGCGAGGTCGCGCATGACGTCCAGGACGTCACCGACCAGCTCCGGGTCGAGGGCCGAGGTGGGCTCGTCGAAGAGCATCAGCTTCGGCTCCATCGCCAGCGCGCGGGCGATCGCCACGCGCTGCTGCTGGCCGCCGGAGAGCTGGGAGGGGTAGTTCCCGCCCTTCTCGCCGAGGCCCACCCGGTCCAGCAGGCGGATCGCGCGCTCGCGCGCCACCGCCTTGGACTCGCCCTTCACCATGACGGGCGCTTCCATGACGTTCTCTATGGCCGTCATGTGCGGGAAGAGGTTGAAGCGCTGGAAGACCATGCCGATGTCCCGGCGCTGCGCCGCGACCTCGCTGTCCTTCAGCTCGTAGAGCTTGTCGCCCTTCTGGCGGTAGCCGACGAGGTCCCCGTCGACGTACAGCCGTCCGGCGTTGATCTGCTCCAGGTGGTTGATGCACCGCAGGAACGTCGACTTGCCGGAGCCGGACGGGCCGACCAGGCAGAAGACCTCACGCGGGGCGACCTCCAGGTCGATGCCCTTGAGGATGTGCGCCGCACCGTAGGACTTGTGGACGCCCTCGGCCTTCACCATGGCCGTCATCAGGCCACCGCCTTGCTGTTCGAGAAGCTGGACAGCTTCGCCTTGATCTTCTGCAGCGGCGTGGGCGGCAGGGTGCGCAGCGCACCCCGGGCGTAACGGCGCTCCAGGTAGTACTGGCCGACGCTGAACACGCTGGTCAGCGCGAGGTACCAGATCGAGGCGACGAAGAACATCTCCATGACCGCGAAGGAGGTGGAGGCGATGTCCTGGGCCGCGCGCAGCAGGTCGAAGTACTGCACGGCGACGACGAGCGACGACGTCTTGAGCATGTTGATGAACTCGTTGCCCGTCGGCGGCACGATCACGCGCATGGCCTGGGGCAGGACGACACGGCGCATGGTCTGCGTCCGGGTCATGCCCAGCGCGTGCGAGGCCTCCGTCTGGCCCTCGTCGACCGACTGGATGCCGGCGCGGACGATCTCCGCCATGTACGCGCCCTCGTTGAGGCCGAGACCCAGCAGCGCTGCCAGGAACGGCGTCATGACCTGGGTCATCTCGTCCTTGTAGAACCCGAGGTTCAGGATCGGGAAGATCAGGGCGAGGTTGAACCAGATGAGGAGCTGTACGTACACCGGGGTGCCGCGGAAGAGCCAGATGTAGAACCAGGCGATGGTGCTGGTCACCGGGTTCTTCGAGAGCCTCATCACGGCGAAGAGGACGCCGAGGGCCAGGCCGAGGGCCATGGCGGTGACGCTGATCCAGATCGTGTTGACGACACCGCGCAGGATGCTGGGGTCGAACAGCTTCTCCGGAACGGTCGCCCAGCGCACGTTGCCCTGGGAGAAGGCGACGATGAGCGCGGCGACCAGGCCGATGACGACCACGGCACTGATCCAGCGGCCGTAGTGGCGCACCGGAATGGCACGGATCGCCTCGGGGGGGACGGACCCGGCCGGCGGGGTGTCCGCCGGACCCGGGCCCTTGTCGAGCTTGTCAGTCACAGTGACTGCCCTTCAGTGTGCTGCGGTGGTACGCGGAGGTCAGGAACCGGCGTTGATCTTGGCCTCGGTCACGGCGCCGGAGCCGGCGTTCCACTTGTCCAGGGCGGCCTTGTAGGTGCCGTCCTTGATGATCGCGTCGAGGGCTTCCTTCAGCGCGTCACGCAGCTCGGTGTTCTTCTTGTCCACCGCGATGCCGAAGAGGCCGGCGTCGGTCGGGTTGGCGATGGCCTCGAAGTCGTTGCCGCCGCCGGCGGTCTGCGCGATGTACGCGGCGACCGGGGAGTCGTTCAGGTCGGCGGCGGCGCCACCGGCCTTCACGCGGGTCTGGGCCTCGGCGTCGGTCGGGAAGGACTCGACCTTCAGCTCGCCCTTGCCGTCCGTCTTGCACTTCTCGGCCTGGGTCTTGGCCGACTCCTCGTACGTGGTGCCGCGCTGGACGGCGACCGTCTTGCCGCAGAGGTCGTCGAGGGTCTTGATGCCCTCCGGGTTGCCCTTCTTGACCAGGATGCCGGTCGAGGCGGAGAAGTAGTCGACGAAGTCGACACCGGCACCGGTCTTGGCGCCCTTGTCGTCCAGGCCCTCCTGGCGGGCCTTGGTGTCGGTGAGGGAGGACATCACCAGGTCGCTGCGGCCGGTCTGCATGCTGCCGATCAGCGTGTCGAAGGTGCCCGACTCGAACTTGAACTGCACGCCGAGCTGCTTGCTCAGGGCCGCCGCGATGTCGGGGTCGACGCCGACGATCTTGCCACCCTCGGTGAACTCCATCGGCGCGTAGGTCGCGTCGGTGCCGACCTTGATCACACCGGCGTCCTGGATCTTCTTCGGGAGCTTGGAGAAGAGCGGCGCGCTGCTGTTGTTCGCCGCACCCGACGGGGTCGACGTCGCCTTGTCGGTCTGGTCGCCACAGCCGGTGAGGATCAGGGCGCCGGCGACCGCGATCGCGCCGACCGCGGCGATCCGGGACCGGGCGGCGGTCGTACGACGGGTGGTGCTTGCGGTCATGGCTTCGTTCCTCCGGCAGGGGTGGAAAAGCATCGAAAAACGGTCGGACACGCACCATCGAGTGTCGCGACCTTGTGTGATTACGGCATCTTGCCATTCGGACTGAGACATTCAGGCTGCCCGTCAGGTCAAAATCGCATAACGGGCGCCGGGGGTAGGCCAACAGGACTGCGGGGAAGGGGCTTCCACGCCGCAGATACTGCCGTGACCAGGCCTTTTGGGCGCAGTTTCTACGGAGTGTCTCGCCCACCGGACGGCAAGGTTTGGACTTTTCGCCAAAAGACGGGCGGCTGCCCTACGGTTGAGCCGGAATCGACTCGTCTGAGCGGGCGTTCTTCGGGTAGAACAGATCCTTACACCCCTCATCCGGGGCTCAGGGCGCGCGTGCGGCGCGCCCGCGCGTACGAACCTCCCCTTCGCGGAGACGGGCCAACCGTCGATGCGGAGTACGGACGCGGTGCCCGCCCACCCCTTAACCAGGAGTGGCCACCCTCAACGAACAAAGGAATTAAGGGGTCACACGAAGTGGCAGCGGAGATCGTCAACCCTCGCAGCGACAGTGCGACGGACAACAACCCCGACGCGGTGTTCGCGCTGCACCGGGGCGGCAAGATGGCCATCCAGGCCACGGTTCCGGTGAACGACAAGGACGACCTGTCCCTGGCGTACACCCCGGGCGTGGCGAAGGTGTGCACCGCCATCGCCGAGCAGCCGGAGCTGGTGAACGAGTACACCTGGAAGTCCAACGTGGTCGCCGTCGTCACCGACGGTACGGCCGTGCTCGGCCTCGGTGACATCGGCCCGGAGGCCTCGCTCCCCGTGATGGAGGGCAAGGCCATCCTCTTCAAGCAGTTCGGTGGCGTGGACGCGGTCCCGATCGCGCTCGCCACCAAGGACACGGACGAGATCGTCGAGACGGTCATCCGTCTGGCGCCGTCCTTCGGCGGGGTGAACCTGGAGGACATCTCCGCGCCCCGCTGCTTCGAGATCGAGCGGCGCCTGCAGGAGGCGCTGGACATCCCGATCTTCCACGACGACCAGCACGGCACGGCCATCGTGACGCTGGCCGCGCTGCGCAACGCCGCCAGGCTCACCGGTCGCACCCTCGGCGACCTGCGGGCCGTGATCGCGGGCGCGGGCGCGGCGGGCATCGCCATCGCCAAGATCCTGGTGGACGCGGGCATCGGCGACGTCTGCGTCACCGACCGCAAGGGCGTCGTGTCCGCGGACCGCTCCGACCTGACGGACGTCAAGGCGGAGATCGCGGGCCTGACCAACAAGACGGGCCGGACCGGCTCCCTGGAGCAGGCCCTGGCCGGCGCGGACGTCTTCATCGGCGTCTCCGGCGGCTCGGTCGCCGAGGAGGCGGTGGCCACGATGGCGAAGGACGCGTTCGTCTTCGCCATGGCCAACCCGAACCCGGAGGTGCACCCGGACGTCGCCCACAAGTACGCGGCGGTCGTGGCCACGGGCCGGTCGGACTTCCCGAACCAGATCAACAACGTGCTGGCCTTCCCGGGTATCTTCGCGGGTGCCTTCAAGGTGCGCGCGAGCCGGATCACCGAGGGCATGAAGATCGCCGCCGCCGACGCCATCGCCGGTGTCGTGGGTGACGAGCTCGCCGCCGACTACGTGATCCCGTCGCCGTTCGACGAGCGCGTCGCGGAGGCCGTCGCCGCGGCCGTCGCCGCCGCCGCGAAGGCGGACGGTGTGGCCCGCCTGGCCTGACCCGGGACCCGAGCAGAACGCGAAGAGGCCCGACCGGATCCACTCCGGCCGGGCCTCTCGTCGTGTGCCGGACCGGCCCCGGTGCGACGAAGGCCTCACCGGCAGGCTCACGGCAGGTCTGGAACCGGGCCCTACCGAGCGGTAGCGTCGCGGCATGTTCGCTGCCTATGCCGCCCGAATCGACCGTGACCAGCCGCTGAACGGCCTTGTGCTGGGCGACCGCCCGGCCCCGCAGGCCCGCCCCGGCTGGGTGACCGTGAACGTCAAGGCCGCCTCCCTCAACCACCACGACCTGTGGTCCCTGCGCGGGGTGGGCCTGGGCGAGGAGAGCCTCCCCATGATCCTGGGCTGCGACGCGGCCGGGATCGACCAGGACGGCAACGAGGTCGTCCTGCACTCCGTGATCGGCCAGAGCGGCCACGGGGTGGGGCCGGACGAGCCCCGCTCGATCCTGACCGAGCGCTACCAGGGGACCTTCGCCGAGCAGGTGACCGTCCCCGCCTGGAACGTCCTGCGCAAGCCCGCCGAGCTGTCCTTCGAGGAGGCCGCCTGCCTCCCGACGGCCTGGCTGACGGCCTACCGGATGCTCTTCACCAACGCCGGGGTCCGCCCGGGCGACTCCGTCCTGGTCCAGGGCGCCGGCGGCGGGGTCGCGACCGCCGCGATCGCCCTCGGCAAGGCGGCCGGCCTGCGGGTCTTCGCCACCAGCCGGGACGAGGCCAAGCGCAAGCGGGCCGTGGAACTCGGCGCGGTGGAGGCGTTCGAGCCGGGGGCGCGGCTGCCGCAGCGGGTGGACGCGGTGATCGAGACCGTCGGCGCGGCCACCTGGTCGCACTCGGTGAAGTCCCTGCGGCCCGGCGGCACCCTGGTGATCTCCGGGGCCACCAGCGGCGACCGTCCGGCGCACGCCGAACTGACCCGGATCTTCTTCCTGGAGCTGAAGGTGGTCGGCTCGACCATGGGCTCGAAGGACGAGCTGGAGGACCTCCTCGCCTTCTGCGCCACGACGGGGCTGCGGCCGGTCATCGACGAGGTGCTGCCGCTGGACCGGGCGAGGGAGGGATTCGAGAAGCTCGCGTCGGGCGACCTCTTCGGAAAGATCGTCCTCAAGCCCTGACCCGAGCCACCCGGCCCGACGTCAACCAGGGTTGACGAAACCTCCCGCGTCAACCTACATTGACATGCATGAGCGAAGCGACCGATCTTGCCCAACGGGCCGGTGACCGGGACCCGCGCGTGGGCCTGCGCGCCGTGGCCGCCCTCCGCAGGCTGCTGGAGCAGCTGGAGGCCGTCCAGGTACGCAGCGCCCGCGCGCAGGGGTGGTCCTGGCAGGAGATCGCGGCGGAGCTGGGCGTGAGCCGGCAGGCCGTGCACAAGAAGTACGGGAGGCTGTGATGTTCGAACGCTTCACCCGCGAGGCCCGGTCGACCGTGACCGGGGCGGTGGCCGAGGCCCGGCAGGCCGGGGCGCCCAGGGTCACCGAGGAGCACCTGCTGCTGTCCCTGCTGGCGCTCGGCGCCCTGGACCCCCTCGGCGTGGACCGCGCGGCGGTGACCGCCGACCTCGCGGCGGCCCGCCGCCGGGGCGGCATGTCCCGGGCGGACGAGGAGGCGCTGGCCGGCCTCGGCATCGACCTCACCGAGATCGTCTCGCGCGTCGAGGAGGCGCACGGCGAGGGAGCCCTCGCGGCCCCTGCGCCGCGCCGCCGCAGGCTGCTCGCCCCGCTCCGGGGCACCGGCCGGCATGTCCCCTTCGCCGAGGGCTCGAAGAAGGTCCTGGAACAGTCCCTCCGCATCGCCCTGGGCCGCAAGGACCACCACATCGGCACCGTGCACCTGCTCCTGGCCCTGCTCTCCCGCCCCGGCACCCCTGCCGAAGTCCTGACGGACCACGGCATCACCTACTCCACAGCCGAAACCCGCCTAGCGGCCTGACCGCCACCCGTTGGGCCCGCCGGCGCCCGAGCCCCGCCCCCCCCAGCTCCACCGGCGTTCGAGGTGCGGGCCCGGGCCCCGGTGGCGGCGGGTTACGGCCTGGTGCCGAGGGCGCGGACCAGCCGGGCGGCGGCAGCCGCGAGGTGGTCGCGGGCCTCGGCCACCTGGGCGGCGGTGACCCCGCGATCCCGCGCAGCGTCCCGCACCTCGTCACGGAAGCGGTCCAGCAGCCGGTCCAGGTCGCGGGCCGGGTCACCGGTCGGCACGAGGTCCGCGGCCCAGCCCGGGGCGGCCTTCGCAGCGGCCTGCGCCGAGTCGGTCTCCCCGCCCGCCGCGCCCGAGCCCTGCGTACCGCCCCCGAGCCAGGCACCGGCCAGACTGCCCAGGACCCCGCCGGACCTGGCGAACTGCTCCTGCAGCTGGCCCGCGATGCGCTGGACCTCCTCGCGGGCCCGCTCCTGGGCCTCCCGGGCCTGGCGGCGGGCCGTCTGCGCCTCCTCGCGGGCCCGGCGGCTCTCGTCCTTCGCCCGGCGGGCCTGCTCCCTCCACTCCTGCCTGGCCTTGCGCAGCTCCTCCTTGGCCGCCTGCCAGGACTCGTCCTCACCCACCCGGGTCGCCGTCGCGGAGGCCGCGGCCCGCACCTCGCGCCGCAGGTCCCCCGCCGCACCCCGGACGTCGCTGCGGATCTCGGCGGCCAGTTCGGTCACCGAGTCGCGGATCTCCAGCTCCAGGTCGGCCAGTTCGCCGCTGCGATCGGCCAGTTCGGCACGGCCCGCCCCGGTGATGGAGTACACCTTGCGCCCGCCCTCGGTGGCGTGCGTCACCAGGCCCTCCGCCTCCAGCTTCGACAGGCGCGGGTACACCGTGCCCGCGGAGGGGGCGTAGAGGCCCTGGAACCGCTCCTCCAGCAGGCGGATCACCTCGTACCCGTGGCGCGGCGCCTCGTCCAGCAGCTTGAGAAGGTAGAGGCGGAGGCGGCCGTGGGCGAAGACGGGCGGCATGTCAGAGCACCTTCTTGTCGAGCGGATCGGCGGGGGCGGCGGCGGAGCCGGACGCGGCCCCGGCATCGGCATCCGCATCGGCATCGGCCTGCGGGCGGCGCAGCAGCGCGATGCCGCCGGAGACCGTGGTGGCCCGCAGGGTGCCGGCGCCGGAGCCGAGCGTGCCGGTGATCCGCTTGGCGCCGAGCCGACCGGAGACCCGCAGGTCCTCGAAGGCGTTGGAGACGCCGCCGGTGGCGGTGTTGGCCTCGACACGGGCGTCCGCGGGGTGCGGCAGGCGGATCGCGACCTCGCCGGACACGGAGTTCAGCGCGATGTCCACGGGTCGTTCGGCGGCCGGGCGGGGGTCCAGGTCGATCAGCATGTCGCCGCTGACGGAGTCGGCGCGCACGCTCACATCCGCCCCGTCGACGACCGTGAGGCCGCCGGACACGGAGTGGAAGCCGAGGTCGCCGGTGACGGACTGGGCCTCCACGCTGCCGGAGACGGTGTGCGCCTTGACCCGACCGGACAGGCCGACCAGCGTGGCGTCGCCGGAGACCCCCTTGACGTCGGTGGTCGCACGGATGCCGGAGACGAAGGCGGTGGCGTCGACGGTGGCGACGTGGACGCGGGTGGCGGCGGGCACGGTGAGGGTGACCACGGCGCGGCGCTCCCACACCTTGCGGCCGGGGGCCGAGCCGGACGACCAGGCCTTCCAGGGCTTGTCCTCGAACCACTGCTTGAGGCCCTGGGAACCGTTCCAGGGCAGGTCCTCGTAGGCGACGGTGAGGGTGCCGTCCTCCTGCACGACGTACAGCGGCGGTCCGTCGACCTCGGTCACCTCCAGGCGGGCCGGGCCCTCTTCGGCGGCGACCACGTTGACCGTGCCGCTGACGACGCGCACGCGGAGCTCGGTCACCGGCTCTTCGAAGGTGAGTTTCTGCGGTCCGGCGAAGTGCCACGTCGACCGCGACGGCTGGGACGGCTGGGACGACTGCTCTGTCATGGTGCTGATCCTCCTCGTGCGTTCACGGACCGGCCTCGACGCACGCAACATATCGCGTCTTCCGAACAACACGATATATCGCGGCCTTGCGAAGTCAAGCAGTGCTCCGGAATCCGCCATTTGGGGGTGATTTGCTCTAGCGTGTGAGCATGTCAATTCCCAGGAGCCCGACCGGCGGGATGCTGCTCTGGCGCACCGACCTCCCCGCCGCCCGTACCCCCGCGCACCGGCTGCGCGTACGTCTGCTGCTCGCCCCGGCGGGTGCCTGGACCGTGCTCGTGCCCGAGGACAAGCCGTGGCGGGACGGCGGGAAGGCCGCGGCCGAGGTGTTCTCCGGCTGGGCTGCGGCGCTCGCCATGGGCACCGACCGGCCGGTGCTGGGCCTGTGGTGGCAGGACGGCCGGGCCGGCCTCACCCTGTCCGGCGGCTTCCGGCGGACCGTCGCCCAGGAGTGGGACGCGGCCGGGCAGGCGTCGGGCGACCCCGACGCGATGCGGACGCTGGCGGCGCGACTCGGCCTCGACCCCGTACTCGACCTGGAGGAGCTGGAGCGGCTCACCCGGCCCGGCCCCGGGCCGGACGTGGACGGCGTCACCCGGCTGCGGGGGCTGGTCGCGCTGCTCACGCGGGCCGGCCTGGCCCTGCCTCCCGGCCTGGCACCGGGCGAACCGGCCGACCGGCTGCGGGGCGCGGGCCGGGTGGCCCCGGGCGTCGAGACGGTGGAGTGGTCGGGCCGGCGCGATGCGGTGCGGGCGGAGCTCGACGCGCTGGAGGCGGGCCCGCTGGGCCCGTGGGTGCGCGGCCCGAGGGCCCGGCTGCTCGGTGCGGCACAGGTCGCGGCCGCGGCTCCGCTGCTGGTGTGGGCGGCCCGGCGGCACAGCCCCGCGTGGGCCGCGGCGGGCACCCTCCTCCTCGCCCAGGGCGTCCTCTCCTTGGCCTACGACGGCCTACGACCGGGCCCGCAACCGGCCGGAACACGTCCCCCGGGGGCCCGGCCGGTCGACCTTGCGTGAGCGACAGGACGCCCCTCAGGCCGCCTCCAGCAGGGGGCTCGCGTGGTGGCGCAGCCAGGCCCGGTACGGGGGTGTGCGCAGGGCGGCCTCGCGGTAGGCCGCGCGGAGGTCCTCGTAGACCTCGGCGTGCGCGCCGGGGCGCGTCGCCAGCAGCAGCCGCACGGCGAGGGGGTCCCCGCACAGCGGCCGGATCGCCATGTCCTCGCGCGGCCCGGACGTGGGCTGGCACGGGGCGACCGCCTCGCCGGAGATGATCAGCGAGGTCGCCGTGTGGTAGTCGGTGTGCAGGACCGGCGGGTCGAGCCCGGCCCCTGCGAAGATCCGGCGCAGGCCGTCCCATTCGCCGTCGACCGACGGGTCCACGGCCCAGCGGTCGTCGGCGAGGTCCCGTAAGGAGACGACCTCCTGTTCCGCCGCGGGGTGGTCCCGCGGCATCGAGACGAACTGCGGCTCGCGGTCCATCAGTACGTGCGTCTGGAGCCCCTCGGGCACCCGCAGCGGGCTGCCCTCCACCTCGTGCACGAAGGCCACGTCCAGCTGCCCCGCGGCCACCATCCTGAGCAGTGCGTTCGCGGACACGTCCACCAGGAGGGAGGTCTCGGTCTCCGGCAGCCGCCGATGGAGCCGGCGCAGCCAACCCGGCAGGGCCCGGCTGGCCGTCGAGCCGATGCGCAGCCGCGGGCCGTGTGCCTGCGCCCGGGCTTCTGCCACCAGCGCGGCCATCTCGGCGAGCAGCGGACGGGCCCGGCCCAGTACGGTGCGGCCGAAGGGCGTGGGCCGGCAGCCGGTCCGCTCGCGCAGGAACAGCTCGCCGTCCAGGGCCCGTTCGATGCGGCGCAACTGGGTCGTCAACGAGGGCTGGCTCACGCCGAGTTGCCGGGCGGCCTTGTGCAGGCTGCCGGCGTCGGCGATGGCGCACAGCGCGCGCAGGTGCCTGACCTCAAGCTCCATGCCCCGAGGGTAGGCCGGGCCCGGGAACCGCACCAGCCGCCGATAGCCCCCCGAATCCCGCCATTCTCACGCCAGTTGGACTGTCGAAATCTTCCCGATAGGTCGGCGCTATCGGCCAGTGACATCATCCGCAGGCCAGTTCCGCTCCCGCAGACTCCGGTACCGAAAGACCCACCCCCCACCGCACCGGACGAGTAGGAGCTCCCCCACATGCGCCACTCCCGTAAGGCCGTGCTGGCGACCGCCGTCGGCATCGGTCTCGCCGCCGCGCTCGGCGCCGTCCCCACCGCCGCCGCCGCGCCCGCCCCCGTCGGCAATGCCGCCAGTTACGCCGCCTACGAGCGTTCGCCGCAGAACGAGGCCGCGAACCGCGCCTTCTTCGAGGCGGTGCAGCGCTCGGTCGCCGAGCAGCGTGCCGCGAACCCGGGCGCCCTCGCCGTCACCGTCACGTACAACACCCGCAACGCGCCCAGCTTCCGTACCCAGATAGCCACCTCCACCCGCATCTGGAACAGCTCGGTGACCAACGTGAAGCTGCAGGAGGTGTCCTCCGGCGGCAACTTCTCCTACCGCGAGGGGAACGACCCCCGCGGCTCGTACGCGAGCACCGACGGGCACGGCCGGGGCTACATCTTCCTCGACTACCGGCAGAACCAGCAGTACAACTCCACCCGGGTGACCTCGCACGAGACCGGCCACGTGCTGGGCCTGCCGGACCACTACTCGGGGCCGTGCAGCGAGCTGATGTCGGGCGGCGGCCCGGGCACCTCGTGCACGAACGCCACCCCGAACTCCACCGAGCGGGCACGCGTCAACCAGCTCTGGGCCAACGGCTTCGCCTCCGGCCTCGGCACGAAGTAGCGCGCCCCGGTCCGCCGGATCACCGCCCTTCGCGCTCTGCCTCCGCATGTTCCGTACAGTCGGGGTTCCGGCAGGGACCCCGGCGCCACACCGGGATGAAGACCCCGAGGGACTTGCGCCGCCCGACCACCGTGTCGACGCGGAGCCCGCACGCCGGGCACGTCTGCTGTTCGTGCCCGGCCTGCGGGGCCACCCTCTTGTGCGCGTGCTCCTGTCCACCGGCCATACCTTCACGGTAGGCCGGTTTTCAGGCTTTCGTCGCGTTCGCCCCGGTTCGCCGGCCGGTCACGGCGCCGCGCGGCGGGTGCCCGGGGCATCCGTTCCCGGCGGCGCTCAGCCCCTCGGCTTGCGCCACATCGGCCACATCAGCGGCCCGTCCGGCAGCCGCACCGCCTCCCCCGTGAACTCCCAGCCGAGGCGTTCGTACAGTTTCCTGCTGCGCTCGCTGCTCGCCTCCAGGTACGCCGGCACCCCCTCGCGGTCGCAGCGCTCCAGCACCGGCCGCATCAGCTCGGTGCCCAGCCCCTCGCCCTGCCGACCCGGGGCCACCGCGATCATCAGCAGGTACTCGTGCTCCTCCGAGGTCGGATGCACGGCGCCGGTCAGCCGGCCGACCAGCTCGCACCGCTCGTTGTCCGGGTCGGCCACCGCCCGCATCCTGGCCGGGACCTCGTCCTCGCCCTCCGGCTCACCTGCGGGGATACGCAGCCACAGGGCGGCCGCCGAACCGTCCCGTGCGTAGTCGATCCGGCCCTCGGCCAGCGCGACGTCCACGAAGACGCCCAGGAACCTCGCATGGACGGCGGCCCGGTGCTCGGGGTCGGGGAAGACCCAGCAGCTCACCGGGTCGGTACGGAAGGCCTCGTCGAGCAGCCGCGCCACCGCGTCCCGGTCCGACTGATCCGCCCGGCGTATCTCCAGCGCCACTGGCCACATCCTTCGCTCACGTGTCAACAACCGTCAGCGATCCTAGAGTTGGCGCACCCCATGCGGTAAGGCCCGTTCCGGCACCTGCGGTGCCGGAACGGGCCTCCCCCCCGTCGCGCGGTGGCGCCGAGGCGCCCGGCGGCCGGTCATCTCGTACGGCGCGTCACGAATTCAGCCAGTGCCAGCAGCCCGCCTGCCGCCCCCAGGTCGGGCACGGCCCGGGCCAGCTGTTGGACGGCCCGGCCCATCCGGTCGGCGGCGTGGGCCTGCGCCCAGTCGCGGCCGCCGGCGCGGTCCACCGCATCGGCCGCCCTGAGCGCGTCGTCGCCGGTCATGGGGCCGGCGTACAGGGCGGCCAGCTCCTCGCCGGCCCGGGTGCCCGAGGTGAGGGCGGCCACCACCGGCAGTGACTTCTTGCGGGCGATCAGATCGGCCCCGGCGGCTTTGCCGGTGTGCCCCGGATCCCCCCAGATGCCGATCAGGTCGTCGATCAGCTGGAAGGCCAGGCCCGCCTCCCGGCCGAAGGCGTCCATGGCCTCGACCTCGTCCGGTCCGGCCCCGGCGTACAGGGCGCCCAGTGCGCAGGCGCAGCCGAGCAGTGCCCCCGTCTTGGCCGTGGCCATGGTCAGACACTCGTCGAGCGACACGTCCGGGCGCTGCTCGAAGGCGCAGTCGGCCTGCTGGCCGGCGCACAGCTCGATGATGCAGGCCGAGAGCCGGGCCGAGGCCGCCGCGGCGGCGGGGTGCGGGTCCTGCGCGAGCAGTCGCACGGCGAGCGCCATCATGGCGTCGCCCGTGCTGATCGCGTCCGGTGTCCCGAAGACCGTCCACGCGGTGGCGCGGCCGCGCCGGCGGACGTCCTTGTCGACGACGTCGTCGTGCAGCAGCGTGAAGTTGTGCGCCAGCTCCACCGCGACGGCGGCCGGCAGGGCGTCGGCGGCGGGGCCGCAGCCCGGGCCCTGGAGGGCCTGGGCCGCGGCCAGTACCAGGGCCGGCCGGATGGCCTTGCCGGGTCTGCCCTCGGCGGGGGTGCCGTCGGCGTGCTCCCAGCCGAAGTGGTACATCGCCACGCGCCGCATCCCGCCGGGCAGGCTCTCGACGGTGCGGCGCAGCGCGGGGTCGACCGTTTCCCTCGTCCGTTCCAGCAGGGCCGCGGCCTCCTGGCCCTCGCCGGTCGCGACGGCGTTCACCGCGCTCAGCGCCAGCGGCCGATCTCGACGTTCTCCAGGACGCCGATCGCGTCCGGCACCAGTACGGCGGCGGAGAAGTAGGCGGTGACCAGGTACGAGATGATCGCCTGCTCGCTGATGCCCATGAAGCGGACGGACAGGCTCGGCTCGATCTCGTCCGGGATGCCGGACTGGTGCAGGCCGATCACGCCCTGCTCCTCCTCGCCGGTGCGCATGCACAGGATGGAGGTGGTGCGGGCGTCGCTGATGGGGATCTTGTTGCTGGGGAAGATCGGAACTCCGCGCCAGGTCATCACCCGGGTGCCGTCGACGTCCACCGTTCCCGGGTGGATCCCGCGCTTGTTGCACTCGCGGCCGAAGGCGGCGATGGCCTTGGGGTGCGCCAGGAACAGCTTGGAGCCGCGCCGCATGCTGAGCAGCTGGTCCATGTCGTCGGGGCTCGGTCCGCCGTCGTGCGGCTGGATGCGCTGGTCGTAGTCGGTGTTGTGGAGCAGGCCGAAGTCGCGGTTGCTGAGCATCTCGTGCTCCTGGCGCTCGCGCAGCGCCTCGACCGTGAGCCGCAGCTGCTGCTCGGTCTGGTTCATCGGATGGTTGTAGAGGTCGGCGACGCGGGTGTGGACGCGCAGGACCGTCTGGGCGATGGAGAGCTCGTACTCGCGGGGGCGGGCCTCGTAGTCGACGAAGGTGCCGGGCAGGACGGCCTCGCCCTCGTGGCCGGCCGAGAGGTCGATCTCCGCCTCGCCGTACTTGTTGGTGCGCCGGTCGGGCTGGGAGCGCACGCGGTCCAGGTGCTCGCGCAGGGAGGGGACCCGGTCGGCCAGCAGCTGGAAGTCCTGCCGGGACAGGACGAGCGCGGTACCGGGGGTGGCGGCGCGGGCGGTGTACTCCCAAATCGATTCTTCATCGGCGAGCGCGTCCTCGCCGAAATAGGCGCCGTCGGCGACGGTCCGCAGGACGGCGTCGTCCCCGTAGGGGCCCGGGCCGATCTGGTCGACGCGGCCGTGCGCGAGCAGGAAGACCTCGTCGGAGGGGCTGCCGAAGGAGGTCAGCTCCTGGCCGGCCTCGAAGTCGATCTGCCGGCAGCGCTGGGCGAGTTCGCCGAGGACGTCGAGGTCCTCGTAGTCGCGCAGCAGCGGGAGTTCGCCGAGCTCGGCCGGGATCACCTGGACCTGGGTGCCGGTCTTGACGAACTCCACGACCCCGTTGCCGACGGAGTAGCTGAGCCGCCGGTTCACCCGGTACGTGCCGCCCTGCACCGACACCCACGGCAGCATCTTCAGCAGCCACCGCGAAGTGATCTCCTGCATCTGCGGCGCGGACTTGGTCGTGCTTGCCAAGTTCCGTGCGGCCGCCGTCCCCAGACTGCGCTGCGGTGCCTGGGCCTCGGACTCGGAACCTGCCTGGACCGACATGTCTTTCCCTTTCGATCACTCCATGGGTCTGCGGAGGCAGCCTTTCAGCACGCAACGTGGTCGAACCATTACACAAAAGGGTGGGACTACTCCGTCCGGGACGGGGCACCCTCTCGGATCGAACTCCCCGCAACGGGCCGCGAGAGGCACGCGCCACCGATCGTTTTCGGCCAAGAAGTGGATATGCGTGGGCTCGAATTTGCATCCAAGATGCAACTTTCCTACGGTGGCCCCATGCGGCTGACGCGATTCACCGACCTGGCCCTGCGCACCCTGATGCGCCTGGCCGTCGAGCAGGCGGACCTGCCGACCACGCGGGACGTGGCGGCGACGATGGAGGTCCCCTACACCCACACGGCCAAAGTGGTCGCCAGGCTGCAACACCTCGGCCTCGTCGAGGCGCGGCGCGGCCGCGGCGGCGGGCTCACGCTGACCGCCGCCGGACGGGCCGCATCGGTGGGCGCGGTGGTACGCGAACTGGAGGGCGCCGGCGACGTCGTGGACTGCGACGGCACCGCACCCTGCCCGCTGCGGGGCGCCTGCGTCCTGCGCGGGGCGTTGCGCCGTGCCCAGGAGGCGTTCTTCGCCGCCCTGGACCCGCTCACGGTGAACGACCTGGTGGCAGCCCCGACGGGCCCGCTCCTGCTGGGCCTTTCGAGCCGGGCGGCAAGGGGGGCCGAAGGTCCCTGACCCCAGGGCCGAATGGCCGGTTATCACTACCCGTCGAGCCCCATAACCTCACCTCCGACGGGAGTTCGAACGCAAGTCCGCATCCCTGCGGACCCCTGCGAGCAAAAATACGCATCTACGATGCCAATTATTGGCCCCGTTCCACCACGCGAGGAGTCCCATGCTGTCCGAACAGTCGACCGCGACCGTCCGAGCCACCCTGCCCGTCGTGGGGGCGGCCATCGGCGACATCACGGACCTCTTCTACGCGAAGCTCTTCGATGCCCACCCGGAGCTGCTGCGGGACCTCTTCAACCGGGGCAACCAGAACGCCGGCCTGCAGAAGCAGGCGCTCGCCGGCTCCATCGCGGCCTTCGCGACCCACCTCGTCGACCACCCGGAGACCCGCCCCGACGTGATGCTCGGCCGCATCGCGCACAAGCACGCCAGCCTCGGCGTCACCCGCGAGCAGTACGCCGTCGTCCACCGGTACCTCTTCGCGGCGATCGCCGAGATCCTCGGCGAGGCCGTCACCCCCGAGGTCGCCCGGGCCTGGGACGAGGTCTACTGGCTGATGGCGAACGCCCTCGCCGCCATCGAGGAGCGCCTCTACGCCGGACACCGGATCGCCGCCGGTGACGTGTGGCGCGACTGGACCGTCACCGGCCGGTCGGAGGAGACCGCCGACTGCACCACCTTCCGCATCGCCCCGGCGGACGGCGCCCCCGCACCCGCCCACCGGCCCGGCCAGTACGTCTCCGTCCAGGTCGAACTGCCGGACGGGGCCCGCCAGATCCGCCAGTACAGCCTCTCCGGCGCACCCGGCTCCACGGTCCGCGCGATCACCGTCAAACGGATTCACGGCCCGGCCGCCTCGGGTCCCGACGGCGAGGTCTCCCACCACCTGCACGCGCACGTCCGGCCCGGCGACACGCTGCGGGTCTCCGCGCCGTACGGCGACCTCGTCCTGGACGACTCCGTCGGCCCGGTCCTGCTCGCCTCGGCTGGCATCGGCTGCACGCCGATGCTCTCGATGCTGGAGCACCTGGCCGAGACCGGGCACACCGCCCCGGTGACGGTCCTGCACGCCGACCGCTCCCCCGCGGACCACCCGCTGCGGGCCGACCACCGCGCCCTGACCCACAAGCTCGCCGACGCCTCGGCCCGCTTCTGGTACGAGGAGGATGCGGAGCCGGGCGACGGCACGGGCCTGATGGACCTGTCCGAGATCGCCGTCGCCCCGGGCACCCGGGCCTACCTGTGCGGGCCGCTGCCCTTCATGCGGTCCGTGCGCGGGCAGCTGCTCGCGAAGGGCGTGCCGGCCGCCGACATCCACTACGAGGTGTTCGGCCCCGACCTGTGGCTCGCTTCCGCATGAGCCGTGTCCGGATCGGCTCGCTCACCGTACGAACACACTAGCCGCGGAAGGTCCGCCTCCACTACACCGTAGCGTGATGGGGTGGGTACACAGGGTGTCCGCCCCGCACCGCAACGAAGGAGGCGGCCATGGCCGCACCCATGTCCGCGGACCGGTTCATCAACGCACTGAGGAACGAAGGCGTGACCGTCGTCGAGGTCGGCGCCTGGCGCACCCACAACCGCAACCACAAGGGCCCCTGGGGCCCTGTGCACGGGGTGATGATCCACCACACCGTCACGCGGGGCACCGCGTACAGCGTCGATCTCTGCCGCGACGGCCACAGCGCCCTCCCGGGACCGCTCTGCCACGGCGTGATCGCCAAGGACGGCCGTGTCCACCTGGTCGGCTACGGCCGCGCCAACCACGCCGGCCTCGGCGACCCGGACGTCCTGGCGGCGGTGATCGCGGAACGCCGGCTCCCCCCGGACAACGAGGCGACCACCGACGGCAACCGCCACTTCTACGGCTTCGAGTGCGTGAACCTCGGCGACGGCGCGGACCCCTGGCCCCCGGCACAGATCGACGCCATAGCCCGCACGGCGGCGGCCCTGTGCCGCGTCCACCGCTGGACGGCCCGCTCGGTCATCGGCCACCGAGAATGGCAGCCGGGCAAGGTCGACCCCCGCGGCTTCACGATGGGCTCCCTCCGCGACCGCATCGCGGAACGGCTGAAGTAACCACCGGGGCCCGGCACCGGGAGCACCCCTCCCGGTGCCGGGCCGACCGGTCGAACTCCGGGTCCGGCTGACTGCTCCCTGCGCACCTGGCGGTCCCTCCGCCGCACGGTGATCGCCTCCCTCTGCCCCGAGGGCCCCCAGGCCTGCGCCGTCCCGTGGATGGCCCTCTGACCGTCCGGCGCGGGTTTCAGCGGTCACGCCCGCGTCAGCCGCGGCGCGTGGGACGGAAGCGCCCTCACAATGGACGGGTGAACCGCCCCGCGAACCGTGACGTGCTCCTGCAGCCGCGTCCGCCGTCCCCGTTGCAGGAGGTCCGTGACGAGCGGTTCGAGCGGCACGGGGTGCGGCTGCTGCTGAAGCGGGACGACCTGGTGCATCCGGAGCTGCCCGGCAACAAGTGGCGCAAGCTCGCGCCGAACCTGCGGGCCGCCCTGGAAGCGGGACACGAGCGGCTGGTCACCTTCGGCGGGGCGTACTCGAACCACCTTCGGGCCACCGCGGCCGCCGGGCGGCTGCTGGGCATCGGGACGATCGGCATCGTCCGCGGCGACGAGCTGGCCGGCCGGCCGCTCAACGACTCCCTCGCCCGGTGCGCGGCGGACGGCATGCGGCTGCACTTCGTCTCCCGCTCCCGCTACCGGTCCAAGGCCGACCCGCAGGCGCTCCCCCTGCTGCTGGAGGAGGCGGGCGCGGCCGGCGCGTACGTGGTCCCCGAGGGCGGCAGCAACGCCCTCGCCCTGGCGGGCTGCGCGGATCTGGGCCGCGAGCTCCGCGGCGTCACCGACGTGGCGGCGGTGGCCTGCGGCACCGGCGGCACCCTGGCGGGCCTGGCCGCCGGCCTGGCAGCCGGGCAGCGGGCGCTGGGCGTCCCCGTCCTGGCCGGCGGCTTCCTGTCGGCGGAGATACGTTCCCTCCAGACCGAGGCGTACGGCGGCCCGGTCGGCGACTGGGCTCTTGCCGAGGACTTCCACCACGGCGGCTACGCCCGCGTCCCGGCCGCCCTGGAGGTTTTCGCCGCCGACTTCGCCGCCCGCCACGGCTTCCCGGTGGAACGGATCTACGTGGCCAAACTCCTCTGGGCCCTGACCACCCTCACCGGGACCGGCACCTTCCCGCCCGGCACCACCCTCACCGCAGTCATCACCGGCCGCCCGTAGCGAGAGCCGCAGAGGACGTGCCGTCAGGTCGACTCGCGGTACGCCGCCGCCTCCTCCAGGTCGAGCCGGCGCAGGAGCACCCGCAGCATCTCGTCGTCGATCCGCCGGGAGTCCCGCAGCGCGACGAAAACCTCCCGCTCCGCCTCGATCATCTCTCCCGCCAGCCGCCGGTAGATGTCGTCCGCGGACTCCCCCGTCAGCGGATTGACCTCTCCCAGGCGTTCCCACACCGCGTTGCGCCGCCGTTCCAGCACCGTCCGCAGGCGGTCGGCCAGCGGTGGCGGCAGCGTGGAGTTCTCCGGTTGCTCCAGCAGCTCGGCCAGCCGCTCCTCCGCCGCCCGCGAGGCCTCGCTCTGCGCCTGTGCCTCCGCCAGCGTCTCCGCCCGGACGTCCTTGGGCGGCAGCTTCAGCGCCTTGATCAGCGGCGGCAGCGTCAGCCCCTGCACCACCAGCGTCCCGATGACCGTCGTGAAGGTCAGGAAGAGGATGAGGTCCCGGTGCGGTACGGAGATCGGTACGGAGAAGGCGATGGCCAGGGAGACGACACCCCGCATCCCGGCCCAGCCGACGATCACCGGGGCCTTCCAGTCGGTGTCCGGCTCGCGCGTCCGGATCCGCGGCGACATCCAGCGCGGTACGAAGGTCGCCGGAAACACCCACACGAAGCGGGCCACCACCACGACGACGAATACCGCGACCGCGTACCAGGCCACGGCGGCACCCTCGTACTCCCCGAGCCCCCTGAGGACCACCGGCAGCTGGAGGCCGATCAACGCGAAGACGGCGGACTCCAGGACGAAGGCGACCATCTTCCACACCGCCTCCTCCTGGAGCCGCGTGGCGAAGTCGACCTGCCAGTTGCGGTGCCCCAGGTACAGCGCGACCACGACCACGGCCAGTACGCCGGACGCGTGCACCCGCTCGGCGGCCGCGTACGCCACGAAGGGGATCAGCAGCGACAGGGTGTTCTGCAGCAGCGGCTCCCGCATCCGCTTGCGCAGCTGGTGGATCGGGACCATCAGCAGCAGGCCGACGCCGACCCCGCCCACCGAGGCCAGCAGGAACTCGGCGATGCCGCCCGCCCAGCCGGCGCTCACCCCGACGGCGGCCGCCAGCGCCACCTTGTACGCGGTGATCGCGGTGGCGTCGTTGACCAGGGACTCGCCCTGCAGGATGGTGGTCAGCCGGTTCGGCAGGCCCAGTTTGCGGGCGATCGCCGTGGCCGCGACCGCGTCGGGCGGCGCGATCACCGCGCCCAGCACCAGCGCCACCGGCAGGGACAGTCCCGGCACCACCAGGTACGCCGCGTACCCGACGGCGAGGGTGGCGAAGAGCACGTAGCCGACCGACAGCATCGCGATGGGCCTGATGTTGGCGCGCAGGTCCAGGTACGAACTGTCCACGGCGGCGGTGTACAGCAGCGGCGGGAGCAGCAGCGGCAGCACGATGTGCGGATCGAGCGCATAGGCGGGCACGCCGGGGACGTACGAGGCCGCCAGCCCCGCGGCGACGAGCAGGAGCGGTGCGGGCACCGGCGTGCGGCGGGCGAGGCCCGCCACGGCCGCGCTGCCCGCGACCAGCGCCACCAGCTGCAATACGTCCATCGAAGATCCGTCCCGTGTCGTCGCGCGTCCGCACCCTGCCCGTACGCTGGCCATCATGAGCGAGTGCATCCACGTTGCCGAACTGCCGCGCCCCGAGCCGGTCCCGTCTGCACGGACCTGCGCAGAATGTCTGGCGGTCGGCAGCCACCCGGTGCAGCTGCGGATGTGTCTGGGGTGCGGGCACGTGGCGTGCTGCGATTCCTCGCCGTTCCGGCACGCGACGGCGCACCACCACGAGACCGGCCATCCGGTGATGCGGAGCTTCGAGCCGGGAGAGACCTGGCGATGGTGTTTTGTCGACGGTTCGATCGTCTGAGGCGGGGGTAGTTCAACCCTCCGCCGGTTCCCCTGATTTGATCCCCGCAGACCTCTACCCACCGTGTGTGCCCATGGGCTTACCATCAGTCACTGGGCACAGGACAGGGTGCTCGGGGCGGGCGTCATGAGGGGTGCCGCGACACGATCGCCCGGATCGCGGTAGCGTCACCGGCGAAAAGAGCTCGTACCACCTTGGAGGTGAGGGTGTCCCAGATCGCAGGCGACCCCGGGACTCAGGACTTCGTGGAAGTCCGGCTGCCCGCTGCGGGTGCCTACCTGTCGGTGCTGCGGACGGCCACGGCCGGCCTCGCGGCACGTTTGGACTTCACCCTCGACGAGATCGAGGACCTCCGCATCGCGGTGGACGAGGCCTGCGCGATCCTGCTCCAGCAGGCCGTGCCGGGCTCCGTCCTCAGCTGCGTCTTCCGGCTGATCGACGATTCGCTGGAGGTGACCGTCTCGGCACCGACCACGGACGGGCGCGCGCCGGAGCGTGACACGTTCGCCTGGACGGTCCTGTCGGCGCTGGCCGGCAAGGTCGAGGCCACGGTCGAGGAGAACCGGACGGTGAGCATCAGCCTCTACAAACAACGCGGCGCGGGGCCAGGCCCGGCGTGAGCGGCGGGGAGATCCCGGTGCGGGGCGGGGATCGGCCCCGGGTACGGCACGAGGTCGACGGCGGCATCCCCGAGCAGCAGCAGGCCCGGCCGCACCCGGCTGACGCGGATGCGGACAACGGCTTTTTGGACTCGGCGGAGCGACGGGCGGGCCCTATGAGCGAGAACCAGCACGACCAATCACAGCCGGTACAGCCACCGGAGACCGATGCGGCGGTCCCGGCGGCGGCGTTCCCGGTGCCCGTGGCACTGCCCGATCCGCGCGACCGCAGCAGTGCTCGGGCCCTGTTCGTCGAGCTGCGGGCCCTGCCCGACGGCTCGCCGGAGAAGGCGGAGCTGCGCAACCGGCTGGTGCGGATGCACCTGCCGCTCGTCGAGCACCTGGCGCGGCGCTTCCGCAACCGGGGTGAGCCGCTGGACGACCTCACCCAGGTCGCGACGATCGGCCTCATCAAGTCGGTGGACCGGTTCGACCCGGACCGCGGGGTCGAGTTCTCCACGTACGCCACGCCCACCGTGGTCGGAGAGATCAAGCGCCATTTCCGCGACAAGGGCTGGGCGGTGCGGGTACCCCGGCGCCTGCAGGAGCTGCGGCTGTCGCTGACGACGGCCACGGCCGAGCTGTCCCAGCAGCACGGCCGTTCCCCGACCGTGCACGAACTGGCGGAGCGGCTCGGCATCTCCGAGGAGGAGGTACTGGAGGGCCTGGAGTCGGCGAACGCCTACAGCACGCTCTCCCTGGACGTCCCGGACACCGACGACGAGTCGCCGGCGGTCGCGGACACCCTGGGTGCGGAGGACGAGGCCCTGGAGGGCGTCGAGTACCGCGAATCCCTCAAGCCGCTGCTGGAGGGGCTGCCCCCACGAGAGAAGCGGATCCTGCTGCTCCGCTTCTTCGGCAACATGACGCAGTCGCAGATCGCACAGGAGGTCGGCATCTCACAGATGCACGTCTCCCGGCTGCTGGCGCGCACCTTGGCCCAGCTGCGGGAGAAGCTCCTCGTCGAGGAGTGAACGGCGCTCAGGACGCGGACGGCCCTCCGATACCGAGGGCCTCCGTCGCCGTCGGGTTCACCAGGAGGGCCACGACGGCCACCGCGGCGACGGCGAGGGCCGCTGCGGCGGCGGTCATGGCGCCGCCGGTGGTGTAGAGCGTCCAGGCCACGGGCAGGGCCATCAGCTGCGTGATCAGGGCCGGACCGCGGCTCCAGCGGCGGCCCAGGCGCAGCCCGCGGGCGGCGACCAGCGGCAGCGCGGCGAGCGCCAGCAGGGTGATGCCGCCCGTCTCGGCCTGCTGCGGGGAGTCGGGGTCGCCGGCGATGCCGACGAACAGCATGTACACGCCGAGGCCGGCGAGCGCGAGACCCTCCAGAGCGGTGAGCACGGCCGCGGCGGTCAGCCGGCGGGGCAGCGCGGTGGGCGCTTCGGCGGTGGGGGCGGGGGCGTTCGCGGGCTGCTTCTTACTCACCCCTGCAGGGTAGCGGCGGCCCGCGCGGGCCGGAGGGGACGGGCAGTAGGGTCGGCGCGCGGACGGGTGGGTAGTCTGGCGCACATGCGTGCACTTCTCGTGGCCAACCCAGCAGCGACGACCACCAGTGCGCGCACGCGCGACGTCCTGATCCATGCCCTGGCCAGCGAAATGAAGCTGGAGGCGGTCACGACCGAGTACCGCGGGCACGCCCGGGACCTGGGGCGCAGGGCCACCCACGAGGGGCTGGATCTGGTGGTCGCCCTCGGCGGCGACGGCACGGTCAACGAGGTGGTGAACGGGCTCCTGCACAACGGGCCCGATCCGGACCGGCTGCCCCGCCTGGCCGTGGTCCCCGGAGGCTCCACCAACGTGTTCGCCCGCGCCCTCGGGCTGCCGAACGACGCGGTCGAGGCGACGGGCGCGCTGCTCGACGCGCTGCGCGAGGAACGCGAGCGGACGGTCGGCCTGGGTCTGGCTGCGGGCACTCCGGGCACGGAGGACGAGTCGGTCCCGGCCCGCTGGTTCACCTTCTGCGCGGGCTTCGGTTTCGACGCGGGTGTCGTGGGGCGGGTCGAGCAGCAGCGCGAGCGCGGCAAGCGCTCGACGCACGCCCTGTACGTACGACAGCTGATGCGGCAGTTCTGGGAGGAGCCGAACCGCCGGCAGGGCACGGTGACGCTGGAGCGCCCCGGCGCCGATCCGGTGAGGGACCTGGTGCTGTCCATAGTGTGCAACACCTCACCCTGGACGTATCTGGGGAATCGTCCGCTTTACGCCTCGCCGGAGGCGTCGTTCGATACTGCGCTTGACGTATTGGCACTCAACCGTTTGTCAACTCCGGCCATCGCGCGCTACGCGACACAGCTCCTGACCTCCACTCCTGAGCGGGGTCCACACGGCAAGCACGCGGTGTCTCTGCACGATCTGACCGACTTCACCTTGCATTCGAAGGTTCCCCTCCCGTTCCAGATGGACGGTGATCACCTCGGACTGCGCACCAGCGTTCGGTTCACAGGCGTACGCCGTGCACTGCGTGTGATTGTGTGAGTAGAAGGGCCCGCAGGCCTTTCACTCGAACGTTTACACGCCGGTCCACCCTCACGATGTAGGGCTGTGACCTAGTAGACACCGACGAATCAAAAAAAACTTTCCGGAAGGGGTTGTATCCCCGTCCGAGGTTTGCGAATCTCTTCATGGCGATCGGGACAGCCCGCAGGACCCGGCACCCACACAGACCGCCAGAACCCCTCCACGAATCTCTGACTGATCACCCGCGTGAAACCGGGCGGTCGCCCTTCCCTCACGGGGGGATTCGTGAAAGCGTTCACATTCACAAGCAAAGTGCCCGCAATACAAGGAGATGGAGCAGCCATGGACTGGCGTCACAACGCCGTTTGCCGCGAGGAAGACCCGGAACTCTTCTTCCCCATCGGCAACACCGGTCCTGCGCTGCTGCAGATCGAGGAAGCCAAGGCCGTCTGCCGCCGCTGCCCCGTCATGGAGCAGTGCCTGCAGTGGGCGCTCGAGTCCGGTCAGGACTCCGGCGTCTGGGGCGGTCTCAGCGAGGACGAGCGCCGCGCCATGAAGCGCCGCGCCGCTCGCAACCGGGCGCGCAACGCCAGCGCCTGACAAACGACTTTCGAGCCTCGACGCGCAGCGCGCAGTAACGGAAGAAGCGCTCAGCAAGGTGCTCTTGAGCCCCGGACCGAAGCATTCGGTCCGGGGCTCAGTGCTGTGCCGCCACTACGCTGCGTGCGCGCCGCCCCCAGGCTGTCGCTCACACTGAGTCACCGTTCGGCTGCTACTTCTGCGGGCTGATCGGCAGGTCGAGGACGACCTTGGTGCCGCGCGGCTCGGCCCGGACCATGTCGAAGGTGCCGCCGAGCTCGCCCTCCACCAGGGTCCGCACGATCTGCAGCCCGAGGTTGCCGGCGCGCTGCGGGTCGAAGCCCTCGGGCAGGCCGTTGCCGTCGTCGAGCACCGTGATCAGCAGCCGCCCGTCCGTGCGGCCGGTCCCGCTGCGCAGCGCGGCCACCTCCACGGCGCCCCGCTCCCCCGGCGTGAAGGCGTGCTCCAGCGCGTTCTGCAGGATCTCCGTCAGGACCATCGACAGCGGGGTGGCGACCTCCGCGTCCAGGATCCCGAACCGCCCGGTGCGCCGGCAGTCGACCTTGCCCGGGGAGATCTCCGAGACCATGGCGATGACGCGGTCGGCGATCTCGTCGAACTCGACCCGCTCGTCGAGGTTCTGGGACAGCGTCTCGTGCACGATCGCGATCGAACCGACGCGGCGCACGGCTTCGTTGAGCGCCTCGCGGCCCTGGGGGGAATCCATGCGGCGGGCCTGCAGCCGCAACAGCGCGGCGACGGTCTGGAGGTTGTTCTTCACCCGGTGGTGGATCTCCCGGATGGTCGCGTCCTTGGTGATCAGTTCACGTTCGCGACGGCGCAGTTCCGTCACGTCGCGGCAGAGCACCAGGGAGCCGATCCGGGTGCCCTTCGGCTTGAGCGGGATCGCGCGCAGCTGGATGACACCGCCGTTGCCCTCGACCTCGGTCTCCCGCGGGGCCCAGCCGCTGGCGAGCTTGACCAGTGCCTCGTCGACCGGGCCGCGGGAGGGGGCGAGTTCGGCGGTGGTGGCGCCGAGGTCCTGGCCGACCAGGTCGGAGGCGAGGCCGAGGCGGTGGTAGGCGGACAGGGCGTTCGGCGAGGCGTAGGTGACCACGCCGTCGGCGTCGAGCCGGATCAGGCCGTCGCCGACGCGCGGGGAGGCGTCCATGTCGACCTGCTGGCCGGGGAACGGGAAGGCGCCCGCCGCGATCATCTGCGCCAGGTCGGAGGCGGACTGGAGGTAGGTCAGCTCCAGACGGCTGGGTGTACGCACAGTGAGCAGGTTGGTGTTGCGGGCGATCACTCCCAGTACGCGGCCCTCGCGGCGGACGGGGATCGACTCGACGCGGACGGGCACCTCCTCGCGCCACTCCGGGTCGCCCTCGCGCACGATGCGGCCCTCGTCGAGCGCGGCGTCCAGCAGCGGTCGGCGGCCGCGCGGCACCAGGTGGCCGACCATGTCGTCCTGGTACGAGGTGGGGCCGGTGTTCGGGCGCATCTGGGCGACCGACACGTACCGGGTGCCGTCGAGGGTGGGCACCCACAGCACGAGGTCGGCGAAGGACAGGTCGGAGAGCAGCTGCCACTCCGAGACCAGCAGGTGGAGCCACTCCAGGTCGGTTTCTCCGAGAGCGGTGTGCTGGCGTACGAGGTCGTTCATGGAGGGCACGGTGCGAGCGTACCCCGGGTACGCACGATGACTTTCCCCACGACGGTACTCAGGAGTATCCAGGAGGGGCACGGGCCGCGTAATGTTGGAGGAAGTGACGGGTTTCCAGCTACCGTCATTGGATGGACAGAACAGATTGGTCTAGTCCAGAATTGACTCAAGGTCTCCGCCCTCCCCGCACAGGAGGACGGATCGAGGTCGCCGCGCGCTCTGCCCTGACCGCACAGGCACCTCTCACCGGCCGCCGGGAACCGCACACCTGACGGCCGTAAGTACTCCGGGCTACGGTGCCGGGCGGGTTGAGGGTCCCGCCCTGCACCGTGGCCCAGAGGAATGTGCGGCGCCTTTCACGGCCAGGCCAGCAGGGCCCGCTCGGCCACCGCCTCCAGCTCCTCCCGGGTCGCCCCGTCGCGCGACTGCTGGGACATCCCCTGAAGCACGGCTCCGGTGTACCGGGCCAGCGCCCGCGCGTCCGTGTCCGCGGGCAGCTCGCCGGTGGCGATGTCGGCGCGGATCCGGCTCTCGAAGAGCTCCAGGTTGGCGTTGCGTCGCTCGCGCAGCGCCTGGGCGACCTCCTCCGATGTGGTGTTGATCGCGGCGCTGATCACCATGCAGCCCGGCGGGTGGGCCGGGTCGGTGTAGACCTCGGCCGCCTCGCGCAGGACGCGCGCGACGGCGGCGCGGGCGGTGGGCTCCTCGGCGAGCGCGACACCGGCGAAGTCGCCGTACCGGCTCCCGTACACCACGACGACCTCGTCGAAGAGCGTGCGCTTGTCGCCGAAGGCCGCGTAGAGGCTGGGCGCACTGATGCCGATCGAGGCGGTCAGGTCGGAGATCGAGGTCGCCTCGTAGCCGCGTTCCCAGAAGGCCGTCATCGCCTTGTCCAGGGCGGCGTCACGGTCGAAGGAGCGGGGCCTGCCGCGCTGTCCGGTCACCATCCGCAGATTCTATAGCGGGCGTTAGGGAATCTGGTACGGTCCTTTCTGTAGCGACCACTAGGGAATGCGGAGGGGGGCGCGTCATGGGCGTGCTCGAAGGAAAGACGGCACTGGTCACGGGTGGCAGCCGGGGCATCGGCCGGGCCGTGGCGGAGCGGCTGGCGCGGGACGGCGCTCTGGTGGCGGTGCACTACGGCCGCAACGCGGCGGCGGCCGAGGAGACCGTCGCGGCGATCGCGGCCGCCGGCGGGCGGGCCTTCGCCATCAGGGCCGAGCTGGGGGTCCCGGGGGACGCGCAGGCCCTCTGGGCGGCGTACGGGGCCCATCCCGCGCACACGGAGGCGGTGGACATCCTGGTCAACAACGCGGGGGCGGCGACCTTCGCGGGGATCGCGGACACCGACGAGGAGGCGTACGACCGGGCGCACGCGCTGAACGCCAAGGCGCCGTTCTTCGTGATCCAGCACGGGCTGGCGCGTCTGCGGGACGGGGGCCGGATCGTGAACGTGACCGGCACTCCGGACCTCGCGCTGCCGGCGATCCTCGCGACGGTCATGGCGAAGGGCGCGGCGAACGCCATGACGCGCTCGCTGGCCGCCGAGCTGGCGCCGCGGGGGATCACTGTGAACTCGGTCGGGCCCGGGATCACCGAGACGGACCTGAACGCGGCCCTGCTCGGGGACCCGGGCACCCGGGCCCACCTGGCCGCCCGCTCGGTCTTCCACCGGGTGGGCACGGCGCAGGAGGTTGCGGACGTGGTGGCCTTCCTGGCCTCGGCGGATTCCCGCTGGGTCACGGGCCAGCATGTGGACGCCACGGGGGGCCTGCAGTTGGCACTGGTCTAGTAGTGCTGTGCCAGGCGGACGAGGTCTTCGACGGGGATGTCGGCGGGCAGCTTCGAGATCCCGTGCTTCACCGGCGTGATCGACGAGATGCAGGGGTCCGATCCGGAAGACACGACCCGGGACCCTAGGGCCGTTCGGAGGGGATTGAGCTGGGGACGGTCGGGAGCACGATGCCCCGCGGGCTCTCGGACGGCTCTTCGCCGGCCGCCGCGATCGCCATCAGGTCGGGCAGTTCGTACGGTTCCGCGCCGTCGAGGTCGACCTCGTAGCCGAGGTCCCCGAGGCTCGCCGCCGTCAGCCGGCTCAGCGGGTTGCCCGCCGCGGCGATGGTCGGCGACATCAGCTCGTTGCCGAAGACCGTCTCGCGCCAGTGGCTGCCCGCACTGCCCGAGCCGCCGACGTTCGCGACCGGGACCGGCAGGGGCTGCCCCGCACCGCGGAGAATGCCGAACTCCGCCATGGCGCCCGGCCCGACGAAGGTGGGGTTGCCGGGACCGATGACCGGAGGCCAGTCCTTCAGCAGGCCGAAGGCGCTCCAGACGAACGAGCTGATCCCCAGGCAGTGACCCATCTCGTGGGTGATGACGTCGAGCAGCGAGCCGTCTTCTTCCATCTGTCCGAGGTCGGCCTTGTCGAACCGCATGATGGCCTTCGCCGGCAGACCCGCCCCGGCGAGCGCCGTCTGCGGCCGGAAGACGCGCGGCCCGGCCTCGCCGAGGACGCCGAAGACGCCGTCGAGGAGGACTCCTTCGGCGTCGATAAGGATGTCGTCGACGATCACCTCGCCGCTGAAGTCGCGGACGATCGCGGTCTCCAGGTCGCCCACGATGACCCGTGCCCAGCGCTCGGCCGCCTCGGCGAAGACGTCCTTCTGGCTGTTCGACAGCCCTCCGATGAAGCGGACCTCGATCTGGAACGGGGAGGTGGTCTCTGCAAGATCGGCGGCGCGCGTGGCGCTCGCCACGGCTTTGTAACTCTCGAAGGCGTAGGTCGGATTCCTGGCCATGACTACCACTCCAATCGCACATAGCACGATTTACCTACCAAAGCCACCTTATGCCACAAAGGAGTTGTAGACAGGGCAATCAATCGCAGGTCAGACCGGCCGTAGCACCGTGCACCGCATCGGCCGCCCGGGTGATTCCCGGGAGGCCGGACGACGGGATCGGGACCACCATGGAAAGCGCCGGGACTCCCACCGCCACCCGGCTCACTCTGCTAGATTGGTCTATACCACACCACCTCTCCAGATCGGCAGGCACCGCGTGGAAGTTGTCATCGTCCCGGACGCCACGGCAGGCGGCGAGCTCATCGCGGAGGCCATGGCCGCCCTCGTGCGCCGCAAGCCCGACGCCCTGCTGGGCGTGGCGACCGGCTCTACCCCGCTGCCCGTCTACGAGGCGCTCGCGCGCAAGGTCGGGGCGGGCGAGGTCGACGCCTCCCGGGCCCGGATATGCCAGCTCGACGAGTACGTCGGACTGCCGGCCGGGCACCCCGAGTCCTACCGCGCCGTCGTCCTGCGCGAGGTCGTCGAGCCCCTCGGTCTGACCGAGGCCTCCTTCATGGGCCCCGACGGTTCGGCCGAGGACCTCGTCGCGGCCTGCGAGGCCTACGACCGGGCCCTGGCCGAGGCCGGCGGCGTCGACCTGCAGCTGCTGGGCATCGGCACCGACGGGCACATCGGCTTCAACGAGCCGTGCTCCTCCCTGGCCTCCCGCACCCGCATCAAGACGCTGACGGAGCAGACCCGCGTGGACAACGCGCGGTTCTTCGAGGACGACCTGGAGCAGGTTCCGCACCACGTCATCACCCAGGGCATCGGCACCATCCTCGACGCCCGCCACCTGGTGCTGCTGGCCACCGGTGAGGGCAAGGCCGAGGCCGTCGCCCAGACCGTCGAGGGTCCGCTGTCCGCCCTCGTACCGGCGTCCGCGCTGCAACTGCACCGGCACGCCACCGTCGTGGTGGACGAAGCCGCCGCCTCGAAGCTGAAGCTGGCCGACTACTTCCGCCACGCCTACGCCAACAAGCCTTCCTGGCAGGGGCTGTAGGACCCGGAACGGACGAAGGGCCGGGCTTCCCCCGCAGGGGAGCCCGGCCCTTCGCCGTGAACGGCGGAGCCGGGCACCACCCCTGTGTCAGGTGCCCGGCTCCGGTTCCGCGGCGCGTCACACGGCCGTGACGGCCCCCGCGACGACCTCGGCGGCGGCGCGTCCGCAGACGCGTGCCGCACCGTGCGTGGCGATGTGCAGGGCACCGCGCGGCTCGGCGCGCGGCAGCCCCATCTCGATCACCACCGTGTCCGGCCGGGCCTCGACCAGGGCGTCCAGCACCTCGGTCATCCACGGGTGGCGGTGGGCGTCGCGGACCACCGCGACGACGGTGCGCTCCCCCGCTGCCGCCAGGATCTCCGTCGCCGTGGCGCCCTGCGGGTAGAGGTCCGAGGCCGTGCCCGGCAGCAGGTCCGCCAGGTCGGCGGCCGGACCCCACGGGGTCTCGTCGCCGACCGCGATGTTCGCGACCGGGGTGAGGGTCGCGACGTACGGGCCGGTCAGCGGGCGGACCGTACCGGTGACGACGAGGGCCCGGCGGGCGGCGGTCAGGCCGATACCGGACGCGCGGCTCCCCTCCGGCCGCGCGTCGGGCCGGGCCCCTCGGGTCCAGGCGGCCAGCGCGCGGACCCGGGCGGCCGCATCGGCGAGGCGCTCCTGCGGGAGGGTGCCCTCCCGTACGGCCGCGACCAGCGCGTCGCGCAGTCGCAGCACGGTGGCCTCGTCGGCGAGTCCGCCGCCGACGCAGATGGCGTCGGCGCCCGCCGCGATGGCGAGGACCGAGCCGCGTTCGATCCCGTAGGTCCCGGCGATGGCGTGCATCTCCATGCCGTCGGTGACGATGAGGCCCTCGTAGCCGAGTTCCTTGCGCAGCAGGCCGGTCAGGATCTGCGGGCTGAGCGTGGCCGGCCGGGTCGGGTCGAGTGCGGGCACGAGGATGTGCGCGCTCATCACGGCCTTCGTCCCGGCCTCGATGGCGGCCCTGAACGGTACGAGCTCCCGTACGGCCAGGGTGTCGAGGTCGACGTCGATGCGCGGGAGGGCGTGGTGGGAGTCGACGTTGGTGTCGCCGTGGCCGGGGAAGTGCTTGGTGCAGGCGGCGACGCCGGCGGCCTGGAGGCCCTCGACGTAGGCGGCGGTGTGCCGGGCGGCGAGGTGGGTGTCGGCGCCGAAGGAGCGGACGCCGATGACCGGGTTGTCCGGGTCGGAGTTGACGTCGGCGGAGGGAGCCCAGTTGAGGTTGACCCCGCACTCGGCGAGGCGGCGGCCGAGCTCGTGGGCGACGGCCCGGGTCAGGCCGGTGTCGTCGACGGCGCCGAGGGCCAGGTTGCCGGGGAAGGACGAGCCGTCCCGGACCTCCAGGCGGGTGACGTCGCCGCCCTCCTCGTCGATGGCGACGAGCACGTCGTCGCGTTCGGCGCGCAGCTGCGCGGTGAGCGCGGCGAGCTGCTCGGGCGAGGCGATGTTGCGGCCGAACAGGCCCACGGAGGTGAGGCCTTCGCCGATCCTGCGGAGCAGCCAGGCGGGGGCGGTGGTGCCCTCGAAGCCGGGCTGGAGGACGGCGAGGGCGTCGCGGGTCACCTCGTCGGAGGCGGTGGCGCGGTGCGCAAGGACGGTCATGAGGGCGTCATCCCTTCACGGCGCCGGCGGTCATGCCGCCGACGGCCTTGCGCTGGAGGAAGATGAAGATCAGCAGGACCGGGACCGCGAAGAGCGAGGAGGCGGCCATGGTGGCGCCCCAGTCGTTGCCGAAGGCGGACATGAACTCGGTCAGCCACAGCGGCAGGGTCTGCGCGGTCTTGTCCTTGTTGAGGATCAGGACCATGGCGAACTCGTTCCAGGCGGTGATGAAGCCGAAGAGCGAGGTGGACATCAGGCCGGGGGCCAGCAGCGGGAAGATCACCTTGCGGAAGGCCTGGCCGCGGGTGCAGCCGTCGATCTGGGCGGCTTCCTCCAGGGTCACCGGGACGGCGGCGATGAAGCCGCGCAGGGTCCAGATGGTGAAGGGGAGGATCATCACGAAGTAGATCGCGGTGAGCAGCGGGAGGCTGTTCAGCATCTCGCCGTCGCGGGCGATCATGTACATCGCGATGACCATGACCTCCCACGGGGCCATCTGGGCCATCATCACGGTGAGGACGAGGCCCTTGCGGCCCTTGAACCTCATCCGGGCGATGGCGAAGCTCGCGGCGAGGGCGACGAGCAGGGCCAGCAGGACGGCGCCGACGGTGACCAGGACGCTGTTGGTGACGTACGTCCAGAAGTTCTCGACCCCGGTGGCCTTGCCGAAGTTGTCCAGCGTCGGAGTGAAGACGAAGACGGGGTCCTTCGTGAGCATCCGGTCGGACGGCTTGAGGGCCGAGGAGAACATCCAGTAGACGGGGAAGACGAAGACCAGGGCCAGCAGTACGGCGCCGAGGTTCTTGGCCACGGCCGCCGGGCGCACCGGTCGGCGGGTGCGGAGCTGCTGTGCGGGCCGCGCGGCAGCCGCGGGCTTCGGGGCGGTGCTGGTGCTCACTGCTCCTCCTCCTGCTTCAGGATCAGGCGGAAGTAGAAGGACATGACGACCACGAGGATGACGATCGTCAGGACGGAGATCGCGGCGGCGAGGCCGTAGTGGGCCTGGCTCTGGCCCTCGACGTAGGCGAAGACCGGCAGGATCTCGGAGGCGCGGTCCGGGCCGCCCTTGTTCATCGCGTAGACCTGGGTGAAGGCCTTGAACACCCAGATCACCTCAAGGAAGGTGGTGATGAGGAAGAAGGGCTTGAGATTCGGGAAGACGATCTTCCAGAAGGTCTGCCAGCCGTTGGCCCCGTCCATGCGGGCGGCCTCGTACAGTTCGGCGCCGACGGTGGTGAGGCCGGCGTACATGTTGAGGGCGACGAAGGGGATGGAGCCCCAGACCACCAGGATCGTGACGATCACCATGGTGGAGAGGCCGGTCTCCATCCAGTTGTGCTGTTCATAGCCGGAGAAGCCGGCGGTGCGCATGACCCAGTTCATGACGCCGAACTGCTCGTCGAACAGCCACCGGAAGACCTGCACAGAGGCGACGATCGGCATGGCCCAGGCCATCACCAGCGCCATGGAGAGGACCAGGCGCATCTTCTTGCCGAGCCTGTTCAGCAGGATGCCGATGAGGCTGCCGAGCACCATGATCAGCGCGACGTTGGCCAGGGTGAAGGCGAAGCTGCGGACCACGACGGTCCAGAAGTCCGCGTCGCCGAGGAGTTCGGTGTAGTTGTCGAAGCCGGCGAAGGGGTACTTCCGCTGGATGAACTCGACCTTGTTGATGTCCTGGAGGGACAGGATCACGTTCTTGATCAGCGGGTACAGCAGGAGTGTCGCGAGGGCCAGCACCGCGGGCGCGACCAGCAGGTAGGGCAGCCACCCGGTGGGGAGCGACTTCCCGCCCCCGCGAGGCGGCCTGGGGCCGGGGCCGGTTGCTGGGGCCGGCGTCTGGGGCAGTCCGGCGGACTTCGGTGGTGCGTCCTGTGGAGCGCTGGTCACCGCTCCCTGGGAGTGCACGGTCATGGCTTGGCTTCCTCGCGGTTGACTGTGGAGTCAAATGCGCGACCGGGGGCGCGGCGGGTGTCCGGGCACCTGCCGCACCCCCCGGTGCGTGCACACTGCTGGGTCGTGCGGGTACTGCGGGTACTGCGGGGGCGGCGACTACTTGTTGATGCGCTTGGCGATCTCCGCGTCCGCCTCGGCGCCGGCCTTGGCCGCGTCCTCGCCCTTCAGGACCTTGGTCATGAACTCCTTGATGGGGTTCGGCTCGGTCTCGACGTTCGCCCAGCCCGCGGTGACCGGGGTGATCCTGCCGTTGACGCCGGCCTTGCCCATGGCCTCGGCGAAGGAGCCCGCGGCGGGGGTGAAGTTGGCGGCGGCCTGGTTCGGGAGCAGCGCGCCCTTGGTCTCGGCGGCGTACTTGGTCATCTGGTCCTTGCCGGCGGCGAGGGCCAGCCACTCCTTGGCGAGCTCCTTGTTCTTGGAACGCTCGGCCACGGCGAGGTTCGAGCCGCCGAGGAAGACGGTGCTGGTCTTGTCGGCGGTCTTGCCCGGGATCGGGAAGTAGCCGAAGTCGGCTTCCTTGCCCGCGTCCTTCAGGGCCTTCTCGGCACCGCCGGCCTCCCAGCCGAGGCCGATCCAGGAGGCGACGCCGCCCTTGGGGACGATGTCGGTGGACTGCTGCGGGTTGGCCTCGTCCTTGTCCTTGGGGGCGGTGGAGTAGGACTGGAGCTTCTTGTAGAACTCCATCGCGGCGCCGGCCTGCGGGGTGCCGAGGCCGCCCTTCCACTTGCTGCCGTCCTTGACGGCGAGGTCGCCGCCCTCGTCCCAGATGAGACCGGCGAGGACGTACCAGCTCTGGCCGGGGAGGTAGATGGGCTGGGTGGCCGGGTCGGCCGCCTTCAGCTTCTCCAGGCCGGCGATCCACTCGTCGCGGGTGGTGGGCGGGGTCACGCCGGCCTTGGCGAAGGCCTTCTTGTCGTAGACGACCACGCGGTTGGCGGCGTACCAGGGAGCGGAGTAGAGCTTGCCGTCGACCTCGGCCGAGGCGAGCATGCTCTTCTGCCAGGCGTCGGCGCCGAGCGCGGCCTTGTCCTTGGTCAGGTCGGCGAGGCCGCCGGTGACCGCGTAGCCGGCGGTCTGGGTGTTGCCGAGCTCAAGGACGTCCGGAGGGTTGTTCTCGGAGAGGGCCGTGGTGACCTTCTCCTGGATGCCGGTCCACTTCTGCTCCTCGACCTTGACCGTGACACCGGGGTGCTTGGCCGAGAACTCCTTGTTGACCTCGTCGATCCAGGCCTTCGGCGCGGAGCCGTCCATGACCCAGACGGTGATCTCCTTGGGACCCGCGTCGGCCTTGGCCTTGTCGTCGTCCCCATTGCCACACGCCGCGAGTCCGACCATCATGCCCGCGACACCGACCGCCGCGATGAGCTTGCGCTTCACGCCACCCTCCTCAGGGATGCCTGCCTGCACTTCCCTTGCCCGCCGCGGTGACATACGCGAAGTACTGCCGTGGGGCTGGGATCTGATCCATATTGGTGTAGACCAGTAGCTGGAGCTTGGCCTAGACCTTTAGGGGTGTCAAGGGTCTAATGAGCGGGTGCCCGGTCCGTTATCGGACCGACACCTGGGGAGAGAGAAGGCCTGTACCCCCACTCGTGTCACCATGTGACCGCACATATCGGAGGAGCCGGTGACGGCAGCGAAACTGGAGTCGGGAAGGCGGGCGGCGATGGCCACCGAAGGGGCGCTCACGGAGCCGGACGGCGGGGCGGCGACTCGCACGGCACGTGTACCCAAGTACTACCGACTCAAGCGGCACTTGCTCGACATGACCGAGACCATGCCGCCCGGCACCCCGGTGCCGCCCGAGCGCACGCTCGCGGCCGAATTCGACACCTCGCGCACCACGGTCCGCCAGGCCCTCCAGGAACTGGTCGTCGAGGGACGGCTGGAACGCATCCAGGGCAAGGGCACCTTCGTCGCCAAGCCCAAGGTCTCACAGGCCCTGCAACTGACCTCCTACACGGAGGACATGCGCGCACAGGGCCTGGAGCCGACCTCGCAGCTCCTCGACATCGGCTACGTGACCGCCGACGACACCCTCGCCGGACTACTCAAGATCAACACCGGTGGGCGGGTCCTGCGCATCGAACGGCTGCGACTGGCCAGCGGCGAGCCGATGGCCATCGAGACCACCCACCTGTCGGCCAAGCGCTTTCCGGCGCTGCGCCGCTCGCTCGCCAAGTACACCTCGCTCTACACCGCCCTCGCCGAGGTGTACGACGTCCACCTCGCCGAGGCCGAGGAGACCATCGAGACCTCCCTGGCCACGCCGCGCGAGGCCGGCCTGCTCGGCACCGACGTCGGGCTGCCGATGCTGATGCTCTCCCGGCACTCCCTGGACGCCGACGGCGAACCGGTGGAATGGGTGCGGTCGGTGTACCGCGGCGACCGCTACAAGTTCGTCGCCAGGCTCAAGCGCCCCGCCGCCTGACCCCCGCACGCCCGCCCCGCGCACCGGAATTCCGGGACCGGAATGCGGACGGGGTCTTACGTTCACCAGGCAATCCCCCGTAGATTCCGCCTGCTTACGCAGATGATCGACGAGGGGACCAGGATCATGCCCGAACCGGAAGCAACAGGGACACAACGGGACACGGCGAGTCCGGGAACCCCCTCGGGCTCGCCCTCCCCGAAGTCCATCGCCGTGTGGGTGCTCGTCGCACTCGTCGGCGCCCTCGGCTGGGGCGTGCTGGCGCTCTCGCGCGGCGAGGAGATCTCCGCGGCCTGGCTGCTCGCCGCCGCGCTGGGCTCGTACGCGATCGGCTACCGCTTCTACGCCCGCTTCATCGCGCAGCGCGTGCTGAAGGTCGACGCGACCCGTGCCACCCCAGCCGAACGCCTCGACAACGGTGTCGACTTCCACCCCACCGACCGCCGGGTGCTCTTCGGCCACCACTTCGCCGCCGTCGCCGGGGCCGGTCCGCTCGTCGGCCCCGTCCTCGCCGCGCAGATGGGCTACCTGCCCGGGACCATCTGGATCGTCGCGGGCGTGATCTTCGCCGGCGCCGTCCAGGACATGGTGACGCTGTTCTTCTCCACCCGCCGCGACGGCCGTTCGCTCGGCCAGATGGCGCGGGACGAGATCGGCCCCGTGGGCGGGGCCGCCGCCCTGGTCGCCGTGTTCGCCATCATGATCATCCTGCTGGCGGTGCTGGCCCTGGTCATCGTCAACGCCCTCGCACACTCCCCCTGGGGCGTCTTCTCCATCGGCATGACCATCCCGATCGCCGTCTTCATGGGCTTCTACCTGCGCGTCCTGCGGCCGGGCCGGGTCACCGAGGTCTCCCTCATCGGTGTCGCGCTGCTGCTGCTCGCCATCGTCGCGGGCGGTTGGGTCGCGGAGTCCTCCCTCGCCGGGACCTTCACCCTGGAGAAGGAGACGCTGGTCATCTGGATGGTGGTGTACGGCTTCCTGGCATCGGTCCTGCCGGTGTGGATGCTCCTCGCACCGCGCGACTACCTCTCCACCTTCATGAAGATCGGCACCATAGCGCTCCTCGCGATCGGCGTGGTCGTCGCGATGCCGACGCTGAAGATGCCCGCGATCACCGACTTCGCGGCCCGCGGCGACGGCCCGGTCTTCGCCGGATCGATGTTCCCGTTCGTCTTCATCACCATCGCGTGCGGTGCGCTGTCCGGCTTCCACGCCCTGGTCTCCTCGGGCACCACCCCGAAGATGATCCAGAAGGAGACCCAGGTCCGCATGATCGGCTACGGCGCCATGCTGACCGAGTCGTTCGTCGCCGTCATGGCGATCATCGCGGCCTGCATCATCGAGCCCGGCCTCTTCTTCGCGGTCAACTCCCCCGGCGGTGTCATCGGCACCACGGTCGAGTCCGCCTCGCAGGCGGTGACGAACTTCGGCTTCGCCATCTCGCCCGAGGCGCTCACCCAGGCCGCCAAGGACGTCGAGGAGGCCAGCCTGCTGTCCCGCACCGGCGGTGCGCCGACCTTCGCACTCGGGATGGCGGAGATCTTCTCCTCCGTCGTCGGGGGCGCCGGGATGAAGGCCTTCTGGTACCACTTCGCGATCATGTTCGAGGCGCTCTTCATCCTGACGACGCTCGACGCGGGCACCCGCGTGGGCCGGTTCATGCTCCAGGACACCCTCGGCAACGTCCACAAGTCCTTCAAGGACGTGAGCTGGAAGCCCGGCGTGTGGTTCGCGAGCGCGATCGTGGTGGGCGCGTGGGGCTACTTCCTGTGGGTCGGCATCAAGGACCCGCTGGGCGGCATCAACCAGCTCTTCCCGCTCTTCGGTATCGCCAACCAGCTGCTCGCCGCGGTGGCCCTGGCCGTGTGCACCACGCTGCTGGTCAAGTCCGGCCGGCTGAAATGGGCCTGGGTGACGGGCGTCCCGCTCGTCTGGGACGCCACGGTGACGCTCACCGCCAGCTACCAGAAGGTCTTCTCCGAGGACGTGAAGGTCGGCTTCTTCGCCCAGCGCGACAAGTACCAGGCGGGCATCGACGCCGACAAGGTGCTGGCGCCCGCGAAGAGCATGGACGACATGCACACGATCGTCACCAACGCCACGGTCGACGGCGTGCTGTGCGCCCTCTTCGCGGTCCTGATCATCGTGGTCCTCGCGGACGCCCTGCGCACCTGCGTGAAGGCCGTCCGCGACCCCGGCTCGGCCACCCTGTCCGAGGTCCCGTGGACCGAGTCGAAGATCGTGGCCCCCGCCGGCCTGATCGCCACCGCCGAGGAGCGGGCGCAGCTCGCGGCCGCGGCGGAGCGCGGTGCCGGGGGCGGGCAGGTCAAGGAGCCGGTGGCGTGACCGGCGTGCGCCGCGCGCTGGCCCGGGCGAGGTTCTACGTACGGGAGTTCTCCGGGGAGGCCGCCTACGACCGGTACGTGGCCCACGCCCGCTCGCACGACCCGGACGCGGAGGTCCTCACCCGGCGCGCCTTCGAGCGCGCCCGCACGGACGCCCGCGAGGCGGACCCCCGCGAGGGCTTCCGCTGCTGCTGACACATCCGGAGGGCCCCGCCGCGTCCTGCGGCGGGGCCCTCCGGCGTTCCTCAGCGCACCCAGTCCTTGAGGACCTCGGTCTGGAGAGTGACGTTGACCGGATCGGGGAGCTCAACGTCGTTCCCGAACTCCACCGTACGGGTGTTCGCATACCTGCGGCCGTCCGGTTCGCTGAACACGGTCACGTCGCATGCCTCCCGGTCGATGAGCAGGTATACAGGGATGCCCGTCTGGGCGTAGGCGAGGGGCTTCTCCACGCGGTCACGCCGGTCCGTATCGGTGTCGTACGAGGTGACCTCTACGACCATCAGGACCGGAGCGGGGTCGGCCCACTCGCCCTGGCCGACAAACGCGTCATCGACCGCGAGAGCGGCATCGGGACGGGCGCGACCCGAGCGGTAGTCCCCCACAGCCAACCCCCGCTCCACGTGAAGCCACAGCTCGGGCCGGTGCTGCATGCAGATGCGTGCGAGCCACAGAACGATGCGGTCGTGATCTCCGTCCGGCACTGCCTTGCTCCTGATGACCCCGTCGATGAACTCCAGCCGCAGACCTTCGACCTCTCTGGCGGCTATGCGCGCGACGGCCTCGAAGTCCTCGGTCGGCATGTGGGGCCTGTCGGTCATCACGGTCATGCCTCGCTCACCTTCCTCGACGGTGCTGCTGCCTCCGACGATAGCGCCGGGCGCCGACCGACGTCCTGCACACTCGACCGCATGGACATGGTGATCAGGACGGCGGTGCCCGCCGACTACGAGACGCTGGGCGAGATCACGGCGCAGGCCTACCTCGCCGACGGGCACCTGGACTTCAACGAGGACGACGCGTACCTGACCGTGCTGCGCGACGTGGCCGGCCGGGCCGCGCAGGCCGAGGTGCTCGTCGCCGAGCGCGACGGGCGGGTGCTGGGCGGGGTGACGTTCGCCGCACCCGGCAGCCCGCTCGCCGACATCGCCGGCCCCGACGAGGCCGAGTTCCGCATGCTGGCCGTGGCGCACGCGGCCCGGGGCCGGGGAGCGGGGGAGGCCCTGGTGCGGGCGTGCATCGAGCGCGCACGGGCCGTCGAGGGCGTCACGGGTGTCGTCCTGTCCACCCAGCGCAGCATGACGAGCGCCCACCGGATCTACGCCCGCCTGGGCTTCGTCCGCAGTCCGGAGCGGGACTGGGCGCCCATCGAGGGCCTGAAACTCCTCACGTACCGACTCAAGCTGTAGCCGCGCCGACACTACATGTGGGGGTTGCCGCACAAGGCCGCCCCCACATGTATGCTCATGCCTGCTGTCGCCGCAGGGGAATCCGGTGGGAATCCGGAACTGTCCCGCAACGGTATGAAGTGTCCGGCAACCGGACACCAAGTCCGATGACCTGCCGTCAGCGCGCCCGGATCGACCGACCCGGGTGCCGACACGTCCGGGCCTCGCGGTTGGGCCGGTGGACGCCATGCGGTGTGCCCGTTCCTGCCACGCCTGCATGCGCCCGCGCCCGCCCGCAGACGACCGGGCCGAGCGAGGGAGAGCTCCCGCCGTGACCATCGCGCCTTCCGCACCGCGCGCCGAGTCCGTTTCTGGCGACAACACCGAGGGCCCGGGGGCCGCGCTGCTGCGTACCCTCACCGAACTGACGGCGGACCTCCCCGACACCGACCCCGGCCGCGTCGCCGCCGCCGCGCTCCGCGGCCGCAGCTCCGCCGCCGACGAGGCCGAACTGCGCGGTCTGGCCACCGAGTCCGCCGCCGGGCTCATCTCCGAGGACCCCGCGTACTCCAAGCTCGCCGCCCGCCTGCTGACGCTGGCCGTACGCGACGAGGCCGCGAGCCAGGGCTCCACCTCCTTCTCCGCCTCCGTCGAGGTCGGCCACCGCGAGGGCCTCATCGCCGACCGCACCGCCGCGTTCGTGCGCACGCACGCGAGCCGCCTGGACGCCCTGGTCGAGCACACCCTCGCCGAGGGCGCCGACGACCGCTTCGGCTTCTTCGGCCTGCGCACCCTGCACAGCCGCTACCTGCTGCGCCACCCCATCACGCGTCAGGTCATCGAGACCCCGCAGTATTTCATGCTGCGCGTGGCCTGCGGCCTCGCCGCGGACGAGAGCGTCCAGGCCGTCGAGGAGGTGGCGTCGCTGTACCGGCTGATGAGCCGCCTCGACTACCTGCCCTCCTCCCCCACCCTCTTCAACTCCGGCACCCGGCACCCGCAGATGTCGTCCTGCTACCTGCTGGACTCCCCGCTGGACGAGCTCGACTCGATCTACGACCGCTACCACCAGGTCGCGCGCCTGTCGAAGCACGCGGGCGGCATCGGCCTGTCGTACTCCCGCATCCGCGCCCGAGGTTCGCTGATCCGCGGCACCAACGGCCACTCCAACGGCATCGTGCCGTTCCTGAAGACCCTGGACGCGTCCGTCGCCGCCGTGAACCAGGGCGGCCGCCGCAAGGGCGCCGCCGCCGTCTACCTGGAAACCTGGCACGCGGACATCGAGGAATTCCTGGAGCTCCGCGACAACACCGGTGAGGACCAGCGCCGCACCCACAACCTGAACCTCGCCCACTGGGTCCCGGACGAGTTCATGCGCCGCGTGAACGCCGACGCCGAGTGGTCGCTGTTCTCCCCGGCCGACGTGCCCGAGCTGGTCGACCTGTGGGGCGACGCGTTCGACGCCGCCTACCGCAAGGCCGAGGCCGACGGCCTGGCCCGCAAGACCATGCCCGCCCGTGACCTGTACGGCCGGATGATGCGCACCCTCGCGCAGACCGGCCAGGGCTGGATGACCTTCAAGGACGCCTCCAACCGCACGGCGAACCAGACCGCCGAGCCGGGCACCGTCGTGCACTCCTCGAACCTGTGCACCGAGATCATCGAGGTCACGAACGACGGCGAGACGGCCGTCTGCAACCTCGGCTCGGTCAACCTCGGCGCCTTCGTGGTGGACGGCGACATCGACTGGGAGCGCCTGGACGAGACCGTCCGCACGGCCGTCACCTTCCTCGACCGCGTGGTGGACATCAACTTCTACCCGACCGAGCAGGCCGGCCGCTCCAACGCCCGCTGGCGTCCGGTGGGCCTGGGCGCGATGGGCCTCCAGGACGTCTTCTTCAAGCTGAAGCTGCCCTTCGACTCCCCCGAGGCGAAGGCCCTGTCCACCAAGCTCTCCGAGCGCATCATGCTGGCCGCGTACGAGGCCTCGTGCGACCTCGCCGAGCGCAGCGGCCCGCTGCCGGCCTGGGAGCAGACCCGCACCGCGCGCGGCGTCCTGCACCCGGACCACTACGACGTCGAGCTGAACTGGCCGGAGCGCTGGGACGCGCTGCGCGCCCGCGTCGCCGAGAGCGGCATGCGCAACTCCCTGCTCCTCGCCATCGCCCCGACGGCGACGATCGCCTCGATCGCCGGCGTGTACGAGTGCATCGAGCCGCAGGTGTCCAACCTGTTCAAGCGCGAGACCCTGTCGGGCGAGTTCCTCCAGGTGAACGGCTACCTGGTGGAGGAGCTGAAGCAGCTCGGCGTGTGGGACGCCCAGACCCGTGAGGCGCTGCGCGACTCCTCGGGCTCGGTGCAGGGCTTCGGCTGGATCCCGGCCGAGGTGCGCGAGCTGTACCGCACGGCGTGGGAGATCCCGCAGCGCGGTCTGATCGACATGGCGGCGGCCCGTACGCCGTTCCTGGACCAGTCGCAGTCGCTGAACCTGTTCCTGGAGACGCCCACCATCGGCAAGCTCAGCTCGATGTACGCGTACGCCTGGAAGCAGGGTCTGAAGACCACCTACTACCTGCGCTCGCGCCCGGCGACGAAGATCGCCCGTGCTGCCCAGGCCGCCACCGCCGCTCCGGTGGCGCTCCCGCAGGCCGTCGACGCCGAGGCGCTGGCCTGCTCCCTTGAGAACCCCGAGTCCTGCGAGGCCTGCCAGTAATGAGCTCCGCCCACCCGTCACCCGACCACCGCCCCTCGACGACGGCACTTCGTGCCGACACCTCCGAGGTCAAGAACCTCCTGGACCCGGGCTTCGAGCTCACGCTCCGCCCGATGCGCTACCCGGACTTCTACGAGCGCTACCGGGACGCGATCAAGAACACCTGGACCGTCGAGGAGGTCGACCTCCACTCGGACGTCGCCGACCTCGCGAAGCTGACGCCCGCCGAGCAGCACATGATCGGCCGCCTGGTCGCGTTCTTCGCGACGGGCGACTCGATCGTCGCGAACAACCTGGTGCTGACGCTGTACAAGCACATCAACTCCCCGGAGGCGCGCCTGTACCTGTCGCGCCAGCTGTTCGAGGAGGCCGTGCACGTCCAGTTCTACCTGACGCTGCTCGACACCTACCTGCCCGACCCGGAGGACCGCGCGGCGGCCTTCGACGCGGTGGAGAACATCCCCTCCATCCGCGAGAAGGCGCAGTTCTGCTTCAAGTGGATGGACTCGGTCGAGAAGATCGACCGGCTGGAGACGAAGGCCGACCGCCGCCGCTTCCTGCTGAACCTGATCTGCTTCGCCGCGTGCATCGAGGGCCTGTTCTTCTACGGCGCCTTCGCGTACGTGTACTGGTTCCGCTCGCGCGGCCTGCTGCACGGCCTGGCCACCGGCACCAACTGGGTGTTCCGTGACGAGACCATGCACATGAACTTCGCCTTCGAGGTCGTGGACACCGTCCGCAAGGAGGAGCCCGAACTCTTCGACGACGAGCTTCGCCAGCAGGTCACCGACATGCTGAAGGAGGCGGTGGAGGCCGAGCTGCAGTTCGGCCGCGACCTGTGCGGCGAAGGCCTGCCGGGCATGAACACCGAGTCGATGCGCGAGTACCTGGAGTGCGTCGCGGACCAGCGTCTGGTCCGTCTCGGCTTCCCGACCGTGTACGGCTCGCAGAACCCGTTCTCGTTCATGGAGCTGCAGGGCGTCCAGGAGCTCACGAACTTCTTCGAGCGCCGCCCGTCGGCCTACCAGGTCGCGGTCGAGGGCACGGTCGACCTGGACGAGGACTTCTAGTCCGCCGGTCGCACCGGGTGCACCGGGAGCCGGGACGCGAGTCGATCGCGTCCCGGCTCCTCGCGTTCCGGGGCGGTCCGCAGACCGGCTCCGCTCAGTGGGCCAGGCGTCCCCGGCGCCAGCCGGCGGTCCGGGGGCCGTGCCCGTGCTGCGGGGTGGGCGGCATGCCGCCCGCCTTCTGCCGCGGCAGCCATACGAGCCGGTTCTCGACCGCCCGCAGCTGCCGGTCGATCCGCCGCTCGTGCCGGAACCCGTACAGGCTGGGGGCGAGCAGCAGGGCGGCGAGGGCGAGGACGGCGAGGAAGCTCAGGAACGTGTTCATGTCTCCACTGTCCCCCCGTCCGGGCCACCCGGCCACTGGCAGGACTGTCATGAAAGAGCGAATTACTGCCACACTGGGGGCATGCTGACCACTGTGGCCGTGGCCCTCCTCGACGAAGTGGCCCCCTTCGAGTTCGGGATCTTCTGCGAGGTCTTCGGGACCGACCGCAGCGACCATGGGCTCCCGGTGTACGACTACGCCGTCTGCGCTGCGGAGGACGGCCCCCTGACCATGGCGGGAACCGGTTTCGCCCTCTCTCCCGCCCACGGGCCGGAACGGCTGGAGAGCGCCGACCTGATCTGCGTGCCCGCCTTCCGCAACGCCGCGCAGCGCACCTATCCGGAGCCGCTCCTGGCCGCGCTGCGCCGCGCCGTCGGGCGCGGTGCACGGGTCCTCAGCGTGTGCAGCGGTGCCTATGTGCTCGGCGCGGCGGGCCTGTTGGACGGCCGGCGCTGCACCACGCACTGGATGCACGCCCCGGCCCTGGCGCGACGCTTCCCGCGGGCCCGGGTCGACGCGGACGTGCTCTACGTCGACGAGGGCCCGGTGATCACTTCCGCGGGCACCGCCTCGGGCATCGACGCCTGCCTGCACGTGGTCCGCCAGGAGCACGGCGCCGAGGTCGCCAACAGCATCGCGCGCCGGATGGTCGTACCGCCCCACCGGGACGGCGGGCAGGCGCAGTACATCCAGCGGCCGCTGCCGCGCACGTCCTGCGACACGGTGGGCGAGGTGATCGGGTGGATGGGGCGCCACCTGGCGGAGGAGATCACCGTCGAGCAGCTGGCGGAACGCGCGCACATGTCACCGCGCACCTTCGCCCGCCGCTTCCTCCAGGAGACCGGTACCACCCCGTACCAGTGGGTCCTGCGCCAGCGGGTCCTGCTGGCCCAGGAGTTGCTGGAGTCCACCGACGACACGGTCGACGCGATCGCCGGCCGCTCCGGCTTCGGCAACGCGGCCGCTCTGCGCCACCACTTCCTGCGGACCCTGGGCACCACGCCGAATGCCTTCAGGCGCACGTTCCGCGGCCCGCAGGCCGCCTGAACCCGTCATGCCGGTCGGGGGCGGTCCCCCTCGTACTCCACGACGCGTCCGTCGACCGTCCCGACCAGCAACCGCTTCTGCGGCGACACGGCGAGGGAGAGCGCGCAGGTCGGGACCCCGTCGACGGCGAGGGCCATGCGTCGGCGCACCGCGCCCGTCCCGGCGTCCAGGACCGTCAGGGCCCCGGAGACGTCGGCGGCGTAGACGTCCTTCCCGTCCGAGTCGAGGGCGATCGCCCGGTGGTCGCCGCGGTGCTCCCACAGCACCGCGCCGTCCAGGGAGCGCCGTACGACGTAGCAGCTGCCCGGGCGACGCGCGTGCGGCTCGTAGACGGACCCGGCGTACACCAGGGACTGCGCGATCTCCACGGCCGGACCGCCGAAGTGGTCCGCCGCCGGCGGCCGGCCGTGCGGGAACAGCGGCCGCGGCGTGCCGTCCGCGTCCACCGCGCTCACCCACAGGTCCCGGGGCGACCACTGCGCGCGGCTGCCCACCAGCACGTAGGGGCGGCTCGCACGGCGCACCGGGAACGGGTGGTTGAAGAGGGGGAAGCCCCCGGTCCCGGGCCCCTGCTGCACGTCGGCGGCCAAGGCGCCCGCAGGGCCGGGCAGTTCGGACATCGACAGCCGTTCACGTCCCGCGCTCGGGATCTCCGCCGGCCGCAGGACCATCCGCCGGCCGCCGCCCGCCACCAGGATCGCGTACCCGTCGGGTCGCACGGTCTCCAGCACCCGGCCGGTGTCGATCGCGATCCGGGCGATCCGGGCCCCGTCCCGCTGCCGGCCGGGGCGCGCATGGCTCCGGAGCCGCTCGGCGTTGGCCCACACGGACGCCGCGTCACCGGACATCACCAGCTGGCGGCCCCCCTCCTCGTCCCCCACGGCCCATTGCCGTTCCCCCGAGGGCAGCCACGACTCCGCGAGGACTCCGTCCAGCGCCGCCAGCACCCGGCCGTCCGGCAGCCCCTCGACCGCCCACACCCGCCGCCGCAGGGACCACCCCCGGCCGGCCGCCCCCGCCAGCTCCGCCAGCAGCCGGCGGGCCTCCGGGCCGCGGTCCGGCCGGTCGTACGGCGCCACCGGCCCGTCGAGTTCCTCACCGAGCACGCTCCCCGGCCCGACCGCGCCCCAGTCCGCGCGGTGCACGACGGCCGTGTGCCCCTGCTCGTGCGCCACCGGGCCCTCCCAGTCCTCGGACGGGCTCAGCACCAGGCGCAGATCGGCCGAGCCGTGCCACGCGAGGTCGAGGACCTCCCGCTCGTACTCCAGAGCGGACACGACGTCGCCGGTGTCCACGCGGACGAGCAGCAGCTCACCCTCGAAGAAGTAGCCGCCGTCGTAGCAGCCGGTGCCGACGGCCAGTAGGGGCAGGACCGGGTGGAAGGCGAGCGCCCGCACGGGCTTGCCGGAACGCAGCACGTACCGGCACCGCAGGCCGTCCCGCTCGTACACGCCGATGCGGTGGCCGGACCACCCGGTGCCCCAGGGGCCGCCGGTCCACTGGACCGACCCCACGTCGCCGCCGACCGCGAGCAGCCCCGAGCGGTCGTCGGCGACGGCCACCGCGGGGTCCCCGATCTCGGCGAACGGCCCGCCGCCGAGCACGCGCCGCACGATCGGCTCGGGAGCCTCGGCGGCCTCGGCGGTCATCCGGTCGGACAGCCCTCAGTCGTTCGGGACGGTCTCGTAGCGCGGGGTGCCTTCCGCCATCTGGCGCAGGGCGTCCTTGCGGTCGCGCTTGGAGAGGCGGTCGATGTACAGGTAGCCGTACAGGTGGTCGGTCTCGTGCTGCAGGCAGCGGGCGAAGTAGCCGGTGCCGCGGACCTTGATCGGGTTGCCCTGGGCGTCCTGGCCCTCGACCTCGGCGTAGTCCGGGCGGGCCAGTGAGGCGTAGGCCGTCGGGACGGACAGGCAGCCCTCGTTGGAGTCGTCCAGCACCCGCGAGGCCGCAGGGAGTTCGACGAGCTTGGGGTTGACCACGACACCGGTGTGGCGCACCCCCTCGTCGTCCGGGCAGTCGTAGACGAAGACCTTGGCGTCCACGCCGATCTGGTTCGCGGCCAGGCCCACGCCCTCGGCGGCCTTTTGGCTGGCGAACATGTCGTCGATCAGCCGGGCCAGCTCGTCGCCGAACTCGGTGACGTCCTTGCACTCGCGGTGCAGGACCGGGTTGCCGACGACCGTGATCGGGCGGGCCGTACCGCGCTCCCGGTGGGCCAGCTCGCGCGCCTCACAGTCCTCGGTGTCCACGACGTATCCGTCGTTCACGACCTCGACACCATCGACAACGTCGTTCTCCTGCTGCGCCATGTCCGCCGTACGCCTTCCGTAAGTCCCGGTCACCGGTGGTCGCCGATGGCCACCGATGTGCCCGTACAGCCTACGGCCCCGGCTCAGCAGACTTCTTCGAGATCACGCCACTCGCGGCTGTCCGGGCTGTCGGCGACCCAGCCGTCGAGCAGTCCCCGTACCAGTCCGGCCGGCGCCGCGATGCCGCACTCGCGCTCGGGCACCCAGAGGGAGCCGGAGCCCGCCGTACGGTGCCCCAGCGGTCCGGGGTGCCCCGGCTCGCTGTGGTCGTGCGGATCGAGGTGCTCGCCGTCGCCCTCGTCGCTCGGCATCTCGCTCTCCGAGCAGGTCCGGCACAGCAGCCGCACCGACGAGGACCAGTCCTCGGCGGCGAAGCCCGCGTCCGACGCCAGCTGCTCCAGCGCGTCGCGGTCCGCCTCCGTGGCCGCCTCCAGCAGCACCACCCAGGTCGGGACCGGGGAGGGCGCCCACAGCTCGATCTCGTCGAAGACCGGGTAGGAGGGGCCGGCCGCCGTCACGCGCTCGCCGTGCGGGACCCCGTCGTGGAGGACGACCTCGCCCCAGCGCCGGCCCGAGGAGGGCAGCGGGATCGACAGGACCTCCAGCCTCGCCGGATCGAGCCGCCGGCCCCACACCACCTCGGCCTCGCCCTCGGGCGAGAGCCGCACGGCGGCGCTGCCCAGTTCCATGCCGACCGGCTCGCCGTTGCCGCCGCCCCCGCCGTTCGCACCGTGGGAGTCCCCGGGCACCTTCAGCCCGTACGCCTGCCAGGCCCGCCGGGCCAGCGGCCAGTCCTGCAGCGCGGTGGCGGCGATCCCGACGTTCCACCAGTCGGGAGCCCCGGTCTCGCGGTCCAGCAGGGCCACGGCGCGCAGCCCGGCGGCCCGCGCCTGCTCCCAGTCGTGCCGGAACTTGTGCAGCAGGGCCAGGTTGAACCACGACTCGGAGAGCCACGGCTCCAGGTCGGCGGCTCTGGTCAGCAGCGCGCCCGCGTCCTCGTACCGCCCGTCGCCGATCAGCGTGAACGCGCGGTCGGTGGCCTGCCGCCACGAGGCGGAGGGCCGATGCCGTACCTTCCCGAAGATCCTCACGATTCCCGCCTGCCTGGGGGCACCTCCCAGCGGTGGCTGGGGACTGGGTGCAGCCTTGCGGACACTCTTACTCGCATCCAACCATGCCCACTCGGACGGCCGCTCATTACCCATGGGTTACCCCGGTGGAACGGGCCCCACTCTGCCACGTCCGCCCCTGGCCAGAACCCTGGCCAGGCATTCCACGACCTCCGGCTGGTACTCCCGCCCCGTGCCCAGGCGCAGCTGCTCCAGGGCGGCCAGTGGGCCGACCGGGTGACGGCTGCCGCCGACGAGGTCGTCGTACGCGTTGACCGCGCGCACGATCCGGGCCAGGGCGGGCTGCTCCCGGTACGGCTCCGCCTGCCGCTCCACCACCACGGCGACCTCGGCGGGCACCCCCGTCTGCCGGGCCACCTCGCCGCCCAGACGTGCGATCCGGCGGGCCTCGGCAGCGGGCAGCTCGGCGGTGGCGCCGTCCGGTACCGGGTCGACCAGGGAGAGCTGCCCGATGTCGTGCATGAGGGCGGCGTACTCCAGCACCGTCAGTTCCCGCTCCGACAGGCCCAGCTCCCGGCCGACGGCGCAGCTCAGGGCGGCCACCCGGCGGGAGTGGCCGGGCGGGGTGTACCCGGCGACCTCGGTGGCCCGGGCCAGGGAGGTGATGGTCTGGCGGTAGGTGGTGCGGATCTCGCTGATCCGGTGGAAGGACAGCTGGGCCAGCAGCAGCGGGACGCTGAGGACGGGGACGGCCCACAGGCCCGCGGCGGCCGCGCCCAGCGCCATGGCGGCGCCGGTGGCGCAGGCCGCCGTGCCGATGCCGAGCTGGTCGCGCAGCCCGTCGCGCAGCAGCGGCCCGTACGGCCACCCGGTGCGGGCCCGGGCGAGGGCCGCGGCGAGCAGGGCGTCGCACAGGGCGGTCAGGCCCAGCAGGATCAGCAGGAGCCCGACGAGGTACGGGCCGTGGCCCACCCGCTCCGCGAGCCGCCCGGAAGGGTGGAGCGGCTGGAAACAGGCCGCGGCGAAGGCGACGGTGAGCACCCGGCGGGCCAGGTGGTCGGCGGCGGGCCCGCGGCCGCGGGCGACGTGCGGGACGATCCCGGCGAGGGCCGCCGCGGCGACGACGGCGACGGTCTCCAGCACTCCGTGCCGGGTGGGCTGGCCGGCAGTCTGGCCGAGCAGGGCGTAGGCCAGTGCGCCGGCCGAGCCGAGCGGCGCCGCCTGCCGCCCGGGGGTGTCCGGCCGGTCCCTGCGGGCGAGCTCGCCGACGGCGACCAGGGTGCCGAGGGCGAGGGCGGCGCCGGGCTCGGCCAGACCGTGCCACAGCGTGTGGGCGAGGGCGGCGGCGGCGAGCACGCCGGCCGCGCCGCGCACCGCCCGGGCGGCGGCCCCCTTCACCGCCCGCCCCGGCCGGGGCGGACCGGCCCCCTGCCACCGCCGTCCGTGCGGGGGTGGGGCGCCGGGCCGTGCCCCGCCGGCGGGGCCTGCGGTGCGGGCCGCCCCGGCCCCGGCACCACGGCGGGGGCCGGGTCGTCGATCACCTGGAGGTCGGCGTCGGACGTGACCACCGGATGCCAGCCGTGCCGGCCGACGGCAGCGGTGAGGGCCCGTACCATCACCGGGTCGAACTGGGCCCCCGCGCAGCGTTCCAGCTCGGCGAGGGCGGTGGGCACCGGGCGGGCCCGGCTGTAGGAGCGGGTGGACGTCATCGCGTCGAAGGCGTCGGCCACGGCCACCACCCGGGCGAGCTCGGGGATCTGCTCGCCGGTCAGCCCGTAGGGGTAACCGGTGCCGTCGACCCGTTCGTGGTGGTGCAGGATCGCCGACCTGGCCTCGCCCAGGAAACCGATGCCGCGCACCATCTCGTGCCCGTATTCGGGGTGCAGTTCGATGATCCGGCGCTCCTGCGGGGTCAGCGGGCCGTCCTTGCGCAGCAGCCGGGTGGGGACGCCCAGCTTGCCGACGTCGTGCAGGATCCCGGCGATGCGCACGACCTCCAGCCGGTCCTCGGCCATTCCCAGCTCGCGGGCGATCATCGTGGAGGCCTGGCCGACGCGTTCGCTGTGGCCGCGCGTGTAGCGGTCCTTGATGTCGACGGCCTGGACGAGGGCGCGGATGGTGGCCCGGTGGGCGGCGTGCTCGCGGTGGTACTGGGCGAAGACCAGGCAGGAGACGTACATCGGCAGCAGGACGAGTACCGCGGCCGGGATCCCGTACGGGCTGCGCCACATGACGGCCGCCATCAGCCCGGCGAGGCCGTGGACGCAGTACGGGAGGAGGGCCCGGCCGAGGAGGCCGTGCCCGGCGGTGGCGGCCGGCGTGCGTTCGGCCGCGGCCAGGACGGCCGCGTCAAGGACGGTCAGTACCAGGCAGAGGGCGGCGGCCGCCGCCGTCGCGGGGAGCAGCGCGTAGGGGAGGTCGGCGGGACCGGCGGGGGGCGCTCCGCCGAGCGCTGCCGGCCCGTCGAGCAGCCCGAAGACCTGGCCCGCGCCCCAGGCTCCCAGGGACTGCTGGGCGCCGTGCCAGGCCCGGCGCACCAGGGCGGGGCGCTGGACCACGGGGGCGGCGAGGCCGCCGGGCAGCGCCGCGAGCGCGGCCGCCGCGGGCGGCAGCAGGAAGACGGCGGCGAGCACCACGGGGAGGAAGGACCCGAGGCCCTCGGGCACCCGCCGGCCGGGCAGCGGGCAGCTCCTGGCCAGCTCGCAGCCGAGATGGAGGGCGGCGAGCAGGATCACGGCGGGCCGGGGCGTAGCGGAATCCGCGAGAGCCGGCCCGGCGCAGGCGACCGCCGCGAGGACGGCGCACAGGACGAGTGCGCCCGCGGCCGGCGGAAGACCCCGCATGGCGCTCTCCTCCCCCGGGCCGTGCACGCCGGGTGCCGAATCGGACCGGTATCGATTGGGGAGAATAGGTGGGGCCCCGAGCGGGGCGGGCCACATTTTCGTATTACGCCATGTGGACGCCCCCGGATTAGCACATTCGGGTGAATGAACTGTTCTTCCGGGGGCGGGTGTTCAGCAGTTCGGCCGGAGCGGTGCGAATCAGCCGGGAGCGGGGTGGTCGGCGGTGACGTCGTGGTCGGGCACCGCCTGCCCCGACCGGATCAGCTCGATCCGGCCCATCACCTTCGACCGCAGGTCGGACGGCACGTCGTCCGACCCGCAGCAGCGCTTGACCAGCTTCTTGACGGCCTGTTCCAGCCCGTACTTCTCCAGACAGGGATTGCACTCGCCGAAGTGGGTCTCGAACTTCGTGCAGTCGCTGTCGGGCATCTCATGGTCGAGGAACTCGTACAGGTGGTCCAGGACCTCAGAGCACTCTGTCTCGTGCGGCTCTCCGCAACTCATGAGCCCGAGCCTTTCCGGTCGTTCGCCTCTCCCGCGCCCGCGGGAACCAGCCCGCGCTCACGGGCGTAGTCCTCCAGCATTCCGCGGAGTTGACGGCGGCCACGGTGCAGTCGCGACATGACCGTTCCGATGGGTGTACCCATGATGTCCGCGATCTCCTTGTACGCAAAGCCCTCTACGTCTGCAAGATAGACCGCGATGCGGAACTCTTCCGGAATGGCCTGCAGGGCTTCCTTCACATCCGAGTCGGGCAGGTGGTCGAGCGCCTGCGACTCGGCCGAGCGCAGTCCGGTCGACATGTGCGACTCGGCGCGCGCCAGCTGCCAGTCCTCGATCTCCTCCGCGGCGCTGCGCTGGGGCTCGCGCTGCTTCTTGCGGTAGGAGTTGATGAACGTGTTGGTCAGGATGCGGTACAGCCACGCCTTCAGATTGGTGCCCTCGCGGAACTGGTGGAAGGACGCGTATGCCTTCGCGTACGTCTCCTGGACCAGGTCCTCGGCGTCGGCCGGATTGCGCGTCATGCGCAGGGCGGCCGAGTACATCTGGTCGAGGTAGCCGAGGGCGTCCCGTTCGAAGCGCGCATTGCGCTCCGGCGTCGTCTCCTCCGCGTGGCCTTCGTCGGTCCCAGCGACAGGACCCACCTCCTCCGACTGCGTGGCGGCTCCGAAAGCGGACCCGCTCGAATCGGAGAATAGTCGACCTTCCCGGCCCTCCGCCGCCCGAAGCGGGCTGCGCTTGGGGGCGGGCAGCACCGTCCAGTCCAGGTCAGCGGCCTGCGGACGGTTCTGGCTGATGACCTGGGTCATGCGCTCCCTCTCCTCCGACGTTCCGTGTGTACCGACATGTGGGACAACATCGGGGGCGGGGCGGCGCATTCCCCGGCGCGCCAGGGGTTTTCGGCCTTTCCGGGCCGGATGGCGGCCCGTGTGGCGGGTGTCACGCGGGAAGGCGCGCGAGCCATTCCCCGACTGCGTCGGTGATCGTCCGCAGTGCCTCCTCCTGGGTGGTCGCGGCCTTCTTCGGGACCGCGAAACCGTGGTCGCCGTGGGCGACCTCCACGAGTTCGTACGGGTGCGGCCCGACCGGCTCGGGGAACTCGTCCGGGCGGCCGAAGGGGTCCCTGTCGCCCTGGACCACGAGGGCGGGCCGGCCTGCTCCGGTGAGCTCGGCGGCCCGGGACTTCTCGGGCCGGCCCGGCGGGTGCAGCGGGAAGGCGAGGGCCAGCACTCCGGCGGCGCCCAGTTCGGTGGCCGTGCGGCAGGCCACGCGCGCCCCGGCGCTGCGGCCGCCCGCGACCACCGGCAGCCCCGGTTCCGCGAGCGCCGGCCACAGCCCGCGCCAGCCTTCGTCCAGCACCTTGGGCGCGGCAGCGACCTTCTTGCCGGCGACCCGCCAGGGCTGTTCGACGAGTGCCACCGTGATCCCGCGGGCGGGCAGGGCGGCGGCGAGGGCCTGGAGGTCCCGGGCCTCGATGCCGCCGCCGGCGCCGTGGCTCACGGCGAGGACGAGGCGGGCGCCCGGTGCGGGGTGCCACGTGACGCGGGCTTCGCCCGCCGGGGTGTCGACACTGTCGGTACGCGTGCTCATGGACCCATCGTGCCGTCCCTGCCGGTCGGGACCCGGCGGGGCGGGGTGGTGTGCCGCCCGGAAAGGCTTCCCTCCTTCGACCTAGAAGAGGGTTCCCTCCTCCGGCGCGGCCAGCTCTTTCAGCAGCTCCGGCCCGTTGTTGCGCACGTTGCTCACGGCGGTGGACACCGGGTAGGCCCGCATCAGCCCGCCCGGCGGCGGTGCGAGCAGCTCGCGCAGGGAGCCCTCGGTGTCGGTGTTCGCCGGGTCCAGCCAGGCGTCCCAGCGGTCGGGGGTCAGCATCAGCGGCATCCGCGGGTGGATCTCGGAGAGCGAGCGCGGGCCCTCGGCGGGGGCGACCCCCAGCGGGCCCGTCTCGGCCTCGGCGGTGATCACGGAGCAGGTCGCCCACCAGGCGAGGGGGTGCTCGTCGGGCAGGGTCCGGTCGCGCCAGAACTCGTAGATGCCGGCCATGGCGAAGAGCGAGCCGTCCGCGGGGAGGACGAAGTAGGGCTGCTTGCGGGGCCGCTTCTTCTTCCCCTCCACCTCCAGCTGCCGCTCGTCGTGGGCGGTGACCCACTCGTAGTACCCGTCGGCGGGGATGATGCAGCGGCGCTGGGCGAACGGGCGGCGGAACGACGGCTTCTCGTGCAGGGTCTCCGATCGGGCGTTGATCATCCGGGCGGCGCCGTCGGGGTTCTTGGCCCAGGAGGGCACGAGTCCCCACTTCAGGACGCGCAACTGGCGAACCGGACGCGGATCCGCAGCGTCCTTCAGGGGACGGTCGAGGACGACGTGAACCTGCTTGGTCGGTGCCACGTTGAAGTCGGGGTCCAAGGCCTCCTCCGGTTCCCACTTCTCGATGCCGAAGGCCTCCACGAGGTCCTGCGGTCCACGACTGGCTGCATACCGTCCGCACATGCCTGTCACACTGCCATGTCCACCACACACCACCGCAAGGAGTCCGCCACCTCATGGACAGCAGCACGACGGCCGGCCTGTGGGACCGGCTCACGGGCATACAGACCGCACCGGACCGGTGGCTGGTGATCGTGACGGCCCTGGTGGCGCTGGCTGCCGTGGGGCCCCGCCCGTTGTGGCGGCTGTCGCGCAACGCCATCACCATCGCGCACGAGGGGGGCCACGGCCTGCTCGCGCTGCTCACCGGGCGGCGGCTGAGCGGGATACGCCTGCACTCCGACACGAGCGGGGTCACCGTCAGCCGGGGCAGGCCGACCGGTGTGGGCATGATCCTGACCGCGGCCGGCGGCTACACCGCGCCCTCGCTGCTCGGCCTCGGCGGGGCGGCCCTGCTGTCGGCCCACCGCATCACGCTGCTGCTGTGGGCGGCCACGGCCCTGCTGGTGGCCATGCTCGTGATGATCCGGAACGCGTACGGGGCGCTGACGGTGATCGTGACAGGCGGAACCTTCCTGCTGGTGTCCTGGCTGACTCCGGCCGAGGTGCAGGCGGGCTTCGCCTATCTCGTCGTGTGGTTCCTGCTGCTGGGCGGGGTCCGGCCGGTCTTCGAGCTGGGTGCCAAGCGGCGGGGCGGCGGGGCGCCCGACTCCGACGCCGACCAGCTGGGGCGCCTCACCCACTTGCACCCCGTGGTGTGGCTGCTCTTCTTCCACGTGGTCGCACTGTGCTCGCTGGTCGGCGGCGGCCGCTGGCTGCTGGGCCTGTGACCACCCTCTGAGACCGGACAGCGATCAAGATCCGGGTCCGGAGGAAGCCACTAAAGTGGGGGCCATGACCGAGACCCCCGCCCCTGCCCTCTGGCCCGCTCCGCTCGCCGATGGGACCGTCCACGCCACCGTCACGGTGCCGGGGTCCAAATCGGTCACCAATCGTGCCCTGGTGCTCGCGGCCCTCGCCTCCGAGCCGGGCTGGGTGCGCCGGCCGCTGCGCTCGCGCGACTCCCAGCTGATGTCGGACGCGCTGCGCGCGATGGGCGTCGGCATCGAGGAGACCGTCTCCTCCAGTTCCGCAGGCGCCGGCGCGAGCGGCGAGGCGTGGCGGGTCATCCCGGCGGCGCTGCACGGTCCGACGACGGTGGACGTCGGCAACGCCGGCACGGTCATGCGCTTCCTGCCGCCCGTCGCCACCCTCGCCGACGGCGACATCCGCTTCGACGGCGACCCGCGCTCCTACGAGCGCCCGCTCGGCCAGGTCATCACCGCGCTGCGCACGCTCGGCGCCCGCATCGACGACGACGGCCGCGGCGCCCTGCCCATGACCGTCCAGGGCGGCGGGGCCCTGGAGGGCGGCACGGTCGAGATCGACGCCAGCAACTCCTCGCAGTTCGTCTCCGCCCTCCTGCTGTCCGCGCCCCGCTTCAACCAGGGCGTCGAGGTCCGGCACGTGGGCGGCAACCTGCCGTCGATGCCGCACATCCGCATGACGGTGGAGATGCTGCGCGCGGCCGGCGCCCAGGTCGACACCCCTGAGGCAGGCGGCGAGAAGGACGTGTGGCGGGTCTCTCCGGGCGCCCTGCTGGGCCGCGACATGGTCGTGGAGCCGGACCTGTCCAACGCCCAGCCCTTCCTGGCCGCGGCCCTGATCACCGGCGGCACGGTCACCGTCCCCGACTGGCCGCGCCGTACCACGCAGCCCGGCGACGCGCTGCGCCGGATCTTCACGGAGATGGGCGGGTCCTGGGAACTGACGGACGCGGGCCTGGTCTTCACCGGCTCCGGCCGGATCCACGGCATCGACGTCGACCTGAGCGAGGTCGGCGAGCTCACCCCGGGCATCGCGGCGGTGGCGGCCCTGGCCGACTCCGAGTCGGTGCTGCGCGGCGTCGCGCACCTGCGGCTTCACGAGACGGACCGGCTGGCGGCGCTGACCAAGGAGATCAACGCGCTGGGCGGCGACGTCACCGAGACCGAGGACGGCCTGCACATCCGGCCGCGCCGGATGCACGGCGGGGTGTTCCACACGTACGAGGACCACCGGATGGCCACCGCGGGCGCGGTGATCGGCCTGGCGGTCAAGGGTGTGCAGATCGAGAACGTGGCCACGACCGCCAAGACCCTGCCGGACTTCCCGAGGATGTGGACGGACATGCTGGCCGGGGACGCGGGACCCGAAGCGGGTGCGGGAGCGTAGGGCCCGTCATGCGCAGGTACGGCAAGCACACCGACGAGGACGACATCCGCCAGCGGCCCAATCCCAAGGGCAACCGGCCGCGGACCAACATCCGGCCCAAGCACGAGGACGCCTCCGAGGGTTTCGTCCTGACCGTCGACCGCGGCCGGCTGACCTGCCTGGTCGACGACCGCACGATCACCGCGATGAAGTCGCGGGAACTGGGCCGCAAGGCCGCGGTCGTGGGCGACCGGGTGTGGATCGTCGGCGACCTGTCCGGCAGGAAGGACACCCTGGCCCGGATCGTGCGGATCGAGGAGCGCAAGTCCGTCCTGCGGCGCACCGCGGACGACGACGATCCGTACGAGCGGGTGGTCGTCGCCAATGCCGACCAGTTGGCGATCGTGACGGCCCTGGCCGATCCGGAGCCGCGGCCGCGGATGATCGACCGCTGTCTGGTGGCGGCGTACGACGCCGGGCTGGAGCCGCTGCTGGTGCTCACCAAGTCCGACCTGACGTCCGCGGACAAGATCCTGGAGATCTACGCGACGCTCGGCCTGAACTACGTGGTCACCAACCGGGAGGAGCTGGCCGTCGGTGACGCGGCCGAGCGGGTCCGCGAGCGCCTGACCGGCCGGATCACCGCATTCGTCGGCCACTCCGGGGTCGGGAAGACCACCTTGGTGAACTCGCTGGTCGCCGAGGGCCGCCAGCGTGCCACCGGGCATGTGAACGCGGTCACCGGCCGCGGCCGGCACACCACCACCTCCGCGCTGGCGCTGCCGCTGCCCTCGGGCGACGGCTGGGTCATCGACACCCCGGGGGTGCGCTCCTTCGGCCTGCACCACGTGGACCCCTCCCGGGTCATCCTGGCCTTCCCGGACCTGGTGGCCGGTACGCAGGAGTGCCCGCGCGCGTGCAGCCACGACGAGCCGGACTGCGCGCTCGACGCGTGGGTGGAGGACGGCCACGCGGATCCGGCGCGGCTCTACTCGCTGCGGCGGCTGCTGCAGACCCGGGAGCGCCGCGAGGGCGACTGACCGGGCCGGTGGGCGGGCCGTGTTTGTGGGAGGGCGCGCCTGGACACGAGTGCATAATCGCACCAAGTGACGTGATGTCACATGACGCGGGGAGGCATTCGCCATGGCGTGGCTGCTGGTCGTGGTCGCCGGACTCCTGGAGACCGGTTTCGCGGTCTGCCTGAAGCTCTCCCACGGCTTCACCCGGTTGTGGCCGACGATCGCCTTCGCCTGCTTCGCGCTCGGCAGCTTCGGCCTGCTGACGCTGGCCCTGAAGAAGCTGGACGTCGGTCCGGCGTACGCGGTGTGGACGGGCATCGGTGCGGCCGGTACCGCGATCTACGGCATGGTCTTCCTCGGCGACGTGGTCTCCACCCTGAAACTTGTCTCGATCACGCTGGTCATCCTCGGGGTCGTCGGGCTCCAGTTGTCGGGGTCGGCGCACTGAGCAGCCCGATCAGCTCCTGAGGCCCCGGCTCCTCCCCCGGGGCGATCACGTAGGAGAGGGCCAGCCGCACCGCCAGCTCGCACCGCCGCGGGTCCTCACCCGGCGTCAGCGCTGCGGCCGCCCGGTCGCGCACGGCCCGGGCGAGCTCCCCCGGTCCCGGCTCGCGCCGGCCGGCCGCGGGAAGCCCCGGTCCCCAGCTCCCGGTGAGCAGGGCCCGTACGAGGGGGTGCGCCCGGGCCGCCCGTACGGTCCACTCGGCGACCGCGGCGAGGCGGTCGGGCGTCCGCAGCGGGGCCGACAGGGCCCGGTCCACCCCTTCGAGGTACCGGTCGGCGGCCCGCCGGACCAGGGCGCGGCCCAGGCCCGCCTTGCCGCCGAACTCGTTGTAGAGGGTCTGCCGCGACACGCCGGCCGCGGCGGCCACGTCGACCATCCGGACGTCGGGCCAGGGGCGCGCCGCGAGCGCCGCCGCAGCCGCGTCCAGCAAGGAATCCCGGGCTGCCGGCATCCGTGCCTCCCCGCTCGGCTCTCCGGCCAGAGTTGACGGGCCGCCAGGCGCTGTCAAGGGCGCGTGCGCCGTCAAGGGTGCGGTCCCGGCCGCCCTGTGGACCTCGCTGGCCGGGGCCCGGGAGCCCCGCTACTGTTCGGGCATGCCCGAGTATGACGATGACCTGCGCCTTGCCCTCGAACTCGCCGATGCGGCGGACGCCGCCACGATGAAGCGGTTCCGCGCCCTCGATCTGAAGGTCGAGACGAAGCCGGACATGACCCCGGTGAGCGAGGCGGACAAGGCCGCGGAGGAGGTCGTCCGGGCCGGCATCAGCGCCGCCCGGCCCGACGACGCCATCCTCGGGGAGGAGTACGGGCTCGTGGGCAGCGGTCCGCGCCGCTGGGTCGTCGACCCGATCGACGGTACGAAGAACTACGTGCGCGGGGTGCCCGTGTGGGCGACCCTGATCTCGCTGATGGCGGAGGGCGAGGACGGCGTGTTCCGCCCCGTCGTCGGCGTGGTGTCCGCGCCGGCGCTGGGCCGCCGCTGGTGGGCGGCGCAGGGCTCGGGCGCGTACTCGGGCGGCGCGCTCGGCGGGAGCGCCCCGATCGGCGTCTCCCGGGTGGGTGCGCTGGGCGACGCCTCGTTCGCGTACTCCTCGCTGACCGGGTGGGAGGAGCAGGGGCGGCTGCCCGGCTTCCTGGATCTGACGCGGGCGTGCTGGCGCACGCGCGGCTACGGCGACTTCTGGCCGTACATGATGGTCGCGGAGGGCTCCTTGGACCTGTGCGCCGAGCCCGAGCTGAACCTGTGGGACATGGCAGCCGTCGCGGTGGTCGTCCAGGAGGCGGGCGGCCGCTTCACCAGCCTGGACGGGGTCGACGGCGTGCACGGCGGGAACGCCGCGGCCTCCAACGGGCTGCTCCACGACGAGATGCTGGACCTGCTCCGCCCGCGCGCCTGACGCGCCCGCGCGCCGGTCGCGCTCCTTTCGCACGCCTTCTTGCTGGCCCTCCCGGTCCGTGGGAATCTGAGGATCACCCCGCTTGTGCCCTTGTGAAGCGTTTCACTGGAGTCGACTTCGCGCTGCGCACCCACCCAAGCGGGGGGACTCACCCCAGGAGGTGGCTCTCTTCATGCTCGTCCGCGACGCAATGAGCACCGTGATCCTCACCCTCGGCCCCGCACACACCCTCCGGCAGGCGGCCTGCCTGATGTCCGGCCGGCGCGTGGGCGCGGCCGTCGTCCTCGACCCCGACCACAGCGGAATCGGCATATTGACCGAGCGCGACATCCTCAACTCGATCGGCGCGGGCCACGATCCCGACCGGGAGTCGGTGGGCGCGCACACCACCAACAACGTCGTCTTCTGCACGCCGGACGCCACCTTGCAGGAGGCCGCCGAGGCGATGGTGCACGGCGGTTTCCGGCACCTGATCGTCCTGGAGCACGGCGGACCGGTGGGCATCGTGTCCGTGCGCGACGTCATCCGCTGCTGGGTGCCGGCGCGGCGCAGCGTACCGGCGTGAAACGGCGCCGGGCCGCCGCCCTCCGGGGAGGGCCGCGGCCCGGCGTCCTGCTCCGGCGAGCGGTTGCCCGTCAGCCGCGGAGGGCCTGGACCGCGGCGTCGAGGCGCTTGCCGAAGTCGGCGTCCGCCTGGCGGAAGTTGTCGATCGCGCGCTCGACGATGTCGTCGCGGGAGACCTTGGCGATGAAGCCCGCGAGGTTGTCGATCAGACGGCCCTTCTCGTCCTCGGAGTACAGGCGGTAGAGGTTGCCCGCCTGGACGAAGTCGTTGTCCTCGCTGTGCACGGGCGCGGCGTGGTTGCCCGTGCCGCCGGTGACCGCGACCGTCTGCCACAGCGGGCGGCCGGTCTCGCGCGGGCCGCCGAAGCTGTTCGGCTCGTAGTTCTTCGCGCCCTTGTGGCGGCCGTCGTAGAGGTGGCCGTCACGGGAGTTGGTGCGCGCCTCGGTGGCGTGCGGACGATTCACCGGCAGGTGGTCGGCGTTGATGCCGACGCGGTAGCGGTGGGCGTCGCCGTAGCCGAAGAGGCGGCCCTGGAGCATCTTGTCGGGGGACGGCCCGATGCCGGGGACGAAGTGCGCCGGGGAGAAGATGCTCTGCTCGACCTCGGCGAAGACGTTCTCCGGGTTGCGGTTGAGCTCCAGCTTGCCGATCTCGATCGGCGGGTAGTCGGCGTGCGGCCACACCTTGGTGAGGTCGAACGGGTTGAAGCGGTAGGTCGCCGCGTCGGCCGCCGGCATGATCTGGACCTGCACGGTCCAGGTCGGGAAGTCACCGCGCTCGATGGCCTCGCGCAGGTCGCGCTGGTGGGAGTCGGGGTCCTCGCCGGCCAGCCTGTTGGCCTCGGCCTGGGTCAGGTTCTTGATGCCCTGGTCGGTCTTGAAGTGGTACTTGACCCAGAAGACCTCGCCGGCCTCGTTGTTCCACTGGAACGTGTGCGAGCCGTAGCCGTTCATGTGGCGGTAGGACGCCGGGATGCCGCGGTCACCGAACAGCCAGGTCACCTGGTGGGTGGACTCGGGTGACAGGCCCCAGAAGTCCCAGACGTTGTCCGCCTCCTGCGAGCCCGTGTACGGGTCGCGCTTCTGGGTGTGGATGAAGTCGGGGAACTTGATGGCGTCCTTGATGAAGAACACCGGGGTGTTGTTGCCGACGAGGTCGTAGTTGCCCTCCTCGGTGTAGAACTTCAACGCCCAGCCGCGGGGGTCGCGTACCGCGTCGGCGCTGCCGAGGTTGCCGGCGACGGTGGAGAAGCGCAGGAAGGTCTCGGTCTGCTTGCCCACCTCGGAGAGGAACTTCGCGCGCGTCCACTGCGAGACGTCGCGGGTGAGCGTGAAGGTGCCGTACGCGCCGGCGCCCCGGGCGTGCACCACGCGCTCCGGAATGCGCTCCCGGTTGAAGTGCGCGAGCTTCTCCAGCAGGAGCTGGTCCTGGACCAGGACGGGGCCGCCGATGCCGGCCGTCTCGCTGTTCTGGTTGTCGGCCACCGGCGCCCCGGCCTCCGTGGTGAGCGGTCCCTGCGTCACGTGCGCCTCCTGCGTCGTCACTGCGTGTCCTGTCCTTAGCGTTCGCCGTACTCGATCCTACAATGGACTTTGTCCAACTCAAGCAAGTATCCAACTCCATACCTGTTCGGTAGTTACACCGAATCCCCACGCTGTTAGGCTGGTGTCCATGAGTGACCTGCTGGAACGACTTCGCGGACGCGGCTGGCGCATGACGGCACAGCGGCGCGTCGTGGCCGAGGTGCTCGACGGTGACCACGTGCACCTGACAGCAGACGAGGTGCACGCCCGCGCCGTGGCCAAGCTGCCCGAGATCTCGCGCGCGACCGTCTACAACACGCTCGGTGAGCTCGTCTCCCTGGGCGAGGTCCTGGAAGTGGCCACGGACCGCCGCGCCAAGCGCTACGACCCGAACGCCCACCGGCCCCACCAGCACCTGGTCTGCGCCCGGTGCGGCGCCATCCGCGACGTGCACCCGGCGGGCAACCCGCTGGCGGACCTGCCGGACTCGGAGCGCTTCGGCTTCGTCGTGTCGGCGGTCGAGGTGACCTACCGCGGCGTCTGCCCGAACTGCGCGGGCGCCTGATCCCGTCGGGCGGACAGGACCCGGGCCCCTGCGGGTCCGGGTCTTTTCCGCCTCCGGGCGCTTCACTTCGCCGGTGGAAACGGTCCGGAAACGCCTCAGGGCCCGGATCCAGTGGATCCGGGCCCTGAGGCTTCAGTAGCGGGGACAGGATTTGAACCTGCGACCTCTGGGTTATGAGCCCAGCGAGCTACCGAGCTGCTCCACCCCGCGTCGGTGAACCCAACGTTACGTGACGGCCCCCGGCAGATGCAAATCGGTTAACCCAGCTCCGGTGGCCGCCTCACGCCGACAGTTCCTCCGCCAGCGCCTCGCGCAGTCGGGCCGCGCGCTCGGAGACCTCCGCCGGGCCCAGTTCCATGGCGCGGGCGCACCACTTCTGGCCCTCCGCGAGGTCGCCGTGCCGGGCCGCGAGCAGCCCCAGCCGCAGGGCGGCGCGGCCATGGCCCGCCACCGCCGCACGGGTCCACCACAGGGCCGCCTCCGGCTCGCTGCCCTCGCGGGCCAGCAGCAGCCCCAGGTTGAAAGCGCCGTTGCGGGATCCCGCCTCGGCCGCCTCCCGGTACCAGCGGGCGGCCGCCTCCATGTCACCGCGGGCGGCGGCGAGCATGCCGACGCGCACCTGCGCACGGCGGTGCCCGAGCTCGGCGGCCCGCTCGTACCACTCCTCGCTCTCGGTACGAGGGGCCCCGCCCACCGGCTCGCCCAGCGCCGGCGGCTCCGGCGGGGGCGCCAGCGACTCCAGCAGCGCGGCCAGCCGGAACGCCGCCTCCGCGCTGCCGCCACCGGCCGCGCAGCGCAGGTGCCGCTCGGCGGCCCGCTCCTCGCCGTCCCGCACCAGGGCGATCCCGACCTGGAGCGCCGCGTCGGTGTGCCCGGCCGAGGCGGCCCGCTCGTACCACTTCAGCGCCGTGCGGTCCTCGTCGCGGCTGGCGAAGAGGATCCCGAGGTTGAAGGCGGCGTCGACGCTGCCCGCCTCGGCGGCCTTCGAGAACCACGGCTCCGCACCCGCGGCGTCACCGCCCTGGAGCAGCAGGATGGCCAGCGCATTGGCCGCCTCCCGGTGTCCGGCGTAGGCGGCACGCCGGTACCACTGCTCGGCCTGGGCGGTCCGGTCCTGTGCAGCGCACAGCAGAGCAAGGTTGTACGCCCCGTTTTGATCGCCCGCGTCCATGGCGGTCCGGTACCAGCGCTCGGCGGTCTCGGTCTCGCCCCGTGCGGCGTGCAGCGCGCCCAGGGCGTTCGCCGCGTTGCCGTCGCCGTCCTGCGCCGCCCGGTGCCACCATGCGGCCGCGCTGTCCTCGTCGCCGGCGTCGCGCAGCAGGAAGCCGAGCGCGCACGCGGCCCGCGCCTCCCCCTGCTTGGCGGAGGTCAGGTACCAGCGACCGGCCTCCTTCAACTCGCCGCGCGCCTCCAGCAGCGCACCCAGGTGCAGGGCGGCGCGGCGGTGCCCGCGGGCGGCGGCCTGCCGGTACCACTGCTCGGCCTCGGCGGGGTCGCCCTTGCGCAGGTGCCTGGCCAGCCGGTACGCGGCCTCGCGGTGGCCCTGTTCGGCGGCGGCGCGGAACCACCGCTCCACGCCCTTGTCCCCGCGGTGCTCCAGCAGGTCGGCCAGCCCGTATGCGCCGAGGGCATGGCCGGATTCCGCCGCCTGGCGCAGCCAGTACTCGGCGGCCGGCTCGTCCCCGCGCTCACGGAAATGACGGCCCAGGGCGTGCGCGGCGGGCGCGGACCCGGCCACGGCGGCGACCCGCCACCAGCCGGCGGCCTCCTCGGGGTAGCCGCGCTGGAGCAGCAGGACACCCAGGTTGTTGGCGGCGGCGCGGTCCCCCTCGGCGGTGGCCCCCCGCAGGTACGGCTCGGCTCCGTCCAGGTCTCCGCGGCGCAGCAGGAGCGCGCCGAGCACGCTCATGGCACCGGGGTCGCCCTTGTCGGCGGCCACCCGGTGCCGGGCTTCCAGCTCGGCGTCGCTCGCCGCGTCGGTCTCGGCGAACATCTCCTGCGCGAAATCCGCATCGGTCAGCGCGGTCTGCGTGTCGGCAACGGGTGCCGACTCGTTGGCTCCTGTGCCCGCTTCGGCCTGCGCCCTCACAAACCGCCCTGTCTCCAGCAGAGTTGACCTGTCCCCCATAAATCCCATCGTCGCATCACCTGCTACCCGCGTACACCTGGTATGTCGCAGTCAGTGAGGTCACTACAGCGTTTTGTCGACATGCCCACAGTGGGGTAAGTCAAACACGCTCCTGCCCCAACTCACCCGTCCCAGCTACCGCGTGTCCGCTCCGAACATGACGAAGGCCCGGATCCCATGGATCCGGGCCTTCGTCTTCAGTAGCGGGGACAGGATTTGAACCTGCGACCTCTGGGTTATGAGCCCAGCGAGCTACCGAGCTGCTCCACCCCGCGTCGGTGACACCACAGTATCACGACGCGGGACGGAGCCCTCACCCATAAGTGATCAGCCGCCCGACGGAGGGGGCGTGGCCTTCGCCTCGGCGTCGATCGCCCGCTTCAGCGCGGCCTTGATCTCGTCCTGGGCCTTGCCGAATGCAGCCCAGTCGCCGGACTGCCGCGCCTTCTCGGCATCCTCGATGGCCTTCTGCGCGTCGGCGAGAGCCGCCTTCACCGTCGGGTCCTGGTTGGTCGGGGGCGTGACGGTGCCCTCTCCCGGCGGCTGCGCCGGCGGCACCGGCGTGGTCGGGGCCTCGGCCCCGAACACCACGTTCAGCGCCTTCTCCAGGGTGTCCTCGAAGGCGGTCTGGTTTCCGTAGGTCACCAGCACCTTGCGCAGCAGCGGGTACTTCAGGCCGGAGCTGCGGACGTACACCGGCTCGACGTAGAGCATCCCGCCGTCGAGCGGCACCGCGAGCAGGTTGCCGTACTCGATCTCCGAGTCACCACCGCGCAGCAGGCGGATTGATTCGGCGATCTTCGGCTCCGACTGGAACTTGCTCTGCACCTGGCCGGGGCCCTCCGGCGGCTTGCTGGTCGGCATCTTCAGGATGCGGATCTTGCCGTAGTCCGGGGTGCCCGGGTCGGCGTTGACCGCCATGAAGGCGCTCAGGTTGGGCCGCTCGTTCGGCGTGAACGTCGTCGTGAGCGAGAAGACCTGGTCCTTCTCCTTCTGCTCCGGCATCTTCATCGACAGGTAGTACGGCGGAACCGCCGTGCCGGCCTTGGTCGTCGGGTCGTCCGGAACGGCCCAGGCCTCACTGCCGCTGAGGAAGGTCTGCGGGTCGGTGACGTGGTACCGGGTCAGCAGCTCGCGCTGGACCTTGAAGAGGTCCTGCGGGTAACGGAGGTGGTCCATGAGCGGCTTGGCGATCTCGCTCTTGGGCTTCACCGTGCCGGGGAAGGCCTTCATCCACGTCTTCAGGACCGGGTCCTGGGTGTCCCACTGGTACAGGTCGACCGAGCCGTCGTAGGCGTCGACGGTGGCCTTCACCGAGTTGCGGATGTAGTTGACCTGGTTCTCCTGGGCCACCACGGCGCGCTGGCTGTTGGTCAGCGAGTCCGCCGTGCTCTGGCCCAGCGTGGTGCGTGAGGCGTACGGGTAGCCGTTGGTGGTCGTGTAGGCGTCGACGATCCACTTGATCCGGCCGTCGATCACGGCCGGGTACGGAGCGCCGTCGATGGTCAGCCACGGGGCGACGGCCTCGACGCGCTGCTTGGGCGTCCGGTTGTAGAGGATGCGCGAGCCGTCGCCGATGGCGCCCGAGTACAGGATCTGCGGCTCGCTGAACGTCAGGGCGTAAGCAGCCCGGTTGACCGGGCTGTCCAGGTTCACCCCGGAGTCGCCCTGGTAGCTGGTCTCCTTCTCACCCTTGTCGTCGGAGTAGTCGAGCTCCTTCTGCGGGCCGCCGACGATCGAGTACTGCTTGGTCTGCTCGCCGTAGTAGATGCGCTGCTCGAAGTCCGTGCCGAACATCCCCTTGGACGGGAGGTCGGACTGGGTGAAGTCGGGGGCGCCGTCCTTCACGGTGGTGCCCTTGGCCGCGACCACGCCGTAGCCGTGCGTGTACTTGAAGTGGTCGTTGATCCAGTTGTTCTTCGGGATGCCGCCGATGTTGAGCTCGCGCAGGCCGATGACCGTGTCCTGGCCGCTGTAGCGGTCGACGGCGAGCGTGGACGGGAAGGCGTAGTAGCCCTTGACCTGCTGGAGCTGCTGGAAGGCGGGCGAGACGATGTTCGGGTCCAGCAGGCGCAGGCTGGCCGTGGTGTCGGCCGCCGACCGCAGCTTGGTGCGGTCCTCGGTCTGCGGCGCGCCCGGGTAGTCCTTGACCTCGGCTCCGGCGATCCCGTAGGCGTCGCGGGTGGCCTTGATGTTCTTCTGGACGTACGGGGATTCCTTGGCCTGCTCGTTCGGCTGGACCTGGAACTTCTGCACGATGGCCGGGTAGAGCCCGCCGATCAGGATCGCCGAGAGCACCATCAGCCCGAAGCCGATCACCGGCAGCTGCCAGGTGCGGCGCCACAGCGTCGCGAAGAACAGCAGGGCGCAGATCGCGGCGATGGCGACGAGGATCGTCTTCGCCGGCAGGTAGGCGTTCGCGTCGACGTAGCGCAGGCCGGTCCAGTTGTCGGCGGCCTTGAAGTCGCTGGACTTCACGGCGAGGCCGTACCGGTCGAGCCAGTACGCGACCGCCTTCAGCGTGACGAAGAGGCCGAGCAGCACCGAGAGGTGCCCGGTCGCGGCCGCCGTGGCCCGAGCGCCCGGGCTGGTCACGCGCAGTCCGCCGTAGAGGTAGTGCACGACGGTCGCGGCGATCACCGACAGGACGACGGCGGCGAAGCCGAAGCCCAGCAGGAAGCGGTACCAGGGCAGGTCGAAGGTGTAGAAGGACACGTCCATGCGGAACTGGGGGTCCTTCGTGCCGAAGGGCACCCCGTTCACGTACATGAGCCAGGTCTTCCACTGGCCGGCCGCCGAGGCCCCGGCGATCAGGCCGACGAGCACCGAGATGCCGAGCAGCAGCCACTTCTTGTACGGGGCGATGCTCATCCGGTACCGGTCGAGGCTCTGCTGCTCCATCGACATCGCGCTGAGCGGCGGCCGCAGCCGGTGCGCCAGCCAGATGTTCAGCCCGACCGCACCGGTCATCAGCAGGCCGAAGACGGCGAAGAGGCCGATCTTGGTCCACAGGGTGGTGGTGAACACGGTGGTGTACTTCACGGAGCGGAACCAGAGCCAGTCCGTCCAGAAGCCAGCGAACATGATGAAGAGCATTCCCAGGACGGCCAGCACGCCCAGGGTCATGAGGAGAGTGCGTGCACGCCGGGAGGGGCGGCCGACTCTCATCCGTGGCCCGGAAGGGCCTCCGCCGCGGTCCGGCATCTGGAAAGCCAAGGTGCGCACCTCGAAAGTCGCTGAGTACTGGTATTGAACGGACCCCCGATCGTAGAGCCCATTCATGCAACTTACTGAGGCTCCGGTCAGTTCCCGGTATGCGGGGGAAAGGAGGCAGGATGTTGTCCATGTCCAACGTTTCGCCTTCCCCCGGCACTCCCATGGCGGCCGGCCCGCTGACCCGCGCCTGTCTCGAGATCGACGAGTACGCGGCCGGCCTCGGCTGGGACAAGCCCGCGCGGCTGTTCGCGCTGGTCGACACCGCCCGGCTCAAGAAGCAGGAGCCGCACCTGGCCTCGCAGCTCGGCCTCGACACGGACGACGCCGGCAAGAGCTCCCTCACCCCGATCGAGCAGGACACCGTCCCGGCCGGGACCCCGCTCGACAAGTTCCTGGGCACCATCGCCTGGCCCGAGGCCGTGGTCGGCTGCGCGCTGACCGTCGAGCGCCTGATGCTGCCGCCGTCGGCGGAGGCCTCCGTACCGGAGGGGCTGAGCGACAAGCAGCTGGCGAAGTGGGTCGCCGGGCACCCGGAGCGGCAGGAGGTCCGCATCACCGTGGCCGTGCTGCGCGACGGCTCGCGCGAGTCCGCCGTTCGGCTGCGCGAGAAGGACTCCTCGACGGAGGTCCTCACCGGCGGTGGCCTGGTGCCCGGCCTGGCCGAGGCCCTGGCCGCGACCTTCGCCTAGGGGGTGGGAGGTGGACCGGTCAGGGCTTGGCGCTGCACTGCGGCAGCCCGGCCGTGTCCCCCTTGCGGATCTTCTCCAGTGACGCGGCGGCGTCCTGGATGGTGCCCACCTTCACCAGCGTCAGCCCGTCGGGCACGTCGGCGGCCGCGGAGGCGCAGTTGCCGGCGGGCGTCAGGAAGTATTCGGCGCCTGCCTTGCGGGCACCGATGGTCTTCATCTGGATGCCGCCGATGGGGCCGACCTTGCCGGCGTCGTCGATGGTGCCGGTGCCCGCGACGAACTTCCCGCCGGTCAGGTCCTCCGGGGTGAGCTTGTCGACGATGCCGAGGGCGAACATCAGCCCGGCGCTCGGCCCGCCGACGTCGGCGAGCTTGATGTCGATGGAGAACGGGAAGGTGTGGTCGCTGCCGGCCCGGATTCCGACGATGGCGCGGCCGTCGCCCTCCGCCTTGCCGGCGGTGATCGTGACCTTGGAGGTGCCGGCGGGCTCGCGGCCGGCCTTGGCCGCGGCGGCGGCGTCGGCGGCCGGCACGACGGTGAACTCGACCGGTTCGCCGGGCTTGTGCCGGGTGACCAGCTTGGCCACGTCCTCGGGGGCGGTGACGGGAGCGCCGTCCACGGCCTTCACCACGTCGCCGGCGTGCAGCTTGCCCTCGGAGGGGCTGTCCTTCACCACGGAGGCGACGATCACGCGCGCGGTGACCGGGATGCCGAGCTGCTTGAGGGCCGCGACCTTGGCGCTCTGCTGCGACTGGCTGAACTCCTCGGCGTTCTCCTGGGTGGACTCCGCGTCGGTCTTGCCGTTCGGGTAGAGGTTCTCGTGCGGGACGACGATGTTGTCGCCGGACAGCCATCCGTAGACGGCCTCCAGCAGGTTCATGTCGTAGTCGGCGCCGGTGACGCGGACCGTCGTCATGTTGAGGTGGCCGCCGGCCGGGTACGTCTTGCGTCCCGAGATGTTGAGGACGGGCTCGCCGTGCGAGTCCCCGAGCGTGTTCACGGTCGGGCCGGGGCTCATCTCGGAGTACGGGACCTTGATGAACACCCCCGCGCAGAGCAGCGCGAACAGCACCAGGGTGGAGGCGAGCATCGTCGCGGTGCGGCGTGGCATGGATCCGACAGTACGGGACGGCCCCGGCGAGCGGCCCTCGGGGCCGGTCCGTACGGGGTCCGTGCGCGAAACTCTCAGCGGAATCTCAGACGGTGTCGGAGCCGGAGGCCGCCTCGGCCTTCGCCCGCGCGCGATCGGCGGCGCCGTGGCCCTGGCCGCCGGCCATCGCCTCGCGGAACCGCGCGTAGCCCGCGAGCTCGGATATGTCGCCCTGCGTGCGGTCACGTGCCGCCCAGCTGCCCCATATCGCCGCGCCGATCGCGGCGAAGAGCGGAATCAGCAACCACGCCAGAGATGCCATGGGCGTGCCTCCCTACCCCGAAGTGCGTTTCGTTGGTGGCTTCAACGCTCGTGCCCGCAGGGGGGTTACGCAAATCGAGGGCGTGTTGCGCGGCCGAACGGGTGTGAGGCTACCCGCCGGCGGTTGGCGTCCCGCGAGCGGGGTCGGCCGATCAGCAGGCGCCGACCCACTCCTCGGTGCCGTCCGCGAACGTCTGGTGCTTCCAGATCGGGACCTCGTGCTTCAGGTCGTCGATCAGCATCCGGCAGGCCTCGAAGGCCTCCCCGCGGTGCGGGCAGGACACGGCGACGACCACCGCCAGGTCACCGACGGCGAGGTCGCCGACGCGGTGCACGGCGGCCAGGGCGCGGACGGGGTACTTGGCCACGACCCGGTCGGCGATCCTGCGCATCTCGGCCTCGGCCGTCGGGTGGCAGGAGTAGCCGAGCGAGTCGACGTCCGCGCCGCCGTCGTGGTTGCGCACCGTGCCGACGAACAGCGTGGTCCCGCCCGTCGCGTCGTCGCCCACGGCCCGGAAGACCTCGTCGATCGAGAGCGGGGTGTCACGGATCGCGAGCAGCCGGACGGGGTCCTGCGCGGCCTGCTCGCCGGGGTGGTCGAAGTGCGGTGCCATACCGACCATCGTGCCCCACGCGCCGACGGGGCGAAATAGCTGATTCACCCGGCCCGCGGTCTCCGCCTTGGGAGTCTCCTACAGGACCCGCCCGGCCGGGTCCCGCGTCCGGTCAGATCCCGCGGCGCTTGCGGGCCAGGCGGACCGCGGCGGCCGCGCCCAGCAGGGCCACTGTCGCGCCCGCCGCACCGGCGGCCGTGGCGGCGTCCCGGCGGCCCAGGCGGCGGCCGGCGACCGTGTGGCGGCCCGCGACCTCCTGGAGGAGCTCGGCGAGGACCTCCTCGTTCGTCCAGCGCGGCCGCCAGCCCGCGGCGTGCAGTCCGCTGACGCTCACCACCCAGGGGTGCATCGTGTACGCGAGGTCGCCGGCCGGGGACGGGGTCAGGCCGATGCGGTGCAGCCGGGCCGCCGCACCCAGCGCGACCGCCGAGGGCAGCTCCATGCGGCGGATCCCGCTGAGCTCCTCGACCTCCTCCTGCTCCAGCCACCCCTCGCAGCCGACGGCCAGCTCGCCCTCGACCTTCTCCAGCGCCGCGTACTCCAGGGCGCTGACCAGGTCCTCGACGTGGCAGAACTGCCAGGTGGGCCGGGAGCCGGCGACGACGAGCAGGCGCGGGGACTCGAAGTACCGGGTCAGCGCGGTGTCGGTGCCGCCGACCAGGACCGCCGGGCGGACCACGGTGACGTTGAGCCCGGGGTGGGCGCGGGGGGCCCGGCGGCCCAGCCGCTCGATCTCCAGCAGGTCGCCGACGCCGGTCGCCTCGGCTGTGGCCCGCAGCTCGGAGTCCTCCGCCAGGGGGATGTCGTTGTCCGGCAGGGCCCCGTAGACCATCGTCGAGGTGCAGAGCACGACACGGTGCACCCCGGCCGCGGCGGCCGCGGTCAGGACGGTCTGGGTCCCGCGCACGTTGTACGCCGTGCGGGCCGCCGGGTCCGTCTCCAGGTCGAGGTCGAGGGCGAGGTGGACGACGACGTCGGCGCCGCGCAGCTTCTCGGCGATCGCGGGGTCGCGTACGTCGAGGATGTGCCACTGCGCGGCGGCGCAGTCCCCGCGCCGCTCGTCGATGGCGACGACCTGCTTGACCTCGTCGGAGGCGGCCAGGCGGCTCACGAGGGCCGCGCCGACGCCCGTGGCGGCGCCGGTGACGGCGATCACCGGGCTGGGCCGGCGGGGGCCGTCCGGGTTTCGCGGCCGGCGAACGCCGGGGGCGCCGTCACCGTGCTCGGGGCGGTTTTCGTCCTGTGTCGCGCGGCTGCGCTTATCCGAAACGTGCGGATCTGGGGAACTCACCGGGCGTCTCCAGCGGTTGTCTTCAGTAGGGACGCGCCGTGACGCGTACCCACCAGGTGATGTCCATCCTGCCGCAGCCCAGGAGTCGGCGGAGCACCGAGCCCGGATGCCGGGTCCGGTGTCTACGCTGGGTGGTGTTGTCGGACCATTGCCCGTCGGCACCCGCCGGCGGCCCTACGAGCCGAGGAAACCCGTGAGCGACACCCCATTCGGATTCGGCCTTCCGCCGGAGGAGCCGGACAACGGCGACGAAGGCAGGAAGAAGGGCAACCAGGGCGGTCAGGGCGGCCCCGCGAATCCCTTCGGGTTCCCCGGCATGGGGCTGCCGGGCGCCGGTGGCCCCGGCGGCGCGGACAACCCGTTCGCCGCGATGTTCGGTTCGATGAACCCGAACGACCTCGGTGCGGCCTTCCAGCAGCTGGGCCAGATGCTGAGCTACGAGGGCGGTCCCGTGAACTGGGAGATGGCCAAGAACATCGCCCGGCAGACCGTGGCGCAGGGCACGGCGGACGGCGTGAAGGACACCAGCGTCGGCATCGCCGAGAAGGCGGCCGTCGACGAGGCCGTGCGCCTGGCCGACCACTGGCTGGACGGGGTGACCTCGCTGCCGTCGGGCGCCACCACGGCCGTGGCGTGGAGCCGGGCCGAGTGGGTCGAGGCGACCCTCCCCGTGTGGAAGGAGCTCGTCGACCCGGTCGCCGAGCGCGTCGGTGCGGCCATGGGCGGGGTGCTGCCCGAGGAGATGCAGGCGATGGCGGGCCCGCTGCTGGGCATGATGCGCTCCATGGGCGGAGCCATGTTCGGCCAGCAGATCGGCCAGGCCCTCGGCACCCTCGCGGGCGAGGTCGTCGGCTCGACCGACATCGGTCTGCCCCTGGGTCCGGCGGGCAAGGCCGCGCTGCTCCCGCTGAACATCGAGGCCTTCGGCAAGGACCTGAGCGTTCCCTCGGACGAGGTGCGGCTGTACCTGGCGCTGCGCGAGGCGGCCCACGCCCGGCTGTTCGCACACGTGCCGTGGCTGCGCTCGCACCTGTTCGGCGCCGTCGAGGGGTACGCGCGCGGCATCAAGGTGGACACCTCCAAGCTGGAGGACGTGGTCGGGCAGCTGGACCCGTCCAATCCGGAGCAGTTGCAGGAGGCCCTCCAGGGCGGCATGTTCCAGCCCGAGGACACCCCCGAGCAGAAGGCCGCGCTGGCCCGTCTGGAGACGGCCCTCGCGCTGGTCGAGGGCTGGGTCGACGCGGTGGTGCACGAGGCCGCGAAGCCGCGGCTGACCTCGGCGGACGCGATGCGCGAGACGATGCGCCGGCGGCGCGCCTCGGGCGGTCCGGCGGAGCAGACCTTCGCGACGCTGATCGGCCTGGAGCTGCGCCCGCGCCGGCTGCGCGACGCGTCGCGCCTGTGGGCGTCGCTGACCGACGCGCGCGGTGTGGACGGTCGCGACGGGCTGTGGGAGCACCCGGACATGCTCCCGACCGCCTCCGACCTGGACGACCCGGACGGCTTCGTGCACCGCGAGCACCTGGACTTCTCCGAGATCGACAAGATGCTCGGCGAGGCCGCCGAGAAGCGTGGGCAGCAGGGCGACGGCGAAGGCGACGAGACGAAGTGAGCCTGTACGACGACGCGGTCCTGGTGCTGAAGCGCTACGAGGACCAGGAGGAGCTGCGCGACCTCTACCTGGAGCACCTGGCCGCCCATCCGGACGGGGTCTACAAGCCCTGCGGGGCGGGGCACGTCACGGCCAGCGCCCTCGTGATCGACCCGGTGCGGGAGCGCGTCCTGCTGACCCTGCACAAGAAGCTGGGCATGTGGCTGCAGATGGGCGGGCACTGCGAGGACGGGGACGCGACGCTGGCGGAGGCGGCGTTGCGCGAGGGCCGTGAGGAGTCCGGCATCGAGCACGGGCTGACTCTGGTGCCCGGCGGCCCGGTGCGTCTGGACCGGCACCCCATTCCGGCGCCCTGCAACTGGCACCTGGACGTCCAGTACGCCGCGCTGGCCCCGGCCGGGGCGGTGGCGGAGATCAGCGACGAGTCCCTCGACCTGCGCTGGTTCCCGTACGAGGAGGTGGCTTCGGTGGCCGACGCCTCGGTGGTCCGGCTGCTGGAGGCGACACTGGCACGGCTCGCGGCGGCCTGAGACCGGGCACGACGCGCGCGGGCGGGGCCCGGGCGGGACGACAGGGGCGGTCCCTCGCGGGACCGCCCCTTCGCGTGCCGGATCAGGTCCGGCCGTGCCCGATCAGTTCCAGGCGTTGTTCTGGTTCTGGGCGTGGGCGCCGTGCTGGCCCACGCCGAACTGCGCGGCGACGCCCTGCCCGATCTGGGCGTTCTGCGGCGGCAGCGCCTCGCTCGGCTGCACCAGTGCGATGCCGGTGCCGAGGAAGCTCAGCTCCCAGCCCTCGCCGGTGTTGCCGCGGCGCCGCCAGACGCCGCTGGAGTGGGTCTGGGCCTGCATCTGCACCCGCAGGGAGGTGGACCACGCGACGATGGCGTCCGCGTCGACGTTGACGTACTTGTCGGGCGTGACGTGCATCATCAGCGGCTGCCCCGAGGTCATCAGGGCGACCTTGCCCCGGCCGGAGATGTTCAGCTGGTACTTGCCGGACCCGGAGATCCCGTACTGGCTGTCCACCGCGATGACCTCGGTGTGCAGGGTGGAGTCCAGGGCCAGCACGTAGCTGCTGTCGACCGTGAGGCCTTCCTGGTCGACGTCCACGACGTGGACGTACTGCGCCAGGTTGGCGAAGTACACCGTGCCCTGCCCGGAGCAGCGCATGAGGTCCAGGCCCTCGCCGGTGCGCCGGCGGGCCCTGCGCTGGTTGTTGCTCTGGTACTCGCCGTCGAAGTCGACGAGCCCCTGGTAGGCGACCATCGCGCCCTTGCGGGCGAGTACGTCGTCGGAGCCCGTCAGCGAGACCCGCAGCAGCTGCGGGTTCTGGACGGTGTACCGGTCCTGGGACTGCGCCTCGGCGTGGGCGAAAAGTGAGCTCTGCATGATGTGTCCGCTCCCCCTCAGCCCCGGACCCGGAGCCGGTCGGTGCTGTCCTCGCTGGGTTGTACGACGACGATGCCCTGGCCGGAGAAGGCCATCTGGTAGGCCTCCCCGCTGCCCCGGCCGAGCATCGACGAGGCCTTGAAGCTGCGCTTGCCCTTGACCTTCAGGTTCGGCGACCAGGCGACGAGCGCGTCGGGGTCGACGTACGTCTCGTCCTCGCCGCGGCCGCAGTCGACCACGATCGGGGTGCCGCGCGAGGTCAGGGCGACCCAGCCGGTGCCCGCGACCTGGACGTTGAAGAGGCCCTGTCCGGCGAACTTGGCCAGGCCCTTGACCCGCTCGACGCCCCACTGCAGGTGCGCGTCGAAGGCGAGCAGGTTGGTGCCGTTGACCGAGAGCGAGTCGTTGGCGAGGTTGATGACGACGACGTCGGCGCCGTAGTCGGCGAGGTACAGCAGGCCGTCGCCGGTGCACTTCATCAGGGGTGCGCCCTCGCCCGTGACCCACTGGGAGGCCATCTGGCGGACGGCCGGCGGGTTGGGCTCGTACTGCACGAAGCCCTCGTAGGCGACCATCGAGCCGGTGCGGGCGAACAGGTCCTGGCCGCTCTGCATGGCGACCTTGAGCATGGACCGGCCGTGGTTCTCCATGCGGGCCGTGACCGGGGTGGGGGCGTAGCCCGCGAGCTGCTGGTTCATTGCGTTCATGTCGGGCTCCCTCAGACCTCGTACGGCTGGACGACGATGAAGTTGCCGGGGGCGCCGCGGAACTGGAGGTTCACGGTCTCCCCGCTGTGGCCGGGGTAGGCGTTGCGCCGCAGCCGGACCTGGCTGGACAGGATCACCTGGGAGGCGGCCGACCACGCCACGATGGCGTTGCTGTCGGCGAAGGTGGTCGGGGTGACGGGCAGGACGACGGGGATGCCGTGCGTTTTGACGATCACCGTGCCGGTGCCCTGGAACTGCATGGTGAACAGGGCGCCGCCCGGGATGCCGTGGCCCTCGATCCGGCGGACCTCGTGCTGGAGGGACTCGTCGAAGGCGAGGACGTTCTCCGCGGAGACGCAGATCGCGTCGCCCTGGAGCTCAATGGCGTGCAGGTGGGCGCCGTTCTCGGCGAGGAAGACCTGGCCGCGGCCGGTGCAGCGCATCAGCTGCATCTCCTGGCCGGTGGCGTTGCCGACGATCCGGCCGGCGAACCCGGCGCCCTTGTAGCTGAAGTCGACCTTGCCCTGGTACAGGACCATGCTGCCCTGCCGGGCGAGGACGGCCTGGCCGCCCATGGCCAGGTCGACGCGCATGAGCTGCTGGTTCTGGGGCGTCCAGCGGGAGCCGGTCGGGGCTTCCTTGTACGGCTGGAGCGCCGCGGCGAGGCCGGCGCCGGGGCCGGCGGGCTGCGCGGCGTGGCCGGGCTGCTGGCCGGGGACCTGGCCGTAGGAGGGCTGCTGCCCGTAGCCACCGGGGGCGGGCGGCGGCGCCTGGCCCGGGTACTGCCCGGGGACCTGGCCGTAGGAGGGCTGCTGCGGCGGCTGGCCGTAGGGCGCGGGGGCCTGCGGGGCGATGGGCGCGGCCATGGTGGGCGCGGCGTGCACCGGGGCGGGGGCCGCGGGCTGCGGGTACTGCGGCGGCTGGGGAGCGGCCGGCGCGGGGGCCGGGGCCGGGGCGCCGAAGGACGGGGCGGGTGCGGCGGGGGCCTGCGGTGCAGGGGCCGGGG
>NZ_JOFX01000029.1 GCF_000719345.1 Streptomyces sp. NRRL F-2664
CGATGGTACTGCAGGGGGGACCCTGTGGGAGAGTAGGACGCCGCCGAACAATCATTGTGGGAAAGCCCCGCACCTTCTGGTGCGGGGCTTTTCTGCGTTTCGGGGGCGGTTCCGCGCACGCTGATCGCTGCGGTCCTGGGCGTCATCAATCGGCGGGGTAACTCCTGAGGCTGCTCGTGTCGAATGTCCAGCGGCCGGCGCTCACGGTGTCCCCGAAGGAGTACCCGTCGGTCGTCTGCAACTTCAGAGGCGGCCCGCGGCTTTCAGGGACAGGTATGCGTCGGCCAGGGCGGGGGCCAGGGTGTCGGGGGTGGCGTCCACGACATGGACGCCGTGGCGGCTGAGCTGGTCGGCGGTGCGGCGGCGCTGGGCCTGGGTCTGGGTGGCGGCCGCAGCCTCGTAGACCGCGTCCGCATCGCCGCGGGCGGCGGCCATCGCCGCCACCCGGGGGTCGGCGACCGAGGCGAGCAGGACCGTGTGGCGCTGGGTGAGGCGCGGCAGGAGCGGGAGCAGGCCCTCTTCGACGGGGGCGGCGTCCAGGCTGGTCAGGAGGACGACCAAGGAGCTGCGCGGGGCGTTGCGGAGGACGGTCGAGACCAGGGTGCGGGAGTCCGTCTCGACCAGTTCCGGTTCGAGGGTGGCCATCGCGTTCACGAAGGACGGGAGGACGTCTGCCGCCGCTCGGCCCTGGACCTGGGCGCGTGGGCGGCGGTCGTGGGCCAGGAGGTCCACGCGGTCGCCGGCGCGGGTGGCCAGCGCTGCCAGAAGCAGGGCCGCGTCCATGGCGGAGTCCAGGCGCGGGGCGTCGCCGACCCGGCCGGCCGAGGTGCGGCCGGTGTCGAGGCAGATCAGGATGTGCCGGTCGCGTTCGGGACGCCACGTGCGGACGGCGACCCTGTGCTGGCGGGCCGTGGCGCGCCAGTCGATGGAACGGGTGTCGTCGCCGGGGACGTAGTCGCGCAGGCTGTCGAACTCGGTGCCCTCACCGCGCGTCAGCAGGCTGGTGCGGCCGTCCAGTTCGCGGAGGCGGGCCAACCGGGACGGCAGGTGCTTGCGGCTGGTGAACGGCGGCAGGACCCGTACCGTCCACGGCGCGAGGTGGGTGCCCTGACGGGCCCACAGGCCCAGTGGGCCGTACGAGCGGATCGTGACGCGGTCCGCGCGGCGGTCGCCGCGGCGGGTGGGACGCAGACGGGTGGTCAGGCGGCGGCGCTCGCCGGCCGGGACGGTCACCTCGTGGCGCGAGGCGGCCGCCTCCGTGCCCGGGGTCCAACTGCTCGGCGGCCAGGCGTCGCGGACGCGGGCACGCAGGGCGCGGCGGCCCGGGTTGGTGACGGCGAGGTGCACGTCGGCCGGCTCGCCGAGGCGGATGGAGGTGTCCCCGGAGCGGGCGAGTACGAGACTGCGTACCGGAGCAGCCAGGGCGTAGTCGACCGCGCAGGCCAGCGCGATCGGGCCGTTGACCGCGAGCATGCCCGCCCAGCTCGGCTCCAGGACCCCGACCGGGATGCTGCCGAGGGCCGCCAGCAGGGCGGCGCGTCCGGTGAGGGCCATCAGCGCGGCACGGGGACGTGGGAGAGGATCGCCGTGATGACGGCGTCGGCGGTGACGCCCTCCATCTCCGCCTCCGGACGCAGTTGCACGCGGTGGCGCAGCGTCGGCAGGGAGAGGGCCTTGACGTCGTCGGGGGTGACGTAGTCGCGGCCGGTGAGCCAGGCCCAGGCGCGGGCGGTCGCCAGGAGGGCGGTGGCGCCGCGCGGGGAGACGCCGAGGACCAGCGAGGGGGATTCGCGGGTGGCGCGGCAGATGTCGACGACGTAGCCGGCGATCTCGGGGGAGACCGAGACGCGGGCGACGGCCTCGCGGGCCGCGTCGAGCTGGGCCGGGCCGGCGACCGGGCGGATGCCGGCGGCCTTCAGGTCACGGGGGTCGAATCCGGCGGCGTGGCGGCTCAGGACGCCGATCTCGTCCTCGCGGGAGGGGAGGGGGACGGTCAGCTTGAGGAGGAAGCGGTCCAACTGCGCTTCGGGGAGCGGATAGGTGCCCTCGTACTCGACCGGGTTCATCGTGGCGGCGACCAGGAACGGCTCGGGCAGCTTGCGGGGCGTGCCGTCGACGGTGACCTGGCGCTCCTCCATCGCTTCGAGGAGCGAGGACTGCGTCTTGGGAGGCGTGCGGTTGATCTCGTCCGCGAGGAGGAGGTTGGTGAAGACCGGGCCGTCCTGGAAGGAGAACTCGGCGGTGCGGGCGTCGTAGACGAGCGAACCGGTGACGTCGCTGGGCATCAGGTCCGGGGTGAACTGGACGCGCTTGGTGTCGAGTTCGAGGGACGCGGCGAGGGCGCGCACGAGGAGGGTCTTGGCGACGCCGGGGACGCCTTCGAGAAGGACGTGGCCGCGGCACAGCAGCGCGACGACGAGACCGGTGACGGCGGAGTCCTGGCCCACCACGGCCTTGCCGATCTCGGTGCGGAGCGCTTCGAGGGAAGCGCGGGCGCTGTCCGCGGTCGCGGCCGTGGACTCGGTGGCCGGGTACGTCATGACGTGCGGACCTCTCTTTCGAGGGCGTCGAGGTGGTCGGCGAGCGCGACGAGGGCCGCGTCGTCGGAGGGGGCGGTGCCGAAGAGGAGGGCGGTCACGTCCGTGGGCCCGCCGGTCAGGCGGGCCGAGACGGCCGGGACCAGGGAAGCCGGTTCGTGGGCCCGGGTGGGCGGTACGCCGACCAGTGCGGCCAGGCGTTCGCGGGTGGCGGCGCGCAGTACGGTCGCTGCGCGGTCGCGGGCCCCGGCCTTGCGGTAGAGGCGGGCGCGGCCTTCCGTGGCCTCGGAGGCGCGGACGGCGACGGGGAGTCTCTCGGTGACGAGGGGGCCGAGCCGGCGGGCGCGCCAGAGGGCGGCGAGGACGGCCGCGACGCAGAGCTGGAGCAGGGCCCAGGACCAGCCGGCGGGGACGAGTTCGAGGAGGCTCTTGTCCGCGTCGCCGGTGCCGGTGTCGGGGTCGGAGTCCGCAAGGGACGGCAGGTACCAGACGAGGTCCGGGCGGGAGCCGAGGAGGTGCAGGGCGAGGGAGGCGTTTCCCTGCTCGGCGAGGCTCTCGTTGAGCAGGATCGTCTCGGAGCCGAGGAGGACGGTGTCGCCGCCGGTGGTGCCGGTCGGGAGGACGAGGAGGGTGGGGCGGCCGTCGCTGGGGTAGCAGGCGGTGGCTCCGGGGAGGGTGGTGGTGTAGCGGAGGTTGCCCCCCGTGCCGGCGCGGCCGGCGGAGGTGGCGGCGGGCAGGGTGCAGCGGGGGTCGAGGTCGTCGCGGCGGGAGTCGCCCTCGGTGCGGACTCCGGGGGACAAGTCGGGGAGGCTGACCTCGCCGGGGGCGAGGAGGACCGTGCGGCCGCCGGAGAGGTCGATGGCCGATCGGATGGCGCTGCGCTGGGTGGCTCCGAGCCGGTCGGGGTCGGTGACGAGGAGGGTGGTGCGGGGGCCCGTCGCGGCGGCGGCCTCGCGGGCGGTGGTGACCACGCGGGTCGTGACGCCGCGTTCCTTGAGCAGCTCGGCGACGGCGCGGCTGCCGGCGGGGTCGGCGGAGCGGGGGTCGAGGTGGCCGTGGCGGGTGCCCGAGTTCAGGGCGGCGAGGATGACGGCGCCTGCGGCGAGCACGGCGAGGAGGGCGGCGGCTCGGCGGACGGCGGGGCGGCGGCCCCTGGCGGGGGCAGGGCCGGGGGCTCCGCCGGCTCCGGGGACGGTTCCCTGGCCGGGGCCCGCGGCGGGGGTGTGCGGCGCGGGGGCTTCGGCCGGGGCCGGGGTGGTTCCGGTGGGGGCGGGCGCGCGCCGGGGCGTCTCCTCGGGCGCCGAACGGTGCTGGGGGTCGGGAGGCTCGGCGGCGGTGCGTTCGGCGCCCTGCGGGGAGCGCCCCGACACCCACCCGCCCCCACCGGAAGCGGCGGTGGCGGACGGTGCCTCGGCGGGCTGGGCGGAGTGTCCCGGCACCTGCCCGGCCCCGTCGGGGCCCTCGGCGGCCTGTGGGGGGTGGTACGGCTTCCACTCGTGCCCGTCGGAACCGGCGGTGGACCGTGCGTCCGGGGACTGCGAGGCGCGGTCCGGCTCGCCGGGGGTGGGAGCGGTGGGCTCGTGGGGGCCGGGGGTCATGCGGGGGGTCCCGTCAGGAGCGGCTTCGTGCGGTCCAGGGAGAGGTCGAGGGTGCGCAGGCGGGCGTAGGTGTCGGGGTCCGCGGTGCGGCCGCCGTACGTGACGTCGTCGAAGGTACGGGCGGCGGCGCGGAGGGCGGCGGCGTGGTCGGGCAGGGAGACCGCGGCCTCGGCGGCCGCCTCGTCGGCGGTGCGGCCCGGGCGGGGGTCCAGCAGGGTGCGTTCCTCCAGCGAGCGGAACACGGCGCGCATGCGTTCCTGGACGGCTTCCGTCCAGCGGCCGGCGGCGGCGTGGGCCTCGGCGGTGCTGCGGTGGTCGGCCGCGCTGCGGACGCCGTCGTCGAAGAGGACGGCCGCGGACGTGGCGGCACGCCGGGGGGAGCCCAGGCGCCACCACAGGGCGGCGACCGCGAGGACGACCAGGAGGAGGACGGCGACCAGGCCCACGGCGCCTCCGGGGGTCGCCCCGGAGGCGGCGTCGAACAGGTCGTCGAGCCACTCGAAGAACGCGCGCAGGGCGCGGTCCACCAGGCTCGGGTCGTTCTCGTGGTACATCGGCTTGGACAGTTCGCGTTCCGCCGCCTCCTGGGCGGGTGCGCGCGGTGTCGTCACCGGCGGTGTCTCCGCGCTCGGCAGGAGAGCCGCGGTGCGGGTGATGAGGCCCCCCGTGCTCATCATCGCTGGGTCAGCCTCCGGTCGTGCCGTAGTTCTCGATGCCGGCCGCCCGGGCGAGCTCCAGGTCGAGGCCCTCGCGGCGGATGCGCTGGTCGACGTAGAGGAGGACGGTGACGCCGGACTGGATGGGCATGATGATGGTCTGGGCGATGATCAGGCCGATTCCGGAGAAGATCAGCGGTCCCCAGGCGGTCTGGGCGCTGCCGTCCTCCAGGGAGTCCAGGCCGCCGCCGAAGGCGAACAGGCCGATCATCTGGAACGGCGCCACGACCATCAGCGCGACCATGAAGGCGATCAGGCTGGTGAGGACGGTGATGCCGAAGATGCGCCACCAGGAGCCGCCGACGAGCTTCGAGGAGCGCGCGAAGGCCTTGAGGACGGTGCTCTTCTCCAGCATCAGGGCGGGGGAGGCCAGGGTGAACTTGATCCCGAGCCAGATGACCAGCGGCAGCCAGGCGACCACGCCGACGACGGCGAGGCCCGCGTTGCCCGCGAGGGCTCCGGGCAGGACCAGGACGGCGCCGAGCAGGATGATGCCGAGGGCCAGCAGCAGGGTCAGGCCGAGGAGGCGCAGCAGCTGCGGGCGGGCGTCGCGCCAGGCGGCGGAGACCGAGGAGTGCTGTCCCAGGATGGCCTTGCTGAAGATCATCGTGAGCATGGCGGTGACGATGATGGTGCCGAGTACCTGGATGAACTGGTTGACCACCGATACGGCGAGGGTGCTGCCGAGGCTGTCGATGGCCTCCTCGGCGGTCATGTCCTCGGCCGAGCTGAGGGGCAGGTCGCTCAGCATGAACTTCTGCACGAGGACGCTGATGACCTGGATGACCGTGGCCACGACCAGGGTGATCGGGACGACGGAGCGCCAGTGCGTGCGCATGGTGGCGACCGAGCCGTCGAGGATCTCGCCGAGGCCCAGGGGGCGCAGCGGGATCACGCCGGGCTTGGCGGCGGGCGGGGGGCCGCCCCACTGGCCCGGGCCGCCCGGGTAGGAGTACTGGCCGCCGTACGGGGTGCCGGGCTGGTGTCCCCAGCCGGAGCCGGACGGCGCCGGGGGCTGCGGAGTCTGCGGGGGGTCGGCGGGCGGGGTCGCGCCGGGGCTCGACCACTGGCCGGGAGGGGGCTGCTCGGCGGACCACTTGGGGTCGCCGGCGGGCTGTGCGGGCTGCTGCGCGCCGCCGTCGCCTGCGGGTCGGCCGGCGTCGGTTCCCTGCCGGTCGCCGTCGGACGGGGAGGATCCGGGCGTAGCCCAGCCCGGAGAGTCGTTCATCGTCGCTCCTTCACATCCACCTGCTGCGGCGGGGGCGCTGGTCGCTGCCATCGTGCCACGTGAGGACCACGAACGGACCAGCCGTCCCCCCGGATGCCCGGCAGCCCGTACCTTCAATTGTCGCCCGGATCCGGGACAGACCGGTCGAGCCGATCGCCACGCAGGTCCGAGGGGCGATTTCCAGCCTTTCTGGCTGTGGGGCAGCTCACCGCCGGGTAACGATTGGCTAATGGGATGATGTCAAACATGAAGGGACGCGTCCTCGTCGTCGACGACGACACCGCGCTGGCCGAGATGCTCGGCATTGTGCTGCGGGGAGAAGGTTTTGAGCCGTCGTTCGTAGCGGACGGTGACAAGGCACTCGCTGCCTTCCGGGAGGCGAAGCCCGACCTTGTGCTGCTCGACCTCATGCTGCCCGGACGGGACGGCATAGAGGTGTGCAGGCTGATCCGGGCCGAGTCCGGCGTGCCGATCGTCATGCTCACCGCCAAGAGCGACACGGTGGACGTGGTCGTGGGCCTGGAGTCCGGGGCCGACGACTACATCGTCAAGCCGTTCAAGCCGAAGGAGCTGGTGGCCCGCATCCGGGCCCGTCTGCGCCGGTCGGAGGAGCCAGCGCCCGAGCAGCTGACCATCGGTGACCTGGTCATCGACGTGGCCGGACACTCGGTGAAGCGGGACGGCGTGTCCATCGCCCTGACGCCGCTGGAGTTCGACCTGCTGGTCGCGCTCGCCCGCAAGCCCTGGCAGGTGTTCACCCGCGAGGTGCTGCTGGAGCAGGTCTGGGGCTACCGGCACGCGGCGGACACCCGCCTGGTCAACGTGCACGTGCAGCGTCTGCGCTCGAAGGTCGAGAAGGACCCCGAGCGCCCCGAGATCGTCGTGACGGTACGCGGTGTCGGCTACAAGGCCGGACCCAGCTGACGTGCAGTCCGGCACCTCGGGCAGGGTCCGGGGCGGTTCCCGCCCGTGGGCCGGCAGACTGCTCCGGGACGGGGCGCCCGCGGGCCGCATGCTGCGGTTGTTCGTACGTCTCGTGCGCCGACCGCTGCTTCCGGCTGTCCGCCTGTGGCGGCGCAACATCCAGCTCCGGGTGGTCGCGGCCACCCTGCTGATCTCGCTGTCCGTGGTGCTCGCCCTGGGCTTCGTCGTCATCGCGCAGGTCAGCAAGGGCCTCCTCGACGCCAAGGAGGAGGCGGCGCAGAGCCAGGCCGCGGGCGGGTTCGCGGTGGCCCAGGAGAAGGCCAACACCCCCGCGACGGTCGACGGTCCCGACGCGACCGACAACAAGGTCGGGCGGGACGCCAGTACCTGGATGAACTCGCTGGTCAAGCAGCTGGCCAGTGGCGGGCAGACCGCCTTCGAGGTGGTCGCGCTCGGGGCAGGCACCGGGGAGCAGCAGCAGCCCGGCGCCCAGGGCGTGCGCGGAGCGCGCGCCTCGGGGAACGTCGATCCGACGGCCAGTGTGCCGCTCGGCCTGCGCCGGGCCGTCAACCACGCCACCGGCACCTTCCAGACCTTCTCCGAGATCCGCTACACCAGCGGGGCGGAGCAGAAGGAGCCCGAGCCGGCCCTGGTCGTCGGCAAGCGGCTGACGGACGTCAACGGCGACCCGTACGACCTGTACTACCTCTTCCCGCTGACGCAGGAGGAGGAGTCCCTCAACCTGGTCAAGAGCACCATCGCCACCGCCGGGCTGTTCGTCGTGGTCCTGCTCAGCGGTATCGCCTGGCTCGTGGTGCGCCAGGTCGTCAGCCCCGTACGCATGGCCGCCGGGATCGCCGAGCGGCTCTCGGCGGGCCGACTCCAGGAGCGGATGAAGGTCACCGGGGAGGACGACATCGCCCGCCTCGGTGAAGCCTTCAACAAGATGGCGCAGAACCTCCAGAACAAGATCCAGCAGCTGGAGGAGCTGTCCCGCATGCAGCGCCGGTTCGTCTCGGACGTCAGCCACGAGCTGCGGACCCCGCTGACGACGGTACGGATGGCCGCCGACGTCATCCACGACGCGCGCGTCGACTTCGATCCCGTGACGGCCCGCTCCGCCGAGCTGCTCGCCGGGCAGCTCGACCGCTTCGAGTCGCTCCTCGCCGACCTGCTGGAGATCAGCCGCTTCGACGCCGGGGCGGCGGCGCTGGAGGCCGAGCCCATCGACCTGCGCGAGGTGGTGCGCCGCGTCATCGACGGGGCGGAGCCGCTGGCCGAGCACAAGGGCACCCGGATACGGGTGCTCGGCGACTCCCAGCCGGTGATCGCCGAGGCCGACTCCCGGCGCGTGGAGCGGGTGCTGCGCAACCTCGTCGTCAACGCCGTCGAGCACGGCGAGGGCCGCGACGTGGTGGTGCGGCTGGCGTCCGCGGGCGGCGCCGTCGCCGTCGCCGTACGGGACTACGGTGTCGGGCTCAAGCCCGGCGAGGCCACCCGCGTCTTCAACCGCTTCTGGCGGGCCGACCCGGCGCGGGCGCGGACGACCGGCGGAACCGGCCTCGGTCTGTCGATCGCCGTCGAGGACGCCCGGCTGCACGGCGGCTGGCTGCAGGCGTGGGGCGAGCCGGGTGGTGGTTCGCAGTTCCGGCTGACGCTGCCGCGCACCGCCGACGAGCCGCTGCGGGGCTCGCCGATCCCGCTGGAGCCCGAGGACTCCCGGGCGAACCGGGCCAGGGCCGCGGCGGACGCCGCAGCCGCGGCCTCCGGCGGCCCGGCGGAGCGGCAGACGCCCGACGCGGGGGACCGGTCGCCGATACCGCCGCGGCCGCCGGTCGCGGGCGGGCTGTCGGTGCCCGCCGACCCGACGGCGCTGCCGGGCAACGGGGCGCGGGTGGTGGCCCGCCCGGCCGAGCAGGCACAACAGGAGGATCGAGCCGATGGACGATGAGCCCGTGGACGCGCGGAGGGGGAGCGCACGGGTGAGGGGCCGGCGCCGGCGCACGGTGCGGGCGTACGCCTTCGGGACGGCCGGGCTGCTCCTGGCCGGCTGTGCGTCGATGCCCGACAGCGGGGAGATCCGCGCGGTCCAGGCCTCGCAGGGCGTGGACTCGCAGGTGCGGGTCTTCGGGGTGCCGCCTGCGGACAAGGCCACTCCGGCGGAGATCGTCGACGGCTTCCTGGAGGCGATGACCAGCGATGATCCGCAGCTGGAGACCGCCCGCAAGTACCTGACGCCGGCCGCCGCGAAGTCCTGGAAGCCGAGCTCCGCCGTCACCGTGCTGTCCTCCGGCCTGACCCGGGTCGCGGTCCGCGGTGAGAAGGACCCGGAGGGGCCTCGCTGGAAGGTGACCGGCAAGAAGCTCGCGACCGTCGACGAGCACAGCGCGTACCAGCCGCAGACCGGGGACAGGCCCTACGAGGAGCAGCTGCAGCTCGTCCAGGACGAGGACAAGCAGTGGCGGATCTCGACCCCGCCGAGCGGCCTCGTGCTCAGCGAGTCGGACTTCCAGCGCATCTACATGCCGGTGAACAAGTACTACTTCGCGGGCGGCACGCTCGTCGCCGACCCGGTCTACGTGCGCCAGCGCACCGACCCCGACTCGCGGATGGACCCGACCACGCAGACCGTGCAGTCGCTGCTCGCCGGGCCGTCCCGGTGGCTCGCGCCGGTCGTGGAGTCCAGCTTCCCCACCGGTACGGAGCTGCGCACGGGCACCAAGTCCCTCTCCTACGACGGCCAGAACACGCTGCGCGTACCGCTCAACGACAAGGTGGGCAACGTCGCGCAGCCGCAGTGCAAGAAGATGGCCACGCAACTCCTCTACACGGTCAAGGACCTGACGGGGTCCCGGCTGGACCAGGTCGAACTGCTGCGCTCCTCCGACGACAAGACGTCCTCGCTGTGCTCCGTGACCTCGGTGAGCGCGGACGCCATCGCCAACCGGCCCAAGCTGCCCGAGTTCCAGTACTTCGTCGACAACGACAAGCGGCTGGTCCGGATGAAGCTCGACGTCAGCAGCGATGACCAGCAGACCCGCACCGAGCCGGTGCCGGGGCCGCTGACGACCCTCCCGCTGTTCAAGGTCAGCGCGGCGGCGGTCTCCCACGACGAGCGGCGTGCGGCGGTGGTCTCCGAGGACGGTCACGGGCTGTACGTGGTGTCCATGTCGGGGGGCGGGCCGATGCCGGCGCAGGTGCCGATCGGCAGGGGCGGCAAGGCGGAGACCCTGACGGCCCCGAGCTGGGACGCGTCGGGGGACCTGTGGGTCGCTGACAGGGACCCGCAGCAGCCGGGGCTGTGGCGGGTGCCGGGCGGCACCGGCACCCCGGAGCGGGTGCAGGTCGCGGGGCTCGACGGCCGGCGGATCGCGTCGCTGAAGGCGTCCGCCGACGGGGCGCGGATCGCACTGCTGCTGGAGGAGGGCGCCAAGAAGATGCTCTACATCGGTCGGATCGAGCGGCCCGACGCGAAGGGGGACGTCTCGGCGGTGTCGGTGCGCGAGCTGCGCCAGGCGGCCCCGCAGATGGCGGACGTGACGGCGATGAGCTGGGCGCCGCGGGGCCGGCTGCTGGTGGTGGGCCGGGAGCGGGGCGGGGTGCAGCAGGCCCGCTACATGCTGGCGGACGGCTCGATGGTCGCGGCGAGCCTGCCGGGTGCCACGGGGCTTTCCGAGGTCGCGGTCGCGGCGGCGGAGGACGAGTCGAAGCCGAAGCCGGTGGTGGCGTACTCGGAGGACGGGATCGTCTGGCTGCCGCCGGGGGCGCAGTGGCGCACGGTCGTCGCGGGCGGCCGCTCCCCGGTCTACCCGGGCTGAGGGAGCCCCCCGGGGGCGGGCGGCGTCCGCGCCCCGGGTCGCGGCGCCGTGGGCGCGGCGGCGTCCACAGGGGTGGCGGGCCCGGCGCCGGGGCATCAGGGTGGGGCCATGCGGGGGTGGTGGCGGGAGCTGGCCGGGCTGGTCCTGCCGGTCGACTGCGCCGGGTGCGGCGCTGCCCGCGTGCTGGTGTGCGCCGACTGTGCGGGCGGGCTCAGTGGGGCCGCGGCGGGGCTGGTGAGCCCGTACCCGCGTCCGCAGGGGCTGCCGGTGGTACGGGCCGCGGCCGCCTACGAGGGGGCCGTACGGGCCGTCCTGCTGGCCCACAAGGAGCGCGGGGTGCTCCCGCTGGCCGGGGTGCTGGGCGGTGCGCTGGCGGCGGCCGTCCTGGCGGGCGGGCCGGAGCGGGGGCGGGGCGAGGTGGCCCTGGTGCCGGTCCCTTCGGCGCGGCGGCAGGTCCGGGCGCGCGGGCACGACCCGGCGCGCAGGATCGCGCTGGCCGCGGCGGGGCGGCTGCGGCGGGCCGGGGTCGCCGCGCGCGTGGCGCCCGTACTGGAACTGCGGCGGGCGGTGGCCGACCAGGCGGGTCTGGGGGCCCGGCAGCGCCGGGAGAACCTGGCCGGGGCGCTGGCGGTGCGCCGCGACGGGGTGCGGCTGACGGCGGGGGCGCGGATCGTGCTCGTCGACGACGTGGTCACCACCGGGGCGACGCTGGCCGAGGCGGCCCGGGCGGTGCGGGAGGCGGCGGGCCCGGCGGGATACGGGGCCGGATCCTGGGCAGGAGTGGGGCACAGTCCCGGGGCGGGCCCGGAGGAGGTGCTGCGGGCAGCGGTGGTGGCCGCGCCGCCGGACTCCTTCGTGCGGGCTCCCGGGGCGGTGGCGCGCTGACCTGCAACGTCTCCGGGAGGAAAATCCCGTGAATAGATCTGGAACTGGAGGGGAAGGCCCATCGTTGCAGGTAGTACGAGGGAACGGCCACTGGACTGGAAGTACGTGCCAGTAGCGGGTGCCGTCAACCGTCATACAGGGATATGTTCGGTTGTAAGGAACTCAGGGGGCTGTTCTCTCGACTCCTAAGTCGGTGGGGTGCGCACCTCGCCGATGGCGGAGGAGGAGGTGAAAGTCGCCAAGTCCGAGGCTCCGGCCTTCACCGGAGTCTGGTGCAAAAGGGAGACGCTTCGCCCCGTCGGGCGGAGCTATCCGGGAACGGAGTTCTGCGTGGACATCGTCGTCAAGGGCCGCAAGACCGAAGTGCCCGAGCGGTTCCGCAAGCACGTGGCCGAGAAGCTGAATCCGGAGCGGATCCAGAAGCTCGACGCCAAGGTGATCAGCTTGGACGTCGAGGTGTCCAAGGAGCACAACCCGCGCCAGGCCGACCGTTCCGACCGCGTGGAGATCACCCTGCGTTCGCGGGGTCCGGTGATCCGGGCCGAGGCGGCCGCCGCCGACCCGTACGCGGCGCTGGACCTGGCTCAGGACAAGCTCGAGGCCCGGCTGCGCAAGCAGCACGACAAGCGCTTCACCCGCCGCGGCACCGGCCGGATCCCGGCGGCGGAGGTCGCCGACGTGGTGCCGGGTGTCGCGTCGCTGAACGGCAGTGGCCAGGTGGTCACCGAGGAGAAGGCGGACGGAGTCCCGGTCACCCGGATCGGCCCCATCGAAGTGCAGGGCGAAGGCCCGCTCATCGTCCGCGAGAAGACCCACTCGGCCTCGCCCATGTCGCTCGACCAGGCTCTGTACGAGATGGAGCTGGTCGGCCACGACTTCTACCTGTTCGTCGACTCCGAGACGAAGTTGCCCAGTGTCGTCTACCGGCGGCACGCCTATGACTACGGCGTCATCCACGTGAACCCCGACGGGGCCTCCAGCACGGAGGAGCCGCGGGGCGGCGCGGGAGGCGCGCTCGGCGGCTGAGCAGACCGTTCGCTGCCCCCGCGAGGCGCTCCGGCGTCCTTCGCGGGGGCACCTGCATGACGGGTATGCGCCAGAAGGTCCGCCGGCTTCCCCCGCGCCGTGGTGCCGGCATGGAATCATGGCGGGCAGTCAACCGGCTGCGGGACGTGTCCGGTTGGCCCGGCAACTCAGCACATGCAGGGGGAGGGACGATGGCGGACAGCTTCGGTCCGGCAGGCGCGGACGACGGCGAGGCCTGCCGCGGGGCGGACCCCTCGGGAGAGACCGCAGGCCCGCCGGCCGGGGAGCCCATCCGGGTGCTCGTGGTCGACGACCACGCGCTCTTCCGCCGGGGACTGGAGATCGTCCTCGCCCAGGAGGAGGACATCCAGGTCGTCGGCGAGGCCGGGGACGGCGCGGAAGCGGTGGACAAGGCGGCCGACCTGCTGCCGGACATCGTGCTCATGGACGTGCGGATGCCCCGGCGCGGCGGCATCGAGGCGTGCACCTCGATCAAGGAGGTGGCCCCCTCCGCGAAGATCATCATGTTGACGATCAGCGACGAGGAGGCCGACCTCTACGACGCGATCAAGGCGGGCGCGACCGGCTACCTCCTGAAGGAGATCTCCACGGACGAGGTGGCCACCGCCATCCGGGCGGTGGCCGACGGCCAGTCGCAGATCAGCCCGTCGATGGCGTCGAAGCTCCTCACCGAGTTCAAGTCGATGATCCAGCGGACCGACGAGCGGCGGCTGGTGCCGGCGCCGAGGCTGACCGACCGGGAGCTGGAAGTCCTCAAGCTGGTGGCCACCGGCATGAACAACCGCGACATCGCCAAGGAGTTGTTCATCTCCGAGAACACCGTGAAGAACCACGTCCGCAACATCCTGGAGAAGCTCCAGCTCCACTCCCGGATGGAGGCCGTGGTCTACGCGATGCGCGAGAAGATCCTGGAGATCCGCTAGCGCCGACCCGGACGGGCCCGGACCCGGCGTCAGGTGCCCAGTGCCGTCAGCTCGGCCGTCACCGCCGCCGCCTCGGCGGCGTTCTGCGCGCGCTCCACGCGGACCGCGTCGCAGCCCACCCACTCCGCCGCCTCCCGCAGGGCCCGGGCCATCGCCCCCGCGGCCGCGGGCGAGGTCAGCGAGAGCTGCCGGGCGACCAGCGTGCGGCCCTCGCGGGCCGGGTCGACGCGGCCCTGGAGCCGGCCGCCCGCCAGCAGCGGCATCGCGAAGTAGCCGTGTATCCGCTTCGCCTTGGGCACGTACGCCTCCAGGCGGTGCGTGAAGCCGAAGATCCGCTCCGTGCGGGGGCGGTCCCAGACCAGGGAGTCGAAGGGCGACAGCAGCGTCGTGCGGTGGCGGCCCCGGGGAGCCGTCGCCAGGGCCTGCGGATCCGCCCAGGCGGGTTTGGCCCAGCCCTCCACCTCGACCGGCACCAGCCCGGAGTCCGCGACCACCGCGTCGAACTGCTCGCCCTTGAGCCGGTGGTAGTCGGCGATGTCGGCGCGGGTGCCGACGCCGAGGGACCTGCCCGCCAGGGCCACCAGTCGGCGCAGGCACTCGCGGTCGTCCAGGTCGTCGTGGAGCAGTGCGTCGGGCACCGCCCGCTCGGGGAGGTCGTAGACCCGCTTCCAGCCGCGGCGCTCACTGCACACCACCTCGCCGGTGTCGAGGAGCCACTCCACCGCGATCTTCGTCTCGGACCATTCGAACCACTCGCCGCCGTTCTTGGCGCCGCCCAGCTCGGTGGAGGTCAGCGGGCCGTCCGCCCTCAGCCGGTCCAGGACCGCCCGCGTCGAGTGCTGCTTGTCCTGGAGGATGTGCCAGCGGTGGCCGCGCGCCCGGTTGGCCCGGCGGCGGAAGGCGAAATGCGGCCATTCCTCGATGGGCAGGATGCAGGCCGCGTGCGACCAGTACTCGAAGGCGTGCCGCTCGGTCCAGTAGGCCTTCTCCACGGTGTCCCGGCCGACCGCGCCCAGCCGGGCGTACGGGATCAGCTCGTGCGAGCGGGCCAGGACCGAGATGGTGTCGAGCTGGACCGCGCCCAGGTGGCGCAGGACCCCGCGGACCCCGCCGCGCCGGTCGGGGGCGCCGAGGAAGCCCTGTGCGCGCAGGGCGATCCGGCGGGCCTCGTCGGCGGACAGGGACACGGTCGGCGGCGGCAGGCTGATCATGCGCCGAGCCTAGGGGGTGCCACTGACAGCGGGCCCTGCGTCGGGCCTCGCCGGCAGGTAGGGCAGGTGCGGGGGCAGGTCCAGGTCCGAGGGGAGCAGGGCGCCGACCCGGCAGTCGCGCAGGGTGCCGCGGTGGCGGATGCCGGCGCGCAGGATCCCCTCCATCCGGAAGCCCGCCTTCTCCGCGACGGCCCGGGAGGCCGCGTTGTCCGGCTCGGCCCGCCACTCCAGCCGGCCCGCACCCAGCTCGGTGAAGGCCCAGCGGGCGGCGGCGCCCAGCGCCTCGGCGACGTACCCCCGGCCCCGGTGCTCCGCGACCGCCCAGAACCCGACCTCGAAGACGGACTCGCCGCGGGGGTGCACGCCGAGGGCGGCCACCAGCGGACCCTGCGGCCCGAGCCGGACCGCGAAGCTGTACGCGGTGTCCCCGCGCCAGCCGGCCGGCACGGTCTCGTGCACCCAGGTGTCCGCGTGGGCGCGTGTGTAGGGGGAGGGCACCTCGTTCCAGCGCTGGATCTCCGGGTCCTGGCAGGCGGCGTACACCTCGGCGGCGTCCTCGGGGACGAAGGGTCTGAGCACGAGGCGCTCGGTGGTCAGGGTGGTGGGCTCCATGCGCGGATTGTGCTGCGCCGGCGGCGCCGGGGCGAACACTTTTCGGGAAACCCGCCGGCCGGTGCGGCACCTTCGGCGTGCCCCGTACGTTCTCCATACGGGCACCCGTGCCCTCATGGGAACGGCGGACCTCCCGACGCGGCCGCGTCCTCGCTTACGATGGCCGTTGCGGTGGGGCCCACCTGCCGTGCCCGTGTACGTACAGTGCCCAGGCCCGACCGGCAAGGAGACAAACCTCGGTGTCCGTCTTCAACAAGCTCATGCGTGCAGGCGAAGGCAAGATCCTGCGCAAACTGCACCGCATCGCGGACCAGGTCAACTCCATCGAAGAGGACTTCGTCAACCTCTCCGACGCCGAGTTGCGGGCGCTCACGGACGAGTACAAGCAGCGCTACCAGGACGGTGAGAGCCTGGACGACCTGCTGCCCGAGGCCTTCGCGACCGTCCGCGAGGCGGCCAAGCGCGTCCTCGGCCAGCGGCACTACGACGTCCAGATCATGGGCGGCGCCGCCCTGCACCTCGGCTATGTCGCCGAGATGAAGACCGGTGAGGGCAAGACCCTCGTCGGCACGCTGCCCGCCTACCTGAACGCGCTGTCCGGCAAGGGCGTGCACCTGATCACGGTGAACGACTACCTGGCCGAGCGCGACTCGGAGATGATGGGCCGGGTCCACAAGTTCCTGGGCCTGAGCGTCGGCTGCATCCTGGCGAACATGTCGCCGGCGCAGCGGCGCGAGCAGTACAACTGCGACATCACCTACGGCACGAACAACGAGTTCGGCTTCGACTACCTGCGCGACAACATGGCGTGGTCGCAGGACGAGCTCGTCCAGCGCGGCCACAACTTCGCCGTGGTCGACGAGGTCGACTCGATCCTCGTCGACGAGGCCCGCACCCCGCTGATCATCTCCGGTCCGGCGGACCAGGCCACGAAGTGGTACGCCGACTTCGCCAAGCTCGTCACCCGCCTGACCAAGGGCGAGGCCGGCCAGCCGCTCAAGGGCATCGAGGAGACCGGCGACTACGAGGTCGACGAGAAGAAGCGCACCGTCGGCATCCACGAGGCCGGCGTCGCCAAGGTCGAGGACTGGCTCGGCATCGAGAACCTCTACGAGTCGGTGAACACCCCGCTCGTCGGCTACCTGAACAACGCCATCAAGGCGAAGGAACTGTTCAAGAAGGACAAGGACTACGTCGTCATCGACGGCGAAGTCATGATCGTCGACGAGCACACCGGCCGTATCCTCGCCGGCCGCCGCTACAACGAGGGCATGCACCAGGCCATCGAGGCGAAGGAAGGGGTGGACATCAAGGACGAGAACCAGACCCTCGCCACGATCACCCTGCAGAACTTCTTCCGCCTGTACTCCAAGCTGTCGGGCATGACCGGTACGGCCATGACCGAGGCCGCCGAGTTCCACCAGATCTACAAGCTGGGTGTCGTCCCGATCCCGACGAACCGGCCGATGCAGCGCGTGGACCAGCCCGACCTGATCTACCGGACCGAGGTCGCCAAGTTCGCCGCCGTCGTCGACGACATCGCGGAGAAGCACGAGAAGGGCCAGCCGATCCTCGTCGGTACGACGTCGGTCGAGAAGTCCGAGTACCTCTCCCAGCAGCTTTCCAAGCGCGGCATCCCGCACGAGGTCCTCAACGCCAAGCAGCACGATCGCGAGGCCGCGATCGTCGCCCAGGCCGGCCGCCGCGGCGCCGTCACCGTCGCCACGAACATGGCCGGCCGCGGTACCGACATCAAGCTCGGCGGCAACCCGGACGACCTCGCCGAGGCCGAGCTGCGCCAGCAGGGCCTGGACCCGGAGGAGCACATCGAGGAGTGGGCGCACGCCCTCCCCGCGGCGCTCACCCGGGCCGAGTCGGCCGTGAAGGCGGAGTTCGAGGAGGTCAAGAGTCTCGGCGGGCTGTACGTGCTGGGCACCGAGCGCCACGAGTCCCGCCGTATCGACAACCAGCTGCGCGGTCGTTCCGGCCGACAGGGCGACCCGGGCGAGTCCCGCTTCTACCTGTCGCTGGGTGACGACCTGATGCGCCTGTTCAAGGCGCAGATGGTCGAGCGCGTCATGGCGATGGCCAACGTGCCGGACGACGTGCCGATCGAGAACAAGATGGTGACGCGGGCGATCGCGTCGGCCCAGTCGCAGGTCGAGACCCAGAACTTCGAGACGCGCAAGAACGTCCTGAAGTACGACGAGGTCCTCAACAGCCAGCGCGAGGTCATCTACCGGGAGCGTCGCCGCGTCCTGGAGGGCGAGGACCTCCAGGAGCAGGTCCGCTTCATGATGGACGACACGATCGACGCGTACATCGCGGCCGAGACGGTCGAGGGCTTCGCCGAGGAGTGGGACCTGGAGCGCCTGTGGGGCGCCTTCCGGCAGCTCTACCCGGTGAAGGTCACCATCGAGGAGCTGGAGGAGGCAGCGGGCGACCGCGCCGGCATCACCGCCGAGTTCATCGCGGAGTCCGTCAAGGACGACATCCACGAGCAGTACGAGGCCCGCGAGAAGGCCCTGGGCTCCGAGATCATGCGTGAGCTGGAGCGGCGTGTGGTCCTGTCGGTGCTGGACCGCAAGTGGCGCGAGCACCTGTACGAGATGGACTACCTGCAGGAGGGCATCGGCCTGCGGGCGATGGCCCAGAAGGACCCGCTGGTCGAGTACCAGCGCGAGGGCTTCGACATGTTCAACGCCATGCAGGAGGGCATCAAGGAGGAGTCCGTCGGCTACCTGTTCAACCTGGAGGTCCAGGTCGAGCAGCAGGTCGAGGAGCTTCCGGTGCAGGACGCGGCGCCGTCGCTGACGAAGGAGCCGGTGCCGGCCGCGCGTCCGGAGATCCGGGCGAAGGGGCTGGAGGCGCCGCAGCGGCCGGACCGGCTGCACTTCTCCGCGCCGACGGTCGACGGTGAGGGCGGTGTCATCGAGGGTGACTTCGAGAGCGACGCCGCCGGTGACGGGATGACGCGGGCGGAGCGCCGCAAGGCGCAGAAGGCCGCGGGTGGGCGTCGCCGCAAGAAGTGACCCTGCCCTCCTCGGGGGGTGCGGGTCGTCGGCCGGGGCCGGACACCAAGGGGTGTTCGGCCCCGGCCGCGTTGTGGCTCCCGCCGGGGTGGCCGGTGGGTGGGGACCCGCGGCGCCGTCGCGGGGGCGCTGCCCCCGGGCCCCCGCGCCTCAAGCGCCGGCGGGGCTGGAGTAAGGCGGCGGAGCGGGGATGCGGCGGCTGGGCTTGACTGGTGGCGCCTAGGGGCGGGGGCCCTGGATTTCTACTGCTGCGCAGCGCCAGCGGAGGTCGGGGCCCTGTTCGAGGCGGAAGGCCATCGCCGTGACGCGGTCGCCCGTGGCGATGCGGGCGAAGGCTTCGATGACGCCCGGGCCGGGGATGAAGCGGCCGCACCGGCGGACCACCGGGGACCGCCGCTCGCGCGGTGCGGGCTCCGCGTGGGCCAGGTTGACCAGTTGCTGGTAGGCGGGGCCGACGGTGTGCCCGAGGAGCGAGTGGACGGGGCGCCGACCGCTGACCACGGCCAGGAGGCGTTCGGCGAACCAGTGGTGCGGGCCGAGCCGCAGGGCGCGCGGCGGGCCCGCGAGGGCCTGCCGCCCGGCGGGAGCCGCCGGGCGGCGCTGGTCGCGGCGCCCGGCCGGGCGGGTCCCGGAGGGGCCTGCGGGCCGGCGGCGGCCGCCGTTGCTGCCGATCGTGCCGCGCGTCGTCGTGTCCATCGCGATCTGCCCCCGAACGTCCGGGCCCGGAGCGGTACCGGGCGGTAACTTGATGGGGATCTTCTACGGTCGACGAACACGCTCCGCAACCACGGCCCGGCCGCCGCCCGCCGCCCGCGCGGTTCACCTATCCGAGTGCCCACCGGCCGCTGCCCACCGGGTCGGGCCCGGCTCCGGGGGCCGCGGGTGGACGGGCGCCCGGGGGCGTCCCGGCAGCCCGATGGGGTACGGCGGCCGTCACCCTGGCGTACCCCGGCCGCCCCTCTGCGAGTCGTATCCTGGGTGCGTTTCCGACGACCGAAAGCAGCCGGCCATGCGTGTGTACGTCCCCCTGACCCTCCCCGGGCTCGCCGAGGTGCACAAGGCCGGTGAGCTGGGCCCCGCACCGCTGAGGGCGTACGCCGTCACCCCCGGGCTGCGCGAGTGGTACGTCTCGGACGACATCGAGGAGCTGGAGTACGCGGCCCTGGGCCGGGCCGCCGCCGCTTCGCTGCGGCTGCTCGCCGCCGACCCCGGCGCACCCCGCCGACGCGTCGTCGTCGCCCTCGACGTGGACGACAGGGCCGCCACCGCCGCCCCCGGCGCCGACGAGGCCGCCGTCGGACGGGTCGGCCTCGCCGCTCCCGTGCGCCTCACCGTGGCCGCCGCCGTGCACGTGGACGCCGACGACGCCGAGGAGGACGTCGCCGCGGCCGCGGCGGCCCTGACCGCCGCCGACGGCGGGGACGAGGACGCGCAGGCCATCGTGGACGCGGCCGAGGACCACGAGCTGCTGTGGTTCGGCGTCCAGGAGATCCCGGGACTGCTGACATGACGTTCGCGCACCACATCGTGTGGGACTGGAACGGCACCCTCCTCCACGACATCGACGCCGTGATCATCGCGACGAACGCCTCCTTCGCGGAACTCGGCCTCGCGCCGATCACCCTGGAGACGTACCGCGAGCTGTATGTCGTCCCGGTGCCGAAGTTCTACGAGCGCCTCATGGGACGGCTGCCCACCGAGGAGGAGTGGCTCGTCATGGACGAGACCTTCCACCGCCACTACTGGGCCGCCGCCGCGGACGTCGGGCTCGCCGAGGGCGCTCGGGAGCTGCTCCGGGACTGGCAGCGCGACGGGCTCACCCAGTCCCTGCTCTCCCTCGCGCCCCATGACAGACTCGTTCCGCTCGTGCGGTCCCACGGCATCGAGGGGCACTTCCTGCGCGTCGACGGGCGCACCGGCCCCTCGCACACCTCCAAGGCGGGACATCTCGTACGCCACCTGCAGGCCCTGGACGCGACGGGCGTGAGCCCCGACCGTACGGTCCTCATCGGGGACGCGGTGGACGACGCCCTCGCCGCCGCCCACGTCGGCGCCCGCGCCGTCCTCTACACGGGCGGTTCGCACAGCCGCCGCAGTCTGGAATCAGCCGGAGTGCCCGTCGTGGACAGCCTGGCGGAAGCCGTTCTGGCTGCTCGCGAGCTGGCCGAATAGCGACTGGACGGGCCGCTGCACGGACCGCCTGCCGCGTCGCTGGCCAGACTGTCAAAGTTCCACCCCAAGATTTGTACAGATGCAGCGAATGACGACCTGGGGGTAGGTCGGGATAGCCTTGTACCCGTGATCAGCGCGATATGCCTCGGGGGCACTGGAGCCTCCGGCCTGCGCCCGGCGTACGACAGTGCCCGGGCCATCGCTGGTCCCCGCCACCGGGAGCGCCGGCCGATCTTGGCTCATTCCCTCCCGGTCGGCCTTCTCGACGGCATAGCGTCGATCCCGAACGGACACCCCGCCTCGCGGCGCTATGTCATTCCTTCCTTCACCTACGTCACGCAATGGCGCGCGACAGGAGCCAGAGGACATGCAGACCAAGCTGGACGAAGCAAAGGCCGAGCTGCTCGCACGGGCGGCCCGGGTAGCTGAGAACAGCCCGGCCGGGGGGCTACTTCCGACTGGGTCCGAGCAGGGAGAGCGTCCGGACCGGACGGCGGTCCTCTCCTACCTCCAGCGCTACTACCTGCACACCGCGCCCGAGGACCTCACGGACCGGGACCCGGTCGACGTGTTCGGAGCCGGGCTCTCCCACTACCGACTGGCGGAGAACCGGCCGCAGGGCACTGCGAACGTCCGCGTGCACACCCCCACGGTGGAGGAGAACGGCTGGACCTCCAGCCACTCCGTCGTCGAGGTCGTCACCGACGACATGCCCTTCCTCGTGGACTCCGTCACGAACGAGCTGTCCCGCCAGGGCCGCGGCATCCACGTCGTGATCCACCCGCAGGTCGTCGTGCGCCGTGACGTCACCGGCAAGCTGATCGAGATCCTCGGTCCCGACTGCGACGCGCACGGCCCCCGCACCGCGCGCCCCCACGACTCCCTCGTCGAGTCGTGGATCCACGTCGAGATCGACCGCGAGACCGACCGCGCCGACCTCAAGCAGATCACCGCCGACCTGCTGCGCGTCCTGTCCGACGTCCGCGAGTCCGTCGAGGACTGGGAGAAGATGCGCGACGCCGCGCTGCGCATCGCCGACGGCCTGCCCGACGAGCCCACCGCCCCCGACCTGCGCGAGTACGAGCTCGAAGAGGCCCGTGAGCTGCTGCGCTGGCTCGCCGACGACCACTTCACCTTCCTCGGCTACCGCGAGTACAACCTCGTCGACGGCGACTCCCTCGCCGCCGTCCCCGGTACCGGCCTCGGCATCCTGCGCTCCGACCCGCACCACAGCGGCAAGGACGACGGCCACCCGGTCTCGCCGTCCTTCAACCGGCTGCCGGCCGACGCCCGCGCCAAGGCCCGCGAGCACCGCCTGCTGGTGCTGACCAAGGCCAACAGCCGCTCCACCGTGCACCGCCCCTCGTACCTCGACTACGTGGGCGTCAAGAAGTTCGACGCCGACGGCAACGTGATCGGCGAGCGCCGCTTCCTCGGCCTGTTCTCCTCCGCCGCGTACACCGAGTCGGTGCGCCGCGTGCCGGTCATCCGCCGCAAGGTCGCCGAGGTCCTGGAACGGGCCGGCTTCTCGCCGTCCAGCCACGACGGCCGCGACCTGACGCAGATCCTGGAGACCTACCCGCGCGACGAGCTGTTCCAGACCCCGGTCGACCAGCTCCAGTCCATCGTCACCTCGGTCCTCTACCTCCAGGAACGCCGCCGGCTGCGGCTGTACCTGCGCCAGGACGAGTACGGGCGCTACTACTCCGCGCTGGTCTACCTGCCCCGCGACCGCTTCACCACCGGCGTGCGGCTGCGCCTGATGGACATCCTGCGCGAGGAGCTCGGCGGCATCAGCGTCGACTTCACCGCCTGGAACACCGAGTCGATCCTCTCCCGCATCCACTTCGTCGTCCGCGTCCCGCAGGGCACCGAGCTGCCCGTGCTGACCGACGGCGACGTCGAGCGCATCGAGGGCCGCCTCGTCGAGGCCGCCCGCTCCTGGGCCGACGGCTTCGACCAGGCGCTCAACGCCGAACTCGGCGAGGAGCGCGCGGCGGAGCTGCTGCGCCGCTACGGCACCGCCTTCTCCGAGGGCTACAAGGCCGATCACTCGCCGCGCGCCGCCGTCGCCGACCTCGTGCACCTGGAGAAGCTGCGCGGCAGCGACAAGGACTTCGCGCTGTCGCTGTACGAGCCCGTCGGCGCGGGCCCCGGCGAGCGCCGATTCAAGATCTACCGTGCCGGTGAGCAGGTCTCCCTGTCCGCCGTCCTGCCGGTCCTCCAGCGCCTCGGCGTCGAGGTGACCGACGAGCGCCCGTACGAGCTGCGCTGCGCCGACCGCACGAACGCGTGGATCTACGACTTCGGTCTGCGGCTGACGGCGGGCGACCTCGGCGACGACGCGCGCGAGCGCTTCCAGGACGCCTTCGCGGCCGTCTGGAACGGCCAGGCCGAGAACGACAACTTCAACGCGCTCGTGCTCAGCGCCGGCCTGACCTGGCGGCAGGCCGTCGTCCTGCGCGCGTACGCCAAGTACCTGCGCCAGGCCGGATCCACCTTCAGCCAGGACTACATGGAGGACACCCTCCGCAACAACGTCCACACCACCCGGCTGCTGGTCTCGCTCTTCGAGGCCCGGATGTCGCCCGTCCGCCAGGCCGCCGGCAGCGAGCTCGTGGACGCCATGCTGGAGGAGCTCGACGGGGCGCTGGACCAGGTCGCCTCGCTCGACGAGGACCGCATCCTGCGGGCCTTCCTCACCCTCATCAAGGCCACCCTGCGCACGAACTTCTTCCAGCTCGACTCGAAGGGCGAGCAGCACGCCTACGTGTCGATGAAGTTCGACCCGCAGGCCATCCCGGACCTGCCGGCGCCGCGCCCGGCGTACGAGATCTGGGTGTACTCCCCGCGCGTCGAGGGCGTCCACCTGCGCTTCGGCAAGGTCGCCCGAGGCGGCCTGCGCTGGTCCGACCGCCGCGAGGACTTCCGTACGGAGATCCTCGGCCTGGTCAAGGCGCAGATGGTCAAGAACACCGTCATCGTGCCGGTCGGCGCCAAGGGCGGCTTCGTCGCGAAGAACCTCCCCGACCCGTCGGTGGACCGCGACGCCTGGCTCGCCGAGGGCATCGCCTCGTACAAGATCTTCATCTCGGCGCTGCTCGACATCACCGACAACATGGTCGCCGGCGAGGTCGTGCCGCCGCGGAGCGTGGTCCGCCACGACGAGGACGACACCTACCTCGTCGTCGCCGCGGACAAGGGCACCGCGACCTTCTCCGACATCGCCAACGGTGTGGCGGAGGCCTACGGCTTCTGGCTCGGCGACGCCTTCGCGTCCGGCGGCTCGGCGGGCTACGACCACAAGGGCATGGGCATCACCGCCCGTGGCGCGTGGGAGTCCGTCAAGCGGCACTTCCGCGAGCTCGGGCACGACACCCAGACCCAGGACTTCACCGTCGTCGGCGTCGGCGACATGTCGGGCGACGTCTTCGGCAACGGCATGCTGCTCTCCGAGCACATCCGCCTGGTGGCCGCCTTCGACCACCGGCACATCTTCATCGACCCGACCCCGGACGCGGCGACCTCGTACGCCGAGCGGCGGCGCCTGTTCGAGCTGCCGCGCTCCTCGTGGGCGGACTACGACCCCTCGCTGATCTCGGCGGGCGGCGGCATCCACCCGCGTTCGGCCAAGGCCGTCCCGGTCACCGCGCAGATGCGCGCGGCCCTCGGCATCGAGGCCGGCGTCACCAAGATGACCCCGGCCGAGCTGATGCAGGCGATCCTCAAGGCCCCCGTGGACCTGGTGTGGAACGGCGGCATCGGTACGTACGTCAAGGCGACCTCCGAGACGCACGCCGACGTCGGCGACAAGGCCAACGACGCCATCCGCGTCAACGGCTGCGACGTGCGGGCGCGGGTCATCGGCGAGGGCGGCAACCTGGGCCTGACCCAGCTCGGCCGCATCGAGTTCGCCCGCAGCGGCGCCGGCGGCGAGGGCGGCAAGGTCAACACCGACGCCATCGACAACAGCGCGGGCGTGGACACCTCCGACCACGAGGTGAACATCAAGATCCTGCTCAACGCGGTGGTCGCCGACGGCGACATGACCGTCAAGCAGCGCAACAAGCTGCTCGCGCAGATGACCGACGAGGTCGGCCGCCTGGTGCTGCGCAACAACTACGCGCAGAACACCGCGCTGGCCAACGGCTCGGCGCAGGCCCCCAGCCTGCTGCACGCCCAGCAGCGCTTCATGCGCCGCCTGGAGGGTGCCGGACTGCTCAACCGCGAGCTGGAGTTCCTGCCCACCGACCGCCAGATCCGCGAGCTGCTGAACAACGGCAAGGGGCTGACCCAGCCCGAGCTGGCCGTGCTGTTCGCGTACACGAAGATCACGACGGCGGACGAGCTCATCGCGACCGGGCTGCCGGACGACCCCTACCTGCGGCGCCTGCTCTTCGCGTACTTCCCGGCGGCCCTCGGCGAGAAGTTCGCCGAGCAGATCGACGCGCACGCGCTGCGCCGCGAGATCATCACGACGATCCTGGTCAACGACACCGTCAACACTGGTGGTTCGACCTTCCTGCACCGCCTGCGCGAGGAGACCGGGGCCTCCACGGAGGAGATCGTCCGGGCGCAGCTCGCGGCCCGCGAGATCTTCGGCCTGGCCGATGTGTGGGACGCGGTGGAGGCGCTCGACAACAAGGTGGCCGCGGACGTGCAGACCCGGGTGCGGCTGCACTCGCGGCGCCTGGTCGAGCGCGGCACCCGCTGGCTGCTCAACAACCGGCCGCAGCCGCTCCAGATCACCGAGACCATCGCCTTCTTCGGGGAGCGGGTCGCCGGGGTGTGGGCCGAGCTGCCGAAGCTGGTGCGCGGTGCGGACCTGGAGTGGTACCAGCTGGTCATGGACGAGCTGACCGGCGAGGGCGTGCCGGAGGAACTGGCGGCGAAGGTCGCCGGGTTCTCGTCGGCCTTCCCGACGCTGGACATCGTCGCGATCGCGGACCGGACGGGCGTGGAAGCGCTGGACGTCGCCGAGGTGTACTACGACCTCGCCGACCGTCTGCACATCACGCAGCTGATGGACCGCATCATCGAGCTGCCGCGGGCCGACCGCTGGCAGTCCATGGCCCGCGCGTCCATCCGCGAGGACCTGTTCGCGGCGCACGCGGCGCTGACGGCGGACGTGCTGTCGGTGGGCAACGGTGCCTCGACTCCCGAGGAGCGCTTCACGGCGTGGGAGGAGAAGAACGCGGCGATCATCGGGCGGGCCCGGACGACCCTGGAGGAGATCCGGGGCTCGGACGCCTTCGACCTGGCGAACCTGTCGGTGGCGATGCGGACGATGCGGAGTCTGCTGCGCACGCACAGCTGATGCTCTCGATGTAGCGGAACGGGCCGGGGCCCGGGACCCTTGTGGTTCCCGGGCCCCGGTCCGTTCCGTGTGCCGCGGGTGCGGCGCCGTTGCCGGAGGCGCTGCCCCGGAACCCCCGCGCCTCGAACGCCGGCGGGGCCGAATGAGGCGCCTCAGGCGTCGGTGGGCGCGGAGTGGGTGGAGGCTTCGTAGGCGGTGCAGACCTCGGCCGCCGGGCCGTCCATGCGCAGGACGCCCGAGTCCAGCCAGATCGCCCGGTCGCAGGTCTCGCGGACGGTGTTGATGGCGTGGCTGACCAGGAAGACGGTTCCGGCGTGCTCGCGGAGTTCCTCGATGCGGGCCTGGCTGCGCCGCTGGAAGGCCGCGTCGCCCGTGGCCAGCGCCTCGTCGATCATCAGGACGTCGTGGTCCTTGGCGGCGGCGATGGAGAAGCGCAGGCGGGCGCCCATGCCGGAGGAGTACGTCCGCATCGGCAGGGAGATGAAGTCGCCCTTCTCGTTGATGCCGGAGAAGTCGACGATGCCCGCGTAGCGGTCGCGGATCTGCCGGCGGGACATGCCCATGGCGAGGCCGCCGAGGACGACGTTGCGTTCCCCGGTGAGGTCGTTCATCAGGGCGGCGTTGACGCCCAGCAGGGAGGGCTGCCCGTGCGAGTAGATCCGTCCCCGGGCCACCGGTTGGAGGCCTGCGATGGCTTTGAGCAGGGTGGACTTGCCCGAGCCGTTGGAGCCGATCAGGCCGATGGCCTCGCCCCTGTGGGCGGTGAAGGAGACGCCCTTGACCGCGTGCACCTCGCGCGGGCCGGAGGCGCTCCCGCGCGAGAAGATCCGGCCGAGTGCGGCCGCGGCGCCGCCCCTGCGGGCGGCGGAGCCGTGGACGACTCGGTAGGTGACGTGGACCCCGTCCACGATCACGGTGGGTACCCGGGTGTCGGTCCCGGCCGTACCGGCCTCGGTCGCGTCAGCCACGTCCGTACGCCTCCTCCGCCTTCCAGAAGTAGATGAATCCGCCGACTCCCGCGAGGAGCGCCCAGCCGACGGCCAGCAGCCACACGTGGTGCGGCAGCGCGTGCACGGGGAAGCTGTCGATCAGCGCGCAGCGCATCAGGTCGATGTAGACGGCCGGCGGGTTGGCCTTGAGGGCCACCAGGACCCAGTGCGGCAGGTGGTCCGTGCTGAGCACCGTGTCGATGGACCACATCACGCCCGAGGCGTACATCCACGTCCGCAGGACGAACGGCATCAGCTGGCTGACGTCGGGGCTCTTGCTGCCGATGCGGGCCATGACCATGGCGCAGCCGGCGGCGAAGACGGCCGTCAGCAGGAGCGCCGGCAGGGCCAGGAGCCAGGCCGGGCCGGGCCGCTGGCCGAAGGCGAGCAGCAGGACCACCAGGGCGGCCATGGAGATGAGGAGCTGCTGGAAGAGCTGTACGACGGTGGAGAGGGGCAGGCTCGCACGGGGGAAGTGCAGGGCGCGGACCAGGCCGAGGTTGCCGTGGACGGCGCGGGTGCCGGCGTTGACGGAGCTGCTGATGAAGTCCCAGACGAAGATGCCGGTGATCAGGAAGGGGACGTAGTCGGGCACGCCGTGACTGGCCTTCAGCACGATCCCGAAGATGACGTAGTAGACGCCCGCGTTGAGCAGCGGGGTCGCCAGGTGCCAGACGTGGCCGAGGCGCGTCGTGCTGTACGTGGCCTGCATGCGGGCGGTCGCGTGGGCGGAGACGAAGTGGCGGCGCTGCCAGAGCCGGGCGATGTAGCGGGGCAGGGGCGGGCGCGCGCCGCTGAGCGTGAGGCCGTGGGCGGCGGCCAGCTGCGCGAGCTCCGCGGAGGTGGGGGGAGCCGGCGCGGGTGCGGGAGGTGAGGCGGTCGCGGTGGTCACTGGTTCGCTTCGCTTTCGACGGAGGTCGGGACGGGTCCGTATCGTCGCTACGGCGAGGTTAGGTCCATGGGCGATGGAACGCAACCGTATCGTCGTCACGGGTCGCGGCTATGCTCGGTGCATGACCACGAATCCCGCCGCCCCTTCCGCCGCCTCCGCCCGCCGCGCCCCTGCCGGTGCCGCCGTTCTGCGCGAGGACGTCACGGAGGCGATCCGCGAGGCGGTCCTGGCGGAGCTGGCCGCGGTGGGGTTCTCCCGGATGTCCATCGAGGGCATCGCGCGGCGGGCCGGAGTCGGCAAGACCGCCGTGTACCGGCGCTGGAAGTCCAAGCTGCACCTGGTGCTCGACCTGGTCGGGGCCTTCGCGGTGGACGGCCTGCCGGTCCCGGCGACCGGCACGCTGTACGGCGACGTGCGCGCCCTGCTGGAGGTCATGTCCCACGTGCTGCGGCACCCGGTGGCCTCGGCGGTCATCCCCGACCTGCTGGTCGAGGCCTCCCGCAACCCCGAGATCGCCGACGCGGTCCGCGGCGCCCTCCTGGACGGCCAGCACCGCATGGCGCAGGGCATCGTCTCCGACGCGGTCGCGCGCGGCGAACTCCCCGCGCACCTCAGCGCCGACCACGCGTTGGACCTGCTGATCGGCCCGCTGTACTGGCGCCAGGTGGTCGTCCGCGACGCAGTGACGTCCGCCCACCTGGACACCCTGGCCCACCAGGTGGTGGCGGGCCTGAAGTCGGCGTCCGCGACCGCCTGACGGCCCGGCGGCCCGCCTACGGCCGGACGGGCGCCAGGCTCGGTTGCGGTGCGTACGCCGGGGTCGGGGCCGGCGGGGTCGGGCGGCGGTCCGCGAGGGGGACGACCGCCGGAGTGGGGGTCGCCTGGCCCAGGAAGACCCGGCGGACCACCCGTTCCGCCGCGTGGCCGTCGTCGTACGAGCAGAAGCGGGCCCGGAAGGCGGAGCGGAGCTGCGCGGAGCGGGAGCCCTGCCAGTGCCCCGTGGTGAAGATGTCCACCAGTTCGTCCTGGGTGCGGGCGATCGCGCCCGGCGGGCACGACCGCAGGTCGAAGTAGGTGCCGCGGGCCGCCTCGTACGCCTCCCAGTCGTCGGCGTGGATCACGATCGGCCGGTCCAGCACCGCGTAGTCGAACATCAGGGACGAGTAGTCCGTGACCAGCGCGTCGGAGGCGAGGCACAGCTCCTCCACCGACGGGTACGAGGAGACGTCCACCAGCCGCGGATGCGGCTCCCAGGTGCGGTCGGCGTCCGCGTACATCAGGTGCGTGCGGACCAGCACCGTGAAGCGGGGGCCCAGGTCCCGCAGGAGCCGCTCGAAGTCCAGGTGGTCCGGCCGGCTGCGGCGGTAGTCGCGGTGGGTGGGGGCGTACAGGATCGCCGTCGAGCCCGCCGGGATCCCCAGCCGCTCGCGCAGCTCCAGCACGTCCGTCCGGGTCGCCCGGTGGAAGACGTCATTGCGCGGAGAGCCGTATTCGAGGGTCGTGTACGAGGCCGGGACCGCCCTCTCCCAGACCAGCGTGGAGTGCCGGTTGGCGGACAGCAGGTAGTCCCACTGGTCGGCGCCGCGCAGCAGGCCGGCGAAGTCCGTGGTCGGGTTCGCCGCCGGGCGGTCCCGAAGGTCCAGGCCGACCCGCTTGAGCGGGGTGCCGTGCTGCGTCTGGAGGAGGACCTGGCCGCGCCGCTTGACCAGCGCCCGGTCGACGTTGACGTTCGTGACCAGGTATGCGGCCCGCGCCAGGGCACTGAAGTACGCCGCCGAGCCGGGCCGCAGCGCCACCGTCTCGCGGGGCAGGGTCGCGGCGTGCGCCGGGTCGCAGATCCACACCGTCCGCATGCGCGGCGCCAGTTCCCGCAGCTTGGCCTCGATCGCCGCCGGATTGCAGGCGTAGCCGCCGTGCCAGTACGCCGAGAAGACCGCGAGCTCCGGGCGCAGCGGCAGCAGCCGCTGGACCCGGTAGTGCAGCCGCAGCGCCGCCTCCCGCAGGCCCCGGCCCAGCGCCCACCCGGCCCGGCCCAGTGCCGACCCCGCCGCGCGCAGCACCGACAGCAGCCGGTAGCAGCGCCGGGCGCCCAGCCGCATCAGGGCGTGCCGGATCCGGTCGGTCCGCGACAGGGACAGCGGCAGCGAACTCCGGCCGCCCGGGGCGCGGTAGCGGCGCAGCAGGGCGGAGGCCCGGGCGAAGAACTCGGCCCGCCCGGCGCGCGGGAGGCGGTGCCTGTCGGCGTAGACGGTGCAGAAGTGCTCGGCCATCCGGCGGTGCACGGTCGAGCGCCAGCGCTCCAGTTCGGGCCGGCCGGCGAGGTAGCCGAACACCCGGTCGTACTGGTCGAAGATCTCCAGGTGGCGGGTGGTGCGGGTGGTCAGGATCGACCCCGTGCGCCGTTGGCGGTAGTGCACGCACACCCGGTCCAGGACCGCCACCGACTCCGCGGCCAGCAGCGCGGGGTAGGTCCAGGGGGTGTCCTCGTACAGGCCGGGCGGGAAGGCGAGGCCCTCGCGCTCCACGTATTCGCGGCGGTACGCCTTGTTCCACACCACCATCGGCATGGCGAGGAGGGCCGGCCGGTCGGCCAGGCGGAAACTGGCCGGGCCGTCCTCGGAGAGCCGGTGCGCGAGCCGGTTGCGCACGAGCTCCCCGGACCAGTGGGCGCGCGCGTAGTCGTAGACCAGCACGTCGGGGGAGCCGGTGTCCTTCAGCCGGTCGGTGATGGCCTGCAGGGCGCCGGGTGCGAGCGTGTCGTCGCCGTCGAGGAAGACCAGGTAGTCGCCGGTGGCCCGGGCCAGGCCGGCGTTGCGCGCCGGGCCCGGCCCGAGGTGGTGCGCCAGGTGCACCGCGGTCACGCGGGGGTCGCGGGCCGCGTACTCGTCGATGATCGCACCGCAGGCGTCGGGGGAGGCGTCGTCGACGGCGATCAGTTCCAGGTCCGGGTAGGACTGCGTCAGGACCGAGTCCAGACTGTCCCCGAGATAGGCCTGGACCTTGTACGCGGGCACGATGACGCTGAACCGGGGCACGGCACATCCAGGGGTCGGCGCGGGCATTTTCGCCCAGGAACCCCCGGCGTGGCGATCGGGTTACGCCGTGTGTGGCATTCGGGTCACACCGCCTCGACACCCCACGCCGGCCGCGCGGTCGATGCGGTCACTTCACCGCTCCGGCCATCACCCCCGTCACGAACTGCCGCTGGAACGCGAAGAACACGACGAGGGGGACCACCATCGACAGGAACGCGCCGGGCGCGAGCACGTCGATGTTGTTCCCGAACTGCCGTACCTGCTGCTGGAGCGCGACCGTGATCGGAGGATCGGCCGAGTCGGCGAAGACCAGCGCCACGAGCATGTCGTTCCACACCCACAGGAACTGGAAGATGCCCAGCGAGGCGATCGCCGGGCCGCCCAGCGGCAGCACCACCCGCGTGAACAGCCGCAGTTCACCCGCCCCGTCCAGGCGTGCCGCCTCCAGCAGCTCGCGCGGGATCTCGGCGAAGAAGTTGCGCAGCAGGAACACGGCGAAGGGCAGCCCGAAGGCGGTGTGGAAGAGCACCACGCCCGCCGTGGTCTCGAACAGGCCGATGGTCCCGAAGAGTTCCGACACCGGGATCAGAGCCACCTGCACAGGCACGACGAGCAGTCCGACGACGACGAGGAACAGCCAGTCCCGGCCGGGGAACTCCAGCCAGGCGAAGGCGTAGCCGGCGAACGCGCCCAGGGCCAGCACCAGAAGCGTCGCCGGTAGCGCGATCGCGAACGTGTTCAGGATCGAGCCGGTGATCGCGTCGTTGGCCAGCAACCGCTCGTAGTTGTCGGCGGTCAGCCGCGAGGGAGCGGTGAACACCTGCCACCAGCCGCCGTCGTTCAGGTCGGTCGGGGAGAAGAGGGAGGACAGCAGCAGCCCCAGGGTGGGCAGCAGCCAGAAGAGCGCCGCGGCGACGAGGAAGACGCGCACGGCCCCGCCGGCCAGGCCGCCGGCGGCGCGCCCGGCCCACGTCCTCGCGCCGGAACGGCTCATCGGGCCCCCTCCTTCCGCAGGCGGCGGATGTTCACGAGCATCACCGGAACCACCAGCACCAGCAGCAGTACGGCGATGGCGCTGCCCAGACCCGGATCGGCGTCGGTGCCGAAGGAAGTCCGGTAGAGCTGGAGCGCGAGCACGTTCGCGTCGTCCTGGACCGCGCCCGGCGCGATCACGAAGACCAGGTCGAAGATCTTCATGACGTTGATGACGAGGGTGACGAGCACGACCACCAGCAGGGGCGCCAGCAGCGGGACGGTGATCCGCCGGAACACCTGCCACTCGTTCGCCCCGTCCACCCGCGCCGCCTCCAGCAGCTCGCGCGGTACGGCCGCCAGCCCGGCCCCGATCAGCACCATCGCGAAACCGGCCCACATCCACACGTACGCCCCGATCACCGCGGGGGTGACGAGCGCCGGGCCGAGCCACTCCACCCCGCCGTAGGCCTCCCGGAAGTTGGCCGCCGGCAGCCGCAGCAGCGCCCCGTCGGCCTTCGCGGACAGGGTGAAGGTGCCGTCGGCGCGGGCCGTCGCCGTGTCGACCACCCGGCCGTCCCTGACCGCCTCGATCCGCATCCCGGCGAAGCCCTGTTCGCTCGGGTCGACCACGTTCGTGGTGCCGCCTCCGCCGCGGGTGAAGTCCTGCCAGACGGTGCCGGTGACCTTCCCCGGCACGGCCTGCGCGGCGCCCGCCGGGCGGGTCCCCTCCGGCAGGGCCTGCGGGGCCACCCCGACCAGCGGGAGCAGCACCGGGCTGCCCGCGCGGACCGGCTCGCGGGTCGTGAAGGCGCCGCCGCCCGCGTCCGCCAGCGGGGAGTCGCGGCCCGGCCGGGCCTTGGGGAAGGCCGAGGACGGCGCGAAGGTGTCGTGGACGCCGACCCAGACCGCGTTGGCGACGCCCCGGTCGGGGTCGTGGTCGTAGACGAGCCGGAAGATGATGCCGGCCGCCAGCATCGAGATCGCCATCGGCATGAACACCAGCAGCTTGAACGCCGTTCCCCAGCGCACCCGTTCGGTGAGCACCGCGAAGATCAGCCCGAGCGCCGTGGCGGTGGCCGGGGCCAGCACCACCCACACCGCCGTGTTCTGCAGGGCGGTGCGGATGCCGTCGTCGGTGAGGATCTCCCGGTAGTTGCCGCCGCCGACGAACACCTCGCCGGAGCGGTCGAAGAAGCTGCGGTAGACCGAGTAGCCGATCGGATGCACGACGAGCGCGCCGAGCAGGACGAGCGCCGGCAGCAGGAACGCGGCAGCCACCAGACGGCGGCGCCGTGCCTCGGCGGACGGACCGGGTGCGGCGCCGTGTGCGCGGGAGGGTCCGGGCGCGGGGGAGCGGCCGTGCGCGGCGGGGGCCGTCACGGGATCAATTCCCGTAGGCCTTGGCCGCGTCCGCCTCCAGTTTCGCCTGGGTGCCCGCCACGTCCGACGGGTTCGCCAGGAAGTCCTGCAGCGCCTTCCACTCACCCGCACCAGGGGTCCCGCCGAAGGCCGCCGGGGCCTGGTCGGACATGTCGAAGCGGAAGTCGTCGCCCGCCGCGATCAGGGCCTTGGCGATGCCCCGCTGGATGTCGTTCGGGTAGGACGCCGGGTCGACCGACTTGTTCGGCGAGAGGAAGCCGCCCTCGCGGGCCTGGATCTGCGGTGCGTCCGCCGACGCCAGGAAGGTCAGCAGCGCCTGCGCGCCCTTGGAGGGCTTCAGCGCGACGGCCACGTCACCGCCGGACACCACGGGCGCCTTCGCGCCGACCGCCGGGAAGGGGAAGACCAGCGCGTCCTCGCCGATCTTCGCCTGCGTCTGCGCGATGTTCACCGCCACGAAGTCACCCTCGAAGACCATCGCGGCCGCCGGCCGGTCGCCGCCGGTGAAGGTCTGCGTCACCGACTTGGGGAACTCGGTGGCCAGCGCGCCGCTCGTACCGCCCGCCAGGAAGTCCTTGCGTCCGAACAGCTCGGCGAGCGTGGTCAGGGCCTGCTTGACGCTGTCGTCCGTCCACTTGATCTCGTGCTTGGCCAACCGGTCGTACTTCTCCGGACCCGACTGGGAGAGGTAGACGTTCTCGAACCAGTCCGTGAGGGTCCAGCCGTCCGCGCCCGCGACCGAGACCGCAGGCGTGCCCGACGCCGACAGGGTGTCCGCCGCGGCGATCAGTTCCTTCCAGGTCGTGGGCGGCTTCACTCCGGCCGCCTCGAACGCCTTCGCGTTGTACCAGATCAGCGACTTGTTGGCGGCCTTGTAGTAGACGCCGTACTGGGTGCCGCCGACCGCGCCCAGCGACTTCCAGCCCGCCGAGTAGTTCTTGTCGAGCTGCGCCTGCGCCTCGGGGCCCACCGGCTGCGCCCACTTGTTCTGCACGGCCGAGACGAGCGCGCCCACCTGCGGCAGCAGCGCGACGTCCGGCGGGGCGCCCCCGGCGATCTTCGTGCCGAGGAACGTGACGATCGGGTCCTGCGCCGGGACGAAGGTGACGGTCGCTCCCGTCCGCTTCTCGAACTCCCTGAGGACCTTGGTGAAGTTCTCCTGCTCGGGGCCCGTCCAGACCGCCGCGACCTGGAGCTTCTCCCCGTCCAGCCGCGGTAACTCCACCCCGGGCGCGGCCGTGCCGCCCTGCGGTGGCGACGCCGGCCCGCCGCCGTCGCCGCCGCACGCGGTGAGCGCCAGCGCGCCCGCGGCGGCCAGCGCCGCCCACTGCAGATACGTACGGCCCGTTCCGTGCTTGCGCATGGCTCTGCCCCCGATACCCGTGGTGTGTCCCGGACCACAAGGTCTACGCCGACGCGCGCGGAGCCGCAATACCGCGTCACCGGGACGGGCAGGGCCTCAGCGGGCGTCCTGGGGTGCCGGCGGGAACAGCACCGGTATCGCCGAGACCAGGTGCGCGGCCCGGTCCAGGGCGCTGGCCAGCAGCGCGAGGTCGGTCGGGCCGTTGCCGAGTTCGCGCACGGGGCGGCGGGCCGGCGGATCACCCATCCGCTCCCATTCCACCGGAACCACCGTCGGCCGCAGGGTCGCCGTCCGCGGGATCCGCCCGGTCACCCGGCCCGCCTGGAACGGCACCGTACGGCCGTCCGCGAAACGCAGCACGCCGCGGCCGGGACCCGGCTGGTCCGGGGCCTCCAGCTCCACCCGCAGGGCCGCCAACCGGGCCGGGCCCGTGTCGGCCGTGCGGTCCGGGCGGGAGGTGCTCGCCACCAGGTGCACGCCGAGCCGGGCGCCGTCCCGGGCCACCGCCTCCAGCGCCCGCACCACCGAGCCGGCCGCGGGGCGGCCCGCACTGCCCAGGCCGGGCGCCACCAAGGCGTCGAGGTCGTCCACCAGCACCACCAGGCGGGGCAGCGGGCTCGGCCCGACCGGATCGGTACGGGTGGCCGCGGCGCGCAGGCGCAGTGTCCCCGTCCGTACGGGCTCGTCGTGGCCCGGCGGGCCGCCTGCCGGGCCGTCGCCGCGGACCTCGCCCGGGGCGGGCCGGCGGGGCGCGACCATCCGGCCGGACACCTCGCGCTGCGCGTGCCACTCGGCGAAGGGGACGCCGTCCAGCAGCTCGGCGCGCCGCTTGAGCTCCGCGCCCAGTGCCTGCGCGAACTCCCGCATGCGCAGCGGATCCGAGGCGACCAGGTGGGCGGAGACGTGCGGGAGCTCGGTGCAGGGCAGCAGCCCCTCCCCGCGCTCCCCGCCGGCGCCGTCGAGGAGGACCAGCCCGAGCCGGTCCGGGCGGGCGCCCGCGGCCAGCGACGCGGCCACCGAGCGCAGCAGCTCGGTCCGGCCGCTGCCCGCGGGCCCCTCCACGATCAGGTGCGGGCCGTCGTGGACCAGTTCCGTGCCGACGGGACCGCGCCGTCCGGCGCCCAGCACGACCTCCGCCAGGCCGCCCCGGCCCTGCCCCTGGTCGGTGGCGGCCGCCCAACGGGCCATCAGGGACGCCGGGGTGGCCCGGGCCAGCCCGAGCTCGTCCAGCAGCCGTGCCGTTGCGGGCAGTGCGGCGGCCGTGGGACGGCTCGTCCCCCCGGCGCCGCCGTCGGTGGGCCGCAGCGGAGCCAGGGCCCGGGCGAACCGCTCCGCCCAGGCGGCGGAGACGGCGTCGGACACGGCGGTGCCGCCGGTCGGGACCGGCCGGCCACCGCGGACCGCGAAGGTGCGTACGGCCGTGGCCACGTCCCCGCTGAGCAGGGCGACCGCACCGCAGTCCCGGAAGGCGGGGGTGGCTGCGCAAGCCGCCTCGTACGTCTCGGCGACCGGGGAGGCGGGGGTGGCGGCCGGGGCCTCGGCCAGGGCCAGGACGTGGATCCCGGCGGCCGGGCCGTGCGAGGCGAGCCGGCCGGTGAGGTCGCGCAGCGCACCGGTCCCCGGGTCGCCGTCGAGGACCAGGAGCGTGTAGGGGCCCGGGTGGGCTTCCGCGGCCTCGCGGACCTGTTCGGCGGACGCGCTCGCCCAGTGCGCGCCGAGCGGGCCGTCGTCGAGGCGCCGGGTCAGCTCCGCCGTACGGGCGGTGGCCTGGTCGCGGTCGTACGCGAGGAGCAGCCGGCAGTCCTGGCCGTGCCCGGGCCGCACGTGGGGCAGCCAGCCCAGCCAGCCCCAGTCGCGCCGCCGGTCGGCGAGCGGCCGGGCCCGGTCGGCGCACACGAGCACGATCTCCAGCTGCCCGGGCGCGTGCAGCCCCGCGAGCTGCGCCACCACCCACCGGGCGGCCCCCGACAGCCGGGCCCGCGGGCCGGCGAGGCCCAGGGCGCCGACGGCGGGCAGCGACACCCGGCTCCCCGCGCCCAGCCCGATCTCCAGCAGCGCGGCCCGGTCGGCCCGCGGGGACGTACGGGACCACAGGCGGCCGGTCGGCCCGATCGCGGCCAGCAGCAGCGCGGCCGGGTCGTCGGGGTGGGGTGCGGCGGCGGTGGTGACGGCCTCCGGCGCGGCCTGTTCGACGTCCTCGCCGCGCACCCACTTGCGGGCCCACGCGCCGAGGCCGCCCCGGCGGCGGCCGGATCCGGGCGGGGCGCCCGCCTCCGGGCCGGCCGGGCCGGAGGCACCGGGGAAGCCGGTGACGCCCGGGGCGGCCGCTCCGGCCGGCCCGTACGGCTCGGCGGCCGGGGCGGCAGCGGGGTCGGCGGACGGCAGGTGCGGGGCCGGCCCGCCGCCGTACGGACCGGTGCCGCTGCCGGCCGGGCCGCGGGCGCCCGCCGCCGTGCCCGGGCCGACGCCGAAGGCGCCCGCGGGGCCGGGGGCGCCGGAGCCGGGCGGGACGGGCGCACCGGGCACGGCCGGTGCCACCGGCGCTGCGGCTGCTGCGGGCGCGGGAAGGGCCAGGTGGCCCTCCTGGTCCGGGACCACCGGCAGTACCGGCGGGTGCGCGGGCGCCAGCCGCAGGGTGGACTCGCCGACCCGCAGCAGGGCCCCCGCGGGCAGGGCGACCGGCTGGTCGCCGACCGGGGCGCCGTCGAGGGTGGTGCCGTTGGTGGAGCCCAGGTCGGCGACGGCCACCCGCCCCTCGTGGATTACGGTCACGGCGCAGTGCATCCGCGACACGTCCGGGTCGTCCAGCGGGACGTCGGCGTCGCCGGACCGGCCGATCCTGATCCGCCCGTCGTGCAGCAGGTGCACCCCGCCGGCATCCGGCCCGGCCACGACGTGCAGCTGGGGTGCGCCGAGGCCGTCCTCGGGGAGTACGTCCGGCAGTGGGGCGTTCAGCGCCAGCACGGCACCGTCCACGAGCGGCGGCTCGCCCAGTACCCGGCGCTGCAGGTCCAGGCGTTCCGATCCGGCGTAGAGCACCACCGTGCCGCCCGTGTCGGGGCCGCCGACGGTGGCCGCGAGTCCGGAGGCGACCGCGGCCAGCGCGGTGCCGGCGGGCGCGGTGACGAGCACGTCACAGCTCGCGGGGGCGGTGGCGGCCGGGTGGCCGCCGCGCGACCCGAGGACGGTCAGCCGGATCTGCATCGCCGTCAGCGGTCCCTTCTGCGCGGTGCGCGGTGTGTGCGCCCGGCAGGGGTCCCGTGACACGGCTGTCCGCTCGCCCCCCGCCCGGCACGGACGCGTCGTCCGGTCAGGTCTGCCCGGAAGGCGGGGCTCCCGTCCCGTGCCGTTCCGTACGGGTGCATCCTCGCACCTGTCGCGGCCAACACGCCCGGCACCCGGCAAAGAATGATCTTGATCTGTCGCGGGCCGGGCCGGGGTCCGGCCGGATCCGGACACCGACTGGGGGAAAGTACGGGAAAATCGCCTCCGGCATACCCCGAAAACGTCACCCTCCGTACATATGTGCGGCAACCAACCTCGGCGGACCGGCGTCTTCCGGGGGGACACCCCCTAGAGTGGGCCGGAAAACCCACTCGACGGACGACCACAGCAGACGACAGCAGGGGAGCGCGAGACGTGCGGCCAGTCGGCAGTAAATACCTGCTCGAGGAGCCGCTCGGGCGCGGCGCCACGGGCACCGTCTGGCGTGCCCGCCAGAGGGAGACCGCCGGCGCCGAGGCGGCCGTCGCGGGGCAGCCCGGCGAAACCGTGGCCATCAAGGTCCTCAAGGAGGAGCTGGCCCAGGACGCCGACATCGTCATGCGCTTCCTGCGGGAGCGCTCGGTCCTGCTGCGCCTGACGCACCCCAACATCGTGCGCACCCGCGACCTCGTCGTCGAGGGCGACCTCCTCGCCCTCGTCATGGACCTGGTCGACGGCCCCGACCTGCACCGGTACCTGCGCGAGAACGGCCCCTTCACGCCGGTCGCCGCCAGCCTGCTGACCGCCCAGATCGCCGACGCGCTCGCCTCCAGCCACGCCGACGGCGTGGTGCACCGCGACCTGAAGCCGGCCAACGTGCTGCTCGACGAGCGCGGCGGCCGGATGACGCCGATGCTCACCGACTTCGGCATCGCCCGCCTCGCCGACTCCCCGGGCCTGACCCGCACGCACGAGTTCGTGGGCACTCCGGCCTACGTCGCACCCGAGTCCGCCGAGGGCCGCCCGCAGACCTCCGCCGTCGACATCTACGGCGCCGGCATCCTGCTCTACGAGCTGCTCACAGGCCGCCCGCCGTTCGCCGGGGGAACCGCCCTCGAAGTGCTCCACCGCCACCTCAGCGAGGAGCCGCAGCGCCCCTCGACCGTGCCCGAGCCGCTGTGGACGGTCATCGAACGCTGCCTGCGCAAGGAGCCGAACGAGCGCCCCAGCGCCGCGAACCTGGCCCGCGGCCTGCGCGTGGTCGCCGCCGGCATCGGCGTGCACTCCACGTCCGCCGAGGTGGAGGCCGCGCTCGGCGTGGGCGCCCTCCTCGCCCCCGACCCGTCGCCGGCCCCCGTGCCCGAGACCCCCGGGGCCGCGGACCCCACCCAGGTACTGCCGTCGGGCGCCGGCTCCCCGTCGGGCGCCTATGACCCGAACGCCATGACCAGCGTCATGCCGCCGGTCGGCGCCGCCGACGCCACCTCCGTGCTGCCCATGGGGTCTCCCCGGCCCGGAGGTCAGGGGCAAACCGCGGGCTCCGACGCCGACCCGACCTCCGTCATGCCGCCCGTGCAGCAGCCGGACGCCCCGCACCCGTGGCAGACGCAGATGCGGGCCGCCCGCGACCGCAACGAGCAGACGCAAGTCCAGTACCTCGGCCCCGAGGACGACCCGCTGCGCCGCCGCCCGCAGCGCCAGGCGCCTCCGCCGCCGCAGCACCGGCCCCAGCAGCCCCAGCAGTACCGGCAGGGACCGCCGCAGCAGTACCAGCAGTCGCAACAGCCGCAGCAGCCCCAGTACCGCCGGCCGCAGCCGCCGCCGCAGTACGCGCCGCCGCCCCCGCAGCACTACCAGCCGCAGCAGCGCCAGCCGCAGCAGTACCAGCAGCCCCCGCAGCAGCAGCCGCAGTACCGGCAGCCCCAGCAGCCGCAGCAGGCCCCGCCGCAGCCCCCGGCTCCCCGTGAGCCGCGCGAGCCGCGCCGCCGCAGCGCCAACCCGGTGCGGATCCCCGGCCTCGGCTGCCTCAAGGGCTGCCTGGTGCTGATCCTGGTGTTCTTCGTGGCCGGGTGGCTCGTCTGGGAGCTGACCCCCCTCCAGGAGTGGATCGGCACCGGCCGCGGCTGGTGGGACCAGGTGTGGACCTGGGGCAGCGACGCCGTCGACTGGGTCACCTCCGTCGGCGACTCGGCGGGCTCCTCCGGTTCCTCCGCGCCCTGACGCAGGCCCGCGTAGCGCCGACTTCGTGGATTTGTCGACATCCGGGGCGTGATTTCGCCCGCAGAAGTGAAGGTCGTCGCGAATCGGGCCCCCTGCCGGCCTCGTAAGCCCCCGCGGCCGCGTAGCTTTGGGGCGTACGCCAGCCACTGAGGGAGCAGTCGTGGCACGGAAAATCGGCAGCCGGTACACCGCGCACCAGATCCTGGGGCGCGGCAGCGCGGGCACGGTGTGGCTGGGCGAGGGGCCTGACGGGCCCGTCGCCGTCAAACTGCTGCGCGAGGACCTCGCGTCCGACCAGGAGCTGGTCGGACGCTTCGTGCAGGAGCGCAGCGCCCTGCTCGGCCTGGAGCACCCGCACGTCGTCTCCGTCCGCGACCTCGTCGTGGACGGCAACGACCTCGCCCTCGTGATGGACCTCGTACGCGGCACCGACCTGCGCACGCGGCTGGACCGCGAGCGTCGGCTGGCCCCCGAGGCCGCCGTCGCGATCGTCGCGGACGTCGCCGACGCGCTGGCCGCGGCGCACGCGGCCGGCGTCGTCCACCGGGACGTCAAACCCGAGAACGTCCTGCTGGACATGCAGGGCCCGCTCGGCCCGGGCGGTTCGCACCCCGCCCTGTTGACCGACTTCGGCGTCGCCAAGCTGATCGACTCGCCGCGGCGGGCCGCCGCCGGCCGGGCCACGGCCCCGACGACCCGCATCATCGGCACCCCGGACTACCTGGCGCCGGAGATCGTGGAGGGCCTGCCCCCGCGGGCGGCCGTGGACATATACGCCCTGGCCACCGTCCTGTACGAGCTCCTGGCCGGCTTCACCCCCTTCGGCGGCGGCCACCCGGGCGCGGTGCTGCGCAGGCACGTGACGGAGACGGTCGTACCGCTGCCAGGGATCCCCGACGAGCTGTGGCAGCTGATGGTGCAGTGCCTGGCCAAGGCGCCGGCCTCACGGCTGCGGGCCTCGGAGCTGTCGGTCCGGCTGCGGGACCTGCTGCCGATGCTGGCCGGGATGCCGCCGCTGGACGTGGACGAGCCGGACGACGCGGAGCCGGAGCCGGCAGCCGCGGAGGAACAGTCCGCCGACCCGGTGCGGCGGCGGGGCGTGGTGCCGCTGGTGCCGGGGTCGGCGACCGACTCCAACCGGGACACCCACACCTCGATGCGGGTGCCGGGTCCGGACGAGCTGGCCGGCGGGGCGCTGGGCACGGCCCGCGTACCGAGGCCCGCCGGCGGCCACCGGCCCGGCTCGGCCCGGCACCGGGCCGAAGCCGCCCGCAAGCGGCGCCTGACCTTGTCCGCGGCCGCCGTCGCCCTGGCGGCCGCGGTCGGCCTGGGCAGCTGGCTGGCCCTCTCCGGGGGCGACGAGCCGGAACCCCGGCAGGACAACAAGCAGTCGGGCACCCGCCACCCGTAGCCGTCGGTGCGCCGCCGGGGTTCGAGGGCTCCGCCCCCGAACCCCGTTCCTCGACCGCCGGACGGGCCGGACGATCAGGGCGGAGCCCGGGAAGCCCCGCGCAGCGGACGCGCCACCCGGCCCGGGAGGAAACAGGTCCCTAGGCCGCGACCAGTTCGGGGTGCCAGCGCCGTGCCACGGCCGGGTGGGCGCGGACCCAGCCCTTCAGCTCGTTGCGGCCGTATTCGGCGTGCAGCGGGTTCGACGCGTCGTGCGCGACCCCGGGCGCCGAGCGCAGGTAGTCGCCCGGCACGGTCTCCACCACCGCGTCCAGCCGCGGGTTGTAGAAGAACGGCACCGAGAACCGCTCCACCGCCCCCGGCGGGCTGACCACCCGGTGGTCGGTCGCCGTCAGGTAGCCCTCGGTCGCGATCTCCAGCAGCTCGCCCAGGTTGACGACGAACGCCCCCGGCATCGGCGGCACGTCGACGTAGCCGCCGTGGCGGACGACCTGGAGGCCGCCCACCGAGTCCTGCAGCAGCAGGGTGAGGAAGCCGTAGTCCTTGTGCGCGCCGACGCCCTGGTCGGCGCCGGACGGGGCCGACCCCGGGTAGCGGATCAGCTTGGTGTGAAGGTGCGGGCGGTCGGCGAAGGCCGCGTCGAAGAAGTCGGCCGGCGCGCCGATCGACACCAGGATCTCCCGGAGCAGGCGGTGCGCCACCGCCGCCAGGCGCGACTGCCAGTCGAGGACCACCGTACGGAGCTCCGGGAGCGCGGCGGGCCACTGGTTGGGCCCTTCCAGCCACAGGTACGCCGGGTCGTCCGGGCCCACCTCCGGAGCCGGCCGCTCGGCGCCGACGTCGAGCTGGTCGCGCCAGTCGGAGGCGCCGCCGGTCAGCTCGTGGCCGATCCGGGTGTAGCCGCGGAAGTGCGGGGAGTTCAGATTGCTCACGGCCAGCCGGTCGGCTTCCGGCAGGGCGAAGAAGGCCCTGGTCAGCTCCAGGATCCGGGCGCTCTCGGCGGCTGTCACACCATGCCCGGTCAGGTGGAGGAAGCCGGTGTCCCGGGCGGCTGCGTGCAGGTTCTTGAGGAAGTCGGCCCGCTGGGCCGGGTCGTCGGCCTGCGAGAGGTCCAGGACGGGGAGAGGGTGCGCGGACGGCATGACGGCTCCGTTTCGGATGTCACGGGGTCCTGTTCCCCAGAGGTGGCGGGGGCCGCGGGTGGGGTGGGGCCGCCGGCAGGGTTGGCGCCGGAGCCGCTCGGGCCGCGTACAGGACCAAGTCGGATCGGGGTGGATCAGGCTTGGGTGAGGTCCGGCGGCAGACAGCTCGTCGTCGTGACGCGCATGTAGTCCACATGGCGGCGCTTGACGAGGAGAAGGGTCATACGGTGAGCGTACGCCCGTCCGAGCCGTCATCAGAACGGGTGATCCGGCCTGCCCGGACGGGCTTGCCCGAGGACCGGCTACGCTGGACCCGTGGCAGTCGTCGATGTTTCCGAAGAGCTGAAGTCCCTCTCCTCGACCATGGGGTCGATCGAGGCCGTCCTGGACCTCGACAAGCTGAGGGCAGATATCGCCGTGCTCGAGGAGCAGGCCGCCGCGCCGTCCCTGTGGGATGACCCGGAAGCCGCCCAGAAGATCACGAGCAAGCTTTCCCACCTCCAGGCGGAGGTCCGCAAGGCCGAGACCCTGCGCGGACGCATCGACGACCTCGGGGTGCTGTTCGAGCTCGCCCAGGAGATGGACGACGCGGACACCCTCGCCGAGGCGGAGGCCGAGCTGGCCTCCGTCCGCAAGGCGCTGGACGAGATGGAGGTCCGGACCCTGCTCTCCGGCGAGTACGCCGAGCGCGAGGCCCTGGTCAACATCCGTGCCGAGGCCGGCGGCGTCGACGCCTCCGACTTCGCCGAGCGCCTCCAGCGCATGTACCTGCGCTGGGCCGAGCGCCACGGCTACTCCACCGAGATCTACGAGACCTCGTACGCGGAAGAGGCCGGCATCAAGTCGACCACCTTCGTCGTCAAGGCCCCGTACGCCTACGGCACCCTCTCCGTCGAGCAGGGCACCCACCGCCTCGTGCGCATCTCGCCCTTCGACAACCAGGGCCGGCGCCAGACCTCCTTCGCGGGTGTCGAGGTGCTCCCGGTCGTCGAGACCAGCGACCACGTCGAGATCGACGAGTCCGAGCTGCGCGTCGACGTCTACCGCGCCTCCGGCCCCGGCGGCCAGGGCGTCAACACCACCGACTCGGCCGTGCGCATCACGCACATCCCGACCGGCATCGTCGTCTCCTGCCAGAACGAGCGCTCGCAGATCCAGAACAAGGCCAGCGCCATGAACGTCCTCCAGGCCAAGCTGCTGGAGCGGCGCCGCCAGGAGGAGCAGGCCAGGATGGACGCCCTGAAGGACGGCGGCAGCTCCTGGGGCAACCAGATGCGCTCCTACGTCCTGCACCCGTACCAGATGGTCAAGGACCTGCGCACGGAGTTCGAGGTCGGCAACCCGCAGGCGGTCCTCGACGGTGAGATCGACGGCTTCCTGGAGGCCGGAATCCGCTGGCGCAAGCAGCAGGAGCAGAGCGCGTAGCACGCTCCTGCCCGAGATCGCGGAAAGGGCCCGGACACCTGAGGTGTCCGGGCCCTTTCGCTGCATGTGATCGGTACGCGGCGCGGGCACCGACGAGCACCGGCACCGCGAGCCCGTCCGGGCACGGCTCCGCTAGGCGGTCTGCTGTGCCACCAGCACCAGTGCTGCCACAAGGACCACCATGAGCACGATGAGGGCCATGGGGTTCAGGCCGGAGAAGGGGCCCTCCTGCTGGAGGCGCTCCCGGTTCGCCCGGCACACCGGGCAGCGGCCCTGGCTGACGGGAGCGGCGCAGTTCGCGCACACGAGCCGGTCATATGTCATGCGCTCCTCCTCTCGTCCCCTCGGTCTTCCTGCCGCCTACTACTGCCTACAACGGCGCGGGGAACCGGACCGTTCCCCCTACCACTGTGCCAGCTCCGCCGACATTCGGCGCGGCCCGTCCGGGCAATCGCGGTCCGGACCCTCCAGCACGACGGGATAAAGCGGACAACTCCGGATGCCGGGTCCCCACCTCGCGCCCGTTCGCGTATGGTCACGCACACCTACTCCCGGCGACCGTGGTGCACCCGTGATCCGATTCGACAGCGTCTCCAAGTCCTACCCGAAGCAGAGCCGTCCCGCACTCAGAGAAGTCTCCCTCGACATCGCGAAGGGCGAGTTCGTCTTCCTCGTCGGCTCCTCCGGTTCCGGCAAGTCCACGTTCCTGCGGCTCATCCTGCGCGAGGAGCGGGCGAGCCACGGCCAGGTGCACGTCCTGGGCAAGGACCTCGCCAAACTCTCCAACTGGAAGGTCCCGCAGATGCGGCGCCAGTTGGGGACGGTGTTCCAGGACTTCCGCCTGCTGCCCAACAAGACGGTGGCCGAGAACGTGGCCTTCGCCCAGGAGGTCATCGGCAAGCCCCGGGGCGAGATCCGCAAGGCCGTCCCGCAGGTCCTGGAGCTCGTCGGCCTCGGCGGCAAGGAGGACCGCATGCCCGGCGAACTCTCCGGCGGTGAGCAGCAGCGCGTGGCCATCGCCCGCGCCTTCGTCAACCGCCCCGCCCTGCTGATCGCGGACGAGCCCACCGGCAACCTCGACCCGCAGACCTCCGTCGGGATCATGAAACTGCTGGACCGGATCAACCGGACCGGCACCACCGTGATCATGGCGACGCACGACCAGCAGATCGTCGACCAGATGCGCAAGCGCGTCATCGAACTCGAACAGGGCCGACTCGTACGCGACCAGTCGCGCGGCGTCTACGGCTACCAGCACTGAAAGGCCCTTGAGAGTCATGCGCGCCCAGTTCGTCATGTCCGAGATCGGCGTCGGCCTCCGCCGCAATCTCACCATGACCTTCGCGGTCATCATCTCCGTGGCCCTGTCCCTGGCCCTGTTCGGCGGCTCCCTGCTCATGAGCGAGCAGGTCGGCAGGATGAAGGGCTACTGGTACGACAAGGCCAACGTCTCGATCTACCTCTGCAACAAGCAGGACGCCCAGGAGGCCGGCGAGGCCGCCGCCAACACCGCGGGAGGCGGCGGAGGCGTCGCCACCTGCCGCAAGGGCGCCGTGACCGACGAGCAGAAGAAGCAAATCGAGTCCGAGCTCAAGGCGATGTCCCTGGTCAAGTCGGTGGCCTACGAGTCGGCCGACGAGGCGTACAAGCACTACCAGGAGCAGTACGGCCACACCGCGCTGGCCTCCTCCATCACCCCCGACCAGATGCAGGAATCCTTCCGGGTGAAGCTCAAGAACCCGGAGAAGTACAAGGTGGTCACCTCCGCCTTCGCGGGCCGGGACGGCATCCACACCGTCGACGACCAGCGCCAGGCGATCGACGACCTCTTCCGGATCCTCAACTACCTCAACATGGCGGCCATCGCCATCATGCTGATCATGCTGATCGTGGCGCTGCTCCTGATCGTCAACACGGTGCGCGTCTCCGCCTTCAGCCGCAGGCGTGAGACGGGGATCATGCGGCTGGTGGGTGCCTCCAGCTTCTACATCCAGGTCCCCTTCATCATGGAGGCCGCCGTCGCCGGGCTCATCGGCGCGCTCTTCGCCTGCGTCATGCTCGTCTCCGGCCAGTACTTCGTGATCGACCACGGTGTCGGCCTGCGCGACAAGATCCAGCTCATCGACTTCATGGGCTGGGGATCGGTGCTGGCCAAGCTCCCGTACGTGCTGTTCATCGGCCTCCTGATGCCCTCCATGGCCGCCTTCATCGCTCTGCGCAAGTACCTGAAGGTGTGACGAGCGCCCCGCACGCGGTACGGCCAACCACCCGTACCGGCGCGGGGCTTGTCCTAGACTCGGCGCCATGCCGGGTCTGCCCGCCTTCTGTCTCCGGCCCCGCGACCCACGTCGCGGGGCCGTTCTGACGTTGACGTTCGCCGCCGTCGTCGCCGTCGGTGCGTTCACCGGCTGCTGGGTGCCCGAGGACGGCGCCGCGGCCACCGGCCGTCCGGACGCCCCCGCGTCCGGGGCCCCGCGGGCCGAGGGCACGGCCGACCGCGAGGCGGTCGCCCGCGCCGCCGCCGAGGCGGTCGCCGAGGGCAAGTCCGGCAAGAAGGCCGCCCAGGAAGTGGTCAGCCGCAGCGGCGACCGCTGGGGCACGGTCTACGACCGCGGCGAGTACGCCGCCTTCGCAGAGGGCCTCGACGGGCACTGGACCGGGGTCGGGGTCTGGGCCGCGCGCGCCCACGACGGCGTGATCACCCTCGACGAGGTCCAGCCCGGCAGCCCCGCCGCCCGCGCCGGCCTGCGCGCCGGGGACCGCCTGCTCAGCGTCGACGGGCACCCCGTCACCGGGCTGGCCGTCGCCGACGTGGTCGCGCTGCTCCGCGGCACCGCCGGCACCCCCGTCGTGCTGAACCTCAGCCGGGGCGGCGCCGACCTCACCGAGACCGTCCTGCGCCAGCAGCTGCGCACCGAGCCGGTCACGGTGCGGCAGCTCGCGGGCGACGTCACCGTCATCAAGGTCAGCTCCTTCACCCGGGGCTCCGGCGAACGGGTGAAGGCGGCCGTCCGCGCGGCCCCGCCCGGCGGCGGGGTCATGCTCGACCTGCGCGGCAACCGGGGCGGGCTGGTCGACGAGGCCGTCACGGCCGCCTCCGCCTTCCTGGACGGGGGGCTCGTGGCGACCTACGACGTACGGGGCGAGCAGCGCGTGCTGAACGCGGCCCCGGGCGGGGACACCACCCGGCCGCTGGTGGCCCTCGTCGACGGCGGCACGATGAGCGCCGCCGAGCTGGTGACCGGCGCGCTGCAGGACCGGGGCCGCGCGGTGGCGGTGGGCAGCAGGACCTTCGGCAAGGGCTCGGTGCAGATGCCCACCGAGCTCCCGGACGGCTCGGTGGCCGAGCTGACCGTGGGCACCTACCGCACACCGGCGGGCCGCAGCCTCGACGGCGCGGGCATCACCCCGGACGTACCGGCGGGCGACCGGGCCGAGGACCGGGCCGTCACGGTATTGGGTGGCCTCGGGGTGGGTCGGTAGTGCGAAAATGACCGCACTATGGCTAAGGAAAAAGGGCGCAAGCTGATCGCCCAGAACAAGAAGGCGCGGCACGACTACGCGATCCTCGACACCTACGAGTGCGGTCTCGTGCTCACGGGCACCGAGGTCAAGTCCCTGCGCCAGGGCCGGGCCTCGCTGGTGGACGGCTTCGTGTCGGTGGAGAGCCGGGAGGCCTGGCTCTACAACGTGCACGTGCCGGAGTACAGCCAGGGCACCTGGACGAACCACAGCGCCCGGCGCAAGCGCAAGCTCCTCATGCACCGCGAGGAGATCGACAAGCTGGAGCGCAAGGCCGACGAGTCGGGTCACACGATCGTGCCCCTGTCGCTGTACTTCAAGGACGGCCGGGCGAAGGTCGAGATCGCGCTGGCGAGGGGCAAGAAGGAGTACGACAAGCGGCAGACGATGCGGGAGAAGCAGGACACCCGCGAGACGAACCGGGTGATCTCGGCCATCCGCCGCAAACAGCGCGGCACGGTTTAATCACCTGGCACGCGGTGGTCCACTTCGCGTACCATGGCGTCAGCACCCGCCGCTCGCGGTGGGGGCAGCTTGAAAACACAACATGGGGATGATCGGTTTCGACAGCGGATGTCGATGCAGGGGAAGCGAGCCGAGGAAGCGGCAATGATCTCGCTAACCACATGTCGCAAAAAATAATCGCCAACTCCAAGAGCGATAACTCCCGCTTCACCCTCGCTGCCTAATAACAGTGAGCTGAAGCCTCTGTGAGGAGCGTCAGCCCGGAAGTGGTCCCGGTCCGGATCCTGGCGTCAACAAGGGATCTAAACCTCTAGCCCCGGTCACGGGGGTTGGAGGGAAATCAAACAGTGACTGAGCCCGTCGGAGACTTGTCCGTGTGATCTCCGGGGCCGAGAAAAGCGCAGCGGACTGCGCTCGGAGAAGCCCTGCTTCTGCACCGTTGGACGCGGGTTCGATTCCCGCCATCTCCACTCATCCCATGTGGGCGAGGGCCCCGCAGCCGAGAGGCTGCGGGGCCCTCGGCTTTTCCGCCCCACTCCGCACGGGTCGAGGGGTGGCGAGCCGTCAGTCCGCCTACGGGTAGCGCACCTTGAGAGTGGTGGGAGGCCCCCGGCCGCGCGGCCGGGGGCCCGGGTCATGCCGGAGCGGGGCTCAGCAGAACGGGACCTTGTTGAGGTTCAGGGCGTAGCGGGCGGAGATCCAGCCGGTGCCGTCGGCGAGCTTGTACCAGATCGCATTGCCGTCGACCTTCTGGCCGTTGACCTTGCACTGGAGGGCGACGACCTGGCCGGTCTTGAGCTTGCCCTTCTGCGCGTGCTGGGTGCCGGGGCCGGAGCGGACGCCGAGTCCCTTGCCGGGGCTGACGATCTTGGCCTTGGGCTTCGCCTTCGGCTGCTCGTGGTGGTGGTCCTTGCCGCCGCACTTGCAGTCGCCGGGCTTCCCGGTGTCGCCCTTCGGGCCCTTGGGGCCCTGCGGCCCCGCGGGGCCCGGCCTGCCGGGGTGCCCCTTCGGGCCCTGCGGACCCTGCGGCCCGGGCTTGCCGTGCGGGCCCTTGGGGCCGGCCTCTCCCTTGGGGCCCTGCGGCCCGGGGCGGCCCTGGGGGCCCTGTGGCCCCGGCTCGCCGCGGTCGCCCTTCGGGCCCTGCGGGCCACCGGCCGGGCCCTGGGGTCCGGGCTCGCCGCGGTCGCCCTTGCGGCCGGCCGGGCCGGGGTGGCCCTGCGGGCCGCGATCGCCCTTCGGGCCTGCGGGGCCGCGGTCGCCGGGCTCACCCTTTTCGCCCCGCGGTCCCTGGGGACCGCCGGCCGAGCCCTGCGGACCGGGCTCACCCTGGGGGCCACGGGGCCCCTGGGGACCGCGGGGCCCCTGGGGACCGCGGTCGCCCTTCTCGCCCTTGTCCCCCTTGTCCCCCTTGTCGCCCTTCTCGCCCTTGGGGCCGGGCTTGCCGTGGTGACCCGGCTTGCCGTCGTCGCCCTTGTCGCCCTTGTCGCCCGGGGGGCCGCTCAGCGGGGTGGCGACGGCGAAGAGCGCGGGCGCCTGCGCCCCGGCCGACCACTCGCCGCCGTGCAGGGTGGTGCCCTCCGGTGCGTCCGCGTCCACCCGCAGGGCGACGCCCAGCCGGGTCTGCTCGTTCGACGGGAAGACGAAACCGGCCCGGTCGCCGGCCTCGCACGTCAGCCGGCGGGCGTCGGCGGACCGCGTGCACGGGACGGAGGAGCGCTGCCCGTTCCAGTAGAAGCGGGCCTCGGGGAAGGTCGTACGGTCCGGCGCGACGATCCGGAAGGTGCTGCTGACGGCCTGGTCGGCGCCGTTGGCGGCCGCGATGACGACGCGGCCCGTCCCGCCGGGGGTGATCGAGGGCACGTACGGCTGGAAGAACCGGAGGGTCGACGAGTCGGCGGCCGCCGGCAGGGCCGGCGACAAGCAGGCGGCGGTGACGGCAGCGACGAACAGGGCCGCGGGCACGGAACGGGAAGCAGGCACGGGTAGTTCCTCCGCAAAGGGAAGTGCGCTGGGGGAAGGCACCCCCAGTTATTGCGGATCGGGACCGGCGGCGGTGCGTACCACGCGGGAACGATCACTCGGCCGCCGCATCGGTCGCCCTGCCAGGGCGACCGCGAGCACGACCAGCGCGGCCGTCGCCGGCACCGCGTACGCGCAGACCGGCCCCGCGGCCTCGACGACCCAGCCCCCGCTCGCCGAGCCGACCGCGATGCCCGCGAAGATGGCGGTGACGGCCAGGGTCATGCCCTCGTTGAGCCGGCCCTCCGGGGTGCGGGCGTGGACCTGCGCCATCGCCGTGACCATCGTCGGAGCCGTGGCCATGCCGGCCAGCAGCAGCGCGCAGGACAGGGCCGCCACGGACCCGCCGGCCGCCGCGGCCCAGGGAAGGGTCATCAGGGCGGCCAGCGCGCACACGCAGGCCGCCAGCGAGCGGGCGCGCACGGTGCCGTACAGCAGGCCGGCCGCGCAGGAGCCCGCTGCCTGGAGGCCCAGGACCAGTCCGGCGGCTGCGCCCAGGCCCGCGAGGTCGAGGAAGGCGATGGAGGCGACCTCCATCGAGCCGAAGACCACGCCCATGGCGAGGAACAGCGGCAGCAGCGGCCCCAGGGCCCGCAGCGGGGAGCCGCGGCGCGGCTGCGCCGTCACCGGGGGCTGGGTGGCCCGGCAGGAGGTGAAGACCAGCATGCCGGTAAGCAGCAGGGCCGCGCCCACGAGGGTGCCCGCCTCGGGGAACAGCACGCCGCACAGGAAGGCCGCGAGGACCGGTCCGAGCATGAAGCACAGCTCGTCCGCGGCCTGTTCGAAGGACATCGCCGTATGGTGCGCGGCGGGGGAGTCGCGCAGCAGGTGAGTCCAGCGCGCGCGGGACATGCCGCCGATGTTGGGGGTGGTGGCGGTCGCCGCGTAGGAGGCGAAGAGAGTCCAGGCGGGGGCGCCGGTACGGACGCACACGATCAGGGACAGCGAGCCGAGGACCGCGATCACGGTGGCCGGCACGGCGATCCGCGCCTGGCCGTGGCGGTCGACGAGGCGGGCGGTCCAGGGCCCGACCACCGCCGTGGCCGCCACCCCGGTCGCCGTGACCGCGCCGGCGAGGGCGTACGAGCCGCGCTGGCCCGCGATCATCATGACCGCGCTGACCCCGAACATGCCCATCGGCAGGCGTGCGACGAGGTTCCCGGCGGTGAACCCGCGGGTGCCGGGCAGTGCGAACAGCCGGCGGTAGGGGCCGGGTGCCCGCCCGGCGGCACGGGCGGTCGAGGGGGCGGCGGGAGCGGTGCGGGCGGGAGGCGTGCCGGTGGCGGTGAGGACGAGGGTGCTGCCGGTGACGGTCATGAGGGGCATGGCAACCACCCTCGGCCGCAGCGGCTGCCGCCGTCCAACACCTGTTCCGAGCCCATTCACCCGATCCTGTTGTTAGTCTCCGGGGGTGAATCCCCGTGATGTGGAACCCCGGCTGCTGCGCGGGTTCGTCGCCGTTGCCGAGGAACTGCACTTCACTCGTGCCGCCGCCCGGTTGTACGTCGCCCAGCAGGCGCTCAGCCGCGATGTCCGCCGACTCGAACAGGCCCTTGCGGCGACGCTGTTCGTCCGCACGACCCGGGCCGTGGAACTGACCGCCGACGGGCGGCGCCTGCTGCCGCTGGCCCGGCGCGTGCTGGCCGCCCACCAGGAGCTGGCGGCCGCCTTCGGCGCCGGGGCGCCGGCCGGCGCCGCACCCCGGCCGCTCCTCGTCGATGTGAACACCGACGGGCCCGGCACCGCGCGCACCGTGCTGGAACGCGCCCGTGAACTCGCCCCCGACTGCGAGCTGATGGCCCGGTTCGAGAGCGGGCTCACGCACGCCGCCGCCGAGGTCGCCGCCGGCCGGCTCGACGTCGCCTTCGGCTACGCCGACGGCCTCGACCCCGCGCTGCGGGCACCGCTCGCGCAGCGGCCCGTACGGTACGAGCCGCTCGCCGTGCTGCTGCCCGAGGGGCACGCCCTGGCCGCCCGGGCGTCGGTACCGCTGGACTCCCTGGCCGGGGAGACCGTGTACGCGGGCGCCGGCAACCCGCGGACGCTGGAGTGGACCGGACTCGCACGCGAACTGTTCGCCGGCCGCGGGATCCTCATGGCGCCGCCCGCGCCCGTCGCGATGGGCAAGGAGGAGTTCCGCCGGGTCATGGTCAAGACCGGCAACCCGGTCCTGGCGACCGTGGGCTTCCTGGACATGCCGGGCTGCGTCAAGCTGCCGCTGACCGACCCCGTGCCGCTGTCCCCGCTGTCGATGGTGTGGCGCAGGGGCTTCGCCCACCCCGGCCTGGACGCCCTGCACGCCGCGGCCGCCGGGCTGGCGGCCGAGCGGGGCTGGCTCGACCCGCCGGCCGGCAGCTGGCTGCCGGCACCGCTCACACAGGTCCCCGGCGGCGGGTGAGAGCAAGGTTTCCCGGCGGTCATCCGGCGGGGACCGGGGCCGAAACGAGCCCTTCCTACGGTCGTCACCACGGATGCGACAGCTGTGGAGGCGTGAGATGACCGGTACGACCGCACCGCGCAGGCGGGGCCGTTGGATCGAGCGGTGGGATCCCGAGGACGAGGCCTTCTGGAAGGAGAGCGGGGAGCGGATCGCCCGCCGCAACCTGGTGTACTCGGTGCTTTCCGAGCACATCGGGTTCTCCATCTGGTCCCTGTGGTCGGTGATGGTCCTCTTCATGGGACCCGAGTACGGCATCGACCCGGCCGGGAAGTTCTTCCTCATCGCCACGGCGACGTGCGTCGGCGCCTTCGTGCGCGTGCCGTACACCTTCGCCGTCGCCCGCTTCGGCGGCCGGAACTGGACGGTGGTCAGCGCACTGATGCTGCTCGCCCCGACGGTCGCCGCGATCGTCGTCATGGAGCCGGGGACCTCGTACGGGACCTTCCTGCTCGTCGCCGCCCTCACCGGTGTCGGCGGCGGCAACTTCGCCTCCTCGATGACCAACATCAACGCCTTCTTCCCGCTGCGCAAGAAGGGCTGGGCGCTCGGCCTGAACGCCGGCGGCGGCAACATCGGCGTCCCCGTCGTCCAGCTGGCCGGACTGCTGGTCATCGCCACCGCCGGAGCCGGCCACCCGCGGCTGCTGCTCGGCGCCTACATCCCGCTGATCGTGATCGCGGCCGTTCTGGCCGCCGCACGGATGGACAACCTGGCCCCCGTGCGCAACGACACCGGCGCGGTCCGCGAGGCCCTCAAGGACGCGCACACCTGGATCATGGCGTTCCTGTACGTCGGGACGTTCGGGTCCTTCATCGGCTACAGCTTCGCCTTCGGCCTGGTCCTCCAGACGCAGTTCGGGCGCACCCCGCTCCAGGCCGCCTCGCTGACCTTCGTCGGACCGCTGCTCGGCTCGCTGATCCGGCCCGTGGGCGGGGCACTGGCGGACCGGTACGGCGGGGCGCGGATCACGCTGGGCACGTTCGTGGCGATGGCCGCGGCCACCGGGGTCGTCGTGTTCGCCTCGCAGCGGGCCTCCCTGCCGGTCTTCCTCGTCGGATTCGTGGCCCTGTTCGTCCTCAGCGGCCTGGGCAACGGATCGACGTACAAGATGATCCCGGGCATCTTCCAGGCGAAGGCACTGGCCCGCGGCATGGGCGGCGAGAGCGCCGCGGCGTACGGGCGGCGGCTCTCCGGGGCCTCCATGGGGCTGATCGGAGCGGTCGGCGCGCTCGGCGGGCTGGGCATCAACCTGGTCTTCCGGGAGGCGTTCCGCACCTCCGGATCCGGCACGACGGCCTTCGTCACCTTCCTGGGCTTCTACGCGCTGTGCTGCGCGGTGACGTGGGCGGTATACCTTCGCCGCCCGGTCGCGGTGACCGCCGAAGCCGCCGAGGCCCTGCCGAAACCCCAGCTCACGTCGGTGTAACCGGGGCGAAATACGGGTGAACCGAGTCCGACACGCCGAGTTGGCAGGCTCGGTGCACCCGTACCGCCCCCCATGCGTCAGTAGGCAGGTCACGATGGACGACAGGAACACCGGCCCGCTCGCGGGCTTCACCGTCGGGGTCACCGCCGCCCGGCGCGCGGACGAGCTCATCGCGCTGCTGCGGCGGCGCGGAGCGGCGGTGCTGCACGCGCCGGCCCTGCGGATCGTGCCGCTCGCCGACGATAGCGAACTGCTCGCCGCCACCAAGGACCTGATCGGCTGCCCGCCGGACGTCGTCGTCGCCACCACGGCGATCGGATTCCGCGGATGGGTCGAGGCCGCCGACGGGTGGGGCGTCGGCGAGGCACTCCTGGAGACCCTGCGCGCCACCGAACTCCTCGCGCGCGGACCGAAGGTGAAGGGTGCCATCCGGGCCGCGGGCCTCGTGGAGGAGTGGTCCCCGGAATCGGAGTCGCTGGCCGAGGTACTGGAGCGCCTGCTGGCCGCGGGCGTCGCGGGCCGGCGGATCGCCCTCCAGCTCCACGGGGAACCGCTGCCCGGCTTCGTCGAGGCGCTGCGGGCCGGCGGGGCCGAGGTGGTGGTGGTGCCGGTGTACCGGTGGATGGCACCCGAGGACCTCGCGCCGCTGGACCGGCTGCTGGACGCGGTCGCCGTCGGCGGCGTCGACGCCGTCAGCTTCACCTCCGCCCCGGCGGTGGCGTCGCTGCTGTCCCGCGCCGAGGAGCGGGGCATGCGGGAGGCCGTGCTCGACGCGTTGCGCGGCCGCGTGCTGTCGGCGTGCGTCGGACCGGTGACCGCGGTGCCGCTGCAGGCGTGCGGCGTGGACACGGTGCAGCCGGAGCGGTTCCGGCTGGGCCCGCTGGTGCAGCTGCTGTGCCGGGAGCTGCCCGGCCGGGCGCGGGTGCTGCCGGTGGCCGGGCACCGGGTGGAGATCCGCGGGCACGCCGTCCTCGTCGACGACGCACTGCGGGCGGTGCCGCCCGCCGGGATGGCCCTGCTGCGGGCCCTGGCCCGGCGGCCCGGCTGGGTGGTGGCCCGCGCGGACCTGCTGCGGGTGCTGCCGGGCGCGGGGCGCGACGAGCACGCGGTCGAGACGGCGATGGCCCGGCTGCGGGCGGCGCTGGGAGCGCCCAACCTCATCCAGACGGTGGTCAAGCGCGGCTACCGGCTGTCCCTGGACGCGGGCGGGGAGGACAAGTACGGGGAGGTCCCGCGCGACGCAGCGGTGACGGCCAGGGGCGCCCTGGGCTAGCGTGCCGGAATGATGATCATCGACGGGGTGGAGATGCGGGGCGTCACGCCCGACGACGCCGCCGCGCTGGCCGACGCGTTCGCACGCAACCGGGCGTACATGGCTCCGTACGAGCCGGTCCGGCCGGACGCCTTCTACACCGAGCAGGGGCAACGGGAGCGGATCACGCAGCAGATGGAGTCCCGGGAGGCCGGGCGGTTGCTGCCGTTCGTGTTCGTCGACGCCGCCGACGGCACACCGCTGGGCACCATCAACCTCGGCAACATCCAGCACGGGCCGCTGTGCAGCGGCGGCCTCGGGTACTGGGTGGACGAGACCTGCCGGGGCAGGGGCCTGGCCACGGCCGGCGCCCGGGAGGTCTGCCGGATCGCCCGCGAGGAGATGGGGCTGCACCGGGTGGAGGCCGGCACCCTGGTCGACAACCTGGCCTCCCAGCGGGTGCTGGCGAAGGCGGGCTTCGAGCAGTACGGACTCGCGCCGCGCTACCTGCACATCAACGGCGCCTGGCGCGACCACCGCCTCTTCCAGCGCATCCTGCACGACGACCCTCCGGCGGCGTAGCAGATCCAGCCCCGGCGAGGCCGAACCGGCCGGCGGGGCCGGGGGTGGAGGTACCGGTTCGGGGGCTTCCCCCGCGGGCAACGGACCGGCACTCTGGGGAGGCGCCCCACGACGCGAGGCGGTGACGGGCATGCGGTTCGATTCCGGGCGGGTCTGCCTGGACCTGGTGGCCACCTTCGCCCCCCGCGAGGGCATCCCGGACGGCGACGAGCTGCGGCTCTGGCTCGCCGGGGCGGGGCTCGTGCCCGACCGGACGCCGCTGACCCGCGTGGGAGCCGACTGGGCCGAGGCCTTCCGCGCCCTGCGCGCCGACGTGGAGAGGCTCGTACGGGCGGAGCTGGCCGGCACCGAGCCGGACGACAGCGCCCTGGCCCGGGTCAACGCGCTGGCCGCCGGACCACCCCCCGGGCTGTGTGCCGTACGCGACCAGGAAGGGCACCTCGTCAGGGAGTTGTGCGGCGGTGTGGAATGCGGTGCGCTGCTCGCGGCCGTCGCCCGCGACGCCGTGGAGCTGCTGACCGACCCCGGCGACCGCGCCCTGCTGCGGGCCTGCGCGGGAGACGGCTGCACCCGCGTCTACCTGGACACCTCCCGCGGCCACCGGCGGCGCTGGTGCTCCAGCGAGCTCTGCGGGAACCGGGAGCGGGTCGCCCGGCACCGCCGCCGGGCCCTTGCGTCCGGATCCCGGTAGTCGGAGTACCACTGAGCGAGACGCGTCGCGGAACGGGCGTGCGTACAGGGGGTCGGTCGCGTACGGTTGACGGTCGCCCATGCACGTCAGAAGGGGGCCTTGGTGGCCGCGCAGGATGCCGCTGTCGACAGCACGGCGGACTCCGTCCGCGATCGGGAGATCGCGGTCGAGCAGACGCATCTCGACCAGGTGTACCGACGCCTCGAGGAGAAGATCCACGAGGCCGAGTTCCTCATGAACGACGCCGCCCAGCGCGGCCAGGTCGGCACGCCCGGCGCCCTCGCCGAGCGCGACGCGCAGGTCTTCCGGGCGGGCATCCACCTGAACCGGCTCAACAACGAGTTCGAGGACTTCCTCTTCGGCCGGATCGACCTGCTGCTCGGCAAGGACGGGGAGCGCGGCCCGGACGGCGCGTACACCTCCGTCGAGCCCGCCGACGCGGCGATCCGCGAGGACCTCACGGCCGACATCGCCGAGACGCTGCACATCGGCCGCATAGGAGTCCTGGACTCCGACTACGCTCCGCTGGTCATCGACTGGCGCGCACCGGCCGCCGCACCCTTCTACCGCTCCACCCCGAAGGAGCCGGGCCGCGTCGTGCGCCGCCGCGTCATCCGCTCCAAGGGCCGCAGGGTGCTCGGGGTCGAGGACGACCTGATGCGCCCCGAGGTCACCGCCTTCCTCGACGGCCGCGAGCTCCCCGCCATCGGCGACGGGGCGCTCATGGCCGCGCTCGGGCGGGCCCGTACGCACTCCATGCGCGACATCGTGTCCTCCATCCAGGCCGAGCAGGACCTCGTCATCCGGGCCCCCGCCGCCTCCGTCGCCGAGGTCGCGGGCGGCCCCGGCACCGGCAAGACCGCCGTCGCCCTGCACCGCGCCGCCTACCTGCTCTACCAGGACCGCCGCCGCTACTCCGGCGGCATCCTGATCGTCTCCCCGACCCCGCTGCTCGTCGCGTACACCGAGGGCGTGCTGCCCTCCCTCGGCGAGGAGGGCCAGGTCGCCATCCGGGCGCTCGGCTCGCTGGTCGACGGCGCCGAGGCGACCACGTACGACGACCCGGTCGTGGCCCGCATCAAGGGCTCCTCCCGGATGCGGTCGGTCCTGCGCAAGGCCGTGCGCGGCACGCTGGAGCTCGGAGACGAGCACGGCCCGGCGCCCGAGCGGCTGCGTGTGGTGGCCTTCGGCCGCCGCGAGGAGCTGGAGGCCGACGAGCTGAACCGGATCCGGCAGAACGTGCTCGGCGGCACCGCCCCGGTGAACCTGCTGCGCCCGCGCGCCCGCAAACTGCTCCTCGACGCCCTGTACGCCAAGACCGGCGCCGCCGGCCGGCACAGCGACCCGGAACTCGCCGCCGAGCTGCGTTCCGCCTTCGACGAGGACATCTCCACCGAGGACGCCTTCATCCGCTTCCTGAACGCGTGGTGGCCCGAGCTGACCCCGCGCCGGGTGCTCGCCGCGATGGCCGACGAGCGCAGGCTCGGCCGCTGGTCTCGCCGGGACCTCAACCCGCGTGAGACCCGCCGGCTGGCCCGCTCGCTGCGCCGGGTCGGCCCGGACGGCACGGGCCCCCTGTCGGTGCACGACGTGGCCCTGCTCGACGAGCTCCAGCAGCTCCTCGGCGCTCCCGCCCGCCCGAAGCGGAAGCGGGAGGTGGACCCGCTCGACCAGCTGACCGGGCTGGAGGAGCTGATGCCGACCCGTGAGGAGACGCAGTGGGAGCGGGCCGAGCGGCTCGCGGCGGAGCGCACCGAGTACGCGCACGTCATCGTGGACGAGGCCCAGGACCTGACGCCGATGCAGTGGCGCATGGTGGGCCGCCGGGGCCGGCACGGCACCTGGACGGTCGTCGGCGACCCGGCGCAGTCCTCCTGGACCGATCCGGACGAGGCGGCCGCGGCCCGCGACGAGGCCCTGGGCTCCCGGCCGCGCCGCCGCTTCACCCTGACGGTGAACTACCGCAACCCGGCCGAGGTCGCCGAGGTCGCCTCCCGGGTGCTGCGCCGGGCGATGCCCGGGACGGAGCCGCCGTCGGCGGTGCGCTCCACCGGCCTGGAGCCGCGGTTCACGGCCGCCGGGGACGAGCTGGGGCCCGTGGTCCGGGAGGAGACCCGGCGGCTGCTGGAACAGGTGGACGGCACGGTCGGCGTCGTGGTCGCCATGGACCGGCGCGCCGAGGCCGCGGGCTGGCTCGCCGACCTCGGCGGACGGGCCGTGGCGCTGGGCAGCCTGGAGGCCAAGGGCCTGGAGTACGACGCCACGGTCGTCGTGTCCCCGGCGGAGATCGCGGACGAGTCCCCGGCGGGCCTGCGGGTCCTGTACGTGGCGCTGACGCGCGCCACGCAGCAGCTGACGGTGGTCTCGGCCGCAGGGGACGAGCCCGACGCGGACGGAGTGCCCGCGCTGCTGCAGCCGTAGACGGTGCCGGCCCGGCCACCGCGCCGGGCCGCGTACGGCCGTATGGTCCGCGGCCGGCCGCGTGGTCGTGGGAACGGAGGGCGAGCAGGGGGATCGCATTCGGCGATCCTTTGTTAGCCTGGGTACGGCACCGACTCGATCCAAGCCCCCGGGCCCAACCTTCGTCGCTCAGAGCGACCACTTGCCGCGAGGCGAGCATGGCGGGTCGGTGTCGTGAACGTATGCAGGAACAGGTCCGCGCTCCCCACCCGGTGGGGAGCGCGGACCTGTTTCGTATGCCCCACCTTCCGCAGCCCCCTGGGAATCTCGTATGGTGGAAGAGTCTTTCCGAAATTTGTAGCTGGTTACCTTGTACCGGCTGGTAGGTGGGACGATCGGACAACAGGTCCTGCCGCACCTGCTGTGCAGCGCGGGCCTGTGTGTGAAGCGAACCAGGGACAGAAGAGGAAACACGGCCATGGCAACGGCGCCCAGCGTCTCGTATTCGATGACGGTCCGCCTGGAAGTGCCCGCGAGCGGAACCGCGGTCTCCCAGCTCACCACCGCCGTGGAGTCCTCCGGCGGTTCGGTCACCGGTCTCGACGTGACCGCCTCGGGCCACGAGAAGCTGCGGATCGACGTCACCATCGCCGCGACCTCCACCGCCCACGCGGACGAGATCGTGGAGAAGCTGCGCGGCATCGAGGGCGTCAGCCTGGGCAAGGTCTCCGACCGCACGTTCCTCATGCACCTCGGCGGCAAGATCGAGATGTCGTCGAAGCACCCCATCCGCAACCGTGACGACCTCTCGATGATCTACACGCCGGGCGTGGCCCGGGTGTGCACCGCCATCGCCGAGAACCCCGAGGACGCGCGCCGCCTCACCATCAAGCGCAACTCCGTCGCAGTCGTGACGGACGGCTCCGCCGTGCTGGGCCTGGGCAACATCGGCCCGATGGCCGCGCTGCCCGTCATGGAGGGCAAGGCGGCCCTCTTCAAGCGCTTCGCCGGTATCGACGCCTGGCCGATCTGCCTCGACACCCAGGACACCGACAAGATCGTCGAGATCGTCCGCGCGATCGCCCCGGGCTTCGCCGGCATCAACCTGGAGGACATCTCCGCGCCGCGCTGCTTCGAGATCGAGGCCCGGCTGCGCGAGGCCCTCGACATCCCCGTCTTCCACGACGACCAGCACGGCACCGCGATCGTCGTGCTCGCGGCCCTCACCAACGCGCTGCGCGTCGTGGGCAAGGCGGTCGAGGACGTCAAGGTCGTCATGTCGGGCGCCGGTGCGGCCGGTACCGCCATCCTGAAGCTGCTCCTGGCGGCGGGCGTGAAGAACGCCGTCAGCGCCGACATCCACGGCGTCGTGCACGCGGGCCGCCCGGACCTCGTCGACGCCGCGGCGGACTCGCCGCTGCGCTGGATCGCCGACAACACCAACCCCGAGGGCTACACGGGCACTCTGAAGGAGGCCGTGGTCGGCGCCGACGTGTTCATCGGCGTCTCCGCCCCGAACGTGCTGTCCGGCGAGGACGTCGCGGCGATGGCGGAAGGCGCCATCGTGTTCGCGCTCGCGAACCCGGATCCCGAGGTGGACCCGGCCGTGGCCCGCCAGACGGCCGCCGTGGTCGCCACCGGCCGCTCCGACTTCCCGAACCAGATCAACAACGTGCTGGTCTTCCCGGGCGTCTTCCGCGGTCTGTTGGACGCCCAGTCCCGCACCGTGAACACCAGCATGATGCTGGCCGCCGCGACCGCGCTGGCGGACGTCGTCGGCGAGGACGAGCTGAACGCGAACTACATCATCCCGTCGGTGTTCAACGACAAGGTCGCCGGAGCGGTCGCCGGCGCCGTCCGCAAGGCCGCCTCGGCCGCGCAGAACGGCCCTGTGACGGGCCTCACGGCTCCCTGATCCCCGGCGCGTCGCGAGATGCGGGCCCGTCGGGCCGCCTCTAGGGTTGCGGGGATGCCAACGAGCTCCGCTGTTCGCATCCCACGGGTGCGGACGGAGCGTCACCGGGGCGTGACTGTGGCGCTTTTCGTGTGACCCCGGCGGGTGCCGGATTGGCTTTCCCGCCGCTGGTGGGGGCAGGATGCGTAACCGGGCGAGAGGGTCTGACGTTCAGACCCGGGTCCGGGGACTGTCCTAGGGCCCTGGCAGCATCGGCTTCGATCTCACGCCTCTAAGGCAAGTTGAACACGGGAGTACAACATGAACCGCAGTGAGCTGGTGGCCGCTCTGTCCGAGCGCGCCGAGGTGACCCGCAAGGACGCCGACGCCGTTCTGGCCGCGCTCGCCGAGACCGTCGGCGAGATCGTCGCCAAGGGCGACGAGAAGGTCACCATCCCCGGCTTCCTGACCTTCGAGCGCACCCACCGTGCCGCTCGCACCGCGCGCAACCCGCAGACCGGCGACCCCATCCAGATCCCGGCCGGCTACAGCGTGAAGGTCTCCGCGGGCTCCAAGCTCAAGGAAGCCGCCAAGGGCAAGTAAGTCCCGCCCCGGCGCCGGGGGCCGCGCAGGCCTGCGGGACGTCGAGCACGGCTGGATGCAGCAGCAGTACGCAGCACGGTGAAGGGCGGCCACCCCGGGCGGGGCGGCCGCCCTTTCGCCTGCCCGCCCTCCTGGCCGGGACCGTCCCCCCTGGTCCCGTGGGCCCTGGTGGGCCCTGTGAGGCCCCGTCAGGCCCTCTCAGAGCCCGCCAGGGGCCCCGGGGCGCGTGAGGGGCAGGGCGGGCCGCCCCTGCGGGCCGGGGCCTCCGGCGCGGCATGCGAGAGCCCCCCGGGCCCTTGCGGGGCCCGGGGGGCTCTCGGTGTCCGTACGGGCGTCCGGGTGAACGCCCCGGAGGGTCAGACGAGGTCGCCGCCCGGGAGCTCGACCTTCGCACCGAGCTCCACGAGCTTCTCCATGAAGTTCTCGTAGCCGCGGTTGATCAGGTCGATGCCGTGGACCCGCGAGGTGCCCTCGGCAGCCAGGGCCGCGATGAGGTACGAGAACCCGCCGCGCAGGTCGGGGATGACCAGGTCGGCGCCCTGCAGCTTGGTCGGGCCGGAGACGACCGCCGAGTGCAGGAAGTTGCGCTGGCCGAAGCGGCAGGCCGAGCCGCCCAGGCACTCGCGGTACAGCTGGATGTGAGCACCCATCTGGTTGAGCGCCGAGGTGAAGCCGAGCCGGGACTCGTAGACCGTCTCGTGGACGATCGAGAGGCCGGACGCCTGCGTCAGGGCCACGACGAGCGGCTGCTGCCAGTCCGTCTGGAAGCCGGGGTGCACGTCCGTCTCCAGCGCGATGGCGTTGAGCGGGCCGCCGGGGTGCCAGAAGCGGATGCCGTCGTCGTCGATCTCGAAGGCGCCGCCGACCTTCCGGTACGTGTTCAGGAAGGTCATCATCGAGCGCTGCTGGGCGCCGCGCACGTAGATGTTGCCGCCCGTGGCCAGCGCCGCGGAGGCCCAGGAGGCGGCCTCCAGGCGGTCCGGGAGGGCCTTGTGGTTGTAGCCGCCGAGCCGCTCCACGCCGGTGATCCGGATGGTGCGGTCGGTGTCCATGGAGATGATGGCGCCCATCTTCTGCAGCACGCAGATGAGGTCCTCGATCTCCGGCTCCACGGCGGCGTTGCTGAGCTCGGTGACGCCCTCGGCCAGGACGGCCGTCAGCAGCACCTGCTCGGTCGAGCCGACCGAGGGGTAGGGCAGGCGGATCTTGCAGCCGCGCAGCCGCTGCGGGGCCTCCAGGTACTGGCCGCCCTCGCGCTTCTCGATGGTCGCGCCGAACTGGCGGAGCACGTCGAAGTGGAAGTCGATGGGCCGGCCGCCGATGTCGCAGCCGCCGAGACCGGGGATGAAGGCGTGGCCGAGACGGTGCAGCAGCGGGCCGCAGAAGAGGATCGGGATGCGCGAAGAGCCCGCGTGGGCGTCGATGTCGGCGACGTTCGCGCTCTCGACGTGGGTCGGGTCGAGGACGAGCTCGCCCGGCTCCTCGCCGGGACGGACCGTCACCCCGTGCAGCTGGAGCAGCCCGCGGACGACACGCACGTCACGGATGTCGGGAACGTTGCGCAGCCGGCTGGGTTCGCTGCCGAGCAGAGCGGCGACCATGGCCTTGGGCACGAGGTTCTTCGCACCGCGGACACGGATCTCGCCCTCGAGCGGGGTGCCGCCGTGGACAAGCAGTACATCGTCACTGATGCCGGTCATGAATCTCGCGTTCCGGAGAGGGGTGGGCAGGGGGCCAGGGAAAAGGGTAAGGGCCACCACCCCCTTGTTCGTAAGGCCGACGCGGCCGTAGGACTGTCATGAATTCGGTACAACACCCTCCGTATCCACCGCATGGCGGAGCGTTGCGTTCCGCCCGCTTCGTCCGCGCGCGCTCCCCGATGCCGCCGTGCGCGGTGAGCTGCGGACGATCCGATCTGTGCGCCCGCTCCCCGGAAACGGCGGATGTGCGGGATCATGGCGGCATGACCGAGGTGTCCTCCCTCACAGGGCGGCTGCTCGTGGCCACCCCCGCCCTCGCGGACCCGAACTTCGACCGCGCGGTGGTGCTGCTGCTCGACCACGACGAGCAGGGCTCCCTCGGCGTGGTCCTCAACCGACCGACACCGGTGGGCGTCGGCGACGTCCTGCTGCCCTGGGCCCCGCTGGCCGGGGACCCGGGCGTGGTCTTCCAGGGCGGGCCGGTGGCCCTGGACGCGGCCCTCGGGCTGGCCGTCATCCCCGGCGAGGAGGGGCCCCTCGGCTGGCGACGGGTGCACGGCGCGATCGGGCTGGTCGACCTGGAGACGCCGCCCGAGCTGCTCGCCCCGGCGCTGGGGGGCCTGCGCATCTTCGCCGGCTACTCCGGTTGGGGGCCCGGCCAGCTGGAGGAGGAGCTGGGCGAGGGCGCCTGGTACGTGGTGGAGTCGGAGCCCGGCGACGTGTCCTCGCCGGACCCCGAGCGCCTGTGGCGGTCGGTGCTGCGCCGCCAGCGCAGCGAACTCGCGATGGTCGCCACCTATCCGGACGACCCGTCGCTCAACTGACGGGCGCGGGGTTAAGTACCCTGGGTTCCATGAGCACTCTTGAGCCCGAGCGCGGGACTGGCACGGGGACCCTCGTAGAGCCGACGCCGCAGGTGTCGCACGGTGACGGCGACCACGAGCGCTTCGCCCACTACGTCCAGAAGGACAAGATCATGGCGAGCGCGCTCGACGGGACCCCCGTCGTCGCGCTCTGCGGCAAGGTCTGGGTACCGGGCCGGGACCCGAAGAAGTACCCGGTCTGCCCCATGTGCAAGGAGATCTACGAGTCCATGGGACCCGGCGGGGACAAGGACAAGGGCGGCAAGGACAAGTAGTCCGCCCCCCCCGTCGCCGCTCCCCTCCACGGGACCGGGGCCCCCGGCGCACCACGGTGCGTCCGGGGGCCTTTGCCGTGCCTGCGGGGCGCGTTAGGGTCGGCGCGACGAGCATCCCGCGGAACGTGCGTTGCGCAGGATGCAACGGCTGCCGCGAAGGGCTGACGCATGGACCCGATCCGCACGGACCCGAACGGCACGGACCCGAACGGCACGGACCTGATCCGCACGGGCCCGGTCCGCACGGACCTGATCCGCACGGACCTGATCCGCACGGGCCTGGTCCCCGCACCCCGGGCCGCGCTGCTCGACGAGGGAGGCCGCCGCTTCGTGTTCGGCCCCGCACCGGTCCTCGGCGCCGGGCCCGGCACCGCGTCCGTCGCCCGCTGGATGCGGCGGGAGCTCGGGGCTGCCACCGGCTGGGACCTGCCGCCGGCCGGACCCGGGGCCGGCGCGGTCGCGGAGCTGCGCCTGCGGATCGACCCGGACGCGGCGGAGGGCCGGGGCCCGGAGTCGTACCGCCTCGACATCGACGCCAGCGGGGCGGAGCTCACGGGAGCGACGGCCGCCGGCCTGTTCCGGGGCGCCCAGACCCTGCGCCAGCTGCTCGGCCCCGACGCGTACCGCAAGGCGCCGTTGCCCGGCCGCACCTGGAGCCTGCCGTACGCCGCCGTCGTGGACGGCCCCCGCTTCGGCTGGCGCGGGCTGATGCTCGACGTGGCCCGGCACTTCCTGCCCAAGGACGGGGTGCTGCGCTTCATCGACCTCCTCGCCGCCCACAAGCTCAACGTCCTCCATCTGCACCTGACGGACGACCAGGGCTGGCGGGTGGAGATCGAGCGGTACCCGCGCCTCACGCAGATCGGGGCGTGGCGGGAGCGCAGCCGCTGGGGCCACCGGGCCTCCCCCCTGTGGAACGAGACCCCGCACGGCGGCTTCTACACGCAGGACGACATCCGCGAGATCGTCGCGTACGCCGCCGAGCGGCACGTGCGGGTGGTCCCGGAGATCGACCTCCCCGGCCACTCGCAGGCTGCGATCGCCGCGTACCCGGAGCTGGGCAACACCGACGTCGTCGACACCGCGGCGCTCGGCGTGTGGGACGACTGGGGCATCTGCGAGAACGTGCTCGCCCCGACCGAGGCCGTGCTGCGTTTCTACGAGGGTGTCTTCGAAGAGCTGTTGGAGCTGTTCCCGGCGGAGGTCTCGCCCTTCGTGCATGTGGGCGGTGACGAGTGCCCCACGACGCAGTGGAAGGCCTCCGCCGCGGCGCAGGCGCGGATCCGCGAGCTGGGCGTGGACGGGGAAGACGGGCTGCGGTCGTGGTTCGTCCGGCACTTCGACGGCTGGCTCGCCGCCCGCGGACGGCGGCTCATCGGATGGGACGAGATCCTGGAGGGCGGACTCGCCCCGGGCGCCGCCGTGTCCTCCTGGCGCGGCTGCGCCGGCGGGATCGCCGCCGCCGAGGCCGGACACGACGTGGTGATGTGCCCCGAGCAGCAGGTGTACCTGGACCACCGTCAGGCGGGCGGCGAGGACGAGCCGATGCCCATCGGCTACGTGCGCACGCTGGAGGACGTGTACCGGTTCGAGCCGGTGCCGCCGGAGCTGTCACCGCGGGCGGCGGCCCATGTGCTGGGCGCGCAGGCCAACATGTGGACCGAGGTGACGCAGGACCAGGGCCGGCTCGACTACCAGGTGTTCCCGCGGCTGGCGGCCTTCGCGGAGGCGGTGTGGTCGCCGCTGCCGGAGCCGGGAGAGCGGGACTACGCGGACTTCGAGGCGCGCATGGCCCGCCACTACCCGCGGTTGGACGCCCTGGGCGTCGACTACCGGCCGCCGGGCGGCCCGTTGCCGTGGCAGCGGCGGCCGGGAGTGAAGGGGCGCCCCGTCGAGGGCGCGCCACCGAACGTGTGAGTCGGGGCCTCGGGCGCGACCTGAACGGAAGCGCCACGGGTCTGGAACTCTCGCTGCATTTCCCGCTATACCGGGGAAATCGGACGTTCGGGGCGCGGTGCGGGACACGGCGCGGGAACCCGCGGCGGGGACCCGGCTCCGGCGGGGCGGGCGGAGGCGCGCGGGGTGCGGGTGCACGGGTGGGACCCTCGCGCCGGGCGGCCCGGAAGATGTGCCAGAGTTGCCACGTCCCGGCGGTGAGCACGTACCGTACGGCGGACAGGCGTGAGCGCCAGGACCGGGACATCGGGAAGGGGCAGCTGGGTTGACCACGCACGCACCGCACGCACCGCACGCACCTGATTCACCTCAGGGGGCTCAGGGGCCGCAGGCGGCGCAGTCCGTGACGCTGCCGGCCTCGCTCGACGAGGCCGTCGCGGCGCTCACCGCCATGCCCGCCGCCGTCCCCGTCGCGGGCGGCACCGACCTCATGGCCGCGGTCAACGCGGGGCTGCTGCGGCCCGCAGCGCTGGTCGGCCTGGGCCGGATCAACGAGATCCGCGGCTGGCAGTACCAGGACGGCCACGCGCTGCTCGGCGCGGGCCTCACCCACGCCCGGATGGGCCGGCCCGACTTCGCCGCCCTGATCCCCGCGCTCGCCGCCGCCGCACGCGCGGCCGGGCCCCCGCAGATCCGCAACGCCGGCACCCTCGGCGGGAACATCGCCTCTGCCGCGCCCACGGGGGACGCGCTGCCCGTGCTGGCCGCGCTGGAGGCCGTACTGGTCATCGTCGGACCGCTCGGGCAGCGCGAGATCCCCGTCTCGCACCTGCTGGCCGGCCGGGAGATGCTGCGGCCCGGAGAGCTCATCGGCTTCGTGCGGGTGCCGCTGCTGCACGCCCCGCAGGTGTTCCTCAAGGCCACGGGTCGTACCGGCCCCGGGCGGGCGGTGGCGTCCGTGGGACTCGTACTGGACCCGGCGCGCCGCGGCGTGCGCTGCGCGATCGGCGCCGTGGCCCCGATGCCGCTGCGCCCGTTGGAGGCCGAGCAGTGGGTGGCCTCGCTGATCGACTGGGACGGCGGGCGGAGCCTGGCCCCCGAGGCCCTGGAGGCCTTCGGCGAGTACGTGGCGGCCGCCTGCGTCCCCGACCAGGGGGAGCCGGTGGCTCCCGGCGTACTGCACCTGCGGCGGACGGTGGCCGTACTGGCACGCAGGGCCCTCGGAAGGGCGCTGACCTCATGAGCGGGAACGAGAACGAGAACGTGACCCAGGGGAACGGCACGGCGGGCTGGGGCTGGGAACCCGTCCCGCAGGGCGGCGAGTACGACTCGGACGCCACGGCCTTCGTGAAGCTGCCGCAGGAGATGCTGGACGCGCTCGACACCGGTGAGCCGCTCGCGGCGCCGGGGCACGGCTACGTACCGCCGCCGATGATCGTGCCGCTCGGTTCGGCCGGCACGGACCCGGCGGCGACGGGCACGTGGACGATGCAGGCGCCGTGGCCGCAGGCCGGCTCGTCGGAGACGGGCGCCGGTGCCCCGGCCGCCTCGTCCGGTGCGGGCGCGTCGGGTCCGGGCGCGTCGCGTGCGGGTTCGGTGGGCGGGCCGATCCCCGCTTCCATCCCCATCCCGGAGTCGGTGGCGGCGGCGTTCGCCGAGCCGGATCCTGAGCCCGAGCCGGGTACGGGGGCCGGGGCGGAGCCCGGGCCTGCGGCCGCGCACGACCCCGGTGCGACCGCGGAGTGGCGCTTCCCCGAAGCCGTGCACGCGCCCGAGGAAGCACCGTCGACCACCGGCCAGTGGGCCGTCCCGGAATACGCCCAGCAGCAGGGCGACTTCCGCACGGGCGGCCTGGGCGCGGACTGGAGCCAGGCCCCGGCGACCCTGCCGGGCGGCGCGCCGGCCCCGTGGGCCTACCTGACGCAGCAGCCGGCCGCGGACCCCGAGCCCGACCCGGGAGTCCTGCCCGGCACGGACGAGGCCGTCGCCGCGTCGGCCGCCGCCGCCACCGCCTCGGCGCACGCAGCGGGACGCCTGCTCGGCGGGCCGGGCGTCGGCGCCCCGGGCCGCGGGCCGCGCGTGCTCGGCGGCCCCGGCGTGGGCACCGCATTGCAGGAGGCGGAGCCCGCGCACCGGGCACCGCACGACAACCACCCGGCCGGCCACCCAGGCACCGACGCCGGCGCCGCATACGGTCAGGCGGCGACGGCCGCGGGGGAGCGCCCGCACCCGGGAGCGGCCACGCAGGAGCCTCCCACGACGGACACCGGGACGGACCTGTTCGGGGGAGAGCGCTCCGCCGGGGCGCCGGTCACCGACGCCGCGCACCCGACGGACCCGGACCTCGCGGACGCACCCGGGGACGCCGGGTACGGGGCGCCTGCCGAGCACGGCGTCCACGCCGACCGCATCGGCCGGGGCGGCCTCTTCGGGCAGCCCGGGCACGCCGAGCACGACGGACTCACCGCGCACCCCGCGCAGGCCGGGCACGCGGGACACCACGAGCACGCGGGACACCACGAGCGCATCGGGCACGCCGAGCAGGCCGGCCAGGCCGAGCACGGCGAGCACTCCGGTCACACAGGGCACTCCGACCCCGCCGGGCACTCCGGGCATCCCGCGGACACCGACGGGCACGGCTTCGCCGCCTTCGAGCCGGGGCCGAAGCCCCCGCAGGGTGAGGCCGGGGCCGCCGCCGCGGACGGCCACGGCTTCGCGACGCCGGGCCGGGAGCCCGCACCGGCCCACGCCGACGCCGACGCCGAGGGGCAGGCGTCCGCCGAGGCCGCCGCGTCCCCCGAGGAGGTCCCGGCCGGCTCCACGCCGCCCGGGGACACCGCCGACAGCCCGGCGGAGCTCCCGGCCGGCGGATCCGGCGAAGGGGTCCCGCCCGAGGTGCCGGCGTACGACGAGGAAGAGCATCCCGCCGCCGCTGTCCACCACGAGCACCCGCACGCCTCCTACGTCCTGCGGGTCAACGGGGCCGACCGGCCCGTCACCGGCGCCTGGATCGGGGAGTCGCTCCTCTACGTGCTGCGCGAGCGCCTCGGCCTCGCCGGCGCCAAGGACGGCTGCTCGCAGGGCGAGTGCGGCGCCTGCGCCGTGCAGGTCGACGGCCGGCTCGTCGCCTCCTGCCTGGTCCCGGCGGCGACGGCGGCCGGCAGCGAGGTCCGCACCGTCGAGGGCCTCGCGACCGGTGGGGAACTGTCGGACGTCCAGCAGGCGTTGTGCCGATCAGGTGCGGTGCAGTGCGGGTTCTGCGTCCCCGGCATGGCCATGACCATCCACGACCTGCTGGAGGGCAACCACGCCCCCAGCGAGCTGGAGACCCGTCAGGCCCTGTGCGGCAACCTCTGCCGGTGCTCCGGCTACAAGGGCGTCGTCGAGGCCGTGCGGGAGGTCGTGGCCGAGCGCGAGGCGGCGTCGGCCGCGTCCGCGGCGCCCTCCGCGGCCCAGGGCCCGGCGCAGGCGCAGGCGGCGCAGGCACAGGCTCCGGCGACGGCCGAGGGTGCGCCGGAGGCGCGCATCCCGCACCAGGCAGCGCCCGGCGAGGGCGGCATCCACCACGGAGGCACGGCGTGAGCGGGCAGGACGCGGCGACGGCGACGGCGACGAACGCCGTGAACGCCACGGTGACGGCCATGACGGCCCCGGGCGCGGCCGAGTCCGCCGAACCGCAGACGCCGCGCGGCATCGGCGCCTCCGTCGAGGCCGCCGACACCCGCGCCAAGACCGAGGGCACCTTCCCCTACGCCGCCGACCTGTGGGCCGAGGGCCTGCTGTGGGCGGCCGTGCTGCGCTCCCCGCACGCCCACGCCCGCATCGTCTCCATCGACACCAAGGCCGCCGCCGAGATGCCCGGCGTACGCGCCGTCGTCACCCACGCCGACGTGCCCGGCGCCGCCACGCACGGCCGCCGGATCGCCGACCGGCCGGTGTTCGCGCACGACGTCGTGCGCCACCACGGCGAGCCGATCGCCGCCGTCGCCGCCGACCACCCCGACACCGCCCGGCTCGCCGCGGCCGCTATCGCCGTCGAGTACGAGCTCCTCGACCCGGTCACCGACCCCGAGCAGTCCTTCGGCGCCGCCCCCCTGCACCCCGACGGCAACCTGATCCGGCACATCCCGCTCCGCTACGGCGACCCCGACGCCACCGGGGACGTCGTGGTCGAGGGCCTCTACCGGATCGGCCGCCAGGACCCCGCCCCCATCGGCGCCGAGGCCGGGCTGGCGGTGCCCCGGCCCGACGGCGGCGTGGACCTCTACACCGCCTCCACCGACCCGCACACCGACCGCGACCTGGCCGCCGCCTGCTTCGGCCTGGAACCGGACCGGGTGCGCGTCGTCGTCACCGGCGTGCCCGGCGCGACCGCCGACCGCGAGGACGCCGCCTTCCAGCTCCCGCTCGGCCTGCTCGCCCTGCGCACCGGCTGCCCGGTGAAGCTGGCGGCCACCCGCGAGGAGTCCTTCCTCGGGCACACCCACCGCCACCCGACCCTGCTGCGCTACCGCCACCACGCGGACGCGGAGGGCCGCCTGGTCAAGGTGGAGGCGCAGATCCTGATGGACGCGGGCGCCTACGCCGACGCCTCCGCCGAATCCCTCGCGGCGGCGGTGGCCTTCGCCTGCGGCCCGTACGTCGTCCCGCACGCCTTCGTCGAGGGCTGGGTGGTGCGCACCAACAACCCGCCGTCGGGCCACGTCCGGGGCGAGGGCGCGATGCAGGTGTGCGCCGCGTACGAGGGCCAGATGGACAAGCTCGCGGCGGCCCTCGGCATCGACGGCGCGGAACTGCGCATGCGCAACGTCCTGGCGACCGGGGACCTGCTCCCCACCGGCCAGACGGTCACCTGCCCGGCGCCGGTCGCCGAACTCCTGCGCTCGGTCCGCGACTTCGAACTTCCCGCCCTCCCGAAGGACGCCCCCGAGGACGAGTGGCTGCTGCCCGGCGGCCCGGAGGGCGCGGGCGAGCCGGGCGCGGTGCGGCGCGGCGTCGGCTACGGCGTCGGCATGGTCCACATGCTGGGGGCCGAGGGCACCGACGAGGTCTCCACCGCGACCGTGAAGGTCGTCAACGGCACGGCGACGGTCATCTGCGCGGCCGTCGACACCGGCCAGGGCTTCGCGACACTGGCCCGCCAGATCGTCCAGGAGGTCCTGGGCCTCGACGAGGTGGCGGTGGCCCCGGTCGACACCGACCAGCCGCCGGCCGGCCCGGCGGCGCACGGCCGCCACACATGGGTGTCGGGCGGCGCGGTGGAACGCGCGGCGAAGATGGTCCGCACCCAGCTCCTCCAGCCGATGGCCCACAAGCTGGGGATGTCCACCGAGCTCCTGCAGATCGCGGACGGCCGGATCACGTCGTACGACGGCGCGTTCTCGATGCCGGTCGCGGAGGCCGTGCAGGGCAAAGAACTGTGGGCGACGGCCCAGTGCCGCCCCCACCCGACGGAACCGCTGGACGCGGACGGCCAGGGCGACGCCTTCGTGGGCCTCGCCTTCTGTGCGGTCCGCGCCGTGGTGGACGTGGATGTCGAGCTGGGCTCGGTACGGGTGGTGGAACTCGCGGTGGCCCAGGACGTGGGCCGCATCCTCAACCCCCGCCAACTGGAGGCCCGTATCGAAGCGGGCGTCACCCAGGGCGTGGGCGCGGCCCTCACGGAAAACCTCCGCACGGTCGCCGGCCTGGTCCGCCACCCCGACCTGACGGGCTACGCACTGCCCACGGCGCTGGACGCGCCGACGGTCCGCATCGTCAAACTGGTCGAGGAGCGCGACGTGGTGGCCCCCTTCGGCGCGAAGGCGGCGAGCGCGGTCCCGGTGGTGACGACCCCGGCGGCGATCGCCTCGGCGGTCCGCGCAGCGACGGGCCGCCCGGTCAACCGGCTCCCGATCAGGCCGTCGGCGGCGGTGGCGGCGCCCAACTCGTGACCGTGTGACCCGCATTGCACGTGCAACCCCGGACTTGGGGCTGTCGGTGCCGGTCGCTAGAGTGATCGCCGAGAGTGTGCGCGCGCACGTGCGAACGGGTGCGAACGGGGACGGGGCACGGCGCCGGGCGCCGCGACCACGGGGAGACGGGGAGTCGGGGAGGCCATCGTGGCAGAGGACAACGGCGGGATTCTGGCGTCAGGCCTGTCGGGGGACGTGGCGGCATCGATCAGAGCCCAGGCGGAGGCCCAGGCCCGAGCGGCGGCCCTGCGCATCGAGTACGACGACCTGAAGGGCTACAAGGCCCTGGTGGACGGCCTCCTGACCTCCCTTCAGGAATCCCCGGCGCACCACGGCAAGCTGGCTGACGGCACTCTCCCGGCCGGCTCCCTCGGAACGGGCTTCGCGGAGGCGGACAAGCTCTACGAGGCGTACAAGACCGTCCATTCGGAGTTGCAGAAACTCTCGAAGGGCCTGGCCGAGCAGATCGAGGGTCTGGGCATCGCAGTCCAGTCCGCGAGCGGCGGCTACGCGGAAGTGGACGAGGAGCAGAAGCGGCGCATGGTCGTCATCGCCAAGCAGGCGCACGACCGGTACATCCGGGACCGTGACCCGTACGCGGACGAGAAGAGCGACAGACCGCAGCCGAACGTGACGAACGGCGGTGTTTACTGATGACGGATTTCGAGGGATACACGCACGCACAGCTGCACGCGATGATCGAGTCGCTCAATCCGGCGAAGGTTGCGGCGCTCGGTACGAAGCTTACTGAGGCAGCCAAGACGATCAAGGACATCGGGACCAAGCTCAAGGACCACAAGGTCAAAGGCTGGGAAGGCGAAGGTGCTACTGCCTTCCAGGACTGGGTGAGCCGCGCGGGCAGCGCCACACTGCTGCTGGCCGACTACAGCACCGCGGGCGGCAAGTACATGGCCGAAGCCGCGCAGGTCATGCGCGAGGTCAAGCCGTCCAAGGACGGCGCGGGAAACTTCCCGCCGTACGACGCAGCTGCGGATGCGAAGCTCAGGGAAGACCTGGCGACGTCGCGCGAGTACAGGAACGATCCGGACGCGGTGCAACTCGGACAGGAGGCCTGGTCGAAGCTGAGCGCAGATCATGCGCGTGCGGTGGACGCCATGAACAAACTGGCCGGAGCCTACGACCAGTCCGCCCTGCAGATGGGCAAGGCGGAGATTCCGACGTTCCCGCCGCCGCCACATGTGTTGGTGCCGGAGGGCTTCGCTGGCGATACAGACGTCGCTCGCTCGGGCAGTAGTTCTGGGCAAGGAGGCCCCGCAGGCTCCTCGGCGGCGTTTGGTGGCGCTGGCTCGGCATACGAGTCGGGCTCGGTATCTGGGCCCCAGCCGAGGCCGGACGCCATCGACCCGTCGACCTCCGTCCCGTCGACGCCGGATCGGGAGGTGGATGTAGACCTCGACAGCGTCGGCACGCTTCCGCCCCCGACCGCGCCACCCGTAACGACCACGCCCGGCCTCCCGCCGACCACCGGTCCTGTCACGCCCACGCCCGGCCCCTTCGTGCCACCCATGGCCGTGCCGCCGGTAGGTGGCCTGAAGGGGCCCGGTCCCTTCGGGACACCGCCCGGTCTCGGCCCGTACCCGGGCACGAGTGGTCCCGGCATTCCGGGTGCCAAGGTCACGCCGGGGCTGCCCCCGCGTGACGCCGGTATCACGGGCGGACGTCCCGTGACGTCAACCGGTCCGACCTCCGGCATCCCGCGCGGCACGGTCATCGGCGAAGGCACCCAGGCGGGCCGCCCGATGGGTGGCGGCATGGGTTACGGCGCCGGCGGCCCCTACGGCGGGGCCCAGGGAGGCATCCCGGCCGGTCGCCGCTTGGCCTCGGAGCCGGGCGGGGTCGTCGGTGGGCGTCAGGCCGGCACGGTCGGCCGACCCATTGCAGCAGGCCAGCCGTTCACCCAGGGTGGCTCGGGACTCGTGCGCAACGGTGCCGTGCCCATGGGCCACGCGGGCGCGCAGCCTCCGGGCGGGCGTCGGGACAACCAGGGGAGCGAACGTCCCGACTACCTGACCGAGGACGAAGAGACCTGGCAGGGCAACCGTCGTGTCGCCCCGCCCGTGATCGACTGAGCAGAACGGACGTTGTACGGGATGCACATGCGCAAGGCGACCGCGGCCCTGGTGGGCCTCCTGCTGGCCGGGGTCGCCGCGACCCCGGCCCATGCGGAGACCATCCGATCGCAGCAGTGGCATCTCGACGCCATGAAGGCCGACGAGATCTGGAAGATCAGCACTGGCAAGGGCGTCACCGTTGCGGTGATCGATTCTGGCATCGATCGCATCCCGGAACTTGAGGGACAGGTCTTGCCTGGCAAAGACTTCGAACCGGACAGCGTTGAGGGCGATGAGCGGACCGACGTGAGCAGTCACGGCACCACAATGGCTGCAGTGATTGCGGGTAGCGGCAAGCACCCGAGCGGTGATGGTTCCTTTGGGTTGGCACCTGGTGTCAAGATTCTTCCGATCCGTGTACCTCACGAGACGAGTCGAGCGACCCCGTCCTGGGTCGCTGCCATCAGGTACGCAGCAGATTCGGACGCCAAGATCATCAATATGTCCTTGGGTGTAGACGGCACAGCCGCCGAAGACGAACCGCGCCGCGAAGCAGTGAAGTATGCACTCTCCAAAGGGAAGCTCATCTTCGCTGGCACGGGAAACTACGGTCAGAGCACACTGTTCTACCCCGCCGCGACTCCTGGAGTCGTCGGTGTCGGAGCGGTCGACGCAACTGGCAAACCGACTAAGGAATCGCAGTACGGTCCTCAAGTCGACCTAGCTGCACCCGGGATCGACATCCTCACGGCTTGTGGGGGTAAGACGGGGCTGTGCAAGTCCTCCGGCACCAGCGATGCCTCCGCCCTCGCCTCCGCCTCCGCGGCACTGCTCTGGTCCGCGCACCCCGAGTGGACCAACAACCAGGTCCTGCGGGTCCTGCTGAACAACGCGGGGAAGCCCGTCGACGGTTCCCAGCGCAATGACTACGTCGGATACGGCATCGTCCGGCCCCGGGTCGCGCTGCAGACCCCCGGGGACCCCGGGCCGGCCGACGTCTATCCGTTGCCCGACCTGGCCGCCGCGGCCGGTGCCGGCAAGGCCTCCGCGTCGCCCAGCGGCGCGGCCACCGCACCCGCACCCGCCCCCCGGGCCGAGGAGAAGAAGAGCAGCGGCTCCCTGCTCTGGGTCGGGCTCGGGCTCGGGGCGTGCGTGCTCATCGGCGGGGCCGTGACCGCGGTCGTCGTACGGCGCAACCGCTGATCCGATCCGACCTGTTCCCGTCCGTCCCGACCGACCCGGAGGTCCACGCGATGTCGTTCGAGGAAGAGTGGTCGGCGGCTCGCGCCACGGCCTCCTCCCAGGTCGCCATGCGGCTCAACCAGGCTCCCGCCGACCCCGGGGGCGGAACCGGCGGCGCCGATCTCGCGCTCGACCAGGACCAGATCGGCGCCGTCGGCTCCGAGGCGTACAAGCTGCACACCCGCCTGCAGACCGACGGCAAGCACGCCGCCACCGCGACCACCGAGGCCGCCGGGGCCCTGACCCGGGAGGGCTTCGCGAGCGGGGCCGCCCTGCTGAAGGCCAACAGCGTCTGGGAGAGCCAGGTGAAGACCCTCGTCGCCGCCTGCGCGAACATCTCCAACGGCCTGAACTACTCGCTCTCCTCCCACGCCAAGGACGAGCAGCAGCTGCACGCCGACTTCACGGCGTCCGCGATCGACAAGTACCTGACGTAGGCGAGGCGCCCGCATGCTGACGTACGAGAACGTGATGAACGCGCCCCTGGACAAGCTCCACACCGCGGTCACCGACTGGACGGCCATGGCCGGCAAGCTGGACGAGATGGCCGAGGCCGCCCGCAACGGCATGAAGGCGAAGTCCGACAAGGCCGAGTGGAGCGGGGTCACCGCCGGGGTGGCGCGCGGGTTCGTCGACAAGACGGCGAAGGAGTTCGAGGACGCGGCCAAGGCGGCCAAGGGGATGCACCAGGTCCTCGCCGACGCGCACGCCACCTTCAAGGCTGCCCAGGACGAACTGAAGCGGCTCGCCGCGGAGGCCCCGGCAGCCGGATTCCGGATCGACGCCACCGGGCGGGTGACCGCCATTCCCCTGCCCACCGAGGCCGACCGCAACGCGGCCCGCCACGACCCCGACTACCAGCAGACTCTCAACGCGAACCGCAACGCCTGGCAGTCCCGCGTCGATCGGGCCGTCGAGAACGCCCAGGACGCCGACGACTCCCTGGTCCGCGTCCTCCGGGCGAACGCGGCGAACGAGCACGACTTCACCGGACCGAAGTTCACCACCCTCGACGCCGAACAGGCCTCCCGCGCCGCCGACCTGATGAAGAAGGTCACGGGCCCGGGCGGCACGGCCCGCAACGTCGAGGCGCTGCGCGAGCTGGAGGAGCTGCTCGACGACAACCGCGAGGAGCCCGAGTTCGCGACGGGCCTGTTCCGGACCATCGGTGCCGAGGGCACCCTGCAGATGTACTCCGCCATGTCCCTGGACGCGACCAGCCTGGGCGCCGCCGGCAAGGACCGGGCGCTGATGGTTTCGAACATTCAGAGCGACATGGGCGCGATGCTCGGCCTGGCCACGCACAAGGACGTCCCCGGCCACCTCGACGCGGCCTGGACGACCCAGCTGATGAAGGCCGGCCGCAAGGAGATGGACGTCCTCGGCGGTGTCCGGCAGATCTACGGCTACCAGGCGCTCGGCGCGCTGCTGCGCGAGGGGAAGTACGACACCGAGTTCCTGACGTCGGTCGGCCGGGACATGATCGCCATGGACCGCAAGGACCCGCAGGCATGGGAGTTCCACACCCCGTACGGGCTGGAGTCGGTCCTCAACCAGGACCCGGACGGCGGCCGCGGCTTCTACCCGTTGACCGGCCTCATGCAGGCACTGGGCAACAACCCGGATGCGGCGACGGCCTTCTTCAACGAACCGGTCCGCGAGGACAGCAACAAGGACGGCATCGTCACCAAGGACGACAAGCCGGTCGCCGGCCAGCACGGCAAGGACCGGGGCATGGTCGACTACATGCTCGACAAGAAGCCGTACATGGACGGCTTCGACATCACCCGCACCGGCGATCTCCGCCCCGCCCAACACGCCCTGGGCGACGCCCTGATGGCAGCCGTTTCCCACCGCAGCCCCGGCGACGAGGACGGGCCGCCGGTCCCGCACACCCGGGAGATGGCGGCGGTCATGGAACGGATCGTCGAGAAGATCGGCGACAAGCCGGAACTGGTCGATGCGAAGCCGGGCGACCCGGAAGGCCCCCTGCACGGCCTGTCCGGCCACTTCGGCCAGATGGCAGCCGAGTACATCGCCGACCTTCAAGCATCCGCCGAGAACGGTGGCGGTCAGATCAAGGTGGCCGGCGAGATGGCCGAGTTCAACAAGTCGGACATGGCCCGCTTCCTGGGTGCTGTTGGCCAGGACCCGGATGCGTACGGGGCGATCACCAACGCCAACCAGGCCTTCACCGGCGTCCTCGTCAGCGACCTCATCGTGCACCGCGGTGACAACGGACTCGTGGACGCTGCGATCGGCAATGCCGTCCATCCTGGCGGTGAGATCGCCGGAATGCTCACGGAGGCTAGGGCCCGGAACATGCATTCCGAAGCGACACACAAGGCGGAGGAGTACGTCAAGGGCGTTGAGGATAACGCAAAGTGGATCAACCGCGGCATCACGGCAGCCGGCGGTAAGTACCTCGAACTGGTGCCTCTGGCCGGCGACATCGTCGAATGGGTGCAGGAGGACGTCACCGAACACTTCGTCGACGAGGCCAAGAAGGACGGCCAGAAGCTGACGGGTGACATGGAGGGCGACGTGTCCAGGATGTACGCCGACGCACAGACGAGGGCGAGCGACGCCGCAAGGAGCGCCGTGGTCCACGCGGCTGCCGGAACGGGCATGTCGCGGACAGACATCGACGTACTGGCAGGAGCGGCCTCCCGAGAGACCACCAACGGACATTCGGCCGGACGCGACCAAGTGGCATCCGCGGCAGGTACCTCGTGAACGGGGCAGCAACCCGGAACACCGGCACGGAGAAGGGGCAGGCCATGGCTTGGAGGAGCACGCGGACAGGCGCAGTCCGACTCTGCGGGGTCCTGGCGGGTGCCATCCTGCTCGCCGGATGCGATGCGGACTCCGAGGCGAAAGACACCCCGTCGAAAGACCCCGTCGCGGCGACGCGTGAAGCCTGTCCCGGGCTGCTCGACGCAGCGGCGGGGGAGGCGTTGCAGCGCGTGCTTCAGTCCTCCTACCTGGTGCCGGACGACGACCAGCGCGTGGGTGCGACGGCCATGGCTCGGGCCGTGGAGGACATGCGGCCCGTACCTGTGTGCCTGGCGACTGGCCAGGTCGGATCGGGCAGCCGGGTCGGCGAGATCCGGTTGCGACCAGGACCGGAAGGAGAGAGGGGCCGAAGCGTCCGCGTCATGAGCAGGGACAACGCGCGCGCGATCGCTTTCGACTGCGAAAGTCCCCGGATGGGGGCGCCCGGAACCCTCAGGCTCACCGTCACCTTCGAGAACCAGTGGGAACAAGGGGCCTGGAAGGCCGAGCTGGGGAATGACTACCTGGTCATCGCGCACTCCGCCGCCCGCGCCCTGACGCGGGAACTGAGTTGCCGTGACGGCGGCGGGTTGCCCGAGCAGGCCGCGGCGCTGCCCGCCCCGACATCGTGACCGCCCAGACCGGCAACCGCCTGGCGTCTGCCTCCCTTGCCTTGGCGGTTGGCCTGCTGGCCGGCTGCTCAGACGGGAAGCCGTCGGCCGCGCCGGGGTTGCCCTCCTCCACCTGCTTCGGTGTGTTCACTCCGGCCGAGCTCGCTCCGTTCATGGGCGCCGGTGACGAGGTGCGGGTCGACTCCCCGGGGGACCTCCGCCTGACCGCGGGCCGGGCCAAGCTCCTTTGCAACATCGAAGTCGACGGCAGGTCCCGCTTCACCGCTTCGGCGCAGCGCAGGCCTCAGGGGCAGGAGGTCAGCTGGGGTTCGGAGGTGGAGAAGCACCACCCCGAGGTGCTGCCCTACGCGGAAAACAGCCGGTTGTGGGACAGCGGGGTCATGGTCGTCCTCGGGTGCCCGGGGCCTCCGGAAGCCTTCGACCTCATGCTCTTCATCGATGCCGTACCGGACGAGCTGAAGCAGGAGGAGCGGCGGCCTGCGTTCGCCGCTCTGATGAAGAAGTTCATGGAGTCGACGCGGCAGCAGGCGGGCTGCGGCCCGTAGTACGGCTGAGGAGGCGAAGGCCGTCCGGGGCATGCGCCCGGCCTCGGGCGGCCTTCGTGGTTGCGGCCGTACGGCGGCGAGCCCCCGCGGGGAGGGAGAGGGCCAGGGCTGCAGCGGAGTCGGCATGTGGCGTTCGCAGACCTAGGTCCCCGGGACGAGGTCGGGATCCGTCGAACGGACAGGGTCGAAAGCGGGTCGTGCACCTTACGCTGGGGCGATGAGCGCCCTCGAACCCCGCGTGCCGCAGAAGACCGCGCCCCTTCCCACCCCGCCGCGGGACAGCGGCGTCATGGGGCCCGCGTACCGGACGCTCAGCATCGGGATCATCTCCGTCGTCTTCCTCATCGCCTTCGAGGCGACCGCCGTCGGCACCGCCATGCCCGTCGCCGCGCGGGAGTTGGACGGGATCGGGCTGTACGCCTTCGCGTTCTCCGCCTACTTCACCACCAGCCTTTTCGGCATGGTCCTGGCCGGCCAGTGGGCCGACCGGCAGGGTCCGCTCCGGCCGCTGACCGTCGGGATCGCCGCCTTCGCCGCCGGGCTCGTGGTGTCCGGGACGGCCGGTGCCATGTGGGTGTTCGTGTGTGGCCGGGCCGTGCAGGGCTTCGGCGGCGGGCTGGTCATCGTCGCCCTGTACGTCGTCGTCAGCCGCGCCTACGAGGAGCGGCTGCGGCCCGCGATCATGGCCGCCTTCGCCGCGAGCTGGGTCGTGCCCTCCATCGTCGGGCCGCTGGCCTCCGGTACGGTCACCGAGCACCTCGGCTGGCGGTGGGTGTTCCTCGGCATACCCGCCCTCGTCGTCGTCCCGCTCGTCGTCGCGCTGCCCGCCATCCGCCGGACCGCCTCGGGGCCCGTGGACGGTGAGCCCCGGGCCTTCGACCGGCGGCGCATCCGCCTGGCGCTCGGGATCTCCGTCGGTGCGGGCCTGCTCCAGTACGCCGCCCAGGACCTGCGGTGGCTGTCGCTCGTTCCCGGTGTCGCCGGCGCCGCCCTGCTGGTGCCGGCCGTGCTGGGGCTGCTGCCCAGGGGGACGTACCTGGCCCGGCGCGGCCTGCCGTCCGTGGTGCTGCTGCGCGGGGTGGCCGCCGGGGCGTTCATCGCGGCCGAGAGCTTCGTACCGCTGATGCTGGTCACCCAGCGGGGTCTGAGCCCGACCATGGCCGGCTTCTCCCTCGCCCTCGGCGGGGTCACCTGGGCCGGCGGTTCCTGGGTGCAGTCGCAGGGCCGCACGGCTCCGTACCGGGAACGGCTGATGGTCGTCGGCATGGTGCTGGTCGCGCTGGCCATCGCGGCCGCGCCGGCCGTGCTCGTCGAGTCCGTCCCCGTGTGGTCGCTGGCGTTCGCCTGGGCCGTGGGATGTCTGGGGATGGGCCTGGTGATCGGCTCCACGAGCGTGCTGCTGCTGAAGCTGTCCCCGCCGCAGGAGGTCGGTGCCAACTCCGCCGCCCTGCAGATCTCCGACGCGCTCGCCAACGTCGTGCTGCTCGCCGCCGGCGGCGCCGCCTTCGCCGCGCTCGGCGGCGGAGCGGTCGGTGCCGCGCACGCGGTGACCGCCGGCGGGGCGGGGGCCTCGCACCCTGCCGCGTTCGCGGTGGTGTTCCTGCCGATGGCGTGCGTGGCGCTGGTGGGCGCCTGGGTCGCAACCCGCCTGGAGCCCGCACCGACCCACCCCGCGCAGCCCCTGGCCGGGCCCCACTCCGCGGACGCCTGACCCCGAGCGCACGCCGACCCCTGCGGAGGCCCCGCCCCCGGCGGTGCCCCTGGCCGCGCACGGAATGGGGGTGTGGGGACGGGCCGCGGGTGGTTACGGTCGCGTTCATGAACGAGATCACGATCGCGCTGTCCGGCGACGAATGGGCGGAGTTGGCCGATCTGGCCGATGCCACCGGGCGCCGGCCCGAGGACGTCGTGCGGGAGGCCGTACGGGCCCGCCTGCGGGCCGAGCGGGACGAGGTCGCCGCAGCAGCCGCGCGGCTCGCCGGCCGGCACGCCCCCCTCCTGCGCAGGCTCGGCCGATGACCACGACCGGAGCCCGCCGGCACCTCACCCTCACCGACGTCCTCGCCGTCGCCCGCCACGCCTGCCTGGCCCGGGACCAGACCGTCGAGCTGCGCGCCCCCGGGCTGCTGGAGTCGGCGGTGCACCGGCCGCGCGCCCGCATGTTCGGGACCCCCGCGTACGAGGACCCGTACGAGCAGGCCGCCGCGCTGCTCCACGGCATCGCCACCAACCATCCCCTCGTCGACGGGAACAAGCGCACCGCCTGGCTGGCGGCCGCGACCTTCCTCGCCGTCAACGGCATCGACCTCGCCGACGCCGACCAGGACACCGCCTACGACCTGGTCGTCGACGTGGCAGCCGGCCGCGAGACGGAGGTCACGGCGATCGCCGAACGGCTGCGCCGCGTGTGACGGCCCGGTGTGACGCTCGCCGCACCGCCCGAGGTCACGGGCCTGTCCCTCCGCGAGGGACGGGCCCGCCCCGGTAGGGTGGCCCGGTTGTCCTACGTACGACCGCCTGCCCCGTACCGAGTACGCCGAGAGCACGAACCGGAGACCGTGACTACTACCGCCTCCCACCACCTCTCACCCGCCTTCCCCGGCCGTGCCCCGTGGGGTACCGCCAGCAAGCTGCGTGCCTGGCAGCAGGGAGCGCTGGACCGCTACATCCAGAACCAGCCCCGGGACTTCCTCGCCGTCGCGACCCCCGGCGCAGGCAAGACCACCTTCGCCCTCACCCTCGCCTCCTGGCTGCTGCACCACCACGTGGTGCAGCAGGTGACCGTCGTCGCGCCCACCGAGCACCTGAAGAAGCAGTGGGCGGAGGCGGCGGCCCGGATAGGAATCCGCCTGGACCCCGAATACTCGGCGGGCCCGCTCAGCAAGGACTACCACGGCGTCGCCGTCACCTACGCCGGTGTCGGTGTGCGCCCCATGCTGCACCGCAACCGCTGCGAGCAGCGCAAGACCCTGGTGATCCTCGACGAGATCCACCACGCCGGCGACTCGAAGTCCTGGGGCGAGGCCTGCCTGGAGGCGTTCGATCCGGCGACCCGCCGGCTCGCGCTGACCGGTACGCCCTTCCGCTCCGACACCAACCCGATTCCGTTCGTGACCTACGAAGAGGGCAACGACGGGATCCGGCGGTCCTCCGCCGACTACACCTACGGCTACGGCAACGCCCTCGGCGACGGCGTCGTCCGGCCGGTCATCTTCCTCTCCTACAGCGGCAACATGCGCTGGCGCACCAAGGCGGGCGACGAGATCGCCGCCCGGCTCGGCGAGCCGATGACCAAGGACGCCATCTCGCAGGCCTGGCGCACGGCCCTGGACCCGCGCGGCGACTGGATGCCGAACGTGCTGCGCGCCGCCGACCAGCGGCTCACCGAGGTCCGCAAGGGCATCCCGGACGCGGGCGGCCTCGTCATCGCCTCCGATCAGGACTCGGCGCGCGCCTACGCCAAGCTGATCCGGGAGATCACCGGGACGCGGCCGACCCTGGTGCTCTCCGACGACACCGGCGCGTCCAAGAACATCGACACCTTCAGCGCGAACGACGACCGCTGGATGGTCGCGGTCCGCATGGTGTCCGAGGGCGTCGACGTACCGCGCCTCGCGGTCGGCGTGTACGCGACGACGATCTCCACCCCCCTGTTCTTCGCGCAGGCCGTCGGACGCTTCGTGCGCTCGCGCCGGCGCGGCGAGACGGCGTCCGTGTTCCTGCCGACCATCCCCTACCTCCTCGGCTTCGCCAACGAGATGGAGGTCGAGCGCGACCACGTCCTCGACAGGCCGAAGAAGCAGGGCGAGGAGGACCCGTATGCCGAGTCCGAGAAGGAGATGGACGAGGCGAACCGGCAGGAGGACGAGGACACCGGCGAGGACGAGCAGATGTCCTTCGAGGCGCTGGAGTCCGACGCCGTCTTCGACCGGGTGCTCTACGACGGCGCCGAGTTCGGCATGCAGGCGCACCCCGGCAGCGAGGAGGAGCAGGACTACCTCGGCATCCCCGGGCTGCTGGAGCCGGACCAGGTGCAGATGCTGCTGCAGAAGCGGCAGTCCCGGCAGATCGCGCACAGCCGCCGCAAGCCGGACGCCGAGGCGGACCTGCTGGAGCTGCCGGCCGACCGCCGGCCCGTGGTTTCCCACAAGGAACTGCTGGAACTCCGCAAGTCGCTCAACACGATGGTGGGCGCGTACGTCCACCAGAGCGGCAAGCCGCACGGGGTGATCCACACGGAGCTGCGCCGGGTCTGCGGCGGACCGCCGAGCGCGGAGGCGACGGCGGGACAGATCCGCGAGCGCATCAAGAAGGTGCAGGAGTGGGCGACCCGTATGCGGTGAGTGCGGTGGGTTCGCCCGATACGGGGGACGGGGTCCGTGCGGAGGTTCGCACGGACCCCGTCGTCGTCCCGCCGCTCCCGCTTCTGTACGCATCGTTGTCACGAAACGACATTCGAGGCGATCAGGAAACGGCATAAACAGGTAGCTCGCGCCCGGATTCTGGACGAGCCCTTCCGCTGAGCGGACCTGCTCGCTACATTCCCCGCATCGAACGCACCGTGGCAGCGCCGCCGCGGGAGCGCAGCCGGTGCAATGGCCGCTACCGGCGGCCTCTCCGTGCGCCGCCGCGGGACCGGCGACGCACCGCCCCGAGAGTCACCGCCGCTCACCGAAAGAGGGAGAGGCGTCGTGACCGCGGAAACCTCCCAGACTCTCGACAGAGGGCTCCGGGTCCTCAAACTGCTCGCCGACACCGACCACGGTCTGACCGTCACCGAGCTCTCCAACCGTCTCGGCGTCAACCGCACGGTCGTCTACCGGCTCCTCGCCACCCTCGAACAGCACGCCCTGGTCCGCCGCGACCTCGGCGGCCGGGCACGGGTCGGGCTCGGAGTGCTGCGGCTGGGCCGGCAGGTGCACCCGCTGGTGCGGGAGGCGGCCCTGCCCGCGCTGCGGTCCCTCGCCGAGGACATAGGCGCCACGGCGCATCTGACCCTCGTGGACGGCACCGAGGCGCTCGCCGTCGCCGTGGTCGAGCCGACCTGGACGGACTACCACGTGGCCTACCGGGCCGGCTTCCGCCACCCGCTGGACCGGGGCGCCGCCGGCCGGGCCATCCTGGCCGCCCGTCAGGGCTCCCTCATCGAACCGGGGTACACCCTGACCCACGGCGAGCTCGAAGCGGGCGCCAGCGGGGCCGCCGCGCCGCTCGTGGGCATCAGCGGGCTGGAGGGCAGCGTCGGCGTCGTCATGCTGGCGGACGCCGTGCCGGAGCGGGTGGGGCCGCGCGTGGTGGACGCGGCACGAGAGGTCGCCGACGCGTTGCGCTAGGTGTATTGACCCGCAGTGTTGTTGATTCGGCTGATGGGTGGGTGTCCGTCGAGTGCGGTGTGGCAGCGGTGGTGGTTGTAGGTGTGGAGGAAG
>NZ_JOFX01000030.1 GCF_000719345.1 Streptomyces sp. NRRL F-2664
GGTGACGGTGCCGGTCGTGAACGGCAAGGTCGACCTCCGCAACAACTCCGGATCGGTGGACCTGATCGCCGACGTCACCGGCTACTACGCGGCCACCGGCTCCGCCTTCTCCGCGGCCGGCCCCGTGCGGCTCCTCGACACCCGCGACGGCACCGGCGCCCGCGCCGGAGCCGTGGGCCCGGGCGGCTTGGTGAGCCTCCAGGTCGCCGGTGTCTCGGGGGTGCCCGCCGAGGGCGTGACCGCTGTCGTTCTGAACGTCACGGTCACCAACCCGAGCGAGGCGAGCCACCTGATCGTCCACCCGCACGGGACGGCACGGCCGGGCGTCTCCAACCTCAACTACACGCGCGGGCAGACCGTCGCCAACCTGGTCGTCGTCCCCGTGGTGGACGGCCGGGTGACCTTCTCCAACAACTCAGGCTCCACCGACGTGATCGCCGACCTGAACGGCTACTTCACCTCCTGAGGCCGCCGGAGAACGCACGAGGGCCCCGCCCGATCCTGCGATCGGGCGGGGCCCTCGTCGTCGTGGGCCGAACGGCAGGTCAGTCCGTCTCGTGGATGCCGTAGAAGTCATGGATCAGGTCGGCGTCCGCCCAGCCCTGGTTCCGGGGGAGGACGTCCCGTGCCCGCCCTCACCGGCCGGTGATCGCGCACGGGTCACCAGGCCAGCTGGGCGATCTCCTCCGCGACCACGGCGCAGGCATCCGCCGACGGGTCGATCAGGGGGAAGTGGCCGACCCCGTCCAGCAGGGTCAGGCCGACCATCTCGCCCGCCTTCGCGGCCGCCGCGACGTAGGCCTCGGCCACCTGCTGCGGTACCACGATGTCGTCCCGGCCCTGGACCACCGCCGTGGCGATGCCCGTCGGCAGCAGCGACGCCGGGTCCGCCGAGGGCAGCCGCTCGTCCCAGTGGTCCGGCCCGCCCAGCAGCTGCGCGCTCGCCCCGCCGCACACGCCCAGTTCCTCCGCCACCGCGAAGTCCGCGATCGGCGCGAGCGCCACCACCCCGCGCAGCATCGGCGCCTCGGGCAGCCGCCACGGGGAGTCGGGCGGGAGCACGTGCCGGGCCGCCGCCCACAGCGCGAGGTGGCCGCCGGCCGAGTGGCCGGTGACGACCACGCGCCGGAGGTCGGCCTGCGGCAGGGCCGCCGCGGCGAGGCCCGGCAGGGCGTCCATCGCGGCGGCGACGTCGTCGAAGGTGTCCGGCCAGCGGCCGGCGACCGGACCGTCGGCGTTCTGGTGGGGCAGGGAACTTCCGCGCCGGTACTCGACGTTGGCCACCGCGAAACCGCGCCGGGCCAGGAAGTCCGCGAACGGGGTGATGTGCTGCCGGTCGTACGGGGCCCGCCATGCACCGCCGTGCAGGACCACCACCAGCGGGACCGGGCCGCCGGGCTCGCCCCGGGGGGCGTAGAAGTCGACGACGTGGTCGGGGTGTTGCCCGTACGCGGCCGTCGCGTCCGGCGCGACCACCGGATGGGCGAAGGCCGAGGCGGCCTCGGCGGCGTCCCGTTCCACGGCGGCGGGGTCCGTCATCGGCTCAACCTCTCGGTAACGCGTGGGACAGCGGGGACAGATGTTCCGGTGCTCCGGCAGAGCGGGACCGTATCAGTCTGGAACAGCCGGTTCCGTGCGGGGGCCGGAATACGACGGGGCGGGCGGAGCCATGGCCCCGCCCGCCCCGCGATGTGACGTTTCCCTACGGGGTCACCCGAAAATGTGACCCAGCGTGCGCGCCGCGCGCTCCGCGTCGGCGAAACCGACGTAGAGCGGGGTGAAGCCGAAGCGCAGGACGTCGGGCGCGCGGAAGTCGCCGATGACGCCGCGGGAGATGAGTTCCCCCATGACCTCGCGGGCGTTCTCGGTCCGCAGGGAGACCTGGCTGCCGCGGCGCTCGTGCTCGGCCGGGGTCACCGACTCGACCCGGCCCTGCGGGACGTAGGCCGCCACGCATTCGAGGAAGAAGTCGGTCAGGGCGAGGGATTTCGCGCGCACCGCCTCGATGCCGACGCCGTCCCAGGCGTCGAGCGCCGCCTCCAGTGCCAGCATGGACAGGATGTCCGGGGTGCCGACGCGGCCTCGGGTCGCGCCCGGCGCCGCCTCGTAGGCCGGGGTCATCGCGAAGGGGTCCGCGTGGCCGTTCCAGCCGGGGAGGGGGGAGTCGAAGGCGTCCTGGTGTCGGGCGGCTATGTACAGGTACGCGGGAGCGCCGGGGCCCCCGTTGAGGTACTTGTACGTGCAGCCGACCGCGAGGTCGACGCCGTGCTCGTCGAGGCCCACGGGCAGGGCGCCCGCGGAGTGGCACAGGTCCCACACCACGACCGCACCGGCGGCGCGGGCCGCCGCGGTGAGGGCCGGCAGGTCGTGCAGCCGGCCGCTGCGGTAGTCGACGTGGTTGAGCAGCACCACGGCGGTGTCCGCGTCCATCTCCTCCGCCGCCCGCGCGGGGTCGACCGGGACGACGGTCAGGCCCGACAACCGGGCGGCCGACTGGGCGATGTAGCCGTCGGTGGGGAAGGTGGCGGAGTCGACCAGCAGCCTGGTCCGGCCGGGAGCCGCGAGGCGGGCGCCGCCGACCAGGGCCTTGAACAGGTTGACGCTGGTGGAGTCGCCCACGACCACCTGGCCGGCGGCCGCGCCGACCAGCGGGGCGATCCGGTCGCCTATGCGCTCGGGCGCGGTCCACCAGCCGCTCTCGTCCCACGAGCGGATGAGCAGCTCGCCCCACTGCCGGGCGACGACGTCCGCGGTGGTGGCGGCGACACCGGCCGGGAGGGCGCCGAGGGAGTTGCCGTCCAGGTAGACGACGCCGTCGGGCAGGGTGAAGCGCTCCCGCAGCTTCGCGAGCTCGTCGGCGGCGTCCAGCGCGGCCGCGCGGTCGCGCAGTTCGGCGGCGCGGTCCGGGGAGGTCCGGGTGGTGGCCGGGGAGGTCTCAGACATGGCTGCGCGCCGTCCAGAGCTCGGGGAAGACGTTCTTCGTCGCACGCTTCTCCAGCCAGGCCACGCCGGCGGAGCCGCCCGTACCGGTCTTCGCGCCCATCGCCCGGCGGGTGGCGACCAGGTGGTCGTTGCGCCAGCGCCAGACCAGTTCGGCGACATCGGTGAGCACCTCGCCGAGGCGGTGGAGGTCCTGGTTCTCCTCGGGGGCGGCGTACAGGCCGGTCCAGACGGCTTCGACCTCGGGCGAGGCCTCGTAGCGCTGCGACAGGTCGCGCTCCAGGACGGACGCGGGGACCGGCAGCCCGCGGCGGGCCAGGAGGCGCAGCACCTCGTCGTAGAGGCTGGGCTCCTGGAGGGCCTTCTCCAGCTCCGCGTGGACGCGCGGGGCGCCGCGGTGCGGGACGAGCATGGAGGCGGACTTCTCGCCGAGCAGGAACTCCATCCGGCGGTACATCGCCGACTGGAAACCGGAACCCTCGCCGAGGGCACCGCGGTAGGAGTTGAACTGCGCCGGGGTGAGCTGGGCGAGCGGGCGCCAGGAGGAGTTGAGGGCCTCCAGCTCACGAAGGGAACGTTTCAGCGCGTCCATCGCGACCGGGATGCGGTCCTCGCGCAGGGCCTTCGCGGCGGTTTCCCACTCGTGGACGATGACCGTGAACCACAGCTCCATGACCTGGGTCGTGACCAGGAAGACCATCTCGCCCGGGTCGTCCGAGCGGAGCTGCTGGAGGTGGGTGAGGACGTCCGCCTGGACGTAGTCCTCGTACGGGGTCGTGCCGTCGAAGTCGAGGTTCGGGGTGTCCCCGCCGACTCCGGAGGCATCAAGGGTGTTCGACATCGCTGTCTCCTCGACACGTGCTTCCGGGTAGCGGTCCGCTCCTTCCGTGAGGTGAGTGGAGCCCCGGTCCCCTGCCCGCATCATAGGACGCCGCCGTGGCGTCGCTCCAGCGGGGAGTGACACAGACCACACGATATGTCCGCGTATCACTCCCCGCCGTACGGCCTCAGGCGCTCAGCGTGTCCGCGGCCGTCGGGGAGGAGTCGCGCAGGAAGGTGGTGCAGCGTTCGTACTCCTCCTTCTCGCCGATCGCCTCGGCCGCGCGGGCCAAGGCGTGCAGGGCGCGCAGGAAGCCGCGGTTCGGCTCGTGCTCCCACGGGACCGGGCCGTGGCCCTTCCACCCGGCGCGGCGCAGGGCGTCGAGGCCGCGGTGGTAGCCCGTGCGGGCGTAGGCGTACGACTCGACCGTGCTGCCGGCGGCGAACGCCTCGTCGGCGAGGACCGCCCAGGCGAGGGAGGAGGTGGGGTGCGCGGCGGCCACCTCGACGGCCGGGGTGCCGGCGGCGATGGCCTCGCGGCCGGGCTCGTCGGGCAGGTGGGTGGGGGCGGGGCCCCCGAGCAGGTTCTGGTGAATGGACATGCCCCCAGTCTGCCGGGTGCGGTGATCCGCAAAACCCCACCGTGCCTCGGGGCACGGCCCGCCCGCCCGCGCCCCGTGCCCTGCGGCCTCGCCGCCGGCGTGCGCCGGTCCGCGCCGACCGTGCCTGCGGCACGGCCCAGGCGTGGGCGGCGGGACGCGCCGTCCGGCGATCGGGCGCGAGTGCTGCCTGCGGCAGGGTCCGCAGGGAAACGGGCCTCGGTGTCTTCCGCGAGGTCGCGCGGCGGCTGGGGTGGGCCGGACAGGCCCTGGGCGTTCGGGGCGCCGGCCGGCGATCTTGCAGTGACCCTGCGGCGCCGGTCGGTCCGGGCGGGTGGGCCCGAGGGAGCAGAGACCGGGTGGTGACGGCGCAGGGCCCGGGCCCCGTCCTGGGACGGGGCCCGGGCCCTCCTGTGCGTCCGGTGCCGCGACCGCGGCAGGACGGTTACTTCAGCTTGGTGCCGCTGGAGCGCAGGTTCGCGCACGCCTCGGCGACGCGCGCGGCCATACCCGCCTCGGCGGCCTTGCCCCAGGTGCGCGGGTCGTACTTCGACTTGGTGCCCACCTCGCCGTCGACCTTCAGGACGCCGGCGTAGTTGGTGAACATGTGGTCGACGACCGGGCGGGTGAAGGCGTACTGGGTGTCGGTGTCCAGGTTCATCTTCACGACGCCGTTCTCCAGCGCGGTGGCGATCTCCTCGGCCGTGGAGCCCGAACCGCCGTGGAAGACGAAGTCGAACGGCGAGGCCTTGCCGAACTTCTCCGCCACACCGGCCTGGAGGTCCTTGAGCAGCTCGGGGCGCAGGACGACGTTGCCCGGCTTGTAGACGCCGTGGACGTTGCCGAAGGAGGCGGCCAGCAGGTAACGGCCCTTCTCCCCCAGGCCCAGGGCCTCGGCGGTACGGATCGCGTCCTCGACCGTGGTGTACAGCTCGTCGTTGATCTCGTGGCTGACACCGTCCTCCTCGCCGCCGGTCGGGGTGATCTCGACCTCAAGGATGATCTTCGCCGCGACGGCCTTGGCGAGCAGCTCCTGGCCGATGGCCAGGTTGTCGGCCAGGGTCTCGGCGGAGCCGTCCCACATGTGCGACTGGAAGAGCGGGTTCAGACCGCGGGAGACGCGCTCGGCGGAGATGTCCAGGAGCGGACGTACGTAGCCGTCCAGCTTGTCCTTGGGGCAGTGGTCCGTGTGGAGGGCGACGGTGATGTCGTACTTGGCGGCGACGATGTGCGCGAACTCGGCCAGGGCGACGGCGCCGGTGACCATGTCCTTGTTGTGCTGGCCACCCAGGAACTCCGCACCACCGGTGGAGATCTGGATGATGCCGTCGCTCTCGGCCTCCGCGAAGCCCCGCAGCGCGGCGTGCAGGGTCTGGGACGAGGTCACATTGATGGCCGGGTAGGCGAACTTGCCTGCCTTCGCCCGGTCGAGCATCTCGTTGTAGACCTCGGGGGTTGCGATGGGCATCTGTCCGCTCCTTGGATGTGCGGGGAGTGTGCTTATTGCGGGCCCTGACCTGGGGGCGACGTCATCGTCGCGCCTATCTTTCCAGACTCCGCGCAAGGGTCCAGCCCGCCGGTCTCACGTGATGGGCGAACGGCCCGGGATGTTTCACGTGAAACATCCCGGGCCGCAGGGAAACACCAGGTCAGGCCTGCCTCAGGGGCGGTCCGGGACCTTTGTCCCCAACCGACGCAGTGGCCGGTCAGGACAGGCCGAGGTCCTCAAGGCGGTAGCCGGTGAGGTAGGGCAGACCCGCCTCGGCGATGGCGTCGGCCGCGCCGCGGTCGACGATCGTGGCGACCGCGACGACCTCGCCGCCGGCCTCGCGGACGGCCTCGACGGCGGTCAGCGGGGACCCGCCGGTGGTCGAGGTGTCCTCGACGACGAGGCAGCGCTTGCCCTGCACGTCGGTGCCCTCGATGCGGCGCTGCATCCCGTGCGCCTTCTGCGCCTTGCGGACGACGAAGGCGTCCAGGCGCTGCCCGCGCGCGGCGGAGGCGTGCAGCATCGAGGTGGCGACCGGGTCGGCGCCGAGGGTCAGGCCGCCGACGCAGTCGAAGTCGAGCTCTGCGGTGAGGTCGAGCATGACCTGGCCGACCAGCGGGGCCGCCTCGCCGTCGAGGGTGATCCGACGGAGGTCGATGTAGTAGTCGGCCTCCCGACCGGAGGAGAGGGTCACCTTGCCGTGCACGACGGCCTTGTCCTTGATCTGCTGCAGAAGCGCATCGCGCGTGCCCGACGGCATGACTTCGTTGACGTCACTCATGCCGACGAGCTTAATTGCGGGCTAGCCGAGCCGACGCCACGACCAGGTCGTCGAGACCTCCAGCGGGTCGACGGGGGTGACCAGGCGCGGAGCGGTGTTGATCCCGTTCGGCGGGCCCGACTGCGGTTCGACGCAGACTGCCTCGGCCTGCTCGTCGTAGAGGACCACCCATTCGGACCGGCTGGTGACGCGCAGCTCCAGGGCGCCGGGCCAGGTGAGGGTGACGTCCACCCCGCCGGGCATGCCGAAGCAGTCGTCCCAGGGGCCCGGCCGCGGGTCGATGCGCCGGCCGGTGGGGAGGTGGTCGGCGCCGCGCTCCTCCTGCCAGGCGGGGTCGAAGGAGATCTGCATGTCCTGACCGCCGAGGTTGCGCAGGAACCAGGGGTGCCAGCCGGCCTGGGCCGGGAAGGAGTTGCCGTAGGTCTCGACGCCCAGGGTGAGGGTCAGCGAGTCCTCGGCGAGCGTGACGACCTGGGTGACCCGACCGGGGCTCGGCCAGGGCTCGGCGAGGTCGTACGTGAAGGCGGCCTCGGTGGCGGTGGCGCCGGCCGGCCGCCACGCCGCATCGCGGCCGAAGCCGTGGAGGGCGTGCGGCGGATGGTCCAGGGGCATCTGGTGCACGTTCGCACCGTCGTAGAACCGGCCGTCCTTCATGCGGCCGCACCACGGGACCATCGGGAAGGATCCGTACCGCGGGCCCTGGCGCAGCACCTCGGTCCCGTCGATGCGCAGACTGCTGATCCGGCAGCCGTTCTCCTGGTCGACAGTCACCTCGGTGCCGCCGACGCTCAGTTGCGTACTCATGCAGTCGACCCTAGGGGTTCCGCCGTGGCCCACGCGGTGGAGGGCCAGGTCAGCGGCGGCGGCGCAGGGCCCGGCCGATGACGACGGCCGAGGCGAGTGCGAGCGCCGCCGCCGGGGCGATCCAGCGCAGGCTGTCGCCGGTAGCGGTGGCGGTCGGTGCGGGGACGGGGGCGTACCGGCCGCGCGGGGGCGCGTGGTCCACCTCCTCGGCACTGCGGCCGATCATGGTGCGGCGGGCGTGGGCGGCCTCGGCCGGAGGCCGCACGGCACCGGCCGCGTCGAGGTCCTCGAAGCCGCCCGCCAGGAAGGGGTCCGAAGAAGGGTCCGAGGAGGGGTCCAGGGACGGCGGCGGCACCTCGGCGTCGAAGACGGACGCACTGACCCCGGGGACATCGCCGCCGGACGCCTCCGGACCGTCGGCGACCCCGTCCTCGTCCCCCGCCTCGGCCTCGGCCTCCGCGACGGGGTCGCCGAGCACGGACCCGCCGGCCGGCTGCCCGGCGGCCAGTTGCCCGGCCGCCCGGTCGAGCAGCCGGCGCAGGGCCGTGGCCGCGGCGTCGGGGGCGAAGGAGGCGGCGCGTCCGTCGGCGGTGGCACGGGCGGCGACGTCCAGCCAGGTCCCGTCCGGGGCCGGGGTCAGCCTCAGGTCGAGGGAGAACTTCACGGTGCCACTGCCCCGGACCTCCGTGCCCTCGCCCTCGACGGTGAAGTGGCCGGGATCCTGCTCGGTGACGGCTGCGGACCCCCGGTAGGTCACGGTGCTCCCGCCGACCCGCACCTTGAGCCGTCCGCAGAGCGGCCCGACGCCGGTGTCGGCGTCCTGCTGGAGGCCCGGTACGCACCGGGCCACCCGGGCGGGGTCGCGCAGCACGGCGCGGAGGTCGTCTGCCGGTACCGGGACGAACACCTGATGCTCCATGCGGTCGAGCCTACGGCCTGGACCGCACCGGGTCACGAATACCGCGGGTGCGGCAGCGTCGACGGCGGAAGTCCGCTCACACGGGTGCGTTCGGCGTCGCGGGCCCCGTCCTGGAGGGAACCGGCCGACAGCGAGCGCAGTACGGGCGTCTGATGGTCCACGTGCAGTCGGGGCTCCTGGTCGCGGGCGGCCAGCACGAACCCCCAGTCCTGCGGCGGCGCGCCGGTGCCCCCGAGCGGGGTGCGGTCGGGTCCGGCGGCGAAGCCGGTGAGGCGGCCGCCCGCGCTGTAGGGGGCGGTGCGCAGCCCGGCCGCGCGCAGCGTGGAGTCGACGGTCCAGTAGGTGCGCGGGCGCGTGGTCGGCGGTCCGGCGTGCACGGCCATCCGGCCGCCGGGGGCCAGGGCCCGCGCGGCCAGTCCGTAGAACTCCTGCGAGTACAGCTTCGTGCTGGGGGTGATGCCCGGATCGGGGAGGTCGGAGACGATCACGTCGAAGCGGTCGTTCGCGGCGGGTCCGCGCAGCCAGTGGAAGGCGTCCTGCGTGACGACCGCCAGGCGCGGATCGGCGTACACGCCGGCGTTGAGCGCCGAGAGCATCGGATCGGTGCGGGCGAGGCGGACCACGCCCGGGTCGAGTTCGACGACGGTGACGGAGGCGACGTCCGGATAGCGCAGGACTTCGCGGGCGGCGAGCCCGTCGCCGCCGCCGAGGACGAGGACGCGGGCGTGCGGGCCGGTCATCGCGGGGTGGACGAGGGCCTCGTGGTAGCGGTACTCGTCGTAGCCGCTGACCCGCAGCCGTCCGTCGAGGTAGAGGTCGAGGGAGCGCGGGGAGCCGGTCGCGGGGCCGGTGAGGACCAGCTCCTGCACCCCGGTCTGGACGGCGACCCGCACCTCGGAGCCGTAGACGGCCCGCCGGGCGACGCGCTCGAAGTCGTCCGCGAGGACGGTCGCCGAGGCCAGCACCACGAGGACGGCCAGGTTCGCGCCGACGAGGAGCCAGCGGCAGCGCCGGCTGAGGTCGTGGCGGAACAGCCACAGGACGAGGCCGCCGCCGACGACGGCGTTGACGGTGCCGGTGAACATGGCGCCGGTGAGCTGGCCGAGCATCGGCAGCAGCAGGAAGGGAAAGGCGAGGCCGCCGACGAGGGCGCCCACGTAATCGGCGGCGAACAGGTCCGCGACGGCGCCGCCCGCGTCCTGTCGGCGGATGCGCTGGATGAGGACCATCAGCAGCGGGATCTCCGCGCCGATGAGCATGCCGATGGCGAAGGAGAACGCGACCAGTGCGGGCCGGGACTCCCCCAGCCAGGCGAAGCTCGCGTAGAGGGCCATGGCGGAGAGGCCGCCGAGGAGGGCGAGCCCGGCCTCGATGACGCCGAAGCCGAGCGCGGGCCGGTGACGGAGGTGTTTGGCGAGCAGGGAGCCGACGCCCATGGCGAAGACCATGACGGACAGCACGACCGACGCCTGGGTGACGGAGTCGCCGATGAGGTAGGTGCCCAGGGCGAGGAGCTCCAGCTCGTACACGAGCCCGCAGGCGGCGCAGACGAACACGGTGGCCAGGACCAGGAGTCGGCCGGTCCGGGGCCGTACGGGCAGGGCCGCCGCGACGGTCTCGGCGCCTCCCGGCTCCGGAGCCGGGAGGACCCGGCGCGGGACGGAACGGTCGATCATGCAGCGAACCGTACGTCACCACCCACCCGCACCCGGTCACCCACATGGGTGCAAGTGGCGCACCCAATCGCCCAGTTGGCGCAACCGGACAGCGCATCACCCGGCGGCCGTGGCAGCCCCCTCGCCCGGACGGCCTAGAGCAGCGCGGGCGATGGCACGGGCGGCGCCGGGGCGCCCGTCCGCACCCCGATCCGCGTCCGGGTGGCGACCAACTGCCCCTCCTGCGGGTACGCGTGCCAGGTGCGCCACCGCACCTGCCCCTCGTAGCGCTGCGCGAGCATGGCGGTGAAGGCGTGCGGGCTTCCGGGAAACGTACCCGCTAGCCCGTTCGGGTGGTCCGCCACCAGTGCCAGCAACTCCTGCGCGCGCCCTGCGAAGGACCCGCGCGACAGGGTCTCGACGCGCGCGGCGAACTCGTACTCCCAGTCGCCCACCCGCTTCGCCACGCCGAGCGGCAGCGGCGTACTGCTGCCGGGCATGCAGGCGACCGTCTCCGAGCAGAGCACGTCCTTCTCCTCCAGCAGCACCTGGTGGGAGGCCCCGAGCAGGCGCAACTCGACCTTCGCCCCGGAGAGTTCGAGGTTCAGCACGGCCAGGGCGGGCAGCCGGTCCCGTCCCAGGGCCCAGGCGAGATCGGCGGCACGCGTGTCGGTGTATGAGGTCTGGAGGGTCGTGAGCATGAGTCGGCTCCGCAAACGCGCGAGGGAGATGGGCCGGAACCCGCCAGCGGTAGCAAGCACGGGTGGGGGGACACCGGCACGGGTCCACAGGAAGTCCAGGGAGGTCCGAGGACTGGTCTACTCAACCGAGGGAATCATGAAAGGCACGGCACTCACAGCGTTTTTACCCAACTTGAAGGGGTTTACATCCCCCCGGGGGCTCGGCAGTTCACGTGTTCAACCGGTTGCGTCCCGCGCGTCGGCATGCATGGACAACGCGCAGGGCGCCCGACGGGAAACGCACCCTCGGACGCCCGCGTCGGGACGGCGCCGCCCGCCCCCCGTCAGCTGCCGCCGCACCCCCCGCCCCCGCAGGACGATGACGAGCCGCAGGAGGACGACGCACCGCACGAGGACGACGAGCCCGAGCCCCCCGAGCTGCCGTTGCCCGCCCACCAGCTGCCCTTGCGACGGCGCTGCCGGCGCGTGCGCGCAGCGGGCACGGCCCTGGGACGGACGAGCCGGCTCCACAGGAAGGCGATCCCCAGACACAGCACGAGCACTACCAAGACGAACTCCATGTCCGCCCCTCTCTCACGCCCCGGATCTCCCGGGGAGCGGGATCCCCGCGTCCCGCGTGCAGGAAGGATCCCCTCGGCCCGCACGGCCCAAAGCGCACTTGAGCAAGTCCAGAGGTTGCCCGCAGGATGACGCCCATGAGCGCACCCGTGAGCAGCGACCGCCCCTTCCTCAACCGCCGCCTGGCACCCTTCGGCACGACGATCTTCGCGGAGATGTCGGCGCTGGCCGCGCGCACCGGGTCGATCAATCTCGGCCAGGGCTTCCCCGACACCGACGGCCCGGCGCAGATCGCCGAGGCGGCCTCCCGCGCGGTCCTCACGGGGCTCGGCAACCAGTACCCGCCCGGTCCCGGCGTCCCGGAGCTGCGCACCGCGATCGTCTCCCACCAGCAGCGCTTCTACGGCCTGCGCCACGACCCCGACACCGAGGTCCTGGTCACCGCGGGTGCCACCGAGGCGATCGCCGCCTCCCTCCTCGCCCTCCTGGAGCCGGGCGACGAGGTCGTCGCACTGGAGCCGTTCTACGACTCCTACGCGGCCTGCATCGCGATGGCCGGTGCCACACGCGTCCCCGTCACCCTCCGCCCGCACGCCGGGGCCTTCGTCCTCGACCTGGACGAGCTGCGTGCCGCGGTCACCCCCCGCACCCGGCTGCTCCTGCTGAACACCCCGCACAACCCGACCGGCACCGTACTCGGCCCGGACGAGCTCGCGGCGATCGCCGAGCTGGCGGTCGAGCGGAACCTGCTGGTCGTCACGGACGAGGTGTACGAGCACCTGGTCTTCGAGGGCTCCCACACCCCGCTGGCGGGGTTCCCCGGCATGCGGGAGCGGACGGTCACCATCAGCAGCGCGGGAAAGACGTTCTCCTTCACCGGTTGGAAGGTCGGCTGGCTCACCGCCGCGCCGGAGCTCGTCGCCGCGGTCCGCTCGGTGAAGCAGTACCTCACCTACGTCGCCTCGGGCCCCTTCCAGTACGCCGTCGCCGAGGCCCTGGACCTGCCGGACTCCTTCTACGAGTCGTTCCGCGCCGACCTCGCCGCCAAGCGCGACCTCCTCGCCGACGGCCTCGCGTCCGCCGGCTTCGAGGTGTTCCGCCCGCAGGGCACCTACTTCGTCACCACCGACATCACTCCCCTCGGCGAGAAGGACGGCCTGGCCTTCTGCCGGGCCCTGCCCGAGCGCTGCGGGGTCGTGGCCATCCCCAACCAGGTCTTCTACGACGACAAGGCAGCGGGGGCCGCGCAGGTCCGCTGGGCGTTCTGCAAGCGGACGGCTGTGTTGCAGGAGGCCGTTGAGCGCCTCGGTCGGCTGGCCCGCTGAGGGCGAGCCGGATGGAGGTGGGGGCATAGGGCAGGCCGTGGACCGGCTGCGCAGGCTCCGAACCGGCGCTGCCCGCCGCACCGCCTGCCGCCGGGGTGCGCGATGTCACCGGAGGTTCCGGGCCATTCCCGCCCGGTGGGCCGCGGGGGCGCTTAGGGTGCCCGAGGCTCCTCCGGGTCCGGATGGGCGTCCTCACGCAGCGCAGGAAGTCGGGGTAGATGACGGCGACGGGCAGTACGTCTGTTTTCGTGCGGCCGCGGGACGTCAGGGCCGTCGTCGTGCCCACGGCCGCACTCGCGCTCGGCGTCTTCGCCGCCGTCCGCGTGGCCGGAGCGGCCGTGCTGGCCCTCGCCGCGTGGTGGGCCGGGCGCAGCCCCGTACGGGTGCTGGGCCACTCCTGGGACTCCGTCTGGTACCTCGCCATCGCCCGGCACGGCTACGGCCGCACGCAGATATGGCCCGCCACCGGGCTGGTGCAGAGCGACCACGCCTTCTTCCCGCTGTACCCGGTGCTGGTGCGCCTGGCCGGCGGCGCCGAGTGGGGTGCGCTGCTGGTGTCCTGGACCGCGGCGGCGGTGGCGGCCGTCGGCGTGTACCGGGTGGGGGAGCTGGTGGCGGGGCGGCGCGTCGCACTGCTGCTCGTCGCGCTGTGGGCGGTGGCCCCGCACGCGGTGGTGCTCACCCTGGCCTACACCGAGCCGCTGCTGGTGGCCCTCTCCGCCTGGTCGCTGTACGCGCTGCTGCGCGAGCGCTGGCTGCTCGCCGGCTCGCTGGCCCTCTTCGCGGGGCTGAGCCGGCCGACCGGGATCGCCGTCGCCGCGGCCGTGTCCGTGACGGCCCTGCACGCGCTGCTCGTCCGAAGATCCCGCGCGCCCGCGGTGTGGGCGGCCGGGCTGCTGGCGCCCGCGGGCTGGCTGGCGTACGTGGCGGCCGTCGGGGTGCGCCGCCACGACCCGGCCGGGTACTTCACCGTGCAGCGGCAGTGGGGCTCGCGCTTCGACGGCGGCGGCTATGCGCTGTCCGCGGTATGGCGGGTGCTGAGCGGCGGCCCCGTGGCTCTGGCGACCGCCGTCACCGCCGTCCTCCTGGGCGCGGCCCTGCTGCTGGCGGTGCTGCTGCTGGTGCGCCGGCCGCCGCTGCCGCTGCTCGTCTACACCGCGGTCCTGCTGGTGATCTCGGTGGGCGGAGCCGGCTACTTCGAGTCGAAGCCGCGGTTCCTGCTGCCGGCGTTCCCGCTGCTGCTGCCGTTGGCCGCCCTGATGGCACGAGCCCGGCCGCGCTCCGCGGTCGTGGTGACCGCGGGGCTGGCCGGGCTAAGTTGCGCCTACGGGGTCTACCTCCTGGTGTTCGCCACCATGCCCCTGTGACGCGGAGACGGGGGTCGGGGGGTCAGTTCTCCCCGCCGTCCTCGCCCTCGCCGTCGGCGGAGTCGATGTCCTTCTCCAGTCCGAGCTGCTCCGTGAGCCACTTGTCGAACTCGATGGAGGCGCGGACCCAGCTGACCGTGGAGGACACGAAGTGCTCCAGGTTGACGCCGGTGCCGATCAGCATCTGCGCCTCGCCGATCAGCCGGACGGAGCCGTCGTCGTGCGTGTGGCTGTAGACCTTGGGCCACAGGGTGCGACGGTTCCAGTCGTCGATCGACTCGAGGAGCTGCGGCTTCTCGTCGATCTTGTGCGGACGGTCGTAGAAGGTCCGCACCGAGAAGACCTGCTGCTCCGCTTCGCCGCGGAACATGAAGTACGTGCGGAACTCCTCCCACGGCGCCGCGAGGTCGCCCTCGTCGTCGACGACGTACTTGAGCTCCATCTGCTCCAGCAGCTGCTTGACCAGATCCTGGTCGGGGACGACGGGGCCCGCCGGTCCTGTGGCCTGCGGATCGGGCTGCTGCCCTCCGAAGTTCGGAATCGAGGCCGGGTCGATGCTCACCGTGTACTTCCCTTCGTGCGGATACTTGCATCCTCCCCCATCCCGCCCACCCCATGTCCAGCCCGACGGTCACGGATCCGCTGCGGGCGGACAGGAGTGCACCCCGCGTACGGTCCCGTGCGCGGGGTGCTGTGCGGACGCGCCGGTCAGAGGGCCTTGCCCACCAGCAGTTCCTCGCCCGCCACGTCGACGCGCACGGTGTCGCCGTCGCGCACCCCGCCGGAGAGGATCTCCTTGGCCAGGCGGTCGCCGATCGCCGTCTGGATCAGGCGGCGCAGCGGCCGGGCGCCGTAGGCCGGGTCGTTGCCCTTGTCCGCCACCCAGGCCAGCGCCTCGGGGGTGACGTCGAGGGTGAGCCGCCGCTCGGCCAGGCGCCGGGCGAGGCGGCCGATCTGCAGCTCGGCGATGTGCGCCAGCTCCTCCCGGCTCAGCGCGGAGAAGACCACCAGGTCGTCCAGGCGGTTGAGGAACTCCGGCTTGAAGCTCGCCCGGACCACGTCGAGGACCTGCTGCTTCTTCTGGTCGGCGGGGGTGGCCCGGTCCATCAGGAACTGGCTGCCCAGGTTGGAGGTCAGGATCAGGATGGTGTTGCGGAAGTCGACCGTGCGGCCCTGGCCGTCCGTGAGCCGGCCGTCGTCGAGGACCTGGAGCAGGATGTCGAAGACCTCGGGGTGGGCCTTCTCCACCTCGTCGAGGAGCACCACGCTGTACGGGCGGCGGCGGACGGCCTCGGTGAGCTGGCCGCCCTCCTCGTAGCCGACGTAGCCGGGCGGGGCTCCGACGAGCCGGGCCACGCTGTGCTTCTCGGAGTACTCCGACATGTCGATGCGGACCATGGCGCGCTCGTCGTCGAAGAGGAAGTCGGCGAGCGCCTTGGCCAGCTCCGTCTTGCCGACACCCGTGGGGCCGAGGAAGAGGAAGGAGCCGGTCGGCCGGTCCGGGTCGGCGATGCCGGCCCGGGTGCGCCGCACCGCGTCGGAGACGGCCCGCACGGCCTCGGTCTGGCCGATCAGGCGCCGGCCCAGCTCGTCCTCCATGCGCAGCAGCTTCTGGGTCTCGCCCTCCAGGAGGCGGCCGGCGGGGATGCCGGTCCAGGCACCCACCACGTCGGCGATGTCGTCCGGGCCGACCTCGTCCTTGACCATCGTGTTCTTCGACGCGCCGGCCTTGGAGGCCTCGGCCTCCTCCTCGGTGGCCTCCGCCAGCTCGCGCTCCAGGGCCGGGATCTCCCCGTAGAGCAGCTTGGAGGCGGCGTCGAAGTCGCCGTCTCGCTGGGCCCGCTCGGCCTGGCCGCGCAGGTCGTCCAGACGCTCCTTGAGCTCGCCGACCCGGTTGAGGGACTGCTTCTCCTTCTCCCATCGGGCGGTCAGGCCGCGCAGCTCCTCCTCGCGGTCCGCGAGGTCCTTGCGCAGCTTCTCCAGGCGCTCGCGCGAGGCCGGGTCGGACTCGTTGTTGAGCGCCAGCTCCTCCATCCGCAGGCGGTCCACGGAGCGCTGGAGCTCGTCGATCTCCACGGGGGAGGAGTCGATCTCCATGCGCAGCCGGGAGGCGGCCTCGTCGACGAGGTCGATGGCCTTGTCGGGCAGGAAGCGGGAGGTGATGTACCGGTCGGAGAGGGTAGCGGCGGCGACCAGCGCGCTGTCGTTGATGACCACCTTGTGGTGGGCCTCGTAGCGGCCCTTGAGCCCGCGCAGGATCGCGATGGTGTCCTCGACGGACGGCTCGGCGACCAGTACCTGCTGGAAGCGCCGCTCCAGTGCCGGGTCCTTCTCGATGCGCTCGCGGTACTCGTCGAGGGTGGTCGCGCCGACCATGCGGAGCTCGCCGCGGGCCAGCATGGGCTTGAGCATGTTGCCGGCGTCCATCGCGGAGTCGCCGCCGGCGCCCGCGCCGACGACCGTGTGCAGCTCGTCGATGAAGGTGATGATCTGGCCCTCGCTGGACTTGATCTCGGCGAGGACGGTCTTCAGCCGCTCCTCGAACTCGCCGCGGTACTTGGCGCCGGCGACCATCGCGCCGAGGTCGAGGGAGACCAGCCGCTTGTTCTTGAGGGACTCGGGCACGTCGCCCTTGACGATGCGCTGGGCCAGGCCCTCGACGACGGCCGTCTTGCCGACGCCGGGCTCGCCGATGAGCACCGGGTTGTTCTTCGTGCGACGCGAGAGTACCTGCACGACGCGCCGGATCTCGTGGTCGCGGCCGATGACGGGGTCGAGCTTGCCGTCGCGGGCGGCCGCCGTGAAGTCGGTGCCGAACTTCTCCAGGGCCTTGTACTGGCCCTCGGGGTCGGGGGTGGTCACCCGCCGTGCTCCTCGTGCGTTCTGGAAGGCGTCGAGCAGCTTCTTCGCCGTCGCGCCCTGGGCGGAAAGGACCTCGCCGGCCGCGCCGCCCTTGGCGGCGATCGCGATGAGGAGGTGTTCGGTGGAGAGGTAGTCGTCGCCGAGCTTGCCGGCCTCGCCGTCGGCCTCGGCGAGCACGGCGAGCAGGTCGCGGGTGGGCTGCGGGGGCGCGACGGTGGAGCCGGTGACGCTGGGCAGCGCGGCGAGGAGCCGTTCGGCTCCGCCGCGCACGGCGGCCTGGTCGGCGTCCGTGGCGATCAGCAGGTCGATGACGTTCTCGTTGTCCTCGCCGGCGAGCAGCGCCAGCAGCAGGTGCGCGGGGGTCAGGTCCGCGTGCCCGTCCTTGACGGCCCTGCCGGTGGCCGCGTTCAGGGCGTCCCGGCTCTTGTTGGTCAGCTCGGCGTCCACTGCGCCTTCTCCTCTCCGAGGGATGCACCGGGTCTGCTTCCGGTTCTGACAGAGTCAGCGTATGCAAAGTTGAGTCTATTCCACTCAAGGCAGCTGCGGGGACCGCTTGCCCGTACCCTCGGCCCATGTCCCATGACGTACTCAACCCGACGCCCGAGTACCTCGCCTTCTGGCGGGAGCGGCACGTCTGCACGCTGACCACGCCGCGCCCCGACGGGACCCCGCACGTGGTCCCGGTGGGCGTGACGTACGACCCGGAGGCCGGCCTGGCCCGGGTGATCAGCAACAGGCACAGCAGGAAGGTGCGCAACGTCCTGGCGGCCCAGGCCGGGCCCGGCGGCGGGGCGCGGGTGGCGGTCTGCCAGATGGAGGGGCGCCGCTGGGCCACGCTGGAGGGCCGTGCGGTGATCCGCACGGACGAGGCGTCGGTCGCCGACGCGGTGGCGCGCTACGCGGAGCGGTACGGGCGGACGCCGTCGCCGAACCCGGACCGCGTGGTCGTGGAGATCACCCTGGACCGGGCCATGGGGCGGGCATGAGCCGTTGAGGCTTCATCTTGACCGGTTCCCGCATGGACGCGGGCATCACAACGGCGCCATCGTGGTCAGGTCCACGACGGCGCCGTTGTGTGGGGGTAGCACCTGAGCGATCTGGAACGACGGGGGAATCGCTTCAGGCACTGCGGGGGGTGGCGGTGGTGATGTCGGGTTCGAAGAGCTGGTGGTCCCGCTGGTCGAGATTGACGAAGACCATTCCGTAGCGCACCTCGCAGCGGACGGGCTGCGGCGCGCCGCGCGGGCGGCGCAGGCAGCGGTAGGCACGTACGTCCTCGTCCTCCTCGCGCACGATGACGATCGGTTGGCCGAACAGGGTGACCATCAACGAATCGCCGGGGTGGGGGATGGCCGTGGCGAGGTCGATGAACTGCCAGCCGGAGCGGTATGCGGACGCCATCTCGCGGCGGAAGCCGCGGTCGTCGGGGGTCATGCCGACACCGTCGCAGGAGCCACGGTCCAGCCCGTGTCGTCCTTGCCGCCGAGCTCGGCGGCGGTCCATCCGGTGTCCGCGTACTTGCCCACGGGCGCCGTGGTCCAACCGGTGTCGAACTCCGTGCTCGTCAGGCTCGTACCCTGACCGTCCCTAGCGCTCCCCGCGTCACTTTCGACGGCGCTGACTGCCCCAAAAACCGCAACGGCGGAGAAACCTATGGCAAGCACCGAGCGAAGCATTCTCTTGTACATGGTCGGCTTCGTCCTCACTTGATGGAATCCTCTCCCCCGCGTGTCAGACGATGGCTCATTCAGGCACGTCAATGCCACAGGGACGATGCATCATGTTCTTGCATGTTCAGGACCCTGGGGGGTGGAGATTTGACGCGAAACCAGACAAAGGCGACACATCCCCACCCCGTCACGTCCATGTGCGCCGAGGGAACCCGGCTCTATGCGGCTGCCCTGAGCACCGGCCGGATCGCCCGGGGAGAGATCCAGAACGCCCCCTGCCTGCTGGAACTCGCCCTTCTGCAGCCCGACCCGGATGACGCGAACCAGCTCCGCCCGGTTCCCCCGGCCGTGGCGTTGGCGCAACGGCTCCACCCGATTGAACGCGAGATCCAGGATCGCCGACGCAGCGCTGTAGATCTCACCGACACTTTCGAGCCTTTCCTGGCCATCAGCGCACAGAGCCCGGCCAACACCCATGCCATCACGGTGCTGGAGGGTTTCGAACGGATCAACGCCGCTTTGAACCTCGCGACGGCCGAATGCCACACCGAGGTGCTGACGGTCCAGCCGGGCGGAGCGCGGCCCTCCGAGGCCCTCACCCAGGCCCTGGAGCGCGACCAGCCGCTGATCGACCGCGGGGTCAGCATACGGACCCTCTACCAGCACACCGCACGGCACAGCCAGGGCACGCTCGCCTACGTGGACCGGATCTCCACCGGCAAGGTCGAGATCCGCACGCTCGAAGAGCTGATAGAGCGCCTCATCATCTTCGACCGCACCGTCGCCTTCATCCCGGTGAGCGACGACCGGCGGGTCGCGCTGGAACTGCGCCACCCCGGCCTCGTCGACTACCTCATCAAGGTCTTCGAGCAGCTGTGGCACCGCGCCGTGCCGCTCACCGAGGAGGTGACGTACCGCAGCACGCCCGGCGGCGTCACCGGCGTGCAGCGCACCATCGCCCAGCTCCTGGTCGAGGGGCACGTGGACGAGGCCATCGCCCGCCGCCTCGGCATGAACGTGCGCACCTGCCGCGCCCACATCGCCAAACTCGCCAGCACCCTCGGCAGCGGCAGCCGCGCCCAGCTCGGCTACCTCATCGCCCAGTCGGGCATCCTGGGCCGCCCCACGGCCCCCCAGGACTGCGAACACGCCGGCGCGGGCCACGACCCCCATTTGGACGCGGAAGGGCTCTAGAAGGACCGGAGAAAGCCCTCGGGCCCCGCCCGAGGGGGGCGGGGCCCGAGGGCCTGCGTGCGTCCGGGCGTCCCAGGACGGCGCGTCCGACCGGTCAGTCCTTGGGCCGCTTGGGGCTCGGGCGCCAGACGACCAGGGCGCTGCCCGGCTGCGGGGGCTGGTACGGGACCAGGTCGCGCCGGTACGAGGCGTGCACCTGGGCCTCGCGGGCCCGCAGCGTGGCGGCGGCGCCGTCCACCGCGGCCGAGAGCTCGGCGACGCGCTGCTGGAGCGCGGCCACCTGGTTCTCCAGTTCGATGATCCGCTTGATGCCCGCCAGATTGATGCCCTCGTCCTGGGACAGCGCCTGCACCGTGCGGAGCAGCTCGATGTCCCTGGCCGAATAACGCCGTCCGCGGCCGGCCGTGCGGTCCGGGGAAACCAGGCCCAGGCGGTCGTACTGGCGCAGGGTCTGCGGATGCAGGCCGGAGAGCTGGGCGGCCACCGAGATCACGTAGACCGGGGTCTCGTCGGTGAGCTGGTAGGCACCGCTTCCCGGACGGGGCTGTCGTCGGCGGCCGTCCATGTCATGCTCCCTTCGCGGACTCGAACAGCGCGGAGCGCGGGTCCTGCGACTCCGTCGCCTCGCGGTACATCTCCAGTGCCTCGCGTGCCTTGTCGGACAGCTCGGTCGGAACCGCGACCTCCACGGTGACCAGCAGGTCCCCGCGGGTGCCGTCCTTGCGGACCGCCCCCTTGCCGCGGGCCCGCATCGTACGCCCGTTCGGGGTGCCCGGGGGCAGTTTCAGCGTCACCGAAGGCCCGTTCAAGGTGGGGACCTTGATCTCGGCGCCCAGCGCCGCCTCCGCGAACGTCACCGGGACGGTCACCGTCAGGTTGTCGTCCTTGCGGCCGAACACCGGGTGGGTCCCGACGTGCACGACCACGTAGAGGTCACCGGCGGGGCCGCCGCGCTCGCCCGGGGCGCCCTTGCCGCGCAGCCGGATCCGCTGGCCGTCCGAGACCCCCGCCGGGATCCTGACCTGCATGGTGCGGGAACTGCGGGCCCGACCGCTGCCCTTGCAGACCTCGCAGGGTGTCTCCGCGATCAGGCCGCGGCCCTTGCAGTCCGCGCAGGGGTCGGTCAGCGAGAAGCCGCCGCCGCTGCCCCGCGAGACCTGGCCGGTGCCGACGCAGGTCGGGCACACCCGGGGCGTGCCGTTCTTGTCGCCGGTTCCCGAGCAGGCCTTGCAGGGGGCCTGGGAGGACATCCGGAGCGGGACCGTGGCCCCGTCCACCGCCTCCGTGAAGGAGAGGGTCACCTCCGACTCCACGTCCTGGCCGCGGCGCGGCTGGGTGCGGCCTCCCGCACCCGGGCCGGTCCCGCGGTTGAAGAGCCCGCCGAAGACGTCGCCCAGGCCGCCGCCGAAGCCGCCGGCCTGACCGCCCTGCTGGGTGCCCCCGAAGAGGTCGCCCAGGTCGAAGTTGAACGATCCGCCGCCGCCCGGCCCCGGGCGGAAGCCGCCGTTGCCGAACAGCGCGCGCGCCTCGTCGTACTCCTTGCGCTTCTTGGCGTCGCCGAGGACGTCGTTCGCCTCGGAGATCTCCTTGAAGCGCGCCTCGGCGGAGGCGTCGCCCTTGTTGGCGTCCGGGTGGAACTCGCGCGCGAGCTTCCGGTACGCCTTCTTGATCTCGGCCTCGGTCGCGTCCTTCGGGACACCGAGAACCTTGTAGTAGTCCTTCTCGACGAAGTCCTTCGTGCTCATCCCCGGTGTCCCTCCTCCCGTGCCTCTACGTGTACTGCGTCAGCCCTGGTCGGCTGCATCCGCGTCCTCGCCGGACGGCTTGTCGCCCTCCGCGGACTCGGACTTGGGGGCCGCGCCCGGCTGGGGCTCGGCCACCGCGACCCGTGCGGGACGGATCGTACGCTCGCCGATCCGGTACCCGGGCTGCAGGATCGCCACGCAGGTCGTCTCCGTGACGTCCGGCGCGTACGAGTGCATCAGGGCCTCGTGGACCGTCGGGTCGAAGGGCTCGCCCTCCTTGCCGAACTGCTGCAGGCCCATCTTGGCGGCGACCGTCTCCAGCGATTCGGCCACCGACTTGAAGCCGCCGACCAGCTCACCGTGCTCGCGCGCCCGGCCGATGTCGTCGAGCGTCGGCAGGAGCTCCGTCAGAAGGGACGCGACCGCGATCTCCTTGACGGTGACCCGGTCCCGCTCCACCCGGCGGCGGTAGTTCTGGTACTCCGCCTGGAGCCGCTGGAGGTCCGCGGTGCGCTCGCCGAGCGCGGTACGGGCCTGGTCCAGCTGCGCCAGCAGGGCCACATCCTGTGCGCTGTCCCCGGCCGGGGCCGCCCCCTCCGCCGTGTCGGCGGAGTCGGCGGCCTTCGGCTCGGCGTCGTCCTGAGCGGCGTCGGCGGGGACTTCGGGCTTCTCGTCGAAGCCCGGGGTCTCCTCCGACATCAGGCAGCGCCACCCTTCGGCTTCTCGTCGTCGACGATCTCGGCGTCGACGACGTCGTCGTCGGCCTTGGCCTGGCCCGCGTCACCGGCGGCACCGGCGGCGCCCTGCGCGGCCTGCGCGTCGGCGTAGATCGCCTGGCCGAGCTTCTGGCTGACCGCGGCGAGCTTCTCGGTCGCGGTGCGGATCTCGCCGGTGTCCTCGCCCTTGAGCTTCTCCTTCAGCTCGGCGACGGCGGCCTCGACCTCGGTCTTGACCTCGGCCGGGACCTTGTCCTCGTTGTCCTTGACGAACTTCTCCGTCTGGTAGACGAGCTGCTCGCCCTGGTTGCGGGACTCGGCGGCCTCCTTGCGGCGCAGGTCCTCCTCCGCGTACTGCTCCGCCTCCTGGCGCATGCGGTCGACCTCGTCCTTGCCGAGCGAGGAGCCGCCGGTGACGGTCATCTTCTGCTCCTTGCCCGTGCCGAGGTCCTTCGCGGTCACGTGCATGATGCCGTTCGCGTCGATGTCGAAGGAGACCTCGATCTGCGGGACGCCACGCGGGGCCGGCGGCAGGCCGGTCAGCTCGAACATGCCGAGCTTCTTGTTGTACGCCGCGATCTCGCGCTCGCCCTGGTAGACCTGGATCTGCACCGACGGCTGGTTGTCCTCGGCCGTCGTGAAGATCTCGGACCGCTTGGTCGGGATCGTGGTGTTGCGCTCGATGAGCTTGGTCATGATGCCGCCCTTGGTCTCGATGCCGAGGGACAGCGGGGTCACGTCGAGGAGCAGGACGTCCTTGACCTCACCCTTGAGGACACCGGCCTGGAGGGTGGCGCCGATGGCGACGACCTCGTCCGGGTTGACGCCCTTGTTGGCGTCCTGACCGCCGGTGAGCTCCTTGACGAGCTCGGCGACGGCCGGCATGCGGGTGGAGCCGCCGACCAGGACCACGTGGTCGATCTCGGACAGCTGGATGCCGGCGTCCTTGATCACGTTGTGGAACGGGGTCTTGCAGCGGTCGAGCAGGTCCGCGGTGAGCTGCTGGAACTGCGAGCGCGTGAGCTTCTCGTCCAGGTGCAGCGGGCCCTCGGCGGACGCCGTGATGTACGGCAGGTTGATCGTGGTCTCCGTGGAGGAGGACAGCTCGATCTTCGCCTTCTCGGCGGCCTCGCGCAGGCGCTGGAGCGCCATCTTGTCCTTGGACAGGTCGACGCCGTGGCCGTTCTGGAACTGCTTCACCAGGTAGTCGACGACGCGCTGGTCCCAGTCGTCACCACCGAGGTGGTTGTCACCGTTGGTGGCCTTGACCTCGACGACGCCGTCGCCGATCTCCAGGAGCGACACGTCGAAGGTGCCGCCACCGAGGTCGAAGACGAGAATGGTCTGGTCGTCCTTGTCGAGACCGTAGGCCAGGGCGGCGGCGGTCGGCTCGTTGACGATGCGCAGGACGTTCAGGCCGGCGATCTCGCCCGCCTCCTTCGTCGCCTGGCGCTCGGAGTCGTTGAAGTAGGCCGGGACGGTGATGACCGCGTCCGTGACCTTCTCACCCAGGTAGGCCTCGGCGTCGCGCTTCAGCTTCTGCAGGATGAAGGCGCTCATCTGCTGCGGGTTGAAGTCCTTGCCATCCAGGTTGATCTTCCAGTCAGTGCCCATGTGGCGCTTGACGGAGCGGATGGTCCGGTCCACGTTCGTGACCGCCTGGCGCTTGGCGACCTCGCCGACGAGGACCTCGCCGTTCTTGGCGAAGGCGACGACGGACGGCGTGGTCCTGGCGCCCTCGGCGTTGGTGATGACGGTGGGCTCGCCGCCTTCCAGAACGCTGACGACGGAGTTAGTGGTGCCCAGGTCGATGCCGACCGCACGTGCCATTTCGATTCCTCCAGCTGACTTGAGTGGAACAGACTCAACCATGCCGCATCGGTGCGCGCGCGTCAACAGAACTGAGCCGGGTCGACTCAACCTTTAGGTGGGTCTTACGCGCAACCCATAGGCCCTCGCCCCGGCGCGGCATCGGGGCGGAGTGCCTGACGGCGCTCCTGAGGGCATGCCGCGCGGGGCGTCCTCCGAGGGCGGCCCCGACGGCCGAACGGGGCACCCGGGCCGCGCGCCACCGCACCGCCGCCGGAGCGATGCGGCAGCGTGCTGGCATGCCCCTCACGCTCACCGCCCCCCGCCTGCGGGTCCGGGTGCCGGCCGCCCCACCGGCGAAGCGGGTGCTGGACCTCGTCGGGGCAGCCCTCCTGCTCGCAGCCCTCACCCTGCCCCTCGCGGCCGCCGCCGCCCTGCTGTTCGCGGCCACCCGCCGGCGCCCCTTCGTACGGGCGGCCGCGACGGGCCTGGCCGGGCGGCCGTTTCGGACCTGGCGCTTCGACACCGCCGCGGCGGGGCGGGCGGGGGCCCTCGTGGAGCGGTGCGCCCTCGACGCGCTCCCCCAGCTGCTGAACGTGGTCCGCGGCGAGATGTCGCTGGTCGGCCCGCGCCCGGAGGCCGGTACGGACCGCCCCGACCGGCTCCTCGTACGTCCCGGAATGACGGGTTTGTGGCAGGTGAGTGCTCGCTCCGACCTACCCTGGGAGGAGATGGGGTTGCTCGACCGGCATTATGTGGAGAACCACTGGCTGGGGATGGACCTGGCGATCCTGGCGCGGACCCCGCGGGCGGCCTACCGACAAAGGCTCGCCTGAGCGACACAGATCACCGCACGCTCCGCTACATTGCGGCGTCGGGAATGGGTAACCTCAAGCCTTGACTTCATAAGTTACCGCTTAGTAAGTGCCGCCCGAGGAGCCCTCCCATGCAACTCGCCGCGATCATCGTGTCGCTGGTCCTGACCGTGGTCGGCGTCGCGCTGCTCGCACGAGCCGTGGCGCAGATCTACCGCTTCGTGAAGATCGGTCAGCCCGTGCCGGCAGGCAGCCGCACGGACGACCCGAAGGCCCGGACGATCACTCTCGTCCGGGAGTTCCTCGGCCACAGCCGCATGAACCGCTGGGGCATCGTCGGCTTCGCCCACTGGTTCGTCGCGATCGGCTTCCTGACGCTCCCGCCGACCCTCGCGCAGGCCTACGGCCAGCTCTTCCAGGCCGACTGGACGCTGCCGGTGCTGGGCGGCTTCCTGCCGTTCGAGCTCTACATCGAGTTCATCGGCCTGATGACGGTCGTCGGCATCCTCATCCTGATCGCGATCCGCCTGCTCAGCCTGCCCTCCCGGGCCGGCCGCAAGTCGCGCTTCGCCGGCTCCAAGGCCTGGCAGGCGTACTTCGTCGAATACATCATCCTCACCATCGGCCTCGCGATCCTGTGCCTGCGCGGCCTTGAGGGCGCCATCCACCACGTGGACAGCTGGGAGCCGGCGTACGCCATCTCGTACCCCCTGGTCACGGTCTTCGACGGGCTGTCGGCGAGCGCCCTGCAGAACGCCATCTACTTCACCGCGATGATCAAGATCGGCACCTCGCTGATCTGGATGATCGTGGTCTCCCTGAACACCAACATGGGTGTCGCCTGGCACCGCTTCCTGGGCTTCCCGAACATCTGGTTCAAGCGGAACGCCGACGGCGCGTCCGCGCTGGGCGCGCTCCAGCCGATGACCAGCGGCGGCAAGGAGATCGACTTCGAGGACCCGGGCGAGGACGACAACTTCGGCGTCTCGCAGGTCGAGCAGTTCTCCTGGAAGGGCATCCTCGACTTCTCCACGTGCACCGAGTGCGGCCGCTGCCAGTCGCAGTGCCCCGCCTGGAACACGGGCAAGCCGCTGTCCCCGAAGCTCCTGATCATGTCGCTGCGCGACCACGCGCACGCCAAGGCCCCGTACCTGCTGGCCGGCGGCGGCAAGACGATGGAGGGCGAGGAGAAGGCGTCGGCCGAGCAGCTCGCCGGCGTGCCGGCGGCCGCGCTCGCCGAGGCCGAGCGCCCGCTGATCGGCACGGTCGAGGAGAACGGCGTCATCGACCCGGACGTGCTGTGGTCCTGCACCACCTGCGGTGCGTGCGTGGAGCAGTGCCCGGTCGACATCGAGCACATCGACCACATCGTCGACATGCGCCGCTACCAGGTGATGATCGAGTCCGCGTTCCCGTCCGAGGCGGGCACGATGCTCAAGAACCTGGAGAAGAAGGGCAACCCCTGGGGCCTGGCGAAGAAGCAGCGCGTCGAGTGGACGAAGGAGGTGGACTTCGAGGTCCCGATCATCGGCAAGGACGCGGAGGACCTCTCCGAGTTCGACTACCTCTACTGGGTCGGCTGCGCCGGCGCGCTGGAGGATCGGGCCAAGAAGACCACGAAGGCCTTCGCGGAGCTGCTGAACATCGCGGGCGTCAAGTTCGCGATCATGGGCGGCGACGAGAAGTGCACCGGTGACTCGCCGCGCCGCCTGGGCAACGAGCCGCTGTTCCAGCAGCTGGGCCAGGAGAACGTGGCCATGCTGAACATGGCGTTCGGCGAGGACGACGACGACCCGTCGACGAAGAAGCCGAAGTCGGCGAAGCGGATCGTCTCGACCTGCCCGCACTGCTTCAACACCATCGCGAACGAGTACCCGCAGCTGGGCGGCGAGTACGAGGTCATCCACCACACGCAGCTGCTCCAGCACCTGATCGACGAGGGCCGGCTGACGCCGGTGACGCCGGTCGACGGCCTGATCACGTACCACGACCCGTGCTACCTGGGCCGGCACAACAAGGTCTACACGCCGCCGCGCGAGATCATGTCCGCCGTGCCGGGGCTGCGGCAGCAGGAGATGCACCGCCACAAGGAGCGGGGCTTCTGCTGTGGCGCCGGTGGCGCGCGGATGTGGATGGAGGAGCGGATCGGCAAGCGCATCAACAACGAGCGCGTCGACGAGGCCCTGTCCCTGAACCCCGACATCGTCTCGACCGCGTGCCCGTTCTGCCTGGTCATGCTGACCGACTCGGTCAACGGCAAGAAGAACGAGGGCCAGGCGAAGGAGTCCGTGCAGGTCGTGGACGTGGCCCAGCTGCTGCTGGAGTCGGTCAAGGCCCCGGGCCCGACGGAGGCCGAGCTGGCCGCGCTGGCGGCTGAGGCGGAAGCCGAAGCGGCGGCCGCGGCCGCGGCCAAGGCGGCCGAGGAAGCGAAGGCGAAGGCCGAGGCGGAAGCGGCGGCTGCGGCGAAGGCGGAGGCTGAGGCGAAGGCAAAGGCCCAGGCGGACGCTGAGGCAAAGGCCGAGGCCGAGGCGGAGGCCGAGACGGCGGCGAAGACCGACGGCGAGGCGAAGGCAGCCACCGACTCCGAGGTCGAGGCCGCCGCGGAGGCGAAGACCGAAGCCGAAGCCGCCCCTGCGGCGAAGGCGGACGCCGAAACCAAGGGCGAGCCCGAGACCGGGGCGGCAAGCGCGCCCGCGGCGGAGTCGGAGTCGGCGGTCGACGCCGAGCAGGAGTCCGAGCCCGCGGCGGAGGCCCCGGCTGACGCCGACGCCGAGCCGAAGGCGAAGGCCGAGGACGCCAAGTAGCACATACCGGAACGGCCGGTCCCCACTCGGGGGCCGGCCGTTCCGGCGTTTCCCGTCGGCCCGGGCCTTGCCCGGAGGGCGGGGGCCACAGGCCCGACCTGGGCGCATTCTGTCGACAAAGCGATAAAAAACCACAGAAGGCCACGGAACTGTGCAGAACGGTCGTCCGTCCCTGCCGTCCCGTGAGGTGGGGACAACCCCCCGGGGATCCCCTAAGGGATGTCACAGGTCAGCCGCAAACACCGCCTCTTCCGGCTGCCCGGCCACCGGAGCCCGCCGGACCAGGTACGTTCGATCACGTGGCTGGATTCAGGATCGGACGCGGCCGGGACGACAACCGCGCTCCGCAACAACCCCCGCAGCAGCAGCAGTCGTACGGTCAGCAGCAACCGCCGCCGTACGGCGGTCCGCCGTACCCGCCCGTCGGCGGTCCGCCACCGCAGCAGCAGTGGCCGCAGCCGAACGCCGGCGGCCACGGCGAACCGGAGTACTTCGACCCGTACGGTCAGCAGCACCCGCACGCGCAGCAGCCCCCGTACGGCCACGGGGACGGCGGCAACTACGGCGGCGGCAACTACAACAACGACAACCCCGGCCACACGCAGGTCTTCGCCGTCGGCGAGGACCCGTACAGCCAGGGCGCGACCTACCACGCGGGCGCTGCCGCGGCGGCCCCGGCCGGTCCGCGGCTGCCGTGGAAGGAGCTCCTCCGCGGCATCGTGACGCGGCCGGGGCAGACCTTCCTGCAGATGCGCGACTACCCCGTCTGGGGTCCGGCGCTGATCGTGACCTTCCTCTACGGCCTCCTCGCGGTCTTCGGGCTCGACGACGCCCGCCAGGACGTGATCAACGCGACCCTGTCGCAGGCCGTCCCGATCGTGCTGTCCGCCGGTGTGGCCTTCGTCATCTGCGGCCTGCTCCTCGGCGCGGTCACCCACACCCTGGCCCGCCAGATGGGCGGCGACGGCAGCTGGCAGCCCACCGTGGGCCTGTCGATGCTGGTCATGTCCGTCACGGACGCCCCGCGCCTGCTCTTCGCCGTGTTCCTCGGCGGCGACAACATGGTCGTGCAGGTGCTCGGCTGGGCCACCTGGGTCGCCGCGGGCGCGCTTTTCACCTCGCTGGTCAGCAAGTCGCACGACCTGCCGTGGCCGAAGGCGCTGGGCGCCTCGGCGATCCAGCTGATCGCACTGCTGTCGATCATCAAGCTGGGCACCATCTGACGCACCTGCGCGGACCTGCACGCACATGCGGAAGGGGCCCCCGGCTGTCGCCGGGGGCCCCTTCCGCGTCACGACGTGAACGCGCCGGTCAGGCGTCGAGGACCTGGCCCTCGCGCTGGACGACGGGCGGCTCGACCGACCACGGGAAGTTGATCCACTCGTCGGTCTTCTTCCACACGTACTCGCACTTCACGAGGGAGTGGGACTTCTCGTAGATGACGGCGGAGCGCACTTCGGCGACGTGGCCGAGGCAGAAGTCGTGCACCAGCTTCAGCGTCTTGCCGGTGTCGGCGACGTCGTCGGCGATGAGGACCTTCTTGTCGGTGAAGTCGATCGCCTCGGGCACGGGCGCCAGCATGACCGGCATCTCCAGCGTGGTGCCGACGCCGGTGTAGAACTCCACGTTCACCAGGTGGATGTTCTTGCAGTCCAGCGCGTAGGCCAGGCCGCCGGCGACGAACACACCGCCGCGGGCGATGCTCAGGATGATGTCGGGCTCGTAGCCGTCGTCGGCGATGGTCTGCGCCAGCTCGCGCACGGCGGCTCCGAAGCCGTCGTAGGTCAGGTTCTCGCGTACTGCGTCGCTCATGCCTCGTGCCTCACCTGGGTGCGGTGGAAGTTCTGGAAGGAGCGCGAGGCGGTCGGCCCGCGCTGGCCCTGGTACCTGGAGCCGTACCGTTCACTGCCGTACGGGAACTCCGCGGGCGAGCTGAGCCGGAACATGCACAGCTGCCCGATCTTCATGCCCGGCCAGAGCTTGATCGGCAGCGTGGCCAGGTTCGACAGCTCAAGGGTCACGTGCCCCGAGAAACCGGGGTCGATGAACCCGGCGGTCGAGTGCGTCACGAGACCCAGACGGCCCAGGCTCGACTTGCCCTCCAGACGGGAGGCGATGTCGTCGGGCAGCGTGATGACCTCGTAGGTCGACGCGAGGACGAACTCACCGGGGTGCAGGATGAACGCCTCGTCCCCCTCGGGCTCGACCATCCGGGTCAGGTCGGGCTGCTCGACGGCGGGGTCGATGTGGGCGTAGCGGTGATTCTCGAACACCCGGAAGAAGCGGTCGAGACGCACATCGATGCTGGAGGGCTGCACCATCGCCTCGTCGAACGGGTCGATGCGCACCCGTCCGCTGTCGATCTCGGCCCGGATGTCTTTGTCAGAGAGAAGCACGTCCCGAGGATACGCAGAGCGCGCGGGCCACCCCCAATCGAGAGGGGCACGCCCGCGCGCCCGGCCGTACGTGCGGCGATCAGCGCTCGGCGCCCATCGCCCGGCGGCCATCCGTCAGCGGTCGGCGGTCAGCGCTTGGGCGCTCCGCCGACAGGCACGGCCTGCCGCAGCCGCGCGCACCGCGGACACCGCAGGAGCCGTCCTGGCCCGATCCGGCCGGCACCGAGGTGCTGCAGCGGGAAGGAGGCGGTACTGAAAACGTGCCCTTCGGCACAACGGACGACGGTGTGCTCCATCGAGTCCCTTTCCCCAACGAGCCGTACTGCGATGAATCGCCACATTAGGGGATGATCCGCACCCGCTCCAGCCGCCGCGCTCCGCACCCACGGTACGCCCAACTCCCGCCCTCTCATGCCCCGGTGTACGCGAAAGACACCGACGACCCCGCGGCTCGTACACCGGGGGTCGATCATGAGGTAGAGTGTGCAACGGTAGGGATCCAGGCAACTGGCCCTCTGCGCGGATGTAGTTTAATGGTAGAACATGAGCTTCCCAAGCTTATAGCGCGGGTTCGATTCCCGTCATCCGCTCCACAGCAAAGCCCCAGGTCAGCGACCTGGGGCTTGTTCGTTGTCCAGACCTCTCAGCCTGCGCCATGCCCTCCGGGTGCTCCACCTCGTGAAACGTCCTGCACGAAGGGTCTCGGCGCGCCCTCATGCGACCGGTCGCAACGTTGAACGCACTCCCAACTTTCCCGGCTAGCCGGCCGGTGTGGCGGGAGTGAAACGCTCCTCCTGCACCTCCCGAGGCCCCGACGGCGCTCCCTACCGAAGCGCAGGCGAGCTCGCCCGGAGTTTCCGGGTAGGCGGCACTCGGGCCAAAGGCCACGTCCGGCTCCCTGCCGGGGGCCGGAGCAGGCTCAGGGGTGAGCCCCCGCCCACCCGCGAAGAGACGCAGGCGCACCAGCACATCGCGGCGCCGAAGGCCACCGGCTCGGAGGAGCTGTGGCGTGCCGCGGGCGCGCTGTGGCTGCGGCGACGCCAGGAGACCACCCGAGGGGGCCAGGTCCGGGCCCAGGGCCTGCGCTACGCCGTCGAATACCTCGACAGTCTCCACCACAACGACTTCGAGTTCGCCGTACGGGACCTCGGGCCGGCCGGCAAGGGTCTGCGGTCGGCACCCCTGACCTCCAGGTCCTCAACGGCACCGGCCGCCAGGTACACGGCGGCGACGTCCTGGTCATGCTCACCAACGGCCGCTTCTCCCGGCCCGCCCTCGACTTCCACGTCCGCCATCCTGTGCCGTGACCACCAGCCGGCTCGGCGCGCGATCCGGCTCGTCATCGCGACCGCGATCGCGGAAGGCATGCTGCCTGCTCTTCAGGCGTCGCCGGGAATTCCGTGCCGACATATGCCTTTACGGTTTCGGCGATGAACTGCCGGCTACTGTCCGGACTCAACGCCTGGGCCTGCAAATGCGCATACAGGTCGCCGTAGAGCCGCACATCGGATCGTTTCTCCAGATAGAGGTCGCTGGTGAACCTCTCCAGATACACCACACTCACATCGGTCGCGTCGGGGAATTCGAGCAGGGAGAACTGTCCGGAGACGCCCGGGTGCGCCCCCACCTCGTAAGGGAGAACCTGCACGGTGATGTGCGGCTGGGCACCGAGGCTGTTCAGATGCTCCAGCTGTTCACGCATGATCTCGCGGCTGCCCACGACGCGCCACAGCGCCGCTTCGTCCAGTACGGCCCATAAGCGCAGCGGGTTGTCGGGGGCAGCCAGCCGTTCCTGACGTCGCAGCCGTACCTTGAGGCGTGTGGCGACCTGGTCGCCGGCGGCGTGAGGGATCGTTCCTGCGATGACCGCCCGGGCGTAGGCGGGGGTCTGCAGCAGGCCCGGGATCACCAGGGGCTCGTAGGTGCGGCTCGCGCAAGCCCCGGCCTCCAGACCGATGTAGGCGCCGTACGGGATGTCCCCGTAGGTGTTCCACCAGCCGAGTCGGCCCGATTCCCGGGCCAGCCGCATCAGGTCGTCGACGAGCTGCTGATCACGGACTCCGTACAGCAGGCAGAGGTCGCGCACGTCGCGGGGCTTGATGAGACGGCGGCCGTTCTCGAGGAGGCTGATCTTGGGCTGCGAGATCAGGAGCCGTTCCGCCACCTGCTGCGTCGTCATACCGCCGGCCTCCCGGAGCCGGCGTAGCTCCGCCCCCAACCTGCGCCTGCTGATGGTGGGATTGATGTCGACGCCCACGGGGTGCGCTCCTCCGCTCCGAGAACCTTGTTCCGCACGGCAGACTGCCATGCCCCAGGGGGAGTTGGATCCGTCTTGGGCCGTGTCGCGCCCTGCCTTCGACCCGGTTCGGTTCCGCCACCGCCTCATGGATTCTCGCGACCCGGACCGAGGATGCACAGAAATATCCACTTCCCCCACAAGGCCGATTAAGTCATTCACTATTTGTATTACCGGCCGCGTCGCAAATGGCCCGCGACACGGAAATGGCAAGCAAATCCCAGCCCCTTGCAGGTTTCTGCGTAATATGCCAGCGACAGCGAGGCGATCCTGTGCGGCCGAGGCCGTCAAATACGCCACCATCCACTCACGGGAGTTTGCCCTTGATGACGCTGAAGATCTCCGGCTCTGCGCCAAGACGCACGACACCGGCCTGGATCGCGACGGCACTCGCCGCGGTGATTGCCTCTGCCGTTGTTGCGGTGACGCCGACCCGGGCACATGCCATTGCAACACCCGTACCTCTGGGCACAGCCGCCAGCTTTGCCGTGCTGGCCGGCTCGGAGATCACCAATACCGGCCCCACGGTCATCACCGGCGACCTCGGAGTGAGTCCGGGAACGGCCATCAGCGGATTCCCGCCCGGCATCGTGAACGGCACCATTCATTCCGGCCCGGTCGACCCTGTGGGACTCCAGGCCAAGAACGACCTGGTCGTGGCGTACAACAACGCCGCTGGACAGTCCACGGACGCGATTCTTCCCCCGGACGCCGGAGGCCTGACGCTCGTTCCGGGTGTGTACACCGCCCCGTCCACTCTCGGACTCACCGGCACCCTCACGCTGGACGCCCAGGGTGATCCCAACGCCGTGTGGGTGTTCCAGGTCGGTTCGAGTCTGACGACGGCGAGCTCCAGCAGCGTGTCCCTCATCAACGGGGGATCGCCCTGCAACGTGTTCTGGCAGATCGGCAGTTCGGCCACGCTCGGCACCGAGACGGACTTCATCGGCACCATCATGGCCCTGACCTCCATCTCTCTGACCACGGGCGCGGACATCGACGGACGGGCACTGGCGCGCAACGGCGCGGTGACGATGGACACCAACGTGATCAACCGTGGATCGTGTGCCGCCGGCACCACCGGTGGAACCACGGGCGGTCTGGTCACGGGCGGCGTCATCGCCGGCACCACCACGGGCGGCGCCACCACGGGTAGCCCCACGACGGGCGGCACCACCACGGGCGGCCTCCTCGGCGGCGTACTCGGCGGGGCGACGACGGGCGGCGCCAATGGCGGCCTGCTCGGCGGCGTGCTCGGCGGAGTGACGACGGGCGGCGGCCTCATTGCGGGTACCACCACAAGTGGCGTAACGGGCGCGACGACCGGCGGGATCAACGGTGGCGCGACCGGCGGGATCAACGGTGGCGCGACCGGCGGCATTCCCAAGCCGCCCGACCTTCCCAAGCCGCCCGGCAAGCCCGGCCACGGGGATCACGGCGGGCCCGACGACGGGCACCCAGAGGGTCCTGACCACGGGAACCACGAAGGACCCGGTCACGGGAATCACGAAGGACCCGGCCACGGTCAGCCCGAGCCCGGCCACGGGGACGGCGATCAGTCCGACGGCTGGAACGGGTGACACCGCTCCGCACGCGGGGTGGAGGGAGAACGGTGGGTCGCGCGTAACTCCGGCAGTCTGAATGCCCAGGCAGTCACGCACGGCGCACGAGGAGCACGGGCGGCGCGCGGCGGATCGTCCTCGGTCCGGCGCGCGCCGCTGGCGCAAGCCAGAAGGAGCGGGCACATGAGCAGTCGGGATGGGAAGGCCGGGTGGGGTCGTGCAGCCGGGTGGCGTCACGTCAGCGGACGTGCAGGAAACGGAGTACGCAGGGGCCGGGCCGGCGACGGGGGGCTCCGACGGCGCTCCGGAGTCGCACTCGGGTGATTCCGGGCCGCGCCGCCCGCTGGGAGTGGGAGCAGGAGCCTTCATCGTCCTGTGTCTGGCGACGACGCTGATCCACATTCTCGTGGTCTTCCTGCACGTGGCGCCGGCGAACGCCGTCTCACAGCTGTACAGCGGGCCGATCAACGCATGGGTCTATCCGTTCTTCGAGCAGAACTGGCGCCTCTTCGCCCCGGATCCGGAGTCGGTGAACCGGCAGATTTCGGTGAGGACCAGCCGCACCGCCCCTGACGGCAGCGTGCGGGTGAGCGGCTGGTTCGACCTGAGCGCCGTGGACGCCTCCGCCGTCGAGCACCACCCCTTCCCCAGCCACACGGCGCAGAACACGCTGCGTCGGGCCTGGAGTTCCTACCTCGAAGCGTTCGGCGGTGACGACGAGCCGCATTCGGAGCGGGCCGTGATGATGCAGGCGTACCTGCGCAACATCGCGGCGGGCCGCGTCGCCGCTCATCGGCGCGATTCCTTCGACTCCATCCAGCTGCGGGTGATCACGCTCCCCGTCGCTGCTCCGGAGGCATCGGGCGCCATCCGCCCCACCGCTCCCATCGACACCCGTTACCTGCCCTGGTGGAAGGTGGCCCCCCATGGAACAGACTGAGCCGGCACCGGCAGCAGCCGTGCCCGCCCGACCGGCGGGGCGGCGCCGGTTCGATCGCATGGGCAGGCTCCTTGCCCTGCTGGTCGAACGGCCGGTCTCCCTGTACGCCGCGGCGGTCCTGCGCATCGGATACGGGCTGCTCTACCTCGTCTTCCTGCTGCGCGAGTTTCCGCATCGCGACGAGATCTGGGGTCCGGGCTCGCCGTGGACGCCCGCGCTGGCGCGGCAGCTGTTCGACCAGACCGAGTGGTTCAGCATCCTCACCCTGTCAGACAGCCGGACGTACTTCGAGGCCTGCTACGCGTCGGCTGTCGTGACGTCCGCACTGTTCATGCTGGGTTGGCGGACCAGAGTGATGTCCGTGCTGTTCGCGATCATCGTGGCGTCGTTCCACGCCCGAGCGGTCTTCATGACGGACGGAGGCGACAACCTCTTCCTCCTCATGGCCGTGTACCTCGTCTTCACCGCCTGCGGCCGCCGCTGGTCCCTGGACGCACGCAGGAAGGCGAGAGCGGCGGGGGACGGCAGCCGGCGCCGGTTCCGCGAGTTCCGCGAGTTCCGCGAGACCGCGAGCACCGTGCTGCACAACTGCGGCATGCTCGTCATCGCCGCCCAGGTCTGTTTCCTCTACGGATCCGCGGGCCTGTACAAGGTGCAGGGCGGCTCCTGGGGGAACGGGACCGCCCTCCACTACGTGCTGAACCTCGACCTCTTCCGACCATGGCCCGCGCTGTCCCTCTTGCTGGACGAACACCCGGTCGCGGTCGCCATCGCCGGCTACCTGACGGTGCTGCTGCAGGTCGCGTTCCCGTTCGTCCTGTTCGGCAGGCTCAAATACCCGGTCCTGATCATGCTGGTGAGCCTGCACCTCGGAATCGCAGTCCTCTTGGGGCTTCCGGTCTTCTCCGGAGTGATGGTCGTCGCGGATGCCGTGTTCCTTCCGGACCGCTTCTACCGGTCCCTGAGGTGTCTGTTTTCGCGGACCTCCCGGCCGCCGGGCTCAGGAAGGACGCGGGCTCCGGTACGGGGAGAACCCGCACTCGTGCCCGCTCAGTCCGGGCCGTCCGGGCCGGACAGCCCGACCGGGAAGCACCCGCCCACATCCCGACGGCCGGTGGGGCCGGGTGGGGACTGCGTCCCTCCCCGGCACTGAAGGGACGGCCGCCTCGGACGCTGCCACGCTGGGGAGGAGCGTCATGCGCGTGCCCCGCTTCGCGTTCGACATGATGCGGACCGTCGCAGTGCGTGTCAGCGTGATCCGAGAGGAATCCGTACCCCACGCATGAAGAGGAGTCACCGTCATGGATGGTAGGCAGGACAAGCGTCAGCAGCCGGGCAAGGGCCGTGAAGCGCAGGAACACCATCGACCGGGAGACCCCGCGCAGCCCCAGCCGGGCAGGTCGTCCCGCGAGAAGGGACACAAGCCCGGCCCCGAGGAGACCTCGCGCCGCCGCAAGGACGACCTGCTGCGCGAGGAGGACTTGCACGACGAGGGGCTCTGACCGGCGCACCACTGGCCCACACGGTTGGCCTGCCGGCGACACCCGCCTCCACCTCACTGTGGACACGGCACCACCCGCCGGCCCCGCCCACGTGCGGCTGGCCGCCGGCCTGTCCCCCTTCGGCGCCGGCGCCCACTCCGACGAGACCTGAGCGCCGGGGCTCGGAGATCTTCGGGGAGGAACTGCTCGGGGTGTTCCTCGACCGGGCGCCCGAGCCGGCGCGGCACCGCGCCCGCCGGCATGCGGCAGGCGGCTCGGACGGAGTCCGGCGCGGCGACCGGATGAAGGACCCGTCGGCCTTCCGTAACCTCGTTGGCCCGACCACCCGAGCCAGCCGTCGTCCCCCTCGGTGGAATACCCACCGTGCGGGTGGGTGACGGGCTACGCCATCGCCGGTCAGGCGTGCTCGTCCGGCGGCTGCTGGGCGGGCTGGACCGACCAGCTGGCCGGCTCGTCGCCGCCCGAGTCCTCGTCGCGCTCCGCGTCGGCGGCTGTCGCATGGATCTTGCCCGGGGCGTGGTGGACCGGCGCGTACACGGCGTAGAGCTGCAGCGGCTCGTCACCGATGTTGGTCACGTTGTGCCAGGTGCCGGCCGGTACGAAGACGGCCCAGCCGTCCTCGACCTCCCGGTCGAAGTCGAGCCGGTCCTTCTCCCGGCCCATCTGGACGCGGCCCCGGCCTGCGTCGAGACGGAGGAACTGGTCGGTCTCCGGGTGCGCCTCCAAGCCGATGTCCTCACCCACCGGGATGGACATGAGGGTCAGCTGGAGGTACTTCCCGGACCAGGCGACCGCGCGGTAGTCCGTGTTCTCGAGCGTCGCCTTCTCCAGATCGAAGCTCTGCGGGTCCGGCCCGACGTCCTTGATGGTCATCCGTCTCTCCCGGTCGACTGCGGCGGTACGGCGGCGAATCTGCGCCGGCCCGTGTCAGCCTTCCCAGTCGCCGGCCGTTCTGACCGCCATGGCACGAGCCGCTACCGCATACGAGTGACGCCGGGACGCGGACGGACGCCGCGACTGCCCAGGTCGGCGACCCGGGCCGGTCGGTACGGCGGGCCGGTACGGCGCAGGGGTCAGGCTGCCGCGGCCTCGGCCGAGGGTCTGGCCTCCGCCCGTACGGCTCCCGCCCCCGTCCCGGGAGTCGTCCGCGGCCGGTGGTGGCGCGCCACCACGGAGCCGCCCAGCGCGAAGAGCGTCATGGTCGCCGCCACGCTCCAGAACCCGGCGCCGAGCGAGGCAGCGGCGAAGTGGCCCACGACCGGCATGAGGACCGCCGTGCCCAGGCCGATGGCGAGCAGCCGCAGGGACGCCATCTTGGCCTTGTCGCCCTCGGCCGCGTACTGCTGGAGCGAGGTCAGCAGCCAGGTGAGGCTGTTGAGATTGGCGAAGCCCGCCAGGAAGAAGGCGGCGAAGTGCACCGCGCCCGTCCCGCTCAGCGCCAGCAGGGCAGCCGCCGCGGCCTGGCCGAGCAGCCACACCGGCAGCAGGCGCTGCGAGACCAGGTACCGGGTCAGGAACGAGGCGCTGATCATTCCGGCCGCGAACGTGGCCTCCAGCGCCGCCACGTACCAGCCCCGGCCCCCGTGGAACTCGGCGGTCAGGGGGATGACGAGGGTGCTCAGGCCCTGGGCGAAGACGAAGTCACCACCGCACAGGACGATCACGAGGAAGACGGTCCGGTCGCCGCGGTAGCGGACCAGCATCCCCCGCCACTCGCCCACCGTCCCCGCCACGGCCCGGGACAGCAGGCGCGCCGACAGGGGCGGATTGCCCTCGTCCACCGTCAGGCGGATCCGACTCACCGCCACGGCGCAGCACAGTGACATCAGGATGTCGATCACCAGGGCGTGTTCGGCGGTGCCCCAGGTCAGGATCAGCCCGAGGAGAGCCATCCCGGTCAGCGCTCCGGCCTGGAAGGCCACACCGATCATGCTGTTGAAGCGGGTGGCGTGGGCCCGGTCCACATGGTGCGCGGTCAGCTTGAACAGTGCCGACCGCTCGACGTTGTCGAAGACGGCCAGCAGCGCGGACGCCGCCACGATCCAGGGCACCGCGGCGGTGCCCGGTATCAGGGCCGCGACGCCCACGATCAGCAGGACGGTGCCGGCCCGGCCCAGCCCGCACAGCGCGTACACCAGCTTGGAGTTGAGGGCGTCGACCAGCGGTCCGCACACCGGCAGGACGCACAGGGCCGCCACGCCCTGGAGGGTCAGTACGAACGCGAAGGCGGCCGGGCTGCCGGTACGGTCGTAGAGCAACTGCCCCATGGCCAGCGTGTGGATGCCGACGCCGATGCTGGAGAGGGTGATCGCACCCAGCATGGTGCGCGCGACCCGGTCGTTCCTGAGCATCAGAGCGCCACCCCGTCCAAGCGGCGGTCGATGACGTTCTTGACCTTGCCGCTGACGGAGTTGCGCGGCAGCTCGCCCTCTGCCGTGCAGACGATCCTGAGCTCGTACGCGTCCAGCGCCGCATCGAAGTCCTGGAAACCGCCCAGCACCGGGAACTCCTTGACGAGCAGCTCGCGTACGGCCTCGGCCTCCGGCGGGCAGGGGGCTTCGGTGCGGATGGTCAGGATCTCCCGGCTGCCCTCGGTGGCCACCTCGATCTGGAGCTGCGAGACCTCGAAGGCGGCGAGCGCGTCGAGGACCTCGCCATAGAGAACCGTTTCACCCTTGAAGCGGACCAGTCCGTCGGAACGGCCCAGGTACTCCAGCACCCGTCCCGACACCCCGCAGGCGCAGTGGTGCTCGTAGGTGCGCCCCATGTCGCCGATGCGGTAGCGGATCAGGGGGCCCTCGAACTTCTGCAGGCCCGTGACGAGAAGGTGACCCGTGACGCCGTCCACGACCGGTCGGCCGGCCTCGTCCACGACCTCGATGAGGTTGTAGTCGTCGTTGACGTGGTGCACGGTGCCGCCGAGGAAGCCGCACTGGTACCCGAGCTGCGCGCCGTCGTTCGCGGCGAGGATGCTGGACACCACACGGGCCCCCAGCTCCTGGCGCAGCCAGGTCTTGTCGGTCTCGGTCATCGGGGTGCCGCCGTAGATCACCTTCTCGACGCGCAGCCCGGGGCGGCGCTTCTTGGCGTCGCGCAGCAGCGGCAGGATGAGGGCGGGCATGCCGAGGATCACATTGGCGTCGAAGCGCCCGGTGAGCATCAGCAGGTCGTCCACGGTCACGAACTGCGCGGTCGAGTACGACTCGACGGGCATCCGGGACAGCTCGCTGAAGGTCGTGGTCAGCCCGCCGTACATGCCGCCGCCGAACAGCGTGTTGATGACGCGGTCGCCCGGCGCGAGCCCGAGCGCGTACAGCATGGGGATGGCCTCACGGACCATGTTCTCCCAGTCGGAGCGCGAGTAGACGATGTAGCGCGGCTCGCCGCTGGTCGCGCCGGAGCGCAGCACCTCCCCGGTGGCCGGATCCCCACTGCTCAGGTCGCGGCTCGCGGGCAGCGAGTGTGCCTCCAGCTCGGACTTCTCCAGTATGGGGAGCCCGGCGAGACCGGCGTCCTCGGTGATGTCGGGCAGGTCCCCGTAGTACGGGGTGCGCCGGGCGCGGGCCACGAGGTACCGCAGGCGCGCCGCGAGCCGCCCGCTCCGCCGGTCGCCGTCCTCGCTGCGGATGCGGGCCAGGGACACGCCCGCCAGGTGCCGGCGCTGGAAGAGCCCGTACGCCCAGCCCGCCCCGCAGTCGACGGCGAGGTCCGCGTCGGCCGGCAGCGCGGGGACCTCCAACGGCTGCCCGGGCGCGTCCGCGCCGGGCCCGGTCACCTGCCCCGTCGGCAGCGGTACCCCGGCCTCCCGCAGCGCCGACATCACCTCTTCCCACAGCTGGGGCCGTGCCGACCGTACGGTGACCCGGTTGCCCAGGGCCCATGCGAGCAGCAGACCGCGCAGGGTCGCCTCGGCCAGCCGGTCGTCGAGGACGACGGTGCCCACCGGGGACAGCTCCAGGACGTCGTCGCTGTCGGCCAGCGGCTGCCAGGGGTACTGGCTGACGCCGCCGAGGAGCCGGTCCAGCCCTTCGAAGAGCCGCCGGCTGTCGAACCGGCGCAGCGGATCCGCCACGCCGGCCTGTCGCAAGGCCGCGTCGAGCGGGGCGAGGGCGCCGGAGGTGAGGGCGCGCTCGACGTGTTCGACGGCCAGCAGGAGGTCGGTGGGGTAGTGCCTCATGAGATGTCCTCGTCATAGGGGTGGGTGACTGCCGTACCGCTCGGCGCGGTCGCGTCCTTCACAGCTGTGCGGCGATCACCGCGGCCAGCCGGCGTACGCCTTCGTCGATCAGCTCCGCCGACGGGTACGAGAAGGACAGCCGCAGGTGCCGGGTGCCGCGGCCGTCCGTGTAGAAGCCGGTGCCCGGGACGAACGCGACGCCCGCCGCCAGCGCGTGGGGCAGCAGTTCGCGGGAGTCCAGGCCCTCGGGGAGCGTCACCCAGACGAAGAACCCGCCGTCCGGGACGGTCCACGACACCCCGGCGGGCATCGAGAGGGAGAGTGCGCGGAGCATGGCGTCCCGCCGGGTGCGGTAGCCCGCGCGGAACCCGCCGAGACGTTCCTGCCACGGCTCGGTGCGCAGGTAGCGGTCCACGGTGAGCTGGGCGAGTGCCGAGTGGGAGAGCATGGCGCTCTCCGCGGCGAGCACGAGCTTGGCGGTCAGGGCGGCCGGTGCGTGCACCCAGCCCACCCGCAGGCCCGGTGCCAGTGTCTTGGAGAAGGATCCGAGGTAGACCACCCGGTCGGGGTCGTCGGCGCACAGGGCCCGGGTGGGAGCGGCGTCGTAGTGCAGCAGGCCGTACGGGTTGTCCTCCACCACGAGGACCCCGGCCCTGCGGCAGACCTCCAGGATGTGGGCGCGGCGGCCCGCCGGGACGGTGGCGCCGGTGGGGTTCTGGAAGGTGGGGACGGTGTAGAAGAACTTCGCGGGCCGCCCCTCGGCCGTCAACCGGTGGAAGGCCGCCGCCAGTTCGTCCGGGATCACCCCGGCGCGGTCCATGGCGACCTGCACGACCCGGGCGCCGGCCGCCTTGAAGGTACCGAGGGCGGTGACGTACGTGGGGCCCTCGGTCACCACCGTGTCCCCCGGGTCGAGCAGGACCCGGGCCAGCAGGTCCAGGGCCTGCTGGGAGCCCACGGTGACCATGACGTCCTCCGGGCGGGCGGAGATCCCCTCGGCCGCCATCACGGAGCAGATGCTGTCCCGCAGTCCGGGGTCGCCCTGCGCCGACCCGTACTGGAGTGCCGTCGGGCCGTGCTCGCGCACCACATCGGCGAGGATCCCGGCCATGGTCTCCGGCGGGAGGGCGGAGACGTCCGGCATGCCGCCCGCCAGCGAGACGATGCCGGGGAGGGCGGCCACGGAGAAGAGGGAGCGGACCTCGGAGGGCACCATGGCGTGGGCACTGCGGGAGAAGTAGCGCTCCCACGCGACCGGACCGGGGCAGCGACCCCGCGTCCCCGGCTCCGCCGCCCGGGTCGGCGGGTCCGCCGGCGCGGTCGGTGCCGGTTCGAGTTCCATGGGCAGGCGCATCAGGGTCTCCTGGGGTGGGAAGGGCGGGCGGTCTCGGTGGCGTCGGTGGCCCCGGCCGACGCCAGCAGCCCCACCGTGTAGTCGCGCAGGACCGTGTCCTGCCGTGCGTGCAGCAGCGTGACGTCCTTGTGCGGACCGTTCGGGCCCCGGGTGATCAGGCACGCCGCCTGCTGCCGCAGCGTGTACGGCTGCGCGGCCGTGGCGTGGAAGGCCGCCGGGTCGGCCCGGGCCAGCTCGGCCCATTCCCGCTGGTCCTCGCCGAGTGCCGTACGGGCCAGGTTCAGCAGATCGGAGGCGCACAGCCCGGTCCGCAGCCCCTCCGCCTCGATGCCGCCGGCCGTGGTGGTGAGGTTCACGCAGACGGGACCGTCTGCGGGGCACTGCTCAAGGACCGCCGCCAGTGCCGTCTCGACGGCCCAGTCCTGCTCCGCCCCTTTCCGCGGCAGCAGCAGGGCTCCCGGGAACTCGCACGCATGTTCCTCGGCGGCGGTCCCCCGTACGCTCCAGATGGCGCAGACCCGTTGGGCGGAACCGAGCGTCACGATGCTGATGTGCAGTCCGGTGCGGACGTGTGCCATGGAACCCTCGCTCGCTCAGGGGGTGTGGTCGGGAGCCGGCTCCGGGTCGGCCGGGCCCAGCCGTACGACCGCCTTGCCGGTGTTCTCGCCGCGCAGCATCCCGAGGAAGGCGTCGACGGTCCGCTCGAAGCCTTCGGTCACGCTGAGCCGGTCGGTGATCCGACCCGAACGCAGGTGCGGGACCAGGAAGTCCTCCAGCTCTGCTTGCGCGTCGCGGTGACGGGAGACGAGGAAGCCCTCCAGCCGGATGCTCTTCTCCACGAGGTCGAAGAGATTGCGCGGGGCCGCCGGGGCGCATCCCGTGTTGTACTGCGCGATGGCTCCGCACCAGGCGATCCGCCCGTCCTCGCGCATCGCCCCGATCGCCGCCTCCAGGTGGTCGCCGCCCACGTTGTCGAGGTAGACGTCGATGCCGTCGGGCGCCACCCGGGCCAGCTGCTCGGACAGGGAAGGTCCGGCGCGGTGGTCGAAGGCCGCGTCGTAGCCGAGTTCCTCGGTGAGCAGCCGGACCTTCGCCGGGGAACCGGCGCTGCCGACGATCCGGCCGGCCCCCAGCAGCTTGGCCAGCCGGCCGGCCGCCGTCCCGACGCCGCCGGCGGCTGCCGAGACGTACACCGTCTCACCGGCCCGCAACCGGGCGACACGGGTCAGCGCGACATACGCTGTCAGGCCCGTACCACCGAGCAGCCCGAGGAAGGACTCGGTGGCGACGCCCTCGTACCGGGGCAGGACGCGCGCCTCGGCTTCGGACACCACGGCGTGGGTCCGCCAGCCCTCCCGGTGGAACACCACGGCCCCGACGGGCAGTCCGGCGCTGCGCGACTCCACGACCCGGCCGATCGAACGGCCCTCCAGCGGAGCGCCGAGCTCCCACTCCGCGTCCATGGCCTCACGCATGTACGGATCCACGGAGAGCCACAGGTTCTCCACCACCGCCTGGCCCTCGGCCGGCGCCGCCAGGGGCAGCTCCGCCTCGGCGAAGTCCTCGGGTACGGGCATGCCCCGGGGCCGGCGACGCTGCGTGATCAGCCGTGTGGTGCGGACCGGGGCGCTCATGCCGCCACCTGCCGGGCCGGGGCGGTGCGGACCGAGACCGCGCGGGTGCACTCCTCCAGGAACCGGCGCAGCTCGTCCGCGTCGGTGTGCGATGCCTCGATGAACACCGGAACCTCCCACTCCTGGTAGGTGATGTGGCGCGGGGTCTCCTGGTCCGGCGCGAGGACGTGGAGGACGTCCAGGCACGGATGGGTCCTGATCCACTCGGGTACGTCGACCGCCCGCACCTCGTCGGCCGCCAGGTGGTGGCCGGGGAAGGCGAGCCAGCCGTGGTGACGGCCGCTGGGCGGGCCGGCCGGCGGCCGGTCCAGGCCGAGCCGGACGGCGATCTCGTGCGAGGGCAGGTGCACCCCGGTGTGCAGCTCGTGCGTGGAGACCACGGCCGCGCCGCCCATCCGGTTGGCCACCTCCAGGAAGACCAGTTCGCCGGTGGCCGTCTCGAAGAACTCCAGGTGGATGCAGCCCTCCTCGATGCCGAGGACCTTCACCACCTGCTCGGCGAGGGTGCGCTGGGCGGGCGTGCACGGCTCCTGGTGCGAGCCGAGCGGGGTTCCGTGCGCGTACTCGACCGGCTTGTTGACGTACCGGCTGACCGCGAGCTCGACCAGCCGGCCGCCGTCCACCAGCCCGTCGGCGTGCAGGATGTCGCCGTCGATGTGCTCCTCCAGCTGGAACTCCCCGGGGTCGGTCAGCCGCCCGTGGGCGTCGAGCGCCTCACGGGCGGTCGCGTGGACCGTGACGTCCTCGCTGGACGCGCCCTGGCGCGGCTTGAGGACCGTGCGCCCGGTCCACGGCAGGGTGCCGTCCGGCGCGGGCCCGGCGGCGAACCGGGGGTGGCGCAGCCCCGAGCCCGCCAGCGCTTCCTTCATCCGCACCTTGTCCCGCACCCGCTCGACGGCGGCGAGGTCCGGGCCCTCGATGCCGAGGTGGCGGCGTACGTGGCAGGCTTCGACGATGCCGAACTCCGAGAGCGAGAGCACCTTCTCGTAGCCGTCGGCGGGCGAGGTGCGGGCGAGGATCCCGGCGACCAGGTCCTCGTCCGGGTCGAGGGTGATCCGCCGCGCGGGCAGGCCGTCGGGGAGGTCTGCCATCCGGTGCGGGTGCCCGATGTAGGTCACCTCGTGGCGGTCGTGGTCCAGGCCGCGGTCGTAGCCGATCTTCCGGTACGGAACCTGGTGAATGACGAGGATCTTCATCCGAGATACTCCAAGGTCGTAATGCCCCAGCTGAAGCCCATCGCGCTGGTGGCGAGCATGATGAGGTCGCCGTGCCGCAGCCGGTCCCCGCGTTCGAGGTCTTTCAGCGCGATGAGGGTGTCCGCTCCGCCCATGTGGGCCAGCCGGTCGTAGTTGAAGACGCTCCGGCCGGCCGGGATGCCCAGGCGGGCCAACAGCCGCTGGTGCATGTCACGGTCGCCGTGGTTGATCAGGAAGTGGGCGATGTCCCCCGGCGTGATGCCGAGTGCGGCCACCGTCTCGTCCACCAGGGCGGTGAAGTGCCGTACGTAGGCGTCTGCGAGGCCCCTGCGGTGCTCGGCGCGCCGGATCAGCACGCGTCCGTCCGTCAGCTCACCGGCGTAGTAGTCGGCCCAGCTGCCATCGGTGCGCATCGCCGAGTGGACGACACGGAAACGGCTCGGACCGCCGCCCAGCAGCACCGCCGCAGCCGCATCACCGAGGTTGAACAGAGCCTTGGAATCGGGGTCACGGTAGTCAACCATCCGGCTCAGCCGGTCCCCGACGAGGACCAGCGCGTACGTGTTCTCGTCCAGGGCTCCCGCGGTGGACAGGAGCCGGATGGCGGTCATGCCCGCGTTGCAGAAGTTGGCCACCTCGAAGCAGTGGGCGTCCTCGATGCCGAGGGCGTGCGCCACCTTCGCCGCGGGCGACCAGAAGGGCCGGTCCCAGGCGCCGGACCCGGCGTAGACCACCTGCCGGATCCGGTCGGGGGCCACCGCACTGCGGTCCAGGACCGTCCGGGCGGCGGCGAGGGCGAGCTCCCAGGCGTTCTCGCCCTCCGCGAGCACCGGGAAGGTTGCGCAGTGGGTGATCCGCGCCAGGTCCGCGAGGGGGACGCCCGAGGCCGCGGACATGGCCCGGATGTCGGCCCTCGCGGAGGGGAAGGCCACGTCGAAGTCGGCTATGCCGCCCACTTCTCGCCCTCTTCGATGCTCACCCGGTGCACGGTCCGCGTGGCACCGGGGTCGACCGCGGTGGCCGCGTGGTAGGTCGTCGCCGTCTTCCACACCACCAGGTCGTTCGTCGTCCAGCGGTGGGTGTAGACGTGCTCGGGGTCCTGGATGAGCCGGTCGATGAGGGCGAAGAACTCCGCGTTCTCGTTGGCGTCGAAGCCCACGACGGAGTCCATGTACTCGGGGGCGCCGTAGAGGTACGGACGGCCGGTGGCCGGGTCGTGCTTGACCAGCGGGTGCTCGGTCGGCGGGTACTCCATCTCGACCAGCGCCTTCAGCTCGGCGATGGAGAGCCCGACGTGCTCGGGGGAGATCCGCTGGCGCTTGCTGACGGTGTGCAGGGCGGTGCGGCCGGCGATCTTGTCCTTCCACTCCTGCGGCAGCCGGTCGTAGACGTCGAGGGCGCTGGCGTAGAGCGTGTGGCCGCTGGTGGCGGGTACGTCGACGCCGTGCAGCATCGTGTAGGGCGCCGGATCCTTCATGTACGAGGAGTCCTGGTGCCAGAAGTTGCCGACCCGGGCGACACCGACGGGACGGTTCGCCTTCATGGCGTTGGAGGAGATCATGATCTCCGGGTGCTCGGGGTGCCGGTACTTGGCCATGAGGAACGGCACGGGCCGGCCGATTCGGGAGGCCAGCTCGATCTGCTGCTCGGGGGTGATGTCCAGGCCCCGGACGACGGCCAGTTCGCGGCGCTGCACGATGTCGACGAGCTGGGCGAAGACCTCGGGGTCCTGGAGTTCCTCGTAGCCGACACCGGTCAGCTCCGAGCCGATGAACGGGGTGATTTCCTTGATCTGCACGAGCGGATCTCCTTGATTCGGTGAAGTGGTGGGGCTGCGCTATCGGATGTCGTCGAGGCAGGCGCGCAGGGCCCGGACGAATCCCTCGATCTCCGTACGGGTACGGAACGGCGCGACCGTGACCCGGAAGCGCTCGCCCCCCTTCGCCACGGACGGGAAGTTGATGGGCTGGACGTAGACGCCGTACTCGTCCAGGAGGCGGCGCGAGATCTTCTTGACCCGCTCACCGCCCGGGACCAGCACCGGGACCAGGTGGGTGGGGGCGTCGATGAAGTCGATGCGCGCCTCGCGCAGGAGACTGCGCATCAGCGCCGCGTTCTCCCGCAGTTTCAGGCGCAGTTCGGCGCCGGCCGGGCCCTGGATGACGTCAAGGCTGCGCTGGGTGGCGTCGAGGCTCGAACGGGGGATGGTGGTGGTGAAGATGAATCCGGGCGCGTGGGAGCGGACGTAGTCCAGGGCGGTCTCGGGGCCGGCGACGTAGCCGCCGGTGGTACCGACCGCTTTTCCGAACACGCCCTGGACGAAGGTCGGACGGTGTTCTCCGATCTCCTCGCATATACCGGCGCCGGTGGGTCCGTTCACGCCGATCGCGTGCGTCTCGTCCAGATACGTCAGAGCATGGTGGCGTTCGGCCAGATCACAGATTTCGGTGATCGGCGCGATGTCCCCGTCCATCGAGTACACGGATTCGAAGACGATCAACTTCGGCTGCTCCGCCGGATATTGGCCGAGCATTTCGTCCAGCGCTTCGACATCGTTGTGCGGGAATATGTGTCTCCGGTTCTTGGAGGTACGGATTCCCTCGATCAATGAGCGGTGGTTGAGCGAGTCCGAGAAGACCACCATGTCCGGTACGGCCGCGAGCAGGGTGCTCAGCGTTTCGACATTGGCGACATATCCGCTGGTGAACACCAGGGCACGGTCCTTGCCGTGCCAGGCCGCCAGCCGGGTCTCCAGCGCCACATGGGCCTCGCTGGTGCCCGCGATGTTGCGGGAGCCGCCGTTGCCGGTGCCGTGCCGCAGCGTCGAGGCGATCTGCGCATCCATGACCTGCGCGTTCTGGCTCATGCCCAGGTAGTCGTTGGTGCACCAGACCTGGATGCGGCGCCCCTGGTGCATCGCGTGCCCGGGCTGGTCCGCCAGGTACGAGCAGGGGGTGAATTCTCGGTACAGACCCGAGCTCTTCAGGTCTTCCAGCCTCTCCTGGAGCCCGTCGAGGACGGGCAGCGGCCGGGCGGAAACGGGAAGGGCGGACATGTCTCTCCTGTAACTAGAATTTCGCAATCCGGGGAGGGGGCGGGGAGCCTGCCCGGTCAGCCCCACTGCGAGTCGCTCTTGAGGGCGATGACGACGACCTCTTCCCGCTCCGCGGATTCGTTGCCCGCGATGACGCCGAGCGTCGCGAGAACGGTCACGGCGAGTGCGCCGAAGAGCTGCCGAAGAGTCGTCTTGAACATTGGTTCCCCCTGATCGAGTTCTGCCCGGGCCAGGTTTCTGTGGCCCGTGACAGGAATCATGTGCCGGTCTTCTCGCCGGGAACAGGGAAATCCGGGAGCATGATCACGCAATGCAGAGACTTGAAGGATGGCCAAATGTGCACGAAAACAGACAGAGGGGTACGTGTTCCACCCGTCGAGCTCTGCGACGAGGGGCTGTCCTTCTACGAGGCAGCCGTCCGGGGTGACCTCCCGGGGCGGGAATGCCCGCCCTGCCTGCTTGACCTGGGTCTCCTGCGGGAACTGCCCGACGGCCATCTGGTGCCCCTGCCCCCGGGTCTCGCGGCCAACGCCGTGATGCGCCCGCTGGAGACGGACATCGAGGAGAGGCAGCGGGCCCTGGCGGCGGCCCGTGTCGCCATGCACCGGGCGGACGAGGTCTACCGCGCCCACGCGGGCGGCGGCAGCGGCAGCGGCATCCGCGCGATCAGCGGCGCGGACTCCATCAGCGCCACGCTGGCCTCGGTCGTGCAGTCCTGTGAGGAGGAGCTCCTGACCGCCCAGCCCGGCGGCGGCAGGCCGGCGCAACTGCTGGAGAAGGCGCTCGCCAGCGACGTGGCCGCCCTGGAGCGCGGCATCCGACAGCGGACCATCTACCAGCACACCGTCCGCTCCCACGCCCCGACGCTCGCCTACGTCGAGGGCGTCTCCGTCGCGGGTGCCGAAGTACGCACCCTGGACGAGGTGTTCGACCGGCTGATCGTCTGCGACCGGAAGGTCGCCTTCGTGCCCGACCCCGACGCGGAGCGCCAGCAGCTCGCCCTGGTCGTCGAGCACCCCGGAATGATCCGCTACCTCGTCGGCATCTTCGACAAGTCGTGGGAGCGCGCCGCGCCCCTGCGGCACACGCCGACCGAGCACCGGCCGCCCCTGCTCACCGACGAGACCCGCCGGGCCGTCCTGCACCTCATGGTGAACGGCTACACCGACGAGACCATCGCCGGTCGCCTCGGCATGAGCGCCCGTACGGTGGCCACCCACGTCCGCAAGGCCTCGGAGCAACTGGGCAGCCGCAGCCGCGCACAGCTGGCGTACCTCATCGCGAGGAGCGGTCTCCTGGACGAGGACCTGCACACACCCGCCACCGAGCCCCGGCGACCCTGAACGGGGCATGGGCGTCGGCGGCGGGGCGGCCGGAGCAGGGTCACCCGGATGCCCCTGCCGACTGCGGGCCGCCCGTGCCACGTCGATCCTGAGGGCATGACGTCCAGCGGACCGCAGGTCATCGTGCACCCGCCCGACAGCCGCGGGCTGCGCCAGGTCAGCGTCGGAGGGGAGGACGTGGGCCGGGCCTGGTCACCGCGGGACCTCCGCAGGGTGCTGCGGCGGGCCGGGGTGCCCGAAGACACGGATCTCGGCAATCCGGGGCAGGTCCGCTGGCGCGCCGACCCCGCCCTGTGGCCCGACCGACCCTGGTGGAGGCGCGCCCAGGCCGGTCTGATGACGCTCGGCCTCCTGGTGTCCGCCGCTGTGCTCTTCCGCGTGGGGCTGACGGACACCCTCAGGGCCCTGACCTTCGGCGGGCGCGTCATGGGCGTGGTGTTCCTGGCTGCCGCGCTGGTGGAGACGGTCGCGGCGGCGGCGGTCTTCGACTACTGGGGCAAGCGGGCCACCCGGTACGCGGGGCAGTGCGTGCTGCTGGGAGTCGTCATCGTGGCCGTGACCAGCCTGATGTTCCTGATCCTGCAGTGGGAGGGCGGTTATCGCGCCGGGCTGTTCTCGCTCTGGGTGGCCCTGGTGGCGTGGTCCGTCTGGGCCCTGTGGGAAGTGAGCCGGCACAAGGTCTGGCGGGGGGTTCCGCATCCGAAGAGTTTCGCGACCGGAGTCGCCCTGTCGGCTCTCATCGGTTCCGCCAGCGTGGCGTACTCGTCCATGTACACCCCGTACGTGGCCCCGCCCAAGGTCCCCTTCATGGTGTCCTTCGGGAAACCGACCCTGAACGCCGCCCGCACCAGCCTGTACGTCCCGGCGCACCTCACGTTCCGCAACGAGGGGGCCATCAGCATCTTCGTCGTCGGAACCCAGTGGTCCGCCACGATCTGGCCGAGCACCTTCCGTGCGGAGGGCACCGGGCCGGCACGATGGCGGGACGAACTGGGCGACGGCTGGGACACCAACCGCCACGAGGACTTCAATGCTCCGGCCCGCCTGCTCGCGGCAGGACAGATCACCTCCGCGGGGAGCCGCCTCGACCCCGGCGACGACTTCTCGAAGCAGGCCGTCATCGAAGTGCCGCTGAAGGACGCCGGTCAGGGACGCGTCCAGCTGGCCGCGACGATCTCGTTCATCCGGGCCGACCGCTGCAAGCTCGCCAACAGCTACCCGCAGTCGATCGAGTACTCGTGGGACAGGGACTCGGCAGATCGCAAGCACCTTTGGGACGCCCCTCCGTGGCTCGCGCACCCGGGCGACGACTTCTTCCGCTACCGGTCGAGGATCTATCGCAGCAGCGCGGTCATGAACATGACCCAGGCACCCGACTGGGCAGCCATGTGGTGGGTGATGCCGAAGTGGCGCGAGGGACAGCTGTTCGCGCCCGGAGACACCATCCCCTCCATGCAGGTCCACATCGCCCGCGACCCCGACAGCCAGGAAGTCCTCAGCGAGGACGAGCAGGAACCGTACGGGATGAAGACCAGGTCGACGGCGGTCGACCAGCCGGTCGCCCTGCTCCGCCAGGCCGCCGAGAAACCGTAGGCGGATGCAGCTGGAGAGCTGCCGCGCCGGATGTCCCACGGGGCTGGGCGTCCGTGGCAGAAGGCAGGCCGGCCGCGACCGCGGCGTCGGTTCACCCCGCCCCGACGCTCCGCGCACGAACCGCACGGAATAAACGTATCTCCGGATTCGCATGGGCAAACATGTCCCACAGGGAGGGTCCGGATGCTCCTTTTCCACCACCAAGACGGTCGCAGCGCCAGTCGTCAGTGGCGCCAGGGGCTGCACAGATATTTTTTTCTGCGGTGCAGGCAGTGGCGGCGAAACAGCCCATGAGCAGGACCCGCGCAGTGGCCTGGGTGAAAAAGATCAGTGCCCTGCATGCGCCCGGCGAAAAGAGACGCCCCCGCAATCCGCTGCAGCGTGCTACTGTCGTTTCCAGGTTGCAGTTTTGGCACCCAAAAACTTCGAGCTCCCAGCGGCCTCATCGCCACATTCGAACGCTCGTTGTCTCCGGGTCGTTTTCCCGGCGGGGCATCATCACGGCGACACGGTGTCCGTGACGCACGGATTCCGGTGTACGGCCCCGAAGAGGAGACACCACATGGCATCCGGCATCGTGAAATGGTTCAACGCGGCCAAGGGATTCGGCTTCATCGAGCAGGACGGCGGTGGAGACGACGTCTTCGCCCACTTCTCGAACATCGCCTCCCCCGGCTTCCGCGAGTTGCGGGAAGGCCAGAAGGTCACTTTCGACATCGCGCGGGGCCAGAAGGGCCCGACGGCCGAGAACATCGTTCTCGCCTGACTCCGACGCGCATTGCGTAGCTGGGGCCCGCATCCCTCGGGGTGCGGGCCCCAGCTGCACGCGTTTCCCGGTGTGACGGCGCCGGCGTGACCAATTTTTTCAGGGCCGCAGTCCGCCGGTCCTCCACCCCATCGATTTCGTGATCAGCGCCTGCATGGCGCCGCCCCCTCGCGGCACATGCGCCCGCACGGCATATCCGCGGGCCGGAGTCGCTTTTCGCATTCCATTCGGCCTGTTCTCGTAATTCCCTGCACCGCGTTTTCATCCGGGAATTCCTTGATATGTGCCGCATCCGCATCAAGGAAGGTTCTGCATGAACCGCACACGTACGAACGCCCGCTCTTCCCGCAGCCGGACCGGCGGCCCCGCCTTCGGGACCGCCGCCGGTCCGGAGGGGGGCAGCCGTTTCGGCTCGTCGGCCCCCGGCCGTTCCACAGGTCCGCGACGCCACTCGGGCGGCCATGGCCTCCGACCCGCCTCAGCGCAGGGCGAGTTCGCCCCGCCGGAGACCACCACACCCGCGCTGCCCGCCGTCGAGTCCTTCGCCGACCTCGCCATGCCGGTCGAGCTGCTCGCTGCCCTCGGTGCGGAGGGACTGAGCGTGCCGTTCCCGATCCAGGGAGCCACCCTGCCCAACACCCTTGCGGGCCGAGACGTCCTCGGCCGCGGCCGAACCGGCTCCGGCAAGACCCTGGCCTTCGGCCTCGCCCTGCTGGCCCGCACCGCCGGACAGCGCGCCGAGCCGCGTCGGCCACTGGCCCTGGTCCTCGTCCCCACCCGCGAGCTGGCCCAACAGGTGACCGACGCCCTCACCCCCTATGCCCGCGCCGTGCAGCTGCGTCTGACCTCGGTCGTCGGCGGCATGCCGATCGGCAGGCAGGCCGGCGCCCTGCGCGCAGGCGTGGAGGTCGTCGTGGCCACACCGGGCCGGTTGCAGGACCTCGTCGACCGCGGCGACTGCCGGTTGGACCAGGTCGCGATCACCGTTCTGGACGAAGCGGACCAGATGGCCGACATGGGCTTCATGCCGCAGGTCACCGCCCTCCTGGACCAGGTGCGTCCCGAAGGGCAGCGGATGCTGTTCTCCGCCACCCTGGACCGCAACGTCGACCTGCTGGTGCACCGTTACCTGGCCGACCCGGTCGTGCACTCGGTGGACCCCTCGGCCGGTGCGGTGACGACGATGGATCACCACGTACTGCACGTCCACGGCGCCGACAAGCACCGGACGACGACGGAGATCGCGGCGCGCGAGGGCCGGGTGATGATGTTCCTGGACACCAAGCACGCCGTCGACCGGCTGACCCAGGACCTGCTGGACAGCGGCGTCCGGGCCGCCGCCCTGCACGGCGGGAAGTCGCAGCCCCAGCGCACCCGCACCCTCGCCCGGTTCAGGACCGGGCACGTGACCGTGCTGGTCGCGACGAACGTGGCGGCACGCGGCATCCACGTCGACAGCCTCGACCTCGTCGTGAACGTGGACCCGCCGACGGACCCCAAGGACTACCTGCACCGGGGCGGCCGGACCGCCCGCGCCGGCGAGTCCGGCAGCGTGGTCACCCTCGTCACCCCGAACCAGCGCCGCGGGATGACGCGTCTCATGCAGGCCGCCGGCATCACACCGCGGACGACCCAGGTCCGCTCCGGCGACGAGGCGCTGAAGCGGATCACCGGCGCCCAGGCCCCCTCCGGCGTCCCGGTCGTCATCACCGCCCCCGTCGCCGAACGCCCCCGGCGCAGCTCGCGCCCCCAGGGCGGGCGCCGGCCGGCTCCTAGGACCCCCCGCACCAGCGGGCGACAGGGCTCCGACACGGCGGCCTGAGAACGCGTGTTCGCCGAAACCGACCCTTCTCCCCAGGTGGCACTCTTGACGATGATCACGATCCAGCCCCGCTCGGTGAACGCCGACCCTGTGCACCGGACGGTGGGCGACGCGATGGAGGCGGCCGGTCCGCAGCTCGGTGACGACATGACGATCGAGGTGGCCCTGGCCGTGATGGCCGGCGCCCGCGCGGGTCATCTGCTCGTCCGCGACGAGGACGGCCTGTGCACCGGGCTGATCACCCAGGGCCGGCTCGCCGCCGTCCGGGACAGCGCGGCGTACACGGACCGGGTCCGTCTGCGCGACGTACTCGGCGAGCGCGGGCCGGTCACCTCGCCCGTGACCACGATCGCCGAAGCCGAACATGCCATGCGCTACCGCAGGCTCGCTGCCGTGCCGGTTGTCGACGAACAGGGCAGCGCTCTGGGCGTCCTCGCGCTGACGCGCTGAACCACCTGCAGGGGCTCGGCCGGGCGTCGCGCCCGAGCCGGCACGAGGGCCCGACCGGCACGCGCCGGTCGGGCCCTCCCGCGTACCCGGCCTGCGATGGAGGGCGCTCCGCGGATCCGAGCCCACCGCGGCGGATGGGTTCTGGTCGGCGACGGAGAAAATCTATGGCGGCCGTAGTAGACATCAGGACGTGGCGTGGGTATGGTTTTTCTCGTAACCGAGAGAGACCGTAGGGTCCGGCAGAGACGAACTGCCGGGCAGTAACAACCGCAGTTGTAGTAGGCAGAACGGTGCGGTGGTGGAGTCCCGAAGCCAGGTTGTGAAGGAAGGCGACGGGGCTGACGACCGGACCGGGCGGCCCGAAGTGATCAGGGGCCGCCGCGAGCAGTACGCAGTACCAGCAGTGAGCAGTTGATCACCGAGGGAAGAACGGAGGAGCCGAGCGCCATCAGGATCGCCCGGGCGTAAGCCTTGAGCCCGGGTACCGCAGGACATCGATAGTGAGGTGGTCTCCGGTCAAGCAACCGCGATCCCCGCACTCCCGGCAGCATCTCGGCCGGGTCGGCGGAAAGACGAGGTCGGCGCAGTATCAGGGCCGACAGATGGTGTAGTAGTTCCTTCGGGGCCCTGGTGCCGTACGGCATCAGGGCCCCTCCATGCGTTCCGCGAGAGAGGTGCAATGACAGCAGACGACTCGTTCGGCCGTCTCGACGACGACGACTACCCCGCCTACACCATGGGCCGGGCAGCAGACACGATCGGTACCACCCAGGGCTTCCTCCGCGCCCTCGGAGAGGCCCGCCTGATCACCCCGCTCCGCTCCGAGGGCGGCCACCGCCGCTACTCCCGCTACCAGTTGCGCCTCGCCGCCCGCGCTCGGGAGCTCGTGGACCAGGGCACCCCCATCGAGGCCGCCTGTCGCATCATCATCCTTGAGGACCAGCTCGAAGAAGCACAGCGCATCAACGCCGAGTACCGCCGCGCCGCCGAGTCGTCCGCGCCGCCCTCGGCCTGAATCGAGTGCGCCCGTCCCCGGGCCATGGGCGCCGGGGAGTGCGGCGCCTAGGATCGCGGCATGGCGCTGCTCATGGGGGACGTGGACCGGTTCGAGGCCGCCAGGCCTCGGTTGGAGGCCATCGCGTACCGGCTGCTCGGGTCGGCGGGCGATGCGGAGGACGCGGTGCAGGAGACGTTCCTGCGCTGGCAGGCGGCGGACGGCGGGCACATCGAGGTGCCCGAGGCCTGGTGGACGAAGGTGTTGACCAACCACTGCCTCAACCAGCTGACTTCGGCCCGTGCCCGGCGGGAGACGTACGTGGGGCGCTGGCTTCCCGAGCCGCTGCTCGAAGGCGATCCGATGCTCGGGCCGGCCGACACGGCCGCCCAGCGCGAGTCGGTGTCGTACGCCGTCCTCGTCCTGCTGGAGCGCCTGACGCCCAACGAGCGTGCCGTGTACGTCCTGCGGGAGGCCTTCGACTACCCGCACCGGGAGATCGCCGAGATCCTGGACGTCAGCGAGGCCGCCAGCCAGCAGATCCACCACCGGGCCAAGAAGCACGTCGCGGACGGCCGGGTGCGCACCGAGATCGACAGGGGCGCGGCCCGGCGGATCGTCGAGGAGTTCCTGGCCGCCGCGACCAGCGGCCGTACCGAACCCCTCGTCCGGCTGCTCACCCAGGACGCCGTCGCGGTGGGCGACGGCGGCGGCAAGGTCCCGGCCCGCGCGAAGGCGTTCGAGGGCGCCCTCGCGGTCGCCACGTTCCTGCGCGGCCTGTTCAAGCCCGGCAAGGCCAAGCGGGCCATCGTCGGCGGCACGCCCGAGATCTACGCCACGACCGCCAACGGCGGCCCCGCCATCGCCGCGGTCGTCGACGGCCGGCTCGTCGGGATCACCTGCCTGGACGTCACCGCGGACGGCATCGTGGCGGTCACCAGCCAGGTCAACCCCGACAAGCTCGTGCGCGCGACCCAACGGTGGGCTGCCGCGGACCACGGGGAGGGCCCGCTCCACACCCTGTGAGGCCCGGCGTCACGCCGCGACGCGCCGGCGTGACGCAGGTCACACACGGAGCCTGTCAGGAATCGCGGGGCTGCCCGGTTCAAGGTGCGACACCACGCCGGCCCACGGCGGACCCGCCCAGACAGGAGCACGGACATGGAGCACCGCATCGTCGTCCTCGGAGCCGGATACACCGGTGCCGTAGCCGCCGGCCGTCTCGCCAGGCGGCTGCACCGCGAGGACGTCCGGATCACCCTCGTCAACCCCGAGCCCGACTTCGTCGAGCGCGTCCGGCTGCACCAGCTGGCCGCCGGCCAGGAACTCCGGCCCCGGCCGTTGGACGCGATGTTCGCGGGGACGGGGGTGGCGGTGAAGCTCGCGAAGGTGACCGCCGTGGACGTGGACCGCAGGACGGTGTCGGTCTCCGCCACAGGCGCAGCGGACGCCGCCGAGCCGGAGGAACTGGAGTACGACACGCTGGTCTACGCCCTCGGCAGCGGCCGGCACGACGGGGGCGTCCCCGGTGCCGCCGAACACGCCCACGAGGTCTCCAGCCGCCCGGGCGCCCTCCGCCTGCGCGACCGCCTCGCCGCCCTGGGACCCGGCCGGCCCGTGGTCGTGGTCGGCGGCGGCCTGACAGGGCTGGAGGCCGCGACGGAGATCGCCGAGGCCCGCCCGGACCTCGACGTCTCCCTGGCCGCGGGCGGCGGCCTCGGCGACTGGCTGTCGGAGAAGGGCCGCGCCCACGTGCGCAGGACGGTGGACGGGCTCGGCGTCACGGTCCACGAGCACGCCGTGGTCGACGCGGTGGAGGCCGACCGCGTCACGACCGCCGACGGCCGGACCGTCCCCGCCGACGTCACCGTCTGGACCACCGGGTTCGCCGTCCACCCCATCGCCCTGGCCACCGCACTGGAAGTCACCGACGGCGGCCGGATCGTGGTCGACGCGACGATGCGCTCGGTCTCGCACCCGGACGTGTACGCCGTGGGTGACGCGGCGACGGCGACGGGCCCCGGCGGCAAGCCGCTGCGCATGTCCTGCGCCTCGGGCGTCCCGATGGCCTGGCAGGCCGCCGACGCGATCGCCGCGCGGCTCGCCGGCACCAAGGTCCCGCGCGTCCCCATCCGCTACTTCCAGCAGTGCATCTCCCTGGGGCGCAAGGGGGGCCTGATCCAGTTCGTCACCGCCGACGACCGGGCCGTCGACAGGGTCCTGACCGGCCGCGCGGCCGGCTTCTACAAGGAGCTGATCTGCAAGGGCGCGACCTGGGGCGTGGCCCATCCGACCGCGGGCCTGCCCACCCGGCGCCGCCGGGTCGCGCAGCAGCGGGCCGGGAGCCCCGCCCGGGCCCGGGCCGCGGCCTGACCCCGCCGAGTCCACCCGCCACCGCCCACCCTCCGCGGCCTGCCTACCCCGTCCCGGCAGGGCCGCAGGCCCGGGTGGGCGGGGTGGGGCCGGCCGATGCGCCTCCGCCGCGGGCCGCCGCCGATACGTTCCGCCGGGTGGGGCCACGACCGCCGTGTCGGCGTGGGTGGGGGCGGCAGCGCCAGGAGGATGTTGGCCGACGCTGCCCGGGAGCTCCCGCGAGTACCGTGGGAAGGGCATCCGGGGCCGCACCGGCGGATGGGGATGACAGGCGTGTCGACATCGAGTCACGAAACGTTCGGCGCACCCTGCTGGGTGAGCCTCATGGCCCACGACGTCGGCGCGGCCCAGGCCTTCTACAGTGCGGTCCTCGGCTGGCGGTTCGGCAACGACCGGCTCGGCGGGGGCTTCGCCGTCGGCTTCAGCGACGGGATCCCGGTGGCCGGCCTGGGTTCCATGCCCGCCGGCGTCACGGTCCCGGTCGCCTGGACGCCGTACTTCGCCGTGGACGACGCCGACGTCACCGCCGCGCGCATTCTGGAGCGCAGCGGGACCGTCGCCGTCGGGCCGCTGGCCTTCGGTACGGGACGGGCGGCGCTCGCCGCCGACCTGGACGGTGCGGTCTTCGGGATCTGGCAGGGCGACGCCATCCCCGACTGGGGCATGGGCGGCGAGGCCGCCCCCGCCTGGCTCGAACTGCGCACGCGCAACGCCTTCGACGCCGCCATCTTCTACGGCGAGGTCCTGGAATGGGCCTGCGCGCAGGCCGGCTGCTGCGAGGTCGCCTACATGGAGGAGGACAACCGCATCCTGCTGCGCCACGCAGACCGTACGGTGGCCCGCCTGCACGGCGGGACGCTCGCCCAGGCCCCGGACCCGGACCTGCGGCCGCGCTGGCAGGTGCACTTCCGGGTGCCCGACCTCGAAACCGCGGTGAAGGCCGCGACCGGGCTCGGCGGCACCACCGTCTCCGTGACGGACAGTGGCGCGGACCCGTACGAGGTCACCCTGCGGGATCCCGAGGGCGCGCTGTTCGGGATCGTCGGACCGGCCGCTTCCGTTCCCTTCTGACCCCTCCCCCGCGCGCTCCCTCCCCCTCCGGACCACCCCTCCCCTGCCGGTCCCCCCTCCGCCCCGTCCTGGCGGACGGCTGGCACGGCGTCACCTGGAGGGCCCAGCCCAACGGGCGCGACCGGTGACGGCCTGTGTCCAATGGCAGGGCATGGCTTTCCTGCCGCGCCCTGCACCTGCTCCGTCCTTGCCCGTCGTCCCCGGGAGTGCTTTCCATGAGCGAGCCGTCCCCGTCACCCGGCGACCAGCCCGCCGCGGCGCCGGCTGCCCGCCCGCCCGCCGAGCGCGACGGGTCCCGCGGGGGGCGGATCGCGAAGAGCGCCGTCTCGGCGGTGCTGATCACGCTGACGTGCCTGCTCGTCCCGCTCTCGCTGCTCACCGTCTGGGTCCACGACATCGTCCTGGACACCGACCGGTACGTCTCGACGGTCCAGCCGCTCGCGTCGAACCCGGCGATCGAGGAGGCCGCCGTGGGCCGCATCACCAAGGCGGCCGACGTCCGCGTGGACGGCTCCCGGGTCACGGCCGACCTGGCGAAGTGGCTGGAGTCCCAGGGGCTGCCGCCGCGCGTGGGCGCCGCCGTCAAGGCGCTGGGTCCGCAACTGGACGCGGCGGCCGACCAGGTCGTCTCCAAGGTGGCGACCCGGTTCGTGGAGAGCGACCGCTTCGAGAACGTCTGGACGGCGGCCAACCGGGCCGCCCACAACGCCGTCGTGCACGCGCTCACCGGCAAGGGCCGCGGCGCGGTCGGCGTCGACGGAGGCACCGTCACCCTGGACGTCGGCGAGGCCGTCGACAAGGTGAAGGAGGAACTCGTGGCCGCCGGAGTCTCCCCGGCGTCCAAGATCCCTGAAGTCGACAAGCAGATGGTGCTGTTCCAGAACGACAAGCTGGGGCAGATCAGGGGTGCGGTGCGGTTGCTCGACGTCCTCGGCAACTGGCTTCCCGTGCTCACCGTCGTGCTCGGCGCGGCCGGCGTCCTGCTGGCGCGGCGCCGCCGCCGGGCCCTGGTGACCACCGCCCTGTGCTCGGCCCTGGCCTGTCTGCTGGTCGCCGTCGTCCTGGCCGTGGGCCGCCGCTACTACCTCGACCACCTGCCCCCGGAGGTCCAGTCCCCGGCCGCGGCGGCGGCCGTCTTCGACACGCTGGTGCGGTTCCTGCGGGTCAGCCTGCGGACCGCCATCGTCCTCGGGGTCGTGGTGGCGCTCGGCGCCTACCTGTCCGGAGCGGGACGGCTGCCGCGCGGGGTGCGCGGGCGGGCCGACCGTACGGCCGACTCGGCGGCCCGGTGGGGCGCCGGGCACGGGCTGCGCACCGGGGGCGCGGGCCGGTGGGTGGAGGCCCACCGCCACGCACTCACCCTGGGCGTGCTGCTCGTCATCGCGCTCGTGTTCGCGCTGTGGAACCACCCGACGGTGCTGACGGTGCTCCTGCTGGTGCTGATCCTGCTCGTGGTCCTCGCCGTACTGGCCCTGCTGGCGGCCGGCGGCCGCATCGCCGACGTGCCGGGCGCACCGGCGGGCCGCCCGGACCGCGGCCCGGGCGGCCCGGACCGCGGCTGAACCGGCGGAGGGGCCGGGAAGTGAGCTCAGGCCAGGATCCTGGCCTTGGCCCGGTCGAACTCCTCCTGGCTGATGTCGCCCTTGTCCTTGAGCGCGGCGAGTTTGCCCAACTCGTCCGCGGAACCGCCGCCACCCCTGCTTCCGGCGGCCTGCTGGACGTAGGAGCGGAAAGCCGCCTCGCTCTCCCTGATCTGCTTGGCGTCCCGTTCGTGCATGCTGCGGCCGCGCGCGATGACGTAGACGAACACGCCGATGAAGGGCACCAGCAGCACGAGGACCAGCCATCCCGCCTTCCCCCAGCCGTGCAGGCCGTGGTCACGGAAAATGTCCGTGATGATTTTGAAGAGCAGGAAGAACCACATGACCCACAGGAAGAACCACAGCATCGTCCAGAAGAGGTTGAGAAGTGGATAGTCGTCCATGCCCGACTCCGATCATGCACGTGGTATTCCATTGATACAGGCGGGTCCGCGGCTCCGCATGTGGAGCGAATGGCGCATCTTTTGCACCCGTGAGCGGGACGGGGCCACGATGGACGCATGAGATCGCCCCCTCGTTCGCGAGGGGGCTCGTTCCGCCGACGGGGAACAGCCGATGGTGCTTGACCTGATCGTCATCGGACTGATGATCGCCCTCAATCCGCTGCCCATCATGGCCTTCGTGCTGGTGGTGTCCGCACCAGGGGGCGTGTGGAAGGGTCTCGCCTTCATCCTCGCCTGGCTGGGCTGCCTCGTCGTCGTGATCGCCCTGGTCCTGCTCGTCACCGGCGGCCAGCCTCCGCCGCCGCGCTCCCCGCCGTCCACCGCCGGCCTCGCGGTCCGACTGGCCATCGGCATCGGGCTGGTGGCGTACGCCGAGCACCGGCGCCGGCGGCGCCCCGTGGCGGACGCCCCCCGGAAGCCGGCAGCGGCCCCGTCCGGCTCCCCCGAGGAGCCGGGCGCCCTCTCCCGGATGGACCAGACGTCCGCGTGGTCCGCGGCCGGGCTCGGGGTGCTCCTCCAGCCGTGGGGCATGGTCGGTGCGGCCGCCGCGACGGTCCTCCAGGCGGACCTGTCGGACAGCGCCACGTACGTGGCCCTGTTCGGCTTCTGCCTCCTCGCCACCTCCACCCTGCTGGCGATGGAGCTGTACATGGTGTTCGCCCCGGAGCGGGCCGCGCGGGTGCTGACGGGCATGAGGGCGTGGCTGTCGGACCACAAGGATCCGGCGATCGTGCTCGGCTGCCTCTTCCTCGGCGTGTGGCTGGTGGCCAGGAGCCTGTACGAGCTCACCCGCTGACGGCGGCGCCGGTGCGGCGCAGCTCCGGTGGCCGGATGCGGCCGGTGCCGTTCTCCTGAAGGCATGGAACGCAACGCCGTCCGCCGCCGCCGACGCGTCCTGCTGGGCCACTGCCTGCGCGCGACCGGCTCGGTGGTCCTGCTCACGGCCCTGTACTACCTGGCGCCCCTGGAGGGCGGGTTCGGCGTCCTGACCGTCCTCACGCTCGTGCTGGGACTGCTCGCCTTCACCGTGCTGACGATCTGGCAGGTGCACGCCATCACCCGTGCGGAGTATCCGAGACTGAGTGCCCTTGAGGCGATGGCCACCGCCGTTCCGCTCTTCCTGGTGGTCTTCTCGGCCACGTACTTCATGCTCTCGGAGAGCATCCCGGCGACCTTCACGGAGCCCCTGAACCGCACGGACGCCCTCTACTTCACGGTCACGGTCTTCGCCACCGTGGGCTTCGGCGACATCGCCGCCACGACCGGCACCGGACGGGCGCTGGTCACCGTGCAGATGATCGCCGACCTGATCGTGGTGGGCGTGATCGCCAAGGCGCTGTTCGGCGCGATGAAGATCGGCATGCGCAGGCGGGGCGGTGCGGGACACCGGCCCCCGTTCGTGGACGACGGGGAGCTGTGACCGCCCGCCGGCCGGCCGCGGACGCCGAAAGGCCCCGCCCTGGACCGGGCGGGGCCTTGGGGCGTGGACGGGCCGGTCAGGACGGGCACTTCAGCCCGGAGGAGGCGGCGGTCGTGGCCTGGTCCAGTTGCTGGATCTGGGGCTGGAGCTGGGTGAGGGCGTCCTTGCCGGTGGTGTCGCCCGGCAGGTCCTGGTAGCCCTTCTTGAGGTTCTCGGCCGCCGACTGGACCGCCTGGCGCTCCGCGTCCCTCATCTTGTTCGCGTTCTCCTTGACGTCCTCCCAGTCCTCCTGGACGGCGTCGTAGGCGTCCTTGAGCTGGTCCTTGGTCGCGACGGCGGGATTGAGGGCCTTCAGCTTGGCGTTGTCGGCCTTCAGCGCGTTCAGGTCGGTGCACAGGTCGGCCGCGGCCTCGGTGGCCTCCTCGGCAGGGGAGGAACTGTCGTCGGAGCACGCGCTCAGGCCGAACACCGCGCTCAGGCAGAGGACACCGATCACCGGGAAACGCTTCATGGAGGGGCCTTCCTCGATCAGGGCAAAGCAGGCGTAGGGGACCATCCGGTCCTACGACAAGCTATGCATATCCGGATACGGTACGCATCCGCACCGATCCGCACCGCACCCGGCATACGGTCCCGGTGGCGCTAGGCAGCGGGCTGGATGTTCTGGTTCAGGTGGAAGAGGTTGTCCGGGTCGTACGTCCGCTTGACCTCGGCCAGCCGGTCGTAGTTCCCCTTGTAGTTGGCCCTGATCCGGCCCTGGTCGTCCTCGGCCATGAAGTTGATGTAGCCGCCCTCCTCGGAGTGCGGGGCGGTGGCCTCGTAGTAGTCGCGGACCCAGGCGATGTTCGCGTCGTTGTCCGCCGGGTCCGGCCACATGCCGGCGATGACGGTGGCGAAGGACGCGTCGCGGTAGGCGAAGGCCGTCTCGTCGGGTCCGACGCGGTGGCAGGCCCCGTTGATCGGGTAGATGTGGACCGTCGAGTTCACCGCCGGCAGCTTCGGGCCGTGCGCCAGGTGCGCCTCGATCGCGGAGTCGCTGAGCCCGGTCACGAAATTGGCCTTCCAGTAGTGCTGGAGACCGGGCGGTACGAGTGCGTCGAAGGCGCTGTTGAGCGCCGGGTACGGCATCGGGCCGACATGCTCGGCGATCACCGGGGCGAAGTCGTGGAAGGGCTGGAGCGCCTTCTCGCCCTCGTCCGTCGGCCCGGCCCAGCACGCCACGATCAGGGCGAACGGTTCGCCGTGGCGGTCCGCCGGGATGAAGGGCAGCGGCGGGGCGATCTGGAAGGCCGGGAAGCCGCCGAGCTGCTCGGGGGCGTCGGCGATGTACTCGGCGAAGGACCGCAGCACGGTGGCCGCGTCGTCCAGCTCGAAGAGCATCGGCCCGCCGTAGACGTCCTTGACGGGACTGAGCCGGTACACGAAGGAGGTCACCGCACCGAAGTTCCCGCCGCCGCCGCGCAGCGCCCAGAAGAGGTCCGGATGCTCCTCCTCGCTCGCCACGAGCAGTCGGCCGTCCGCCGTCACCACGTCCGCCGAGACCAGGTTGTCGCAGCTCAGGCCCAGCCCCCGGCACAGGTAGCCGATGCCGCCGCCGAGGGTGAGCCCGCCGATGCCGGTGGTGGAGATGATGCCGCCGGTGGTCGCGAGCCCGAAGGCGTGCGTGGCCGCGTTGAGGTCGCCCCAGGTCGCGCCGCCCTCCGCCCGCGCGATGCGGCGCGCCGGGTCGACGTGCACCCCGCGCATCCCGGAGAGGTCGGCGACCACGCCGTCGTCGCAGGTGCCGAAACCGGGCACGCTGTGGCCGCCGCCGCGGACGGCGAGGTCCAGCGCGTTCTCCCGGGCGAATTCGACCGCGGCCATGACGTCACCGGCGTTGGCGCACCGTACGACGACCGCCGGCCGCCGGTCGATCATGGCGTTGTTGACCGCACGCGCCTGCGCGTAACCGTCGTCGTCGGGGGTGACGACCGCCCCGCGCACCCGTTCCCGCAGCCGGTCGATCGCGAGCTTGCCCATGACCATCGCTCCTCGTCCTCGTACCTCGCTCCGGCGCACGCGCCGCGGCGCGGCGCGTGCGCCGGGTGCTGCCCCTAGGGCCCCAGGTGGCTGAAGCCCACCTCGAAGTGCTCGACGGCCACGACCTGCTGGCCTTCCCGCCGGGCGGTCTCCTCGCGGATCCGGTCGGCGAGTTCCTCGCTGTCGCGCATGCTCCGCTCGTCCTCCCACAGCGTCAGCGACCTGGCCTCCCCGGTGGCGCGGTCGACCAGGTAGTAGACGCCCCGGAATCCCGGTGCGTCCTGGACGCGGCGGACGATCTCCTCCGACAGCGCACCCAGGTCGCCCTCCGCGGGGACGGGTGATCCCTGGTAGGTGCTCAGCCTCGCGAACATCAACGGCAGTCCTTCCTGGCCCGGCCGCCGTCGGGGGACAGGCAGCTCCACGACCAGCGTCCTCCGGCAGGCCGCGCCGCGCATGCCGGAGCGGCGCGACAATGGTGGCGGGGGGACGCGTCTGCCGGTGCCGTTGCGGAGAGGCGGGACGTCGAGTGGCGTACATAGCTGTGACCGCCCTGAGCCATGCGGGGCTGCTCCGCGAGCACAACGAGGACAGCCTCGCCATCGGGCCGTGGACACTGTGCGGGACCGTGACGCAGAACCCCCAGACCCTGGTGTTCCCCTTCGGCAGGCCGCTCGTCGTCGCCGTCGCCGACGGCCTCGGCGGACAGCCGGCCGGGGAAGTGGCCAGCGAGCTCGTGGTGCGCCAGCTGTCCTCGCTCGGCCCCTCCCTGGACGGGACGCAGGCCGTCGCGGACGCGCTGGACCTGTGCAACGACGCGGTGTACTCGGCCGCCGACGGCCGGCCGGACCTGACCGCCATGGGGACCACGGTCGCGGGCGCCCTGGTCCTCTCGGAGTCGCTGCTGGCCTTCAACGTCGGCGACAGCAAGGTCTTCCACGCGGCGCGTGACGGCCTGCGCCAGGTGAGCGTGGACGACAGCCCGCCACCGGCGCCCGGGCACCGCACCACCTCCGCCGTCACGCAGGTGCTCGGCGGCAGCCGCGGGCGCAGCGCCATCACCCCGCACATCGCGGCGTGTCCCCTGGCGGAGGGCGACCGCTACCTGGTGTGCAGCGACGGGCTGACCGACCCGGTGCCGCCGGACACGATCGAGGAACTGCTGCGGGTGCACGACGACGGCAGGGCGGCCTTCGAGCTGTGGAAGGCCGCGATCGACGCCGGGGGGCCCGACAACATCACGCTCGCGCTCGTCCGCATCGGCGCCTGATGCACCCGGGCCGTTCGAGGGCGTGCCCGTGCTATTTCCGGACCGGAAATCGAATGGCGCAACACCGGAACAAGGGAAGCGAAATGTTCTCCCGGCCCACCGCATTCCCCTGTGCTACGGTGACGGGAGTTGCGGTTGTGGTCCCCAAAAAGCTTACAAGTGCCCTCACCCGATGGTCTGGTGAGTGCACTTTTCATTTCCGGTTCAGATTTCCGGTCGGGGCAATCATCTCGGCGACGCCGGGTTCGCACAGTGCGGCCCGGGCATGGCCCCAAAGGAGAACGCGCATGGCATCCGGCACCGTGAAGTGGTTCAACGCGGAAAAGGGATTCGGCTTCATCGAGCAGGAGGGCGGCGGCGCGGACGTCTTCGCCCACTACTCCAACATCGCCACCTCCGGCTACCGGGAGCTCCAGGAGGGCCAGAAGGTCACCTTCGACGTCACGCAGGGCCAGAAGGGCCCGCAGGCCGAGAACATCGTTCCCGCCTGACGCCGACGCCCGACCGAGTAGCGCCCCCGCGGCCCGCACCCTCCGTGCGGGCCGCGGTCCGTCTGCCCGCACGGCGGGAATCGGCCGCCGCCGCGCCGGAAGCCCTCCCCGCAGCCGGGCCCGCTTGCTAGAGTCCGTGCCCATGTCGATCCCTGACGACCTGCTCCGCGACCTCGCCGCCAAGGTGGAGTCGGAGCAGACCAATCAGATGTCCCTGACGGTCGTCGTGAACGGCGCCGTCATCACCGGCCGCCTCGCCCCCGAACGCGTGTGGCGCCAGCGGGTGGCGGAGGTCCTGCGGGACTCCGACCGGCTGGGCCCCTTCGCCGAGGTCTTCAGCTCCCCCGGGAGCCCACCCGGACAGCCCGACGGCCCGCCGTCGCACCTGCACTTCCACGTGGCCCGCATCCTTCAGGGCCCGGTGGGCATCCCCGAGACCGGCGGGATGTACCGGATCGCCCTCGACGACGTCAGCGCCTGGACCGTCGGGGACTTCAGCTACTCCGACAAGTAGCCGCCGGCCCACCTGTGCCGCTCCCGGAGGTCGTACGGGGACCGGCGCGGGCCGCCCGGACGGCCGGTCCCCACAGGGGGACGGGCGCCGGCGGCCCCCGCCGTGTCCACATCCTGGACGTCTACGCTCGATTCATGAACGCAGAAGCCGACGCCCTCGCGACCGTGAAAGACGCTGACCGGAAGCACGTCTTCCACTCCTGGTCGGCGCAGGAGCTCATCGACCCGCTCGCCGTCGCCGGCGCCGAGGGGTCGTACTTCTGGGACTACCAGGGCAACCGCTACCTCGACTTCTCCAGCGCCCTGGTCTACACGAACATCGGCTACCAGCACCCGAAGGTGACGTCGGCCGTCCAGGAGCAGGCGGCCAGGCTGTGCACCGTCGCGCCCGGCTTCGCCGTCGACGCGCGGTCCGAGGCTGCCCGGCTGATCGCCGAGCGCACCCCCGGCGACCTCGACAAGATCTTCTTCACCAATGCGGGCGCCGAGGCGGTGGAGAACGCCGTCCGCATGGCCCGGCTGCACACCGGCCGCCCGAAGGTGCTGTCCGCGTACCGCTCGTACCACGGTGCCACCTCCACCGCGATCAACCTGACCGGCGATGCCCGCCGCTTCGGCAACGACTCCGCGACCGCCGGCGTGGTGCACTTCTGGGGGCCGTTCGCCTACCGCTCGCCCTTCTACGCCGCGACGCAGGCCGAGGAGTGCGAGCGGGCCCTGCGGCACCTGGAGGACACCATCGTCTTCGAGGGCCCTCAGTCCATCGCCGCGATCATCCTGGAGACCGTCGGCGGCGCCCCCGGCGTGCTCGTGCACCCCGACGGCTACCTGGCCGGCGTCCGCGCGCTCTGCGACCGCTACGGCATCGTCTTCGTCCTCGACGAGGTCATGGTCGGCTTCGGGCGCACCGGGAAGTGGTTCGCCTGCGAGCACTGGGACGTCACGCCCGACCTGATCTGCTTCGCCAAGGGCGTGACCAGCGGCTATGTGCCCCTCGGCGGTGTGGCCGTCTCGGCGGCCATCGCCGAGACCTTCGCCCGCCGGCCCTACCCGGGCGGGCTCACGTACTCCGGGCACGTGCTGGCCTGCGCGGCCGCCGTCGCCACGATCAACGTGATGGAGGAGGAGGGCATCGTCGAGCAGTCCGCTCGCACCGGCGCCGAACTCCTCGGCCCCGGCCTGCGCGCCCTCGCCGAGCGGCACCCCTCGGTCGGGGAGGTCCGCGGCCTCGGCACGTTCTGGGCGCTCGAACTGGTCCGCAGCAGGGAGACCCGCGAGCCGCTGGTCCCGTACAACGCCTCCGGGGCGGACAACGCGCCGATGGCGGAATTCGGGGCCGCCTGCAGGAAGGGCGGGCTGTGGCCGCTCGTCGCGGGCAACCGGCTCCATGTCGCACCACCGTGCAACATCACCGCGCAGGACGTGGAGAAGGGGCTGCGGATCCTGGACGAGGCCCTCGCAGTGGCCGACGCACACACCGTCTGACCTGCGCGTCTGTGGGGTCGCCCAATCCGCTGGTACCCGGGTTCGGAGGATCCGTGCGGTGGTCAACCCGCCGCACGCGTGCTGCAATCCGTTCAGGCCGTCAACGTCGAAACAGGCCGAGCACCTACGGACCGGGATGCACGTCAGTCCCGGGGCGGCCCCCCGGGGGCCGAACGGCGGGGAGCGGGACGACCGCTGGACGCCGGGCGTACGGGATCCAGAAGTACGGACTCCGTGTTCCCGAGTACCCGAAGGAAGACAGCATGAGCAAGCACGTCCTGGCCCAGAACCAGTACGGCAAGGCCGAGAACCGCATCGTGAAGGTCACCCGCAAGGGCAACGACGGTTCGTGGCATGAGATCCGCGACCTCAACGTCTCGGTCGCGCTCCGCGGTGAGTTCCGCGACGTCCACCTCACCGGCGACAACGCCAACTGCCTGCCGACCGACACCACCAAGAACACGGTGTACGCCTTCGGCAAGGAGCACGGCATCGAGTCGCCGGAGGCCTTCGGCATCCTGCTCGCCAAGCACTTCGTCTCCTCGCAGCGGCCCATCCGCGAGGCGCAGATCCGTATCGAGGAGTTCGCCTGGGAGCGCATTCCGGTCCCGACGCGCAAGGAGCAGCACTCCTTCGTGCTCAAGGGCCAGGAGGTGCGCACCGCGCAGATCACCTACAGCGAGACGACGGGGCTGCAGGTCATCTCGGGTCTGAAGGACCTCACGGTGATGAACTCGACGAACTCCGAGTTCCACGGGTACATCAAGGACAAGTACACGACGCTCAAGGAGGCGTACGACCGCATCCTGGCGACCAAGGTCACCGCGCGGTGGGCGCACTCGGCACTGGCCGCAGACGACCCCGGCCACGATTGGGACCAGGCGTACAAGAAGGTCCGCAAGCACATGCTGGAGGCCTTCGCGGAGACGTACTCGTACTCCCTGCAGCAGACCCTGAACCAGATGGCCGAGCGCGTGCTCGACAACTGCCCCAAGGTCAACGAGGTGCGGCTCAACCTCCCCAACAAGCACCACTTCCTCGTCGACCTGGAGCCCTTCGGCCTCAAGAACGACAACGAGGTCTACTTCGCCGCGGACCGCATGTACGGCCTGATCGAGGGCACCGTGCACCGTGACGGCGTGCAGCCCGTGATCGCGACGTCCGACTGGATCGTGGCGTAACGGTCCCCGCACCCGTCGTGAGCCTGGCCCGGACCGCGTCGCGGGGTCCGGGCCGGGCCGCGTCCTAGGCCTCGGGCAGTTCGTCCGGCGGGCGGCCGACGAGCAGGTTCCAGCGCCCGGCCCGCCCGGTCAGGGTGGTCACCCACTCGGGCCGCACGTCGAGGCGCCAGAAGGCCGCCGCGGGGAGTTCCAGCGCGTGCACCACGGCCGCCCGCACGACGGCCTGATCGACCTCCGCCCGGTGCGTGCCCGGGGCCAGGCCGGCCAGCTCCGCCCCGACGCGGGCGATCAACGCGTCCACGGACTCGCCACCCGGCGGCGCGTAGCCGGGATCCGTCAGCCAGGCCTGCAGGGCCTCGGGGGTCCGGGCCGCCACCTCGTCCAGGGTGCGCCCGGCCCACTCCCCCGTGTCCGGGCCGCGCAGGCCGGGATAGCGGGGGCACGGCCGGGCGTGGCCGAAGCGGCCTTGACGGGCGGCGGTGTCCAGTGGGGGGCGCACGAGGTGGACGCGCACCGACTGACTCTTCATTCCGGCAGCGTAGGCCCGGCACCGCCCGCATCACGTCCCGGCCGTCCGGACCGCATGGTGGACGACTTTCGGCCTGTCCTTCCGTTTTCTAGCCGACCGGGCCCTTGTGCCGGCTGCCGCACCCAAGAAGGCTGTGCAGCCGACCAGTTGATGATGAAAGGGCTGATAGTCCATGGCGACGGCGATCAGGCAATGGCGGGGCTGGACGGGTGCCGCACCCTTCTGGCTGAATTCGTTCCTGCTGCTGCTGGCACCCTGCTGCGCCGTCACGCTGTTCGGCCAGATCGGCATCATCGCCGCCCTCGCCGCACTCGGCGGGCTGGCCCGCCACCTCTGGTACGGCGACTACGGCCACCCGGCCGTACACCTGGCCGCCGTGGCCATGGGGGCGGGCACGGCGGCCGTCGTCATGTGACCCGCGCATCGGCGCCGCGGCACGGCGCCCCCGACCCTTCACCCGTTCGGGTGCATCTTCGCGGAACCCGGCGGCCGGCGCCCCGGATCGGCGCAAGCTGCGAAGACGCCCGGATCGTGTGACGACACGCCCGTGACTCCATGTCAGTCTCTCGTGTTGCACGGTGTGCCGATGGGCAGGGGAAGTGTCCACTGCTCGCATGAACCGGCCGCACGCGCCGGACAGAAGGGAATCCCATGCCCCGCGCCCAGTGGGTCGTCGCTTCTGTGACGGTGGCTCTGCTGTCCACCACCGTCGTGGTGGTGCAGCGGACCGAGGGCGCCGCGCCCGCCACCGCGACCACCGACGACGCACTTCCCTCGCGGGCGCTGGGGCTGTCCGGCCACCGCCGCCTCGTACGGGAGCTGGAACAGTCCGGCGCGAGCGAGACCCGCGGGGCGCCACGGCCGCACGGGATCGCCGCCGGGCCGCTGCGGACGGTCTCCGGACCCCTGCGGGCCGCTCGGCCGCTGCGGTTGCGCATCCCGAGCCTGGGCGTCGACGTGCCGTTCGGCGGCGAGCCCGACGAGGCCTCCTGGGACTCGGGAGGCCCGGCGCCCGGCGCGGCCGGGACCGCCGTGGTCACCGGAACCGGTCTACGGCTGGGGGAGTTGCGCCGGGGCCGCACCATCGAGATCCCGCGCGCGGACCGGCGTACGGCCGTGTTCACCGTCGTCGGGGTCTCGCCCGGCAGGGCTTCCGGGCGCGAGGACCTGCCCGACCGGGCCCAACTGCACGTGATCGGGGGCGAGACCGCCGTGCTGGCCCGGCTGACCGGTCACCGCAGCAGCAGTTGAGGTCTGGCGGCCTGTCAGCCGAGTGGTGTGCTTTCGTCCCCCGGTCGGAGGCTTCTGGAGGTCCGTCCGGGAGCCTTCCGGCGTGGCGGGGCACACCCCTCGCATGACCCGGAGGCGACCCGCACGTGCGGCACTGACGAAGGCCCTCACCGCAGCCTGCGTCATGCTGCTGTGCGTGTTCGGTGCCGGTCCCGCCGGCGCAGCCGCCGCGGAGCACCGCCCGGCCTCCTCGGCTCCTGTGGGGCCCTCGGCCCCCGGCGCACCCGCGGAGCCCACCGAAGGGTCCTCCGATCCGGCCGCCGACCCCGAGGTTCGCACGGCCGTACGGGCGCCCTCGCGCGGGCTCACCGGCGTGCAGCGGACCCCGCCGGCGGTGTTTCACGTGAAACAGGGCAATGGCCCGGGCAGCGGCCCCCGCGCGGAAGCGCCGTGTGAAGCGGCCCCGGCCCTGCGGTCGGTGCGGAGTGTGGTGCTGCGCTGCTGAGCGGACCGGGTCCCCAGCGCATCCCCCCACACCCCCTGAACACCGTGAGGTTCCGCCATGCCCATCGACCCGTACGCCGCCCTGAACGCCATGCTTCGCGCCGAGGTCTCGCGCTTCGCGCCGCCCGTACGCCCGAGCGAGCCCAGTGCCCCGCCGAAGACCCCGGCCCCGTCCGTCGAGGACGAGAGTGATCCGCAGCGGACCGGGGCCGCGGCCACGCAGCCGGTCGGCGCGCGGACCGCGGCCCGCGACTCGGCGGCGTAGCACCGGCGAGCCGGCCCGCAGGCGCCGGCTCCCCTGCCTCGACCGAAGGCGGGGGAGCCTGCGCCCTCGGTGGTCCCGGCCCGTGCGGCCCTGCTCAGTCCTCGTGCGTGTAATAGCGGTAGAAGGCGGTGAGTCCGACGCCCGCGGCGACCGCAAGGCCGATCACGACGGACTTCAGGACCGACTCGTCGGTCAGGCTGTGCAGGTAGCCCACCGCGATGCCGCCGAAGGCGCCGTAGGCGGCGGCGTGGACCTCGCGCATCATCCGCGGGCCGACCCTGGCCAGGGCGAACATGATCCCGGCGAAGACCACGCCGCACAGGATCCCGAAGAACACGTTGGCCGCGGTCACCGGGGCCTCGTGGCGCTCGATGAACGCGCACCAGACGCCGTAGACCAGTCCGAGGAGCAGTGGCCTCACGTAGGCGCCCTTGCTCAGGTGGGTCATGTCCGCCATCTGCCGGTGCTGCCGCGGGGCAGCGGGTGCCGCGTGTGCCATGACGGGCTCCTCTCTCCATCCACCAGAGCACACCCGCCGCTCCTGACCGGCAAGTGGATCAGCGGCGGCGGCCGCGCCGCCCGCGATCGCGCGGCGGCCGGGCGCGCGCCGCTCGCCCACGGCCGGGCGCACCACCCGGCCGCAGCAACACCGCTCGCGCCCCGGGCCGTCCCCGCTTTCCCTGGTGACGTGCGCACCATCCTGTCGGCGGTACTCATCGTGCTCGTGGCCCTCCTCGTGCCCGCGAGCGCCGTCGCGTACTGGGCCGACCGCGATCTGGGCGACGCCGACCGCTACACCGCCGCCATGGCCCCCCTCGCCGAGAACCCGGCCGTCCAGGAAGTCGTCGTCACCCAGACCGCCCGCGCACTCACCGGGCAGATCGACGCGGGCCCCTTCCAGGCGGGCGTGGACGCCCTGCTCGGGGAAGCGCTGCACTCCTTCGCCGACACCCCCGCCTACCGGACGGCCTGGGACGCGGCCAACCGTGCCGCCCACGCCGCCTTCCTCGACGCGCTCACCACCGGCCACGGCAACGCCGTCACCATCGACCTCGCACCCGTCGTCGACCGGATCCGGAGCGAACTCGTCGCCGACCAGGTGCCCTTCGCCGACCGCATCCCGGTGACGCGGCTGTCCGTGAAGGTCATGGAGTACGACAACCTCGGCGCTCTCCGGGAGGGCTTCCGCATGCTCCAGCTCGCCGGCGTCTGGCTTCCCGTACTGACCGTGCTCCTGGCGGTGTCGGCCGTCGCCGTCGCCGTCCGTCGGCGGCGCGCCGTCATCGCCACCGGACTGGGACTGGCCGTCGGTGCCGTGCTGCTCCGGCTCGCCGTGGAGGTCTGCCGCCGCCTCACCCTGGACGACCTGCCGGCCGACATCGACCCCGCGGCGGCCGGTGCGGTGTACGACGCGCTCACCGTGTTCCTGCGCACCACGGCCTGGGTGGTGCTGTTGATCGGTCTCGCGGTGGCCCTCGCGGCATGGGTGACGGGACGACTGGGCCGCACCCCATAAGCTCGGAAGGAACAACACGCGCAGAACGGCGCAGAAGAGCCCAGAACAAGCGAATCGCCAGCGGCGGCACGGAAGCGGGAATGAGCACCGAACGCACCGAACCCATAGCGTCGCGGCGCTCCCGGCACCATCCGCCGGCCCCGCCCGACTGGCTGCTCGCGGGACTGAGACCGACCACCGCCCCGGTCCCCTGGGCCGCCGCGGCGCGAGCGGCGGTCGCCCTGTCCGTTCCGCTCGCCGTCGGATTCGCCGTGAACGAGCCCGAATACGGCGCGCTCGCCTCCATGGGTGCCCTGTCCGGCGTCATCGGCGACACCGCGGACGCCTACCGGATGCGGGTCCTCAACATCGCCGTCCCCCAGTTCTTCGGTGCCGTCGGCGTCACCCTCGGCACCCTCGTCCACGGCCACGGCTGGGTGGCCGTCGGCGTGCTCACCCTCGTCGCACTGGTCTCCGGGATGATCTCCTCCATCGGCACGGTCGCCTCCGTTTCCGGACTGCTGCTCCTGCTCAACGCCGTGGTCGGTGCGGGGCTCCCGATGCCGCAGCCCTGGTGGACGGCCCCGCTGCTGCTGAGCGCGGGCGGCCTCTTCGTTCTCGCCCTGACCCTGCTGGGCTGGCCCCTGCGCGGCCGCCGTCCCGAGCGCGCGGCGGTCGCCGCCGCCTACCGGGCCCTCGCGGACGCCCTGGAGGCCGCCGGCGGCCCGAGCGAGGGCTACGACGCCCAGCGCCGCCGGGTCACCCAGGCACTCGACCATGCCTACGACCTCATCCTGGGCCGCCGGGCCCGGGTGCACGGGCGCAGCCCGGCACTCGTGCGCATGCTCGCCCAACTCAACGTGGTGATCCCGCTGGTGGAGGCGGCGCCCGCCGCCCACCTGCGCGGCCGGCCGCTGCCGCCCGAGATCCCCGCAGCCGTGCGGGAGCTCGCGGCGGCCGTCGAGGAGGGCCGCACCACGGCGCCCGTACTGGACCTGCCTCCCCCCGGCACCCCCGCCGAACGGGCCCTGGACGCGGCGCTGCGGCATGCCGCGACGATCGTGCACCTCCCCGAACCCGACCCGTCCAACGTGGACGACCGCCTCGGCCGGCCCGCCGCGCTGAAGGTGCGTGCCCGGCGCGCGGTGCGCGACATGATGATGTCCGAGGCCTCCTGGCGTTACGGGCTGCGGCTGGCGCTGTGCATCGGCCTGGCACAGTCGCTCGTCTCGGTCGTCGAGGTCGAGCGGTCGTACTGGATCGCGCTGACTGTCACCTTCGTCCTCAAGCCGGACTTCGGCTCGGTGTTCTCCCGTGCCCTGCTGCGCGCGCTCGGCACCGCGATCGGCCTGGTGGTCGCCGCCGCGGTGCTCGCCGAGGTGCCCCGCGGCTGGTGGGACGTGCCGGTGATGATGGTGCTCGGCGCCCTCGTCCCGGTCTTCTCCGCGAAGGGCTACGCCTTCCAGACCGCCGCCATCACCCCTGTGATCCTGCTGCTCTCGGACCTGCTCAACCACCAGGGCTTCGACCTGATCCGGCCCCGGCTGGTCGACAGCCTGATCGGCTGCGCCATCACCCTGATCGCCGGGTACCTGCTGTGGCCCGAGAGCTGGCACACCCGGATCGGGGACCGGCTCGCCGACACCGTCGACGACGCCGCCCGCTATGTCGAGCGTGCCTTCGCGCCGGCCGTGGACGCCGCGGCGGTCGCGGCGGCGCGGACCGGCCGCCTCCAGGCCCGGCGGCGGCTCTATCGCGACCTGTCCGGGGTGCGCAGCGAGTTCCAGCGGGCGCTGACCGAGCCGCCGCCGACCGGCACGCGCGCCGCCGCGTGGTGGCCGCTGGTCGTGGCCGTCGAACGGATCGTGGACGCGGTCACCGCCGCCCGGGTCCGGGTCAACCACGGCGCCCCGCCCCCCGCCGCCGAGGAGGTCGCCGTGATCGCCCGGCAATTGCGGGAACTGGCCGTGCGGGTCCGCAGCAGCACCGTCCCGGTCCGGGTCGAGGGCGAGACTCAGGCCGAGGACTCCGGCGTCCTGGGGCCCGTCCACCAGGAGCTCGCGGCGGCCCGCGCCATCACCCAGCCGGAGCGCTGACCGGGCCGGGCCGGGCCGGACGGGGGAGCATCGGAGCATGTACCGCACCCCGGCCGTGCTGGCCCTCGCCCTGGCCCTGGCGGGGTGCGCCGACGTGGAGGGGCTGCAGAACGACGGGGACATGGGGACGGTGCACGCTCCGCAGAGCCTGTGGAGGGACATCCGCCCCGACCCGCCCGATCCGGACCAGAGGCCCGGCACGGCCTCCGTCGTCCCGAACCTGCCGACCGTGCCCGATCTGCGCCTGCGCGGCGTGAACCCGGTGAGCGTCGTCCGCGCCGACGTCGAATCGGCCACCGAGCAGGACGGCGGCACCGGCCGGCTCGTCGATCCCCGGGCCGGCCGGCGGATGGCCCTGTGCACCCAGGCTGTGGACGGCGGTCCCGACTGCCCGGTGCGCCCGGCGGTGTACCACGACCTGACGGGCAACGGCCGGGAGGAGCTGATCACCGCCCTGGACCTGGACGGCCGGCTCAGCGAGCTGCGCGTCTACACCGTCCAGGACGACGGCCGCATCGCGCGGATCCTGTCCCGGCGGGCCGTGCTGGAGGGGGTGGAGGTGGCCGCGGAACACCTGGCCGTCCGGGAACCGACGTCGAACCCCGCCTACTTCGCGGTCTCCGACTACGTGTGGGACGCCAAGACCCGCACCATGAACCTCAGCCAGCTCACCCTGGACGACTGCGCGTCCCTCACCGGCGTCCCGCTCGGCACGGGCGCACGGCGATGCACGCGCTGAGCAGCCTGCGCTGGAAGATCGCGCTGACCACGACGGCGGTGTGCTGCACGGTGGCCGCCGCGCTCGGGATCCTGGTGCACAACGTCGTCGCCGCGCAGATCGTCGGCGAAGTCCGCAAGGACGCGGACACGGCCCTGGAGCACGCCCTCAGCCATTACGAGTACGGCACCACGCACGGCGACGTGAACATCGCCCTCTCCCCGCCGCAACTGCCGCGCCCACTGCGCGACCTGGTCGCCCGGGGGGACACCGGCAGCATGGTGGGCGCCTACGACGGCAAACCCGTCATGTGGGCCGCGGCCCCGGCAGACGACCAGGCCCTCGCCGTCTGGATCCCGTTCGAGGGCACCCGCAACCGGCTGCGGGACATCGACACCGCGATCCTCGCCTCCGCCGCGCTGGCCGCCGGTGTGGTGGCGCTGGCAGGTCTCTTCCTCGCCGACCGGATCAGTAAGCGGCTCGCGACCACAGCGGCCGTGGCGCGCCGGATCAGCGCCGGCGACCTGGACGCCCGGGTGGGCTTCCCCACCCGCACGGACGAGCGACGGCAGGGCCGGCGCACCCGGGACCGCGACGAGGTACGGGACGTCGCGCAGGCGCTGGATCTGATGGCCGGGTCGCTCCAGGAGCGGCTGGAGGCCGAGAAGCGCTTCACGGCGGACGTGGCGCACGAGCTGCGCACCCCGCTCACCGGGTCGCTGGCCGCGGCGGCGCTGCTGCCGGAGGGACGCCCCAAGGAGATGATCAACGACCGGTTGAAGGCGCTGCACCTGCTGACCGAGGACCTGCTGGAGATCTCGCGGCTGGAATCGGGGGTGGAGCGGGCCGACCTCGCGATGGTGGAGCTGGGACGGGCCGTGGAGCGGGCCGTCGCGGGAGCCGGGCCCGCCGTCTCGGTACGGGTGATCCGCGACGCTGCGGTCCTCACCGACCGCCGGCGTCTCGACCGGATCCTGACCAACCTGCTCGTCAACGCGCACAAACACGGGCGGCCGCCGATCGAGGTGACCGTGGAAGGACCCGTGATCACCGTTCGCGACCACGGGCCCGGCTATCCGCCCGAGCTGATCCAGCAGGGCCCGCAGCGCTTCCGCACCGGAGATCCCGGCCGCGGGCGGGGCCACGGACTCGGGCTCACGATCGTCGTGGGCCAGGCGGCAGTGCTGGAGATCGCCCTGAGCTTCGCCAACGCCCCGGACGGGGGTGCGCTGACGGCGCTCAGGCTGCCTGTCGGGCGGCTGGAGGGGGACTGACCGCGTCGGGCAGACGTTCCGCGCGAGGTGTGTTTCACGTGAAACATCTGCCCGACGCAGATGATCGGGCGGGGGTCAGACGCCGATGTTCTTGCCGTCCTTGCGCCAGACCGAGACGACGGCCGGTCGGACGAGCTTGCCGGGGCCGTCGGGCCACACCGACTGCGGCTTCTCGACGGACGCCCCGTCGACCTCGCCCGGGTGCTGGACCGCCACCAGGACGCGCTGGTCCTGGATCAGCGGGCCGCAGGTCTCGGCGCCGCGCGGCACGGTCAGGAACTGCTTCAGCTCACCGCGGCGCTCCCCGCTGGTCGCGACGCCGAACAGGCCGTCGTGGGACCCGAGCTGGTTGCCGTCGGTGGAGATCCACAGGTTGCCGTGCGGGTCGAAGGCCACGTTGTCCGGGCAGGAGATCGGGCTGACCTTGTCCTTCGGGAAGCCCGCGAAGTACGTGGCCGGGTCGTTGGGGTCACCGGCCACCAGGAAGAGCCGCCAGGCGAAGCCGTCGCCGGCCGGGTCGTCGAAGTTCTCGGCGAGCTCCAGGATCTGGCCGTGCTTGTTCAGGTTGCGCGGATTGGCCTCGGTGGCACCCTCCTTCCCGGGCTTGCCGCGGTCCGTGTTGTTGGTCAGCGCCACGTAGACCCGGCCGGTGCGCGGAGACGGCTCGACGTCCTCGGGGCGGTCCATCTTCGTGGCGCCCACCTTGTCGGCGGCCTGGCGCGTGAAGACGTACACCTCCTCGGCCGTCATGCCTTCGACGTGTGAGACGTTGCCGGTCGCCAGCTTGATCCAGACGCCGGTGCCGTCGAACTCGCCGTCGGAGGGCAGCTTTCCGGTGCCGTCGAGCTCGGCGGCCGGGGTGTCGCCGGTGAGCTTGGCGACGTAGAGGGTGCCCTCGTCGAGCAGCGTGAGGTTGTGCTCCTTCGCCGCCCGGGAGTTGCCCTTCATCATGCGCTTCGACGAGACGAACTTGTAGAAGTAGTCGAAGCGCTCGTCGTCGCCCATGTAGACGACCGGACGGCCGTCCTCGGTCAGGCGGGGCTGCGCGGCCTCGTGCTTGAAGCGACCCAGGGCGGTGCGCTTGCGCGGGACGGAGTGCGGGTCGTACGGGTCCAGCTCGACGACCCATCCGAAGCGGTGCGACTCGTTGGGCTCCTGCGCCACGTCGAAGCGCTTGTCGAAGCGCTCCCACTTGCGCTCGGTGGCGCCGGCGGTCACGCCGTACCGCTTCAAGCGGGCGGCCTGGGTGGGGTCGGTGACCTGGCCGGCGTTGCCGAAGTACTGGTTGAAGTTCTCCTCGCCGTGGAGGGTGGTACCCCACGGGGTGGTGCCGCCTGCGCAGTTGTTGAGGGTGCCGAGCACCTTCGTGCCGGAGGGGTCGACCGAGGTCCTCAGGAGGGCGCCGCCGGCGGCCGGGCCGGTCATCCGGAACTCACTGGTGGCCGTCAGGCGGCGGTTGAGCTGGTGACGGGAGACCGCGGTCAGCTTCCCGCTGCGGTGGTCCTCCTGGACGACGACCACGGACAGGCCGTGCGCGGCCCAGGCGATCTCGACCTGCTCGCGCGTCGGGTTGGCCGGGTCGTAGCCCTTGAACATCAGGACCTCGTCCGTGTACTCGTGGTTGGCCACGAGTAGCTGCTGGCGCTCGTAGTCACCGCCGAGCGGCAGCAGGCTCAGGAAGTCGTTGTTGTAGCCGAACTGACCGGCCTGCGCGGCGGCGGTCTGCTTGTCGGCGTTGAAGCCCGGGGCCCCCTTGATGATCGGGTCGCCCCAGCGGATGACCACGTTCTGCTCGTGGCCCTCGGGGATCGTGACCTTGTCGTCGGTGTTCGGCGCGACGGCCTTGAAGCGCAGGCCGCGGGCGGCCTCACCGCCCTTGCCCGCTCCGGAGGCCGCGGCGTCGGCGGCGGGGGCCGCGTTGGCGGTCTGGCCCGGGCCGCTGAGCGCGACGGCGGAGCCGGCGGCGGTGGCGACGGTCACGACGGCGGCGGAGCGCAGCATCGAGCGGCGGGAGTAGGCGCGGGCTATGACGTCGCCCGCGTACTCGTTGTCGCTTGTGTTCGGCACCTCGTGGAAGCAGGCGTCGCCACAGCGGTAACGACAGGTGAGAGCGGAACGGCCGCTCCCATGCGGGTTGCCGATGAACGGCAGAAGCTTGCGCACGAGTGTCCTCCGAGTAGCTGCGTGGCCGCCGACAACGTGTCGGAACAATCCAGCCGCGACGGTAGGCCCGGGTTGCGCCGAAGCGGCGGCGCGGGGATGAACGGTTGGTGAACCCGGCACGTCGGAGCGGCAGTTCACGCACCGTGTGCACGCGTGTGGGGCCCGGACGCCACGAAAGGCGCCCCTGCCGAAGATCCAGCCGGGCGGCCGATAACCTTACGTGTCCACTCTGGGCAGGGATCAACCGCGCAGCACGGACAAATGACGCACGCACTCATGCGAAAGGCCTGGCCCATGGGTATTCGGAGCTTGTTGCGCAAGGTGTTCGGACGGTCTGCGGAACCGGTTCCGGAAAATTCGGACGCCACGTCGGCGGCCGTCCCGAACCAGGCGGACCGCAATCCCCTGGATGCGGCCGCCGAACTCGTGGCGGCGTCCTTCGACAATCCGACGGTTCCTCCGCAGTCCACGCGGGACCGGGAGGCGGGCGCGGTCCTGACGGCCCCCACCCCGACCGCCGACCCCACGGTCCCGGAGGCCCGCCGCCCCTCGCCTGCCGGGTCGCCTGCGGCGAAGCCCGACCTGACCACCGCTGCCCCTGCGGAGCCGGCTGCCCCCGGGACCCCGGACACCACCGCAGCAGCGGAGCAGGTTGCGCAGCCCGAGGCCGCCCAGGCGGACGCACCGCCGGCCCAGGACGCGGCCCCGGCCGCGGAGCAGGGCGCCGAGCCGGAGGCTGCGGCCGAGACCTCCACCCCTGCGGAGCAGGCCGCCCCCGAGGCGGACGC
>NZ_JOFX01000031.1 GCF_000719345.1 Streptomyces sp. NRRL F-2664
GGGGTGGGGGTGGGGGTGGGGGTGGCCGTCGGAGGCGGCGTGGGCGTCGGCGTCGGCGTCGGCGTCGGCTGCGGGGTCGGGGTGGGCGTGGGCTTCGGGCTCGGCTTCGCGGGTGTGCTCGCGGGCGCGCCGGCGCCGCTGTCCGGGGTTTCGTGGGCGCCCTTGAGGTAGTGGGCGAACCAGGACCGCACGGTCCGCAGGTACTCCGTCGAGCGGTTGTAGGACAGCACGGCCCGGTCCAGGTCCGCTTCGACGCGCAGGTCCCGGTCGCCCGCGCACAGGTAGCGGCCGGCCGCGAGGGCCGCGTCGTGCACGTTGTTCGGGTTGCGCCGGCCGTCGCCGTCCGCGTCCTGGCCCCACGCCGCCCACGTGGAGGGACTGGCGGGGCGGACGCCGACTGCCCGCGCTGGCCGCCTGGTTCTACGTCTCGGCGGTCATCGGGTCGCTCACGCATGTGGTGTGGGACAGCTTCACGCACATGGACCGCTGGGGGACGAACGCGATGCCGTGGCTCGGCGAGCCCATCGCCTTCGGTTTCCCGCCCTACACCTTCCTGCAGTACGGCTCTTCGGCGGTCGCGGCCTGCGTGCTGCTCTGGTTCACGGTGACCGGGCTGCGCCGCACGCCCGCCGACCCCGACCCGGCGGGCGTGCCGGTGCTCGGCCGCGCCGAGCGCTGGGGCTGGCTGGCGCTGATCGCGGCGTGCGTGGCGACCGGCATCACCGTGCGCGTGATCCGTTTCTTCACCTTCTTCGACCGGATCCGTACGCCGCTCGACATCATCCCGACCGTCTGCTTCGGGGCGGGCGGCGGACTGGCCGTCGGGCTGCTGCTCTACGGGGTGCTGGTCCGGCTGCGCCGGCGCCGCGGCCCCGGCGACGGGCAGCAGCCGGCGGACGAGGAGACGCGGACGCCCGTCCCCACCGCCTGAACGGCGGCGGGAACGGGCGCCGAACCGGCCCGGGCACCGGTGCCCCGTGCCGGTCAGTGCGCGGCGGACTCCCAGTCCGCGCCGACGCCCACCGACACGTCCAGCGGGGCACGGAGCTCCACGGCCGCGCCCATCTCGCGGCGCACCAGCTCCTCGACCCGCTCCCGCTCGCCGGGGGCGATCTCCAGCACGATTTCGTCGTGCACCTGGAGCAGCATCCGCGAGCCCAGGCCGGCCTCGGCGATCGCCCGGTCCACGCGCAGCATCGCGACCTTGACGATGTCGGCGGCGGTGCCCTGGATGGGGGCGTTGAGCGCCATCCGCTCGGCTGCCTCGCGGCGCTGGCGGTTGTCGCTGTTGAGGTCGGGCAGGTACCGGCGGCGGCCGAAGATCGTCGCCGTGTACCCGGTGGCCCGAGCCTCGTCCACGACCCGCTGGAGGTAGTCGCGGACCCCGCCGAACCGCTCGAAGAAGGTCTCCATCAGGCCGCGCGCCTCGGCGGGCTCGATGCCCAGCTGCTGGGAGAGGCCGAACGCGGACAGCCCGTAGGCCAGGCCGTAGGACATGGCCTTGATCTTGCGGCGCATCTCGGCGTCGACCTGGTGGCGCTCCACGCCGAACACCTGGGAGGCGACGGTGGTGTGCAGGTCCTCGCCGGAGGCGAAGGCCTCGATCAGGCCCTCGTCCTCGGAGAGGTGGGCCATCACGCGCAGCTCGATCTGGCTGTAGTCGGCCGTCATCAGGGACTCGAAGCCCTCACCGACGACGAAGCCGCGGCGGATGGCGCGGCCCTCGTCGGTGCGCACCGGCACGTTCTGCAGATTCGGGTCGGTGGAGGACAGCCGACCGGTCGCGGCGACGGTCTGGCTGAAGCTGGTGTGCACCCGGCCGTCGGCGGCGATGCTCTTGACCAGGCCCTCCACGGTGACGCGCAGCTTGGCCTGCTCCCGGTGACGCAGCATGATCACCGGCAGTTCGTGGTCGGTCTGCGTGGCCAGCCAGGCCAGCGCGTCGGCGTCCGTGGTGTAGCCGGTCTTCGTCTTCTTCGTCTTCGGCAGGTCCAGCTCGCCGAAGAAGACCTCCTGGAGCTGCTTGGGCGAGCCGAGGTTGAACTCGTGGCCGACGGCCGCGTGCGCCTCCTTCACCGCCTGCTGCACCGCTCCGGCGAACTGCTGCTCCATCGCCTCCAAGTGGTCGCGGTCGGCGGCGATGCCGGCGCGCTCCATCCGGGCGAGCAGTTCGGAGGTCGGCAGCTCCATGTCGTGCAGCAGCTCCGCGGCGCCCACCTCGGCGAGCTTGCCGCTGAAGGCGTCGCCCAGGTCGAGGACGGCGCGGGCCTGCGCCATCAGCGCCTCGGCCTCGGCGGTCTCGTCGGCGCCGAAGGCCAGCTGCCCGTCGGCGGCGGCGGGGGCCAGCTCCCGGTGCAGGTACTCCGTGGACAGGGCGTCCAGCGCGAAGGAGCGCCGGCCGGGCTTGACCAGGTACGCGGCGAGCGCGGTGTCCATGGTGATACCGGCCAGGCTCCAGCCGTGCTCGGGGAACACCCGCAGCAGGCCCTTGGCGTTGTGCACGACCTTGGGGCGTGCCGCGTCGGCCGCCCAGGCCGCGAAGGCCCGCTCGTCCGCCTCGTCGAGGTCGGCCGGGGTGAACCAGGCCGCGGCCCCGCCGGCGGCGGCGAGCCCCACCTCGCTGATGCTGCCCTGGCCCAGTGCCCAGCTGTCGACCGTCGCGACGCCCAGCGGCCCGCCGCCGTGGCTCTCCAGCCACGGTGCCAGCTCGCCCGTACCGAGCACGGAGCCGTCGAGCTCCACACCGGCGGCCGGCGCCGGCGCGGCGTCCTGCTCCGCGGCGCCCGGGTCGACGGCGAGCAGCCGCTCGCGCAGCGAGGGGTTGCGGATCTCCAGCACGTCCAGAACCCCGGTCACGGCAGCCCGGTCGTACGGCAGCCGGCCCAGGTCGGCGGGGCTCCGGGACAGCTCCACGTCTTTGACCATCTCGGTCAGGACCCGGTTGAGCTTCACGGCCTCCAGGTGGTCGCGGAAGTTCTGCCCGGCCTTGCCCTTGACCTCGTCCGCGCGCTCCACGAGCTCCGCGAACGACCCGAACTGCATGATCCACTTGGCGGCGGTCTTCTCGCCGACGCCCGGGATGCCGGGGAGGTTGTCGGACGGGTCGCCGCGCAGCGCCGCGAAGTCGGGGTACTGCTGAGGGGTGAGGCCGTACTTCTCCTCGACCTTCTCCGGCGTGAAGCGGGTCAGCTCCGAGACGCCCTTGGTCGGGTAGAGCACAGTGGTGTGCTCGGAGACGAGCTGGAAGGAGTCCCGGTCGCCGGTGACGATCAGCACCTCGAAGCCGAGGGCCTCGGCCTGCGTCGCCAGGGTCGCGATCACGTCGTCGGCCTCGAAGCCGTCGACCGCGAACCGCGGCACCTTCATCGCGTCGAGGAGCTCGCCGATCAGCTCGACCTGCCCCTTGAACTCGTCGGGCGTCTTGGAACGGTTCGCCTTGTACTCGGGGAACTCCGTCGACCGCCACGTCTTGCGGGACACGTCGAACGCCACCGCGAAATGCGTGGGCGCCTCGTCGCGCAGCGTGTTCGCCAGCATCGACGCGAAGCCGTAGATGGCGTTGGTCGGCTGCCCCGTCGCGGTCGTGAAGTTCTCCGCGGGCAGCGCGAAGAACGCCCGGTACGCCAGGGAGTGCCCGTCCATGAGCATCAGGCGGGGGCGGTCCGCTGCGGTCGTCTGGTCCGTCTTCTTCGATGCTGAATCTGCCACGTCCCCGATCCTAGGCGCCCCCGCCGACAATGCGGCCCGCCTCCTCCCCGGGCGCATCCGCCCCACCGGCCGCCCCCGGCGCACCCACCCGGGCACCGCGAGCACCGGGCCGCCCTCCCCCGGAACCCGTGGACCGTGCAAGGATCGAAGGACGCGGCCACCCGTGCTGCACCCGTACGAACGCTCGAAGGGGAGCGCGATGGCGACCAAGCCGCCCACAGGCGATCCGGTACAGGACGCACCGCAGGTCACACCGCCCAAGCACGCCGCCGCCGGGCTGCCCGCGATCGGCCACACGCTGCGGATCGCGGGGGCGCAGATGGGCCTGGCCCGCACCGCCCGCACCCTCCTCAAGGTCAACCAGAAGGACGGCTTCGACTGCCCCGGCTGCGCCTGGCCCGAGGGCGACGAGCGGCACGCGGCCGAATTCTGCGAGAACGGCGCCAAGGCCGTCGCGGAGGAGGCCACCCTGCGCCGGGTCACCCCGGAGTTCTTCGCCGCGCACCCCCTGGCCGACCTGGCCGCCCGCTCCGGTTACTGGCTGGGCCAGCAGGGCCGGATCACCGAGCCGATGTACCTGCCCGAGGGCGGCGACCGCTACGAGGCGATCAGCTGGGAGCGCGCCTTCGCCGTCATCGCGCAGGAGCTGAACGCGCTCGACTCCCCCGACGAGGCCCTCTTCTACACCTCGGGCCGCACCAGCAACGAGGCCGCGTTCCTCTTCCAGCTCTTCGCCCGCGAGTTCGGCACCAACAACCTGCCCGACTGCTCCAACATGTGCCACGAGTCCTCGGGCTCCGCACTGACCGAGACCATCGGCATCGGCAAGGGCAGCGTCTCCCTCGAAGACCTCCACAAGGCCGACCTGATCATCGTCGCCGGGCAGAACCCGGGCACCAACCACCCGCGCATGCTCTCCGCCCTGGAGAAGGCCAAGAACGCCGGCGCGAAGATCATCTCGGTGAATCCGCTGCCCGAGGCCGGCATGGAGCGGTTCAAGAACCCGCAGACCCCCCTCGGCATGCTCCGGGGCACCGCGCTCAACGACCTCTTCCTGCAGATCCGCATTGGCGGCGACCAGGCCCTCTTCCGCCTCCTCAACAAGCTCGTCATCGAAACCCCGGGCGCCACCGACGAGGCCTTCGTCCGCGAGCACACCCACGGCTACGAGGACCTCGCCGCCGCCGCGAAGGAGGCCGACTGGGAGGAGACCCTCACCGCGACCGGCCTGACCCGGCCCGAGATCGAGCGGGCACTGGCCATGATCCTGGCCTCGGAGCGCACCATCGTCTGCTGGGCGATGGGCCTCACGCAGCACAAGCACTCCGTCGCCACCATCCGCGAGGTCGTCAACCTCCTCCTGCTGCGCGGCAACATCGGCCGGCCCGGCGCCGGGGTCTGCCCCGTCCGCGGCCACTCCAACGTCCAGGGCGACCGCACCATGGGCATCTTCGAACGGCCCGCGCCCGCCTTCCTCGACGCCCTCGACAAGGAATTCGGCATCACCTCGCCCCGCGGCCACGGCTACGACGTCGTCCGCTCCATCCGGGCGATGCGCGACGGCCGCGCCAAGGTCCTCTTCGCCATGGGCGGGAACTTCGTCGGCGCCACCCCCGACACCGAGGTCACCGAGGCCGCGATCCGCCGCACCGCACTGACCGTGCACGTCTCCACCAAGCTCAACCGCTCCCACGCGGTCACCGGCCGGCGCGCCCTGATCCTGCCCACCCTCGGCCGCACCGACAAGGACGTCCAGGCCTCGGGCCGGCAGTTCGTCACGGTCGAGGACTCCATGGGCATGGTCCACGCCTCCCGCGGCAACCTCGCCCCCGCCTCCCCGCACCTGCTCTCCGAACCGGCGATCGTGGCCCGCACGGCCCGCGCCGTCCTCGGCCCGGCCTCCGCCACCCCCTGGGAGGACTTCGAGCGCGACTACGGCACCATCCGCGACCGGATCTCCCGCGTGGTCCCCGGCTTCGAGGACTTCAATGCCCGCGCCGCCCGCCCCGAGGGCTTCCGCCTCCCCCACGCCCCGCGCGACGAACGCCGCTTCCCCACCCGGACCGGCAAAGCCAACTTCACCGCCGCGCCCGTGGAGTACCCGCGGATCCCCGAGGGCCGGCTGCTGCTGCAGACCCTGCGCAGCCACGACCAGTACAACACCACCATCTACGGCCTCGACGATCGCTACCGCGGCATCACCGGGGGCCGCCGCGTCGTCCTGGTCAACCCCGCCGACGCCGCCGAGCTCGGCCTCGCCGACGGCTCGTACACCGACCTCGTCAGCGAGTGGAAGGACGGCGTGGACCGCCGCGCACCGGGCTTCCGCGTCGTGCACTACCCCACCGCCCGCGGCTGCGCCGCCGCCTACTACCCCGAGACGAACGTGCTCGTCCCGCTCGACTCCACCGCGGACACCAGCAATACCCCGGCCAGCAAGTCCGTCGTCGTGCGCTTCGAACCGGCCTGATAGAACGACCTCAGGACATGAAGGTTAACGAGCGTTGACGAACGGAGCCCGGCCATGGGTGAGCAGCACGCAGTGAAGTTCCCGCAGGAAGTCCTCGACGAGTACGCGGCCCTGGGCATCGACCTGCCCGCGCTGTTCTCGGCCGGCGACCTCGGCGCACGCATGGACATCCGCATCCTGGAGGCCTCCGCGGACCGCGTCGTCGGCACCATGCCGGTCAAGGGCAACACCCAGCCCTACGGACTGCTGCACGGCGGCGCCTCCGCCGTACTGGCCGAGACCCTCGGCTCGATCGGCGCCATGATGCACGGCGGCATCGACAAGATCGCGGTCGGCGTGGACCTGAACTGCACCCACCACCGGGGCGCCCGGACCGGCATCGTCACCGGTACCGCCACCCCGGTCCACCGCGGCCGTTCGACCACCACCTTCGAGATCGTCATCACCGACGAGCAGGACAAGCGGATCTGCACGGCCCGCCTGACCTGCCTGCTGCGCGAGGTCGACCGGGCCGACGGCGCCCGCACCGGCTCCTGACCCCGCGCACGCCGCACCTCCACCGGCCCGGGCGGGCGGCCACCACCGCCGCCGGGACCGGACCACCCCGTCGCCGGGGCCCGGGCGACCGCCACCGCCGGGAACCCGGCCGGCGGGCCCCGGACGCCCCCTCCGCGGCGCCCGGGGCCGGCGAGGGGTGGGCACGCCGGCCCTGGACGCCGGCACCGCCGCATGCCGGGCCGCGGACCCGCCCGGAATCCGCCACTCCGCACGCTTCGCGGTGACATCTGTTGTCTCGCCGCCGGCCACCGCCTACCGTCCCCCCATGGGGACCCCGCCTCGCCCGGCCCGGTACGCCGCGCGCATCCTCCTCACGGCGCTCGCCCTGACCGGATGCTCATCCTCCGCACCCAGCCCCGCGGCGGGTTCCGCGAGCCCCTCCACGCCCACCCCCGCCCCGCCCGTACAGGTGTGCACGACCCTGGTGTCCTACTGGGCGAAGGAGACCCTCCTGGGCACGAAGTGGTCCGGCCTGGACTGGGAGCAGAAGGGGCTCTCCAACGACCAGTACGCGATCCACGAGGACGCGGTGGCCGCGGGACGCGCCGAAGAGCGAACTGCCGGACGGACCAAGGCACTTGAGCTGATCGACCGATTCGTCGCCCAGCACTGCGCCGAACAGGGCGGCGCGACGGGCGGCTGACGGGAACCGGCGCCGCCGGTGTGACCGGCGTCACCGCATTCCGAGCACGGTGTCCGCCTACCGGGCAGATGATCGCGTACGGCCGAACCGCAGGTGGGGGGCCGTGCCGGCGCATACACAAGATCGTTCACGGTCCCGACACACGGCCGAAATCATCACGCTGCGTAATGCCCATGAGGGATCGAATCCACCTTTTCCCCGGAGAATGGCCACCCGGAGGATTCTTTTGGACACGCGCAGCCACATTCGGCTCAATTTGATCTAAGACAGGTGCATGAAGGCCTCAAGCCCCTTAGAGGAACTGCGATTTCTCACGATGCGGACGATCTCCACAGTACCTAAATGTCCGTTTTGTTTAAACTCCGACCACACATTCTTGGCCTTGGCATAACAAGAGCGTCACATCCTCCTTTCCCGCCTCCCGGTGCTCGCCACCTCGGCCCTAGAGTCACGGCCAGTCACCGCGCCGCAGGGCGCGAATCAGCACGGCCGTGGACCTCTCCAGTGCGGCCCGGCGACCCAACGGCACCTCGACAGAGCGCGCCGCGCCAGGGAAAGGAAGAATCGTGCGACACCGTTCTTTGCTCATCCTCACCACCGTGATCACCACGGGAGCACTGACCCTCACCGCTTGCGGATCGCGCGACGGAGGCTCCAAGGACAACAGCGGCGGCAAGAAGACCGTCGTCGTCATCGGCGTCGACGCCCCGCTCACCGGATCCCTCTCCGCTCTCGGTCAGGGCATCAAGAACTCCGTGGACCTCGCGGCCAAGACGGCCAACAAGAACAACGAGGTCCCGGGCATCGAGTTCAAGATCGAGGCCCTCGACGACCAGGCCGTCCCGGCCTCCGGCCAGGCCAACGCCACCAAGCTCGTCGGCAACAAGGACGTCCTCGGCGTCGTCGGCCCGCTGAACTCCGGCGTCGCCCAGCAGATGCAGGGCGTCTTCGCCTCCGCCAAGCTGGCGCAGGTTTCCCCCGCCAACACCAACCCCGCGCTCAGCCAGGGCGACAACTGGGGCAAGGGCGAGTTCAAGCGCGGCTTCGACACCTACTTCCGCACCGCCGCCACCGACGTGGTCCAGGGCAAGTTCGCCGCCCAGTACCTCTTCAAGGACGCCGGCAAGAAGAAGGTCTTCATCGTCGACGACAAGCAGACCTACGGCGCCGGCCTCGCCGCGATCTTCGCCGAGGAGTTCAAGAAGCTCGGCGGCGAGGTCGTCGGCACCGACCACGTCACCGTGAAGGAGACCGACTTCTCCTCCACCGCCGACAAGGTCAAGTCCTCCGGCGCCGACTCCGTCTACTTCGGCGGCCAGTACCCCGAGGGCGGCCTGCTCGCCGACCAGATCAAGAAGACCGGCGCCAACGTCCCGCTCATGGGCGGCGACGGCATCCAGGACCCCGCCTTCATCAGCGCCTCCGGTGAGGCCAACGAGGGCGACCTCGCCACCTCCATCGGCTACCCGGTCGAGAAGCTCGACACCGCCAAGAAGTTCATCGAGGACTACAAGGCCGAGGGCTACAAGGACCCGTACGCCGCCTACGGTGGCTACTCCTACGACGCCGGCTGGGCCGTCATCCAGGCCGTCAAGGCCGTCGTCGCCGCCAACAACGGCAAGCTCCCCGACGACGCCCGCGCCAAGGTCGTCGAGGCCCTCGGCAAGGTCTCCTTCGAGGGCGTGACCGGCAAGGTCGCCTTCGACCAGTACGGCGACACCACCAACAAGCAGCTCACGGTCTACAAGGTCGAGGGCGGCAAGTGGGTCGACGTCAAGAGCGACACCTTCAACCAGTAAGCCGTAACACCCAGCAGCACCCGTAACACCCGCAACACCTGAACCAACGCCGCGCGAGGGCGCAAACAGTGCCCTCGCGCGGAGTCTTATCCGACACGCTCATCGGAGGCCCTGCGGTGCACGAACTGCCGCAACAGCTGGCCAACGGCCTGGCCCTCGGTGCTCTCTATGGCCTCATCGCCATCGGGTACACCATGGTCTACGGCATCGTCCAGCTCATCAACTTCGCCCACGGCGAGATCTTCATGATCGGCGGCTTCGGCGCGCTCACCGCCTACGCCATCCTCCCGACCGGCACCACCCTGCTGATCGCGATACCCGTCATGATCGTCGGCGGTGCCCTCTGCTCCGTCGCCGTGGCATGCGCAGCCGAACGCTTCGCCTACCGCCCCCTGCGCAGCGCTCCAAGGCTCGCACCCCTCATCACCGCAATCGGCCTCTCGATCGCGCTCCAGCAGCTCGTCTGGCAGTTCTACCCGGACGCCAAGAAGGCCGTCAGCTTCCCCGAGTTCACCGGGCCGGCCTTCAACCTCACCGACAGCCTCGCGATCCAGCGTGCGGACCTCTTCGTCCTCATCCTCGCCCCCCTCTGCATGCTCGCCCTCGGCGTCTTCGTCCAGAAGAGCCGCAGCGGCCGCGCCATGCAGGCCACCGCGCAGGACCCCGACACCGCCAAGCTGATGGGCATCAACACCGACCGCATCATCGTCATGGCCTTCGCCATCGGTGCCGCGTTCGCCGCCGTCGCAGCCGTCGCCTACGGCGTCGACAAGGGCCAGATCAACTTCGAGATGGGCTTCATCCTCGGCCTCAAGGCCTTCACCGCAGCCGTCCTCGGCGGCATCGGCAACATCTACGGAGCCATGGTCGGCGGCGTCGTCCTCGGACTCGCCGAAGCCCTCTCGATCGCCTACATCGAAGAGATCCCCGGCATGCAGCAGCTCGGCGGCGGAGCCTGGTCCAACGTCTGGGCCTTCGTACTCCTCATCGTCGTCCTCCTCGTACGGCCCCAAGGCCTGCTCGGCCAGCGCGTCACGGATCGGGCGTGAGAACCATGACCACAGACACCACCCCGCAGACGCAGACGCAGACCGCGAAGACGGCACCCGCACCCGCCGCGCTCCTCTACGCGATCATCGGTGGCAGCCTCCTCACCATCGTCAGCGCCTTCCTCGCCTGGACGTGGACCGCCGACTTCCCCGGCGACCTCACCTTCTACGGCAGCCCCGCCGACCTCCAGTACGTCACCCTGGCCGGCGCCGCCCTCACCCTCGTCCACGCACTCTCCGCGCTCGGCGTCAAGGGCTTCGGCTGGCTCACCCCCGCCGGCTCCCGCAAGGCCATCTGGTTCCTCGCCCTCGGCAACCTCGCCGCCACCTGGTTCACGGTCATCGCGATCACCGTCGTCCTCGGCGGCGTGATCAACCTCGAACCCGGCGCCTACGTCGCCCTCGTCGGCTCCCTCGTCCCGGCCCTCGCCGCGCACAAGCTCCCCGACGACAGCCGCAAGGTCACCCCCGGCAAGAGCACGCTGCCGAACTGGGCCGAAATCCTCATCATCACCGGCGTCTTCGCCCTCGGCCTCTTCGTCATCACCTTCGGCATCGACACCGATGACAAGGAACCGCAGCTCTTCGTCGCCTACCTCATCACGGTCGGCCTCGCGGCCCTCGCCCTGACCAAGTCGGGCATCCTCGCCCGCTTCTCGGTCCTCACCGCGAACAACCGCCAGGTCACCCTCCTCGGCACCGCGGCCGCCGCGATCGCCTTTCCGTTCATCCAGCAGAGCGGCGACACCTACACGCTGATCGCGGTCAACATCCTGATCTTCGCGACCGTCGCCCTCGGCCTGAACATCGTCGTCGGCCTCGCCGGCCTCCTCGACCTCGGATACGTCGCCTTCCTCGGCGTCGGCGCCTACGCCGCCGCCCTGGTCTCCGGCAGCACCGCCTCCGCCTTCGGCATCCACCTCCCCTTCTGGGCGGCGGTCATCGTCGGCGCCATCGTCTCGCTCGTCTTCGGCGTGGTCATCGGTGCACCCACCCTCCGCCTGCGCGGCGACTACCTCGCCATCGTCACCCTCGGCTTCGGAGAAATCTTCCGCATCGCCATGGGCAACCTCGACGGCACCTCCGGCCCCGACGTCACCAACGGCCCCAACGGCATCCCGAACATCCCCCACCTCGAGATCTTCGGGTGGAACTTCGGCGAGTCCCACACCGTCGCCGGCATCGAACTCGGCGCCTACGCCAACTACTACTTCCTCATGCTGCTGGTGATGGCCCTGGTCGTCCTGGTGTTCGCCCGCGCGGGCAACAGCCGCATCGGCCGCGCCTGGGTCGCCATCCGCGAGGACGAGACCGCAGCCGAAGCCATGGGCATCAACGGCTTCAAGGTCAAGCTCATCGCCTTCGCCCTCGGCGCCACCCTCGCCGGCCTCGCCGGCACCGTCCAGGCACACGTCAACACCACGGTCGTCCCCGAGAACTACGTCTTCGCCGGACCCGTCCCGCCGAACTCCGCGTTCCTCCTCGCCGCCGTCATCCTCGGCGGCATGGGCACCATCCGCGGCCCCATCCTCGGCGCCGCACTGCTCTTCCTGATCCCGGCGAAGCTGGCCTTCCTCCAGGACTACCAGCTCCTCGCCTTCGGCATCGCCCTCATCCTGCTCATGCGCTTCCGCCCTGAAGGCCTCATCGCCAACAAGCGCGCGCAGCTCGAGTTCCACGACGACACCGCTGACCAGGCCCCCAAGGACCTGGCCACCGCCAAGGCGGGGGCGTAACACCATGACGACCACCACGGACACCACCACCACCACGAAGACCACGGTCCTCGAAGCCAAGGGCGTCACCATGCGCTTCGGCGGCCTCACCGCCGTCAAGGGCGTCGACCTCCAGGTCAACGCAGGCGAGATCGTCGGACTCATCGGCCCCAACGGCGCTGGCAAGACCACCTTCTTCAACTGCCTCACCGGGCTGTACGTCCCCACCGAGGGCTCCGTCAGCTACAAGGGCAAGGTCCTCCCGCCCAAGCCCCACCGGGTCACCGAGGCCGGCATCGCCCGCACCTTCCAGAACATCCGGCTCTTCCACAACATGACCGTGCTGGAGAACGTCCTCGTCGGACGCCACACCCGCACCAAGGAAGGCCTCTGGTCCGCCCTGCTGCGCGGCCCCGGCTTCAAGAAGGCCGAAGCCGCCAGCGAGGCACGCGCCATGGAACTCCTCGAGTTCATCGGCCTGGAGCACAAGGCCGACCACCTCGCGAAGAACCTCCCCTACGGCGAACAGCGCAAGCTGGAGATCGCCCGCGCCCTCGCCAGCGACCCCGGCCTCATCCTCCTGGACGAGCCCACCGCCGGCATGAACCCGCAGGAGACCCGCGCCGCCGAAGAGCTCATCTTCGCGATCCGGGACATGGGCATCGCCGTACTCGTCATCGAGCACGACATGCGCTTCATCTTCAACCTCTGCGACCGCGTCGCCTGCCTCGTCCAGGGCGAGAAGCTCATCGAAGGCACCGCCTCCGAGGTCCAGGGCGACGAGCGCGTCATCGCCGCCTACCTCGGCACCCCCTTCGAGGGCGAGCCGGGAGCGGCCGAGGTCGCCGAGGTCGAGGCGGCCGAAGCCCACGCCGAGGCCGCGGCGGAGACCGCGCCCGAGGCTGCGGCCGAAACCGAGCCGGAGGCCGAAGCCGAAGCCGAGACCGAGGCGGAAGCCGCGGACGACGACGAGGCCCCCGCGGCCGACTCGGACACCGACGCCTCCACCGACTCGGACACGGACGCCGACGCGGACAGCACCACCCGCACCACCAGCACGGAAGGAGAGGCCAAGTGACCGCACTGCTCAAGGTCGAGGACCTCAAGGTCGCCTACGGCAAGATCGAAGCCGTCAAGGGAATCTCCTTCGAGGTCAACCAGGGCGAGATCGTCTGCCTCGTCGGCACCAACGGCGCCGGCAAGACCACCACCCTGCGCACCCTCTCCGGGCTCCTGAAGCCCACCGCGGGCAGCATCACCTTCGACGGCCAGCCCCTGGTCGGCGTCCCCGCCCACAAGATCGTCGCACTGAAGCTGGCGCACTCCCCCGAGGGCCGCCACATCTTCCCCCGACTGACGATCGAGGAGAACCTCCAGCTCGGCGCCTTCCTCCGCAGCGACAAGGACGGCATCGAGAAGGACATCCAGCGCGCCTACGACCTCTTCCCCATCCTGGGCGAGCGTCGCAAGCAGGCCGCCGGCACCCTCTCGGGCGGTGAGCAGCAGATGCTCGCCATGGGCCGCGCGCTCATGTGCCAGCCGAAGCTCCTCATGCTGGACGAGCCCTCCATGGGCCTCTCCCCGCTGATGATGCAGAAGATCATGTCGACCATCTCCGAGCTCAAGGCCTCGGGCATGACGATCCTCCTCGTCGAGCAGAACGCCCAGGCGGCGCTCTCCCTCGCCGACCAGGCCCACGTCATGGAGATCGGCAAGATCGTCCTCTCCGGCACCGGCCAGGACCTCCTCCACAACGAGGACGTCCGCAAGGCCTACCTCGGCGAGGACTGACACAACGTGTGAGGCCCGCCTCCCTCGGGGGAGGCGGGCCTCACGCATGTCCGGGGCCGGAACCTACTTCCCGCCGGCTTCCTTCTTCTTCGACTCGGCGTCCTCGATGACCACCTCGGCGACCTGCTGCATGGACATCCGGCGGTCCATGGAGGACTTCTGGATCCACCGGAAGGCCGCGGGCTCCGTCAGCCCGTACTGCGTCTGCAGGATGCTCTTAGCCCGGTCGACCAGCTTGCGGGTCTCCAGCCGCTGCGAGAGGTCCGCGACCTCCTGCTCCAGCGCACGCAGCTCCGCGAACCGGGACACGGCCATCTCGATGGCCGGCACCACGTCGCTCTTGCTGAACGGCTTCACGAGATACGCCATCGCCCCGGCGTCCCGGGCCCGCTCGACGAGGTCGCGCTGCGAGAACGCCGTCAGCATCAGGACCGGCGCGATGGACTCCTGCGCGATCTTCTCGGCGGCGGAGATCCCGTCCAGAACGGGCATCTTCACGTCGAGGATCACCAGGTCGGGCCGGTGCTCGCGGGCGAGCTCCACGGCCGTCTGCCCGTCGCCGGCCTCGCCGACGACGGTGTAGCCCTCTTCTTCGAGCATCTCTTTGAGGTCGAGACGGATGAGCGCCTCGTCCTCGGCGATGACGACGCGGGTCGTCAGCGGCGGAACGTGCGACTGGTCGGCGTCGGGCGTGGGCGTCGACTCGTGCTCGGCGGTCACGGGGGCTCCTCGTTGCGGGGCTCTGCTGCTTGGATGAGCCTACCTAGCTGCAGTGCGCGATGGTCACCCGGTACACTCCGACCAGCGACCCAGCCGGGTTGGTGGAATGGCATACACGGATGTCTCAAACACATCTGCCCGTGAGGGCTTGCGGGTTCGAGTCCCGCACCCGGCACTGCGTTCGAAAAGTGGACGTTCACCTTCGCGTGAACGTCCACTTTTTGCTACGCGCAGCCACTCATGGTCACGCACAGTTGTTCCATGGAGTCCCACAGCCTCGACGTACGGCAAACAGCGCTATCCCTGTTACGCGGCGGCGCGAGAAACGCGGACGTCGCACGCCACCTCGATGTCCCGCTCGGAACCGTCAGCTACTGGAAACACATAGACCGCCGCAAACGGGGCGAGCCGGTTGCCATCCGACCGTCACTCCTGTGCCCTCGCTGCGACGGACGAGCTCTGGACCCCTCCGCCTACGCCTACCTGCTGGGCCTCTACCTCGGCGACGGCCACATCAGCCACTACGTGAAGCACAAGGTCCCTAGCCTCGTGATCACCTTGGACAACGCGTGGCCCGGCATCCAGGACGAGGCAGAAGCCGCACTGCACGCCGTCTTTCCGCACAATGCCACGTGTCGCGTGCGAACCGTCGGAGCACAGAACATGAAGGTGTACTTCAAGCACCTGCCATGCCTGTTCCCGCAGCACGCGCCGGGGAAGAAGCACGAGCGGCGGATCGTCCTCCAGGACTGGCAGCAGGAGATCGTCGACGCCCATCCCTGGGAGTTCGTCCGGGGGCTGATCCACTCCGACGGGTGTCGGATCACCAACTGGACCGTGCGCAACGGCAAGCGCTACGAGTACCCGCGGTACTTCTTCACCAACAAGTCGGACGACATCCGCAGGCTCTGTACCGACACGCTCACCGCGCTCGGCGTCGAGTGGACGATCCTGGCCCGCGGCGGTGACCCGTTCAACGTCTCCATCGCCCGGAAGGCGTCCGTGGCGCTGATGGACGCCCACATCGGGCCGAAGTACTAGGGGCCCGGTTCGGGGTCGGTGGCGAGGCGGGCGTGGAGGTGTTCGTCGTGGTGGCGGCCGTCGCCGAAGAGGTGGGACGCGCGCAGGGTGCCCTCGGGGAGGTAGCCGCAGCGGTGGGCGACGCGGCAGGAGGCGTCGTTGCCGGTGGCGTGGGCGAGTTCGATGCGGCGGGCGTCGGCGGTGCGGAAGCCCCAGGTGGTGACGGCCCTGGTGGTGCGGGTGGCGAGGCCGCGGCCTCGGGCGGCCGGGAGGAACCAGTAGCCGATCATGGCCAGGCCGTCCGCGCGGTCGGTCCAGCGGAGGTTGACGGTGCCGAGGAGGGCTCCGTCGGTGGCGGCGAGCACGGCGAAGGCGGCGCCTGTGCCGCGGTCCCAGCCGTCCTCGCGGGTTTCGAGCCAGGCTCGGGCGGCTGTGTGGTCGGCTGCCGGGAGGGGGTTCCAGAGGGCGATCGTCGGGTCGGCTGCAGCGGTGACGAGGTCGTCGAGGAGTTCCGGTCCGGCGGGCCGGCGGCCCCAGGGGTGGAGCTGTATGTCGCCGAGGTCGAGCGTGGTGCGGGTGAAGTTCCGTGTGGAGGTGCTCATGGCGCCCTTCCTACTCGGCCGTCGGGCCCGTCGCCAGCCCATTTCCTCCGGTCGGGGCAGGTCGCCGTCGCCACCGAGGGGGTGACCGCAGGGCCTGAAGTCGGCTTGGGATCACAGGGGTGTGGTGGTGTGCGCCGGGCCGCTCGGTGGGGCCCGGCGCGGTGGTGCGTGGGGGGTCAGCGGACGGGGTCGCCGATGTGGTGGATGCGGACGAGGTTGGTGGAGCCGCTGACGCCGGGGGGTGAGCCGGCGGTGATGACGACGGTGTCGCCGGGGATGCAGCGGCCGATGCGCAGGAGTTCTTCTTCGACCTGGGCGACCATGGCGTCGGTGGAGTCGACGTGGGGGCCGAGGAAGGTTTCGACGCCCCAGGTGAGGTTGAGTTGGGAGCGGGTGGCGGGGTCGGGGGTGAAGGCGAGGAGGGGGATGGGTGAGCGGTAGCGGGAGAGGCGGCGGACGGTGTCGCCGCTCTGGGTGAAGGCGACGAGGAACTTGGCGTCGAGGAAGTCGCCCATTTCGGCGGCTGCGCGGGCGACGGCTCCGCCTTGGGTGCGGGGCTTGTTGCGGTCGGTGAGGGGCGGGAGGCCTTTGGCGAGGATGTCCTCTTCGGCGGCTTCGACGATGCGGGACATGGTGCGGACGGTGTCGACGGGGTATTTGCCGACGCTGGTTTCGCCGGAGAGCATGACGGCGTCGGTGCCGTCGATGACGGCGTTGGCGACGTCGGAGGCTTCGGCGCGGGTGGGGCGGGAGTTGTCGATCATCGAGTCGAGCATCTGGGTGGCGACGATGACGGGTTTGGCGTTGCGCTTGGCGAGTTTGATGGCGCGCTTTTGGACGATGGGGACGTGTTCCAGGGGCATTTCGACGCCGAGGTCGCCGCGGGCGACCATGATGCCGTCGAAGGCGGCGACGATGTCGTCGATGTTGTCGACGGCCTGGGGTTTTTCGATTTTGGCCATGACGGGGAGGCGGCGGCCTTCTTCGTCCATGATGCGGTGGACGTCTTCGATGTCGCGGCCGGTGCGGACGAAGGAGAGGGCGATGACGTCGGCGCCGGTGCGCAGGGCCCAGCGGAGGTCGTCGATGTCCTTGTCGGAGAGGGCGGGGACGGAGACGGCTACGCCGGGGAGGTTGAGGCCTTTGTGGTCGGAGACCATGCCGCCTTCGATGACGCGGGTGTGGACGCGGGGTCCGTCGACGTGGGTGACTTCGAGGGTGACGCGGCCGTCGTCGACGAGGATGCGTTCGCCGGTGGTGACGTCGGTGGCGAGTCCTTTGTAGGTGGTGCCGCAGGTGTGGCGGTCGCCTTCGTGGTCTTCGACGGTGATGGTGAAGTCGTCGCCGCGTTCAAGGAGTACGGGGCCTTCGTGGAAGCGGCCGAGGCGGATCTTCGGGCCTTGAAGGTCGGCGAGGATTCCGACGCTGCGGCCGGTTTCGTCGGAGGCCTTGCGTACGCGGTGGTAGCGCTCCTCGTGTTCGGCGTAGGTGCCGTGGCTGAGGTTGAGTCGGGCGATGTCCATTCCGGCTTCGACCAGGGCTTTGATCTGGTCGTATGAGTCGGTGGCGGGGCCCAGGGTACATACGATTTTCGCTCGGCGCATGGGGCGAGCCTATTCCCCTACCAGTGGGTAGGTAATCGCTTCCTGGTGTCCTCTCAACAACCGGTTGGCAAAAGGTTGTTGACAATTGTTGAATGTGCGTGGGGGTGCTCTGATGAGCACCCCCACGGGCCCGTTTCGTCCGCGTTTCAGAGTTGGGGCGGGGTCATCGTGAAGCGGGCGTTCACCTGGGCGTGGACGGTCTGGCGCTGGGGTTCGAGGTCGAGGGGCGGGGGGCCCGCGTCCTCGGTGGTGCTGAAGGCCATGGTGCGCATGCCGGCGCCGGGTGCGGCGTAGGGGGTGGCGTCGTCGGCTCCGAGGTCGGCGAGTTCGACGAGGGCGGCGAGGCGGGCGCCGAGTGCTTCGGCGTATTCGCGGGCGCGCTGGACGGCTTCGAGGACGGCTTGGCGGCGGGCTTCGCCGTGGGCGGGCGAGGTGGGGCGCAGGGCCCACCAGGGGCCGTCGACCTGGGTGAGGTCGAGGTCGGCGAGGCGGGTGGTGAGTTCGCCGAGGGTGGTGAAGTCGCTGATTTCGGCGGTGATGTGGACGCGGCCGTGGTAGGCGCGGACGCGTTCGGCACGGCCGTGGCGGGTGAGTTCGGGGGTGATGGAGAGGGTGCCGGTTTCGAGTTTTTCGACGGTGTCGCCGTGGCTCTTGATGAGGTCGATGACGGCGTTGTTCCTGCGGGTGAGGTCTTCGAGGGCGGTGCGGCGGTCGGTGCCGCGGGCGCTGACGGTGATGCCGATGCGGGCGATTTCGGGGTCGACTTCGAGGCGGGCTTCGCCGCGGACTGCTACGCGGGGTACGTCGGGGGTGCCGTAGGGCTGGTGGGTGGTGTGCGCTGCGTCCTGGGTCATGGATTCACTCTCGCACTGTCGCCCGTTCGGGTGTGGTCACCGGATCGAAACCTGGTGGGGGTGTTGCGTCTTGTTACCGGTGGGTCAGAATCTACGCGCGTTGTTCAGGCCTCGAAAGGGAGACGGCATGGCGTTCGACCGCAGGACTTTCATAGGGACCACGGCTGCGACCGGTGCGGCGGCGGCGCTGGCGGGGGCCGCGAGCACCCCGGCAGCCGCCGCGCAGCCGGACCGGGGCGGGCGGGGCCCGCGGACGTACGCGTTCACGGTGATGGGCACGACGGACCTGCACGGGAATGTCTTCAACTGGGACTACTTCACGGACAGGGAGTTCGACGACAAGGCGCACAACGATGTCGGCCTGGCGAAGATCTCCACCCTCGTGGACCAGGTGCGGGCGGAGAAGGGGCGGTGCAACACGCTGCTCATCGACGCCGGTGACACCATCCAGGGCACGCAGTTGTCGTACTACTACGCGAAGGTCGATCCGATCACGGCGCGGCGTGGTCCGGTGCATCCGATGGCGCAGGCGATGAACGCGATCGGCTACGACGCGGCGGCGCTGGGGAACCACGAGTTCAATTACGGCATTCCGGTGCTGCGGAAGTTCGAGGAGCAGTGCGACTTCCCGCTCCTGGGAGCGAACGCGCTGGATGCGAAGACGCTGCGGCCGGCGTTCGCGCCGTACAGCATGCATACGCTGCGCACCCCGCACGGGCGGGATGCGAAGGTGGCGGTGCTGGGGCTGACGAATCCGGGGATCGCGCTGTGGGACAAGGCGAACGTGCAGGGGAGGATGACGTTCCCGGGTCTGGAGGAGCAGGCGGCGAAGTACGTGCCGCGGCTGCGTTCGATGGGTGCGGACGTGGTGATCGTGTCGGCGCACTCGGGGTCGAGCGGTACGTCGTCGTACGGTGACCAGCTTCCGTACGTCGAGAACGCTGCGGCGCTGGTGGCGGAGCAGGTGCCGGGGATCGACGCGATCCTGGTGGGGCACGCGCACACGGAGATCCCGGAGTACCGGGTGAGGAACAGGGCGACCGGCAAGGACGTGGTGCTGTCGGAGCCGCTGAAGTGGGGGCAGCGGCTGACGCTGTTCGACTTCGAGCTGACCTGGGAGAAGGGCCGCTGGTCGGTGGCGAAGGTCGCGGCGAAGGTGCTGAACTCGAACACGGTGGCGGAGGACGTGAAGATCACGCGGCTGCTGTCGGACGAGCACCGCAAGGTCGTGGCGTACGTGAACCAGGTGATCGGTACGTCGACGCAGGCGATGACGTCGGCGGAGGGCCCGGTGAAGGACGTGCCGATCATCGACCTGATCAACCATGTGCAGGCGGAGACGGTGAAGGCGGCTCTGGCCGGTACGGAGTGGGCGTCGCTGCCGGTGCTGTCGCAGGCGTCGTGCTTCTCGCGGACGGCGGCGATCCCGGCCGGGCAGGTGACGATCCGGGACGCGGCGGGTCTCTACCCGTTCGAGAACACGATGGAGGCGCGACTGCTGACGGGTGCGCAGCTGAAGGACTACCTGGAGTTCTCGGCGCGGTACTTCGTGCGGACGGCGCCGGGTGAGGCGGTGGATCCGGCGAAGCTGACGAACGCGGACGGCATTCCGGACTACAACTACGACGCGGTGTACGGGCTGGCGTACGACATCGACATCGCGCAGCCGGCGGGGTCGCGGATCACGGGGCTGTCCTTCCTGGGGAAGGCGGTGGATCCGGCGGCGCAGTTCGTGCTGGCGGTGAACAACTACCGGGCGTCGGGCGGCGGGAACTTCCCGCACGTGCCGCAGGCCAAGCAGCTGTGGTCGAACTCGGACGAGATCCGCAACACGATCATTTCGTGGGTGAAGGCGAAGGGGACGATCGATCCGGCGCAGTTCGCGTCGGTGGACTGGCGGCTGACGCGGGCGGGCGTGCCGGTGTTCTAGCGGGCGGCCGTTCGTGGGGGCCGGTGTCCGCGGCGGCGGACACCGGCCCCGCGTGTGTTGCGGGTGTCGGTGCGGACGAGGTGTGCGGGGACGGCGGCGTCGGGCGCGGCGCCGTGTCCGTGCCGGTGGGCGGTGAGGCGGCGGAGGGGGGCCGCCGGGGGTCCCCTGGGCAGCGCCTACGGGTGTTCGACGAGCGGGAGCAGTTCGCCGGTGGGGCGGGGGCGGGTGTGTTCGCGCTGTTCGAGGCCGAAGGTGGTGAAGGCGGTGCGCGGGGGCTGGGGGTAGGGCTCTTTGCCGGTGAGGGCGTTGAGGATGGCGGCGCTGCGCCAGGCGGCGAGGCCGAGGTCGGGGGCGCCGACGCCGTGGGTGTGGCGTTCGCCGTTCTGGACGAAGATGCTGCCGGTGACGGAGGGGTCGAGGACCATCCGGTAGCGGTCGTCGATGCGGGGGCGGCCGGAGGAGTCCTTGCGCAGGTAGGGGTCGAGGCCGGCGAGGAGGCGGGTGAGGGGTCGTTCCTGGTAGCCGGTGGCGAGGACGACGGCGTCGGTGGTGAGGCGGGAGCGGGCGCCCTGTTCGGTGTGTTCGAGGTGGAGTTCGACTTTGGTGGTGGCGACGCGTCCGGCGGTGCGGACGGTGACTCCGGGGGTGAGGACGGCATCCGGCCAGCCGCCGTGGAGGGTGCGCCGGTAGAGCTCGTCGTGGATGGCGGCGATGGTGGCGGCGTCGATGCCCTTGTGGAGCTGCCACTGGGCGGGGACGAGGTGGTCGCGTACCGGTTCGGGGAGGGCGTGGAAGTAGCGGGTGTAGTCGGGGGTGAAGTGTTCGAGGCCGAGCTTGGAGTACTCCATGGGGGCGAAGGAGGGGGTGCGGGCGAGCCAGGTGAGGCGTTCGCGGCCGGCGGGGCGGGCGCGGAGCAGGTCGAGGAAGACCTCGGCGCCGGACTGGCCCGAGCCGATGACGGTGACGTGGTCCGCGCCGAGGATGCGCTGCCGGTTGTCGAGGTAGTCGGCGGAGTGGATGACGGGGACGGTGGGGGCGTCGGCGAGGGGGCGCAGGGATTCGGGGATGTGGGGGGCGGTGCCGATACCGAGGGCGAGGTTGCGGGTGTAGGTGCGGCCGAGGGCTTCGGCTTCGCCGGCGCGGTCGAGCTGGGTGTAGTCGACTTCGAAGAGGTCGCGTTCGGGGTTCCAGCGGACGGCGTCGACCTGGTGGCCGAAGTGGAGTCCGGGGACGCGGCCGGCGACCCAGCGGCAGTAGGCGTCGTATTCGGCGCGGTGGATGTGGAACTGCTCGGCGAAGTAGAAGGGGTAGAGCCGTTCCTTGTGCTTGAGGTAGCTGAGGAAGCTCCAGGGGCTGGCGGGGTCGGCGAGGGTGACGAGGTCGGCGAGGAAGGGGACTTGGAGGGTGGCGCCCTCGATGAGGAGTCCGGGGTGCCAGCGGAAGTCGCGGCGCTGCTCGTAGAAGGCGGTGGCGAGTTCGCCCGCTCCCTGCTGGGGGAGGCCGTGGGCGAGGGCGGCGAGGGACAGGTTGGACGGTCCGATGCCGATTCCGACGAGGTCGTGGGGTGCATCGAGCTGGGCGGTCATCGGTGGGTGCTGCCTTCCAGGTGGGCGATGAGGGTGTCCAGGTCTCCCGCCGTGGTGTGCGGGTTGAGCAGGGTGGCTTTGAGCCACAGGCGGCCGTCGGCGCGGGTGCGGCCGAGGACGGCGCGGCCTTGGTGGAGGAGGGCGCGGCGCTGGGTGGCGAGCTCGTCGTCGGTGGCGCGGGTGGGCCGGAAGAGGACGGTGCTGATGGTGGGGGGCGAGTGGACTTCGAAGCCGGGGTGGGTGTCGAGGCGTTGGGCGAGGTGGTGTGCGAGGGCGCAGGTGCGGTCGATCAGGTGGGCGAGGCCGTTGCGGCCGAGTGAGCGGAGGGTCGCGGCGATCTTGAGGGCGTCGGGGCGGCGGGTGGTGCGGAGGGAGCGGCCGAGGAGGTCGGGCAGTCCGGCTTCGGTGTCGTCGGTGGCGTTGAGGTAGTCGGCCTGGTGCGCGAGGGGGGTGAGGAGTGCGGTGTCGGGGACGGCGAGGAGTCCTGCGGCGATGGGCTGCCAGCCGAGTTTGTGCAGGTCGATGGTGAGGGAGTGGGCGCGGCCGAGGCCTGCGAGTTTGTGCCGGTGGCGGGGGCTGAGGGCGAGGAGGCCGCCGTAGGCGGCGTCGATGTGGAGGTCGGCGCCGTGCTGGTCGCAGAGGTCGGCGAGGGCGGGGAGGGGGTCGATGAGTCCGGCGTCGGTGGTGCCGGCGGTGGCGGTGACGAGGGTGGGGCCGGGGGTGGTGGCGAGGGCGTGGGCGAGGGTTGCGGGGTCGAGTACGCCGGCGGGTGTGGGGAGTCGGGTGGCCGGGGGGAGGCCGAGGAGCCAGGCGGCGCGGGGGACGGAGTGGTGGGCGTTGGCTCCGTGCAGGACGGTGAGGCGGGGGCCGTGGCGTTCGCGGGCGAGGAGCAGGGCGAGGTGGTTGGCTTCGGTGCCGCCGGTGGTGACGAGGGCGTCGGGGTGGGGGGTGTCGTAGAACTCGGCGGCGAGGGTGCGGGTGAGTTCGGCTTCGAGGGCGGAGGCGGCGGGGGCCTGGTCCCAGGAGTCGAGGGAGGGGTTCAGGGCGCTGGCGGCCAGGTCCGCGGCGGCGGCGACGGCGAGCGGCGGGCAGTGCAGGTGGGCGGCGCAGAGGGGGTCGGCGGGGTCGGCGGCTCCGGCGGCGAGGGCGTGGACGAGGGTGCGGAGGGCTTCGTGGTCGCCGGTGCCGTGGTCGGGCAGTACGGTGCCGAGGGTGGCGCGGAGGTGGGCGGTGACGGCGGCGGGGCCACCGGCGGGGAGGGGGCCGCGGCGTTCGGCGGTGCCGGTGGTGAGGGCGTCGAGGACGGTGTCGAGGAGGGGGCGCAGGGCCCGGGGTCCGTGGGCTCCGCCGGCGAGCGGAGCGCCGGGGGGCCGCGCCGGGCGGGGGTTCTCCGCCCGGGCGGCGCGCGGGGTGCCGGACGGCGCCGGCACGGGACCCTTGGGCTGGCCGGGATGGGGGGTGCCGGGCGGCGCTGTCATCGGGTCCTCCGGGGGCTGGCCGGGGTGTGCCTGGCGGCGCTGTCGTCCCGGGGCTGGCCTGGGTGCGGCGGGGAGCACCCGGCCAGTACAACGATCAGACCCGAATGGGGTAACCGCCGGGGTTTGTCCGAATCCCGAGGGTTGGGTGGAGCCGCTCCCCGGGGGGTTCCGGTGCAGGGTGGCGGTCGGGGAGGGACGGGGTGTTGTCCGGGACGTGAAACCACACCCCGGCCCGGCCCAGGCCCCGGCCTGGTGGACCGCCGGGCACCCGGCAGGGGTCGGGGCGGGCTGGAGCCACCGAGCCGTGAAGGCACCCCTGACCGGCCAGGCCCCGGGGCCACCGAGCCCCGCAGGCGCCCCGAACCGCCGGGCCCCCCGCAGGGTCAGCCGCGGGCGCGCAGGGCTCGGGACAGGTCGTCCAGTTGGTCGACCAGTTTGCGGCGCAGCAGCGGGATGATGTCCGGATCGGAGAGGCAGGCCTGGCCCGCCTTGAGGTTGGCCTCGTCGACGGCGAACACCGGGAAGGCGTAGCGGCCCGCGGCTTCGCCGATGGCGGGTCCGCGGCGGGCGCCGAGGGCGACGGCCTCGGGGTAGTAGCGGGCCACGTACTCGGCGGTGAGGTCGGCCTGTTCGGGCTGCCAGAAGCCCTGGGCGGTGGCGCTGAAGAGGTAGTTGGACAGGCTGTCGTCGTGGAAGAGCCGGTTCCAGGCGGCGGCCTTGGCCTCGGGGGTGGGGAGGGCGGCGCGGCAGCGGGCGGCGCCTTCCTCACCGGTGGCGCTGGGGTCGGCGGCGAGGGCGGCGTCGATCTCGGCCTCTCCGGCGGCGCCGAGGACGGCGAGGCGGGCGAGGATGCGCCAGCGCAGCTCCGGGTCGAGGGCGGGGCCGCCGGGCACGGTGTCGTCGGCGAGCCAGGCGGCGATGGTGTCGGGCTGGGTGGCGCTGCCGACGAGGGTGCGGACGGCGGTGAGCCGCATGCCGGGCTCCGAGCCGTCCTCGGTGCGGCGCAGGAGGTCGCGGGCGATGGCGGTGAGGGTGCCGAGGGCGGCGGTGCGGTCCTCGGGGGCGAGGTAGCGGACGGCGATCTCGGTGCGGGCGAAGGCGAGGACGCCCTGGACGACGGCGAGGTCGTGCTCGGCGGGCAGGTGCGCTTCGGCGGTGGCCAGGTAGTCCTGCGGGGCGAGTTCGCCGTCGCGGACCATGTCGCGCAGGCAGTTCCAGGCGACGGCGCGGGTGAGGGCTTCGGGGATGCCGGAGAGGCCGCGCAGGACCGTTTCGAGCGAGGTGTCGTCGAGGCGGACCTTGGCGTAGGTGAGGTCGGCGTCGTTGAGGAGGAGCAGTGCGGGGCGGGTGCCGCTCGTGGAGACGACTTCGTCGGAGGGGACGTCGAGGTCGAGGAGTTCGCGCAGTTCCAGGGTGCGGCCGTCGGCGGGGTCGCGGTCGTAGACGCCGATGGCGATGTGGTGGGGGCGGCTGCCGTCGCGGTCGACGGTGAGGGTCCACCCGGCGGTGCCTTCGGGGGCGTCCTCGATGCGCGGGGTGAGGGTGTCGATGCCGGTGGTGCGCAGCCAGGCGTCGGCCCAGGCGCGGACGTCGCGGTCGGTGTGGGCGGCGAGGGAGTCGATGAAGTCGGCGAGGGAGGCGTTGGCGAACTTGTGGCGGGCGAAGTGGGTGTTGATGCCGGCCAGGAAGTCCTGCTCGCCGAGCCAGGCGACGAGTTGGCGCAGGGCGGAGGCGCCCTTGGCGTAGGAGATGCCGTCGAAGTTGAGGAGGGCGGAGGCGGTGTCGGGGACGTCGTCGGGGGCGGGGGCGACGGGGTGGGTGGAGGGGCGCTGGTCGGCGTCGTAGCCCCAGGGTTTGCGGGTGACGCCGAAGTCGGTCCAGGTGTCGGTGAAGCGGGTGGCTTCGGTGAGGGTCTGGTAGCCCATGTATTCGGCGAAGGACTCGTTGAGCCAGATGTCGTCGAACCAGGCGAGGGTGACGAGGTCGCCGAACCACATGTGGGCCATCTCGTGGGCGATGACCATGGCGCGGGACTGGCGTTCGGTGTCGGTGACGGCGGAGCGGTAGATGAATTCGTCGCGGAAGGTGACCAGGCCGGGGTTCTCCATGGCGCCGGCGTTGAATTCGGGGACGAAGGCCTGGTCGTAGGAGTCGAAGGGGTAGGGCTCGGTGAACTTGACCTGGTAGCGGTCGAAGCAGGCCGTGGTGATGGAGAGGATTTCGTCGGCGTCGGCGTCCAGGTGGGGGGCGAGGGACTGGCGGCAGTGGATGCCGAAGGGCAGTCCGGCGTGTTCGGTGGTCACGCTGTGCCAGGGGCCCGCGGCGACGGCGGCGAGGTAGGTGGAGATGACGGGGGTGGGGGCGGACTGCCAGGTGCCGGCGGTGTCGGTGTCCCGGTCGGTGAGGCGGGTGGTGATGCCGTTGGCGAGGACGGTCCAGTGCGTGGGTGCGGTGACGGTGAACCGGAAGACGGCTTTGAGGTCGGGCTGGTCGAAGGCGGGGAAGACCCGCTGGACGTCGTCGAGGAACATCTGGCTGTAGACGTACGTCTCGCCGTCCGCGGGGTCGGTGAAGCGGTGCAGGCCCTCGCCGGTGCGGGAGTAGCGCATGCGGGCGTCGATGCGCAGTTCGTGGTGGCCGGGGGTGAGGGCGGTGAGCGGGAGGCGGTTGTCGTCGAGGGTCGCCGGGTCGAGGGGGTGGCCGTCGAGGGTGGCGGAGCGCAGCTCCTCGGGCTTCAGCTCCACGAAGGTGTCGCCGGCGGTGCGGGCGCTGAAGCGGATGGTGGTGGCGGAGTCGAAGGTGTCGTCGCCGGTGGTGAGGTCGAGGTCGACGGCGTAGTCGTGGACCTCGATGAGCTGGGCTCGGAGCTGCGCTTCGTTGCGCGTGAGTGCGGACATGGGGCCCATGCTGCCCCAGGGGGCGGCCGGACCCCATGTGTCTAGTCTTCGCCCGCAGCGATCGTCTCGTGGTGGCGGATGACCTCGGCGATGATGAAGTTGAGGAGCTTCTCGGCGAAGGCGGGGTCGAGCTTGGCGTTCTCGGCGAGCTGGCGGAGCCGGGCGATCTGGCTGGCTTCGCGGCCGGGGTCGGCGGGGGGCAGGTGGTGGCGGGCCTTGAGGTGGCCGACCTGCTGGGTGCACTTGAAGCGTTCGGCGAGCATGTGGACGACGGCCGCGTCGATGTTGTCGATGCTGTCGCGCAGGCGGGCGAGTTCGGCGGTGACGTCGTCGTCGATGCCGTCGGCGGCGTCCTGGCCGTTGCCCGTGCCGTTGTCGAGGTCGCTGATGTTCATGGTTGTCGAGAATACGTGGCGCGGGGCGCAGGTCGCGGGGCATGTCGGCCTGTGAGACGGCGTCGGTCACAGGGGCATGGCGGCGGTGAGGGCCCGGCTGCCTCCGGGGCCGGGGCCCGCGGTGAGGGGGCCGCCGCGGGCCGCGGCGCGCCCGGTCGCGCCGACGAGGGCGCAGCCGCCACCGCGGTCCTTCGCGGGGTGGCATGGGCTCGCGTGCACGGCGGTACGGGCGCCCGCGCGGCCCGGCCGGACCTGGGCGCCGGGACGGCTGCGCCGGGGCCTCCCCCCGGCGCGCCCGTGACCGCAGCCGCGCCGGCCGCGACAGTACGTACGGGTGCCCCCGCGGGCCCCGCCCGAAGGGCGCCGGGCGACTTCGCCGGACCTCCCGGCCCGCCCGCGGCTGCCGCACGCGCGGCTTCAACCGGGGTGGCCGGGCTCGCGTCTTTCAGGAGGAAGCCGGACGCTCCGCCGGGAGTGCCGTACGGAGGTATCCGTCGAGGTCGACGGTGGTGACGATGACGATGACGGTGCGTGGCCCGTGGCTGCCGGACGGACACCGGGTGGTGTCGAGGCCGTCGAGCTTCGGCGTGCGGATGTCGAGGAGCGGGACGTCGGGGCGGTGTGCGGCGCCGGTGCGGGCGACAGCGGCCAGCGCGGCGAGGCCGGCCGGGGCAGCCACGGGGGCCTCGGCGGCGGCAACGAGGGCGGCCACCGCGGCCCGGGCGACAGCGGCCCGGGCAACCACGGCGACCAGGGCGGTTTGCCCCGCTGCGGCGGCGGCCCCGGTGACGGGCCGGCTCGGGAGGATCCGGCCGGTCCCGGTTCGGTCCGTCTGCTGGTCGTCCGCGACGACCGCGCCGGGCGCCGTGCGCGGTCTGCTCCGCGGTCGCCCGTTGCCGCCGGTCGCCTCCCGTGGGAGCGGCGGGCGCCTCGACCCGCAACCGCCCGTCGGCCCCGCGGGTACGGCGGCGGGTGCGTCGCGTCCTTCCGGCCCGTCGGTACCGGGCCGGAAGGACGGGGTGGTGCCGGTGCCGGGGCTACAGGGTCGCCGCGGCGCTCTTGATCTGGGCGGCGAAGGTGGAGACCTCGGTGTAGACGCCGGGGTAGTCGGGGCGGGCGCAGCCTATGCCCCAGCTGACGATGCCGACCTGGATCCAGGCTCCGGCGTTGTCGCGGCGGAACATGGGGCCGCCGGAGTCGCCCTGGCAGGTGTCGACGCCGCCCTGGTCGAGGTAGCCGGCGCAGATTTCCTCGCCGGGCACGAGGTCGCTGTAGGCGGCGCTGCAGTCGGCGTCGGAGACGAAGGGGACGGTGGCCTTCATGAGGTAGCGCTGCTGGGCGCCGCCCTCGCGGGTGGCTCCCCAGCCGGCGACGGTGAAGGTGCCGTTGTCGTAGGCCTTGGTCTCGGCGATCTTGAGGGTGGGCAGGTTGATGGGCTTGGCGAGCTTGATGAGGGCCCAGTCCTTGCCGGTGCCGTTGTAGCCGGGGGCGCGGAGGACCTTGGTGGACTTGACCTTGATGGCGCTGGCGCTGTTCAGGTCGACGACTCCGGCGGTGGCGGTGATGGAGGTGTTGTTGCCGGAGCCGCTCACGCAGTGGGCGGCGGTGAGGACGATCTGCTGGGTGTAGAGGGCGCCGCCGCAGCCCATGGAGAGGCGGACCATGAAGGGGAACTCGCCCTGGGCGGCGCGGGTGCCGCCGACGACGGGTGCGGTGCCGGCGGAGGCGGTGCCGGGCTGGAGGCTGACGGCCGCGAGGGCGACGGCGCCGACGGCGAGGGTTCGCTTCATGAGGCGCACAAGGCTGGACACAGTCAACACACTGCCTTTCGTGGGGGGTTGGGCCGTGCGTGCCATCGGGGATGAATGACGGGTCCATGACACATCAGGAGGGCGGCGGCCAACAAGAACGCAGTTTCGGCCAACTCCCGTCACTGCGACAGGGATTGCGGTAAAGGGGATCCGATGAAGGAGAACGACGGGCCGCGGCGGGCCATCGAGCACGGATTTCCGCACCTGGCGACCGTGCGGGCGTCGATCACCGCGCTCTTCCGCCGCATGTCGGCCGACGGGATCCGCGCCCACGCCCCGAGCTTCTCGCCCGCCGACGCGGCCTTCGACGCCTCCGAGGACCTGCACCTGGGGGCGCAGCGGTTGGCCTCGGCGATGGTGCGGGCACTGCGGCTGCCCGAGGCGCGCATGGTGGTGGCCTTCCGGCCGATGGACGAGGCCGCCACCGTGGAGCTGACGGCCGGGCCCGAGTACTTCGTCGAGGTCAACGACCGCTTCCGGACCCACCGGCGGGACCTGGCGGCCGCCCTGTCGCACGAGGTGGCGCACGTGCTGCTGCACCGGCTGGAACTCGCCTTCCCCGATCCGGCCGAGAACGAGATCCTCACCGACACCGCCGCCGCCTACCTGGGTGCGGGCTGGCTGCTCCTGGACGCCTACCGGGAGGACGCGCTCACCCACCAGCGGCTCGGCTACCTGACACCGGAGGAGTTCGGCTACGTCCTCGCCAAGCGGGCGGCACTGTTCGACGAGGACCCGTCGCCGTGGTTCACCAGCCCGCAGGCGTACGAGGCCTACGTGCGCGGGAGCGCCCTGGCGGCCCGGGACCTGCGCCGCGCACCGCTCGCCGCCGCCGGCCCCGCCGCGCGGCGGCGGTACGCGCGGGCGCGGCGCTGCGGGCTCGCCCCGCGGGACGGGTCGGCGTACCGCTTCGAGCCCGCGGGATCCGGCCCGGCGCTGCGGGTGAGCTTTCCGTGCCCGGTGTGCGAGCAGCGGGTGCGGGTGCCGGTGGGCGGGCGCCTGCGGGCCCGGTGCGGCCTGTGCCGGTCGGTGCTCGACTGCGACACGTGAGGGTGCCCGCCGGTGCGGCCCCGGTCCGGCGAGGACCCCCGTCCCGGTCCGCCCGCATTCGGCTTGATCATTCACCGGGAGGCCGCAAAAAGTTTCCTACCGGCCAGTAGACATGTGTGCGCTTCTCGCCAACTCTGGTCACGTCCATGTCAATTCGTGACCGAGGAGCGCCCCCCATGCGCAGTTCCCGCCGCACCCGCACGCCCCGTACCGCCGCTGTCGGCGTGGCCGCAGCGGCCGCCGTCCTGACGCTCGTTCCGGCCACCGCGGCCCAGGCGGCGCCCGTCGCCGCACCCGCCCCCGCCTCCGTGTCGGCGACCGCCTACGCGCCTGCCTCCGCGACCGCCTCCGCGCCGGGCGGGAACGCGGCGATCCTCGGCATCGACTATGCCGCGTGGCAGCGGGAGGTGGCCGCGATCGTCGACGCGGCGCGCCCGGCCATCGAGCAGCGCATCGCGAACTCCCCCGCCGGCGAGAAGCCGGCCCTCGTCCTCGACATCGACAACACCTCGCTGGAGACGGACTTCCACTGGTTCTGGACGTACCCGACCCCCGCGATCGCCAAGGTGCGCGCCCTGACCCAGTACGCCCACGCCCGCGGCGTCGCCGTCTTCTTCGTCACGGCCCGCCCGGGAATCATCCACTCCCTGACCGAGTACAACCTCAAGGCCGTCGGCTACCCGGTGTCCGGGCTGTACGTCCGCGACCTGCCCGACCTCTTCGAGGAGGTCAGCACCTACAAGACGGCCAAGCGCGCGGAGATCGAGGCGCGCGGCTACACGATCATCGCCAACATCGGCAACAGCCCGACCGACCTGGTCGGCGGTCACGCCGAACGCACCGTCAAGCTCCCGGACTACAACGGCAAGCTCTCCTGACGCACCGGGGGGAACCCTCCGGTTCCCCCCTCCCGCGCGACCCGCGCACAACATGATGGCCCGACTGCGGTTCAGCGGGTACGCGCAGCGGGTAGTGATACCCCAACGCACCGACGAAGACTCGGGCCCGACCCCTCGCCAGGGGGCCGGGCCCGCTCTCGTTCCCGGCCTCCTCCGACGCGGGCCGACGCCCTACTGCGAGCCGTACACCGGCAGCGGGGGCTCGGCCGCCGCCAGGAGTTTCACCGCCGCCTCCCCCGCCTGCGCCGGGGTCCACCGCGCGCCGCGGTCCGCGGTGGGGCCCGGCCGCCAGCCCTCCATGACGGTGATCCGGCCGCCTTCGGTCTCGAAGACCCGTCCGCTGACCCCGGCCGAGGCGTCCGCGCCGAGCCACACGACGAGCGGTGAGACGTTCTCGGGTGCCATCGTGTCGAAGCCGCCGTCCTCGGGGGCGGCCATGGCCTGTGCGAAGGTCTGCTCGGTCATGCGGGTGCGCGCCGCCGGGGCGATGGCGTTGACCTGGACCCCGTACCGGCCCAGCTCGGCGGCCGCGACCAGGGTCAGGCCGAGGATGCCGGCCTTGGCCGCGCTGTAGTTGCCCTGGCCGACGGAGCCCAGCAGGCCCGCCCCGGAGGACGTGTTGACGACGCGGGCGGCCACCGGCCGGCCGGCCTTCGCCTCCGCCCGCCACCACGCGGCGGCCGACCGCAGTGGCAGGAAGTGCCCCTTCAGATGGACCCGGACGACCGCGTCCCAGTCGCCCTCGTCCAGGTTCACCAGCATCCGGTCCCGCAGGAAGCCGGCATTGTTGACCAGCGTGTCCAGCCGGCCGAAGGCGTCGACGGCGGCCCGTACCAGGCAGTCCGCGCCCTGCGCGGTCGCGATGTCGCCGCCGTGCGCGACGGCTTGACCGCCGAGCTCCTCGATCTCCCGGACCACCTGGGCCGCCGGGCTCTGCGGGTCGGGCCGTCCGTCCAGTCCGACGCCGAGGTCGTTGACGACGACCTTCGCCCCTTCCGCGGCGAAGGCCAGCGCGTGGGCGCGGCCCAGCCCCCGCCCCGCACCGGTCACGACCACGACCCGGCCCTCGCACAGTCCCGCCATCTCAGCCCTCCTTGTTGACAGTTGCCGCATCCAGGAACGCCGGGCGCTCCCCGCCGCCGTGCACCAGCAGGCCGGCCCCGCTCACGTACCGCGCCCGGTCGGAGGCGAGGAAGACCGCCGCGTCGCCCACGTCGTCCGGTTCGGCGAGGCGGCCCAGCGGGACGGTCGCGCCGACCGCCTTGATCCCGGCCTCGTCCCCGTAGTGCAGGTGCGCGAGTTCGGTGCGCACCATGCCGAGGAGCAGCGAGTTCACCCGTACTTCGGGGGCCCACTCGACGGCCATGGACCGGGCGAGGCTCTCCAGGCCCGCCTTGGCCGCACCGTAGGCCGCCGTCCCCGGTGAGGGGCGGGTGCCGCTGACGCTGCCGATCATCACGACCGAGCCGCGGGCCCGTCTCAGCCAGGGGTGGGCGGCCAGGGAGGCCGTCATCGGGGCGACGAGGTTCAGCTCGACGACCCGGGCGTGGCGTTCGGCGTCGCCCTCGCCGAGGAGGCGGTACGGAGTCCCGCCGGCGTTGTTGACCAGGCAGTCGAGCCGCCCGTACCGGTCGGCGACCGCGTCGAAGAAGTTCCGTACGGCGCCCGCGTCGCGCAGGTCGAGCGCGGTGAAGGACGCTTCGCGGCCGCCCGCCGCGACCGGCCGGTCCGGGGGCCGGCGTGCGCAGACGACGACCTCGGCGCCGGCCGCGAGGAACGACCGGGCGATGCCGGCACCGACGCCCCTGGTTCCGCCGGTGACGACGGCGACCCTCCCGTCGAGCTCCATCGGCTGCTACCTTCCTCACCTAACAAATGTTTGGTGGAAAGGTAGCTGATCCTCTCATGGGTGTCTCCACCTCCCGCCCGGACCAGGGCGTCGCACAGGTCACGGTCGACTTCCCGCCCGTCAACGCGCTGCCCGTGCAAGGCTGGTACGACCTCGCCGACGCCCTGCGGGCCACGGGCCGGGACCCCGAGGTCCGGTGCGTGGTCCTCGCCGCCGGGGGCCGCGGCTTCAACGCGGGGGTCGACATCAAGGAGATGCAGCGCGACACCGGCCGCGCGGCCCTCATCGGCGCGAACCGGGGCTGCTACGAGGCGTTCGCCGCTGTCTACGAGTGCGAGGTGCCCGTCGTCGCGGCCGTGCACGGCTTCTGCCTGGGCGGCGGCATCGGCCTGGTCGGCAACGCCGACGCGATCGTCGCCTCCGACGACGCCGTCTTCGGGCTGCCCGAACTCGACCGGGGCGCCCTCGGCGCCGCCACCCACCTGTCCCGGCTGGTGCCCCAGCACCTGATGCGCGCCCTCTACTACACCTCGCGCACCGCGACCGCCGCCGAACTGCACGCCCACGGCTCGGTCTGGAAGGTGGTCCCGGCCCACGGCCTGCGCGCGGCCGCGCTGGAACTGGCCGGGGAGATCGCGCAGAAGGACGGCCACCTGATCCGGCTGGCGAAGGCGGCCATCAACGGGATCGACCCGGTGGACGTGCGCCGCAGCTACCGCTTCGAGCAGGGCTTCACCTTCGAGGCCAACCTCAGCGGGGTGGCCGACCGGATCCGCGACACCTTCGGGAAGGGAGAGCGCGCATGAGCGACAAGACCATGACCGTCGAGGAGGTGGTCGGGCAGCTGCGCAGCGGAATGACCGTCGGGATCGGCGGCTGGGGATCCCGGCGCAAGCCCATGGCCCTGGTCAGAGCGCTGCTCCGGTCCGACATCACCGATCTCACCGTAATCGCCTACGGCGGTCCCGATGTCGGTCTGCTGGCGGCCGCGGGCCGGATCCGCCGGCTCGTCGCCCCCTTCGCCACCCTGGACTCCATCGCGCTGGAGCCGCACTTCCGCGCCGCCCGCGAACGGGCCGCCTTCACGCTCACCGAGTACGACGAGGCGATGTTCATGTGGGGCCTGCACGCCGCCGCCAACCGGCTGCCCTTCCTCCCGGTCCGCGCCGGTCTCGGCTCCGACGTGATGCGGGTCAATCCGGACCTGCGCACGGTCACCTCGCCCTACGCCGACGGCGAGGAGCTCGTCGCCGTGCCCGCCCTGCGCATGGACGCCGCCCTCGTCCACCTCAACCGCGCGGACCGCCTCGGCAACGCCCAGTACCTGGGCCCGGACCCGTACTTCGACGACCTGTTCTGCGAGGCCGCCGACGCCGCCTACGTCTCCTGCGAGCAGCTCGTGGGGACCGCCGAGCTCAGCAAGGCCGGGCCCCCGCAGTCGCTCCTCGTCAGCCGGCACTCCGTCACCGGTGTGGTGGAGACCCCGAACGGCGCGCACTTCACCTCCTGCGCCCCCGACTACGACCGCGACGAGGCCTTCCAGAAGCTCTACGCGAGCACGCCCTGGCCGGAGTTCTCGGCCCGCTTCCTGTCCGGGGCGGGCGAGCACGACTACCAGTCGGCCGTCCGGACCTGGCACGAGGAGCAGCAGTGACCACGACGACCGGCACGTCAGCCGCCCCCGCCACCCGTGCCGAGTACTGCGTGGTCGCGTGCGCCGAGGCCTGGCGCGGCGACGGCGAGGTGCTCGCCAGCCCGATGGGTCTGATCCCCTCCTTGGGGGCCCGCCTCGCGAAGCGGACCTTCTCCCCCGACCTGCTGCTGACGGACGGCGAGGCCATGCTCGTCGGGCTGGACGGCACGCCCGAGGGGTGGCTCCCGTACCGGCGCCACCTGACGATGGTCACCGGCGGCCGGCGGCACGTGATGATGGGCGCGAGCCAGATCGACCGGTTCGGCAACCAGAACATCTCCTGCATCGGCGACTGGGAGCGGCCGTCCCGCCAGCTGCTCGGCGTCCGCGGCGCGCCCGTGAACACCCTCAACCATCCGGTGAGCTACTGGATCCCGCGGCATTCGACCCGGGTCTTCGTCGAACGCGTCGACATGGTGAGCGGCGTGGGCCACGACCGGGCCGCCGAGGCCGGGGTGACCCGCTTCCACCGGCTGCCCCGGGTGGTGAGCGACCTGGGCGTCTTCGACTTCGCCGGCCCCGGGAACACGATGCGGCTGGCCTCCCTGCACCCCGGGGTGACCGTCGGGCAGGTGCGGGCGGCGACCGGCTTCGAGCTGGCGCTGCCCGAGGAGGTCCCTTGCACGCGGGAGCCGACGGGGCCCGAACTGCGGCTCATCCGCGAGGTGATCGACCCCAAGGGGCTGCGCGACCGGGAAGTGCGGGGCTGAAGCGGTGGAGACGGCGTTCACGAAACTGGTCGGGGTCGAGCACCCGATCGTGCAGACGGGCATGGGCTGGGTCGCCGGCCCCCGCCTGGTGTCGGCCGCGGCGAACGCGGGCGCCCTGGGCATCCTGGCCTCGGCGACGATGACCACGGAGCACCTGCGGTCGGCGGTCCGCGAGGTGCGCTCACGGGTGCCGCGGGGGACCCCGTTCGGCGTCAACCTGCGGGCGGACGCCGGGGACGCACCCGAACGCGTCCGGCTGATCATCGAGGAGGGGGTGCGGGTCGCGTCCTTCGCGCTCGCGCCCTCCCAGGAGCTGATCGGCCGGCTGAAGAACGCGGGCGTGGTCGTCATCCCGTCGATCGGAGCCCGGCGGCACGCCGAGAAGGTGGCGGCCTGGGGCGCCGACGCGGTGATCGTGCAGGGCGGTGAGGGCGGCGGCCACACCGGGGACGTCGCCACCACCGTGCTGCTGCCGCAGGTCGTGGACGCCGTGGACATCCCGGTGGTCGCGGCGGGCGGCTTCGGCGACGGCCGCGGCCTGGTCGCCGCCCTGGCCTACGGAGCGGCCGGCATCGCCATGGGCACCCGGTTCCTGCTGACGTCGGACTCGACCGTCCCGGACGCCGTGAAGGCCGCGTACCTGAAGGCGACGGTCAGGGACGTCACCGTCACCACGGCCGTCGACGGGCTGCCGCACCGCATGCTCCGTACGGAGCTGGTCGACTCCCTGGAGCGCGCCGGCCGCACCCGGGCGCTGGTCCGGGCGGTCCGACACGCGGCCGGCTTGCGGAGGCTGTCCGGTCTGAGCTGGCCGCAGATGGTCCGCGACGGCCTGGCGATGAAACACGGCAAGGACCTCTCCTGGAGCCAGGTCCTGCTCGCCGCGAACACCCCCATGCTCCTCAAAGCGTCCATGGTCGAGGGCCGTACGGACCTCGGCGTCATGGCATCGGGCCAGATCGCGGGGGTGATCGACGACCTCCCGTCCTGTGCGGAGCTCGTCTCCCGCGTGATGGCCGAGGCCCAGTCCGTGCTGGACCGTCTGCACGGACCGGACGGACCGTACGGACCGCTTGGGCCGGGCGTGCCGGACGGACCGCATGTGCCCGACGCCCTGCCACCACCAGGGTGATCCCCCTTCTGCGTCACAGGAGTCGCCCCCATGAGCCGTACCGGGATCCGCAGAGGGGCCGCGGCAGCCGTCGCCGCCCTCGCCCTCGCCACCCTGCCGACCGCCGTGCACGCGGCGGCCGCACCCGAAGCCGGGACCGTCACCCGGCACCAGCAGCAGGCTGAAACGATCCGCCAGATCGTCCTCCAGGGCGCTGTCAACGTCCGCGACCTCGGCGGCCACCGCACCTGGACGGGCGGCCAGGTCCGCCACGGCCTCGTCTACCGGTCCGACGCCCTGGGCAGGCTGACCGACGCGGACGTCACCACCGTCTCCGGTCTGGGCCTCACGAAGGTCGTCGACTTCCGGATCCCGATGGAGGTGCAGTACGACGGCGCCGACCGGCTGCCCGCCGGACTGTCCGCCACCTCCCGCCCCGTGAGCGACCTCGGCCTCTACGGCACGCTGGTCTCGGCGATCGGCAGCGGGGACCCCGTCAGGCAGGAGCAGATGCTCGGCGGCGGCCGCGCCGAGGCCTACATGCGCGACATCTACCGCACCTTCGTGACCGGCGCCGAGAACCGGGCGCAGTTCGCGGCGACCCTGCGGGAGCTCGCCGACGGCCGGCAGGGCCCGCTCCTGTACCACTGCACGTCCGGCAAGGACCGGACGGGTTGGATGAGTTACGTGCTGCTGCGCGCCCTCGCCGTCCCCGAGGAGAGCGCCGAGCGGGACTACCTGGCGTCGAACACCTTCCGCGCCGCGTACGACGCGAAGGTGCGGGCCGGCCTGAAGCAGTCGGGCCGGATGCAGAACCCGGACCTGCTGATCCCGCTCCAGGAGGTCCGCCAGGACTACCTGGACGCGGCGACGGCGCAACTGGAGGCCGACTACGGCAGCTTCTACGGCTACCTGACCCGGGGCCTCGGCCTGGACCTGCGCACCCTGGCGAAACTCCAGACCGGGCTGGTCCGGTAGCGGACGCGACGACGGGCAGTGCGCGCGGCACTGCCCGTCGTCGTCCTGCGGTCGGAGCGGGTCGGACCGCAGTCGACCGTGCGCTCGGACGGTGTCGTCGTCCGTGCGGGTCAGACCGTGCGGCGGCGGCCCTGGCCGGCGGCCGTGCCGACACGGCTGCGGGCGGAGGCCGCCGCGGCGCCGCCGCCGGAGCCGCCCGCCGTGCGCCGGCCGCGCTCGCCGGATGTGCCGGCCGAGCCGCCCTGCCCGTTCTGGCCGCCGCGACGGGCCTGGCCCGCGCCGGAGGCGGCCGGGGCCTGCCCGGAGCCGCCGCCGGAACGGCGGCTGCGGCCGCCGGCCGCCGGGGCTGCGCCGGTGGCGGAACCGCCGCGCCCGCCGCCCGAGCGGCGACGCGAGCCGGAACCGGAGCCCGAGCCGCTGCGCGCCTTCGGCGCGGGCTGCTGCGGGACCTCCAGCACCACCGGGATGCCCGAGGGTTCCCGGGCGCCGGTCAGCCGGGCCAGTTCCTCGTCGGAGGACTTGATCTGCGCGGTGCGCGGGGAGATCCCCGCGTCCGACATCAGCCGGGTCATGTCCCGCTTCTGGTCGGGCAGGACCAGCGTGACGACGCTGCCGGACTCGCCGGCCCGGGCGGTACGACCGCCGCGGTGCAAGTAGTCCTTGTGATCGGTCGGCGGGTCGATGTTGACGACGAGGTCGAGGTCGTCGATGTGGATGCCGCGCGCCGCCACGTTCGTCGCGATCAGCGCGGTGACCTCGCCGGTCTTGAACCAGTCGAGGGTGCGGTTGCGCTGCGGCTGGGAGCGGCCGCCGTGCAGGCCGGAGGCGCGCACGCCGTCGGCGAGGAGCTTCTTGACCATGCGGTCCACGCCGCGCTTGGTGTCCACGAACATGATCACCCGGCCGTCGCGAGCAGCTATGCGCGTCGCCACGGCCTTCTTGTCGGTCTCGTCCATGACGTACAGGACGTGGTGCTCCATGGTGGTGACCGCGCCGGCCGACGGGTCCACGGAGTGGCCGACCGGGTCGGTCAGGAACATCTTGACGAGCTTGTCGATGTTCTTGTCGAGGGTCGCCGAGAAGAGCATGGTCTGGCCGCCGGCCTCCACCTGCTTGAGCAGCGCGGTCACCTGCGGCATGAAGCCCATGTCGGTCATCTGGTCGGCCTCGTCGAGCACGGTGATCGACACCTGCGACAGGTCCGCGTCACCGCGGTCGATGAGGTCCTTGAGCCGGCCGGGAGTGGCGACCAGCACCTCGGCGCCGCGGCGCAGGGCGCCCGACTGGCGGTTGATCGACATGCCGCCGACGACGGTGGCGATGCGCAGGTTGACGGCCGTGGCGTACGGGGCCAGCGAGTCGGTCACCTGCTGCGCGAGCTCGCGGGTCGGTACGAGGACCATCGCGAGCGGCGCCTTCGGCTGCGCGCGGCGGCCGGCGGTGCGGGCCAGCAGCGCCAGGCCGAAGGCGAGCGTCTTGCCGGAGCCGGTGCGGCCGCGGCCGAGGAGGTCCCGGCCGGCCAGGGAGTTCGGCAGGGTCGCTGCCTGGATGGGGAAGGGCTCGGTGACGCCCTGGGCGGCGAGGGTCTTCAGCAGCGCCTCGGGCATGTCCATGTCCTCGAACGCGGCGATCGGCGGCAGCGCCGGCACGGTCGGCTCGGGCATGGTGAATTCCTGGGGCCGGGGGGCGGGCGGGGCGGACTTCTGGCGTCCCGCGCCAGCCTTCGGACGCCCCTGGGCCGCTCCTCGTCCCCGTGCGGGGCGGCGGCTGGGTCGTGCGGAGCTGGAGCTGGTCATGCGAGAAAGCCCTCCTGAAACCGGCAGGTGAAACAAAGGTGGAGACAGCAGACAAGCCGGGGTCCGCACCTCGCGGCGCGGACCCCGGCATGCTGAAGGAATTAGGCGGGGATGATGTTCTCCGCCTGGGGGCCCTTCTGGCCCTGCGTCACGTCGAAGGACACACGCTGGCCCTCGGTGAGCTCACGGAAGCCCTGGGTGGCGATGTTCGAGTAGTGGGCGAAGACGTCCGGACCGCCGCCGTCCTGCTCGATGAAGCCGAAGCCCTTTTCCGAGTTGAACCACTTCACGGTGCCAAGTGCCATTTGAATCTCCTGAATAGGCGGCAAGGGCCCCATCCGGAGATCCCGGTAAAAACAATAAAAGCGCCTGAGGACATTCCCGTCAGGCGCACATAGTTTCATGGGTACCACAACTGCAACGGTGACTAAGCTAGCACACCTCCGGCCCGTGGTGTCGACGGGGCGGGTGTGACGTGTGCTGCCGTGGTGTCGCAAAGCCCTGGTGGCGGGCTCCGGCGCCTGGTTTGATCATGGGATGGCAGCGATCAGAGAGCCCTGGGGGCTCAGTGTGCTCGGCGCGGGCAGCGTGTCCGCCGAACCCCGTCTCGCCCTCGTGGACCTGGCGGTCGACCTCGTCGCCCCGACGCCGAAGGTGGCCTTCGCCGAGGCGGGGGCGGCGGTGGCGCGGCTGCGGGAGACCCTGCGGGAGCACGGCATACCGGATGCGGACGTCTCGGGCTCCCGGCTGCGCCTCACCTCCCAGTACAGCGGTTACGGCGCGGAGCGCACCTTCCTCGGCTACAGCTGCGAGGCGAAGTACACGGTGCAGACCGAGGCGCTCGACCGGATCGAGCTGCTGATCGAGGACGCCGTCACGGCCGGCGCCAACCGCGTCGACGACGTGCGCTTCGAGGTCCGGGACAAGCCGGCGATGCGGGACGAGGCGCGCCGCCGGGCGGTCGAGGCCGCTCGGCGCAAGGCCGAGGTCTACGCGGAGGCCTGCGGGGTCGACCTGGGGGCGGTGATCCACATCCAGGACGTGAACCCGGAGTCGGTCGGCGGGCACGGCCGCAGCGCGAGCCGCGCGGACCACGAGTACGAAGGCACCCTCTCGCCGGGCTCGGTGCGCGTGGACGCCGCGGTCCTCCTCGGCTTCGCCCTTGCGCCCGCCGGCAGTGCCACCGCGCAGGACGCCGACTCCGAGGACGCCGACCGGGGGGATGACGACCCGGGGGCCGGCGCCCCGGAGGACACCGGCCAGGGGGGCACCGACCCGGAGGACACCGTCTAGAGGCGTTCGATGATCGTCACGTTGGCCTGGCCGCCGCCCTCGCACATCGTCTGCAGGCCGTAGCGGCCGCCGGTGCGTTCCAGTTCGTGCAGGAGGGTCGTCATCAGCCTGACGCCGGTCGCGCCCAGGGGGTGGCCCAGGCTGATGGCGCCGCCGTTGACGTTGACGCGTTCGGGGTCGGCGCCGGTCTCCTTCAGCCAGGCGAGCACCACCGGGGCGAACGCCTCGTTGATCTCGACCAGGTCGATGTCGGCCAGTGCCATGCCGGTCTTCTTGAGCGCGTAGGCCGTCGCCGGGATGGGTGCGGACAGCATGCGGATGGGGTCCTCGCCGCGGACGGACAGGTGGTGGATGCGGGCGCGCGGCCGCAGGCCGTGTTCGCGCACCGCCCGGTCGGAGGCGAGGAGCATGGCCGCCGCGCCGTCGGAGACCTGGGAGGAGACGGCGGCGGTGAGGGTGCCGCCCTCGACGACCGGCTTCAGGGCGGCCATCTTCTCCAGGCTGGTGTCCCGGCGCGGCCCCTCGTCCACGGCCACGTCCCCGTAGGGCACGCTCTCGCGGGCGAAGCGGCCCTCGTCGATCGCGCGTACGGCCCGCTGGTGGGAGCGCAGCGCGAACTCCTCCATGGCGCGGCGCGATATCCCCCACTTCTGCGCGATCAGCTGGGCGCCGTGGAACTGGTTGACGGGGGCGTCCGCGTAGCGGGCGCGCCAGCCCTCCGATCCGGCGTAGGGGCCTTGCGTGAACCCGAGCGGTTCGGCCGCCTGCCGTGAGGCGAACGCGATGGGGATCATGGACATGTTCTGGGTGCCGCCGGCGACGACGAGGTCCTGGGTGCCGGAGAGCACGCCCTGCGCGGCGAAGTGCACGGCCTGCTGGGAGGAGCCGCACTGGCGGTCGACGGTGACGCCGGGGACCTCCTCGGGCAGGCCGGCGGCGAGCCATGCGGTGCGTGCGATGTCCCCGGCCTGCGGGCCGACCGTGTCGAGGCAGCCGAAGACCACGTCCTCCACGGCGGCCGGGTCGACGCCGGACCGGGCGAGGAGTTCCTTGAGGACGTGCGCGCCGAGGTCGGCCGGGTGGACGGCGGACAGGCCGCCTCCGCGCCGGCCCACGGGGGTGCGTACGGCGTCGACTATGTAGGCCTCGGGCATGGGGACTCCTCGGGCGGTCGGACGGTCGGGGCTGTCAGGCGGGGCGCAGGGCGATCCCGTCCAGGACCATCGACAGGTACTGGCGGGCGATCTCGTCGGGGCTGTGCTGTCCGCCCGGCCGGTACCAGGACGCCGCCACCCACACCGTGTCGCGCACGAAGCGGTAGGTGAGGCGGATGTCGAGGTCGGCGCGGAAGACCTGGGCGGCGACCCCGCGTTCCAGGGTGCCGAGCCAGGCCTTCTCGAACTTCTGCTGCGAGTCGGACAGGTAGTGGAAGCGGGGCTGGGCGGAGAGGGTGCGGGCCTCCTTCTGGTAGATCGCGACGGCGGCGCGGTGGCGGTCGATCTCGCGGAAGGACTCGGTGACGAGGGCCTCGATGGTCTCCCTGGGGCCGAGTCCGGCGGCGAGGACGGCGTCGTACCCGTCCCAGAGCTCGGTGAGGAAGGCGGAGAGGATCTCGTCGAGCATCGATTCCTTGGAATCGAAGTGGTAGTAGAGGCTGCCGGCGAGCATCCCGGCGGCGTCGGCGATCTTGCGGACGGTGGTGGCGTCGTAGCCCTGGGCGGCGAAGACTTCGGCGGCGGTGTCGAGGAGTTCGCGGCGCCGCTCGGGCGAGGGCGTCACCTGCGGCTTCTTCTTGGCTGCGGGCGGGGCCGCGGGCTTGTTCGTGGGCACGCGTCCATTGTCGGGCTACGGGTGCTGGCTGCTGACGGACACCGTCTCGCCGGTCATGTAGGACGAGTAGCCGCTGGCCAGGAAGACGATGACGTTGGCGACCTCCCACGGCTCGGCGTACCGGCCGAAGGCCTCGCGGGAGGTGAGCTCGGCCAGGAGTTCCTCGCTGGTGACCTTGGCGAGGTGGGGGTGCATGGCCAGGCTCGGCGCGACCGCGTTGACGCGTACGCCGAACTCGGCCGCCTCCAGGGCGGCGCAGCGGGTGAGCGCCATGACGCCGGCCTTGGCCGCGGCGTAGTGGGCCTGGCCCGTCTGGGCGCGCCAGCCGACGACGGAGGCGTTGTTGACGACGACGCCGCCGGTGCCGGAGGCCTTGAAGGAGCGCAGGGCGGCGCGCGTGCAGCGGAAGGTTCCGTTCAGGGTGACGTCGAGGACGCGGGTCCACTGTTCGTCGGTCATGTCGACGAGGGTCGCGGTGCCGCCGAGTCCGGCGTTGTTGACGACGATGTCGAGGCTGCCGTGGGTCTGCTCCGCCAGCGCGAACAGGGCTCGGACCTGGTCCTCGTCGGTGACGTCGCAGGGCAGCGAGGTGACGCGGCCGGCTCCGAACTCGGCGGTGAGCGCCGCCTCGGTCTCCTTCAGCCGTCGGGCGTGGGCGTCGCCGATGACGACGCGGGCGCCCTCCTCCAGGAAGCGGCGGGCGGTGGCGCCGCCGATGCCGGCGCCCGCGGCGGCGGTGACGACGGCGGTGCGGTCGTGCAGCAGGTGGTGGCCGGCGGTGTAGCGGGGCTCGTTCACGGCGACTCCTCGACGCTGCTCATGGCCGTACGTTAACCTACCAAACACTTGTTAGGGAAGGTACGGCGTTCGAGGAGGCGGGCACCATGGACCTGACCCAGACGGCGCAGGTGGCGGCCTTCCGGGCCGCGGCGCGCGCCTGGCTGGCCGACCACGTACCCCCTTTCCCCCTGCCCTCGCTGGAGACGCGCGAGGGCTTCGCCGCGCACCGCGAGTGGGAGGCCCTGCTGCACGCGGACCGCTGGTCGGTGGTGTCCTGGCCCGAGGAGTACGGGGGCCGGGGCGTGGACCTCGCGCGGTGGCTCGTCTTCGAGGAGGAGTACTGGGCGGCGGGCGCGCCCGGCCGGGTCTCCCAGAACGGCATCAGCCTCCTCGCACCCACGCTCTTCGACCACGCGACGCCCGAGCAGCGGGCGCGCGTGCTCCCGCCGATGGCAAGCGGCGACGTCGTGTGGGCGCAGGCCTGGTCGGAACCGGAGGCCGGCTCCGACCTGGCCTCGCTGACGTCGCGCGCGGTGCGGACGGACGGCGGCTGGCTGCTGACCGGACAGAAGACGTGGTCCTCGCGGGCGGCCTTCGCGGACCGGGCCTTCGGCATCTTCCGCACCGACCCGGACGCGCCGAAACCGCACCAGGGGCTGACGTACCTGATGTTCGACCTGCGGGCGCCCGGGGTCACGGTGCGGCCCATCGGCCGTCTCGACGGCAAGCCGGCCTTCGCGGAGCTGTTCCTGGACGAGGTTTTCGTGCCGGACGAGGACGTGATCGGGGAGCCGGGGCAGGGCTGGCGGATCGCGATGTCTACCACCGGCAACGAGCGCGGCCTGACCCTGCGCTCCCCCGGCCGGTTCCTGGCCGCCGCGGACCGGCTGGCCGCGCTGTGGCGCGCGCAGGGGGACCCGGCCGACACGGCGCTGCGCGACCGGGTGGCCGACGCGGTGGCCGGGGCGCGCGCCTACGAGCTGTTCACCTGGGCCGGCGCCGCCCGGTTCGCGGCAGGCCGCGCGGTCGGCGCCGAGTCGAGCCTGAACAAGGTGTTCTGGTCGGAGTACGACATCGCCCTGCACGAGACGGCGCTCGACCTGCTGGGCCCGGACGCCGAGCTCGCGGACGGGGAGTGGGCCGAGCCGTGGGTCTTCTCGCTGGCCGGGCCGATCTACGCCGGCACGAACGAGATCCAGCGCGACATCATCGCCGAGCGGCTGCTCGGCCTCCCGAAGGGCCGCCGCTGATGCGTTTCCTGCCGACCGAGGAGCAGTCCGACTTCGCCCGTGCGCTGCGCTCCCTGCTGGCGTCGGCTCAGGTCCCGGCGGTCGCACGGGCCTGGGCGGACGGGGAGTACGGGCCGGGGGACGCGCTGCGGTCCCGGCTGGCCGGGACGGGCCTGTTCGCGCTGGCCGCGCCCGAGGCGTACGAGGGGGCCGGCCTGCTCCCGGTGGAGCTGTCGCTGGGGTTCGTGGAGCTGGGACGGGCGGGCGTGCCGGGGCCGGTGGTGGAGAGCGCCGCCGTGTCGGTGCTGCTGTCGGAGCTGGGGGACGAGGCGCTGGCGAAGCGGTTCCTGCCGGTCCTGGCCGCGGGTGGGGCCTGGGCAACGCTCACGCTGCCGGAGGGCAGCGGCGGCGGTCCGTACGCGCTGGATGCGGACGCGGCGGCGTACTGCTTCACCGTGTCGGGGGCGGGCGGGCTGCGACGGGCCGCCGCGGGTGCGCCGCTGCGGTCGACGGACCCGGTCCGGCGGCTGTCGCGCCCGGTCCCCACCGGGGGTGAACCGCTCGCGGCGGGACCGGCGGTGGCCCGGGCGGCGCAGGCGGCCGGGCTGTGGGCCCGGCTGCTGACGGCGGCCCAGTGCCTGGGCGTGGGCGAGGCCCTGCTGGAGCGGACGGTCGGATACGTGAAGCAGCGTACGCAGTTCGGGGTGCCGATCGGGTCCTTCCAGGCGGTCAAGCACCGGCTGGCGGACACCCTGGTGGCCCTGGAGTTCGCCCGCCCCCTGCTGTGGGCGGCCGCACTGTCGCTCGACCCCGGCGACGTCGCGGCGGCGAAGCTGCGCTGCGGCGCGGCGGCGTACGGCGCGGCCATGACGGCCCTCCAGCTCCACGGCGCGGTCGGCTACACCGAGGAGCTGGACCTGTCGCTGTGGCTGCGCAAGGCGCGGCCCCTGCGGGACGCCTGGGGCACCCCGTCGGCCTGCCGGGCGGAGGTCCTGCGGTCCTTCACACCCGGGCGACGTGGAGGCTGACGACGCAGCTCTCCTCGACGGTGCCGTCGGGGAAGTGCGGGGCCAGCAAATCCCGTTCGGCGGCGAGGTACGCGCGGGTGCCGGCCTCGCCCAGCATCAGGAAGGCGGAGTGGCTGGCGAGGTTGGCGAGGTGCGCGTCCAGCGGAACGCGCCGGGACCAGCGCACGGAGCGGGTGGCGAAGCCGCCGAGCCCGCGGGGCAGCGTACGGAAGCCACTGCCCTGGCCCGGCTGCCGCGACGGTTCTGCTTCCTTGGCCGGGTCCGCCTTCGCCTCGAAGAACTCGGCCAGGCGGGCCTCCTGTTCGGCGATCCAGGGGACGGTGGTGTCGGAGTCGTTCCACCAGATGGCGAGCGCACCGCCGGGGCGCAGCACCCGGCGGGCTTCGGGGACGGAGTGGGCCGGGTCGGTCCAGTGCCAGGCCTGGGCGTAGGTGAGGAGGTCGAAGGCGCCGGTGGACAGGGGAAGCCGGTTGCCGTCGCCGCGCAGGACCGGGATGCGGGGGTGCGTGCGGCGCAGTTGTACGGCCATCCCGTCCCCGGGTTCCACGGCGACGACCTCGGCTCCGCGCCGGTGCAGCAGGGCGGTGGCGATTCCGGTGCCCGCGCCGATGTCGGCCACGCGCGCCCCGGCGAGGGGTCGGCCGGTGAGCTCCTCGACGGCGTCGAGGAGGGCCGGCGGGTAGCCGGGCCGGTGGGCGGCGTAGGAAGCGGCTGCGGCGTCGAAGGAACGGGCGCGTGTGGTCATGCGTCCATTGTTTTCGATCAGTAGTGCAAGGCGATACGATAGAGGTATCAGGACATGCGCAGGACCATCACCGCCATGACGCTGTGCGCCGGGGCGGCGCTGTTGCTCGTCGGCTGCGGGGGCGCGGAGCCGAAGGCGGCCCCGGAGGGCGGGAAGCAGCAGCCGCAGCCTGTGGCGTCGCAGAACAAGGGCCAGGACCCCGCGCCGGCCCCGGCCGCCGGTGGTGGCGCGAAGCACGAGGTGGTCCTGGAGGTGGGCGGCACGGGCAGGACGGCCGTCATGTACAGCGGCATCGGCAGCGGCTTCGAGCAGCAGACGCTGCCGTGGTCGAAGTCGGGCACCGCCGAACTCACCGCCGCGGAGCAGAAGGTGGGCTACCTGGTGAGCGTGGTTCCGGGCACGATCACGGGCGCCGACGGCAAGCTCCAGCAGGCCCCCTGCACCATCAAGGTGGACGGCAAGGTGGTCGCGGAGAGCGACGGCGTCACGAACGCCAAGGGCTGCTCGTACAAGATCAAGCAGTAGGGGGCTGCGGGGCCCTGCGCCGTCAGCTCCGGGAGCGGCGCAGGGAGATCCGGAGCAAAAGGGCGGTCTGGAGCAGCAGGAGCACGCCGTGACGGTCAGCCGTGCGCCGACGGCGGGACCGGTCGGCCCCGGCATGGACCCGCTGGGCCCGGTTCAGTCGATGGGTTTGCCGTCGTACTTCCCGTCGACGCAGATCCACGAGCCCCTGACGGACTCGTACTCCACGGTGCCGCCGCCGTCCACGCACATCTGCCCGCCGATCGCGGGTACGGCCGCCTGCGCGACGGGGAGCCCGGCGCCGAGAGCGGCCAGTACGGCGGCGGCGATCAGCCCGACCAGTCGTGTACGCATCCGAACCTCCCACAAGGACGAGCGACACGGTCGCCACCACTCTCGGTCCGGACCGTGCCGAGGCGCGCACCCTGTTACTCCATTCGAGTGAAGGCTCCGCCCCCGCCGTCGCACGGGAATCGCTGCTCGGACCCGCTTCCCAGCGGCGTGCGCGCGGGAATGGGCGCACGCTGACGCCATGGACACCAAGCCCGAGGTGGCCGTAGGGCCGCCGGACGACGACGGCCTGCGGAAGGTCGTGATCGACGGCAAGAACAGAGGCCGGGTCTGGAACCGCCGCGAACTGCAGAAGGTCCTGCGCCGCGCCGGGGTTTCGCCCAAATGCGACATCGATTGGCAGGGCGAAGACAGCAGTGTGTGGCCGGCTCACACCTGGGGGCGCCTCACGACCGGGGCCGTCATGGCACTCGGCTTCCTGGCGACCGCAGCCATGTGCACCTGGATAGGGATGAAGGATTCTTTCGACGCCCTCACCTTCGCCGGTCGGATGACGGGCTTCATCTTCCTGCTCATGGCCATCGTGGAAGTGATCGCTTTCGCGGCCGGATTCGACTATTGGCGCAAGCGAAAGATGCCCTACTCCGGGCCGACCCTTCTGCTCGGAGCGCTGGTCGAGTTCTTCGTCGGCGCGACACTGCTCGCACTGTTCCTCGCCAACGAGGCCAGGTCGACATACGTGCTGTGCCTGCTGCTCTGGATAGCCCTCACAGCCTGCGCCACATGGTCCGTTTGGCTCCTCTGTCGCCGGCGAGTCTGGAAGGCGCTACGCAATCCCGGCCGCATCGCGGTCGGGGCCGTCGTCTCCACCGTCCTCGTCACCACCAACTTGGCCTACACCCAGATCTACCTCCCCTCGATATCCCGTCCGCTCATGCAGGGCACGGCTGAGATCGGGACGGCGAGCCTGAACAGGGAAGGCACGAAGATGTACCTGCGGGTCCGTCTGCACCTCAAGAACTCCGGCGAGGTCCCGGTCCACGTTCTGGGCAGCATCTACTGGATCCACGTCAAGCTCGCCAGCGATCCGAAGGACACGTACAAACTGATAAAGCCGGGAGAGCTGGTCAACCCGCCGGGGCGGGAGTTGAACCCGGGGGAAGACATTTGGACGGACGTTGTCGCCGAGATCGAAAACCCTGAGGAAGTCGACTATGAAGCGGTTGCAGCCCGGGTGGAGGCTTACGCGTTCCGGCAGGACAGAATGAGGCTGGATACCGGTTTCGCCAACGGGAAGTGGCGAGGAAAACTCAGGGAGGAGGGGAGGGAAGACGACCCGCCAGGCCCGATAAGGGACAAGAAGGAATACTTCAGATACCAGTCGACCATCTCCCAGAGCAGCGAGCTCCTGAATCTGACGCGCGGGCGGGAACGCGTGACGGTCTGGTGGCTGTACCGTCGCCTGCCGGCCCTCTACGTCGATGTTGCGAGTCCAGGCGAGAAGAAGGCCTCCAGCTACATAGATCAGCCCTGGGCGCAGGTGAAGGCAGTCGACCGGTACGGCCTCGCCCACATACGCGGCTCGCTGGTCCAGACGCCGTACGCGCAACTCCTCAAGGAGGCCCAGGCCAAGCGCCCGAAGTGACCGGGGCCCGCGGCCTTCGGCATACCCTCGCCGCATGACGAGCAGCGCCATCAGCCTCCGCAAGGTCGAGGAGTCGGCCCCGGCCCTCGTGAACCTGTACAAGAGCGCCGGGATCTCCCTGCGCAAGTACGGCATGGAGGGCGGACGCGCCGCCGTCTACCTGGTCCTGGACTACTCCGGGTCGATGCGCCCGTACTACCAGGACGGCACCGTGCAGGCCCTCGCGGACCGGGTGCTGGGACTGTCGGCGCATCTGGACGACGACGGCCGCGTGCCCGTGGTGTTCTTCTCCACGGAGGTCGACGCGGTGGAGGAGATCTCCCTCCCGGGGCACGAGGGCCGGGTCACCGAGATCGCCTCCCGCCTGGGCCACATGGGCAAGACCGCCTACCACGCGGCGATGGACGCGGTCATCGACCACTACCTCGACGCGGGCTCGACGGCCCCCGGCCTCGTCGTCTTCCAGACCGACGGCGGCCCGATCAACAAGCTCGCGGCCGAGAAGTACCTGTGCAAGGCGGCCCGGCTGCCACTGTTCTGGCAGTTCGTGGGCTTCGGCAACACCCGCAGCACGCAGTTCGACTTCCTGCGCCGGCTGGACGAGCTGCCGGTCCCGGCGAAACGGCCCGTGGACAACGCGGGCTACTTCCACGCGGGCCCGGACCCGCGCGCCGTACCGGACGGCGAACTGTACGACCGCCTCGTCGGGGAGTTCCCGGCCTGGCTGGCGGCGGCGCGCGGTGCGGGCATCGTGCGCGCCTGACCCACGCCCGTCGGCGGCCGCGCTTTGATGGACGTATGACGCACACGAGCTGGGCCGTCTTCGAGAAGGCCGAACCGGAGTTCGCGGCGGCCGTCCGGGCCCGCTTCGCGCAGTACCCGCACCACGTCCTGGCCACCCTGCGCAAGGACGGCTCCCCGCGGGTGACCGGCCTGAACGTCGACATCCGCGGCGGGGAGCTGTGGCTCGGCATGATGGCCGGCTCGATGAAGGCGAGGGACCTCCAGCGCGACCCGCGCTTCGCCCTGCACACCAATCCGGGCGAGGGGGAGACCATGCCGGACGGGGACGTACGGATCTCCGGGCGGGCGGTGGAGCTCGTGGACCCGCCGGAGCTGCACCGGTACGCGGAGGAGACGGAGACCCCGCACCCGTTCCACCTCTTCTACGCCGACCTGACGGAGGTCGTCCACACCGGCGTCGAGGGCGACGACCTGGTGATCCGGACCTGGCTCCCGGAGCACGGCCTGCGCACCCTGCGCCGCGGCAACGACGACGAACCGCCGCGTGAGGACCCGTCACCGGGTGCCGCATGACGGCTGCGGGCGGCCGGATGACGGAAGCATGGCATCCCTGTGCGCGAGGCGTAACGATCCTCCGAGTGGTGTGAATGCGCCGCTGCGCCGGGCATCCTGACCACACCGCACCGCACTGCTGCACCGCACTGCCCAGCTCCGCACCGTACCCAAGTCAGCCGGTCGGTCGGGTCACTCGGCCGGTCACCGGCGAGAGCCGCTTCACGGGGGATCATGATGCACACCTGCCGCACGTCAGCCGGACGCACCCGGACACTCGCCTTCCTGGGCCTGACGGCCGCCGCGCTCCTCGCGACGACCACGGCCTGCGGGCCCTCGGGCGACGACAAGGCGGGCGCCACGGCGCCGCCGAAGCCCTCCGCGTCCACGCCGGGAGCCGCCTCCGGCGCTCCTCCGGCCGCCCCCTCGGCCACCCCGCCCGGGGCTCCCGCCCCCTCGGCGACCTCGCCCGTGCCCCGGCCGGGAGAGGCGGAGGGCGAGCCGGTGGGCAAGAACGGCAACTGCTCCGACGAGTACGCCCGCGTGTCCGTGGAGTGGGCCGTGCCGCCGGTGAAGGACGACTCGAAGCTCCTGCTCACCGTGGTGAACACGGGCCCGAAGAGCTGCGTGCTGACGTCCTACCCCGTGCTGCGGGTCAAGGACGGGAACGGGCGGCTGGTGGCGGTGTTCGAGAACACCAAGCCCCCGTCGCCGGTGGTCCTCGCGCCCGGCAAGGAGGCCTACGCGGGCCTGCTCGCCCGGCAGGGCGGCAAGGAGGCGGGCACGCTCACGACGGACCTGGCACTCGCCCCGCACGGTCAGAGGCCGCAGGAGGACACGGGCGAGGGATTGCTCCTCGAACTGCCCTCCGGCGGCGTGTACATGGACGGCAAGGCGCGCGTGACGTACTGGCAGAGCACCTCGGAGAACGCGGCGTCACACCTGTTCACCCGCTGAGTACGCGTACTCAGGCAGGTGTCGGTGCCACTGGGTAGCGTCGTGCCCGTCCGACCGACGGACGGTACGACAACCTGGGGGACGACATGAACAAGCGCACCACCGCCCTGGCGGTCCTGGCACCGGCACTCGCCCTGACGCTGGCGGCGGCGCCGGCCCAGGCCGCCGCGGCGGACGAGGTCATCGGCTACCCGGGGCCCGACGGCCTGATCTGGATCGCCGACCAGGCCGGCTCCAGCGGCTTCGTCTCGGGTGGCCTCTCCTCCAGCCTGGACACCTTCATCACGTTCGGCTGCGCCGACGGCGGCAGCATCGAGGTGTCGTTCCGGCTCCAGGAGCACCCCGACCGCGACCCGGCCCCGTTCACCGTCGACTGCCCCGGCACGGACCCGACGCTCGTCACGCTCCCCCTCGGCACCGGTCTCCACGGCGGATTCACCGCGTGGGTGACCACCTCGACCGCGACCACCCGCTGGGGCGCGACGGTCACCCAGCCCGAGTAACCACGCCGGCGCCGCGGCGCCCGCCCCTCCCGGCGGGCGCTCAGGGGCGATGCTGCACGGCCCGGATGAACGACACCCACGGGGCGGCGGCGAAAACGATCACCGGACCGGTATCGGCCAGCTTGCTGTCGCGGACGGGGACGGCGCCGGGGAGGCCGTCGGACACTTCGACACAGTTGGCGCCGTCGGAGTTGGAGTACGAGGAGGTCCGCCAGGACAGGCCGTTCAGGTCTGCGCGCATTTCGCGTACTCCTCCGCCACCGACTCGATCAAGGCCAAGGATGCCGCCGGTGCGAGCGCAGCGGCCCTCGCAAGATCGTAGAGCCTCCAGTGGCGCTGGACCAGGGCCGGGTAGTCGATCAGGTGCCCAACCCGGGGGCCTTCCGTGTAGACCACGTCGGGCGCGTCGACGAACTGCATGATGCTGACCAGCGACCCCAGAGTGCCTTGGGCTCCGGCGGAAAACGGGACCACCTGTACGACGATCCTGTTGTCGCGGACACGGGCGGCGATGTGCCGCAGTTGGGCAGCCATGACAGCGAGCCCTCCCACCTGCGTCCGCAGAACCGCCTCGTGCAGGACGAACCAGAGTTCGGGGGTCACCGGATCGTCGAGGAGGCGCTGGCGCTCCATGCGGGACATGACCAGGGACTCGACGTACTCCTCCGGCGCGGTGGGATTGCCTCCCCGGATGACCGCGCGCGGGTAGTCCTCCGTCTGGAGAAGACCCAGAACCAGGCTGGAGCCGTACTCGTACATGGCCGTGGCCCGGGTCTCCAGCTCGGCCGCCGCAGCGAAGTACTCGACGTACCTGGACTTGAACGCCTTCGCCAACCGGTAGAAGTAGTCCCCGGTACCCAGCTCGCGGTCGATGAGTACCGCGATCTCGGGGCGCAGACGGCGCTGGCCGCCCTCCATCTGCCCGACGTAGGACCCGGTGGCGAAGATCCGCTCGCCCAGCGCGGCCTGGGTCAGGCCTGCGGCCTCCCGATGGCGCCGCAGTTCCTCACGGGCGAACTCCTCCGGCGTCTGCGCCGCGCCCCCCTCGCCCTTCGGCTTGGCCATGCAACAACTCCCCGCTTCTACGGCCCCTTGGCGGCCAGAAGCGTAGCCCTCCACGAGGCACCGCGGCAGCGGAACGCATCCATACGACTACACAACGCCACAGCGCCCGCCACCCCTGGTCGGGGACGTGGCGGGCGCTGTGCCGGGTGTTCCGTACGCCGTTGTACGGACCGTATGAGGGGTCCCGCCCTTCGCGAGGCGGGGGCGCCTGGCGGGCTACACGGTCAGCGAGCGGTCCGTCGGCTTGACCGGGTACGGGAGGGCGCTGCTGCCGGTGAGGTAGCGGTCCACGCCGCGGGCGGCCGAGCGGCCCTCCGCGATGGCCCAGACGATCAGCGACTGGCCGCGGCCGGCGTCGCCGGCGACGAAGACGCCGTCGACGTTGGTCGCGTAGGAGGCGTCGCGGTCGATGTTGCCGCGGGCGTCCAGCTCCACGCCGAACTGCTCGACCAGGCCGTTCGCCTGGTCGGTGCCCGTGAAGCCCATCGCCAGGGTCACCAGCTGCGCGGGGAGGACGCGCTCGGTGCCGGGCTTCTGGACGAGCTTGCCCTCGACGAACTCGACCTCGACCAGGTGCAGCGCCTGGACGTTGCCGTCCTCGTCGCCCTCGAAGTGGGTGGTGGAGACGGAGTAGACCCGCTCGCCGCCCTCCTCGTGGGCCGAGGTGACCTTGTAGAGCATGGGGAAGGTCGGCCACGGCTGGTTGGCGTTCCGCTCCTCGCCCGGCTTCGGCATGATCTCCAGCTGCGTGACCGAGGCCGCGCCCTGGCGGTGGGCGGTGCCCACGCAGTCCGCGCCGGTGTCGCCGCCGCCGATGACGACGACGTGCTTGCCCTCGGCGGTGATCGGCGGAGCCAGGAAGTCGCCCTCCTGCACCTTGTTCGCGAGCGGCAGGTACTCCATCGCGAAGTGGATGCCCTTGAGATCGCGGCCCGGGACCGGCAGGTCGCGGGAGACGGTGGCGCCGGCCGCGACGACCACCGCGTCGAACCGCTTGCGCAGGTCGGTGGCCGTGATGTCGCGGCCGACCTCGACGCCGGTGCGGAACTTGGTGCCCTCCGCGCGCATCTGCTCGATGCGGCGGTTGATGTGCACCTTCTCCATCTTGAACTCGGGGATGCCGTAGCGCAGCAGGCCGCCGATGCGGTCCGCGCGCTCGTACACGACCACGGTGTGGCCGGCCCGGGTCAGCTGCTGGGCGGCGGCCAGGCCGGCCGGGCCGGAGCCGATCACGGCGACGGTCTTGCCGGACAGGCGCTCGGGGGCCTGCGGGGTGACGTCCCCGTTGTCCCACGCCTTGTCGATGATCGAGACCTCGACGTTCTTGATGGTGACGGCCGGCTGGTTGATGCCGAGCACGCACGCGGACTCGCACGGGGCCGGGCACAGGCGGCCCGTGAACTCCGGGAAGTTGTTCGTCGCGTGCAGCCGCTCCGACGCCGCCGCCCAGTCGTCGCGGTAGGCGTAGTCGTTCCACTCGGGGATCAGGTTCCCGAGCGGGCAGCCGTTGTGGCAGAACGGGATGCCGCAGTCCATGCAGCGGCCGGCCTGCTTGCTGATGATCGGCAACAGCGAGCCGGGGACGTAGACCTCGTTCCAGTCCTTCAGCCGCTCGGCGACGGGACGGGAGCAGGCGGTCTCGCGCGTGGTGGTGAGGAAGCCCTTCGGGTCAGCCATGGGTCGCCGCCTCCATCATCTTCTCCGTGGTCTCGGATTCCGAGAGTCCGGCGAGCTCAGCGGCGTCCTTGGCGGCGAGCACTGCCTTGTACGTGGTCGGGATGATCTTGCTGAAGCGGTCCACCGCGGTGGACCAGTCAGCCAGGAGCTTCGCGGCCACGGTCGAGCCGGTCTCCTCCTCGTGGCGGCGCACCACATCGTGCAGCCACTGCTTGTCGGTGTCGGAGAGGGCCTCGACGGCGCCCGCGTTGCCGACGTTGACGTTGTCCGGGTCGAGGTCGATGACGTACGCGACGCCACCCGACATGCCGGCCGCGAAGTTGCGGCCCGTCTCGCCCAGGACGACCGCCGTGCCGCCGGTCATGTACTCGCAGCCGTGGTCGCCCACGCCCTCGGAGACGACCAGGGCGCCGGAGTTGCGGACGCAGAAGCGCTCGCCGGTGCGGCCGCGCAGGAACATCTCGCCGCCGGTGGCTCCGTAGCCGATGGTGTTGCCGGCGATGGTGGAGTACTCGGCGAGGTGGTCGGCGGCGCGGTCCGGACGGACCACGATGCGGCCGCCGGAGAGGCCCTTGCCGACGTAGTCGTTGGCGTCGCCCTCCAGGCGCAGGGTGATGCCCTTCGGGACGAAGGCGCCGAAGGACTGGCCGGCCGAGCCCGTGAAGGTGAGGTCGATGGTGTTGTCGGGCAGGCCCGCACCGCCGAACTTCTTGGTGACGTGGTGGCCGAGCATCGTGCCGACGGTCCGGTTGATGTTCCGGATGGCGACCTGCGCGCGGACCGGCTGGGCGGCCTCGGCGGTCTCGGCGTTCAGCGCGTCGGCCGCGAGCTCGATCAGCTCGTTGTCGAGGGCCTTCTCCAGCCCGTGGTCCTGCTCGATCAGGGCGTGGCGGACCGCGCCCTCGGGCAGCTCGGGCACGTAGAAGAGCGGCTCCAGGTCGAGGCCCTGAGCCTTCCAGTGCGAGACGGCCTTGGTGGTGTCCAGCAGTTCGGCGTGGCCGACGGCCTCCTCGATGGTGCGGAAGCCCAGCTCGGCGAGGAGCTCGCGCACCTCCTCCGCGATGAACTCGAAGAAGTTCACGACGAATTCGGGCTTGCCGGAGAACCGGTCGCGCAGGACCGGGTTCTGGGTGGCGATGCCGACCGGGCAGGTGTCCAGGTGGCAGACGCGCATCATGACGCAGCCGGAGACGACGAGCGGCGCGGTCGCGAAGCCGAACTCCTCGGCGCCGAGGAGCGCGGCGATGACGACGTCGCGGCCGGTCTTGAGCTGGCCGTCGGTCTGGACGACGATGCGGTCGCGCAGGCCGTTGAGCAGCAGGGTCTGCTGGGTCTCGGCGAGGCCGAGCTCCCAGGGGCCGCCCGCGTGCTTGAGGGAGGTGAGCGGGGAGGCGCCCGTACCGCCGTCGTGGCCGGAGATCAGGACGACGTCCGCGTGGGCCTTGGACACACCGGCCGCGACCGTGCCGACACCGACCTCGGAGACCAGCTTCACGTGGATGCGGGCGACCGGGTTGGCGTTCTTGAGGTCGTGGATCAGCTGGGCCAGGTCCTCGATGGAGTAGATGTCGTGGTGCGGCGGCGGGGAGATGAGGCCGACGCCGGGCGTCGAGTGACGCGTCTTGGCGACCCACGGGTAGACCTTGTGGCCGGGCAGCTGGCCGCCCTCGCCGGGCTTGGCGCCCTGCGCCATCTTGATCTGGATGTCGTCCGCGTTGACGAGGTACTCGCTGGTGACACCGAAGCGGCCGGAGGCGACCTGCTTGATGGAGGAGCGGCGGGCCGGGTCGTACAGGCGCTCCGGGTCCTCGCCGCCCTCACCGGTGTTGGACTTGGCGCCCAACTGGTTCATGGCGATGGCGAGGGTCTCGTGCGCCTCCTTGGAGATGGAGCCGTACGACATGGCGCCGGTGGAGAAGCGCTTGACGATCTCGGAGACCGGCTCGACCTCGTCGATGGAGATCGAGGGGCGGTCGGACTTGAAGCCGAAGAGGCCGCGGAGCGTCATGAGGCGCTCGGACTGCTCGTTCACGCGGTCCGTGTACTGCCGGAAGATGTCGTACCGGCGGTTGCGGGTGGCGTGCTGGAGGCGGAAGACCGTCTCCGGGTCGAACAGGTGCGGCTCGCCCTCGCGGCGCCACTGGTACTCGCCGCCGATCTCCAGCGCGCGGTGCGTGGCGGCGACGCCGGAGACCGGGTACGCCTTGGCGTGGCGGGCGGCCACCTCCTTGGCGATGACGTCCAGGCCGGCGCCGCCGATCTTGGTGGCGGTGCCGTGGAAGTAGGTCTCGACGAACTCGTCGTTCAGGCCGACGGCCTCGAAGACCTGGGCGCCGCGGTAGGAGGCGACGGTGGAGATGCCCATCTTGGACATGACCTTCAGGACGCCCTTGCCCAGCGCGTGGATCAGGTTCCTGATGGCCTGCTCGGGCTCGATGCCCTCGATGAACGTGCCGGCGCGCAGCAGGTCCTCGACGGACTCCATGGCGAGGTACGGGTTGACCGCGGCGGCGCCGTAGCCGATGAGGAGGGCGACGTGGTGGACCTCGCGGACGTCGCCGGCCTCGACGAGCAGGCCCACCTGGGTGCGCTGCTTGGTGGCGATGAGGTGGTGGTGCACGGCGGCGGTGAGTAGCAGCGACGGGATGGGCGCGTGCTCGGCGTCGGAGTGGCGGTCCGAGAGGACGATCAGGCGGGCGCCGTTGGCGATGGCCGCGTCGGCCTCGGCGCGGATCTCCTCGATGCGTGCGGCGAGCGCCTCGCCGCCGCCGGAGACCCGGTAGAGGCCGGAGAGCGTGGCGGCCTTCATGCCCGGCATGTCGCCGTCGGCGTTGATGTGGATGAGCTTGGCCAGCTCGTCGTTGTCGATCACCGGGAAGGGCAGGGTGACGCTGCGGCAGGACGCGGCGGTCGGCTCCAGCAGGTTGGACTGGGGGCCGATCGAGGACAGCAGCGAGGTGACGAGCTCCTCGCGGATGGCGTCCAGCGGCGGGTTGGTGACCTGCGCGAAGAGCTGGGTGAAGTAGTCGAAGAGCAGCCGGGGCCGCTCGGACAGGGCCGCGATCGGGGAGTCGGTGCCCATGGAGCCGAGGGGCTCGCCGCCGGTACGGGCCATCGGCGCGAGGATGACGCGCAGCTCTTCCTCGGTGTAGCCGAAGGTCTGCTGGCGGCGGGTGACCGAGGCGTGGGTGTGCACGATGTGCTCGCGCTCGGGCAGGTCCGTCAGCTCGATCTCGCCGGTCTCCAGCCATTCGGCGTACGGGGCGGCGGAGGCGAGTTCGTTCTTGATCTCGTCGTCCTCGACGATCCGCTTCTGGGCGGTGTCGACGAGGAACATCCGGCCGGGCTGCAGGCGGCCCTTGCGGACGACCTTGGCCGGGTCGATGTCGAGGACGCCGACCTCGGAGCCGAGGACGACGAGGCCGTCGTCGGTGACCCAGTAGCGGCCGGGGCGCAGGCCGTTGCGGTCGAGGACCGCGCCGACCTGGGTGCCGTCGGTGAAGGTGACGCAGGCCGGGCCGTCCCAGGGCTCCATCAGCGTGGAGTGGTACTGGTAGAACGCGCGGCGGGCCGGGTCCATGGAGGTGTGGTTCTCCCACGCCTCCGGGATCATCATCAGCACGCTGTGCGGCAGCGACCGGCCACCGAGGTGGAGCAGCTCCAGGACCTCGTCGAAGGAGGCCGAGTCGGAGGCGTCCGGGGTGCAGATCGGGAAGATCCGGTCGAGCGCGCCCTCACCGAAGGCGGTCGACGCGAGCTGGGACTCGCGGGCCTTCATCCAGTTCCGGTTGCCCTTGACCGTGTTGATCTCGCCGTTGTGTGCGACGAAGCGGTACGGGTGGGCGAGCGGCCACGACGGGAAGGTGTTGGTGGAGAACCGGGAGTGGACCAGGGCGAGCGCCGAGGCGAAGCGGCGGTCGGAGAGGTCCGGGAAGAAGGGCTCCAGCTGGCCGGTGGTCAGCATGCCCTTGTAGACGATGGTGCGGGCGGAGAGCGACGGGAAGTACACGCCGGCCTCGCGCTCGGCGCGCTTGCGCAGCACGAACGCCTTGCGGTCCAGCTCGATGCCGGTCGTCCCGTTGCTGACGAAGAGCTGCCGGAAGGCGGGCATGGTGGCGCGGGCGCCGTTGCCGAGCAGGTCGGGGGTGACGGGGACCTCGCGCCAGCCGAGGACCGTGAGGCCCTCCTCGGCGGCGATGGCCTCGATCTGCTCCGCGGCGACGGCCTGTGCGGTGCCGTCGGCGGGGAGGAAGGCGATGCCGACGGCGTATGCGCCGGCCTCGGGGAGCTCGAATCCGGCGACCTCGCGCAGGAAGGCGTCCGGTACCTGGGACAGGATTCCCGCGCCGTCGCCGGAGTCCGGCTCGGAGCCGGTGGCGCCACGGTGCTCGAGGTTCCGCAGGACGGTCAGGGCCTGCTCGACGAGGGTGTGGGTGGCCTCGCCGGTGAGGTTCGCCACGAATCCGACGCCGCAGGCGTCCTTCTCGTTGCGCGGGTCGTACATGCCCTGCTGGGCGGGGCGACCGTCCATGGGCGACCAGGCGGTGTTCAGGCCGGTCGCGGAGTGCGTGGATGCGGAACGCATCGGCTCTCCCGTCGTCGTCGTGGCATATGTGCATAGCCGAGGGACGACGTTGGCCCTCTGCGAGAAATTTCGTGCAGATTACATGATGACGACAATCCCGAGAAGCGGATATGCCATTCCAGCATGCGGACACTGCGCGAGGCAGGAAGAGGGGACTCCCGCGGCGCTCTGCGGGCGGATCGGCGGGCTCGGCGGGGCGCGCGGGGCGGTCCCGGCGGCTCCCGACGGATCGCGCGCAGCGCGGGGGGCGGAGGTCCCTGAACAGGGCGGGCATCATTGCCCGCCCGGAGTCCTGGAGTAATGCCCGGCGGACACAGGATCGAAACCGCCGGGTAACGGACTACTTATGTTGCGTCCTGCATAGTGTCTCACTCCAGCGGCGGTCAGCCTATGGCTGCACCGATCCAGCTTCCCAGGACGTACGTCACACCGGCCGCCGCGCCGCCGAGCAGGAGCTGGCGCAGACCGCTGTACCACCACGACCGGGCGGTGACCCGGGCGACGACCGCGCCGCAGGCGAAGAGCCCGGCCAGGGCGAGGAGCACCGCCGGCCACAGGGCCGTGGCGCCGAGCAGGTAGGGCAGGACGGGGAGCAGGGCGCCCAGCGCGAAGGAGCCGAAGGAGGAGGCGGCGGCGACGAGCGGCGACGGCAGGTCGTCGGGGTCGATGCCGAGCTCCTCGCGGGCGTGGATCTCCAGGGCCTGCTCGGGGTCGCGGGACAGCTGCATGGCGACCTCGCGGGCGAGTGCCGGTTCGACACCGCGCGAGACATAGAGCTCGGCCAGCTCCTCCATCTCGTCGACGGGGTGCTTGCGCAGCTGCTGCCGCTCGATGTCGAGTTCGGCGAGGACCAGCTCGCGCTGCGAGGCGACGGAGGTGTACTCGCCCGCGGCCATCGAGAAGGCTCCGGCGGCGAGGCCGGCGAGGCCGGTGATCACGACGGTCTGCGGGGCGACGGCCCCGCCCGCCACGCCGGTCATGAGGGCCAGGTTCGAGACGAGGCCGTCCATCGCACCGAAGACGGCCGGCCGCAGCCATCCACCATTGACGTCGCGGTGCGTGTGGTTGTCGCGGTGGGCGGTGTGCAGCGGTGCTTCGATGTCGATGATGGACATATGGAGTTTCTCCCCTTTTCTCCCCATTGGTGCGAACGGGCGCGATGACGCGCCCTGCTCCCCCTGAACACCTCGAAACTACGCACGATTTTTTCCGCCCGCCAGCAAGGAAGGCCGTACTTACCTGCGGTTTTGCGGGTCGGCGACCGGGTGACGCCGGTGTTCCCGGGGTGTTTCGCGGCGCGCGACAAACCGTATGACATGGCACAAATCCCCCAAGGGGTCATGATGAGCCCCATCCAAGTGGGAGAGGCGCGCCATGGAGCCGGTGAAGCTGATCGCATGCAATCCGCAGGTCCTCCTCGAACGGGCCAGGGGCGCTCTTCTGGGGCTCGCGGTCGGCGACGCGCTCGGCGCTCCCGCGGAGAACATGAAGCCGTCGGAGATCCGTGCGAAATGGGGCCGCATCGAGGGCTTCGTGACGGACGACCCGGCGGGCACGGACGACACCGAGTACGCGATCTTCTCCGGGCTGCTGCTGGCCCGCCACGGCTCGGCGCTGACCGTCGCCCACGTCGAACGGGCCTGGCACCACTGGATCGCCGACCTCGACGAGGGCCCGTTCCGGGGCGCCGGCTTCTCGGAGCGCGGCACGCTGGAGAACCTCCGGCGGGGCCTGGCGGCGCCGATCTCCGCCCAGCACCGGCACGCCTGGTCGGACGGGCTGGCCATGCGGGCGGCGCCGTTCGGCGTGTTCGCGGCGGGCCGGCCCGCCGAGGCGGCGCGACTGGTGGCCATCGACGGCACGGTCAGCCACGACGGCGAGGGCATCTACGGCGGTCAGGCGGTGGCCGCGGGCGTGGCGGCGGCCATGGCGGGCGGCAGCCCGGCGTCGGTCGTCTCCGCCGCCCTCTCGGTGATCCCGTCCGACTCGTGGACGGCCCGCTCCCTGCGCCGGGCGGTCACCGCCGCCCCGCGCGGAGAACGGGCGGTGCGCTCGGCCGTTGTCATCGGCGGCTACCCGTGGACGGACCTGGCGCCGGAGGCGGTGGGCCTGGCCTTCGGCGCGTTCGCCGCCTGCCGGGGCGACTTCCCCTCCTCGGTGCTCACCGCCGTGAACATGGGCCGCGACGCGGACACCACGGCCGCGGTGGCGGGCGCCCTGGCCGGTGCCATGGCGGGCGCCGCGGCCATCCCGGCCGCCTGGGGCTCGGCGATCGGCCCGGTCCGCGGCAGCTGCCTCCCGTCGATGCGGGGCTACCACGTCCTGGACATCGCGGACCTCCTCACCCCGGAATACGAGGCCGCCCGATGACCCTGCGCACCCCCGACGAAGCCGTCCCGCCCGGCGCCGGCCTCCCCCACCCGGGCCCTCCGGCCACCGCGGGTGCCTCCCAGGACCGGGCTCCGGAGCCCCGCCCACAGCCGCTCCCCGTACCGGCGGGCCCGGAGGCCCTGCAGGTGGCCCTGCCGACGGAACTCCCGCCGTGCCCGGCCGTCTCCGCCCCCGACCGGCCCGGGCCCGTACCGGAGGGCCACGGCCTGGTACCGGCGGAACGCGCGGCCGGGCTCGGGCACGCCTCCGGGGCGGGGGCACGGCCGCGGTTCGTACCGGTGGAACTCCCGGCGGGAGCGGGCGGCGCCCTGGCGCCGGTCGGCCCCGAGGGTCTCGGGCCGGCCATGCCGGCGCAGCCTCCGGCAGGCACGGCCGGCCAGGACGGTGCGGTCCGGCCCCCGGCCGCACGGGCCACCACCCTGCGGGCGGCGGGGCTCGGGACGGAGCCGGCGGTGCGGGCCGTCATCCGGACCGCCGCCCCGCACCCCGAGCACCCCGCAGGGGCGTCGCAGGACCGCCGTCCCATCGAGGGCCTGCTCCTCGGGCTCGCCGCGGGCGACGCCGCCGGCTGGCCCGCGGCCCGCCACCGTGCCGCCCGGATGCCCGAGTGGACCCGCCGCCTCACCCGCGAGCTCGACACCTTCGCCGAGCAGAACGCCACCACCACCCTGCCCGTCCCCATCGCCCTCAACCAGCCTCCGGAACCCCTGCGCCTCGGCCCGTCCGACGACGCCGAGTGGGCGGCCTTCGTGGCCGAATCCGTCCTCACCGCAGCCGGCGTCCTCCTCAGCGACCTCTCCCGCTCCCGCCGCATGCGCGCCGCCATCGACCTCGCCTGGAACGCCCTCGCCTCCGAGGTCGCCGCCGCAGCGGAGCGCGCACCCGAAGTGGAGTCCGCCGTGCTGCCCCTGCGCGCCCGGATCTCCGTACGCGCCGGCCTCGGCAACCTCGCCACCGGCCTGCGTCCGCCCGCCACCGGCCACGACAACCCGCACTACTTCGACGACGCGGCCTGCGTCCGTGCCTGCGTCCTCGCCGTCGTCCACCCCGGCGACGCCGCGGCCGCCGCCGACCTCGCGGAGTTCGACGCCCGCTACACCCAGGACGGCGACGGGGTGCACGGCGCCCGCGCCATGGCCGCGGCCGTCGCGACCGCCCTCGCCACGGCAGACGTCGACGCCGCCGTGGACGCCGCCCTCGCCCGGCTGCCCGCCGCCACCGAGATCGGCCGCAACGCCCGCCACGCCGTAGGACTGGCCCGTGCCCACACCGACGGCGGCGCCTTCGCCATCGTCCCGACCCTCGAACACGAGATCGTCGACCACGTGTACAGCTACGGCATCGCCGCCGCCGAGACCGTCCCCGTGGCCCTCGCCCTCGCCACCGCCGCCCGCGGCCGGGCCACCGAGGCCGTACCGGCGGCCGCCTGCCTGTCCCGCGTCGCCGACTCCGCCCCCGCCCTCGCCGGCGCGCTGACCGGCGCGATCGGAGGCGGCGATGCGATCCCCGCCGCCTGGCGCGAAGCCTGCCGCACCCTCTCCGGCTGCGCCCTCCCCCACCTCGCCGGCACCGACCTCGTCGAACTCGCCGCGCTCCTCGCCGGCACCGAACTCACCTCACCCGGGACCGGCCCGCTCGGGCCCGCCCCCCTGGAGGCCCCCGCGGCCGGGGTCGGCCCGCCCGAGCGGAGGCCGTCCGCGTGACGGGCGACTTCCAGCCGCGCGACCACGCTCCGGACGTGTCGACCGCAGCCGCGCACGCCTGCCGGGGGCAAGGTGGTAACCCTCCCGCACGCAGCACAGCGCCCACAGGTTTCCGGACAAGGAGAGGGAGAGCCGAATGACGCTCACGTTGGAGGACCGGGCCTGCGGTGCCCTCGTCGGCGCCGCCGTCGGCGACGCGCTCGGCGGCCCGGTGGAGGGATGGACCCCGGACCAGATCGTCGAACGGCACGGCGGCCGCGTCCACGGCATCGTCGGCCCGTGGCACGAGAACTGGCGCACGGCCCGTCCCATCGCCCCGTACCACAAGGGCGACGGGCACGTCACGGACGACACCTTGATGACGCACGCGCTGGTGCGGGTCTACGAGACCGTACGGGACCACCTCGACGCCTATGCCGTCGCCGAGCACCTGGTCCCCGACCTGATGTCCACCCCGCGCTGGATCCCCGAACTGGAGGCGGAGGCGCTGCCGTTGCAGCGGATCTTCCTCGCCGAGAAGTGGATGGTGACCCGTCTGCACTACGCACACGCGGACCCTCGCGAGGCCGGCACCGGCAACATCGTCAACTGCGGCGCGGCCATGTACATGGCTCCGGTCGGCATCGCCAACGCGGGCAACCCGGCGGGAGCCTACGCCGAGGCCCTCGACATCGCCGGCGCGCACCAGTCCTCGTACGGACGCGAGGCGGCGGGCGTGTTCGCGGCGGCGGTCGCGGCCGCGTGCGTGCCGGGGGCGACGGCCGCGAGTGTGGTGGACACCGTGCTGGCCCTGGCGAAGGACGGCACGCGGGCGGCGATCGCGGCGGTTCGCGAAGCGGCCTGCGCCCACCGGGACTTCGAGTCGGCGCTCGTGCCGCTGCGGGCGGCGGTGGCCCCGTACGACTCGGTCGGCCCCGACTACCGCAATCCGTCCCTCGACGCCCGCCGCCCGTCCCGCCTCCACGCCATCGAGGAACTCCCGGTCGCACTGGGGATGCTGCTGGTCGCGGACGGCCGGTACGAGGGGGCCGTGCTCGGGGCGGTCAACTACGGGCGGGACTGCGACTCCATCGCCACCATGGCCGGAGCGATCGCCGGAGCCCTGGGCGGCGAGGCCGCCGTCCCCGCGGTGTGGGCGAAGCAGGTCGCCGAGGCCAGCCGCCTGGACCTGCACGCCCCGGCGGTCGCCCTGGCCGCCGTGGCCCTCGAGATCTTCGCCCGCGACCGCACCCGCCGCCGTGCCCACGAAGCGGCCTTCACCTCGATCGCCACGCCCCGATGACTGCCTCCGCCACCGGGTCCGACGCCTTGCGGCTGACCTGGGCGCAGCCGGAGGACCTCGTCGGGCACGAGTTGCGGCAGGCCGCCGAGGACGGCCGGGATCCCGGCCCCGCCCTGCGGGCGTGGCTCGCGGCGGGCGGGCACCCGGCGCCCGAGTGCGCCGGGGCCTCCCCGGTCCCGGCTCCCCCGCACCTGCGGGCGCTGGCCTCCCGCCTGCTGGACGAACTGGCCGCTCTTGACTGCCCGTTGTCCGCCGACGAGCCGACGTCCTGGGCAGCCATCACATCGGCCTGCCGACAGGCCGCGGGGGTGGCGGTGGCGGACGACCCCGGGCTCGGCCCCCCGCCGCGCGGCCGGGACCCGCTGGGCCCGCCGGAGGGCGGCGCGGGGTGGGGGGCCGAGGCAGGGCCCGGGGCCGAGGCAGGGGCCGGGCCGGGGCTGCGGGAGCGGCTCGAAGGGGCTCTCCTCGGGCGGGCCGTCGGGTGCCTGCTCGGGAAGCCCGTGGAGAAGCTACCGCTCGCCGGCATCAGGGCGCTGGCCCGTGCCGCGGGCAACTGGCCGCTGGACGACTGGTTCACCGCCCGCGGCGTCCCCGCCGAGCTGCTCGCCGCCTACCCCTGGAACCGCCGTTCGGCCCCGACCTCCCTCGCCGAGAACATCGACGGCATGCCGGAGGACGACGACCTCAACTACCCCCTCCTGGGCCTCCTCCTGCTCCAGCGCCACGGCAAGGCCTTCACCACCGCCGACGTCGCCCGCCTGTGGCTCGACGAGCTGCCCGCCGGACGGACCTTCACCGCCGAGCGGATCGCCTACCGCAACCTCCTCCTCGGCCTGGAGCCGCCCGCCACCGCCACCCACCACAACCCGTTCCGCGAGTGGATCGGCGCCCTCATCCGCGCCGACGTGCACGGCTGGACCAACCCGGGCGACCCGGCCGCCGCGGCGGCCCAGGCGTACCGGGACGCCGCCCTCACCCACACCGGCAACGGCGTGTACGCCGCCCTCTTCGTCGCCGCCGCCACCGCCCGCGCCGCCACCGGACGCGCGGACGTCCACACCGCGCTGCGCGCCGGACTGGCCGCCGTACCGCCCCGTTCCCGCCTCGCCGAAGCCGTCCGCTTCGGGATCGCGACCGCCGCCGAAGAGGCCGACTTCGACACCGTCGCCGACCGGCTGCACGCCCGCTACGGGCACTACCACTGGGTCCACGCCGTCCCCAACACCGCCCTGATCGCCGCCGCCCTCACCCACGCCGACGGTGACTTCACCCGTTCCGTCTGCCGTGCCGTGTCCGGCGGCTGGGACACCGACTCCAACGGCGCCACCGCCGGCGCCCTCGCCGGGCTGCTCGCCGGCTCGCCCCGGCGGATCCCGCACCGCTGGACCGCCCCCCTCAAGAACCGCCTCGCCACGACCGTCCCCGGCTTCGACGGCGTGGGCTTCGACACCCTCGCCCACCTCACCGCACAGGAGGCAGCACGCTCATGACGGCGATCACCGTGCTCGGCAGCACCAACATGGACCTCGTCGCCCACGTCCCCAAGGCCCCCCTGCCCGGGGAGACCGTCACCGGCCGCGCCTTCCGGACCGTCCCCGGCGGCAAGGGAGCCAACCAGGCCGTCGCCGCCGCCCGTTCCGGCGGGAAGGTGGTGATGATCGGCGCGGTCGGCGCGGACGAGTTCGGCGTACGGCTGCGCTCCGCGCTCACCGCGGCCGGCGTCGAGACGGCGGGCCTGCGCACCGTCGAGGGCGCCAGCGGCACGGCGCACATCACCGTGGACGACGAGGGCGGCAACCGCATCGTCGTGATCCCGGGCGCGAACGGCAGCGTCACCGCGCTCGAAGCGGGCGACGAGGCCCGGATCGCCGCCGCCGGCACGCTCCTCCTCCAGCTCGAACTGCCCCTGCCCGTCGTGCTCGCCGGAGCCCGGGCAGCCCGCGCGCACGGCGTCCGTACGGTGCTCACCCCGGCCCCGGCGCAGCCGCTGCCCGCCGAACTCCTCGCGGCCACCGACCTGCTGGTGCCCAACGAGCACGAGGCGACCGCACTGACCGGGCTGACCGACCCCCGGCAGGCCGCCGAGGCCCTGCTGGCCACCGTGCCGGAGGTGGTGATCACCCTCGGCGCGGCCGGCGTCCTCCACGCGGCACGCGGCCGGGACCCCCTTTCCGTGCCCGCGCCCCGGGTCCGTGCCGTGGACACCACGGCGGCCGGGGACACCTTCGTCGGGGCCCTGGCGGTGGCCATGGGCGAGAGACGCCCCATGCCGGAGGCGCTGCGCTGGGCCTCGGCGGCGGCCGCGCTGTCGGTGCAGCGCCACGGCGCCCAGGACTCGATGCCGACACGCGCCGAGACGGACGCGTTCGCCCTGGCCGCGTGGGAGGCGGAATCCCGCCCGGCGGGCAGCGCCGACCTCCGCTCCCGCGACACCGGAGCCACTCCGTGACCCCCACCGATCCCACCGCCCCGACCGAACCCACCGCGCCCGACCCCGCCGAAGCCCCGACGGCCCCGCACGCCCCCGGCCGACGCTCCCCGACAGGCACCTCTCGACCGCCGACGGAACACGGCACGCCCTCGGACACGCACCCCGTACAGGCCGACCCCGCCGGGGACGGGTGTGTGTCGGGGCGCTCCCCGCAGGGCGCCGAACGCACCCCCGCCCACCCCTCCGACCCCGAGCACCGTTCGGCGCCCCAGGAGACGCCCCGGCGCACACCCGTCCCCACCGAGGCCGACCCCACCGAAACCCCGACCCCGCCACCCGACCCCGGCCGGCACCCCCGGACCCCGCCCGGGACCGGCAGCCCCACCCCGCCCCGGGCGGAGGCCCCGGGCCCGCGGCCGACGGCCGCGGCCGCGCCCGCTCACGCCCGGCCCGGCAAGGGACCCTTGCGCGGCCTGCGCGTACTCGACCTCGCGACGCTCTTCGCCGGCCCGCTCGCCGCGACCCTGCTCGGCGACTTCGGCGCCGACGTCGTCAAGGTCGAGCACCCGACCGTCCCCGACCCCTCCCGCGGCCACGGCCCCGCCAAGGACGGCATCGGCCTGTGGTGGAAGCTCCTCGGCCGGAACAAGCGGACCATGACCCTCGACCTGTCCACCCCGGGCGGCAGGGACACCCTCCTGCGGCTCGCCGCCACCGCCGACGTGGTCATCGAGAACTTCCGACCCGGCACCCTGGAGCGGTGGGGCCTCGGCTGGCCCGAACTGTCCGCCGCCAACCCGCGCCTGGTCCTGGCCCGCGTCACGGCCTTCGGCCAGCAGGGCCCGTACGCCCACCGCCCCGGCTTCGGCACCCTCGCCGAGGCCATGAGCGGATTCGCCGCGGCCACCGGGGAGCCGGACGGGCCCCCGACCCTGCCGCCCTTCGGCCTCGCCGATTCCATCGCCGCCCTGACCTGCGCGTACGCCGTCATGACGGCGCTCGCCGGACGCGACCGCACCGGACACGGCCAGGTCGTGGACCTCGCCATCGTCGAGCCCATCCTGACCGTGCTCGGCCCGCAGCCGCTCTGGTACGACCAACTGGGCTACGTCCAGCCGCGCACCGGCAACCGCTCCGCCAACAACGCCCCCCGCAACACCTACCGCAGCGCCGACGGCCGCTGGCTGGCGGTGTCCGCTTCCGCACAGTCCGTCGCCGAGCGGGTGATGCGCCTGGTCGGACGGCCTGATCTGATCGCCGAACCGTGGTTCGCCACCGGCGCCGGGCGGGCCCGGCACTCCGGCGTCCTCGACGACGCGGTCGGCGGCTGGATCGCCCGCCGCAAGGCGGAGGAGGTCGTCTGTGCCTTCGAGGACGCCGAGGCGGCCGTGGCGCTCGTCTACGACGTCCGCGACGTGATGGCCGATCCGCAGTTCGCGGCCCTCGACACGGTGACCGAGGTCGAGGACCCGGAGCTGGGCCCCCTGCGGATGCAGAACATCCTCTTCCGGCTGTCGCAGACCCCCGGCGGGATCCGCTGGGCGGGCCGCCCGCACGGAGCGGACACCACCGAGGTACTGGCCGAGCTGGGACTGTCCGGGGCGGAGATCGCCGCGCTGCGCACCGAGGGGGCACTGTGATCCTGACCTGGCTGTACGCACCGGGCGACCGCCCGGCGGTGGTCGCCAAAGCGCTGGGCTGCGGGGCGGACGCCGTCATCGTCGACCTGGAGGACGCGGTGGCGGCGTCCCGCAAGGAGTACGCCCGCGCCGCCACGGTCGAACTGCTCGCCGAACGGCCGGCGGTGCCCGTCCACGTCCGCGTCAACGCCCTCGACTCGCCGTGGGGCGGCGCCGACCTCAGCGCGCTGGCCGGGCTGCGCGGGCTGGCGGGGCTGCGGCTGCCCAAGGTCAGCGCCCCGGAGCAGATCGCCGCGGCCGCCGACCGGGCCGGCGGGGTGGGCCTGTACGCGCTGCTGGAGTCGGCGCTGGGCGTGGAGCGCGCGTACGCGATCGCCCGCGCGCACCCGGCCCTGTGCGGACTCTCCCTCGGGGAGGCGGACCTGCGGGCGGACCTGGCGGTCGGCGCGGAGGAGGGCTTGGACTGGTGCCGCTCCCGCGTGGTGGTCGCGGCACGCGCGGCCGGGCTGGCGCCGCCGGCCCAGTCGGTGTTCCCGGACATCCGGGACACTGAGGCGCTGGCGGCCTCCTGCGCGCGCGGCCGGTCCCTCGGCTTCCTCGGCCGGGCGGCGATCCATCCGCGCCAGCTGCCGGTGATCGAGCGGGCCTACCTCCCGGCGCCGGAGGACGTGGACGCCGCACTGGAGGTACTCAGCGCGGCCCGCGCCGCCCCGGGCGCCCTGGCCCTGCCGGACGGCCGCTTCGTGGACCCGGCGGTGGTGGCGTCGGCCCACCGCACCCTCGCCCTGGCCGCCCGCACCAGGACGCTCCCCTGACCCCCACCCCACCCCGGGCCTCCGCCGGGTGGGCGGGGATGTGCAAGAGGGGTGTCGCGTCGGGCGCGGCACCCCTCTCGTGGCGTTCGGCGGCGTCAGGCCTTGTCGGGCTCCGGAGCCTCGGCGTCGGCGGCCGGCTTGCGCAGATCGGCCTTGACCGCTGCCCCCTGCTGCGCGGGGGCGTCGGCGTGCTCGGCGGGGGCGGGCACGGAGTCCTTCGGCTCCGGGAGGTCCGCGGCGGTGCCGTCCGCCTTCTCGCCGGTCCCCTTGTCGCCCTCGCCGCGGGAGGCGTCCGGCTCGACGACCGTCTCGCGGCCCGGCCGCAGCTTGGCGGAGAGCACGAAGTAGACGACGGCGAGTACGAAGACGACGATCGACGTCCAGACGTTCAGCCGGACGCCCAGGATGTGGTGCGCCTCGTCGACGCGCATGTACTCGATCCAGCCCCGGCCGACGCAGTACGCGGCCACGTACAGGGCGAATGCGCGCCCGTGACCGAGCGTGAAGCGGCGGTCGGCCCAGATCACCAGGAGGGCGACGCCGATGCACCACAGCGACTCGTACAGGAAGGTCGGGTGGTAGGTTCCGGCGTCGCGGTTCGGGCCGGCGCTGATCTCCACCGCCCACGGCAGGTCCGTGGCCCGGCCGTAGAGCTCCTGGTTGAACCAGTTGCCCCAGCGGCCGCAGGCCTGCGCCAGCGCGATGCCGGGGGCCAGGGCGTCCGCCCAGGCCGGCAGCGGGATGCCGCGCAGCCGGCAGCCGATCCAGGCGCCCACCGCGCCCAGCGCGATCGCGCCCCAGATGCCGAGGCCGCCCTCCCAGATCTTGAAGGCGTCGACCCAGTTGCGGCCCTCGCCGAAGTAGAGCTGGTAGTCGGTGATCACGTGGTAGAGGCGACCGCCGACGAGCCCGAACGGCACCGCCCACACGGCGATGTCCGCGACCGTGCCCGGCTTGCCGCCGCGCGCGATCCAGCGCTTGTTGCCGAGCCAGACGGCGACGAAGACGCCGATGATGATGCAGAACGCGTAGCCGCGGAGCGGGATCGGTCCGAGTTGGATCACGCCGGTCGACGGACTGGGGATGTAAGCAATGTCCATGGCAGACCTGACGCTACCCTGCCGGACGGTGCGTACCGCAACCCGCCCGGCAGGGTCGAAACCAAATCCAGACATGGATCGGCGGAAGTCAGCCCCCCGCGGATCCGTTCCCGGCCCCGCTCCCGGTGCCGTTCGAGGTCCCGCTCCCGGAGCTGCTGTCCGACCTGCTGCCGGAACCGCCGGAGGCACTCCTCGACGGGGTCCTCGACGCCGACGGTGAGGCCTTCGCCTCGCCCTGCGCCCCGCCCTTCCCGGTGTCCTTCTCGGAGCCCTTCGCCCCGGCTCCGCCCGAGCCCTTGGCGCCGGCCTCCACCTGCTCCTTCAGCTTCTGCGGGGTGAGCGGGTTCGCCTGGTCGGCGAAGATGTCCTTGCCGTCGAGCAGCACGGTGGGCGTGCCGCGGAAGTTCCCGGCACCGAAGGCCTCGTGCGACTTGGCCACCCAGCTGTTGTGCGTGCCCTCCTCGACGCACGTGCGGAACTCCGGAGTGTCCAGCCCCTCGACCTTGCCCGCCAGCTCCAGCAGCTTGGCGTTCTTGCCGTAGGCGTCGTCGACCTCCTCCGGCTGGTTCTGGAAGAGGATGTCGTGGTACTCGGTGAACTTGCCGGCGTCCTGCGCGCACGCCGCCGCGTTGGCACCCTTCAGGGAGCCGCTGCCGCCCATGTTCCCGTCGATGAGCGTGACCAGGTGGTAGTCCACCTTGAGCAGGCCCTTGGCCTCCAGCTCGTGGATGGTGTCCCGGTAGTTGTCCTCGAAGGACTTGCAGGCGGGGCAGCGGAAGTCCTCCCACACCGTGAGGGTGGACTTGGCCTCGGGCTTGCCCGTCCGGATCGCGAGGGCGTCCTTGCCGGTGGCGCCGGAGGGCGCGACCACCGGGCCCGCCGAGTCGGACTTGTCGCCCTTGCCGGCGTTGGCCGCGATCACGCCGACGACCGTCGCCAGGCCCAGGACGCCGACCACCGCCGCCGCCACGATCAGGGTCCGCCGGCGCTTGTCCCGGGTCTTCTGCCGCTCGCGCTCCGCTTGGAGTCGCTCCCGGGCCGATCGTTTCGTCGCATCGCGGTTCGCACCGTCGTTCTTCTCGCTCACGCTCCGCCAAACGAAGCAGGGAGGCACTCGCGTGCCTCCCTGCCGGGCATTCCACCCGATCGGACTACAGAACCCGATCGGGTGTCCGGTTTGTCGCTGCTCAGTCCCTGCGTACGCCGCGCGCGAGGTCGCCCGCCAGCGCCCGTACGGCGTCCAGCCCGGCCGGCAGGTCCGGCGCGTCCAGCAGCAGCTTCACGAAGGCCGAGCCGACGATCACGCCGTCGGCGAAGCCCGCGACCTCCTCGGCCTGGGCGGCGTTGGAGACGCCGAGGCCCACGCAGACAGGCAGGTCGGTGGTGGCACGGGTGCGGCGGACCAGGTCCTGGGCCTGGTTGCCGACCGACTCGCGGGTGCCGGTGACGCCCATCAGCGAGGCGGCGTAGACGAATCCGGAGCCGGCCGCCGTGATGGTGGCCAGCCGCTCGTCCTTGCTGCTGGGGGCCACGACGAAGACGGTCGCCAGACCGTGCTTCTCGGCGTGCTCCCGCCACAGCGCGGACTCCTGCACCGGCAGGTCGGGCAGGATGCAGCCGGCGCCGCCCGCGGCCGCCAGCTCGGCCGTGAAGCGCTCGACGCCGTAGCGGTCGATGGGGTTCCAGTACGTCATCACCAGGATCGGGGCGCCGGTCGCCTCGTGGGCCTCGCGGACCGTGCGGAACACGTCGGCGATCTTGACCCCGCCGCGCAGGGCGATGTCGTCGGCGGTCTGGATGACCGGGCCGTCGAGGACCGGGTCGCTGTGGGGCAGGCCGATCTCGACGATGTCCGCGCCGCCGGCGACGACGGCCTTGACCGCCTCGATGCCGCCGTCGACGGTCGGGAAGCCGGCGGGGAGGTAGGCGACGAGGGCCGCGCGGTCCTCGGCCTTCGCCTTGGCGAGGGTGGCGCCCAGCAGCTCGATGTTGCCGCGTCCGTGCGTGGAGCTCACTTGTCGTCCCCCTCGGAGAACTCGTTGTCGGCGACTTCACCGTCGGTGTCGTACAGCCCGAAGTAGCGGGCGGCGGTGTCCATGTCCTTGTCGCCGCGGCCGGACAGGTTGACGACGATCAGCCCGTCCTCGCCCAGCTCACGGCCCAGGTCCAGGGCGCCGGCGAGGGCGTGCGCCGACTCGATCGCCGGGATGATCCCCTCGGTGCGCGACAGCAGGCGCAGCGCCTGCATGGCGGCGTCGTCGGTGACCGCGCGGTACTCGCCGCGGCCGGTGTCCTTCAGGTAGGAGTGCTCCGGTCCGATGCCCGGGTAGTCCAGGCCCGCCGAGATGGAGTACGGCTCGGTGATCTGCCCCTCCTCGTCCTGGAGGACGTAGGAGCGGGAGCCGTGCAGGATGCCGGGCTCGCCCGCGGTCAGGGTCGCCGCGTGCTCGCCGGTCTCGACGCCGTGGCCGGCGGGCTCGAAGCCGACGAGGCGGACGTCCGCGTCCGGGACGAAGGCGTGGAAGAGGCCGATGGCGTTGGAGCCGCCGCCGACGCAGGCCGCGACGGCGTCGGGCAGCCGGCCGGCGCGCTCCAGGATCTGGCGGCGGGCCTCGACGCCGATGACCCGGTGGAAGTCGCGGACCATCGCCGGGAAGGGGTGCGGCCCGGCGACCGTGCCGAAGAGGTAGTGGGTGCGGTCGACATTGGCGACCCAGTCCCGGAACGCCTCGTTGATCGCGTCCTTCAGGGTCCGCGAGCCGGACTTCACCGCGATGACCTCGGCGCCCAGCATGCGCATGCGGGCGACGTTCAGCGCCTGGCGCTGGGTGTCGATCTCGCCCATGTAGATGACGCATTCGAGGCCGAAGAGGGCGCAGGCGGTGGCGGTGGCCACGCCGTGCTGGCCTGCGCCGGTCTCGGCGATCACCCGGGTCTTGCCCATGCGCTTGGTGAGCAGCGCCTGGCCCAGCACGTTGTTGATCTTGTGCGAGCCGGTGTGGTTCAGGTCCTCGCGCTTGAGGAAGATGCGTGCGCCGCCGGCGTGCTGGGCGAAGCGGGGCACCTCGGTGAGGGCGCTGGGGCGGCCGGTGTAGTTGACCATGAGGTCGTTGAGTTCGGCCGCGAAGGACGGGTCGCCCTTGGCCTTCTCGTACTCGACGGCGACCTCGTCCACGGCGGCGACGAGCGCCTCCGGGATGAACTTGCCGCCGAAGTCGCCGAAGTAGCCCTCGGCGTTGGGGACGTGACCCTCCGGGTCCGGGATGAAGAACTCGCTGGACATGTCCAGTGCTCCTACGGGTGCGAGATGCGGCGGGTGGTTTCACCGTAGGCGCCGCCCGTCCGCGCCGCCGGACCACGCCCCTCAAGGGGGTGTCGGCGTACGGTACGGGGCGGCCCGCTCCCGGAGCCGGGCGGCCCGGGCAGCGGGCCGTACGGGACCACGCGGCGCGGTACGTCTCGCGTACCGGGCCGCGGCAGCCCTCGCTACGGCGCGCCTCCGCGGCGCCATCGCATGCCGTTGACCTGTCCGGGCTCGGAGCCGATCACGTACCGGACCCGCCGCCCGTGGACGCGCCGGGCCGGGGCGCGGCAGCCGCGGGGGCGGCAGCCGCGCGCCAGGGGCGCGTACGCCGCCGGCACGCGGCGCGTGCGGACGGAGGCGCGGTCGTGGGCCATGGGACGGGTCAGCTCCGTCCGTGGCGCAGGGCCGGGTGGGCCCCGGCGGCGACGAGGTCGGCGACGGCCGCCTTCGGGTCGCGGCCGGTGACCAGGGACTCCCCGACGAGAACGGCGTCGGCGCCCTCGTTGGCGTAGGCGATCAGGTCGTGCGGTCCGCGGATGCCGGACTCGGCGACCTTGACGATGTGGGGCGGGATCTCCCCGACGACGCGCTCGAAGGTGGAGCGGTCGACCTTGAGGTCCTTGAGGTTGCGGGCGTTCACGCCGATGATCTTGGCGCCGGCGGCGACCGCGCGCTCCACCTCCTCCTCGTCGTGGACCTCGACGAGCGGCGTGAGGCCGATGGACTCGGCCCGCTCGATGAGGGAGACGAGGGCCTCCTGCTCCAGGGCGGCGACGATCAGCAGCGCGAGGTCGGCGCCGTAGGCGCGGGCCTCCCACAGCTGGTACGCCGTGACGATGAAGTCCTTGCGCAGGATCGGGATGTCCACGCGGGCGCGGACGGCCTCCAGGTCGGCCAGCGAGCCGCCGAACCGGCGCTGCTCGGTGAGGACGGAGATGACCGCCGCACCGCCTGCCTCGTAGTCCGCGGCGAGCCCGGCCGGATCCGCGATGGCGGCCAGCGCGCCCTTGGAGGGGCTGGAGCGCTTGACCTCGCAGATCACCTTGACGCCGTCGCCGCGCAGGGCCGCGACGCCGTCCTTGGCCTGGGGCGCCTTGGCGGCACGCTCCTTGAGCTCGTCGAGGCTCACGCGGGACTGCCGTTCGGCAAGGTCTTCGCGGACCCCTTCGATGATCTCGTCGAGCACACTCACGCGAGCGGCCCCCTTCCGGGTCGATGACGGTCGGCCGCCCTGCAGACACGTACCACTGCAAGGTCGGCAATCAAATGGTATCCGGCGGAGGCGTCGCACTCCGCACTCGGTTGACGGCGTCCCAGTAACTGGACATTCGGAATGCGCGCCTCATCCCCGGTGCAGGCGGGGGTCAGGGCGCCAGTGCCGACCCGAAAGAGAGATTTCGGACAACGGCGAAAACGAGTACCACCGCGCCCACCGCCCACCAGAGGGCGGGACGCAGCACGATCCTCGGGACCGGCCCGCCGCGGTAGGCGCGAACCAGCCAAAGGGCCATGAAACCTGCGAAGACGAAGTAGCCGACGACGGCGAGCGCATTCGACCCGAAAGCGGCGCCCAGGTCGCCGTGGGCGAAGGCATGCGCGCTGCGCAGCCCGCCGCAGCCGGGGCACAGGATGCCCGTCAGCCGCAGCAGCGGGCAGACCGGGTAGTGGCCCGGCTCGTTGGGGTCCACGGCGCCCACGTACGTGAACGCCGCGGCGGCCGCGGCCAGGTACAGCGCCGGGGCGGCGAGCCGACCGGCCCGGGACGCCCGCCGGGCGGGCAGCGCGGGTGCGGCCGGAGCGGCCTGCGGGCCGGGCCCGGCGTCGGGGGTGCTGGAGGCGTCCACCTGCTGATTCTCTCCGCTCACGACAAAAGGCGCAGCCCGGCGGGGCCGCGCCTTTCGGCTTCCTGCCAGGACCGGCGCAGGTGGCGCGCTCAGGCCTTGGCGGGGACCTTGCTGGCGGCGATGACCTCGGCGAGGTCCTTGTGGGCGGCCTTCGGCGCGCCCATGCCCGCGGCCTTCATCGCCAGGCCGACGACACCGCCGAGCGCGACGACGACGAGACCGGCCCAGAAGCCCAGCGGGTTCGCGAGCACCATGAAGGCGCCGGAGATGCAGAAACCGATGAAGGCGATGATGACACCGGTCCAGGCGGCCGGGGTGTGTCCGTGGCTAGTGCCCGCCATGAGTTGCTCCTCGTTTGCTCTGTGGCGCTGCTGGTCGAGCGTGCGGTCTGTGTCGGACGCTCGGTGACATTGTCCCGCACCGGGCGGCTTCGCCGTCCAGGGGGGTCGGCTCGGGAGCCGGGTCAGCGGGTCCGGTCGCCGCCCGGGTCCGTGGTCGGGTCCTCGCCGCGGTCCAGAGCCTTCCACAGATCTTCCGGCCGGTCCGGGTCCACCGCCGCTGCGGCTCGCGGACGGGGGCCGCCGTCACGCTCGTAGCGACCGCCCATGGAGGGCCAGCCGCGGCCGAAGCGCAGCGCCAGCAGCCCGGCGGCCAGGATCAGGACCGCGCCCGCCGCCGTGACGTACGGCCACGTCGTCTGCGTCAGGCCGGCCACGTGGGCCGCGCTGTCCGCGGTCGTGCGGGCGGCCTGCGCGTCCAGGGCGCTGCGGCCGTCGGAGCCGAAGAGCGCCGACAGGGCCGCGCCGAGACCGCTGAGCGCCAGCAGCGCCGACACCAGCAGCCGGCTCCTGCCGCGTACGGCGAAGACGGCCACCAGTGCGGCCAGGCCGACGATGGCCAGCGCCGCCGGGAGGCCGGTCACGGCCCGCCCGTCGGCGCTCAGCTGGAGCGAGTCGCTGCCGATGGCGGCGGTGCCCCGGGCCCAGACCCGGCCGGAGGCGAGCAGGACGACGGTGGCGCCGAGCGCGCCGAGCAGCAGCGCGGCGGCCACGCTGCGGCGGCTGCTGCGGCTGTCGGGGGCCTCGGACTCGGGCTCGGCGGAGGCGTCGGATCGGGGCGGGGGTACGGCACTCACGTACCCCACTATCCCCTACGCCCTCAGGAGCCGCTCAGGCGGTTCGCCGCTGCCACCGCGCGGAGCACGGCGGCGGCCTTGTTGCGGCACTCGTTGTCCTCCAGCTCGGGCACCGAGTCGGCGACGACACCGGCGCCGGCCTGCACGTACGCCGTGCCGTCGCGCAGCAGGGCCGTACGGATGGCGATGGCCGTGTCGGAGTCGCCGGCGAAGTCCAGGTAGCCGACGCAGCCGCCGTAGAGGCCGCGGCGGGAGGGCTCCAGCTCCTCGATGATCTGCATGGCGCGCGGCTTGGGCGCCCCGGAGAGGGTGCCGGCGGGGAAGCAGGCGGTGAGGACGTCGAAGGCGGTCCTGCCCTCGGCCACCCGGCCCGTCACGGTGGAGACGATGTGCATGACGTGGGAGTAGCGCTCGATCGACATGAAGTCGACGACCTCCACCGATCCCGGTTCGCAGACCCGGCCGAGGTCGTTGCGGCCCAGGTCGACGAGCATCAGGTGCTCGGCCCGCTCCTTGGGGTCGGCCAGCAGCTCCTCGGCGAGGTCGTTGTCCTCCTGCGGGGTCGCGCCCCGGTGGCGGGTGCCGGCGATGGGGTGGACCATCGCCCGGCCGTCCTCGACCTTGACCAGCGCCTCGGGGCTGGAGCCGACGACGTCGAAGCCGTTCTCGAAGCGGAAGAGGTACATGTACGGGGACGGGTTGGTCGCGCGCAGCACCCGGTACACGTCCAGGGCGGAGGCCGCGCAGGGGGTCTCGAACCGCTGGGACGGCACCACCTGGAAGGCCTCGCCGGCCCGGATGCGCTCCTTGATGTCCTCGACGGCCGCCCGGTACTCCTCGCCGCCCCACAGGGCGGAGAAGGCGGGCAGCTCGGAGGCGGGCAGCGGGGCCGGCGCGTAGGGGGCGGGGCGGGCCAGGTCCGCCTCCATGGCGTCGAGGCGGGCCACGGCGTCCGCGTAGGCCTCGTCGACGCCGGAGTCGAGGTCGTTGTGGTTGATGGCGTTGGCGATGAGCTGGACGGTGCCGTCCCAGTGGTCGAGCACCGCGAGGTCGGAGGTGAGCAGCATGGTCAGCTCGGGCAGCTTCAGGTCGTCGCTGCCGTGCTCGCCGATGCGCTCCAGGCGGCGCACGATGTCGTAGCCGAGGTAGCCGACCATGCCGCCGGTGAAGGGGGGCATGCCGGCCGCGAGGTCGCGGGGGGTGTGGAGGGCCTCGACGGTGGCGCGCAGGGCGTCGAGCGGGTCCCCGTCGGTGGGCACGCCGACGGGCGGGGTGCCGATCCAGTGCGCCCGGCCGTCCCGGACGGTGAGGGTGGCGTCGCTGCGGACGCCGACGAAGGAGTACCGGGACCAGGACCGGCCGTTCTCCGCGGATTCCAGCAGGAAGGTGCCGGGGCGTTCGGCGGCCAGCTTGCGGTAGAGCCCGACGGGCGTGTCCCCGTCGGCGAGCAGCTTGCGGCTCACGGGGATGACGCGGCGGTCGGCCGCGAGCTTGCGGAACGTCTCGAGATCCATGGAGGTGTGCCCCTACCTAGTCGGCTGCGCGGAGGAGGACGTCTTCGTCGAAGCAGGTGCGGGCTCCGGTGTGGCAGGCGGCTCCGACCTGGTCGACCCGGACGAGGACGGTGTCGCCGTCGCAGTCGAGGGCGACGGACTTGACGTGCTGGAAGTGGCCGGAGGTGTCCCCCTTCACCCAGTACTCCTGCCGGCTGCGGGACCAGTACGTGCAGCGGCCGGTGGTCAGGGTGCGGTGCAGGGCCTCGTCGTCCATCCACCCGAGCATGAGCACCTCACCGGTGTCGTACTGCTGGGCGATGGCCGGGACCAGCCCGTCGGCGGAGCGCTTGAGGCGCGCGGCGATGGCGGGGTCGAGGTTGCCGGGGCGGGGGGACGTACTCATGGAGCCATTGTGCCGGGCGGGGGCGGGCGGAATGATCCATGTCCGCCTGATGGGCGGGCGTCCGGTGGGATCCGGCCGTAGGCTGGCTGGCATGTCTACCCATGCGAAGCGTGAACGCCTGCTGCTGGCGGACCTGTTGGAGGCGGCCGGTCCGGAGGCCCCCACGCTGTGCGACGGCTGGACCTGTCGCGACCTGGCCGCGCACGTGGTCGTCCGGGAACGCCGCCCGGACGCGGCGGGCGGGCTCCTGCTGAACGTCCTGAAGGGCCGCCTGGACAAGGCCATGGAGGAGTACACGGCCAAGCCGTACGAGGAGCTGATCCAGCTCATCCGGACGGGGCCGCCGCGGATGTCGGTGTACGCGCTGAAGCAGATCGACGAGGCGGCGAACGCGGTGGAGTTCTACGTCCACGCGGAGGACGTCCGCCGGGCCCAGCCGGACTGGTCCCCGCGGGAGCTGGACCCGGTGTTCTCGGACGCGCTGTGGTCCCGCCTGGAGAAGCTGGCCCGGCTGACGGGCCGCCGGTCGCCGGTGGGCCTGGTGCTGAGGCGTCCCGACGGGCAGACGGCGGTGGCGCACAAGGGCGTGCCGGTGGTGACGGTGACGGGCGAGCCGGGGGAACTGACGCTGTTCTGCTTCGGCCGGCAGGCGTCGGCGGCGGTCTCGCTGGACGGCGAGAAGGACGCGGTCGCCATGCTCACCGCTGCCGCCCTGGGCCTGTAGCAGGTGCCTGTTCGCGTCCCGCTCCCGGCTGCGGCCGGGTGGCCGCGCCTCAATCGCCGGCGGGGCTGGGGTGGTGTCCCGGGTCGGGGTCGGTTGTGGGGGGTGGGGGTGCGGGGCCGCCGGGGGG
>NZ_JOFX01000032.1 GCF_000719345.1 Streptomyces sp. NRRL F-2664
CATGACCCGCCGCCTGACAACGGAATCCACCCCGACCTGGCGCGGTGCGTGAACCACCCTCAACACGGCAATCTGGGATGAAACAACGGGATGAAACGCTCTCTCAAGTAGCAACTGGGGAGGACGTGCGCCGTGAAATGCGGAGCCGCATGGCTTTGGGATGCAGGGTGATCGTGGGCCGGGTAGTCACGTGGAAGCCTGGGGCGAGGTCCAGGTGCCAGCGGGCACAGATGGTACCCAGGACCAGGCTGGCCTCGGTGGTCGCAAAGGTCTCCCCGATGCACTTACGGGCGCCTCCGGCAAAGGGGATGAAAGAGTCGCGATGTGCTCGATCATTGGACTGGCCCGTCCAGCGGTCCGGGTTGAACCGTTGCGGCTCCGGGAAGACCTCCGGGTCGTGATGGAGTACGTACGGGCTGTAAATGACGGTGGAGCCGGCAGCAAGAGCGTGACCACCCAGATGAGTGTCCTCGGTGGTCGTGCGGGTCAACATCCATACCGGCGGGTACAGGCGGAGCGTCTCAGTAACGATCCGACGAGTCAACTTCAGTTCAGGAAGATCCTCAAAGGTAGCCGCCCGCCCTCTGAGGACGGCGTCGGCCTCTTGCTGCAGGGCTTGTTGGATCTGCGGATGTCCGGCCAGGAGGTACAGCGCCCAGGTGAGTGCGAGCGCGGTAGTCTCCATTCCAGCGATGAAAAAAGTGATGACCTGGTCTCTTATCTCAGCATCGGAGAGCCTGCCACTTTTCGGGAATTTCTGTTCGTCGGCGGCGATCCCGGTGTCGCGAGCCGCGATCAGCATAGACAGCAGATCTCCCTGGTCATTTCCCACCGATCTACGCTGGGAAATTATTTCACTGATCGAGCGCCGAAGCCGATTTCGGCAGCGGGCGTACTGGCGATTGCCGAAGATGGGCAGCTTATCCAGTGGCGGCGCCATCAGGACTCGCCTGTACATTCCGGTGGTAACCACTTCCGAGTCGTGGAGCAATTCTTCTAGCTTCGTTGGTGACAGGGTGCCGGAGAACATGGTGCCCATTGCTGCCCGGGTAGTGATGGCATACATCGAGGCGAGGACGTCTACAACTTGGCCATGCTGCCAGTGCTCGGTATTGGCGACGACTTGCTCGGTCATGATGCGTGCGTAGCCGGGAAGCCGGTCGTTGTGGAAAGCCGGTTGGGTAAGGCGCCGCTGACGGCGGTGCATCTGGTGCGGGCAGGTCCCCAGCCCGTAGCCGGCCACCTCACGCAGCCGGTCGAAGGTCGGCCCGCCCTTGTCGAAGACCCGGTCGTTGAGCAGGATCTGCCGGGTAAGTTCAGCCGTGCACGCCACGGTTGCCCGGAACGGGCCCAGGCGGATCTCGACCAGATCGCCATGCGCGGGCAGGGAAGCCAGGAACCCGAGCGGATCACGTAGCAGTGGAACGGCATGGCCGAATATCGGAACTGCCCCGGGGGCTTGCGGGAAATTCATCCTATCCATCTCCGTAGGAGCGAGCGCGGGAATTTTTGGAAGTGTTGCAGCCCCTACCCGCGAGGGGCCTGTCCCCAGTGTTATCCCGGGTCTGATGTACTTCAGTTGGAGGCTGAATCAGGGAGGCGCATGCCGTACCGCCCAACCCCCAGTTCCCACTCATATTCACCGCTCATAAACAGAGCCATCCCCTCGATATAGTGGCCGAGGGCAGCGCACTCGGCGGCGTTCAGTTCGAGATTCGTGGCCAGCTCATCGATTCCTGGCTGAAGGTCGGCAAACCGTCGCAGCGCCTCATTGACCGACCGCCACACGGCGTCCTCTGCCTCCTGGCGCGAGCAGTTTCGTTCGCTCTGCGTGACGAGGACCAGGTTGTAGACGTCGCCGTTCGCTTCTTCTTTCGGCAGCGAGTGTGCGTCGTTCGCCGAGTCGGGAACGAGTGCGGTGATCTCTCGCAGTGCGTGCACGACCGGGCTGTGCAGCACGGACGCAGGAATCTCAATGTGCCGGACTCTCTCAATCAGGTCCATGACGAGGTCCATCGCACCTGAGCCGCGCCGCACTTGTGCGTACGCGTCCCCGTCGGGGACAACGCCGGTGCGGCGGCCGATAGCTTCGTGCGGGTAGGCCGACAGGTAGCGGTCCCAGTGGTGCAGGGCACGGGCCCGCCACCGGCCGGACATGTCCCGCTGTATGCGCTGCCACAGGTCGGCCAGAGCGGATGGGAGCGCAGATGAAGGGGTCGGCGGGCCGTAGTGCAGGACATCCAGCATGTCCCGGCAGAAGCGATCTGCCCGGTGCGGCTGGCGGCCGAGCTGGTGCGGAAGGTCGAAAAGGTCGTCGAAGACTTGGAACCAGCACATCGCATCGGCGATCAATTCAAGGTCTGCGCCCAGAGCGTACGGATAGGTATAGGCGGCGATGCTGGCCATGGCCTGGCTTAGGTCCTCGGCTGGCAGCGGGTAATCGGCCGCCAGGCTGTAAGCGCGGATCCATTCCAGGTTGTGCTGTCTCGCCCGGTCCATGTGGGGGCTGATGCGGAATGCCAGGGGAAAAGCGGGACGCGTCTCAGTCGCCATTTTCAGTCCTTACGAGGTGGTATGAGCGGCCGCTGGCGGCCATCGCCCGCTCTGCTCCGCCTTGCCGGGGCTGACAGTGACAGATGCCATCGTGTCACGACCGATTTGAGTGGGGTGATGTTGTGCAGTGCGCGGTGTGGGGGCAAGGCGCCAGTGGCGGTGGCGGATGCCGGTCAGCGGCGCTGCTGTGGAAGGGCTTCCCGGACCGGGGTGGAGTCAGCGGTCGGCGTCAGAGGCGGCGAGGCCTTTGGCGGAAGGGCTGGGCGAGGCCTTGCGGGAGAAGCGGGGCTGTGTGCCCGGCGGTTTTCTCCGGATCAGGCTGGTGCCTGCGGCTACGAGCCACAGGCATGCAGGCCCGAGCGTCAGCGCCACGTGCGTTACCGTGCCGGGTGACCACGGTCCTGTTGTCGAGAAGATGGCCCCGATGGATACGATGTTGAGTGCACCTGTCCCCGCCGCTGCCCAGGTGTAGGCGGGCGGCAGCATGGGGCAGCGGCGGTTGGCGGCGGCAATGGCCAGGAATGCCACGCCCAGGGCAGGTGCCGCGAGCCCGTACATGAAGTTGGACGCATTCCAGGAGTAGGTAGCAAGGAGCTGGGTCATGCGGTCGCTGCCGAACTCCGGAAAGCCGTTGCCTGTCACGGGAATCAGCAGGTAGAACAGGTTTGAAACGAGAGCAAGCGCGGCATTGGTCACGGCTGCGGCACCCATGAGCAGCAGCGCTGGTGTGAGGGCTCCCGTGCTGCGGTAGTACACCAGGGCCATCAGGCAGAAGAAGGCGCCGATCGCGAAGACAACGGCCGTATAGATCAAAGTCTGAGCTATTCCGATGTGGTAGCCAGCGTAGTCAAGGTAGCGGCTGCCTTCGAGGTTGCTGTCCGGCCAAAATATTCTGCGCCTGAGTACGATCATGATGATCATGGCGGGAAGAGGAACCAGGGCGATCCAGCCGACTTTCCGGAGCAGCCGCAGATCAGTGGCTTGCCCAACGTTCATGGAAACACACCTCTCTGTCGGCGGCGGTGCTAGCTGTATCTGGCGGCTCATACCGGGTGGGCATTGCGCGGGGTGCGGTGCCCCAGCGAATCCGGGAAGTCAGCTTGCATCAGGACCGATCCATCCAGTATGACCGTTTCAGGGCACTTTGACACGTGGGGGTCAGGGTGTGACGATTGAGGCTGGTGAGATTCCCACCGGCCCGCGTGCCGACTTAGAGGCTGACATGTCTCAGACGCCGAACGTATATCCCGGCTCCCCCGGGCCTTGCCTGCCGGACAGCCCGTCCCTCTATGGAGGAGGGCTCCTGAGCCATCATCTGCCGGCGGAACTGATGCGCCTGCAGGCGCTCGAAGCATTCGCTGACCCTGTGACGCACCGGACCCTCGAAGCAACCGGCCTTCAGCCTGGATGGCGCTGTCTTGAGCTCGGCGCCGGTGCGGGTTCGATTGCATCCTGGATCAGTGAGCGCACTGCCCCGGGGGAGACCGTCGCCACGGACCTTGACACAAGTTTTCTGTCTGCACGTGAAGAATGGCGCCTAACGGTGGAGCGCCATGACGTAATGAAGGACGATTTCCCGCCTGGATCCTTCGACTTGGTTCACGCACGTGCCCTCCTGGAGCACCTGCACGACCGTGAGGAAGCCGTCGCGAGAATACGCTCATGGGTGCGGCCGCAGGGCTGGGTCTGCCTGGAAGCCGTCAGTGTCGAGATGGCCTCCCTTGAACCACGTCATGCATTGCGCCGCTGCATGGCCGCGTTGGGCACCCTTAGTTCCCGGAGGATGGGCGCCGCCGCCCGCTGGGCACTCGAGCTGCCGCACCTCATGGCGCAAGCGGGTCTCACGGTTGCCGAAGTGTCGTGCAGCCCGGGAACAGTGGGCGGCTCAGGCAACGCGAATACCCTCGTTGGCCTTTCCCTCGGACAACTTGCGCCGGCTCTCGAATCTGAAGGCCTTGTCACGGCGGAAGACATCAGCGAAGCGATGGGGCTGCTCACATCCCAGGAGTTCTATGACGTCGGACTCGTCCTCGTCTCTGTGCGAAGCCGCCGTCGGTGAACCGGTGTTCGCCTGACCGCCAGATCACCGCTCACGCTAGAGGTACCCGACACCGTTGTGGAGGTCGCGACGTGTTCCGAGCCAGGAAATACGCCGTCCGCGAGACCGGCCCGGCGCCGGCGGACTCTCTTCGCGCACCCGTGCTCCCCAGCCCCGACGGGTGGTTCTGCCTGGCGTTCTGCGATGAGCTCGGGCCCGGCACGGTTCTCACCCGCCCTCTGGCCGGCGAGGAGGTCGTCCTCTACCGGACCCTGAGCGGCCAGGTCCGTGCCGTCAGGCCCTACTGCCCGCACCTGGGCGCCCACCTCGGCGCGGGCGGGACCGTCGAGGGCGAGGATATCGTCTGCCCGTTCCACAAGTTTGCGTTCAGCCCTTCCGGTGCATGTGTGCGCACCGGATACGGACTGCGGCCCCCGAAGGCGTCCCTGGTCCCGTACCCGGTCTGCGAGGCCAACGGCTCTGTGTACGTGTGGCGCCATGCTCTCGGCGCACCACCGGACTGGGAGGTCCAGAACATCTACAAGGCCGGGGGCGTCCCCATGAGCCACGCCGCCTTCGAACTGGCGGGCCACCCGCAAGACGTCATGGAGAACATCTTCGATACCGGCCACGTCGCTCTGCTGCACAGTGTGGAGATAACCCTCACCAGCGGCCCCTTCTTCGACGGCAAAGCCGTCCGGCTCGGCCTGCGCGTCCGGCGCAGCGCCCCTCTCGTGCGGCGCATGGGATTGGACCACACGATTACGGTGATGGGCCTGGGAACGGCTGTGGCGGAGATCCCCATCCCCCGCACTGGCGGCCTCATGGCCATTGTCCTCCACTGCACCCCGCTCACCCCGGGACGTATCCATCTGCGGGTCGGCACCGCCCTCGGCTTCAAAGGGGCCCCCCGGCTTCCCGGCCCGCTGAGCAGGCCAGCGGCCGGATCCCTTTCCTGGCTGGGAACCCGCCTGGCGCAGCCGTTGACGTTGCGTACCGTCGTACAGGACCTCCCCGTGTGGAATCACCAGCAGCATCTTATGGAGCCGCGGCTGGCCGAAGGAGACGGACCTGTCGGGCACTACAGGAAATGGGCGCGGCAGTTCTACACCGGGCCCGAGATCTGATTTTCCAGACTGCCTTGCCTGCGCCGCAATCGAGGGGGCTGGCATGAGCCCTATCTTTGCTGACCCTCAATGTCCCGGTACGGGGATCGACTTGGATATCGCGCGCTCGTCGTTGAGGAGGTTGCGCACGTCTTCCTGCAGGGCAACGCATCGAGCGGGCACTGTCACGTTGTCCGGAGCGCAGTGGGGATGATCTTGGGGTTGTCTGGGAAGGTGGGGTTCGTGTCACGTCTGTGGTGCCGTCGCACAAGCACCACCGCTATCCGGCCGAGATCATCGCGCACTGCGTGTGGCTGTACTTCCGCTTCCGCTCACACACCGCCACCTGAAGGCCGTCGGCCGCCACCGCCTCGAAATGGTACTCCGCTTCACATCTGGGACCAGATCACTCGAGCCGTCGGCATGCCCGCCACGGCCTGAGCAGTCAGCCACCAACGGCTTCTCACGCCCTCAGACGATCACACCACTGACAACGTGACAGCCCCCGCTCAGCTCCTGACTCCATCACATCCGCGTACCCGGCGACGCGCTCCGCCAAGGACTACGCTGCTGGAGCCGCCTTGCGGCCCATCGGCTCGGATGTGCTCATTCAGTTCTCCAGACACACCGCTCCGCCAGGTCACGCAGTTGGTGACGTACGACTTCCGGTACGGGCAGGGCTTCGAGTGCCGCCTGGGCGCGGTCGTACAGGTGTTGGATCATTTCCTCCGTCTGCCGATCGGCACCAGCGCTGCGGATCGCTGTGCGAACCTGGGCGGCGCCCTCTTCTTCAAGGCACGGGTTGCCATACAGTGCGTTCAGGATTTGCTTTTCAGCGGGCCTGGCGGATTGGAGGGCCAGGGCAATCAGGGCGGTGTGCTTGCCCTCCCGCAGGTCGTCGAGATTGGGTTTGCCTGTGTGGGCGGGGCTGCCGAAGGCTCCGAGGAGGTCGTCGCGCAGTTGGAACGCTTCGCCCAGTGGCAGGGCGAAGGCGGACATTGCCTGCATCAGGGCCTTATCGGCACCGGCCAGGGAGGCTCCGATGTGGAGGGGGCGTTCTATGGTGTACTTCGCCGTCTTGTAGCGGATGGTCTGCAGTGTGCCCACGAGGGTGATCGCAGTGTTCGGCTGTTGCGAGCGGGTAACGTCGAGATACTGGCCGTACACCAGTTCAGTCCGCATGAGGTCTACCAGCCCCAGCGTGCGTGCGAGTTGATCTGGCGAGAGGCCAGCTGTGTGCAGAAGCTCGTCGGACCAGCACAAGGCAATGTCCCCGATGAGGATGGCGCAGCTTTCTCCGGCCCGCCGGGCTGCCTGCTCCGCCGCCACGGGATGCCTCCGCTCCCGGCCCTGGCGGTGCCGCAATGCGAGTTCGCGGTGAAGAGTGGGGTGACCGCGGCGAGTAGCGGAGTCGTCCATGATGTCATCATGGATGAGTGCGAAAGCGTGGAACATTTCCAATGCTGCCGCCACATTCACCACACTCGCCGGTATGGGTCGAACGGTGTCTGAGGCGGCGCGCCAACCCATCACGCATATCAGAGGCCTCAGTCGTTTGCCGCCGGCGCGCAGGAAGCCTCCCAGCAGATCGGTGACCTCCCTAGGCAGCACACCGCCGGCCTCTGTGGCCTTCTGCTGGAGGAAGGCGTAGAGAATCTCATCGACTGCTCCACGTACGCCATCCAGGCTGCTCAACGTGCCTTTACCAGCAGGACAGGTGTGCTTCATGCCTAGCTTCCCCCTATCCCTATGCACGGGGCATGCTGCAAGGTCTAGAATAGACCATCACTGCCAGGAGAAGGACGGATCAAAACGCAGCGTAGTCACCCAGCATCCCACTGGAATGAGATTACCCCCTGCTATTTCCTCCCTTTCCGTCCTGTCGCAATGTAACCGCAGTGCTGATGGAGGTAGATCCATGAAAAGTGGGTCACCTAGCGGACGCCGCGACGGTGCCCGGACAGAAGCTGACGGTCCCCGGCCTGCGCTGCGTTCGGGACCGGCTGGGACAGCACAGAGAGTGAGTCCTGCCCTGCCCCAAGCCAGTGCAGAGACACACGGCAGCTCGGCAGCGACTTCCTTCCCCGAATGCGCCCGCAGGGTGCTGCTTGCTTCACCGCGTTCTTTCTGCGCAGGCGTTGAGAGGGCTATCGAGGTGGTCCGTGCCGCGGTGAAGGCTGCGGAGGGACCGGTGTATGTGCGCAAGCAGATCGTCCACAACACACACGTGGTGGCCGAACTTGTGTCACTGGGAGTCATCTTCGTCGATGACCTGGACGCAGTGCCTGACGGGGCGACGGTAGTGTTCTCCGCCCACGGTGTCTCTCCAGCTGTGTGGGCGCAGGCTCACGACCGGCATCTGGACGTCCTCGACGCCACCTGCCCTTTGGTCTCCAAGGTCCACGCTGAGGCCCGCCGTTTCGCTGCCCGGGGCGATACTGTGATCCTTATCGGGCATGCTGGCCACGAAGAAGTCGCCGGTACCCTGGGCCAGGCACCCGGCAGCATCGTCCTGGTCGAGAGCGTGGGTGACATAGCAGGCCTCCAGGTGGCTGACGAGTCGAAGGTGTCGTACCTGACTCAGACCACCCTGTCGGTCGATGAGACCAGCCTTGTGATCGATGCCCTACGCCAGCGCTTCCCGCTCCTGCAGGAACTTGCCACTGAGGACATCTGCTACGCCACCACCAACCGGCAGAACGCGGTCCGCGCCCTCCTGGACGAAGCTGACCTGCTGCTGGTCATCGGCTCGGCCAACTCCTCCAACTCTCTGCGGCTGGTCGAACTGGCCGGCCGCCACGGTGTGCCCGCCTACCTGATTGACGACGCCGACGACCTGGACGGAACCTGGCTTGAGGGCGCGGACACGGTCGCCGTCACGGCTGGCGCCTCGGCGCCGCCTGTCCTCGTCAAGCAGGTCGTTGTCGCTCTAGAAGCCCATGGACCGGTCCGCGTCGAGGAACGCGCCCTGACCATTGAGAACATCCGCTTTTCCCTCCCTCCGAAGGTGCACCGGCGATGAACTACAAGCTTCAAGAGCATGAAGACTTGCTACAGCACGCCGACCCGCTCGGGCAGGAGTATCCGCTCCTGGCCAGCCTCACGTCACTGGACGCGCTGCGGGCACTGCCAGCGGAGCAGCTGCCGGTGCTGGCCGCAGAAATGAGAGGTCTTCTGGTCCAGTCCGTCACCGCGACGGGCGGCCATCTAGGGGTCGGGCTAGGAGTGGTCGAGCTGACGATGGCCCTGCACCGTGTCTTCTCCTCTCCCCGCGACGCGATCATCTTTGACACCGGCCACCAGAGCTACCCCCACAAGATCCTCACTGGTCGGGCCGGGGGCTTCACCCGCCTCCGCCAGGCGGGCGGCCTTTCGGGCTATCCCTCGAGGGCTGAGTCCCAGCACGACTGGGTGGAAAACTCCCACGCCTCCACCGGGCTTGCCTATGCAGACGGCCTGGCCAAAGCATTCAAGCTGACCGGCCAGACTGACCGGCGCACCGTCGCTGTGGTCGGAGACGGCGCCCTCACCGGCGGTATGGCCTTTGAGGCACTTAACAATATCGGCGCCAGCGGCCGCCCCGTCATCATCGTCCTCAACGACAACGGCCGCTCCTACGACCCCACAGCCGGCTCTCTTGCCCACCACCTCACCCAACTACGGCAGGGCGGCGTGCCGCTCAGCCAAAACCTCTTCACCCGTCTGGGGCTGGCGTACACGGGCCCTCTCGACGGTCACGACACCACGGCTCTCGAAGAAGCGTTCCACCAGGCCGCTGCCTTGCACCGGCCCGTAATTGTCCACACCATTACCCAGAAAGGCCGCGGCTACGCGCCAGCCGAAGCCGACCCGGCCGACCGTATGCACGCCTGCGGCGTCGTCGACCCAGCCACCGGCAAGGCAGCCAGGCCGTCGAAACCCTCATGGACCGCCCTATTTGGCCAGGAGATAACTGCCCTGGCCGAAGAGCGCTCTGATATCGTCGCGCTTACCGCTGCCATGCGGCTGCCTGTCGGACTGGGCGCATTCTCCGCCAGGTTCCCTGAGCGGACTTTCGACTCCGGCATTGCAGAACAGCACGCCGTCACCTGCGCGGCCGGTCTCGCGATGGGCGGCCTGCATCCCGTCGTATGCCTGTACGCCACGTTTCTCAACCGGGCGTTCGACCAGCTGCTGATGGACGTAGGGCTGCACCGCCTGCCGGTCACCTTCGTCTTGGACCGGGCCGGGATCACCGGCCCTGACGGACCCTCCCACCACGGCATGTGGGACCTGGCCCTGCTCTCCCGCATCCCCGGCCTCCGCCTGGCTGCACCCCGCGACCCAGCCCGCCTGAGCACCCTGCTCCGCGAAGCAGTCGACATCTGCGACGGACCGACCGCGCTGCGCTACCCGAAAGCAACGGCCGGACCTGACATCGATGCAATCGCCTCCCTGGACGGCATCGACATCCTCCACCGCACGCCCCATCGGCCCTTGGACGTTCTCCTCGTCGCCATCGGCGTCACCGCAACTGCGTGCCTGGACGCCGCCCGCCACCTGGCCGTCCTGGGACTGGGCAGCACGGTGGTCGACCCCCGCTGGGCCGCACCCGTCAACCCCGCCCTCGGAAGCCTCGCCGCTCGCCACCGCCTCACCCTGACAGTGGAAGACGGTATCGCCGACGGCGGTATCGGAACCCTCGTCGCCCACCACTGCAGTGCCAGCGGCATCTCCGGACCCGTCCACACGATCGGCCTGCCCACCACCTACCTTGCACACGGCGAACGTGACGACCTCCTCGCCTCCGCTGGTATCACCGGCCCCTCCATCGCCGACTCGGCCTGCAGGCATCTGTCCCCACCGGCCCCGGACCATCACGGCCTGCTGCCTTCCCGGCTCTCGCGGAGCACCCCATGACCGCCGCCATCGTTCCCCCACCCCCTTTCCCGGAAAAAAATGACCGCAACAATCGGGTCCCACCTCCGAAGAGACTCCCCCGGCGCCATACCCGGCAAGTCCATGTCGGCAATGTGCCAATCGGCGGCGGAGCGCCAATCAGCGTTCAGACAATGACCACCACCACCACCGCAGATGTGGATGCGACACTGCAACAGATCGCCGAAATCACTGCAGCCGGCTGTGACATCGTCCGTGTTGCCGTCCCATCCCAGGACGACGCAGACGCACTGCCGGCGATCGTGGCCAAGTCGGCATTGCCGGTAGTCGCAGACATTCACTTCCAGCCCCGCTACGTCTTCCAGGCCATAGACGCCGGATGCGCCGCTATACGTGTAAACCCAGGCAACATCAAACGGTTCGATGATAAAATCGCCGAGATAGCCATCGCAGCTTCCGCCGCCGGAATACCGGTCCGGATCGGCGTCAATGCAGGCTCCCTCGACCCACGACTGCTCGACAAATATGGGAAGGCAACCGCCGAAGCCCTGGTGGAATCAGTTCTGTGGGAATGCTCCCTCTTCGAAGAACACGGCTTCCGAGATCTCAAGATCGCGGTCAAGCATCATAACCCACTTACAGTGATTGCCGCCTACCGGCAGCTCGCTGACGCCTGCGACTACCCCCTCCACCTCGGCGTCACCGAAGCAGGTCCAGCCTTCCAAGGAGCCATCAAATCGGCCGTCGCCTTCGGCATCCTCCTCTCAGAAGGAATCGGCGACACCATACGGGTCTCCCTCTCCGCACCACCAGTAGAGCAGGTCAAAGCCGGCTGTCACATCCTGCAAGCCCTCGGCCTCCGGCCCCGAAAACTCGAAATCGTCTCCTGCCCCGGCTGCGGCCGTCTCCAAGTCGACATACACCGCCTCGCCCAACAAGTAGAAGCTGCTTTCAGCGACTTCCCCCACCCCCTCCGCATCGCCGTCATGGGATGCGTCGTTAACGGCCCCGGCGAATCACGCGAAGCCGACCTCGGCGTCTCCTGCGGCAACGGCAAAGGGCAGATATACGTCCAAGGCAAGACCATAAGAACCGTACCAGAGACGCAGATAGTCGACGCCCTCCTGGAAGAAGCCCTCAAACTGGCCAGTCAAACTGCCGGGCTCACCGGCCAGAATACGGACTTCAACTTGCCAGGGTAATCTTTCGCGAAGTCCCTGATGCAGCTGCGTGCTGATTCTATTAATCGTGCAATTTTGATATTGCTCTCGAAGTTATACTTATGAAGAACAACCTTCAATTGGCGACCATATTGAAGAATCTAACTGGACTTCAGGAGGGCTTGTGAGAAATTGGCATATCGGCGCCAGGTGGGGGGAGTCCATGAGCCCCAATTATTTGAATGAATCCCCTCCGCTCCCCTATCCTGATGGCTGGTTTATGATCGCACCTTCTAGCGAGGTCAAGGCGGGGCAGGTCGTGACTCGAAAATTTGCGAGCGAAGACGCCGTGATATACCGAACTCAAAGCGGATATGTTCGAGCCATTCGACCGTATTGTCCACACTTGGGAGCGCACTTGGGATATGGCGGTAGAGTCAATGGCGAGTGCATCGTATGCCCATTCCATGGATTCTCGTTCGCGATGGACGGCTCTGTATCCCGACCGGGTATTGGGTATGATGGGCATCTCACAAAAGGCCTTACGACGCTTCCTGTAAAGGAGGTGAACGGCGGAATATGGGCGTGGCATGGGAGGGCTGGGGTTCAACCGCTATGGGATCCGCCATCGGTGATAGGCAACTCCGATAGAATTCATTTTATCAGATCGGAAATCCACTCCCATCCACAGGAGCTTGCTGAAAACTTTGTCGACTTGGGCCACGTGATAAATCTCCATGGGTACACCCAAAAAGAGGTTGAGCTGAGATTTGACGACCATAAGATCGAACTTTCAGTTGAAATTGAAAGAGCAATTCCTCCATTTAGGGCGGTGAATGTCAAGGCGAGGGCCACCCTTCATGGGATTGGGATGTGGCATTTGCAGTTCTTTGCGCCGATACGCGGTGTGGAAATAAACGTTATCGGATCACCTCGACCCATCGGGCCTTGGCGAACCGAGCTATTCATTGGGGCATCAACGAATATCGAAGAGGAGTCGGGAAAACTTCTCGGAATCCTCCCTAAGGGCGCGATACGCTTGATGGCGGACATAATCAGCTGGGCAAATTTGTACGGTATCGCGCGAGACCTGAACGCCGATCTGCCGATATGGAATTCTAAGCGATATTCGGCTCCGCCGCGGCTCGCCAAGGGGGACGGCCCCATAGGTCCATATCGAAAATGGGCCCACCAATTCTACTCTAGTGAACTTAACCAGGAAAGTCGCTTTCGAGAGACCTGACGTCGACTCCATCGGTCGGTGATTGTAGCGATGACGGGATGACTTAACCCTGGCGGATGCGCTGTTGACCGGAAACGGTGAGTTCCGCGTTCTTGATTTGGGCGTGACGGATCTGGTGGGGGACGCGCGGAGCCTTTCGCCGAAAGCTCAGGACGTTCCGCGGATGCGGGCGTTGCAGCGCTTCGCGCGGGCCGGGACCGGCATGAGGTGGCCGAAGTGCTCAGCGTCAAGCCGAGAGCGGCTGCTGTCACGTTGGTGGCCGGGTGTGATGATCTTCGGACTGTCCGTCTGGGGAGGGGCCCGATCGTGTCGCCTGCCCTCGTACGCGAATCACCGCTATCCGGTCGAGGTGATCTCGCACTGTGTGTGGTTGCGAGAGCCTGCCGTGCTTCAGCCCACAGCCGCTCGAACTCCTCCGCGGAGATCTCGGCCGCCTGCGGCTGGTCCTGCCAGCCGTACATGGAACCTTCGGCGAGAACGCCGTACTGCCGTTCATAGCGGAACATCGCCGCGAGATCGGCATGATCACGCAAGTGCAGCACCTCTTCCAAGGAAGCCGCCGTCACCGGACGCAAGTCCTGCCCCCGGACCTCAACCTGTCGCGCTGCCCACCGGCCTCGAAATACAGCCACAGATCTTCGTCCTCGTAGTAGGTACGGAACCAGGTCGTCATGCCGCCATCCTGACCCACGACCTTGACCAAAGAGATAGGGGCCCCCGCAGTCGTCGGCGGCTGGGCCGCCGTGGAGTCCCTCCTCGTCCACGCCGACGACCCGAAGGGCGATGCAGAGCGGTCCGGCAAGGCCATCGCCGCCGACCGGATGGCCGCCATCATCGCCTGCTCCTGGCCCCGCGCCGGCTCACCACCCTGGCCCACCGCCACAACCCGAGCGAGCCCGACGACCTCTTCCGGGCGGTTGCCACCTCCACCACGAACAGGGAAGCCGCCCGCCTGGTCGCCGACGCTCTCGAAGCCACCGGCGCAGAAGCCCTCACGCTGACCAAGCCCACCGGCTACAGCGATCAGGCCGCGGCGCATGGTCGCGCTCCTCGCCAACCCCCGATCTCAGCTCAACGAGGTCACCAAGGCGTTCCGCCTCGCCATGCGCCGCCTCTACCGGACCCGCAACATCATCCTCCACGGCGGAGCCACCCACGGCGTCGCGCTCGAAGCCTCCCTGCGCACCGCCGACCCACTCCTCGGTTCGGGTGGCGGCATGCGCCAGGCTCACCGGTCAGACGGTCGCGGGGATGCCGAGCATGGCGGAGGCCTGCTGGAGGGGGCTGAGGGCACGCGCGGGCGCGGCGGCACGGGGCAGGTCGCGGCAGGTGAAGCCGAGCTTGGCCATGGCCCGCAGGACTTCGGCGGCGCTGAAGTCGCGGCGGTCCTGACGGGTGATGACCTGGCCGACCTGCTTGGCGGGGTAGGTGCGGCGGCCGATGATCACGGACTCGCCGATGACGTGCTCGGGCTTGACGCCCTTCATGGATTCCAGGACGCCCGCCTTGGTGAGCTCGAACGGGAAGCGGGCGATGACGCAGCGCATGGTGCCTCACAGGGGGAAGAGGGGTACGGTCCGACCACGGTCAGGTGGTTCAGCGGGCGAGGGCGAGGACGCCCAGAGCGCTGCCTTGCTCGTCGATGACGGGCAGGGCGTCGAGCCGGCGGTAGCGCATCGCGCGTTCGGCTTCGGCAACCGTGGTCGTGGGTGAGGCGAACTGCCCACGGGCGCCAAGGATCTCGCGCAGCCGGACCTGGTCCGTGTACGCGTCGCTGTCACGGATGGTGGTCAGCTGGGTCTGAGTGACCAGCCCGGTGCACACGCCGTCGTTGTCGCAGACGAGCAGATGTCGCGTAGGGGCGCTGTTCATGACGGACAGGGCCACCTCGACCGTCATGTCGTCGCAGACCTGCAGTCCGGCGGCTTTCATGGCGTCATGCACCGTCCGGTGCGCGGGGTCGGCGCCCACCGGGCGGGGCTGCATCTGGACCAGCGTCAAAAGGTGCCTCCTGCAGAGATGGGTCAGTTTCCGGATCACGTGGGGTCTCAGGCCGCCGCGTCGAAGGCGGACTGGCGCCCACTCGCGCGCCGGGCGGCTGAAGCGTGCCCGCGGCGGCCACGGGAGGCCGTGGTGCGCTTGGGGCGCTCGGACACCGGTGCGGTGATGGTGACCGGAATGCCGGAGGGTGCCTGGGCGCCGGTGATCCGGGTCAGGGCCTCGTCGCCCGAGCGGACCTGGGTGGTCTGCGCTGTGATACCCGCGGCCGTCATCAGGCGGGCCATCTCGCGGCGCTGGTTGGGGGTGACCAGGGTGACGACGCTGCCGGACTCCCCGGCGCGGGCGGTACGCCCACCGCGGTGGAGGTAGTCCTTGTGGTCGGTCGGCGGGTCCACGTTGACGACGAGGTCGAGGTTGTCGACGTGGATGCCGCGGGCGGCGACGTTCGTGGCGACCAGGACAGTGACATGGCCGGTCTTGAACCGGGCCAGGGTCCGGGTGCGCTGCGGCTGGGACTTGCCTCCGTGCAGGGCGGCGGCGCGGACCCCGCTGTCGAGGAGGTCCTGCGTCAGCCGGTCCACGGCGTGCTTGGTGTCGAGGAACATGATCACTCGGCCGTCACGGGCGGCGATCTCCGTGGTCATGCGCTGCTTGTCGGCGCCGTGGACGTACAGGATGTGGTGCTCCATCGTGGTCACCGCGCCCTGCGAGGGGTCCACCGAGTGCACGACCGGGTCTGTTAGATAGCGGCGTACGAGAAGGTCGACGTTGCGGTCGAGGGTCGCGGAGAACAGCATCCGCTGGCCCTCGGGACGGACCTGGTCGAGCAGCGCGGTGACCTGGGGCATGAACCCCATGTCGGCCATCTGGTCCGCTTCGTCCAGGACAGTGATCGCGACCTGGTTCAACCGGCAGTCGCCGCGGTCGATGAGGTCCTTCAGCCGGCCGGGTGTGGCCACGACGACCTCCGCGCCTGCGCGCAGTGCGCCGGCCTGCCTGCCGATCGGCATGCCGCCGACGGCCGTGGTCAGGCGCAGCTTCACGGAGCGGGCGTACGGGGTGAGGGCGTCGGTCACCTGCTGGGCCAGCTCGCGGGTGGGGACGAGGACGAGCGCGAGCGGCTGGTGGGGCTCGGCACGCTGCCCGGCGGTGCGGGCCAGCAGGGCCAGGCCGAACGCGAGGGTCTTGCCGGAGCCGGTACGGCCGCGGCCGAGGACGTCGCGGCCGGCGAGCGTGTTGGGGAGGGTGGCGCCCTGGATCGGGAAGGGCACGGTCATGCCCTGTGTGTCGAGGGTGGCCAGCAGCTGGGCCGGCATGTCGAGGTCGGCGAAGGACTCGACGGCGGGCAGCGCGGGAGTGATGGTCTTCGGTGGTGCGAACTCGCCCTGGACCCCGGCGGGCCGGCGGCCGTAGCCGCCCGAACGGCTCGGGCCTCCGGCACGGCTCGAGGCCGACGAGCCGAAACGGCTGCCCCGACCCGAAGCGGCGGCGGTGCGACTGCCGAAAGCGGGGCCGCCGGTGCGGCTGCGGGTGCGGGAGGAGCGCTCATTCGGACGTGCGGGGTTCATGCGGAACCTTCCTTGATACGGCACGCATCAAGGAATTCCCGCAGCGTAGGAGCGGTGCAGGGAATTGCGAGAACGGACCGAATTGAATGCGAAGCGGAGCTGGCGGACAGGGAAATCTGTACAGGCTCAGCCGCTGAAAAAAGGGGGCGCCACAGAGGTGCGGCAACCAAAAATGGTCCACTCGGGTGCGGCTCAGGGAGAGCCGGTCGACGGAGTTTCTCCATGCTCACTACCGCGGGGGAACGCACCGCGGGAAATGCATGCAGCTGGGGCCCGCACCCCAAGGGATGCGGGCCCCAGCTGCGAACGCGTGTCAGCGTCAGGCGGGAACGATGTTCTCGGCCGTCGGGCCCTTCTGGCCCTGCGCGATGTCGAAGTTCACCTTCTGGCCCTCGTTCAGCTCGCGGAAGCCCTGGGCGGCGATGTTCGAGTAGTGGGCGAACACGTCAGGGCCGCCACCGTCCTGCTCGATGAAGCCGAAGCCCTTTTCCGCGTTGAACCACTTCACGGTACCAGCAGCCATGTCATATCTCCTTTGGGGCACTACATCGGCGTCTGCACTGTGCAGGACGCCGTGTCGCCGCGATGATGCCCCGCCCGGTAGATGACCGGAAATATTTAAGCGCTTTCAGCGGAAATGGATTCCGACTGAAGGTGCCTGAAGTTCTTGGGTACCAAAACTGCAACTGAGATCGACAGTAGCACGCCGCAGCGGCTTGTGTGCGTCATAAATTTTCGCCGACTGCGTTGCGACAGAAACTCTCCCCGCGAGATCCGTCAAATTCTCAGGCCGCGGTGACAGATATTGGCTCGACCCGATCCCTGCGGCTTGCCCAGGCCCCCTTGGGCTTGATCGCGTGGCGCTGCCGGGGCGGGTACTCCGATGGCCTGCCACCGCCTGCTGGGCGGCCACTGCGGAACAATGGTGGAGGCATGTCCGCCAAGGTGATCGTCTACCCGCCCCCGGCGAACAGGGGTGGCGTCGGGTCCGCTACGACGACGTTGTCCATGCTCCCGCAGAATTGAGCAGGCTCTGCTGAACGGTTTGGTCAGAAGTCAACTCGCCGCCATGCCCGCTGTTCCTGCTCAGGGGGTGTCGCCGATCCAGTGGAACGCGCCACGCGGATCGGCTTCGGCAGGGCTGTACAGCGCACGCCCGCCCAGACCGTAGAGGCCCCGCCCGGTGATCGCGGGCCTTCGGCGCCGGTCAGGCGGCCGGTGTCGACGCGCTGGTGCGCGGCCCCGCACCATGCTGCTCGAGGCCGTCACACGCCGCCACCACGCTCACTTGCTCGCCGCCATCGTCGAGCTCGGCGGTGAGCTGGAGCTCCCAGCCAGCCGTAACGGGCGCTTCAGGGGCGCGGCCTTCCAGAAAGGTGCGCGGTCAGCGACGCCGGCCGCCGCCGATGCGGCGGTCGTCGGCCAGAGCGGTAAGCGGGCCGAACTCGCAGGCAAGCTGGCTCCACGTCAGGACCTCGCCACAGCGGGCCGGGAACTCCTTCGGGTTGAACTCGGGCATAGTCCAGGTGCCAGTGCCCCGGTCCCGCAGCCACAGGTCCCCCTCACCGTCGACCACGGTCGGCGGGACCGGAACGGGCTCGGCCTGATCGATGGGCTCCCAGGTGACCCGGCCCGGGTGGGAAACGCGGCGCAGCTCGGTGGTGGCCAGCCGCGCGGCCAAGTCACGGGCGGACTCTTCGGCGTCCTTGACCGACGCGAGTCGGAATGCGTCGTCAAGTACGGGCAGGGCTGGATTCTTGCTGCGCTTTGAACTCATACGCTGACTACCTCCAGTGAGGGGTGTCACATCCGTTATGGCACCCCCGTAGAGCAACACGGTATCCGAGGCGGGAGCCGGGCCGGCTACGACCGCTGTCCAGGTGGAGGCGCTGACGCACCGGGCGGTGGGGCTGGGTGTGGAAGATCACCGGGTTCGGGGGCCCTCTCCGGTCACACCTGCGGTCCCCCGCCCAGTGCACCCCTGCCGCCACCTGCGCACGCAACCTTCGGTGCAACCCCATGCCTCTCGTGTGGCATACGGCCGGGCCGGGCTGGGCAAGCCCCCGGCAGCAATCCGGCGGGAGGGCAGCCGGCGCTTGGCTGGCCGGTCTCTTGCGCCTGGGCGGCGGGCTGTTCGGCCGTTTGGGGATCTGTTGTGCTGTTCGGGGGGAGTACGGGTTTGGGGAACAACCGGGTACGGCTCAGCGGTGGTGCGGCCTGGCAGACGGATTTCCGTCGCCGGACCACGGGCCGGGCTTCCAGGACCGCGATGGAGATCGCCACGGTCCGCCGCACGCTGAACCACACGCTGACCGAACTGCAGCGGGCCATCGACCGGTACGCGGTCGCGGTCGCCGCCGACCTGTACGCCCTAGCCTGGCAGCAGGCCGCCGGAGCTCCGCCGAGCGAGACCCGCGAGCAGCGGGCCCAGCTGAAAGGCCTCAAGGAGATTCTGGGCTCGCGCCGGTGGCAGGAGGAAGAACGCCGCCAGGCCGCCGCGGCTCCCCCGAAGCCCGTACCGTCACAGGCCCGGCCGGCCTCTGCCGCGCCCCGCGTACTGCCGGACGCCGCACGGGCCGGTGAACCCGTCGTCCGGTCTCCGCGCCGGAAGCCGTCTTCGTCTCCTGCACCCCGGCGTTCCTCCGTACCACCCGTCCCAGTATCGGTACCGACCCCGACCCCGATTCCGGCCCCGGCCCCGTCGCCGGTCGGGACACCGGTCGTGGCGGACCGCACGCCGCGCAGGCAAGAGCCGGCGCTCCTGGAGACCGGGCAGTTGTGGGAGATCGCGACCGAGTTGCGGCCGCTGCTGGAGCAGACCGCCCGGGCCGGCGCCGTCGTCACCTGGCCCCAGATCCACAAGCGCCTGCCGAGCCTGCCCCGCCTGCACGCCGACGACCAGTGCGTACTCCTGTGGCTCGTCGACGAAGACGGGCGGAAGGGAGAACCGCTCCTGTCCGCGCTCGTCACCGTCGGAGACCGCCAGATGCACCCCCGGTTCCCGGCCGTGGCCGAACAACTCGGCTGGGCGGCCCCGGCCGGCACCCGCCCGGACACCGCATGGAGTTACGAAGTCCTCAAGGTGCACCAGCACTGGCGCCACCGACGCTGACCCGCCCGGGGCCCCAGGCCCTGGGGCAGGTCCGTTGTGCGGCCGGGCTTGCCCGGGGTCCCCTCGGGCTTGCCCAACCCACGGCTCCCGGAAAGGCCGGGCGACACCCGGCCGCCTTGCGCGAATGGGTGAGGCCGCCCCGGGTCGCAGCTCACGGACGGTGGCACCGGCGCCGCCTGCAGCCGCGCGGTGAGCTGGTGTTACAGGTCGAACTCGAGATGTTGGACGTCGGTGAAGCGGACTTCTCCCAGGTCGCCGGCGCGGCGGCCGCCGTCCTGGAAGTAGACCTCCTTGAGTGCGTCGGCGGCGATCTGTTGCAGATGCTGGTCGCTGGCGCCGGCTTCCTGGGCATCGAAGAGGCGGGCGGCGTACTGCGGCGGCAGGGCGACGGTCAGGTGCCGGACGCGGTCTTCGTCCGTCGACCCGACCGGCGCGGTGTAGCCGATTCTGGCGCGGGTGTCGATGACGATGCCGCCGGTGGTGGCCGCCTTCTGCCGCGCCTTGGCCCTGATCTGGGGCTGCCACCGCTTCTTCACCTCGCCTTCCAAGCGGGCAGCGAGGTCGGGACGCGGCTTCTTGATCTGCTCTTTGACGTACCGCTCAACCGTGCGCTGGGAGATCCGCAGCATCTGGGCGGCCGCCTTGGTGCCCCTGAGCTGCTTGACCAGGTAGCGCATCTGCGCGGGCGCGCTCTTCGGCGCCGGGCGGGTGAACGCCTTGTGCACCGCGGCGTCCAGGCCGTCCCCGAACAGGCTCATCGTCCCCTTCTCCTACTCTCCGTTGTCGGCGTCGGTGACGGTGCCGTCCTTGATGTACCGGGCGAGGTTGAGTTCCGGGGCGTTGAACCGCTCGCGGACCTCCTCGCCCCACAGCACGCTCTGGGTTCCCTCGTGCTTGACCAGGCCGGGGTTGATGCCGAGTTTGAAGCCGCCCGGGAGCGGTTTGCCGTCCCGGTAGGGCAGGAAGTCCAGCGGACTCGGTCCGGCGGCGGCGTAGACGACGCAGTCGGACAGGATCGCGACCGGGTACTGCCCGGTGAACGCCGCGTGCTTGACGATCTTGCGGTGCAGGTTGATCCGGGTCCGGGAGATGACCGCCGCGCGGATGTCCGGCCGCCACGTCGGCCGGGACAGGGCCCGCCACGGCTGGCCCGGCCGCCAGCCCTCGCCGCGGGGGCGCTCGCGGAGCTTGCCCAGGCCGCCCTTGACGGTCGCCTTGATGGCCGAGGCGACGATCGCCAGTTCCGGGTCGCGGTTCTTGTGGCCGTCCATTGCGGTGAGAAAGTCGGCCGGGGCGAGGTCGGCGTGGACGCCGAGGTCGGCCATCGTGGCGAGGTAGGCGTCGCGCAGCCGCTGGTACCAGCCGTCCAGGTAGCGGCCGTTGTCGTACCGGACGTACGCCTCGGTCGGCTTCACCTCGTAGCCGAGTTCCACCGCGTACGCCACGGTGGGCGTCGCGTACCAGGCCGGGCCCTCGGGGGTTTCGCCCTTCGGTGTGAACGGGGAGGGCAGCAGGGTGCCGTCCAGCTCCACCCACTGCTTGCCGGCCTTCACCTTCGACAGGTCGACGTGGGAGAGGTCCACCAGCCAGCTGCCGGGCAGCTTCGGATCGAACACCGGGTTCGTCACGTGGGTGGGCGCGCTCAGGCCGACGGGGAGCCCGTTGGCGCCGGCGGCGAAGGCCATGTTGACGTCAATGCCGACCAGGTGGCGCAGGGTGCATTCGGCGTCGGTCATCGGCCGCGCCCAGTCGTAGGCCTCCTCGAAGAGCTTCTCTGCCGGGCCGCGGACGTGGAAGCGCGGCAGGTCCGCCAGGAGGGGGTGCCCGTCGGGGGCCTCGCACGGCGCCGGGTCGACCGGGTCCTTGCCCAGGGAGCCGGGGTTGTGTTCGGAGTGGCGTCGGCCATCGGCGTCGGGCGCGGAGGCGCGGGTCGGCGGGTGCAGAGCGGTCATCAGCTCCAGGCCGGTCACTGCGGTCGAGCCGCGCGGCGTCATCACCCGGGAGGCATATACGCCCAGGAGCCGGGCGAGTTCCGCGGGTGCCAGCTGCCCGGCCTCGCCCCAGTGCCGGGCATCCAGCGCGTTCCAGGAGGGGATGCACAGCTGCATGCAGGCCCGCTCCGAACCGGTCGCGGGGCGGTAGATCCGCGCCCACGGGCCGAAGCCCCGCTTCGTCAGCTTCCACTCCGCGCGCGCGAGCTGCTTGATGACCTTGTGGCCCTCCGGCAGGCGCCCGGCGATGCGCTCCTGCTGCGTGAGCGTGACCGGTAGGCCGTAGCGCTCCAGCGCGGCCTCGGTGAGTACGAGGAGCGGGTCGGCGTCCTTGCCGGGGCCGGAGAGTTTCGGCGCCCCGAGCTTCGCCTCCTTGAGGGTCCAGTCGACCAGGGCGGGCAGGGATTTGGCGGGTACGTCCAGGACCAGGCCGCCGGTGCAGTACGCCAGCACCCGCCCGTCCTCGTCGACGTCGACGACCGCCAGCGGACCGTTTTCGAAGCGCGGGTCCGCGTCTCCCGCCGCTGCCCGGGTGCCGGCTGAAGCCGTTTTCGTAGTCGCCGGGCCGCGTGACGTCGCCGACGGCCTGCCGGTGGGCGCTGGACGGGACGCGGCCACCGGAGCGGCGGCGACCGGCGCATCAGGGGCGACGGGAGCAGGGGCCTGGGTGTTGCCGTGGGCGGCCGTAGCCGCAGCATCGGGGGCCGGGACGGTGGCCGAAGTACCGGTCTTGGGGGCTGGAGTTGCGGCGCCGGTGCAGGTCTCCGACTGCGTGGTGTCCTCGTCCGCCGCTCCAGGGTTTGCCGGGGCGGGATAGAGCCGGGCGAGGCCGTCGAGGAGGCGCGCATAAGCATCACGCTCGGGCGGGCGGGGCTCGGTCTTGCCCGCTTCCCATCCCGATACCGTCGCCCGGCGTACCCGCAGCGCGGTGGCCACTTCGTCGATTGTCAGACCGTGCGCGGCGCGCAACCGCTTGCGCTCCGGCGGCGGCGGAAGCGTGGCGCGGGACGCGATCAGAGCATCCACCGCGTCGAACAACTCGGACATGGAACACCTCCTGCGCGACACTCTAGCCCGGGAGCCGTACGCTTCGCGTACGCTTGGCGTACGAATGGCGTGCAGATTGCTGGCTGTGGGGACCAGGCACGCTGCGATCTCTCGGGCCCATGCCCGTTGCTCACCAGATCCGCATCCCGCCGAGCGGGGAGGTCCCTCCGTCCCTGTCGACGCCGACCAGGTGGGCGGACTCGGGCCCCAGGCTCGATCCGTCGTCCAGCGGGATGACGAAGAGGTGATCGCCGAAGTGGAGAGCGAGGGCTCGTCCGCTGTCCTCCTGACAACCGTCGACGGTCTTACCGATGTAGCGGTGCATGAGGTCGAGGGACCCCGGTGCAGGGAAGCGCCACTCCCGCCCTCCGTACACCCCTGTGGGGTTGCTCAAGGCTCGTAGGACCGGCCCGTCGAAGTGCAGCTCGACATAGTCGCGCACGAAAGACACGGCACTCACCTCCATGCCCACCAGCGATTGCAGTCCGTCGTGCGGATTGTTGACGTCGCTGTTCATGCGGCCATGCTGCCACTGGTTCATTTCCGTCCGGCGGGTGCCGGGCTGCTGACGTGCGCTTCGAAGGCGGCGGGTGGTGCTCGGGCTGGGGCGGTGCTCGGGGCGGACCGGTCAGTGCAGGGGGGTGGGGCCGTTGAACTCGACACCGACTCGGCAGGGGACCCGGCCGGTGGGGGTTCGTAGGAGGGGGGCGGTGTCGCCGAGCAGGAGGCGGGCGTGTTCGGGGTCGAGGGTGACCTCGACGCGGTCGCATTCGTGCGGTCGGTCGGAGGGGCCGACCAGCAGGTGGAAGGCGAGGGCGCCGTCCGCGTCGCGGGTCGTGGTGACGACCGCGTCCATGATTCCGGAGATGGGCCTGGGGGTGTGGGGCGACACGGCCGGCCCCTCCCTTCCTGTCGGTGGGTCGCGCCTGCCGGTGTGTCAGGCGCTGAGTGCGGCCGGGTCTTCCCCGGCGGCCAGTTCGTCGGCGAGCTGGTTCCACAGCCGGGCGTAGCCCTGGGCGAGCTGGGCCATCGGCTGTTTGCAGTGGGCGGGCAGGGTGGCGGCGATCTGTTGGCGGTCCTGGGTCATCACGGTGCAGGCGCTGAGGAGCCGCAGTACGTTGCGGCCGGATTCGCTGAGCCGCAGGGAGGGGTCGCGGCGCAGGGCGTCGAAGATGCGCAGCAGCCGGTCGGGGGACGGGGCGGCGGGGAGGGCCGGGCGGCGCAGGGCGAGCTGGACCGGTGCGAGGTCCACCGGTGCGGTTGTCTCGGCCGGGCGCGGGGTGGAAGCGGTGGGGTCGGTGCGGGGCTCGGCGGGATGGCCTTGCGGTTGGGGGTCGTGCGCTTCGGGGCCGGGGCTGCGGCCGGGGACGGGGTGTTGTCCGCGGCGCAGGCGGTCGCGTACGTCGGCGACGGTCGCCGGTGCCAGCCCGGCCTGGGCGGCGATCTGCCGCAGGGAGGCGCCGGGGTTGGCGCGGAGCAGTTCGCCGGCTCGTTCCCGGCCCGCGCAGGAGTTCACCGGTCGGACGCGCCCGTCGCGGCCGATCCGGCGGACGGCGGTGTCGGCAGCGCCGGTGTCCTTGCGCAGCCTGCCCACCCGGCGGGCGGAGAGTCCGGTGAGCGCGGCCACCGCGCGGTCGGACCACAGGGGGTGGACGGTGAAGATGCGGGAGGCTGCGGCGGCCCGGTCGGCCGGGGTGAGGGGGCGGCCGTGGGCTGTGTTGGTGGCCACGGCCAGCAGTTGGGCCTCGGAGGGGGGCCCGTCGAAGAACCGGACCCGGATGTCGGTGCGGCCCTGGGCGGCGGCGGCGCGCAGCCGGTGGATGCCGTCGACGACGGTCATGGTGGGGCGGTGGACGAGGATGGGCGGGAGGTCGCTCTCCGTCTCGGCGAGGGTCCGTACCCAGTCGGCGTCCTCGCCGTCCACGCGGGGTGAGAAGCCGACGGAGATCTCGTCCAGGGGGACCCGTTCGACGGGGAGGTCGAGGATTCCGCGGTCCCGGAGCCCGATCAGCCGGTCTGCTGTTTCGGCGGGGCGGGGGGCCACGGTGGTCACTGCCAGCCGAGGTCGTCGCCGCTCGGACGCTGTTCCGGGGTGGTGCTCGCAGCGGGTGACGGGGGTGTCGTCGCGGTTGCGGTGTCGGCGTGGGCGGCGCCCGCCGTGAGGGTGGCGAGGGCCAGGGCCCCCGCCATGACGGCTGCGCGGAGCATGCTGGGGGAGATCTTCGGCGACATGGTGTTCCTGCCCTTCCACCGGACGGGTTTGGTGTCGCCCCTGAGTCTGCTGAGTGCCCTGATCTGTGGAAAGGGGGTCCGGGACGGGCAAAGCGGCCTTGGCATACTCAGTCCAGCTCCGCCCGAGGACGGGTGGGCCTGGGGTGAAGCGGTAATCAAGTGGGCGGTTGTGGCGGCGGGTTGGGCAGGGCCTGCGGCAGCAGCGGTACCTCGGCCCGGAGCAGGGTCCAGCCGGCCAGCGACGGCAGGGCCGTCTGCGCCAGCTGCCACACGCGTACGGCTGCCGCCTCCGCTTCCGCCAGCGACGCAGCCCGCAGATAGACCCCGACGACCGGGCGGTCCTCGGGGTCGGGGTGCACGCTGACGTGCAGCAGGCCCTCGTATTCCTCGGCGTGGCCGGTGATGTCCGCCGCGGTGGTGTGCGGGAGTCGGCCGGAGGCGGACGAGGCCCACAAGTGGACGTGGACGAGGTACATCGAGCGCCGCAAACCCTTCGCTTCCGAATATTGACGTAGGGAGGTTGTATTCCGGACGCATGTGCCAAGGCTGTATTGATCAGTGGCCGGGTGGCCCGTATGTTTGGCGGAATCACGCATCTCATCTCCCGATCTGGAGTGGTGCTCGATGCTTGACCTGCTCGGACTCGACACGGCGGCCGAATCGGTCTACCGCGGAATCCTGGACGGGCCGCGGGACGTACCCGATCTGTGCGCCCGGCTCGGACTGTCCGAGGAGGAGGTCCGCGATGCTCTCGACCGGCTCAGCGCGATGGCCCTGGTGCGCCCGTCGACGGAGGATTCGGGGCGGATGCATGCGGTCAGTCCGCACGTCGGCATGGAAATTCTGCTCGCCCGCCAGCAGGCCGAACTCGCCCACCATCAGCAGCGGCTGGAGGAGAGCCGGGCCGCTGCCGCGCAGCTGATCCTCGAGTACGACGGGCGGAGCGACGGTACGGCCGGGGTGCGCTATTTCGACGGGATCGATTCCATACGCGACCACCTGGCCGTGTTGCGCAGCAAGGTGACCGAGGAGTTGCTCACCTTTGCCCCGGGCGGTCCGCAGACCTTGACCAACATGAATGCCTCGCGCCCGTTGAACCAGCAGTTGCTGGAACGGGGGGTGCAGATGCGTACGGTCTACCTGGATTCCATTCGCAGCTGCCCGGACACCATGGAGTATGCCCACTGGCTCTCCGAGCAGGGTTGCCAGGTGCGTACGGTGCCCTCGCTGCCGAACCGGGTGATCATTTACGACCGTCGGGCGGCGGTGATAGCGGCCGACACGGGCAACACGGCGGCCGGGGCGGTGGAGCTGACCTCGCAGGGGATGGTGGCCACGCTGCACGTGCTGTTCGAGAGCGTGTGGCAGTCGGCCGAACCGTTGGACGCGTGCAGCCGCCCGGTGCCCGGCGCCCTCAACCGGCAGCAGGCCGAGGCCCTGCGGCTGCTGGCGCAGGGCTACACCGACGAGGCCATCGGCACCCGGCTCGGTGTCTCGCCGCGCACCGCGCGCCGGATCGCTTCCGGCTTGATGGACGCCCTCGACGCTGCGAGCCGTTTCCAGGCCGGCGTGCACGCGGTGCAGCGCGGCTATCTGCCCACCGCCCCCGACTGACCGGGTGGCCCGCAGGGTCGGCCCATGGCCTGTTTTCACACCGGGGCCAGAACGGCCGCCCCCGGTGCGGCCAGCAGGTCCAGGGCTTCGTCGGCGGTCTCGGCGCTGCGGACGACACGGCGCTCCTGTGCGGTGAGGAAGCCCTCGGTCACCAGGTGGTCGAGCATGGCGAGCATCGGGGTGTAGAAGCCGCGGTGGTTGACGACCACGACGGGCTTCTCCATCAGGGAGAGCTGGTTCCAGGTGGCCACCTCCATCAGCTCGTCCATGGTGCCGATCCCTCCGGGCAGCACGGCGAAGCCGGTGGAGAGCCGGTACATGAGCGCCTTGCGCTGGTGCATCGAGCGCACCACGAACGTCTCGCCGCGGGCCCGGTCCGCGCGCTCCCGCTCGTAGAGGCTGCGGGGGAGCACTCCGGTGACGGTGCCGCCGCCGGCCAGCACCCCGTCCGCGACGGCTCCCATCACGCCCACTCCCCCGGCGCCGTAGACCAGGTCCCGGCCGCGGCGGGCGAGTTCGTAGCCGAAGGCGCGGGCGAAGGCGACGTGGTCCTCGCTGGCTCCGGGGCGGGCGCCGCAGAACACCGCGATCCGTTCGCTCGTGGTGACGGGCGTCTGCATGGGCTCTTGCTCCCCGGTTGTCCTCGTACGTTCGACCGGACCGTCTCCCGGCCGGTTCACAGCACGGTCCCGTCGGCCACCCGCAGGGCGGTGCGCAGCAGCACCCGGGCTCCGGCCACCAGGTCCTCCGGTCGGCTGTCCTCCTCGGGTACGTGGCTGATTCCGCCGAGGCTCGGGACGAAGATCATTGCGATCGGGGCGAGGTCGGCCACCACTTGCGCGTCGTGGCCCGCGCCGCTGGGCAGGACCTCGTGGGTCAGGTCCAGGGCGTCCGCGCTCTGTTCGATCGCCGTGCGCAGGCGCAGGTCTGCGGAGACCGGGTCCGAGCGGGTCTCGGCCACCACTTCGATCTCGGTGCCGGTGGACAGCTCGATGGAGCGGAGCATCCGGCGCAGGACCTGTTCGGCGCCGGTCATCCGCCATACGTCGGTGTCGCGGAGGTCCACCGTCAGGCGGACGGCGCCGGCGATGGTGTTCGGCGTGTTGGGGTGGGGGTCGAGGCGGCCGACGGTGGCCACCCGGCACAGTCGGCGCTCCGTTGCCAGGTTCTCCGTCGCCAGGACGACCCGGGCCGCGGCGGCCATCGCGTCGCGCCGGCCCGCCATGGGGCTGGTTCCCGAGTGCCCGGCGCTGCCGCGTACCTCCAGGGTGAGTACGGTCCGGCCGGTGATGGCTTCCACCACGCCGATGCGGTTGCCGCTGCGTTCCAGTACCGGTCCCTGCTCCACGTGGAGTTCCAGGTAGGCGGCGATGGAACCGGCCGGCCAGCAGGCACTGCCCAGCGCGTCCAGGTCTCCGCCGGCCCGGCGCAGCGCTTCGCGCAGCGGCCTGTTGTGGTGGTCGGCGGGTTCCTGGGGCAGCGCGTCGAGCCGTCCTGCGACGGCCATGGATCCCCAGAACGGTTGGGGGAACAGGGCTCCCTCCTCGTTGGCGAAGGCCACCGCGACCGGCTCGCAGGCGGTGTCCAGTCCCGAATCGGCGAGGGTCTGCACCACTTCCAGGGCGGCGAGCACCCCGTATGCGCCGTCCAGCCGTCCGCCGTTGACCACGGTGTCCAGGTGTGAGCCCATCATGAGCACCTGCCGTTCGCCGGCCTCGCCGCCGACGGAGCCGGGGCAGGCGCGTACCACGATGTTCCCGGCGGCGTCGACCGAGGGGGCCAGTCCGGCCGTCCGGGCCTGGTCCATCAGGTAGGTGCGCCCCTGGCGGTCGGCGGCGCTGAAGCCCTCCCGGGTGATGCCTCCCGTCATCGGGTCCGCGCCGATGCGTGCCAGCTCGGCGACGCGCCGCAGCAGACGGTCGGGGTCGATGTCCAGGGTGCGCTGTTCGCCCCGCTCCAGTACCTGGTCGCTCATCTCACTCGCTCCTCGGCGCCATCAGCGTGAACCGGTTGGCCGGCCGGATGTACATGCGGTCGCCCTCGCCGACCCCGAACGCTTCGTAGAAGGCGGGGATGTGGCCGAGGACGCCGTTGCAGCGGAATCGGGGTGGTGCGTGGGTGTCGTTCTCCAGGCGCTCGCGCATCCGCTCCGGGGTGCGCTTGGCGCGCCACATCGACGCCCACAGCACGAAGAACCGGCGCAGTTCGCGGCGGCGGGCGGCTCCGGTCACCGCGCGGGAGGCCAGGTGTTCGTCGAACGCGGCCTGTGCCACGGTCAGTCCGGCGATGTCGGCGATGTTCTCGGCCAGTGTGCGGGCGCCGCTGACCCGGCGGCCGCCGGGTCCTTCGGGCGTGTAGCGGTCGTACTGGGCCGTGAGCGGGGCGGTACGGCGGTCGAATTCGGCGCGGTCGGCGCCGGTGCGCCAGGCGCGGACGAAGGCGTGTGCCATTTCGTGGCAGACGATCGCGCCGAGCACCGCGTGGTCGCGGGCCGGGTCCGCCCCGGCGGTGAACACCGGGGGCCGCAGGAGTCCGGCCGGGACCACGACCTGGTTGAGTCCGTGCCGGTAGTAGGCGGTGACGGCCTGTGGCAGGACGCGCCATTCGGCCGGGTCGGGCGGGCCGGCGAGCCGGCTGAGCTGGTGGGCGAACAGTCGGGCCCGGCCGCGTTTGACGTTGCCGATCAGGTCGGCGGGGTCGGTGACCAGGGGGCCGGGCTCGGGCGGGCGGCCGGGACGGGGGTGGTCCGGGTGGTGGGTGGCGGGGCCGCCGAGGTCGAAGCGCATGCCGGCCAGCAGTGCCAGGTTGGCCGCCCGGCCTGCGGGGCTTGGCCAGTCGGCCGCGGCCAGCCGGTCGCGGAAGGCGGTGGCCAGCCGGTCCACCAGGGCGGTGGCGGCGTGGAGGGTGTGCGGGTCCAGGTGGGTGCGCAGGTAGCGGGCGCCGACCAGGTCGCCTGCGGCGGTCTGGACGAAGGCGGTGGCCCGCAGCCGGCGCGGCCAGGGCCGGCGGACGCCGGTCAGGTCCCGCCAGTAGAAGCTGAAGTGCTCGCCGAACATCCGGCGTGGCCCGAACGGGGCCATGTCGTGGAGGTAGCGCCAGGCCAGCCAGAGCCGCAGGGAGTCCAGCTCGGTGGTGGCCCACCAGTGGTCGAGGGCGTCCAGGAAGCCGGCGGGCCGGATTCGCACGCGGGCGGCGCCGGGTACCGGGCCGAGTTCCTGCAGCCACTGCGTCCAGGGGAACCCGCGGTCCCGGTCGGCCAGCTCGGCGGCGGTGCCGGGCACCGGGGGGGCGTCGGGGGCACCGGCACCCGTGCTGTCCGGCGGGACGTGCCCGCCGGACAGCAGGGTTTCCGCCCGCAGGACGCGGGCCGCGGCCGATTCGGCGTCGGGCAGCCCGGCGAGGGAGAGCATCGCCGCCACGTGGACGGCGTACCGCTCGCGCAGGCGCCCGCTGCGCGCCTCGCGGTACAGCGAGGCGGAGGGCAGGCCGAGGCCGGACGGGGTGAGGTCGAGTACGTACTGGCGTGCGTCGATGGTGACGGCGGGGGCGGCGGCGCCGGTCACGCCCTGCGCCTGCAGCCGTCCCAGCACCCGGGCGAGTGCCCGTCGGTCGGGCGCGGTGCGGATCGCGGCGAGGTCGCCGGCGAGGGCGCCGATGCCGAGCTCCTCGATCCGCGGTTCGTCCATGAAGCTCGTGTACAGGTCGGTGATGCGGCGCCCGTCGGGGTCGGTGCCGGGGGTCCGTACCAGGGCGGCGACCTCCTCCTGCACCTGTTCGGCGAGGAGGGACAGCATGGTGGCCTCGGCCCGGTGCTCGGGCAGGACGAACGCTTCGGCCCAGCGGCCCGATGCGTACTGGTGGAAGTCGTCCTGCGGGCGGACCGAGGGGTCGAGCAGTTCGGGCTCGGTGCCGTGGGTCTCGGCAGCGGGGTCGAGGATGTCGGCGGGCGGGCGGGCGGGGGCCGGGACGGCGGTGGGGGCGGTGGTCATCGGTTCACGCTTCCCGCTGCGACGGGGGCCGGTTCCAGCAGGCCGAGCCGGGTCAGGGACTCGGCGGCGCGTACGGAGCGGGGGGCGGGGGCGCCCTGGAGCAGTTCCCCGGCCCGGACCGAGCCGCCCGCCTCCAGCAGGCGCAGGGTGGCGGCCACCGCGTCGGGGACGGCAAGGGTGTGGCCGTTGACGGTCAGCTGCGTTCGGCCGCCCTCGCTCGGGCCGATCGCCACCGGGATCCTGCTGCGCTGCAGCGGGTCGTGCGGGGTGAGACCGCACAGGGAGGCCAGCCGTTCGAACTCACGGGGCGGGAAGGCGCCGGCCCGCTCCTGGCCTGCTGTGGTGAGGCGGGCCGCTTCTGCGGCGGGGGCCACCTGGGCCAGCCGTTCGGCGAGCAGGGCAAGCTTGGCGGCGAGCGCGGTGGCGGCCGGGCCGCCGTCGGTGCCCGTGCCGCCGAGGTGGGGGACGGTGGCGAACTCCTCGCCGGCGGTCAGTGCGTCCACCGTCTCGCGCAGGAGGTCGCGCCAGCGGCGGGGGGTGACGGTGACCGATACGTGCAGGGAGACCAGGTCCCCCGCGGCGGCGGCGTGCGGGGTGCCGTACGGCAGGTAGAGCACGTCGCCGGGGTGCAGGGTGGTTTCCAGGGCGGGCTCGCCGAGGGTGCCGTCGGGGTAGGTGGCGGGGTCGCTGCGGCGTTCGCCGGCCGGCTCCCAGATCCGCCAGCGCTTGGTGCCCTCCGTCTGCACGACGAACACGTCCAGCGGGTCGTGGTGGGGGGCGTAGCCGTCGTGGCCGGCGGGGGTGAGGAAGGCGACCGCCTCGGCCGGGGCGGCGAAGGCCTGGGTGAACGCCTGGACCAGGCGGCGGGCGGAGGGCAGGAAGTGGTGGAGGTAGTTCCAGGTGATGGTGCCGCCGGAGCGGAACAACTCGTAGACCTGCTCGGGCACGACGGCCTCGGTGAGTGCCGCGCCGTGCTCGGTGGCCACCCTGGTGTAGGCCTTGCCGGGGATGCCCTGGCCGCCGCGGGCCACGCGGATGTAGGCGGGGTGCACGGTCTCCATGGCGATGAGGTCGTCGAGCCGGCCGACCGACACCAGCTCCCGGGCGCGGGCGGCGTCCAGCGCCCCGCGGCGCAGCAGCGGGCGCTCGCCGAAGTGCCGTGAGAAGAACTCGTCGGTGTCTCCGACCAGTTCCTCGAAGGTCCAGTCCGTCACGATCCCGTCTCCTGTCCGCGTCCCTGCGTGCCTGCGGCCGTGCGGCCAAAGGGGCGGCCGGAGCCGCCCCTTGTGCCGCGACCGGCTATTACTGGATGTTCACGTGGTACGCGGTGGCCAGCAGCTCGGCGGAGGTCTCGATGAACTCGATGTCGTCGTAGGTGTTCTCCATGACAATCAACTCCCTTTTTCTGTGGCCGGGTTGTTCCCGGCGTTGATGAAATGTTGTCCCACGGGCGGGGTCGCGGTCAACGAATGCCGATGGTGTTCAACCTGTTCAACCGATGCCGTGTGCGCACTTGAACGGAAATCCCGGAAGAAGGTTCGGAAGAGAGCTGGGCGGAAACACGAAAAAGCCGTGCCTCGCTGCCGGGAAGGGCAGTGAGGCACGGCGTGAAAGGGGTTTGGCAGGTGCCGGTGATTCAGACTCCGGTGGTGCCGTCGATTCCCTCGCGGAGGAAATCGGCGTGTCCGTTGTGCCGGGCGTATTCGTGGATCATGTGGAGCATCACCCAGCGGAGCGAGACGTCGAGGCCGCGGCGACGCTCGTGGACGACGAGTTCCAGGGAGCCGGCCTCCTTCTCGATGCGCCGGGCGTGTTCGACCTCGGCCTGCCAGGCGGCGAATGCGGCGGGCACGTTCGCGTCGTCGGCCTCGTAGGCCGTCTGGAAGTCGAAGTCTTCGGACCACACCAGCGGAATGTCCTGCCCGTCGACCACCCTGCGGAACCAGGACCGTTCCACTTCGGCCATGTGCCGGACCAGGCCCAGGAGGGTGAGGGTGGAGGGTGGCATGGAGCGGGTGCGGAGCTGGTCGTCGGACAGGCCGGCGCATTTCAGTTCGAGGGTCTGCCGGTGGAATTCCAGGTGGGCGCGGAGCATTTCGCGCTCGTCGGCGATGGTGGGCGGAGAAGGTCGTTCGATGGTCATCGCCGGATCCTCTCATCCGGAGGGCGGGTCCGGTTCAGGCTGCTACCTCCAGCAGGCCGATCCTGGCCAGCCCTTGCGCGGTGCGGGTGGCCCGTTCGGCGGGGACTCCGGGGAACACGTTGGCGGCGGACATCTGTTCGCCCACTGCGAGGCGCGCGAGGCTGGCGGCCACCGGCTCGGGCACGGCGATCCGGTGCCCGTTGACGGTGAGTTGGACCCGTCCGCGGTCGGGAGCGTCGAATGCGACGGTGGCGGCGGTGCGGCGCATCGGCGTGTCGGGTTCCAGGGCGTCGAGGCGGGCGGTGGTGCGGAAGGTGTTCCCGGCGGAGTTGCCGGGCATCCGGCGGCCGAGCTCGGCCAGCCGGTCCAGCTCCGGTCCGGGGGCGAGGGTGGCTAGGCGCTCGGCAACGGCTCGCAGCTTCTCGGTGAACAGCGTCTCGGTGGCGAGCGTGCGGTCCGCGCCGATGAACGGGAACTCGTTGAACTCCGGGTCCCGGACGAGCTCCTCGAAGGTCTGCCCCAGCAGGTCCTTCCACATCCGCGGGCGGATCATGATGGAGAGGTGGACCGAGGCCAGCTCCTCGGCGGCGGCCGCGTGCGGGGTGTCGTACGGCAGGTAGAGGACGTCGCCGGGCTCCAGCAGGACGTCGATGACCGGCTCGCCGAGCTGCTCGGCGGTGTACGAGGCCGCCTCACCGCGGCGGACCTCGGCCGGGTTCCACAGCCGCCACCGCTTGGTGCCCTCGGTCTGCACGATGAACAGGTCGACGGGGTCGTGGTGCGGGGAGAAGCCCTGCTTGCCGGCCGGGGTCAGGAAGGCCACGCAGTCGGTCTTGGCGCCGAAGCGGTCGCTGATGACGCGGGTGAAGTCGCGCAGCGAGGTGTCGAGGTGGTTCAGGGAGCTCCACACGATGGTGGCGCCGGCCCGGAACAGCTCGTAGACCTTCTCCGGGACGATGGCGTCGGTGAGGTCGGTGCCCTGGACGGTGATGGTCCGGGTGAACCCCTGGTCGGGGACGCCGGCGCCCTTGAGGTTGGCCCTCAGGTAGGGCGGACGGATGATGTCGAGCTGGACCAGCTCGTCGAGCCGACGCAGCGAGAGGATGTCCTGGGGGGCCTTCAGCGCGCCCTTGCGCAGCAGCGGCTTCTTGTTGAAGTACTCGGCGAAGAATTCCTTCTCGTCACCGACCAGGTCGGCGAAGGTGTAGTGCGTCATGCTGGTAGTCCGTTCCAGGTGTCCGGGATCTTCTCCGGAAGGCGGGTGTCAGTGGCGCAGGGCGGGGGCGTCGCCGAAGACGGTGCCCGGGCCGTGGTCGCGGCGGAACTGTTCGAGGCTCTGCGCGAAGGCCGGGTCCTTGGAGGCGACCCGTTCGGCGAGCAGCCGGATCCGGTTGGGGGTCCAGGTGTCCGGGTCGGCCAGGAGCTGCGGGGTGCCGGTGAGGAGCAGCAGGCCGGCTTCGGTGTGGCCGCGGTCGAGCCAGGACTGCCAGATCGCGTCGCGGTCGGCCTCCTGTCCGGCGAAGAATGCGGTGGCCCGGGGGTGCGGGCCGGTCGGCGGGGCGGCGTCTGCGGTGCCGTACTCGTGGAGGAGCACGCGGCGGCCGGCCAGGTAGACGGTGCGGATGCCCTTGCGGACGGCGAAGTTGAGCGCTTGTGCGGCGGTGTCGGCAATCGGCTCCCCCTTGTCGTTGAGGGAGGTGTTGCACACGATCGGAACCCCGGTGGCGTCCCGGAACGCCTCGATGGCCCGGTGCAGCAGCGGGTTGTCGGCGGCGGCCAGGGTCTGGTGGCGGGCGGTGCCGTCGAGGTGGAGGACGGCCGGTATCCGGTCTCGGACTTCGGGGCGGACCCGGGCGGCCTCCAGCATGTAGGGCGAGGGGCGGTCCTGCTCGAACCAGTCGCCGGCGTGCTCGGCGAGCACGATGGGGGCGACCGGACGCCACCACTGACGCTGCTTGTACTCGTTGAGGAGGTCCTTGACCTTCCCCGAGCGGGGGTCTCCGAGCAGGCTTCGGTGGCCGAGGGCGCGGGGTCCCATCTCGGCGGCGCCGTCCGCCCAGACCACCACCGAGTCGGTGAGGTCCTCGGCGAACCGCTCCGGTGTGAAGTCCGCGACCTCTTCGATGAACGGGGCGAACACGGCGAGCGCCTCGTCGATCTCGTCGGCGCGCAGGTCGTTGCCCTGGTAGGCGGTGGCGATCGTGAGGTCGGCGGTGTCGAGGGCGCCGGTCGTCCACAGCCCGAGCAGGCCCAGGCCCAGCGCTACGCCGGAGTCGTTGGCGCAGGGCGGGGTCAGCAGGCCCCGGAACCGGTACCGCTCCAGCATCCGGGTGTTGGCCTGCACGTTGAGGGCGAAGCCGCCGCTGACGGAGAGGTAGGCGTCCTCGGGGCGCACGCCTCCCAGCGCGGCGAGTGTGTCGACGGTGCGAGCCGTGATCAGCTCGCAGCACTCCTGGACCACCTTCATCACGGCGCTGTGCAGGTTCTCCTCGGCGGTGAACCGCACGTCGGGGGCGGTGCCGGCCAGCTGCCGTTCCGCTTCGGCGAGGACTCGCCGGACCAGGCCGAACGCGGCGGCCCAGGGCTGCACGTGCCCGCCGAAGAAGGTGAGGTCGCCGAGTTCGGCGGCCGCGTCGAGGTCGACTGCGGTGTCGCAGGCGGAGGCGAGTGCCATCAGGGTGCCCGGCTCCTTGCCCAGCACCCGGTCGGCGGCGTGGTAGAGCGGCGCGGGCGACTCGATCGGGGCGAAGGTGATGTCGCCGCGGACCGATACGCATCCGGCGTAGTAGGCGGGGGGCAGTTCCCGCTCCAGGACCAGGTCGGGGGCGGCGTCCACCGCGAGCCCGATGATCACCGACTCCTTGAACAGCCGGGTGTCCGTCATCAGTCCGCTGAACAGGTGGCCCAGGCTGTGCAGCGGCAGCCCCTCGGCTCCCCGGGGCAGCTGGAGCGGCTGGTGGCCGGGCAGGCCGGGGGTGCCCCAGCTGACGGTGACGTCGGCGGGGGTGAGGCCCTCGCCGGCCAGCAGATGGGCGAGGAAGGCCTCGGACCGCTCGGCCGTGTAGAGCGGCCAGGAGTGGTGCTTCTGTCCGCTGATCCGTTCCAGCTCCCAGTGCCGGACCAGTTCGACCCGGTCGGCGGTGCGCCGCCACAGGGAGAGGTTGTGGTCGTGGCGCGGGGAGATGACGGCCCGTTCGCCGGGCGGGGTGAGATAGGTGGAGAGGATGTACTCGGCGGGTTGGTCAGTGTGCGGGGGCACAGTCGTCCTCCTCGGGCATCTGGCGGGACCACCAGTCGAGAATCGCCTCGTAGCGGGCGATGCGGTGGCTGGGCAGACCGGTGCGGGACATGTCGTGCCCCTCGCCGGGGAACAGCAGCAGCTCGACGGGGACCCCGCGCATCTTCAGCGCGACGAACATCCGCTGTGCCTGCTCCATGGGGGTGTGCCGGTCCTCCTCGGACTGGATGAACATCATCGGGATGTCGATCCGGTCGGCGTAGCTGATCGGGCTGAGCTCCGCCCACCGGGCGGTGTCGGCGCCGTACAGGGCGATGGAGTTGTTGACCCCGTCGTCGGCCGAGCCGAAGTGGCTGTCGATGGCGTAGCAGCCGCGCTCGCCCATCGCTGCCCGGAACCGCTTGCCGTGGTGGGCGGCCAGCCAGGCCGACATGTAGCCGCCGAACGAGCCGCCCTGGACGCCGACGCGGTCGGCGTCCAGGGAGGTGTCGCGCAGCGCGTGGTCGAGCAGGGCCAGCAGGTCGGGGGCGGTCCGACGGGCCAGGTCGTCGGCGGCCCAGCGGCCGTGCGCCTGCCCGTAGCCGGAGGTGCCGCGCGGGTTGCCGAGGACCACCGCGTAGCCGGCGCGGGCGTAGACCTGCGCCTCCTCGAAGGAGGCGGGCCCGTTGAGGGTGTAGCCCCACTGGGTGTACGGGCCGCCCTTGATCTGGAGCAGTACCGGGTGCGGTCCGGGGCCCTCGGGGCGGACCAGCCAGCCCTGGAGGGGGTATCCGTCCTCGGCGTGCGCGGTGAACTCCTCGATCGGTCGCAGCCGTGCGCGGGCGCGCAGTTCGGCGCCGAAGGAGGTCAGTTCGCGTTCGGTGCCGTCGCGCAGCAGGGTGAGGTCGCCGGCGCTTTCGGCCGAGGACAGTACGGCGGCCACGGTGGTGGTGCCGTCCGGGGCCTCGGCCACCGCGAACCCGTTGACCTGGCGGAGGCCGGTGACGACCGGGCGGGGTTCGCCGCCGTCGTAGGGCACGAGGACCAGGTGGACCTCGCCGTGCCAGTCGTTGGGGAAGTACACCCCGTCCCGGCCGGTCCGGATCATCAGGGAGGAGAAGCTCAGGTGGTGGGTCTCGGGGTCGGTGAGCCGGACCGGGTCGGCGGAGCCGTCGCTGGGGACCGACCACAGGCCGTAGCTGCTGGCGCCCCGGGCGCGGCCGTCGGGGGTGAGGGTCTCGGCGGCGAAGTGGACGTTCCTGCCGTCCGGGGAGAACTGCGGGCAGCTCATTTCCAGGCCGCCCCGTGTGAGGGGGCGCTGGCCGGTACCGTCCGGGGCGCATATCCACACGTCACGGCGCAGGTCGTCGGCGTGCCCGGGGTGGCGGCCGGAGACGAAGGTGAGCTGGGAGCCGTCCGGGCTCCAGGCCACCTCGTCGTGGTCGAAGGGGCCCGAGGTGAGCTGGGCGGCGGCCGGGGCGGCGGCGAAGGCGCCCGTGGCGAACGGGGCGGTGACGAAGACGTGGCGGGGCCGGTCGAAGGTGAAGCCGAGGCCGTCGGCCATGTAGCGCAGCGCGGTGATCCGGCGCGGCCGCTCCTTGCCCGGCGGTACGCCGGGCAGGTACCGGCCCGGCTCGGGCACCCGGGCGGTGAAGGCGAGCCGGGTGCCGTCCGGGCTCCACGCCGGCTGACCGGCGCCGAGCGGCAGGTCGGTCACGGGGAACGGGTCGCCGCCGTCCATGGGGAGCAGGTGGATCTGGGCAGGACCACCTGCGGGCAGCGGGCGCAGGAAGGCGAGCCAGCGTCCGTCCGGGGAGAAGGCCGGGGCGCTGTCGGAGGGGCCCCGGGTGAGCCGACGGGCCGGCGTGGACCCGTCGGTCGCGGCCACCCACAGCTCGGTCGCGTTGGCATCGGCGGCCGCGTCGGGCGCCGTCACGCTGACGGCAGCCAGACGTCCGTCGCCGGACAGGGTGGGCCGTCCCAGAATTCGCAGCAGATCGATATCCGTAGGGAGCATGGACGGAAAATTAGGGGTGGAATCCGAATATCCTCAACCGCGTTCAACTGCGCCGTTCAACTGCTCCGCACACGTGCGGCCCAACTGCGTTGTGTCGACGGCTTCTTTGGCCTTTGGGGGTGTTCAACCGCGGTAATGCGGCGGTTGAACGGGGAAGTTGAGCAGGCCACGTATGTCCGGCATCATCGTGCGCTCCTGCCCGTCAACCGCAGATGGTGAGGTCTCCGCAATGACCCGAGCAGAAGGCCTCCCCGAGGGACCGCCGAAGGGGCCGCAGAAGGGGCCGTTGAAGGGGCCGTTGGCGAACCCGGATTTCCGGCGGCTGTGGACCGCCGGGTTCGTCTCGGAGACCGGCGACTGGATCTTCATGATCGCCATGCCGGTGTACGTCTACCAGCTCACCGGTTCGGTCACGGCCACCGCGACCAACTTCATCCTGGAGCTGCTGCCCGGTCTGCTGCTGTCGCCGGTGGCCGGGGTGCTCGCGGACCGCTGGGACCGGCGGCGGCTGATGATCGGCGTGAGCCTGCTCCAGGTGCTGGTACTGCTGCCGCTGCTCGCCGTCGACGGGCCCGGCCAGCTGTACCTGGTCAACCTGGTCACCTGCGCGCAGGCGGCGCTCGCCACGGTCTTCCAGCCCGCCAAGTACGCGCTGCTGCCTTCGGTGGTCGCTCCGGAGGATGTCGCCGCCGCCAACGGCCTGGCCAGCCTCAACGGCAACCTGGCGCGGCTGCTGGGTGCCTCCTGCGGCGGGTTCGTGGTGGCGGGGCTGGGGCTGCCGGGAGTCCTGGTCATCGACGCGGCCTCCTTCTTGGTGGCGGTGGCGCTGCTGGCCCGCCCGTTCGGGGTGCCGCGGCCGGCTGCGGTGCGGGAGCCGGTGTGGCAGGCGTGGGTGGCCGGGCTCCGGGAGATCAGGAACCGGCGCGGGCTGCGGCTGATGGTGCTGCCGGTGGGGCTGATCGGCCTGGCGCAGGGCCTGTTCGCCGTGCTGTTCGTCGTTTTCGTGACCGAACGGCTGGGCGGCGGCGAGGGCGAAACCGGTCTGCTGCGCGGGGTCCAGGCGATCGGCGGTATCGCGGGCGGGGCGTTGATCGGCACGCTGGCCCGTCGCACCGATCCCGGCCGGCTGCTGGGCTGGGCGCTGCTGGTGTTCTCCGCCATGACCGCCTTCACCTGGAACAGCGCGTACGTGACCACTGCGATCTGGTTCCAGGCGGCGCTGTTCGCGGTGCTGGGTGCGCCGGGGATCGGGGTGTTCGCGGGCCGGATGGCCATCGTGCAGCTGCACACCTCGGATGCCACCCGCGGGCGGGTCCTGGCCAGTTTCCAGAGCGTGTTCGACGGGTTCACGGCCCTGGGCATGGCGCTGGCCGGCGCCCTGGCCGGGCTGCTCGGGCTGCCGTTCGCACTCGACGTCCAGGCCGCGCTGCTGGGCGTGGCGGGGGTGTTGGCGCTGTGGCACTTCCGGCCCGGGGCACGGGCGGCGGAGGCGGCCGAGCCGCACGCCGGTGCGGCCACGGGCACTGAGGCGGCCGGCACCGCCGGCGCACCGGACCGGACGCCGTCGCCGGCGTCCTCCTCCCCCGCTTCTCCCTGAGCGACGTCGCCGACGTCGAGGTTCGTCAGGACGAGCAGGGTGCGCGGGTTGCGTGGCAGGGTCGGTGCGGAGTGCGGCTGCTCGTGTCGGGCCGGCTCTGGGGCCGACGCCGGTCAGCAGATCCGCGGGTCGGTGTCAGCGTGCTGCTCGCCCGCGTGAAGCAGTTCGATGACCCGTTCCTCGTAGCGGATGCGGGCCGGGGAGAAGTCGTACGGCATCTTGCCGATGGCCTCCCTCGCGCTCATCCTCGCCTCGTCTCCTTCCTCGCCCTCGTGCTCGTCCTCCCGGTCGAGGAGGGCGTCGAGGGCTTCTTCCAGGCCGGATCGTTCGCCGGTGGCTGCCAGGGCGGCTTCGTGAGCGCATCGCTGGGCAGCCAGGTCTTCGATGCGGGGGTCGTCGGGGGCCATGGTGTCGTCCAGGGCCGCCTCGGCCCGGGCCAGTCGGTCCTCCTCGGCCCGCAGGTCGGGGTGGGTGGCCAGGACGATGAACCGGTTGGCCTGGATGGCGGCGCCCAGAGGGCCGAAAGTGCGCTCCGTGACCAGGAGGGAGTCGAGGTCGGCGGAGCGCAGGGCTCCTGGCGGTAGATCGCGCAGGCGGCCGGTGACCAGCGGTGGGAGCAGGCCCAGGGGGCTGCCCACCTCGCGGAGGCGGTTCACGGCGGCCCGCTGGGTCTCGATGGCGGCCGCCTTGGAAGCGAGGGACTCCTCCAGGCGGGCCAGGGACTGCTCGATTTGTGTGCCGTCCTTGAAGGCGGCGTGGATGTCGTCCAGGGAGATGCCCGCGTCGGCCATCTTGCGGATCCACAGCAGGCGGATCATGTCGTCGTATCCGTAGCGGCGGCGGTCGTCGCTGCCGCGTTCGGGTTCGGCGAGGAGCCCGATGGCGTGGTAGTGGCGGATGGCGCGGGGTGTGGTCCCGGCGAACGCGGCGGCGTCGCCGATCTTGACCCGGCGGGGAATCGCAGGAAGGGGCATGGGAGGGGACCTCTCGATGGTGCGTTCGCCGCCTACTGGAGCACATGCCGCTACGGCACATGCAACCCGCAGACTCTCGATGCCGGGCCCGTCGCGGCCGCCGTCGTGCTCGCCCGCGGCAGGCCCGGGCGGGGCGGCTCGTCGTCGCCGAGGGCATGGGGGCCTGCGTGTGAACGCTCGGGGCGGGGAAACGTTCCTCGGGTGATGCAGGGCGGGCCGGTCGGGTGATGGACGGCGCGCAGTGCGGTCGAAGGAGCGCGACGGCGCTACAACGCTGGCTGTGACTTACAGCATCCGGTGTGCATTCCGCGTGATCGCCCTCGCTTCCCTCGCCGTCCTTCCTCCGGCCGCTGCTGCTCCGGTGGTGGCGGCCCAGGTGGCGGCCGTGCCCGATCCGGTCGTCTTCGTACACGGCTGGAACAGTGACGGGTCGACCTGGACCACCATGGCCGACCGGTTCCGCGCCGACGGCTGGCCGGCCGACCGCCTCCACCGGTGGAGCTATCCCACCAGCCGGTCCAATACGACGACCGCCTCCGAGCTGGCCCGCGAGATCGACCGCGTGCTGGCTGCCACCGGCGCCTCCCAGGTCGACCTCGTCACGCACTCCATGGGCGGCCTCTCCTCCCGCTACTACCTCAAGAACCTGGCTGGGGACGCCAAGGTCGACGCATGGGTGTCCTTGGCGGGTCCCAACCACGGCACGGGTGCCGCCTACTGGTGCGGTGGAGCCTCGTGCGCCGAGATGCGTCCGGGATCTGCGTTCCTCAACGAGCTGAACGCCGGCGACGAGACGCCCGGAACCGCCCGCTACGCCACCTGGCGCTCCTCCTGCGACGGCATCGTCACACCCGAGGAATCCGTCGTCCTCGACGGCGCGTTGAACACCCGCACGTCGTGTCTGCAGCACACCGCCTTCCCGACCGATGCGGCCGTCTATCAGCAGGTCAGGGACTACATCGCGGCAGCAGGCAGGTAATCGCGTGGGGTGCTGGTTCGCCGGAGGCGGCCCGCGTGCCCGTCCTTCGTCGCGGCGGGCACCGGGCCGATCACCGGGGAGTCAGGGGGTGTGGACGGTGGTGTCCTTCGTGGTGCCGTCTTCGTCCTGGGCCTGCGGCGCAGCAGGCTGGTGCGGGACGGGTGGGGTGCGGATCAGCAGTGCGACCAGCACGGCCAGGACACCGAGCGCGGCGCCGACGCCGAATCCCCACTGGATGCCCGTGGCGAGGGCGCCGGCGGGTTCGGCGCCGTCGGCTGCCGCCGTGGCCGCCTGCCCCGACATGATGCTGATGACCAGGGCGGTACCGGCGGCGGCAGCGACCTGTTGGAGCGAGCCCAGGATGGCGGAGCCATGGGGGTAGAGGTGCGGTGGCAGTACCGACAGACCGGAGGTGAAGACGGGGGTGAAGACGAAGGCCATGCCCGCGCTCAGGGCCACGTGGAGGGTGAGCACCAGCCACGGTGAGGTCTGTTCGCCCGTGAGGGCGAACAGCGCGAGACACAGCGCTGTGAGGACGGCTCCGGGAACGACCAGGCGTGGTGCGCCGAATCGGTCGTAGAGCTTGCCGACCTGCGGTCCGAGCAGGCCCATGGTCAGGCCGCCGGGGATGAGGAGCAGCCCGGTCTGCAGCGAGGTCAGGCCGCACACCTCCTGCAGGTAGATCGGCAGCAGGATGAACGCACCCATGAGGGCCATGAACGACAGGCACATCAGGCCCAGCGCCACCGCGAAGTGACGGAACGTCAGTGCGCGCAGGTCCAGCAGGGGGGCGGAGGAGCGCTGCAGCGCCAGTTGCCGCCATACGAACAGCCCTACGAGCACGGCGCCGGCCAGGGTGACGGCCTCCGGGGGCAGGGGGGCCTGGGCGGCGTTCTCGGCGCCGAGTCCGCTCAGGCCGTACACCAGGGCGCCGAAGCCCGCTGCCGCCAGGGGGACGGACATCCAGTCGATGGGGACGGCCTGCGGCTCGCCGATGTTGACCAGGTTGCGCAGACCGAAGACGACCATGGCTCCGGCGATGGGAAGCACGGCCAGGAACAGCAGTCGCCACGACCCCAGTTGCAGCAGTACGCCGGAGACGGCGGGCCCGAGGGCGGGTGCGACGGAGATGACGAGGGTGATGTTGCCCATGACGCGGCCGCGGTCGTGCGGGGGCACGAGGGTCATCAGCGTCGTCATGAGCAGCGGCACCATGACGGCGGTGCCGCCGGCCTGGATGACGCGGGCGGCCAGCAGTACGGGGAAGGCCGGCGCGGCCGCGGCCAGAGCCGTACCGGCGAGGAACAGTGCCATCGCGAGGCCGAAGGCGGTTCGGGTCGTCACGCGCTGGAGGAACCACCCCGTCACCGGGATGACGACCGCCATGGTGAGCATGAAGGCCGTGGACAGCCAGCCTGCGGCGGCTGCGGTGACGTCGAAGTCGCGCATGAGCCGCGGGATCGCGTTGACCATGATCGTCTCGTTGAGGAGGACGACGAAGGTGGACAGCACGAGGATCCGCAGCACGGCGGTGACGCGGGCGGGTGGGAGGGTGGGTGTTGCGTGGGGTGCGGGCATGATGCCTTCCGTCATGTGAGTGTCCTCCGTACCTGGCAGGTCTCTCTGACAGACGGCGGCGCCGGGAAGAACTCATCGGTCTTCCCCGATCCTGTCGGTGCCGCCGTCCGAGCTCAAACCATTTCGACGCCCCCGAAACGGACGGGAACGGTCCGACTGGACCGGATACAGGCGCCGGCGGTTCGGGAGCGCCCGCCCCTCCCCCGGTGGGTGCGGCCGTCGCCGCCGGGGGGTGCGGCGTCGCCGCCAGGGGGTGCGCGGAAATCAACAACCCGTTGCGCGCGTCTATCCGCGGAGCCTTCGCCACTGCTAGAAGAGTGACGCTTCAACAACTCCTGTTCCCCACAACACGTCAAGGAGTTTCTTGTCATGTTCGCGACACATCGGAGACGGGTCCTGCCCGCTCTGCTCGCCCTGGCGACCGCGGCGACTCTCGCTCTGGCACAACAGGCTTCCGCCGCCCCGGCCGCGGGAGAGCGCTTCGTCGCTCTCGGCGACTCGTACTCCTCGGGGGTGGGCGCCGGAAGCTACCTGTCGGACAGCGGGAGCTGCCAGCGCAGCAGCAAGGCCTACCCGTCCTTGTGGGCGGCGGCCAACGCCCCCGCCTCCTTCTCCTTCACCGCCTGCTCAGGAGCCACGACCGGTACGGTCCGGAGCAGTCAGCTGAGCCCGCTCAACAGCTCCACCACGCTCGTCAGCGTCACCGCCGGCGGCAACGACGTGGGCTTCGCGAGCGTCATGCAGACCTGCGTCCTGCAGAGCGAGGCGACCTGTGTGAGCGCCGTGGACAACGCCATCGCGCAGATCACCAACACCCTGCCCGGCAACCTCTCCTCCCTCTACGGCGCCATCCGCAGCAGGGCCCCTCAAGCCCGTGTCGTCGTCCTCGGCTATCCCCGCTTCTACCAGCTCAACGGCGGTTGCATCGCCGGCCTGAGCGAAACCGAACGAGCCGCGATCAACCGGGGCAGCGACGCCCTCAACGGGACGCTCGCGAAGCAGGCCGCCAACGCCGGCTTCGCCTACTCCAGCGTCGTGGACGAATTCACCGGCCACGAGATCTGCTCGGGCGCAGCCTGGCTGCACAGTGTCTCGGTGCCCGTATCCAACAGCTACCACCCCACGGCTGCGGGCCACTCGGGCGGGTACCTCCCCGCCTTCCGCTCCGCCGTGTGACCTGCCGGACGACATCCTCAGGGTCTGGCGTACGCCCGGAAGTCCACGCGGGTAGACCGCCGTCGTCCACCGCTTCGCACCCCGCCCGCCCGCGTACTTCGGTCCGCGCGATCCGCACTCGGAGGAAAGCTTGACGTTCCCCAAGGCCCCCACAGGCCCCCGCGCCCACGACGCGGCTCCCCACCGCCCCGCAGGCAGCACGCTCCGCTGCGTCCTCACCGCCTTCGCCCTCGTCCTCGGCGCGTTCCTCGCCCCCGGCGTCGGCGTCGTCGGCGGGGCCGGCGAGGCCCACGCGGCCACCAGGATCAGCCACGCCACGGCGACCTCCATGTTCCGCAGCTCCGCCATCACCTGGTCCTCCTCCGGCGGCTGCTCGGACCGCAACAACCCGACCTGCACCTCCTTCGAGCAGCTCAACCTCGCCACGGCGAAAGGCGCCCAGACCCTCAAGAGCGCCAGTGGCTGCGCACTGAACATCACCGGCGGCACGGAGACCGGCCACGCCGGCGGCACCTACTCGCACTGGAACGGCTACAAGCTCGACTTCAGCAAGTACACATGCGTCGGGAACTACATCAAGAGCACGTTCACCTACATCGGCGTCCGCGGTGACGGCGCCCCGCAGTGGAGGTCGGGGGCGGGCAACATCTACGCCGACGAGGGCAACCACTGGGACGTGCTCTTCTACAACTGCGGCGGCTGCTGACCGGCAGCACGCAGTCCCGCGGTCTGCCCGCCCGGACCCCGGCCGGGCAGACCGTGTGCGGGCTTCGGCCGGGACGAGCGGGGCGGGGCGGCAGCCGTCGGAAGACGGACAGCAGCAGTGATCTGCACGACGAACTCCCGGTCTACGGGCCCCTTCCCGCGGGCGGGTCCTGTGGCGGGGCCTCGGGGCGTCGGCCGGAGCAGGTGTCCGATGGGGGCGGGGGCGCCAGTACGAGGGCCAGGACGGTGTTGTCCGTGTGCCAGAGCATGGTGTGGCGGCGGCCGGTGAGGAGGGGCGGGTGCAGGGCGAGCAGCGCGATGCGGCGGGGGGCCGGGCCGAAGAGGGAGCTGCGGTCCGCCTTGACGGCCGCTTCCTTCAGGGCCCAGGCAGCGGCTGCGGCTTCGGGCCGGTCCGTGCCGACGAGGGTGCGTTCCGCGGGTGACAGGACGTGGTCCGCGGCGCGGTGCACTGCGGCGGCCGAGGCCGTCTCGCACAGGTCGACGCCCACCGGTTGCGGTGCGAGGGCGGCCGCTGCGTGGCCGGTGGTGTGGCTGACCGACACGTGCCAGGAGGGCGTCGGCGCTCCCCCGACGACGAGGTGGGGGCTGCCGTCGTCACGGGGCAGGACCTCCACCTCCGCCGGCGGGACGGCGAGGACGTCCCCCACCAGGCGCTTGGCGAGCAGTCGGCCCTGCGTCCACTCGGCGTGCCGGCGGACCGGGAGCGCCTCCAGCACCCGTTGCTCCGCCGCCGAGAGGGGCGGTGGCCGGTGCAGGGCCGGGCGCCGGGCCACGACCAGGGCTGCTCCGCCCCACCGGTGGACCGGGCCCGGCGTGATCGTCGGGAAGGCGGGGTGCCCGGCGCCGGGGGTCATGCGGCGGCCACCTGGTCCAGTTGGCGCAGTTCCTGCGCCAGTGCGGTCACGGTGTGCCGGATCTGGCCGGGGGTGTGGTCCCGTGTGACGAAGAAGCGCAGCCGGGCCATGTGCTCGGGGACGGCCGGGTGGAGGATCGGATTGACGCTGACGCCCCGCCGGAACAGGGCCTGCGCCAGGCGCAGTGCCTTCAGCGAGTCCCCGACGATGCACGGGACCACTGGTGTGCGGTGGCTGTCGCCGGTGTCGACGCCCGCGTCGCGGGCGAGGCGGACGAACAGCGCGGCGTTGTCCGCCAGTCGGGCCACGCGCTCCGGTTCGTCGCGCAGCAGCCGCAGTGAGGCCAGGCATGCGGCGGTGTCGGCCGGGGTCATGCCGGCGCTGTAGACGAAGCCGGGAGCGGTGTAGCGCAGGTACTCGACGACCGGGCTGCTTGCGGCGACGTAGCCGCCGCAGCCGGCCAGGGCCTTGGACAGGGTGCCCGACCACAGGTCGACGTCGCGGCGGTCGATGCCGAAGTGCTCGCCGACGCCGCCGCCCGTCGCGCCGGTGGTTCCGATGCTGTGGGCCTCGTCGACCATCAGCAGTGCGCCGTGGCGCTGCTTGACCGCGACGAGGGCGGGCAGGTCGGCGATGTCGCCGTCCATGCTGTAGACGCCCTCGATGACGACGAGTACGCGCCGGTACTGGTGGCGGACCTGTTCGAGCAGGTGGTCGAGGGCGGCCGCGTCGTTGTGCGGGAACGGTCGCCGGGTGGCGCCGGAGAGCCGGCAGCCCTGGAGGATGCTGTCGTGGGCGAGGGCGTCGTGCACGACGAGGTCGCCCGGGCCGACGAGATGGCCGATCACGGTGACGTTGGTGGCGTGCCCGTTGGCGAGGGTGACCGCGGCCTCGCATCCGAGGAGGGCGGCGAGTTCGGTCTCGAGTTGCGTGTGGAGGGGGCGGCTGCCGGAGAGGAGGCGGCTGGCGGACACCGAGGTGCCGTAGGTGTCGATCGCCTGCTTGGCGGCCTCGTTCACCCGGGGGTGTGTCGCCAGGCCCAGGTAGTTGTAGCCGGAGAAGGAGAGGAACTCCCGGCCGCCGATGACGGTCGTGTCCGTCATACCGCGCTCGTGGACGAGGAAGTAGGGGTTGGACAGTCCGGTGCCGGCCAGGGCGCCGACGCGCTCGGCGTGGGCGGTGACCTCGGGGAAGCGGTCGATGCGGGTGTGCTCCTCGGGTCGTGGCGCGGGGTGGGTGGGGCCGCCGGGGTCGGCGGGCGGGTCCGCGGCAGGAGGCGGGGGCGGGGGCGGGGGTACGTCGCCTCCCTCGCACTGCTCGGCGCGCTGTTCGGGGACGGTGCCCGGTGCGGGTTCGGCGGTGGCGCCGGTGAGGGCCGCGGTGGCGAGGGTGAGGGCCGCGGCGACGCCGCCGACGGTCGGCCGGTCCGCGTCGTGTTCGTCGAACGTCCATTGCGGCCACTGCCTGCGGAGGGCCGTGAACAGGTCGGTCAGCATCAGTGAGTCGAAGCCGAGGTCGTCGGTCAGCAGCTGTTCGGGGCGCAGGTGGTCGACCGGGAACGCGGAGATCCGGGCTATGTGCGCGAACACGGATGCGGTGACCTCGGCGGCGTCGGCGGCCGCAGCGGGCTCCTCGCCGGTCGCGGCGGGCTCCCCGCCGGCCGGGGCGCGGGCGGCCCCGGGGAAGCGGGACATGAGCTCCACCTGGTCCCGGACCAGTTGCCGCAGATCGTCCATGGGGTGCACCGGCGGGTCGTACGCACCGGAGGGCTCCGGGTCCACGGGGGCCCCTCCAGGGTCCTGTCCGGGTGCCGTGGGCCGGGCGGGGGGCACCTCGGCCGGGGAGTCGTGCGGCGGCGGTGCCGCCTTCGGCGGAGTCGTGCGTCCGGCCCAGTACGACTGTCCGGCGAGTCTGGCCACCGGCAGGTCGATCAGGTGGCGCTCGTGGGCCGCAACCGGCGCGCGCGGGTCGACGGGGACGCCCAGGACCGCGAGTCGGGCCAGAGCCTGCGCGAGGGTCCGTGCGCCGTCCGGTGCCGCGCCGGTTGCGGCGACGAGGTGCACGTCGTCCCGGTCGGCGAGGTTGCGGCGGACCGGGTCGAGGAGCGAGCCGCCCCCGCTCACCTGGAGGTACAGGCGGGCTCCCGCGTCGTACGAGGCGCGCACGGCGTCGGCGAACCGCACCGGCGCGGACGCGTGGCGGGCCCACAGCTCGCGCAGTTCCTCGGGGTCGGTGCACGGTGTCCCGCTGACGGACGAGACGAACGCCAGGCGGGGAGGGTGCACACGGCGGCCGGCGAGGTCCGTGCGCACGGTCTCCTCGGCGCGGGCCAGCCGCGGGGAGTGGAAGGCGTCGGACACCTCCAGCGTCACGGTGGCGATGCCGGCGTCGGTGCAGGCCCGCCGGACGTCGGCGAGACCCTGCGGCGTGCCGCTGAGCACGACCTGCCGCGGGTGGTTGTAGCAGGCGAGCCATACGTCGTCGATGCCGGTGAGGAGCCTGCGGCAGGTCTGCGGGTCGCTCTGTACGGCGATCATTCCGCCCCGCAGTGCGTTCCCGGCCCGTCGGAGGGCCGCGCCCCGGTGTGCCAGCAGCCGTACGGTCTCCTCCCCGGTGAGCGCTCCGGCCGCCGCGGCCGCGGCGAACTCTCCGACGCTGTGGCCGAGGGCCAGGTCCGGAACCACGCCGCAGTCGGCGAGCAGTCGGGTGGCGGCGATCTGGACGGTGCCGAGGAGCGGCTGGCACACCTCGGTGTCGGCGAGCCGCCGCCCGAGCTCTGCGGCGGTGCTGCCGCCGGGGGCGGGTGCCGTCCGGCCGGGGTCGTCGGCGGGCGCCGTTTCGCCGTACAGCAGTGCGGCGGGGTCGACGTCCGTGGTGCGGCGGACCTCGGAGCCGAGTGCGTCGAGCACGGTGCGGAAGCCGGCGAACCGTTCGTACAGGTCCCGCATCATGCCCGGCCGCTGGCTGCCCTGGCCGGGGAAGACGAAGGCGATGCGGCGCTGCGCGGCCGGCAGGGGGGCGTCGGCCGCGAACGTGCCCTCGCCGAGGTCGCCGCGGGCGCCTTCGGCCAGGCGTGCGCGGGCCCGCAGCAGCCGCCGGGTGAACTCCTGCGTGTCGGCGGCCACGATCGCGAGGCGGGCCTTGAGCGGCTCGCGGCCGCCCAGGGTGTGCGCCAGCGCTCCCACCGGTGTGCGGGGGGCTCGTTCCACCGTGTCCAGCACCTCGCCGAGGTGCAGGTCGAGCAGTTCGACGGAGCCGGCCGAGAGCAGGACGACCTGCGCGGCACCCTGCGTGCCCTGCGCGCCGCCGGCCACCGGCCGGGCGGGCGCGGGGGTCGGGGCGGGGGCAGGGGTCGGGGCGGGGGCAGGGGTCGGGGCGGGGGCCTCCTCCAGTACCACGTGGACGTTCGTGCCGCCGAAGCCGAACGAGCTGACGGCGGCCCGGCGCGGAGTTCCCGTACGCGGCCAGGGCCGTGCGGTTTCGGCGAACCGCAGACCCGCGGCTCCGACGCCCAGGTCGGGATGAGCGGTGGTGCGCGGCTGCGGCACGATCGTGCGGTGGTGGACGACCAGGGCCGTCTTGATCAGGCCCGCCATCCCGGCCGCGGCCAGGGAGTGCCCGATGAGGGCCTTGCCCGCGCCGAGGTAGCAGAGTGAGGGGTCGTCGTCCGGGTACTCGGTGCGCAGCCGGCGCAGCGCCTCGATCTCGGCGCGGTCGCCGGACCGGGTGGCGGTTCCGTGGGCCTCCAGGAAGGCCACGGACGACGGGGGGAGGTCCGCGTCCTGGTAGGCCCGGCGCAGCGCGCGCAGTTGGCCCTCGGGCGCGGGGGCCAGCGGGCCGGGGGACGCGCCGTCGTTGGCGGAGCCGACGCCCTTGATCACCGCGTAGACGCGGTCGCCGGCGGCGAGGGCGTCCGCGAGCGGCCGGATGACCACGGCCCCGGCGCCCTCGCCGAGGACGAAGCCGTCGGCCTGTTCGTCGAAGGGGCGGCACACCCCGGTGGCGGACAGGGCGCGCAGGGTGGAGAAGCCGATGAGGCTGTCGGGGGTCAGGTTGACGTAGACGCCGCCGACGACGGCGATCCGGCAGCCGCCCTGGCGCAGTTGTGCCACGGCCTGGTCCAGGGCCACCAGGGAGCCGGAGCAGGCGGCGTCGACGGCGAAGCTGGGGCCGCCGAGGTCGAACTGGCGGCTGACCGTTCCGGCGGCCATGTTGAGCAGGCTCCCGGGCAGGCTGAAGGGCTGCACGGTGGCGAGCCGTCCGGCGTGCTCCCGGACCGCGTCGAGGGCGGCGGCGAGGGCGGGGTCGGTGGCGCCGTCGTCGGCCGCCGAGCGCCGTGCCTGGTCGGCCAGGGCGATGGCCCGGATCGGGGCCGTCATGACGTCCTTGTAGTCGGACACCGACATCGCGCAGAAGACCCCGGTGTTCTCGCGGTCGAAGTCGCGCCGGCCCAGTCCCGCGTCGTCGAGGGCCTCGCGGGTGACGTCGAGCATCAGCCGGTGCTGCGGGTCCGTGGCCCGCGCCCGGGCGGGCGGCACTCCGTAGTGGAGGGCGTCGAAGCGGTCCACGTCGTCGAGGAGGGCGACCTGGTCGGTGTATGCGGCGTGCGGGGCGGACGGATTGCCGGGGTCGTGGAAGACGTCGTGGTTCCAGCGCTGCGCGGGGACCGTGGAGAACTGCCGTTCCCCGCTCATCAGGAGCTTCCAGTAGGCGCGGAGGTCGCGGGCTCCGGGGAAGCGGCAGCCGAGTCCGACGATGGCGATGTCAGTCATGACGGGTCTTCCTTGTCGTGGTGCCCGGGCCGGACGGCTGCCGGGGCGGTGGGGTCGGTACGGGGGGTACGGGCGGTGGGCGCGGGTCGGGCGGTGGGCGCGGCGGCGGCGTATTCGGGGTCGGCCGCGGGTGCGGGCCGTGGCGGCCCCACGGCGTTCTGCGGCAGGTGCCGGGTGGTGGGCTGAGGGGGCGGATGAGGGGATGTGAGGCGCGAGGGCTCGCGGGGCGGCCGGTGCGGCGGTGTGCGCGCGGGCCTGCGGGGTGGCCGCTGCGGCCACGGCGTCCACCAGTTCAGGCCGCCGGCCAGGCGCATGAGCGCCGGTACGAGCACGCCCCGGACGAGCGTCGCGTCGAGGAGGACGCCCAGGCCCGCGCCGATCCCGAAGAACTGCAGGAGCGAGACCCGGGAGGTGCCGAAGCCGAGCAGGGTGAAGGCGAGCAGCGCCCCGGCCGTGGTGACGATGCCTCCGGTGCGGGCGATGCCGGAGACGATGGCGCAGGCGTCGTCCTGCCCGGCGTCGTGCGCCTCCTTGATGCGCGCGAGGACGAACACCTCGTAGTCCACCGACAGTCCGAAGACGATGCAGAACAGCAGCACGGGCATGGTGGTGCTGAGCGGACCGGGGGTGAAGCCGAGCAGGTCCCGCAGGTGTCCCGCCTGGAAGATCCACGTCATGGCGCCGAGGACGGCGGCGAGGCTCAGGGCGTTCAGTGCGATGGCCTTCAGCGGGAGCAGCAGGCTGCGCGTGAAGCCGAGCAGCAGCACGAAGGTGGTCGCGGTGATCACGGTGAGGGCCAGGGGGATCCGGTCGCCCACCGTGTCCTTGGCGTCCACCAGTACGGCGCTCGGTCCGCCGACGAGGACGGCGGCGCCGGCCGGGCCGGGGGTCGCGCGGATGTCGCGTACGAGTTGCTGCGCGGCGCGGGAGTGCGGGTCCACCAGCGGTACGACCGACAGCCGGGCGGTAGCGGCGGGGGCGTCCGCGGATGGGGCGGGGCCGGGCAGCGGGGCGGGGCCGGGGAGCGGGGCGGGGCCGGGGAGCGGGGCGGAGCCCGGCAGCGGGGCGGGCGCGCCGTTGCGGAAGGTGCCCTCGGGCGTCACGACCTGGGCGACCTGCGGCAGCGCGGACAGGGTGCGGGCGTGGTCCACCCGGGCCGACGGGGACGCCGTACCGGTGGTGAGGACGGTGAGCGCGCCGGCGCCCTTCATGTCGAAGGCGCCGCGCACCAGGTCGCCGGTCTGCCGGGCGGCCGAGCCCGCCGGCAGCGCCCGGTCGTCGGGGGTGGCGAAACCGGCGTGGGCGAACGGTCCGGCGAGCAGCGCCAGCAGTCCGATCACCGGCAGCGCCGCCAGCAGCGGACGGCGTACGACGATCCGCGCGAGCCCCTCCCAGAACCGTGAGCGCGACCCGGCGTGGGCCCGGCGGCGCCAGGGCACGGCCCAGGCGTTCACCCGTTTGCCGAGCAGCGCGAGCAGGGCCGGCAGCACGGTCACGGCGCTCACCGCGGCGATCACCACGACGGCGATGCCGGCGTAGGCGAAGGACCGCAGGAAGTACGGCGGGAACACCAGCAGTGTGGCGAGCGCGGCGGATACGGTCGCGGCGCTGAAGACGATCGTGTGGCCGGCGGTGCGCACGGTCCGTACGGCGGCGGCGCGCGGTGCGTACCCGCCGGCGAGCTCCTCGCGGAAGCGTGAGACGACCAGCAGGCCGTAGTCGATGCCCAGGCCCAGGCCGAGCGCCGTGGTGAGGTTCAGTGCGAAGACGGAGACGTCGGTGACGCTGCCGAGAACCTTCAGGGCGAGCAGCGTCCCGACGACGGCGAGGACGCCGATGAGCAGGGGCAGGGCGGCGGCCACGACGCTGCCGAACACGAGGACCAGCAGGATCAGGGTGCCGGGCAGGACGACGGCCTCGGCCCGCTTCAGGTCGGACTCCGACAGGTGCTGCAGCTCGGCGTCGACCAGCGCGGACCCTCCGACGCGCACCGTCAGGGCATCCTCCCCGGACCCGGACCCGGCCCGGGTGGTGAGCTGTTCCCGCAACCGCTCGACGCGCGCGCCGAGCCGGTCCCCCTCGCCGTCCACGTGCGCGACCAGCATGGCGGCGCGGCCGTCCCGGCCGCGTAGCTCCGCCGCGCCGCCGCTCCAGTACGAGGTCACCGCGCTGACGTCCGGCTCGGCGGTCAGGCGCCTGGTCAGGGCCTCGCCCGCGGCCCGGGCGGCCGGGCTGTCGACGGAGCCGGCGCGGGCCTGCGCGACGACGACCAGGTTGGGGGACTCCCCCGCGTGGCGGGCGGCGAGGACGGCGGCCCGGCTGGACTCGGACCGCGGGTCGTCGTACCCCTGGGTCTTCAGCCGTCCGGTCGCATCCGCGCCGAACACGGCCGCCAGCAGCAGGAACACGAACGCGGCGAGGAGGACCAGTCGGGGACGACGGGTCGCAAGGCTCCCTGCACGACGGAACATCGGGGCCTCCGGTCCGGGTGGCTTGTCGCTCCTGCTTTTCCTCAGGACGGTCGATTGCCACCCTGCCCGGGGCAGGGAACGGGCCGTAGTCCCGGCCATTCGTCACTTGACAGGAGAGGGAGGGGGCGGTTCCGCCGGGCGAAGCGCGGGATGGGATGGCGCGACACCGCCGCCGGTGGGGCCGGGTGTATGCGACGTACGCCTTCCCGGTAGGCCCGGAGCCGGAGGCCGCGCGCGTGCAGCTCCCCGCGCCACTCCCCCGCACCAGTTCTGCGCGAAATTGGTGCGCTTCAGCGCGGGATTGATGCAACCCTGTGGCTGCCTCTGTTTCTCAGGAAGGACGCACCGTGGAGCAACTCCCCCCGCACCCCGACACCGAGCGGTACTCCGTGACCCTCTGCCCGCCGGCGGTCACGATCGTCTCGGAGCTGACGGCCGCCTCCGGCGTGAGCAAGTCCGACGTGATCAACCGGGCCGTGCTCCTGCTCGGATTCATCGAACGGGAACGCGCCAAGGGCAACGACCTGATGATCCGCGACAGCACCGGCACCCTGGAGCGCATCCACATCATCTGACCGCCGGGCCGGGGAGCCGGGGAGCCGGGGAGCCGGGGAGCCGGGGAGCCGGGGAGCCGGGGAGCCGGGGGAACGATACGGGTCGGACGTCCCGGCCCTCGGCGGACGGCAGTTCGGCCGGTGCCGCGCCGCCGTCGGGCGGCGGTCGGTTGCCGCGGGATCCGGCCGCGGGACGGGTCACCTCACGCACCGTACGCTGCGTCGGCCCCCGGACCGGGTGGGGTCCGGGGGTGTGGGGCCTGTGCGCGTCAGCCTCTGCGGCGGCGGTTGCGGGCGACGATCGCGCGGGTGATCACGGGCGGGAGCAGGTCCTTGGCCAGCTTGCGCCAGCGGGCGGCGGGCCTGCGTGCGGCGGTGGGGGCGGGGGCGGGGGCCGGCGGTGCCGGTTCCGTCGGCGGCGCGGGGTGGAGGGGCTGCGGGGGCTGCGGCGCGACCACGCCGTGGTCCCCGACGCGTACCAGGGGGCGGCCGTCGATCACGTCCACGCCGTGCCAGAGGTCGGTGCGCTCCTCCAACCATGCGCGCAGGGCGGCCTGGTGGGGCGCCGGGTCGCCCCAGGTTGCGTAGAGTTTCGAGGCCGAGACGCAGATGGGGTGCAGGTCGCCCGTGACCACGGCGGTCCAGACGGCGGCCGCGACGCCGGGGCAGTGCTCGGAGCGGTAGTCGTCGAAGACCACCACGGCGTCCGGGGTCGTCAGCAGGCGCGAGGAGGCGATGTCCGTGACGACGTGCTCGTAGAGGTGTGAGGCGTCGATGTGGACGAATCGGCAGCTCCCCGGTTTGACGCGGTCGGCGACAACCGAGGTGGGGGCCTGGATCACCGTCGGCAGTGCCTCGTGGAAGGCCAGGTAGTTCGTCTCGAAGCCGCGCCGGGTGAGCGTGGGGTAGGAGCTGCGGTTCTCCGCGACGTTGAAGTCGTCCGTCGCGGGCGAGTCGAAGAGGTCGCAGACGGTGAACTCCTCGCCGGGCCGGAGGTACCGTCCGAGGAAGATCGCGCTCTTCCCCATGAAGGCGCCGAGCTCCAGGAGGTCGCCCGGCTGGTCCTCAGTGCTGTTCTGACGCGTCAGGAACCAGTCGAAGAGCACCTGGTCGTAGTCCGAGAACCACCCTTTGACCTCGCCGTACGTGGTGGGGACGAGCGGGGCCGGCTCACCGTCGGGGGTAGTGACGGAAGCTTGTGAAACGTGCGACACGGAGAGTCATCCTCCAGCGGAGTGGCATCGGTTTTCACGCTGAGACCCGGCCGGGTAACGGAACACTAAGCCCTGGGGGGACGTGTGACGAGATGTGAGCGGGATCGATCTTGATTCCCGTCACCGGGGTGGGGATGGTGTAGTGCGGTGGCCGCGGATTTCGTCTGCGGCGCGGCCGCCCCGGCCTCCCATGGGTCGCACCCCTGCCCTGCCGCGGGGGGCGTGCCGGACTCCGCCGCGCGGCGGGGGCGGTGTGGACACGCCCGGGGTCGGAGCCCGCTCATCACCGCAGCCGGTTCGCCGGCCGTACGGGTCGGGCCCGCCGTCCGCCGGTGGCCCGCGGACGTCGTCACGGCGCCGAACTGGAGGGGGTTGGTCAGCCGGCGGCGAGGAGGGGGCCGGTCTGTTCGTGCGGGGTGGGGTCGGCGTGGGGGCAGGGCGGGGCGGGGGTGAGGGTGGGGATGCGTATGCGGCGCAGGAGGTCGCGGGTGGCGCGCTGGTGCAGTGTGCTGCTCCAGGTGAGTCCCGGGTGGCGGGAGCGCAGGTGGGAGAGTGCGCGGGTGCCCAGGCCGGTGCTGCGGAAACGGTCGTCGATCACGATCGCGGTGATGACTCCCCGGGCGCAGTCCTGGCAGATCCGGTACTGGATTTCGCCGACGACCTGGCGGATGTGGACGAGGAGCAGGCATTCCTCGCCGGGGCCGGGGGCGTGGGGGATGTGCGTGGACAGGAAGTCGATGGCCCGGTAGGCGAGGATCCGGCGGCGCAGGCGGCCGGTGAGGCGGCTGCGGCGGGAGTGCCTGGCCCCGGTGCGGGCGGGTGGCGGTGTCGCAGCTGCGGGGGCGGGGCCGAACAGACTGCTGCTGGTGGGACGCGCATGTTGTCCGTGCATGTTCCCTCGTGTGCCCAGGCCGCAGGCGGATACCCGCTTCCCTCCTTCGGAGGTCACTACGGGGGGTGTTCGCTTCCGTGGCGGGGGTGGAGCGAGGTGATCCTGTTCCGGTACTGCTCCAGGTGGGCGTCGGTTTCCGCGGGGGCCGGTTCGAGGTAGGCGGCGTGCAGTTCGGCCACGCGGTCGGCGCGCGGACAGAGGGCTGCGGGGCCGGCGGCGTCGTGTGCGTCGCGGACCGGTCGGGTGGCCTGCCGGCGGGTGAGGAGCACTGCGGTGGTGACAGCGGTGGTGACAGCGGCGGCGGCGATGGCGGGGAGCCGAAGGTGCGCGGCCACGCTTGTTCCTCCTTGGGTGGGTGTTCGGCGACCGGGCCGGATCGGACGGGCGGGCGGGGGCGTTGCGGGCCCGGCCCGGGGGCGGAGCCGACCGCCCCCGCAAGCGGGCGGCGCCGACCCCGGGGGCGTGGGGTCGGCGCCGGTCCGGGGCGGCTCAGCCGGGCCAGGTGCCGGTGAGGCGGCGGGTGGTGGCGGCTCCTGCGCGGTCGACGGCCGCCTTGACGACGGCGAAGATCGCTCCTTGCAGGGCCGCGGCGATCAGGACTTCGCGCCAGGTGCGGTCCTCGTCGGTGGCGTCGGGGGCGTCGCCGTCGTGGCTGATCATCTTCCAGGCCTGCTTGAAGGCCGCGCCGGCGATCATGCCGCTGGTGGCGCCGAGCGCCAGTCCGATCGGCTTGTAGGCGATCTTGGATGCTTTCATCGGCGCCTCCGGCTGCGGCGCAGGAGCAGGAGGACGACGACCGCGGCGGCCGCGGCGATCAGCGGGGTGCGGTTGGCGCGTGCCAGGGTGGCGGCCCGGTCGGCCTTTTCACGCACCGGGTCCGGCGTCTTCTCGGCGGCGAGGTGTCCGGCCCGGGCGGCGGTGTCGCGTACCTGGGCGGCGGCGTGTGCGGCTTTGTCGAGGAGGGGGTCGGGCGTGTTGTCCTTCACCAGCCGGCCGGCGTGCGCGGCCTTGTCCCGGAGCTGGTCGGTCACCTGGGCGGCCTTCTCGGTGGCCTGTTCCTGGAGCTTTGCCGCCTTCTCGGTGGCCTGTTCCTGGAGCTTTGCCGCCTTCTCCTTCGCCTGGGCCTTGACGTCCGCCTTGCCTGCCAGGGCCTCGACGGTCTGGCCGAGTTCATCGCGGGTGTGTTCGACCTGTTTGCGCAGTTCCTCGGGGGTGGGCGAGGGCTGCTTGTCGCCCTGGGGGGTGTTCATCGGGGTGCTGCCTCCTTCTTCTCGGCCGCGTGGGCCTGGCGCTGTCGATGGCCTGCTCCGGTGCAGGTGGGCGGGTGGCCGGCCGCGGCGGCCTGCTGCCGGACGGCAGCAGGCCGCTGTGGTGGCGGCCGGGCCCGGGCCGTGGGGACGGCCGGCCGGGCCCGGCCTGCCGGTCCTCTTCTTGCTTCCCGCTCCTGCGTCGGCGCGCATACCCCCCGAGCAGCCGATCACCCGCCCGGCCGCCGGGTCATCGCAGACGGCGCAGGAACGGACGGGGCGGGAGCAGGCGGGGCAGGAGCAGGCGGGGCAGGAGCAGGCGGCGCAGGAGCAGGCGGGGCGCGGCCCGGACCAGGGCGGCCGCGGTCAGGCCGATGGCTGCGCCGGCTGCGACGTCGGAGGGGTAGTGCGCGCCGCTGTGGACCCGCTCGATCGCCACCATCACGGCCGGTACGCAGCATGCGGCGGCGGCCCCCGGCCGGGTGGGCGCGACGGCCGCGGTGAACGCCACGGCTGCGGCGGTGTGGCCGGAGGGGAAGGAGGAGCTGTCGGGGCGGTCCTGCACGTCGGGGTGCGGGATCCACTCCTTGGGGGGCCGGCGTCGCTCGACGAGGGGTTTCGCCACCCCGTTGGCCAGCAGCTCGGCGACCGCCATGGCCGTGATCCCGGTGGCGGCCGCCTTGCGGCCGCGCCGGCCCCCGCCGGCCGCCATGAGCACCGCGGCCGCCCACCACAGTTTGGTGTGCTCGGCCGCCTCCTCGACCGGCGGGAGGAGGCGCCGCGCCCAGGCGGAGTCCCATGCGGCCATTCGCCGGACCAGCCGGTGATCGCGGCTGCGCAGCAGGGCCAGGACGTCCATGCTCCGCACACCTCCTCGTCCCGTGCCGTGGTGCGCCCGGCTCATTCCAGGCGGCGGCGGTCCTCGTCGCTCCACTTACGGGTGTCCCGGGGTTCGACGTAGGGTTCCTCGTCCTCGGGGTGGCCGCCGGCGATGGCGCGCTGGCGGACCATTTCGGCGTCGAACTCCAGGCCGAGGAGGATGGCGAGGTTGGTGATCCACAACCAGATCAGGAAGACGATGACGCCGGCGAGGGTGCCGTACGTCTTGTTGTACGAGCCGAAGTTCGCGACGTAGAACGCGAAGCCGGCCGAGGCGATCAGCCAGATCAGCAGCGCCAGGAAGCTCCCGGGGGTGATCCACTTGAAGCCGCGGCCCTTGGCGTTCGGTGCCGCCCAGTACAGGATCGCGATCATGATCGTGACGAGCAGGACCAGGACGGGCCACTTCGCGATCGACCACACCGTCATGGCGGTGTCCCCGACGCCGAGAGCGGCGCCCGCCTGCCGGGCCAGGCCGCCGGTGAACACCACGATCAGGGCGCTGACCACGGCCAGGACCATCAGGGTGATGGTCAGGGCCAGGCGCAGGGGCAGGATCTTCCACACCGGGCGGCCCTCGGGCATGTCGTAGACGGCGTTGGAGGTGCGGATGAAGGCGGCGACGTATCCGGAGGCCGACCAGATGGCGACGGCCAGGCCGACGATCGCCACGAGGGATCCGATGCCGGCGTTGCCCTGGAGCTGCTGGACCGCCTGGGTGATCACGTCGCGCGCGGAGCCGGGTGTCAGCTTCTGCAGGTTGGCCAGTACCTGTTCGGTCGCTGATTTCCCGGCGATGCCCAGCAGGGAGACCAGCACCAGCAGGGCCGGGAAGAGTGCCAGCACCCCGTAGTAGGTCAGGGCTGCGGCCCGGTCGGCGAGCTCGTCGTCCTGGAACTCCTTCAGCGTGCCGCGCAGCACCGCCGTCCACGACCGTTTCGGCATCTGCGAGAGCCGGTCCGGGGCCCGCTCCTCGACCTGTTCGTCGGGGCCCACGCGGTCGGGTCCGGGCGGGGCGGGCTGCGGGGCGGCGCCGTGCTCTGGTTTCGGGGCGTGTGTCATACCCAGCGGCTTTCCTCTCACGGGGGTCTCATGCACCGCCCCACGCCGCTGTCGTTGGTGCCGGCGCTCCCGTGGTCAGTCGGTGTCGGGGCGCGTGGCGGGGGCCGCGGGGGGAGTCTGTTCGGTCCAGATGGTCTTGCCGTGATCGCCGTGGCGCACGCCCCAGCCGTCGGCGAGTTCGCCGACGATGAAGAGGCCGCGGCCGCCCTCGTCGGCCGGGCCGGCGTGGCGCAGGTGCGGGGCGGCGACGCCGGCGTCGCGGATTTCGCAGGCGAGGGTGCGGTCGTCGTTGATGAGTCGCAGCTCCAGAGGGGGTTTGCCGTAGCGGACGGCGTTGGCGACCAGCTCGCTGACGATGAGTTCGGTGGTGAAGGCCGTCTCCTCCGGCACGTTCCAGATGCTGAGCTGTCGGCGCACATGGCGGCGGGCGGCCGCCGCGGCCGTGGGCGCGGCCTGCAGCTGCCAGGTGGCGACGTTCTCGGCGGGGAAGGCGCGCGTACGGGCGAACAGGACGGCGGCGGGTGTGGCGCGGTTCTCGGCAGGGAGGGCGTAGAGGACGTCGTCGCGCAGGGCGGCGAGGGACCGGCCGGCCCGGGTGGCGAGGGGGCCGGTGCCGGGGAGACGGCCGATCGCTTCCAGGGCGGGGACCGGGCGGGTGGAGAGGATCACCAGGCTCTCGTCGGGGACGTCGAAGCGGGAGGCGGCGAAGGGGGTGCGCTCCGGCCTGCCCAGCGGCGGACCGGAGGAGAGTTCCCGGACGCGGGCGCTGCCGTCCGGCAGGACCAGGGTGAGGGCCGGGGAGCCGGCGCCCGCGACGGTGAGGGTCCTGTTGAGCGGGTCGTGGACGGCGTAGGCGCAGGCGGCTGCGAGCGCCTGGTGGTGCAGGGGGTCGGAGGGCGGCAGGCCGGCGCGCTCGGCGGCCAGGGAGGCGACGGTGGCGTGCAGTCGTGCCAGGAGTTCGTCGGGGTGCAGGTCGAAGGCGGACAGGGAGTTGATGACGGTGCGCAGCTGCCCCATGAGGGTGGCGGTGTGGATGCCGCTGCCGGCGACCGTGCCGACGACCAGTGCGGTGCGGGCTCCGGACAGGGCGATGGTGTCGTACCACTGGCCGACTCCTTCGGCGGGTACGAGGAGGTGCTCGGTCTCCAGCGCGGTGCGGGAGAGGGGGCGTCGTGGGAGCAGGCTGCGCTGGACCGTCGCGGCGATGGTGTGTTCTCGGGTGTAGCGGCGGGCGTTGTCGATGCACAGGGCCGTATGGTCGGCCAGTTGCAGCACGAGGTCGGCGTCGGACTCGTCGTAGGGGGCCGGCTGCCGCGTGCGGTACAGGCTGATCAGCCCCAGTACGGTGCCGCGTACGGTCAGGGGGGCGGTGATGAGGGTGTGGGCGCCCGACCGGCGGATCGCCTCGGTCCGCTCGGGGGCGGCTGCGAGCCAGGGCAGGTCGCCGTCCAGTGCCACCACCCGGGGCCGCAGGTCCGAGAGCGCCTGGGTGTACGGGGTGGGGAAGGGAAGGCCGCGTACGTCGCCGAGGGGGTGGGCCTGCGGCTCCTTCGCTTCCCCGTCGCCGCTGCTGCGGAACGCGGCGCGGCGCAGGGGCACGCCGGGGGCGAGGGGGGACGGCGGGGGCTCCTCGCCGCGCACCACGGCGTCCACCACTTCGACGACCGCGACGTCGGCGAAGGCCGGTACGAGGGTGTCGACCAGTTCCTGGCAGGTGGTCACCACGTCGAGGGACCGTCCCACTCCCTGGCGTACGGCGTTCAGGACCGCCGCGCGGGCCCGTCCCCTCTCGCGTTCGCTGACGTCCACCACGGTGAGGGCGACGCCCAGGACCTCTCCGCCCGGTGTCTGGAGACGGAAGACGGACACCTCGTAGAAGTGCCCCCGGCCGGGGTCGGCGCTGGTGTGGGCCTGCACGACGTGGCCGACGACGGGGTGGCCGGTGTCCAGCACCCCGCGGACGAGGGACGCGACGGCGGCCGCGTCGGTGAGGAGCGGGAGGTAGACCTCCTGGAAAGGGCGCCCCACCAGGTCCTGGGTCCGCAACGCCCGCATGGCGGGCGTGGCGGAGTTGACCCGTACGATGCGCAGCTCGGTGTCCAGGACGTGCAGGCCGATCGGGGACTGGCCGAAGAGGGCCTCCAGCAGGGCCGCCTCCGGGCCGTCCACGGCCCCGGTCGAGTCACCCCGGCCCATCGTCACCCTCCTCCGTCGCCCCGGATCCGCCGCCGGTGGGGCCGTCGACGGGCACCGACCGCTCCCGCTCGTCCCCACATGTAGACCAGCCCGCCGGTACGGGCCCCGCGCCACGCCGGGCGGGGCCCGTACCGGTGGCCGGCGCCCGCCCGCACGCGGGCGCCGACGGCCGGGTGCGGGTGTGCCCGGGCGTCCGGCGCCGCTGTGCCCGGGCCGGCTGCTACCAGGACGACTTGGTGACTCCGGGGAGGAATCCGGCGTGGGCCTGCTGCCGCATCCTCATCCGGGACAGGCCGAATGTCCGCAGGTGTCCGCGGGGCCGCCCGTCGACGCTGTCGCGGTTGCGCACCCTGGTCGCGCTGGCGTTGCGCGGTTGCCTGCGCAGCTGCGCCGTGGCCGCCTGCCGTTCGGCCGCGGTGGAGGACGGCTTGCGGAGGGTTTCCTTCAGCTCCGCCCGCCGGGCGGCGTGGCGCTCGACGGTGGCCTTGCGCTTCTCGTTCTGCGCGATCTTGCTCGCTCTGGCCATCAGACCTTCTGTCCCCGTGCGCGGATGCGTGCCACGGCGGCCTCGATGCCGATGGTGTCGATGGTCTTGACGGCCCGGGCGCTGAGCGTGAGGCGGACGTGTCGGCCCTCGCTGGGCAGCCAGTACCTCTTGCTCTGGATGTTGGGGTCGAAGCGGCGGGGGGTGCGCCGGTGCGAGTGGGAGATGGTGTTGCCGAATCCCGGCTGGGCGCCGGTCAGTTGGCAGCGTGCGGCCACGAGCCTGCCTGCCTCTCCACCGCCGGGGCGGTATTGGTAATGGAAATCATTCCCATATAGTACGGCATGGCACGCAACGAAGTACGCCCCGTCATCAAGCTCCGCTCCACCGCGGGCACCGGCTACACCTACGTCACCCGCAAGAACCGCCGCAACGACCCGGACCGGATGGTGCTGCGGAAGTTCGACCCGGTGATCCGCCGGCACGTCGACTTCCGCGAAGAGCGCTGAACCGCACCCCATCGGCCACTCCCAGAAGGACAGCAGCACCATGAAGCCCGCAATCCACCCCGCGTACGGCCCCGTCGTCTTCCGCGACAAGGCCGCCGACTTCGCCTTCCTCACCCGCTCCACCGCCACCAGCGAGAAGACGATCGAGTGGGAGGACGGCCGCACCTACCCCGTGATCGACGTGGAGATCTCCTCGCAGAGCCACCCCTTCTACACCGGCACCGCCCGCGTCCTGGACACCGCCGGCCGCGTGGAGCGCTTCCAGCGCCGCTACGGGAGCAAGCCGTGACCCTGCCCGTCGCCCTCGTCGGCGGGCTCCACGGCGACGCCCGCAGGGAGGTCGTGGAGCAGCTGCTGCGCTCCGTACCCGGCAGCGTCGTGCTCCACCACGACCTGGCCGCCGCACGCGACGGCACGGTGCTGCGCGTGGTCCGCGACGCCTGCGGCGAGCTCTCCCGCGACGAGGCCCCGCTCGTCAACGACTGCGCCTGCTGCGCCCTGCGCGAGGACCTGGTCCCCGAGCTGGAACGACTGGCCGGCAGCGCCATGACGCGCCTGGCCGTCGTGGAGCTGTGGGACTCCGTCGAGCCCAGGGCGATGGCCGAGGTCGTCGCCGCGCACGGCAGGGGGGTGTTCGACCTCACCGCCGTGATCACCGCGGTGGACCCCGCCCTCGTACTCCCCTGCCTCGCCGACGGGAACGACCTGGCCGACGTCGGGCTCGCGGCGGCCGCCACCGACCGGCGCACGGTCGCCGACACCTGGGCCCGGCAGCTCGAATACGCCCCCGTCCTCGCCCTCGTCGACAGCGAGGGCGCCGACGCCGAGGACCGCGCCCTGCTCTCCCAGCTCCATCCGACCGCCCGCCACGTGCCGGCCGGGTCCGGAGAACTGGCCCGGGTCGTGTTCGCCGGCTTCGACGTGGAGACGGCAGCGGCGGCGCAGCACCCCGCGTGCGCCCTGCTGCCGCAGGAGGCGCAGGAGGCGGGAGTGACGACCTTCGTCTGGCACCGCCGCCGGCCGTTCCACCCCGAGCGCCTCTACGACGCCCTGGAGGACCTGTGCTGTGCCGCTGCCCGCAGCCGGGGCCGGTTCTGGCTCGCCGACCGTCCCGACACCCTGCTGGCCTGGGACGCCGCCGGCGGAGCCCTGGGCGTGGAGAACGCCGGCCCCTGGCTGGCCTCCTTGCCTGACGCCGCCTGGGAGATGGTGCCGCCGATGCGCAGGGCAGCCGCCGCCCTCGACTGGCATCCCGAACACGGCGACTGCTGCCAGCACCTGGTCTTCACCTCCCCCGGCCTCGACCGCGACGGGCTGGAACGGCTCCTGGACTCCTGCCTGCTCACCGACGCCGAGTACGCCGCAGGGCGCGCGGCATGGCGCCGCCTGCCGGCCGCCTTCGACGCCCTCCTCGACCCCGTCTCCTGACCCCGCCCGGCCCCGCCGGCCCATCCCCGTCTCCCGAACCGGCCCGCGCCCCGCCGGCCCGACCCCGCCCTTCCGCCCCGCGTACGTCCACCCCGGCCCCGAGGAGTTCCCATGGCCCGTCGTCCAACCCCCCACAAGCCCCTGAAGTCCCGCCCCAACCCACTCGACACGGCCGGGATCACCTTCATCGACTACAAGGACACCGACCTCCTGCGGAAGTTCCTCTCCGACCGCGGCAAGATCCGCAGCCGCCGCGTCACCCGGGTCACCGCGCAGCAGCAGCGACAGCTCGCCGCGGCGATCAAGAACGCCCGCGAGATGGCCCTCCTCCCCCACGTCGGCGGCCGCTAGCGGCCGGTGTGACAGTCCTGGTCGCGCCAGGTGTGGTATCCGCGAGGGGCGTCGTTGTCCGTGGTTAAGCGGCGTGTGCCGCGTCCGGAGACGCGGCGCACCGGCCGCCGCGTTCAGCCGGGGCCCCGGGGAGGCTGCGTCCGGTCCCCGAAGTGCGGGTTCGTCGTCCGGCGCCATCGCCGCCGTCGCCGTGCCCAGGAGTTCCCCGCCCGAAGTGACCCACGCACTGACCGTCCGGCTCGTCGCCCCGGTCTGGCGCACAGCCCCGGTCCGCCGACGCCGGGTCGCCGCACACGGAGTCGGCAGCTTGTTGCAGCGGGGTCGGAAGAGCTTGTCGACGGCGGCCTCGCAGCGGTGGTGGGGGCGGGGCGGGCTCAGTACTCGCCCAGGTAGTGCTTCGTCTCCGGGCGGCCGCACAAGGTGATGAGGACGACCGAGAGGAGGAACGTCGTGACGAATCCAGCCAGTTGGGCGAAGGTGCCGTCGCGGTCCCAGTCGGCTCCGGCGAGCATGCCGCCGATGGCCAGGCCGGAGACGCTCGCCGGGATGAGGGCCAGTCGGCTCAGGCGGTCGCCCGCCTGGGTCCTGCCGGCGAGCACCCGGACGCCGTTGCGCAGCAGGCCCGCCCCGAGGGCGAGGACGGGCAGGCCGAACAGGCCGAAGCCGTTGCCGTCCGTGAGGAGCAGCAGGAGGACCACCGCGAAGGCGGTGACGGCGGCGCCGGCCGCGATGCCCATGGCGCCCGCACCGGTCGCCGCCGCCGGTCGCGGCCTGTGGGGGGAATGGTTCATGGCTCGTACTCCTTGGGGTGTCGTTCGCACGGCCCGGGCGCCCCTGCGTGTCTCGATGTGGCCGCCGGGGGCGGTTGCGGGATGTCTGAGGGCGTAGTGCTCGGCGAGGCGGCCGAGTCCCCCGGGCCCGTCGAGCCAGGGGGTCTTGAAGCTGCACTCCGCGCACCAGTAGCGGTGGGGCACGTGGGCTCCTCGCCTTCGGTCGGGGTGGTGCCGTTCACGACGGTGCCCCGGGGCGCGGCTGGCGCACAGGTCAGTGACCCGGCCATGGGTGACCGGCGGCCATGGGTAGGCTCAACGGCCGGTCCTACCGGCGGGTAAGGGGAGTTGAGGGATGGCAGAGGACGTCGGCGCGCTGTTACGGCGGCTGCGCGAGCGGGCGGGCCTGACGCAGGAGCAGGTCGCCGAGCGGTCGGGGGTGAGCGTCCGCACCATCCGGCGGCTGGAGAACGACCGGTCCACCAACCACCGGGTGGCCACGCTGAACCTGCTCGCGGACGCGCTCGGCCTGGAGGAGGGGGATCGTCGGCTGGTGGCGGCCGCCCTCGCCGGCTCCCCCGCCACGACGGGCACGGCGGGGGCGGGGGGCGGGGCGGGCCGCCCTGCCGGTGCGGACCACCCTGCCGGGCGCGGACTGCCGGCGCAGGCGGCGACCGCCGCCGTACCCGGCGGGGCGGACGGCCCGGTGCGCGGAACCGTGTACGACGCGGCGCAGGACCCGGCGCGCGCCCCCGTGCGCGACCCGGTCGACGCAACCGTGCACGGCCCGGCGCCCGTTCGGGCGGCCGTCCACGGGAGGCTGGCCGACGCGGCCGAGGAACTGGCCGTCGAGGTCCGGCGCCGCTGGCGGCGGGAGGAGGCGCAGCGACGCGTGCACGACCCCTTTCCCCTGCCCGTACGGTGGACGCCCGCGCCCGCCGCCCTGACCGACCGGGCGGAGAACATCCAGCGCCTGGGACCGGGAGAACGGCCGCGTACGGTGGACCTGGAAGGGGACCTGCGCAGCCTCGCCGAGGTGTACCTGAGGATCCCCTCCGGACGGCTGGTCGTCCTGGGGCGGGCGGGCTCGGGGAAGTCCGTCCTGACCATCAGGCTGGTACTGGACCTCCTGCAGGCGCGTGGGGCGTCGGCCGAGGAGCGCCGCGTGCCGGTCGTCTTCAGCGTCGGGTCCTGGGACCCGTCGGCGACCGCGCTGCGGGACTGGCTGGTCGGCCGGCTGCTGCGCGACCACCCCCATCTGGCCCGCCGGGGCCCGGGCGGGGCGACGCTGGCCGCCGCGCTGGTCGACGGCGACTTCGTCCTTCCGGTCCTGGACGGGTTCGACGAGATGGCCGAGGGGCTGCGGCGCGAGGCCCTGGACGCGCTGAACGCGACCGCCGCGCCGCTCGTACTGACCAGCCGGCACGACGAGTACGCCGAGGCCGTCCGGGCCGCGCACGCACCGCTCGTCTGGGCGGGCTGCATCGAGCTGTCCGACCTCACCCTGGAGGACCTCGCCGACTACCTGCCCCGTACGGCGCGCGCCGTTGCCCCGGCCCGGACCGGCGGCGCGGCCGTATCGGGCTCGACGTGGGACGCGGTCCTCGCGGAGCTGCGCACCCGGCCGGAATCCGCCGCGCACCGCAATCTGGCCGCGGTCCTGACCACCCCGCTCATGGTCGTCCTCGCCCGCACGCTCTACAGCGAGTCCTCGGACCGCGATCCGGCCGAGCTCCTGGACGGCGAGCGGTTCCCCTCGCAGAAGAGTCTGAGCGAGCACCTGCTGGCGGGCTTCGTGCCCGCGGTCTACCGCCGCCGCACCCCGGAACGGGACGCGGGCGGCCCGCGGCCGGGGGCTCCGTACGCGGACGCCGCCCGCGCCGAGCGCTGGCTGGGCCACCTCGCCCACCACCTGGTCCGCGCGGACCGCGAGCGGCACGACCTCGCGTGGTGGCAGCTCGGCCATGCGCTGTCCCGTACGGCACGAACGGTGGCCCTGGTGCTGGCGACCGCCCTGGCCGTCGCCGTGGCGGACTGGTCGGTCGGCCTTCTGCTCGCGCCGCTTCCTCCTGGGGAGATCCTGCTGCAGGGGGCTCTCATGGGGCCGGCCGCGGGTCTCGGCTTCGGAGCGGTCCATGCGATGGCGGACCGCTCCGGCGGGGCGGCCTTCGAGCCGACCCGGGTCCGGCTGACGCTGCGCACCGCCCGCGCCGGCCTGCCCCGCCGGTCCCTGCGTACGTTCCTCTCGCGGGTCGGGCAGGGTCTGATCGGCGGGACCGTCATGGGCATCGGGTGCGCCGTGGCGCTCACCCTCCAGCGGGCGCTGGCCGCCGGGACGCCGCTGGCCGACCCGGACGTCGTCTCGGGCACGTTGATCAACATGCTGGTCTTCGTGCTGATCTTCGGGCCGGCCGCCGGGCTCGTCTTCGCACTGATGGCCGCGCTCGAAGCGCCCGTGGACGTCTCCACGGCGGCCACGCCGGTCAGTCTGCTGGCCTCGAACCGTGCGACGGCGGGCCGTCAGTTCCTCATCCTGGCCGTGGCGCTCTGCCTGGCCGTCGCCTTCGGCGGGTACCTGGTCGTCGCTGCGCTGCGCACCGTGATGGGACCGCTCAACTGGGGCATCGGGGACAGCCTGTTCATCGGTACGGTCGGCGGGCTGGGCGGAGCGGCCGCCTACGTGCTCGCCTTCACGGCCTGGGGGCAGTGGATCGTCCTGGCGCGCGTCTGTCTCCCGCTGGCCGGGCGGCTGCCCGCGGACCCGGCCGGGTTCCTCGACGACGCCTACCGGCGCGGGGTGCTGCGCCAGACGGGGGCCGTCTACCAGTTCCGCCACGAGCGGCTGCAGCACCACCTCGGCCGCGCCCACCGGGGCGCGCACCGGGACTTCGCACCGGCGGCGTTCGAGCCGGCCTCCCCCGACGGGCGCCTGGGCGCCGACCGCGCGGACGGGCGTTGCGGCGCCGTGGAGGGGAAGGGCGACTGACCCGGGGCGGGCCGGGGTGGGGCGGGGCGGTCACCGTACCGGCCGGGCCCCAGGGGGGACGGCCGGTCATCGATGGCCGGTCGTATGGCCTGGTGGCCGGGGCGGGCGGGAGGCCAGCATCGGGACGTCCGGCTCGCGGCGGGTCGTCCCGCGGCGCGAGCGTTCCCTCTCCCCGATGAAGGGTCCCTGATGACGTCCCGTCGCATCAGCGCACTGGGCGCGGCCTTCGCGCTCACCGCTCTGCTCGGCCCCGGCGCGGCACTCGCCGCCGCGGCGCCGGCCACCGCCGCACCGGCCCCGGTGGCCGCCGCAACTCCCCCGGCCGCCGCGGCTTCCGCCGCCGCCGGGATCCCCGTCTTCACGAACGGCCACGGTCTGACGCTGGTCCCCGAGGACACGCAGGTGCACGGCCCCACCGACTTCACCCTCACCGTCACCACCCCGCAGGTGTCCGGGAAGCACCGGATCCGCATCCTGCTGCCCACCGCCTACGGCGCCGACCCCGGCCGGCGCTGGCCGGTCACGTACTTCCTGCACGGCGGCGGCGGCAACGTGAACGACGTCGCGGCGGCGCCCGCGCTGCACTCGGACTCGATGATCACCGTGGTGCCGGACGGCGGGCTCAAGGGCTGGTACGCCGACTGGGTGATGCAGAACACCGCCGAAGGAGCCGCCAACTGGCAGACCTTCCACCTCTCCCAGGTCGTCCCGTTCATCGACGCGAACCTGCGCACCCGGACCGACCGGGCCCACCGGGCGGTCGTCGGACTGTCGATGGGAGGCTTCGGCGCCCTGCACTACGCGCAGGCCCGCCCCGACCTGTTCGGACACGTGGCCGCCCTCTCGGGAGGCATCGACTTCGGCATGTGGCAGGTCCGCGCGGCCGTCCTGGCCACCGAGCTGAACGCCACGGGAGCCTGGTGCGCGAGCACCACCTCCGGTTCGGCCGGCTCCGGCCGGTGCACCGGTTTCGGTCCGGTCGTGGACAGCGACGCGATCTTCGGCTCCCCGTACCCGGTGTTCGGCGCCGACCGGGTGTGGAACGCGGTCGACCCGGCCGCGCCGGCCAACCTGGCCCGACTGTCGGGCACCGGCATCACGCTCTACACCGGCGACAACGACCTCATCGACGTCCACACCGCAGCCGCCTCGCAGACGGTCAAGGGGCGCCTGGACCGGCTGGGCATCCCCAGCCGCCTCGTCGACTACGGCAACGGTGCGTCGCTCGCCCCGACCTGCAACGGCGGACACAACTACGGCTGTTGGGGCCCGGCCTTCGCCGACTACGTGCCGCGCCTGGAGGCCGCCTTCGCCGCGGCCGGATGACCTGCGGCCACGCCCCGGGCACGGGCGCGGGCACCCGCAGGTACGCAGACAGGTGAGACGCACGTACGCAGCGCGATGTGAGGGACGGCGGACATGGACGAGCGGGACACCTACGAGCAGCCGACCGGCGAGGCCGCGGCGCTGGCGGCCCGGCGCGGCCTCGGACCGTGGCAGCGGACCTTCCGGATGAAGCAGAGCCGCGTGTTCGGCAAGCACAACGCCTCGCGGCTCCACCTCCACGAGGGCGGCACGGTGGTGACGGGCCCCGCGGGGTTCCGGGCCGCGTACGCCTGGGACACGGTGCGGGTGCTGCGGTACCTGAGCACCCGCAACGGCGTGCCGTGGGACGCCCGGTACACCCTGCTGGACCCGCAGGGCGCGGCGGTGAACATCGGTCCGGGCACCCGGGTGTTCCTCAAGGAGGAGAAGCGGGCGCTGGGCATCACCTCGGTGGTGCAGGGGGCTCTCTTCCTGTGGCCGGACGTGTGGGGTGAGCACATCGTGCGGGCCGTCACGCGCGCCCAGCTGCCGAAGGCGCTCGCGGCCCTCGAACGCGGTCAGACCCTGGACTTCGGGGCGTACCGGGTCGACCGGCACGTCCTGGCGGGGCGCAAGCACTCCGCCCCCTGGTCGCAGATCACGGAGATCTCCTCGCACAGCGGCTCGCTGATCTTCAACGGGAGCCTGAGGCGGACGACGGTGGACAGCGCGGAGCTGCAGAGCATCGCCAATGCGGACCTCTTCCTGCGGCTGTGCCGGCATCTACGGGGGTGATGCCGGCCGGAACCGTCCCTCTCGTCGTGACCTGCGCAGATGCGGGTTGTTCGACGGGTGGGACGGTTTCTGCCGGGCGGTGTGGAGGCGGGTATGGTCGTCCGGTCACGGACGCGGCATCGGATCGTCCGTTCAATCCAGGGGAAGCGACATGACTGATCTGGAAGCGCTCCGGGCGAGCCTCGCGTCGGGCGAGCACGAGTTCGCCGACACCTTGGCCTTCGCCGCTTCGCACTACGCGTACCGGCCGCAGGCGTTCCGCAACGGGGATCTGGAGAACGCCGCGGGCGAGAACGAGGGCTCCTGCAAGACGCTGGGGCTCGCCCTGCTGGAGGGGCTGAGCGACCAGGAGGCGCTGCTGGCGTTCGGCGAGCACTACCGCAGCGTGCTGGCGACGCCGGACGGCACCGACCACGCCAACATCCGCAATCTGATGGCCCACGGCCTGGCCGGGGTGCGCTTCGCCGACCAGCCGCTGACCCGCAGGCCCTGACCCGCCGCAGGCGGGCCCGGCAGGCCCAGGCCCGTGCGGCGCGGGCCGGTCAGGCGCCGAGGTCGACGTCGAAGGCCGTCTGCACGGTCACCCGGACCATCGCCCCGGACGCCGACCGGCCCACCCACGCCGGGTAGGTCCCGTCGCCGCCGGTGGCGACGACCGCCAGGTCCGCGCCGAGGCTCCCGCCGTCGAGGTGCATTCCGGTGGCGGAGTCCGTGAGGCGGTCGTGGTCCGGGGACCCCGGACCGCCACGTCACCACTCCTCCGCCGAGCGGCACTTCGCTGCCGGGTGCGTGCCGCGTCGGCGGACAGCACCCGGCCGGCGGTACGGGACGCCGGGTCCCACGACTCGGCGTAGCGCACGCCGTACGCCGGGGTCGGCCGGTGGGGTCGCTCAGACCTCGCCCCGCCAGGCGCCGGTCTCGCGGCCGCGGTCCTCGATGTACTCCTTGAACCGCTTCAGGTCGCCGGTGATCTGTCGTTCGACGAGGCCGAGCTTGTCGCCGACGTTCTCCGTGAAGCCCTCCGGGTCGTAGTCGAGCTGCAGCATCACCTTGGTCCTGCTGTCGGCGAGGCGGTGGAAGGTGACGACGCCGGCCTGCTTGACGTCGCCTCCCAGGGTGGTCCAGGCGACCCTCTCGTCGGGGATCTGCTCGGTGATCTCCGCCTCGAACTCCTTCCTCACCCCGCCGATCTTGGCCACCCAGTGCGTCATCGTGTCGGTGCGCTGCTCGATACGCTCCACGCCCTCCATGAAGTGCGGGAACGACTCGAACTGCGTCCACTGGTTGTACGCGGTGCGCACCGGGACATCGACCTCGACGGACTTCTCGACCTGCGACACAGGAGCATCCTTTCCTCTGGGCCGGCCGCGTGGTGCCCGGCCGTACGCGGGGAGCTCTTCCCCTGTGCGCGCCTGTGCCCGCGATCGCTGCTTTCATCACACCCGAACCGCGTCGCAGGGCCCCGCGGGGCACCCGGGTGCCGGCCGGACCCGGTACGCAGTGCGTGGTCCGTGGTGGTCTCCGTGGTCGGCACGGAGGCGGTACGCGGCCCGGGGGCGGCAGTCTGGGGGCACGGTGATCGGGCCGGCAGCGGGCCGGGCGGATCACGACAGGCGAGCGAGGGAGCGACCATGGCCGGCACCGCCAGCAGCACGTACGAGGGGTTCACCGCGGATGAGCGGGCCGCGATGAAGGCGCACGCCCTGGAGCAGAAGAAGGCGGCACGCCGGGTGTCGGCCGTGGAGAAGGCGGCGGAGGCGGAGCGGGACGTGCTGGCGAAGATCGCCGAGATGCAGGACTCGGACCGCGTCATGGCCGAGCGCGTCCATGCCGTCGTCATCGCCAACGCCCCGGTCCTCGCCCCGAAGCTCTGGTACGGGATGCCCGCCTACGCGCTGGACGGCAAGGTCGTCTGTTTCTTCCAGAGCGCGGAGAAGTTCAAGGCGCGCTACGCGACGCTCGGTTTCAGCGACCTGGCGAAGCTGGACGAGGGCCCCATGTGGGCGGCCGGTTTCGCGTTGACCGAGGTGACGCCCGAGGTGGAGGCGCGGATCGCCGGGCTCGTGCAGCGGGCGGTGTGAGGTCGCGCCGTGCCGGCCCGGCGCGGCTACCGGGCGGCCATCGGGGCGAGGCCGAGGTCGGCGAGCGCACGCGCGCCGCGGGCGGCGTGCTCGCCGCCCGCGAGGATCAGGGTGCGCGCCGACTGGTAGCGGCAGCCGGCGGCGTCGAACGCGTCCGCGGCGGCGGTCAGCCGGTCCCCGTCGCCGTCGAGCAGGGCCGCCGCGCGTTCCACGAGGGCGGTGGCGACGGGGTTGCCGGCCACGGCGGTCCGGGCTTCCACCAGGCGGGCGGCGGCGTCGGGAGCGGCGGCGAGCACGGAGGCCTCGGCGCGCAGGGCCACGTACCAGTGCAGCCAGATCCAGGTGGTCCACTGCCGTACCTGTGCGGGTTCGGGGGCCGTGCGTTCGAGCGCTGCTCGGGGCCGCCCCTGGTGGAGCATGAGGATCGCGTCGAAGACCGCCCCGTACCCGCAGGTGTTCCACGGCGAGGGGTCGACCTGTGCGAGCAGTGCGCTCCACTCGCGGTGGGCTTCCTTGTCGTCGCGCAGTCCGTGGATCGTCGCCATCGCTGCCGCGGGCGGACCGAGGACCGCCCGGGCGGGGCTGCCGGCCCGCTGCCAGGCGTCGCGGAAGCGGAGGCCGGTGGTGAGTGCCTCCTCGGCATCGCCCGTCAGCGCGGCGGCGACGAGGAGCCGGCCGGTGGCGCGGTGGCCGACCTCGGCCAGCTGCGGGTGTTGTGCCAGTCGCCGCGCCCACCGGCGGGCGCCCGGCAGGTCCCCCACGCCGAGGGCGGCCTCGGCGGCTTCACCCAGCGCTTCGATCAACTCGTGGGTGGCGGCCGGGCCGTCGGGGGCGGACACAACCAGCTCGACCCGGCGCCGCGCCGTCGCCGCCGCGGCGAAGGCGTCCCCGGCCCAGCTCAACGCGCCGGCGAGGGTGTCGAGGGCGGCGGACTCGGCGAGCCGATCCCGGGTGAGGTGGGCGAGTTCGACGGCTCGTTCGGCGGAGGCGATCGCCTCCTGGACGGTCGTGCCGCCGCAGCCGCCGGCCGCGCGCGCCGCTTCGGGGGAAGCCTCTCCCGCACTCCCCGCGCTCCCCGTGTCGCCCGCGTCGCCCGTGCCGGGTGCGGCGCCGATGGCGCTGGTGAGGGCGCGTCCGGCCTCGGCCAGTGCGACCGCGGCCCGGGCGGCGGGGTCGGCACCGGCCCGTTCCTGCGCCTCGGTGATGAGTGCGTCGGCTTCCTGCGGTGGGAGCGTGCGTACGAACTTGCTGGAGAACCGGTAGGCGTTGCTGACGGCGGCGGCCAGGTCACGGGCGGCCGCGGCGGTGTCGCCGGCTCGGCGTGCGACGTCCGCGGCCTCGCGGTGGAGGCGGTACAGGTCGTCACCGTGCAGGCGGCACGCGGCGACGGCTGCGGCGTGCCGGAGCATCGACGCCGTGTCGGCCGGGGTGTCGGCGAGCGCGGCGGCCTGCTCGTAGCGCTGCTGGGATTCCCCGATCAGATGCCGGGTGAAGGCCAGTTCGGCCGTGTCGCGGGCGAGGCGGTGGGCGTCGGCGCGCTGTTCCGGTCGGCTCTGCGCCCATGCGAGGGCGGCGCGCAGCTCGTCGGCCACCCGGTCGAACCGGGCCCGCCAGTCGTCCGCTCCCGGCCTTTGGAGGTCGGCGCTGCGGTCGAGGCACCAGTGGAGGTGCCGGGCCCGGGTGTCGTCGAGTTCGCCGGCCTCGGTGAGGCGGTCGGCGCCGTACTGGCGCAGCGTTTTCAGCGCGCGGTAGCGGGTGCCGTCCGGGGAGAGCGTGACGGCGAGCAGGCTCTGTTCGGCGAGTCGGGCCAGCCCGTCGGCGGCGGTCGCCGCGTCGAGTGCGGCGACGTGTGCCGCCGCCGGGGCGGTGAACGGTGTCACGAACACCGACACCCGGCGCAGCAGCGCCCGGTCGGCCGGGTCCAGCAGGTGGTGGCTCCAGTCCAGCGCCGCCCGTACGGAGCGGTGCCGGTCCTGTGCCCGGGAGCCGCCGGTGAGCATGCGCAGCGGGTGGGCCAGGGCGGCGGTGATGCCGTCCAGGCCGAGCGTGGGGTAGCGGGCGGCGGCCAGTTCGATCGCCAGGGCCATGCCGTCCAACCGTGCGCAGATCTCGGCGATCCGGTCGTGCAGGGAGGGGTCCAGCGGCCGGCCCATCGACGTCGCCCTGTCACCCGTGGACAGGCGGCCAGCAGGCGTTCGAGGAACAGCGCGGCCCCGTCGACGACGTGCTCGCAGTTGTCCAGGACCAGCAGGGCGTGGCGGTCGGCGAGCGCGGCGGTCACGGACCGGTCCATGTCGTGGCCGGGTTGCTCGCCGAGGCCGAGGGCTTCGGCGACCGCGGTCGCGATCATGGCGGGGTCGGTGACGGGGACCAGGTCGACGAACCACACCCCGTCGGCGAACTCGTCGGCGGCGTCCGAGGCCACCGCCAGCGCGAGCCGGGTCTTGCCGACCCCGCCGGGGCCGACGGCGCTCACCTGTCGGTACTCCCCCAGCATCGCGGTCAGGGCGGCCCGCTCACTCGCCCGGCCGATGAACGAGGTCAGCCGCGCCGGCAGCGTGGGGGCCGGGCGCGAACCCCCGGTGCGCGAGCGGTCGGTGCGCGGGCGTTCGGACGCGCGGCGGGCCAGCGCCCGCCGGTCCGGCACCTGCAACTTGCGCAGCAGCGAGGAGACATGGGTCTCCACCGTACGTACCGAGATGTACAGCCGTGCTCCGATCTCGGCGTTGCTGAGATGGTCTCCGACCAGCTCCAGCACCTCGCTCTCGCGAGGCGAGACATCCGCTGCCTGTGCCATGGCCCCATTCTGTCGCACGCCCGTTCGCGCTCCTGTTTTCCGTGGGCGTCCGGGCCGGCGGCCGGCCGGGGCGGCTGCGTGACCGGCTCCGTGGTCACCACGGATGCGGGCCGGCCGTGCCGGGCGGGACGCTGTGACGGCACACGACGTCCCCATCACTCCAGGAGCGCCCATGTCCGGCTCGTCCACCTCGGGAACCTCGGGAATCAAGACCGTGCTCCACCCGGTGTCCGATCTGGGCCGGGCCAAGGCGGTGTACGCGGCGCTGCTCGGCGTGCCCCCGCGCAACGACGCCCCGTACTACGTCGGCTTCGAGGCCGCGGGACAGCACATCGGGCTGGTGCCGGGCGGCGGGCCGCAGGCGATGACCTCGCCGGTGGCGTACTGGCACGTGCCGGACCTCGGGGCGACGCTGGCCGCCGCGGTCGCGGCGGGCGCGACCGTGACCGAGCCCGCGCACGAGGTCGGCGGCGGACGCCTGGTGGCCACGGTCGCCGACCCCGACGGCAACGTCCTCGGCCTCCTGCAGGACCGGCAGGAGGCGGCGGACACCACGGCCCGCTCCCGTGCCCGGCGCCGTCTGGACACCGAGCACCGGCTCGCCCACGACGTCGACGTCTGGGTGGCCACCGCCTGCGCCGACGGGACGCCGTACCTGGTGCCGCTGTCCTTCGACTGGGACGGCCGGGCGCTGCGGGTGGCCACCCCGGCGGACAGCCCGACCGGCAGGAACCTGGCCGCCGCCGGGACCGTCCGCCTGGCACTCGGCCCCACCCGCGACGTCACCATGATCGACGGCACCGTCGAGGTCCACGCCATCGATGCCCTCCCCGAGGAGGAGGGGGACCGCTTCGCCGAGCGCGCCGGCTTCGACCCGCGCGCCCTCACCACGGTCTACCGCTGGTTCCGCATCACCCCGCACCGTATCCAGGCGTGGCGGGAGGAGAACGAGCTGGCCGACCGCGACCTGATGCGGGAGGGCCGCTGGCTGGCCTGACGCGCACCGGCCGCCTGCCGCCGGGTCCACGGTGCGGCGCAGTTTCTGAGTACGGGTACTCATGCCGCCGTGCAGGCGGTGGGTGAAGGTGGCAGGGAGCCGGGCGGCAGGGGACACGCAGCGCACACCTGCCGCGCCTGCCGTCGCAGCCCGCCCGTGCAGGCATCTTTGACGGAGCATCACACACCGTCCCGGAAAGGGGAGACCTTGCCCACTGCACCACGATCGCACCCGTCCCGCCGTACCGCGCTCGCCCTCGGCGCCGGCGCGGCATGGTCCGCCGTTCTGCCGCTCGGCGCGCAGGCGCACGCCTCGGACTCGACCTCGGACTCGGGCTCGGGCTCGGCCGGTGCGGACGGCCTTGCTGCACGGCTGAGGGAGTTGGAGCAGCGGCACTCCGCCCGTCTGGGCGTGTTCGCCCGCAACATGCGCACCGGCAGGACGGCGGCGTACCGCGCGGACGAACGCTTCCCGATGTGCTCCCTGTTCAAGACGGTCGCCGCGGCAGCGGTCCTGCGCGACCTCGACCGCGACGGCGACTTCCTGGCCGAGCGCATCCGCTACACCGCGCAGTACGTCAAGAGGTCGGGCTACTCACCGTGCACGGGGAAGGCCGGCAACATCGAGAACGGCATGACGGTCGCCGAGCTGTGCGCGGCCACCATCTGCTACAGCGACAACACCGCGGGGAACCTGCTGCTGCGGGAGTTGGGCGGGCCGACGGCCGTCACCCGTTTCTGCCGTTCGATCGGCGACGGCAGAACCCGGCTCGACCGGTGGGAGCCCGAGCTCAACTCGGCAGAACCCTGGCGGGTGACCGACACCACCACTGCCCGCGCCATCGGCGGGACGTACGCGCGCCTGGTACTCGGTGACGTGCTTGCCCCTGCCGACCGGGAACGGCTCACCGGCTGGCTGCTGGCCAACACCACCAGCGACGAGAGGTTCCGTGCGGGGCTGCCCGCCGACTGGATCCTCGCGGACAAGACCGGCGGCGGGAGCTACGGGGGCAACAACGACGTGGGCATCGCCTGGCCGCCGGACGGCGCACCGATCTTGATGGCCGTCCTGACGGCCAAGCAGGAACGGGACGCGCCCGCCGACCATCCGCTGGTGGCCGCGACGGCCGCACTGCTGGCGGCGGAACTCGTGCGGTGAGGGCCCGCGGGAGGGGGCCCGCTGCGGTGGGCGCGCCGTAGCGCGGCCCCGGCCGGGGACGGCGGTGGCGGACGCGGCGCACCCGGCCGGGCCGGCCGGAAGCGAGGGGGCGGGTGTCAGGCGCCGGGAGGGCGGTAGCCGACCTGTTCCACCCGGTTGAGGGCGTCCAGGGTTTCCTCGACCGTCAGCAGGACGGTCGTCTCGAAGGAGCGGAGTGCGCCACCGCGGCTGATCGCCAGTGCCACTGCCGCCATCGACACGTTGTCCGGGGCCTCCCACAGGTTGTAGCCGTCGTGCGTGCCGAAGGCGTACCAGAAGCCGTGGAGCCGTCCTCCGACGGACTCGATGTACGCCCGGGCGGCCTCGGAGCGGTCCTCGGGATGGCCGGTCAGCCTCGCCCAGGTCTCGGGCGTGTAGCTGAAACGCGACAGATACAGTGGCATCGCTGCTCCTTTTCGTCCCGTCTTCGTCCCGTCGAAGAGTGCCCGTGCCGCGGGCGGGAACCGTCCGCGGCGCACCGGGCATCCCCCTGACGGGCGGAGCGGATGGCCGCTCCCGCACACCGCCCGGAGGGCCGCTGCTCCTGTCCGTGCCGGGGCCGCTGGAGGGGGTCGGCGTCAGGGGCGGGGGCCTGTGAGGAAGTCCGCGATGCGCAGTCCCCAGGTCCTTACGTCGGCACGGGTGCGGGAGAGGTGGAACTCGGCCCGGGGCAGGTGCCCGGCCAGGGCGGCCGCCGTCGACACGGGGTGGCCGGGGTCGTCCACCCAGGTCATGACCAGGGCCGGGCGGTGGAGGGAGCCGAGCGCGGCCGGCGGGGGCAGGTCGGAGCGGGCCAGGCCGCGCAGGATGAACGGCAGGAGCGGCTCCGGCGGCGTGGGAGGGAACGCGGGGACGTCTGCGACGACGGCGGGGCGGGGCGCCCGGTCCCGGCCGGCGATCCAGTCCTGCGGGCCGTCCCGCTCGATGGTTGCGGCGGCGGCCCGGTTGGCCCGCGCGTACTCCTCCCGGCTCGTCCAGGCGGTCGGCGGGAGGAGCAGCACCAGGCGGGAGAAGCGGTCCGGCGCCCGGACTGCGGCGTGCAGGCAGGTGCCGCAGCCCATGGACATGCCGATCGCGTCGACCGGCTCCGCGGCGGGCAGGTGGTCGAGCAGGCCGAGGAGGTCGTCGGCGTGCGAGGCGTAGGTGTAGTCCTCGTCCACGGGCCGGCCGGTGGACCGGCCGTGGCCCCGTGCGTCGTAGCGGACCAGGCGCCGACCCGCCCGCAGGACCGGCGTCCAGTCGAAGAGGTCCATGCGCTGCTCCACGGCCTGGCTGACGAAGCCGCCGTGCGCGTAGACCGCCACCGGCCCCGAGCCGGTGTCGTCGTACACCAGCTCGGCCCCGCGGTGGCGCAACCGGCCTTCGGCCGTCGGCCGCATCTGCGATGCCCCCATGGTCGAGCGTCCTCCCGCTGCGCGCCCGGTCACCCCGCCGTGCCCCGTGTTCGCCGGTATCGGGGATGCGGGAGCGTTCGGGGCCCGCAGGGCGCCGAAAGGGGGAGGGGTGGGAGCGCCGCTGCGGGCTGTCAGGCGGCCGGGCCGCTCGGCTGCCGCCTTGTTTCCACCGTACGACGCGGACCGGGTCGGCGCCGAGGCCGCCGGGTGCACTCCCCCGGCGGCGGCGGTCGGGGCGCTGCACGGGACGGATCATCACCGGGCGGGATGCGGGCAGACGGGCGATCGTGGCCGTTGCCGCGGGTGAGCGCGGCAGGACGGGGCACACGAGGGGCGCGCCGTGCCGCCGATCCGGAGAGGCTTCCCCCATGTCCTGCGTGTCCAGTCTGATCGCTGTCCGCCTTGAGACGGGTGAGGGTGCTGTGCCGCTCCTCACCCGCTTCTCGTACTCCGCCGAGGAGCCGTATGCGGTCCGGGCGGACTTCTTCGACGGTGTGGCCGTCCTGGCTTCCTGGCAGTTCGACCGGGAGATGCTGGTGGAGGGGTTGAGTCGGCCGGTGGGTGAAGGTGATGTCACCTTCCGCCCCTGCAGCGGGGACGGTGGCGACGAGGTCCGTATCGGATTGCGCAATCATGCGGAGGGTCTGGAGGGGCAGGCGGTGCTCTTCGTGGGTGTCGGGGCGCTGACGGGATTCCTGGACCGGACGTACGACCTGGTCGGTGAGGGGGAGGAGTTCCTCGATCTCGACGCGCTCCTCCAGGAGTTCCTGGCCCGCTGAAGCAGAGGAGTGTCGGTCATGGCGGAAGAGCCGTGGAGCTTCCGGCCGGCGTGCGATCCGCCGGCCGGTGTCGACCTGACCGGATGGCGGGTGCAGGCCGTGGACGGGCCCGTCGGGGAGGTGGACGAGCATTCCGAGGAGACGGGCAACGCGTTCCTGGTGGTGGACGCGGGCGGATGGATCTTCGGGAAGCTGCTGATTCCGGCGGGCGCGGTGAGGCGGATCGACCGTGAGGGGCGCACGCTCCATCTGAGCCTGCGCAGGGGTCAGGTGGAGGACGCGCCGCAGTACCTGCCGGACCTGCACCGTGCCGACCGGGAGTACCGGGAGGACATCGTGGACTACTACTGGAAGGCCGGCCCCTGCTAGAAGGCCCTGTCGGGCCGGCTCAGGACGGGGGCGGGTCGTGCAGGACGGCCGAGGGGCCGACTCCGTACGCCTGCCGGTGGAGGCCGGCGAACCGGCCGGGGTGCGCGAAGCCCCATTTCGCCGCGATGGCGGTGACGCTCTGGGTGCGGGGGTCGGCGGCCTGGAGGTCGGCGTGGGCGCGGGCCAGGCGTACGCGGCGCAGGTGGGCCAGGGGTGTGGTGTCCGCGTGGCGGGCGAAGGCGTACTGGACCGCCCGCGGGGTGCAGGGGATGGACGATGCGATGTCGGCGAGGGAGATGTCGCGGTGGGCGTTGTCCTCGATGAATTCGATCGCGCGGCGGAGGGTGTCGCTGGTGGCGTCGCCGCGGTCGGCGGGCCGGGGCGCGGGGCCGCGGCTGTGGGGGAAGACCGCGAGGGCGGTCGCGGCAACGAGCCGGGACAGCTCTGCCGACACCAGCGGGGTGGGGGCGGCCGGGCCGGAGAGGACGGAGCGCACGTAGGCGGAGGTCTGCAGCCAGCGGCGGGCCTCGGTGGGGTTGACGGGTCCGGTGCCGGTGAAGGTGACCTTCTCCCGGGGGGCGTCGGCGGGCACCAGGGCGACCTGCGTGATGATGCGGGGATCGAGCGTGATCGCCTGGGTGGTCAGGGCGCTCGACGCGCCCCGGAACGAGGCGCCGGGCGTGTTCACGATGACATCGCCACGGCCGACCCGGTTGTCCTGCCCCGCGATCTCCAGGTCGAGGCGGCCTCGGCGGGGCATGGAGAACACGATCCGCTCCAGCGGATCGCAGGTGTAGGACAACTCGCCCGGGACGACGAGTTCCTCCCACGTCAGTGCCCCCGCCGACATCCGCTCGTGGCTCAGGAGCTGTCCTGCCAGCTCTCCCCGGGCCCGCAGGCTCGTCCCGTAGGCGCGGTCCAGGAACGCCCTGGCCTCCTCGTGGTCCCGTGTGGCGAAACGGGTTCGCGTCACCTCGCGCCCCACCTGCGGCTCCTTTCCGTCGGTGAACCCTGTGACGACCGACCGTACGCGCCCGTCGCCGGGGGGATCACCGCGCCCTCGGCGTACCCGCCGGGCCGAAACACCCGAACGCCTTGGCCGCCGGCCGTGTGAAGGGGGACGGCCGGGACAGGATGGGACGGGTGACGCTTTCCGATGCGGTGTATCTGGCCCTGGGGATCGGTGCGCTCGGTGCGGCGGTGCTGCCCCGGCTCGTCTTCCGCCGGCCGCTGTCCATGCCGATGGTGTTCCTCGCGGCCGGCGCCCTGGTGGCGATGCTGCCGGTGTCGGTGCCGGTGGTGGATCCGCAGCGGCAGCGGCTGTGGGTGGAGCACGCGACCGAGGTGTGCGTGATCGTGTCCCTGATGGGGGCCGGGCTGGCCCTCAACCGGCGGGTCGGGTGGCGCGGCTGGAGCGGCACGTGGCGGTTGCTCGGGATCAGCCTGCCGCTGACGATCGCGGGGATGGCCGTGGTCGCGGCGTTCGTGCTCGGCTGGCCGGCGGCGCCGGCGCTGCTGCTGGCGGCGGTCCTGTCGCCGACGGACCCGGTGCTGGCGGCGGAGGTGCGGGTGGGTGAGCCGACCGACGCGGACGACGACGAGGACGAGGTCCGCTTCTGCCTCACCTCCGAAGCGGGCCTCAACGACGGACTCGCCTTCCCGTTCGTCCTCGCCGCCCTCGCCCTGGCCGCCGTCCCCGCGGGGCAGTCGGGGACCTCCTGGATCACGCACTGGGTCCTCGTCGACGTCCTGGCCCGGATCGCGGTCGGCGTGGGGATGGGCGTCGTGACCGGGTGGCTGCTGGGGCGGATGTTCTTCCGGGCCCGCCCGTCGGCCCTGCGGCTCTCCGAGCACATGGAGGGGTTCGTCGCCCTCGGTGCCACCTTCACGGCGTACGGGGCGACCGAGCTGCTGCAGGGCTACGGATTCCTGGCCGTCTTCGTCACCGCCTGCACGATCCGCGCCGCCGAACGCAGCCACGGCTACCACAAGGTCCTGCACGAGTTCACCGAACAGATCGAACGGCTGCTGACCGCCTTCCTGCTCTTCCTCCTCGGCGGCTACCTCGTCACGGCCGCGCTGCCCGCGCTCACCTGGCGGGAAGCGCTCGTGGCACTGGTGCTCGTCCTGGTCGTCCGGCCCGCCGCAGGCTGGGCGGGCCTGCTGGGCGGCGCGGTCGGCCGCCGTGAACGCATCGTCACGGCCGTGTTCGGGATCCGCGGCATCGGCTCCTTGTTCTACCTCGCCTACGCCCTCGGACACAGCGACCACTTCGGCTCTCACGAAGAGCAGCTGTGGACCGTGGTCACCTTCACCGTCATGCTGTCCGTCCTCCTGCACGGGGCCACCGCCACCCCCGTCATCCGCCGCCTCGACCGGCTCCGCGACGCCTCCCCCACACCGCCCTGAGCGGCCCGGTGGGGGCGCGGGGTGGGGTGGGGTGCCGGATGCCGCGGTCGACGCCCGCCGCGCGGGCGGGCGCCGACCGTGAGAGGTGCGGCTGCCGGTCAGAGCAGGCTGGGGCCGTCGTCGAGGGTGAGGTTTTGGCTGTTGTCGAGGCGCCGGCTGTTGTCGACGCGCGTGCTGACGTCGAGGTCCGAGCTCGCCCCGCAGCGGTTGTTGTTCGCCGACTGGGAGGCGTCGCCGCCGACGGCGGTACCGCCCTCACCCGTCATGACTCCGGAGGCGGAGCTGCCTTCGTTGGTGGTGTCCCCTTCGGAGACGAGCGAGAGCAGCTGCCTCAGCAGGGAGTCCCCGCCGGAAGCGTCCACGAGGGAAACGTTCGTCGGGTTGTTGCACCGGATGATCACCGGGAGGTCGCCCGAAGCGGGCGCCGCGACTGCGGCGCCGTTACCGCATACCGCGGTCCCCAGGGCGAGCACGATGACCGAAACGGCCCGAACGACAGACTTCACGATTTTTCCTTTCCGAAAGGACGCCGCCCACATTCGGCGCAGCGAACAGCCGCTCCCCCGTTCCGGGGTGAAAAGGGCGGGCGCCGCAAAAGTTCTTGCGTGACGGGCCGGCCGGCGGTGCCGGCGCACGCGGCACGAACGCCGGGGCGGGTCAGAGCAGGCTGGGGCCGCTGTCGAGGGTGAGGTTGCGGCTGTTGTCGACGCGCTGGCTGTTGTCGATGCGCGTGCTCGCGTCGACGTCCGAGCTCAGGCCGCAGCGGTTGTTGTTCGCGGACTGGGAGGCGTCGCCGCCGACGGCGATGCCGCCGGCGCCCGTGTCGACCGCGGAGGCATTGTTTCCGTCGTTCGTACCGGTGCCTCCGTTGTCGGTGATGAGCTCGATCAACTGGCTCACCAGGGAGTCGCCGCCGGAGGCGTCGACGAGGGAAAGGTTCGTCGGGTTGTTGCACTGGATGATGACCGGGAGGTCGTCCGAAGAAGCGGGTGCAGCGACTGCGGCGCCGTTACCGAATACCGCGGAGCCGAGGGCGAGCACGAGGACCGAAACGGCGCGAATGACAGACTTCACGAGTTTTCCTTTCCGACGGGCGCCCCATTTGGCGCTGTGAGGTCAACCACCTCGCGCCGATATCGGTTTCGGGCCGCGCTTCCGGTTCAGATCTCGTCGCCCTCGGGAACCGGTTCGGCGGGCGGGCCGGCGGCCAGCAGGCGTTCGACGGCGGCGGTGACGTGGGCGGCGAGGGCGGCGGGGTCCGGGGCCGGCTGCGCCTCCGTCTCCGTTTCCGTTTTCGGCTCCGCTTCTGCTTCTGTTTCTGCTTCTGCGGCACCGTCGAGGTAGTTCACGATGGCGGCTTCGATGACCGCGCGCAGGGCTTCGCTGTCGGGAGCGGTCGCGGGGACGGGGTGGTTCATGGGCTGCTCCTGGCGGGGGTCGGGGGCGGATCGGGGGGCCGGTCGGGGTTCGGGGCGGGCAACGCCCATCCTCCCCTCGGTCAAGAAGGGTGCCCGGACTACCCGGACGGATTCCCCCGCCCCGGTACCGGGCCCGCAGCGGGAGGGCAGGGGCGGGGCCTGTGCCGTGGTGGGGCTCTCCCCACCACGGCGGTGCCGCTGCCCGGTGCGCGTGGTGTCCCGGTGACCCGATGGGCCGGTGGATCGTGAGCAGGCACGCTGGACGCGTCCGAATCCCCCAGGAATGGAATGCTCTGTGTCTCCTGTGCACTCGATGCGGGTCCGCGCCGTACGTGCCGCGGTCGTCATTGCTCTCGCGACCGCGGTCTGCGGCACGCTGATGGCCGGCAGCGCCGGGGCGATCGTCAACGGCACCGGTGCCGGCGAGCGTTACCCCTTCATGGCCACGATCCCGTTGTCGGCGCCCGCGTCCGGGGTGCACGACGGCACCTGCGGGGCGTCGCTGATCGATCCGCAGTGGGTGCTGACGGCGGCCCACTGCGTGCGGGGCAACGGCATCGTGCTCGACGGCATCGTCCGCGTCGGCAGCGACCGGCGCACCTCCGGTGGAACCGTGCGGGCCATCGACCGGATCGTCGTCCACCCGGGCTACGTCAACGGCGAGGACGCGGACGCCAACCAGGACGACATCGCCCTGGTCCGCCTCGACCGCCCCGTCGCCCAGCAGCCGGTCCCCCTCGCGCAGCGGGCCGGGCGGCCGGGCACCCCGACCCGGATCCTGGGGTTCGGCACCACCTCCGATACGGAGCTGCGGTTCGCGGATCGCCTGCGGGAGCTGGAGACCCGCAGGGGTGCCGTCACCGAGTGCGCCCCCGGCTACGCCGACCGGACCCGGCTGTGCACCGTCAGCCGCGTCCGCGACGCCATGGCCTGCCACGGCGACTCCGGCGGACCGCAGCTGCACAGGGACAGGCAGGGGCGGTGGGAACTGCTCGGCGTCACCTCGGGGCCCGGCGCCCCGGCGTCGCCTGCTCGCAGGGGCCGGGCCTGTACAGCAGCGTCCCCGCCCACGCCGGCTGGATCCGTCAGACCCTCGCCGTCGGGCACGGCGCCTGACGGCGCAGGGCACCGCTCGACGGGGACGGCGGTGTGGCCGGATGTGACAGAACATTGTCATTGCGGCCTTCGGGGTGGGGCGGAATGATCGGGGCATGCAGTCACCGCACAGGGTCGTCCTCGCCGCCTTCCCCGGCGTCGAGCTCCTCAACGTCACCGGGCCGGCCGAGGTGTTCTCGGTCGCCACGCGGGTCGCCGGCACCGGGCGGGCCGGGTACTGCGTCCGTATCGCGACCGCCGGAGGGGAGCCGGTGGCCACCGCCGGCGGGGTGCGGCTGATGGCCGACATGACGCTGGAGGAGGTGCACGGCGACGTGGACACCCTGCTGGTGTCGGGGGCGGTGCGGGTGGAGGGCCACGCGGTGGAGCCGGTGCTCGACGACGCGATCGTCGACTGGCTGCGGGAAGCGGCGCCCGGAACCCACCGGCTGGCCTCCGTCTGCTCGGGCGCGCACCTGCTGGCGGCGGCGGGGCTGCTGGACGGCCGGTCCGCGACCACGCACTGGCGGACGGCTGCACGGCTGGCCGCCGACCATCCACAGGTCAGCGTCGACCCGGACCCGATCTTCATCCGGGAGGGCCGGCTGTGGACCTGTGCGGGGATCGCCGCGGGCATGGACATGGCGCTGGCCATGGTCACCGAGGATTACGGGCCCCGTCTTGCGCGGGCGACCGCCCGCACGATGGTCATGTACGTCAACCGCGCGGGCGGCCAGAGCCAGTTCAGTGTTCCGCTGGCCGTGCCGGCGGAGCCCGGTGACCCGGTCGACGAGCTGCGGATGTGGATCGGCGACCATCTGGCCGAGGACCTGTCCGCCGAGGCGCTGGCCGGGCGGATGCACCTGAGCGTGCGTCATTTCTCCCGGTTGTTCGCGCGGCGGACGGGGACCACCCCGGCCGTCTACGTCGAGTCGGCGCGGCTGGAGGCGGCGCGTCGCCTGCTCCAGGACAGCAGCCACGGGCTGCCCGAGGTCGCCGCTCTCAGCGGGCTGGGGTCCGTGGAGAGCCTGCACCGCGCCTTCCGCCGGCGTCTGGGCACCACCCCGGCCGAGTACCGGCGCCGCTTCCGCTAGGGCGTTTCCCTGTTGCTTCCCCGCCGTCCGCGGACCACCGCGCGACGGAGATCCGTCATGCCCTGAAGGAGAGAACGGTGTCCCGAACGAAGGTCGTCCCCATTCCGGTCATGGGCCGGCACACCATCAACGCGTACCTGGTGCTGGGCCGCCGGCCCGTCATCGTCGACGCGGGGACCCCGGGCAGCGGCCGCAGGATCGTCGAACAGGTCGCCGCGCACGGGGTGGACCCCGCCGATGTCTCCCTGATCGTCGTCACGCACGGCCACATCGACCACTTCGGGTCCGCCGCCGAGCTGCACCGCCTGACCGGGGCGCCGGTGGCGGGGCACGTCGCCGACCTGGGCCCGTTCCGTGCGGGCAGGGCGCGCGAGCCGTACCTGCCCACGGGGCGGATGGGCCGTCTGATGGCCAGGAGGAGGGAGCTGCACGTGCGGGTCGAGCCGTTCGAGCCGGGCGTACTCGTCACCGGCGAGACGGACCTGGAGGACTTCGGGGTCGCGGCGCGCATCATGCCCACGCCCGGGCACACCGCCGGATCGGTGTCCGTGCTGACCGGTCAGGGAGACCTCGTCGCCGGTGATCTGGTCGCCAACGCGTTGTTCGGCCTCGTACCCGGCCGGCCGGCCAATCCCCCCTTCCACGACGATCCGCTGCAGAACCTGGCCAGTCTGCGCAGGATGCTCGACATGGATCCCGTCCGGCTCCATGTCGGGCACGGCACGCCGCTCGATCCCGACCGCGTCCGCCGGTGGGCGGCCCGGGAGCAGCGGCGGCTGGCGCGGCTCGATGCTGCCGGGCGGATCCGGGCCCGGGGGCCGGACGAGCCGGCGGGGAGGGCGGGGCAGGCGGGCTGAGCCCGGCGGGCGAACGGCCCGGCTCCTGGCGGAGGGCTCGGCCTTCGAACGTACGGTCCGGCGCATCCGGCCGGTGTGCTGCATTGCCGCCATTCCCCGCCAAACCGCTCACGTTGCCGCGGGCCTGCCGTCCCCCGCGTCGGCGGCGCGTGGGCGCCCGTCGGCGGCCCGGGCGGAGCCTGGGCCTGCCCCGGGTTCGTCGCCCGAGGACTGCTCAAACTTCACCGAAGGATGACGCTCACGCCCTGTTCTTCGAAGATCTCCAGGAGCAGGTCGAACAGCGCTACTTCGGATTCTGCGGAGGGCACACGCTCTTGCAGCCGCGCCTTGGCCCGGGCTGAGGAATCCCAGTGCACGGTGAACGGCGTGGTGGCACCCCAGCCGCCTCTGAGGCAGTCGTGCAGAGCGTCGAGGTTCCAGCCGAAGTGTCCGCCGGGGCCGTTGATGGCTTCACCGATCGCGCAGTAGAAGCTGTCTCGGTCAACGATGTGCCGGCCGTCCAAGGTGAACACCTGGCCTGCAGGAGCGTCGGCCTTCCCGTGGCGTTGGTACTCCTGGGACCACAGCGTCACCGACAACCACGCTCGTCTGTCCTCGGGGGCGAGCTCGTGCCACATGCCCGTGCGGTTCAGACGACCCGTGCGGATCAGATCCCATACTCGTTCCGCTCCGCCCACGGCGTTCTCGCACCACAGCGTCATCGTGAGGTCGACGAGGCCGGCCCAGCGGGCGGAGGGCTTGATGTCGGTGACGGTGACCTCATTGACGAAGTAGGACCCCATGGTGGCACCGTCACCGTCGAGGAGCTCGAACCAGGCATTCCCCGCCAAGGCGCGACGACTGCCGACCCGGCCAACGCTCTTCAGGAGGCCGCCCTGCGGGAGACAGCCCGTGAGGTGCACTCGGCGTGCTCCCTCTTCGTCCGGCAGCGGCGTGAACAACCCCTCGGCCTCATGAGCAAAGCCCCAGAAGTCAGCGTCGTCCTCATCCGAGGTCAGCGCGTACTTCTGACCCTCACTGCCCCGCCCTGATGTTCGCATTGCACTCCCCATGAGAGCGCTGACCCTACCGGCGGCCCGGCCGTGTCGGTGCTGGGGGCGCGTGGGATGCTCCCGCCCGGTCGCTTCCGGAAGGGTGCGGCGAGGCCGCCGGGGCCGCCGGCTCAGGGGCCCCGGGGGGCGTCCGGGTCGGTTGGGGCGTCGTCGGGGGTCTGCCAGGACGTGCGGCGGGCGGTAGGGGCGGGGCCCTGGTCCAGGGGGCCGGGGTCCATGCCGGCCTTCGCCCGCCTGCTGCCGTACCAGAACGCGCCGATCAGCAGCGCGACGACGACCAGCCCCGCGAGGATCAGGAGCAGGGAGGGGAAGGCGGAGGCGGCGAGGGTGACGGATTCGGTCATGGGCCGCACCTACCCGCTGGTGCCTGCTTGCCACATCGCCCGGTACGCCGGTTCGCCGCCGCACCGGGGCCGACGCCTCGACCCGGTGCCTGACCTGGTGGTCGGCCCGGCGGTGGGCTTGGTGGGTGGTGCTGCGGGTAGGCGTCTGCGATGACGTCGAAACCTCGCCCCGTCCCCACGGCCGACGGGCACCACGTCGTCATCGGCGACCGCCGCTGGCGCGCCACCGATCCGTCGGTCCCCGAAGCGGCCGGTGCCCGTCTGCGCGTGCACCTGATGGCGGCGCGGCGGGCGGTGGCCGCCGCCCGGCGGGCGCAGGACCTGCAGGCCGAGCGGGCCGCCCGGGCGCGGGTGCAGGCGGCCAAGGTGGCGCTCGGGGAACGGGGCACGCCGTGGTGGGAGCAGAGTGCCGACGCGCGGCGGGCGCGGTGGAGCGACGGCCTGGCCGCGCTCGACGCGCAGCAGGAAGCGCAGCACGACTCCCCGTGAGCCGATCCCCTGCCCCTGTGCCCCCGCCGGCGGGCCGGCGGGGGCACAGGGGGCTGTCTTCAGGTCGTCAGCACTCGCGCAGGCCCGGCGCGGGGTCGACGGAGGTGTGGAGGTCGACGGCGGCGACGTTGCCCCACTGGCCGTTGTCCAGCTGGGTCCAGTACCAGACGTTGTTGCCGCCGGCGTGCTGGTCGCCTCGGCCCCAGCACTGGAACCAGCTGGGGCTGGTGTTCAGCGGCCCGCGCACCGCGGAGTTGTAGCGGCGGTGCTCGTAGCCCTTGGCGCCGATCCGGTTGCCGCACCACAGCTTGCCGTCGGCGCGGACGCCGCATTCGGCGGCCGCGCTCTGCCCGGTGGCGGGCGTGGCCGCGGCGGTGTTCACGGTGGCCGTGCCGCCCGCGAGTGCGGCGACGGCGAGGCCCAGGGCGATCTTCCTGCCTGCGTACATGGTTCCTCCTCGAAAGGGCTCCCTGGTCGCGGGAGCCGGGGTGATGGGTGGGTGGATGGGGTGCGGTGGGGGGTGTGGTGGGGTTTCAGGGGCAGGTGCGTACGCCGTCCAGCCAGGCGGGGCCCTTGATGTAGATGTTGGTGATCCACGCCCCGTACTCGGGCAGGTAGGACCAGGCGTCGTTGGTGTAGCCCTCGGCGGTCACCGGTTCGGCGTGCTTCTGGCACTCGATGCGCACCGTGGTCGGGCCGGGGAACTTGTGGACCCGGGGGCTGGCGGTGGACGGTTCCCGGTGGGTCCACACGTCGGTGCCCCAGGTGCTGAAGGTTCCGGGGGCCGCCGCCGGTGGGGCGATGCGGACCGCTCCCGCGTAGTCGCCGCCCAGGCGTACGTCGCTGACGGTGATCCGGGTGCCCGATTCGCGGGCCTCGACCATCTTTCCCGCACCGAGGTAGAGGGCGATGTGGTGGATCGAACCGCCCGAACCCCAGGCCAGGAGGTCGCCCGGGAGCAGCGGACCGGTGCCCTGGGCGGCGGTGAACCGCTGTTGTACGTGCGGGGAGTGGAACTGGTGGTGGGCGTTGCCGGACAGCGGGTCGCCGCCGGCCGCGCGGTGGTAGGCGTAGCGGACCAGTCCCGAGCAGTCGAAGCCGAGCCGCTCGGGGTCGTGCGCGCTGTCCGGGTCGCTCGGGTCGACCTGGCCGTAGGTCGGGCCCGGTCGGGGGCCGTGGCCGCCGCCCCAGGTGTACCAGACGCCGATCTGTTCGCATGCGGCTGCCACGGCCTTCTCGGCGACCGCGGAGGCGCCGGGGGCGAGTACGGCGCACTCCCCCGCCGCCTTCACCGCCTTGACCGTCTTCGCTGCCTCGGCCGTCTTCGCTGCCTCGGCCGTCTTGGGCGGGGCGGCCGCCGCCGTGTGGGTGCCTGCCCATGCGGCCGTCAGGGTGAGGGCGGTGACCGCCGCCAGGGCCGTTCTGCGCATCGTCATGTCTGGTCCCCCGTGTTCGCCGCGCGGTGTCGCCGCGGACCGCTGTCGCCCGGCTCTCGGGCACTTCGAGACTGTTCCCCGCCGCCCCTGCGTGTCGAGGAGGCACGGGTCGCCCACTGCATCGGGCAACGGGAAACCTTCGGGAAACCCCGTTCCACCTGGGGTTTTTGAGGCTGCGTCAACAGGCCCTGCCGGGCGGGTGGAACCTGGGCGCGGCGCACCGCATCCCCCTGGAGGGATCGCCGGGGCGACTGCCGCCGCTCTCGGGCTCCCTTTCAACTCGACCTGGAGAATGCCCGGTATGAATTCCCAGCCGCCGGCGGGCGCCCTGGACAGGGCGCTTCGCGCCCTGCGGCGGTACCCGCGCCGTGCTCCGCTGACCCTGGCCTATGTCTGCCTGCTGCTGGCCACCCACGGCTGGGTCGGTCACGGGCTGTCCGCCGAGGCGGCGGACCGTGTGCTGGGGCACGTCAGCACCAACCTGGACAACCTGCGGGAGCACCCGGTGTCCGCGCTGCTGGGCAGCGTGCTGTTCTTCGACGGGACGCTCACGGATGTCGCCTCCCCCGGCTTCGCGGGCACCTTGATCACCCTGGGTCTCGGGGTGGGCTGCTTCCTCGCCCGGGCGGAGCGCCGGTGGGGAGCGGCGCGGGCCGTGGCCGTGTTCCTCGGCGGGCACGTGGTGGCCACCCTGCTGACCGCGGGGGTCGTCATCGTCGCGTTGCGGCAGGGCTGGTATCCGGTGGAGGTGCGGCAGGCGATGGACTTCGGGGTCAGTTACGGTGCGCAGACGGTACTGGCGACCGGCACGCCCGCCGTGCCGCGCCGGGGTCGCCCGCTGTGGGTCGTCTTCGTGCTGGGCTGGCCGCTCGGTGGTGCCGAATGGACGACGGCCGGGCCGTTGCCGGACTTCACCACGGTCGGCCATCTCCTGGCGGCGGTCCTGGGCTTCGCCCTGCTGGGAGTCCTGGCGGCCGGGCGGCGGGCCCGCGCCGTCGGGACGCGCCGGTGCGGGCGGCGTCGAGCCGCAGGGGGCCGGGGCTCCGCAGTCGGCGTCGTCGGATGCGAATGCGGAGGCGCCGGCGGGCACGGCGGGGTCCGGGGCGGATCCGGTTTCTTCGCCGGCCACCTGAGGGCGCAGCACCGCGGGCCGGTGGGCCGGTGTGCGCCGGCTCCTGCCGTCCAGGCGGGCACGAGGCCCGGTCGCCCACCTGCCCGGTGGCGAGCGGACCCCGCCGCGCCCGGCCCGGCCGGGGTGGAGGTGCGTGACCGGCAGACGGTACTCGGCGCGCAGCCCCCTCGGTGCGGTGGCCCTGGCCATGGTGACCGCAGCCTGCACCTGCCCGGCACGCCGAGGGCGGCAACGCGCCCGCCCGGGGTCCGCCCAGACCCGGTCCCCTGCGCGACGGGCCGTATGGGCGACGGACGGAAGGGAACGTACCGCGAGGGACGCGCCGGTCGGGGACGTGCCGAAGGGCCGCCGGCCCTGGGGGTGGCGGCCCTTCGGTGACGGCGGGCGCCCGTCTATGGTGCGGTGGATCGACGCACCGTGCCGATGCGGGCGGTCACGTCAGTTGACGGGGGTGTAGGACAGGGGGGTGAATCCCACGCCGCAGGCGCCCGGAAGGTTCGCCGGGGTGAAGGGGATTCCCGATGCGGTGTTGCAGACGGCCTGGCGGATGACTCCGTTGCTGGCCAGGAGGGTGACGTAGAGGTGCCCGGGGTCTTCATCGGTGACCGCGACGGCGGTGCCCGACACGCACCGGGGGGCACCGGCCAGGAGCCCGAGGTTGATCCACACGCCGGGGTTGCGGCTGTCGTTGAGGAAGGCGTGGCCCTTCCGGTCGGTCGCGACGCGGAAGACGGTTTCGAACAGGCCGCCGGCCCCGGAGTAGTCGACGACGGCGGAACTCACGTCCCGTGCCACCGAGCATTCCTTCGACGTGTCGGCCTGGGCCTGGGTGTCCTTGGGGGTGGGGTCGTCGTACGCGAGCGCGGACGGGGCCGTGAGCGCCCCGGCGAGCAGGGCGGCGGCGACCGCGGTGGTGCCCCGTGCGGCCCAAGCGAGCTTCCTCATGTGCGTCCTTCCGTGGTGGGCGCGCCGGTCCGCGTCGACGGGCGGGGCCCGGGGCGACTTCGCGCACCGCGGGTCGCGTGGCGTCATGTCCGCGTGTGCTCGGCCGGCTCGCCGATGGGTGGAGCCGCCGCGCGTCCGTGACGGCCTCCGTTTTCGGGATCGAACATTCCGCGCCCGCCCCCCGTACACACGTAGAGCTATCGCCCGTCACTCTAAGGAAGGGGGCTGGGTTCCGTCCGTGTGGGGTGCCGTGGGCGGCCCCGGGGGTGTCGTGTGGGTCGGGCCGGATCAGGGGCGGGGCCGGTGCCGTGCCTCGCAGGGTGGACGGAGGGGCGGCGCGGGGCTTCGCCGGGTGCGCAGGCCGGTGTCCGGTGCGATGCGCCATGCGGGGGTGGGCGCCGGGGTGGAGGCGTAGGGGTTGCCGGCCGTCCCGCTTCGGCGCGGTGCGGTCCGTCTGCCGGAGGCGGAGGCCGAGGCGGATCGGCCCAGGGGGCCGCCCCCTTTCAGGCTCCGGCGGCCGGCCTGCCCTGCCGGTCGCACTGCTGGGTGTTGGGCGTGCGGTCACCGCCCGGTCCGCGGGGGACAAAAACTGCAACGTTGCTGGCCAGACCCCGTCTCCGGGCCATGGCGTGACGGCTGCTCAAAATCCTTCGGAACAAGGGGGTTTGAGGGCGGAAGGTCCGGACAGACGCGTGGATACCGGAAGCGGCACTCTGCCGGTGGCGCTTTTCCGGAGCGGGCCCCGCCGCACGGCGTCCTTCCCCCTGGCGTTGTGCGGCAGGCCCGCCCGCACGACGGGCTGCCGTCCGGATCCGTCCGGCACCCGGGCACCCTCCGTCCCGGCCTCCTCCCCGGCCGGGGAGCGGGAGCGTCCGGGGAACCCCCGGCGTCGGCGCTCAGACCGCCGTCCCCGGGCACGGACCCGGCGGCTGCAGCCCGCCGCCCCGTCATCACAGGACGAAGTGCAGAGTGCAGGTGACGGCCGCGCCTCGCAACCCCGGCCAGGCGCACGAGCGGCCCGAACGGGCCTGCCGGACGGTGGCGTTGATCCCGGCCGGTCCGCCCCGGCCGTCCCCCACATCGACGGTGACACCGGTACTGCCGGTACTGCCGGTACTGCCGGTACTGCCGGCGCGGGCGATGCCCTCCCCGACCGCTCGCAGGCGCTCGAAGCGGAGTGCGGACGGCGACAGCGAACCCCAGGGAAAGCAACAGCCGCGCACCCTGCCGAGGCAACCCGAACACCGCCGGCGACCGTTCACGGTGCGATACCGAGGCCGACGGCACCGAACTCGCGCCCGCCCGGGGCGGGCTCGCGCAGGTCCCGACCGCCTCTCCCCCGCCGCCGCACCTCTGCCCGCGGGCATCGTCGCCCTCGCCGTCGACGAAGTGCAGGGCCGGGGCCCGGGCCGGTCAGACCCGTACGGCCGGGCCCGCCGGGGCGGGGACCGGGCCGCCCGACATGGCGCGGGCCATCCAGGCGGAGGAGCGCAGGGCCTGCGCGACGAAGGCGCCGCGGCCAACCCCCAGGATCCGCAGGGCGGGGCCGTGGTCCACCGCGACCAGGGCGGCGGCGCCGGCCAGCAGCCCGCGCCAGGCCACCGTCACGGCCCGGCGGGCCGGCCGGGGCAGGGGTGCGAGGCCCTCGCGCAGCCGCAGGCAGTGGAAGGGCACGTGCCGCTCCTCGTCGGCCAGGATCCGGCCCGCGACCTCGCACACCAGCGCGTCCCCCGCACCGTCGCGCAGCGCCCGGTAGTACCCCAGCGCCACCACCTCGGCGATCATCAGCACCAGCAGCTCCACCCGCAGCCCCAGCAGCCGCCGCACCCGGACGAAGGCGGCGTCGCTCCAGTGCCCGTCGAGGGTGCCGGCCCCGCCGGCCGCCAGCAGCAGCTCCAGCATCCGCGCGTGGTTCTGCTCCTCGGCGATGAAGAGCCGCACCGCCTCGGAGTAGACCGGATCCCCCGCGCGATCGGCCTTGCCGCACAGCGCGGAGCCGTCACCGTCCTCGCCGACCTGGAACTTCTGGATGCTGCGCACGATCTCGACGGGCAGTTGCGCACCCCTGCCCCAGTCGGGATCGCCGAGCGCGGTCCGCCGCTCCCGCTCGGACTCGAACTCCCGCACCCACGCCCCGTACCCAGTTTTGATCATGTTCAAGAATCTACCGACCGTTGAGCGTGTTCAAAAGTGCCGGGATGTCATGGCCCCGTAACAGAACCCCGCTCACCGCACCCGCCACGGAACGAAGGAGCCCGCCCCGGTCCTTGCGCGCCCGGGACGGGCTTTCGAAGTACTGCACGGCCGCGGGCCTTCCGCCGGGGCCGGGCCGTTCCGCTACTGGGCGGCGAGCTTCGGGGACTGCTCGGCCCGCGGCGCCATCGCCCGGCGCAGCAGTGGGGTGAGCGGCCGTTCGACCAGCCGGTGCATGAGCCAGGCGACCACCGCCATGGCCGCGGTCACGCCCACCAGGGTCGGCCAGGCGCCCCACTGCTCGTTCCACCGCCAGATCACCCGCACGCCCAGCGACTGGTGCACGAGGTAGAGGGGATAGGAGATGACACCCGCGATCGGCAGCCAGCGCCACTGGATCCGGTCCAGTTTTCCGAGCGCGATCAGACCCATCACCGCGTACATCACCGTGATCGCCGACAGGCAGACCTTCCAGTCGATCCCGTGTCCCTCGCCCGCCATGATCTCCGGCAGGCGGTGCTGCACCAGCAGCCACGACAGCGCCAGCAGCCCCGCCGTCTCCCCTTCGAGCCGGCCGGCCCGGCGGACCAGGTAGAAGGCGATGCCCGCGATGAAGAAGGGCGCCCAGCGGGGCATCAGGAGCTGCTCCAGCAGCGGGATGCCCGACGCGGGTGCCAGGACCGAGCCCAGCGCCCAGAGCCAACAGAAGGTAGCGACCCGGCGGTAGCTGCTCCCGATCAGGACGACCAGCGAGAACAGCAGGTAGAAGCGGAGCTCGACCCAGAGTGTCCAGTAGACGTTGTCCACGTGGTGGACGCCGAGGGGCTCGTTCAGCATCGTGAGGTTGGTGAGCATCTGGCCGAGGGTGACCCTCGGCTCACCCGGAACGTGCGGGCCCAGCCGGGCGGCCGCCGAGGACAGCACGACCGCCGCCCAGTACAGCGGGAACAGTCGCAGGATGCGGCCCTGCCAGAAGTGCTGGAGCGACTTGCCCCAGCCCGACATGCAGATGACGAACCCGCTGATCATGAAGAAGAGAGCCACGCCCAGCCAGCCGAACTGGGCTGCCTGGTGCAGCACGGGGAACAGTTCGCCCGCGGTCCGCTGCCACGGGATCGTCCCGTAGCCGGCCAAGTAGTGGAACAGGACCACCGACAGCGCGGCGAGCAGCCGCAGGCCGTCCAGCACCAGGATGCGCGGCGCCCGCCCGTCCCCGGTCTCGCCGGTCCTGCGGAACACCTTCACCGACCGTGCCCAGCCGGGGGCCCGGTCGGGGGTTTCCCGCGGTGCTTGGACGGTCACCGGGGCACGGCCCCCGGCAAGGGCATACCTGTCGGACATGACACCTCTGATCGATCCTGCGGTGTCGTGACACCGGGTACGTTCCTGACGGCAGAACCAGCGATCCTAACGACGCCGTGCCGCCCGGGGTGGGGCCGCGTCGGTCAGGGTGCGGCCGGGGTGGTGGGCTGCCGGATCGCGGTCAGGGCGTTCTTGACGTCCCGTGCCACGCGGGCCGCGTCGTCGGGGTTGTGCACCACGTCGGTGTTGTTCATGTCGACGACCAGGACCTCGCTGGCCGAGTAGTGCCGGTGCACCCAGTCGTCGTAGCCGGACCACAGCGTCCGGTAGTACTCCACCAGGCTCTCGTCCTGCTCGAAGTCGCGGCCCCGCAGGCCGATCCGGTGCAGCACCGTCTCGAAGTCCGCCTTGAGGTAGACCATGAGGTCGGGTGCCTTGCGGTACGGCAGGCCGTCGATCTCGCGCATCATCTCCCCGAGCAGCCCCTCGTACACCTGCATCTCGAGGGAGCTGATCCGGCCCAGGTCGTGGTTGACCTTCGCGAAGTACCAGTCCTCGTAGATGGACCGGTCCAGGACGTTGTCGCCCTGCTTGTACGCCTCCTTGATCGCGGCGAACCGCGTCTGGAGGAAGTAGAGCTGCAGCAGGAAGGGGTAGCGCCGGGCCTGGATCTCCTCGGGGCTCGCCGTGTAGAAGAGCGGGAGGATCGGATTGTCGTCCACGCTCTCGTAGAAGACGTCGCTGCCCAGCTCCTTGGCGAGCAGCTCGGCCACGCTCGTCTTCCCGATCCCGATCATGCCTCCGACGCAGATCACTGCCATACCTCACTTCTCCCCGGCGGTCTTATGTGCGTGGGCGTGCGGGCAGGGCATCTCACACCACGCAGACGCATGCCGACGGCACGCGATTCCCCGGGAGCTTCGTGATCTGCGTCAGACGGTCCTCCGCCCGCAACGGACCGGACGCGACCCCTGACGCGGGCCGCTCTCATCGACCGGCCGGCCTGGCCCTTCCGCGGCCGCCGCGCCGACGGTGAGCCGCGGCCCCGCGGCCAGCCTGAATCTTAGATGACGATCAGCCCCGCCCTCCCCCACCCGTGTCGTGCCGCCTCGTCCGGCCCGTTGCCGGCCGTTTCGGGGGCCGGCAGGAGGGTGGGGGTGCGACGGTGACGTGGTGCCGGGCGCCCGTCACCGCCGGGAACTGCGCCGGACGGGGCGCCTCGTTCCGTATGACGGTCCGCGCCGCGATGATGACTTTCCGTCACCATCTTCGCGGGAAGGACGTGCGCATGGCCAGGTTGGGCACGGGGCAGGGAGTGCTGCGCCGCAAACCGATCGAGCAGATCGAAGAACCGGAAGGGGCCCTCAGCGAGCAGCTCACGCGCACCCTCGGCCTGTGGCAGCTGACCGCGATCGGGGTGGGCGGCATCATCGGCGCCGGGATCTTCACCCTGGCCGGGACGGTCGCCAACGGGGTCGCCGGACCCGCGGTGCTGGTCTCGTTCCTGATCGCCGGTGTGGCCAGTGCCGCGGCCGCGTTCTCCTACGCGGAGTTCGCCGGGCTGATCCCGAAGGCGGGTTCCGCCTACACCTACGGGTACGCCGTCCTGGGCGAGCTGGTGGGCTGGTTCATCGGCTGGGACCTGCTGCTGGAGTACACGGCCATCGTGGCGGTCGTGGGCATCGGGATCTCGGGGTACTTCAACTTCCTGCTGGTCGAGACGGGTGCGGCGCTGCCGACGTGGATGCTGGGGGCGCCGGGTACCGGTGAGGGGCATCGCTTCGACCTGATCGCCGCCGTCCTGTGCCTGTTCACGGCGTACATGCTGAGCCTGGGGATCAAGAGCGCCGCGCGGTTCGAGACGGTCGTCGTCGTGCTGAAGGTCCTGGTCGTCCTCCTGGTCATCGTCGTGGGCTTCTTCCACATCGACACCTCCAACTACACGCCCTTCTTCCCCTACGGGGTGGGGGGTGCCTTCACCGGCGCGGCGACGGTGTTCTTCGCGGTCTTCGGCTACGACGCGATGAGCACGGCGGCGGAGGAGTCCAAGGACGCGCAGCGTCACATGCCGCGGGCGATCCTGTACTCCCTGGCCATCGCCATGGTCCTGTACGTGCTCGCCTGCCTGGTCCTGACGGGTATGCAGAAGTACACGGAGATCGACCCGGAGAGCGGTTTCTCCAGCGCGTTCAAGGCGGTCGGGCTGGACGTGGTCGCGGACATCATCGCGGTCGGGGCGATCATCGGCATCCTCACCGTGATGTTCACGTTCATGCTGGGTGTGACGCGCGTGTGGTTCTCCATGAGCCGTGACGGGCTGTTGCCGCGCTGGTTCGCCAAGACGCATCCGACCCGGCACGTGCCGACGCGGGTCACGTGGATCGCCGGTGTGGCCTCCGCGGCCATCGCCGGTTTCGTCCCGATCGGGGAGGCGGCGGAGCTGACGAACATCGGCATCCTGCTCGCCTTCGCCGTCGTGTGCACCGCGGTCATCGTGCTGCGCTACCGGCGCCCCGACCTGCCGCGCACCTTCCGCACCCCGCTCATGCCCCTCACTCCCGCGATCGGTGTGGTCGCCTCGATCTGGCTCATCACCTACCTGCGGGTGGAGACCTGGCTCCGCTTCGCGGTGTGGTTCCTGCTCGGGCTGGTCATCTACTTCGCCTACTCCTACCGCCACTCCAAGCTGGCCGGGACCACCCCGGACGGGCCGGCGGGCCCGGAGGGGCCCGCGGACCGGGCGGGGACCGGGAGCTGACGGGGGCACGCCCGGGCCCGGCCGTTCCCGGCGACCGCGCGCGGGCGCCGGGGCGTTCGCGGGCGGTCGCAGCGCGGGCCGGCAGCGGGATCCGGGCGGCGGGCTCAGGCGGCGGCGGGCTCGGGCCGGCGCAGTTGCGCCTGACCGAAGAGGAGGGCGTAGCCGTCGGGGAGGTGGTGCAGGGTGCGGGTGAGAAGGTCGGGGCCGGCGAGTCGGGCGACGACGGCGAGGACTGCTCCGGTGTCCCAGCGGGCGACGGCGGGGGTGGTGCCGGTGCGGGCGGCCAGGTCCTTGACGAAGCCCCAGCCGGTGAGCCGTTCGGTGTCGGGGACCTGGGCGGTCAGGGCCAGGGCGGCCTCGACGGGCAGGGCCTGGGCGAGGTCGACGCGTTCGTCTCCGGTGATCTGCCGGCCGAGGGCGGCCAGGACGGCGCGAACGGCTTCCTCTGCGCGTTCGGCGGTGGGGTAGGCGCCTTCGTAGCGCACGCGCTCCAGCATCCGGTCGAACGTCATGGCGGGCGGGGCCTGGTCCGGGCGAGGCTGGTCGTACATGGTGCTGCGGTTGCCCTTTCTCTTCGGAAGGTCCGGCTTCGGGACGGCGGCGGCAGGGGTGGCGGGCGGTCGGGGGCGGATCGGGTGGCGGAGGGGCCGGGGGTCAGGTGGGCTGGGGGTGGCCGAAGAGGACGTCGTATCCGGCCGGGAGCTGGAGCAGGACCTCGCGGGTGAGGGTGTCGCCGGCCGCGGCGGCGACGGTGGAGAGGACCGCGCCGATGTCCCACAGGGCGGTGGTCTCGGTGGCGCCCTCGATCCAGGCCGCGGTGGCGCGGACGAAGCGTTCGGGGGAGAGCGGTTCGGCGGCCTGCAGCGGGTTCAGCAGGATCAGGGCGTAGGTCTCGGGGAGCCGGGCGGCCAGTTCGGCCCGTACGGTGCCCACCAGGTGGGCGCCCAGCAGGGCCAGGACGACGCGGGCGGCCCGCTCGGCTTCGGCCCGGGTCCGGTACTCGCCGCGTTCACGGACGTGCTCCAGGAACGCTTCGGGACGCATCGGCATTCACGTCACCTCCGGTCAGGGGCAGGGGTGAGGTGCGAGGGTGGGGTGCGAGGGGTGGGGTGGCGTGCGGAGCGCGGAGGACGGGGTGCCGGAGGGGGTCGGTCCTGCCCGTCCTCCGCCGCTGGTGCGGGTGCTCAGCCGGAGATCTGCTTGCGGCCGGACTCGCCGCCGATGGCGATCTTGCGGGGCTTGGCGCGCTCGGCGATCGGGATTCGCAGGGTCAGCACACCTGCGTCGTAGTCGGCTTCGATGCGCTCGGTGTCGAGGGTGTCGGCCAGCATGACCTGGCGGGAGAAGACACCCAGGGGCCGCTCGGAGAGCTCCATCTGCACGGTGTCGCCCTTGGCGGCCGGCCGGCGCTCCGCCTTGACGGTCAGCATGTTCCGCTCGACGTCGATGTCGATCGCCTCGGTGCTCACGCCGGGCAGGTCGAAGGCGATCACGTACACGTCGCCCTCGCGGTAGGCGTCCATCGGCATGACGGACGGCTTCGACCATGTTCCGGACGTACCCGACAGCTGCTGGACGATCCGGTCCATCTCGCGGAACGGGTCGGTGCGCATCAACATCGCGAAACACCTCCAGTCGGTTCAGGCAGGAACTGCCAATGCGCTTCAACGTGCTCCCGTTGTAACATGTCATCGAAGCGATGACAAGTAGAATGTCGCCCGATGGATGACACGCAGGGAGCGTGTCGGGACGATGCTGTCGGACGACCCTTCGGAGGTGCCGTGAACGAGACTTCTCCCCCCGTCCCACCGGTGCGTGCCCCGCGGGCCGCCGAGGCGCTGGAGGCCATCCACCGGACCGTCGAGGACGCGCACCGGTCCTCCGCCGGGGCGGTGGCGGCCCCGGCGGCGGACGGCTCCGGTCCGGAGCGGTCCCTGGACGCCCTGCGGATGCTCCGCGAGGTCCGGGAGCGGCTCACCGGCTGGGAGAGCGTCCTGATCGAAACGGCCCGCGGTCAGGGCGCGAGCTGGGCCGAGCTCGCCGGGCCCCTCGGGGTGGCCAGCCGGCAGGCCGCGGAACGCCGCTACCTGCGGCTGCGTCCCGGCGCGGCGGGCAGCACCGGTGAACAGCGGGTGCAGGCCACCCGGGATGCGCGGGCCGCGGACCGTACCGTCACCGCCTGGGCCCGCGACAACGCGGCCGACCTGCGCCGCCTGGCGGGCCAGGTCACCTCCCTGACCGACCTGCCCGCGGCCGCGGAGGGAGCCGTCGGGGAACTCAACGTGGCCCTGGGCGGTGACGATGCGGCCCGCCTGGTCGGGCTCCTGGCCGGTACCCGGCCGCATCTGGGGCCCGGCGACGCCGAACTCGCCGACCGCATCGACGCGGTGACCCGCCACACCGACCGGCTCCGCCAGGACAGCAACGACCAGCGCAACTCCTGAGCCCGCGTGCGCACCACCGTCGCCCGCGGGGCGGGACCCGAGGAGGAGATCCCATGGCCGAACACCCCGACCGGGGGAACGGCGCAGAGCCCGTCGTCGAGATCGTCGGCCGGGTGGCCGCGGTCCGGCCGGCCGGCGAGATCGACATCGTCACCGCGCCGTCCCTGAGCCGCGCCCTGGCACGGGCCCTCGCCCACGTCGACGCCGCGCAGGCCGACCGCATCGTCACGGACTGCAGCCGCGTCACCTTCTGCGACTCCTCGGGGCTCAACGTGCTCCTGGCCGCCCGGCTCCGGGCGGTCGAGGCCGGCACCGCGATCCACCTGGCGGACCCGGCTCCCCAGCTCCAGCGCCTGCTGCAGATGACCGGCGCGGCCCCGCTCTTCCCGCGGGAGGACGGACCGCCCGGCGCCCCCGACCCCTCCGGCACCCCCGGAGCCTCCGGCGCCTCCGGTCCTCCCGGCTCGCGTACGGCCGGTCCGCATCCGCCGACCGCCCGCTGAGGCCCGCACCCACCGTTATCCGTCGGACCGTACGGCCGCCCCCTCGCCCGAGCGGGGTTCGAGTCCTTCGGAGTGGGGCGCGGGTTCGGGTTCGGGCTGGGCGTGGAGGATGGCTCGGGCCTGTTCGGCGGCGCGGGTGATGCTTTCGGAGACGAAGTCGGCGAAGCGGGCGATGTTCTCCAGGCGGGTGGCGGCCGGTGTGCGGGGGCCGAGGACGCCGACGCCCTCGCGGGCGATCTCGACGAGGTGGGCGATGGCGCGGGCGCTGGCCATCATCGACTGGTACCAGACGTCGCTGTCGACGACGTAGCGCTCGCGGCGGCGTGCGTCGCGTTCCCGGCGGACCAGGCCCTGGCTGTCGAGGAACGCGACCGCCTTGGAGATGGACGCCGGGCTGACCTGGAGGTGCCGGGCGAGTTCCGACGCGGTGAGGCTGCCGCTGTCGGTGAGGGTGAGGCAGGCCATGACCCGGGCCGTCATCTTGGGCATGCCCGAGGCCATCAGGACGGTGGTGAAGGTCTCCTCGTACGCGCGCACGGACTCGGCGTCGCGGCCGTGGGGCTGCGGGGAGGCCTCGGGGCCGCGCGGGGCGGGCTGCCGGCGGCGCCGGGCGCGGTGTTCGGTGGCGCGGTGGGCCAGGTCGGCGCGGTAGGCGGTGGGGCCGCCGTTGCGCAGCACCTCGCGCGTGACGGTGGAGGTGGGGCGCTCCAGGCGTCTGGCGATCTCGGCGTAGGCGAGGCCGTCGGCCAGACCCAGGGCGATCTGCTGGCGTTCGGGCTGGGTGAGCCTGCCTCCGGGCATCGCGTGCTCCTTCTTTCCCGCTTCGGGCGACCTGCTGCCCAGCTTAGCGTTCACCTCCATTTCATTGCAACGTGACGGCGGTCGGTGTTGCGTTAAGCGAGAGAACGCTTGCAACGATTCCTCTGCTGTGACCTGCTGAAATCGAGTCGAGACGCAATGAAGTTGTTGAAGAGATTTGGAACGCAACGTAGCGTTCAGGTCATCAGAAACGACAAGTCGAGGAGTGCACGATGCAGGAGTTCTCCACCCCCACCGCGATCGCCGCCGTCGTGGACGTTCCCGCGGGACGCGTGCGGTTCATCGCCGCCGACCGGGCCGACACCGTCGTCGAGGTCCTCCCCGCGGACGCCGCCAAGGGCCGCGACGTGAAGGCCGCGGAGCAGATCGCGGTCGCCTACCGCGACGGCGTGCTGCGGATCGAGGCCGCACCGGCGAAGAACCGGCTCCTGGGCAGCTCCGGCTCCGTGGAGGTGACCGTCCAGCTGCCCGCCGGCTCCCGCGTCGAGGCCAGGACGGCGGCCGCCGAGTTCCGCGGCGTCGGCCGGCTCGGCGAGGTCGCCTTCGAGGGCGCGCAGGGGTCGGTCAAGCTCGACGAGACCGCGGGGGCCCGCCTCACCCTCCTCGCGGGCGACATCACCGTCGGCCGGCTCGGCGGCCCCGCGCAGATCAGCACGCAGAAGGGCGACCTGCGCATCGCCGAGGCCGTGCGCGGGGCGGTCGTCCTGCACACCGAGGCCGGCGACATCACGGTCGGCGCCGCCCGCGGGGTCAGCGCCTGCCTCGACGCCGGCACCTCCCACGGCCGGATCCACAACGCCCTCCACAGCACCGGGGACGCGGCCGACCGCCTGGAGATCCGCGCGACCACCTCCTACGGCGACATCACCGCCCGCAGCCTCTGACCGCACCGCCGCCCCTCCCCTCCCCCGGCCGCAGCCTTCACCAGGAGCAGTTGCGTCACGACGGACACCCTCCGCGAGAACGCCGGAGCCCTCGGGGCCGGGGCGGAGCGTCCGGACGAGCGCGGCCGCTGCTCAGCGTCCGGCTCGGTGGCGGGCACGGTGTCGGTCTTTGGATGCCATCGCGGTGGGAAGGCCGCTGTCCCTGCTGCCGGGAAGGGTTCGTGTGCCTTCAGGGTTGGGCCGGGGGCCGTGAGGGGAGCCTGTGGGCTGCGGCCTGTCGACCGAGGTGGTGCCCTGTGGAGTGTGAGCGGCCGCTGTCCGGGAGCTGGGGTCTTCGGTGATGGGGGTGGGTGCTCGTGGAGCGGCGTATGTCGGTGGCGACGCACTGGGGCAGTTTCGTCGCGGTGGTGGAGTCGGGTCGGCTGGTGCGTATCGAGCCGAGGGGTGATGACCCGGCGCCGTCGCCGATCGGGCCCGGGATGGTGACGGCCGCCGACGACGGCGCCCGCGTGCTGCGTCCCGCGGTGCGCAAGGGCTGGATGGAGGGGTTGCCGCGCACCGGTGAGGCGGCGAGGGGCACGGACGCGTTCGTGGAGGTGAGCTGGGACGACGCGCTCACGCTGGTGAGCGAGGAACTGCTCCGGGTGCGTTCCCGGTACGGGGACAGTGCGGTGTTCGGCGGGTCCTACGGCTGGGCGAGCGCGGGCATGTTCCACAATCCGCAGAGTCAGCTCCAGCGGTTCCTGGCGTTGGGCGGGGGGTACACCGATTCGCGCAACACCTACAGCACCGCGGCGCTGGAGGTGATCCTGCCGCATGTGATCGGTGGGGCTCCGTGGAGCTATCAGTCCCGGATGCCGGTGTGGGAGGAGATCGCCGGGCACTGCGAGCTGGTGGTGGCGTTCGGGGGACTGGCTTTGAAGAACAGCCAGATCAACCCCGGCGGGCTGGCCAGGCACCAGACGCGGGACTGGCAGCGCAAGTGCCGTGAGGCCGGGGTGCGGTTCTTCAACGTCAGCCCCATCCGCAGCGATGCCGCCGGTTTCCTCGATGCCCAGTGGCTGCCCGTCGTCCCCAATACCGACACCGCCTTGATGCTCGGTATCGCACACACGATGCTGGTCAACGGCTGGCACGATCAGGATTTCCTCGACCGGTGCTGCACCGGGTTCGACCGCTTCGCCGCCTACCTGACGGGTGAGTCGGACGGCATCGTCAAGGACGCCGACTGGGCCGCTCGGATCACCGGCATCAGCCGGGGCACCATTACCGATCTCGCGCGGCGCCTGACCTCGCAGCATTCCCTGATCATGGTCAACTACGCCATCCAGCGGGCGGACCACGGCGAACAGCCGATCTGGATGTCGGTCGTGCTGGCGGCGATGGCGGGCTCGATGGGCCGGCCGGGTGGCGGCTGGGGCGCGGGCTACGCGACGATGGACGCCACCGGCGTCGCCCCGGGCCGCCCTGCCGTGGCGTCGGTCCCCCGGGTGGACAATCCGGTCGCGGATTTCATTCCGGTCGCGCGGATCGCCGACACCCTGCTGCACCCGGGCCGGAGCATCGACTACGACGGCCGGCGCCTGACGCTTCCCGAGCTGCGCCTGGTCTACTGGTGCGGAGGCAACCCCTTCCACCACCACCAGGACCTCCACCGGCTGACCCGAGCCTGGCAGATGCCGGACACGGTGGTGGTGCACGAGGCATGGTGGAACACCACGGCCAAGTTCGCCGACATCGTCCTTCCCGTCGCCACCAGCCTGGAACGCGACGACTTCGCCGCCGGGTTCTCCGACCCGCACCTCACCGCGATGCCGAAAGTCCGCGAGCCGGCGGGCCAGGCACGTACCGACCACCACATCTTCGCCGCCCTGGCCGACCGCCTTGGGTATGAGCGCGAGTTCACCCGGTCGCGCACCGAGATGGAATGGGTCCGGCACCTGTACGAGCAGACGAGAGCCGGCCTCGGCGACGGGGCGGCCCTGCCGGACTTCGACGTTTTCTGGCGCGAGTCCACCGCCGAGCTGCCCGTCCTGAACGGACCGTTCCCCGGAGACTTCGCGGCGCTGCGCGCAGACCCGCGGCGCTCCCCCCTGGCGACGCCGTCGGGCCGGATCGAGATCTTCTCCGAGGAGATCGACTCCTTCGGCTACGACGACTGCGCCGGGCACCCGACGTGGTTCGAACCGGTCGAGTGGCTCCACGCCGAGGCGTCGCAACGGTTTCCGCTGCACCTGATCTCCAACCAGCCGGCCTCGCGGCTGCACAGCCAGTACGACAACGGCGGCCACAGCCTCAGCTCGAAGATCCACGGCCGCGAACCTGTGACGATCAACCGGCTGGACGCCGCGGCCCGCGGCATCGAGGACGGCATGATCGTGCGCGTCCACAACGACCGGGGCAGCTGCCTGGCGGGTGCGATTCTGTCGGACGACGTGATGCCGGGCGTCATCCAGCTGTCCACCGGAGCGTGGTGGGACCCGGCCCAGCCCGGACAGAGCGGAACCATGGACGGCCACGGCAACCCCAACACCCTCACCGCCGACCGGCCGTGCTCACGCCTCTCCCAAGGACCCAGCGCCCACAGCGCACTCGTCGACGTCGAGATCTACAGCGACCCTCTCCCTCAGGTACGCGCCTTCACCCCACCACACCTCGAACACTGACACGAGGACTGCCCGCTCTGCCGGGAACATGCCGTGGGTCCGCCGTCGCCGAGGGAGCGGCCGCCGGTCCGGGCGGGTGAGGAGCCTCTCAGCCCGTTTGCATCTTTGTGACCGCATGGCTACTTTGCGTGGCCATGACTGCGTTTCAGGATCTCAAGTACGCCCAGTGGTTTCGGGGCGCCGATGTCGACGGCGACGGGTTCATCACCCAGAAGGACGTCCGGCTGATGAGCGGGCGCTACATTGCCGCCCGCGACACCGCCCCGGACTCTGCGACCGGCCGCCGACTCACCGAGGCGATGGACGACTTCTGGGCGCACGTGATCGCCCCGATGGACCAGGACGGCGACGGAAAGGTCGACCTGCGGGAGATGACCGAGGGGTTCAAGCGGGCCCTGACCGACCGCGCGCTCGCCCCGCAGCAGACCGGCCCGGCCACCGACCTCTTCTTCGACCTCGCCGACCTCAACGCCGACGGCGTCATCGACCAGGCCGAGTTCCAGCAGATGTTCGGCCGGGTCGCCGACGTTCCCGGCGAAGACTGCGCCGCGGTCTTCGCCGCCCTGGACCGCAACGGCTCCGGCGGCCTGGACCGCGCCGAATTCCACCAGGCGCTCCAGGAGTTCTTCTACGGCACCGACCCCGACGCACCTGCCACCCACCTCTTCGGCCGGGTCGACGCCTGACAGCCCCGGTTGGTCACCCGGCGGTACTTCGGTGGGTCACCAGCGGGCTGGGTTCCCCGGGGAGCCGGCGACCGTTGAAAAAAAGGGGGTGGCCGCACCTCATGCACGATCACACCACGGGCCGTCCGGCACGAGGGCGTCGAGCACGGTCAGCAACTGCGGCGGCTCAACCGGGTCCGGCAGCGAGTCCAGATCCGGCCATGCGATCCAGGCATGCGTGTCCAGGTTGGCCTGCTCTTCGGGGAGCAGGCCGGTACGCACCAGGGATGGCTGCTCGTCGGCAAACTGAGCCACGAAGAAATACTCCGTCCCGATGTGCCGCTTGCCGTTCCACCGCACATCACGGTCTACGAGTACCGACCGGTCGAGGACGGCAGCCGGGTCGAGTCCGGTTTCCTCGGCCAGTTCACGTCGTGCCGCCACCAGCGGTGTCTCGCCAGGCTCGATGCCGCCCCCGGGAGGCTCCCAGAGCCATGTCCCGTCGAACGGATCCCGCCAGTGCAGAAGAAGCAGGTGGTGGGCAGCGTCCAGGCAGATGACCCGGGCGGCGGGCCGGTGCGTTGTTTCCACCGTCCTGACGCTATGCGGTGCTCTGGCCGCGGGGCGCTCGGGCCGGAGGATGCGGTGGCCGACCACCTGCCCGCCCTGCCGGACCGGCGGATCGCGGTCCGGATGCTGTAGCGGTACACCCGTGGGATCTTCCACTGCACCGGCCGGTGAAGTCGAGGGCGGGACGGGACCGCCGGTGAGCGTCCGGCAGGGCCGGGGACGGGGAGGGGCCGGTTCCGGACCCGTCGGCCGCAGGGGCCGGGTGCGGCCGGCGCTGTCGAGGCCCGGCCAGGCTGCTGATCGAGCAGGCCACCGGGCGCCCGCTGCCCGCACGCAGGAGGCGCCCGCCGGCTGCGGGCCGGGGGTGGCGACGCGGCGGCCGGTGGTTCTGCCCGCCCCGGCGCGGCGGCCCGGCGGGTGCGGCGGGCGGAGCCGGTGCATGACGAAGGACGCCCCGGCCGGGAGGTCCCGGCCGGGGCGTCTTCGTCACGGCTACCGGCTGCCGGTGCAGGCGGCCTAGTACCAGTGGTTGGCCTGCCAGAACTTCCAGGCGCCGACGGGGCTGCCGTAGCGCTCGTTCATGTAGTCCAGGCCCCACTTGATCTG
>NZ_JOFX01000033.1 GCF_000719345.1 Streptomyces sp. NRRL F-2664
CGATGGTACTGCAGGGGGGACCCTGTGGGAGAGTAGGACGCCGCCGAACAATCATTGTGGGAAAGCCCCGCACCTTCTGGTGCGGGGCTTTTCTGCGTTCACGGGCCGGTCGGGTGACCCGGCGCCGGGGTGGGCACGGCGGAACCGTGCCGGATGGCCTTGCTCCGTAATGTGGGGGTATGGGCTACGACCTTGTCATCTTCGACAACGACGGCGTGCTGGTGGACGGCGAGCCGCTCGCCAACGACGTCCTCGCCGGGTACCTGACCGAGTTGGGGCACCCGACCACTTACGAGGAGTCGGTCCGCGACTACATGGGGGCTTCCGTGCGCCGCGTGCACGAGCTCGTCCTGGAGCGGTCCGGTGAGCAGCTGCCGGCGGACTTCGACGAGACCCTGCACGCGCGGATCTGCGCCGCGTTCGAGAAGGACTTGAAGCCCGTTCCCGGAGTGGAAGAGGTCCTCGGTGCGCTCACCGCCACCGGAACCGGCTACTGCCTCGTGTCCGCCGGCGGGCACGAGCGGATCCGGGTGGGTCACCGGGTGGCGGGGCTCGACGGATGGTTCGAGGAGGAGTGGATCTTCAGCGCGGACGATGTGGCCCTCGGCAAGCCGGCCCCCGACCTGTACCTGCACGCCGCACGGTCGATGGGTGTGGAACCGGCGCGGTGCGTCGTCATCGAGGACAGCCCCCGCGGGGTCCGGGCGGCGGCGGCCGCGGGGATGGACGTGTACGGCTACACCGCGCTGCTGCCTGCGGACGAGCTCCCCGGTGCCACCGGGTACTTCGGCGACATGATGCAGCTCCCGCTGCTCCTGCAACTGCCCGTGTGATCTCTCTACCCACGGGTAGTCCCTGGGCCTACGCTGGCCCGCCATGACGGATGATGTGCGGCTGCGCCGCGGCCGTGGCGCCCTGGGGTTCAGCTTCTTCGCGCAGGGTGTCACCTTCGCCCTGCTCGTCACCCGGATCCCGGCCATCCAGGACCGGTACGGGATATCCGACGGGTTGCTGCCCCTCTTCCTCGCGGCCGTCCCGGTCCTCGCCGGCGTGGCCAGCGTCGGCACCGAGCACCTGGTCGAGCGGGTCGCGCCCAGCGTCGTACTGCGGTGGGCCCAGCCGCTGGTGCTGCTGTCCCTGCTCGGTGTGGGCGCCGGCGAGCAGCTGTGGCATGTCGCGGTGGCCCTGGGGGCGTTCGGGCTGTCGGTGGGGGCGTTGGACGCCTCGATGAACATGCTCGGCGTCAGCCTCCAGCGGACGTACGGCCGCAGCATCATGTTGGGCTTCCACGCGTGGTACAGCCTCGGGGGGATTCTGGGGGCGTCGGCTGCCTGGTACGGGGCGCAGGCCCGGCTGAGCCTGTTCGCCGGCTACGCGCCCGCCGTCGTCGTGCTGGTGCCGCTCGTGCTGCTGGGCAGCCGCTTCTACGTCGACCGGACGGACCGCGCCGCTGCGCAGGGCGCGGCGGAGAAGGGTCTGGGCGGCGGCGGGTTCGCGGCGCTGCTGCCGCTGTGCTTGGTGATGGCGTGCGCGTACATCGGGGACTCGACGGTGGCGAACTGGAGTGCCAAGTACCTCCAGGACGTCCTCGGCAGCTCGGAGCAGACGGCCACCGTCCCCTACAACGTGTACATGGTGACGACCCTCGTCGGGCGGGCCGTCGGGGACCTCGGCGTGCGCCGGTTCGGGGCCGTGGCCGTGGTCCGCGCCGGGACGCTGCTGGCCGCCTCGGGGTTCGCGGTGGTCGCGGCGGCGCCGGAGGTGTGGGCGGGGATGCTCGGTTTCACCCTCCTGGGGCTCGGGCTGTGCGTGATCGTGCCGCAGACCTTCGCGCCCGCCGGGCGGTTGTTCCCCGGTTCCTCCGACACGGCGGTCGCGCGGCTGAACATCTTCAACTACGTCGGGTTCCTGGTCGGCTCGCCGCTCGTCGGCGCGATCGGTGGCGCGTGGAGCTACAGGGGGGCGATGCTGGTGCCGATGGTCCTGGTGCTGATCACGCTGGTGCATGCCCGCTCGTTCGGGCCGGACGGCGCCCGATACGGTGTCGACCATGAGCGGCGAGCCGGTGACCGGGCTGTTGATGTGGGACGAGGCGGTAACGGGGTATGACTTCGGGCCGAGCCATCCGATGGACCCGGTGCGTCTGGCGCTGACCATGGGCCTGGTACGGGCCTTCGGGCTGGACCGGGCGATGCGGGTGCGGGCCGCCCCCGCGGCCGGCGACTCGACGCTGAGGCTCGTGCACCGGGAGGACTACGTCGCCGCGGTGCGCGAGGTGTCGGCGGACCCGGACGCCGCGGACGGCTCGTACGGGCTGGGCACGATGGACGATCCGGCTTTCCGCGGCATGCACGAGGCGTCGGCGCTGATCGCCGGACAGTCGGTGGCCGGTGCGGAGGCGATCTGGCGCGGCGAGGCCGAGCACGTCGTCAACTTCGCCGGCGGGCTGCACCACGCCATGCCGGGCGGGGCGGCCGGCTTCTGCGTGTACAACGACGCCTCGCTCGCGATCGCCCGGCTGCTGGAGCTGGGTGCGGAGCGTGTCGCCTACGTGGACGTGGACGTCCACCACGGGGACGGCGTGCAGGCGGCCTTCTGGGACGACCCGCGGGTGCTGACCGTGTCGCTGCACGAGCACCCGCGGACGCTGTTCCCGCAGACCGGCTGGCCGGAGGAGACCGGGGGCGCGGCGGCGGAGGGCTCGGCGGTGAACGTGGCGCTGCCCGCCGGCACCGGCGACGAGGGGTGGCTGCGGGCGTTCCACGCGACGGTGCCGGAGCTGCTGGCGGACTTCCGTCCGCAGGTGCTGGTGACGCAGCACGGGGCCGACACCCACTTCGAGGATCCGCTCGCGCACCTGGCGGTGTCGCTGGACGCCCAGCGGGCCGTGCAGGAGGCCTGTCACGGGCTGGCGCACACGTACGCGGACGGGCGGTGGCTGGCACTGGGCGGTGGCGGGTACGCGGTGGTGGACGTCGTACCGAGGTCGTGGACGCACCTGGTGGCGATCGCCGCGCACCGGCCCGTGGAGCCGGGGACGGCGATCCCGGCGTCCTGGCGGGACGAGGTGTACGCGCGGACGCGTCAGTTGGCGCCGGGGCGGATGACGGACGGGCGCAGTCCGTCGTGGCGGGACTGGGAGGAGGGCTACGATCCGGCGGACCGCACGGATCAGGCCGTTCTCGCGACGCGGCGGGCGGTGTTCCCGCTGCGCGGCATGCTGACCTGACGGACGGGTGCGGGTCGTGCAGCATCGTTACGCCAACTGTGGGGCTGTTTCGTTGAATTGATGACCAGCCAGATGCGGTGGGGGAGCATCGGAGGGTGTTGAGCACCGGCGCGTTGCGTGCGCATCTGCTGGCCGCCCGGTTGGCCGGGCCCGTCGCCACCTCGCGGGAGGAGAGCCTGCGCAGTTACCGGCTGTTCGCCGCGCGGGACCCGCGGGTGCTGCTGGGGCTGGATCCCGAGCGGGGCTGGGGCGAGGGCGACCTGCTGGGGCTGATGGCGGACAAGTGCGGTGTCTCTGCGGACCCTTCGCACGTCAGCGGGCCGGACGTGATCGATCCGGAGCGGACGGTGGCGGCGCTGGAGGCGTTCGCGGGGCGGTTGGGGGAGGCGGCGGGGGCGCGGTCGCACGTGCTGTTCGGGACCGGTCATCCGCATCGGCTCTTAGGCTTCTACGCCTGTTTGGCCGATGCGCTGTCGGCGGCGGGATGTGTTGTCCTCACCCCGGCGCAGGGGACGCGTGTCGACATGGCGACCCGGTTCGGCGTACGCACGCAGTGCATCGCCTACGTACGGGGGGTCGCACTGGTGCGGGAGCCCGGCGTGCGGACGCCGGGGAGTGCGACCGGCGTGCACAGCCATTCGCCCCTGCCGGTTCGGGTGGCGCTGGGGGCCCTCGCGGAGGCCGGCGGACCGCTTCCGGACCTGGTGGTGGGTGACCACGGGTGGGTCTGCGGTGCAGGTCAGCTGGGGGTGGAGGCGATCGGGCTGGCCGATACGGACGATCCGGCGCTGTTCGTCGGGGAGGCCGAGGGCCGGGTGTCCGTGGCCGTTCCGCTTGATGACGCGGTGCGATCGGACTACTACCATCCGCTTGCCCGGTACGTGTTGGGCCGGGCGGGTCTGACGGGCCGACAGGAGTGGCCGTAGCTCCTCTTCCCCACTCGTATCACGCGCCCCTACTCTGGGGAGTGAGCGTGCGACGACGAGGAGTAACCGGAGGGGAAGCCGGTGCCCGTCATGCGCGGAAGGTCAAGGTGTGTCATGGCTGCTGGCGAGAGGCCTCTCAGTGAGGTTCAGTTCCTGACCGTGGCGGAGGTCGCCTCGGTGATGCGAGTGTCGAAGATGACCGTGTACCGGCTGGTGCACAACGGTCATCTGCCCGCGATCCGGGTGGGCCGGTCCTTCCGGGTCCCCGAGAACGCGGTCCACGAGTACCTCCGGGAGTCCTATGTGGGGGTGGAGTCGGCCTGAGACTGACGGACCCTGACGCCTTCGTAACCCCTGGGAAGCACTCGGATTACGGGCTCGTCGCTCGGGCGGGTAGGCTAGGCCGACGTAGGTCGTGTGGGCCCAGACGCCCCGCACCAGTGAAGAGAAGTGAGCGAGGGTAGTCGTGGGCTCTGTTATCAAGAAGCGGCGCAAGCGGATGGCTAAGAAGAAGCACCGCAAGCTGCTCAAGCGCACCCGCGTCCAGCGCCGTAACAAGAAGTAAACGGCAGCTGTACGTGTTCTCCGCAGCCCCTCCACCATTCTTGGTGGAGGGGCTGCGGTGCAGCCGGGTACTTCTTCGAGGGAGGCGCTGAGCTCGTGGGGAAGGTCGTGCTCGTCACCGGGGCTGCCCGGCAGCTGGGCGGCCGCTTCGTGCGCCGTATCCAGCGCGACCCGGAGGTCGAGCGGGTGATCGCGGTCGACGCGGTGACGCCGCCGCACCGGTTGGGTTCGGCGGAGTTCGTCCGTGCGGACATCAGGCAGTCGTCGATCGCCAGGGTCCTGGCCGAGCACGCCGTGGACACGGTGGTCCACTTGGCGGTCACGGGCGGCCGGCCGGTCGCGGGCGGCGCGCACAGCGCCGTCAAGGAGACGAACGTCATCGGGACGATGCAGCTCCTGGGAGCCTGCCAGAAGTCGCCGACCGTCCGGCGGCTCGTGGTGAAGTCCAGTACCAGCGTGTACGGGGGCGCCCCGCGGGATCCGGCCGTCTTCACCGAGACGACGCAGCCGAAGTCGCTGCCGTCGGGCGGCTTCGCCAAGGACGCCGCCGAGGTCGAGGGGTACGTACGGGGCTTCGCGCGCCGGCGGCCGGACGTCGCGGTGTGCGTGCTGCGCTTCGCGAACATCCTCGGGCCCTTCGCCGATTCGGCGCTGGCCGAGTACTTCTCGATGCCGGTGATGCCGACCGTGCTGGGCTACGACCCGCGGCTGCAGTTCGTCCACGAGGACGACGTGATGGAAGTGCTGCGGCTGGCCGCGCAGGAGCCCCGGCGCGGGACGCTGAACAGCGGCACCTTCAACATCGCGGGTGACGGCGTGCTGCTGCTGTCGCAGTGCTCGCGACGGCTGGGGCGGCCCACGCTGCCGCTGCTGCTGCCCGCGCTCACCTGGCTGGGGTCCGCGCTGCGGGCGGTCGGGGCCACCGACTTCTCGCCGGAGCAGATGAGGCTGCTCACGCACGGCCGGGTCGTGGAGACCACGCAGATGCGTGAGGTCCTCGGCTTTGAGCCGCTCTACACGACCAGTGAGACCTTCGCCGACTTCGCACGGAGCCGGGGCAACGGCCTGCTGCCGCCCGAGCGGGTCGGACGCGCCGTCGACCGGGTGGCGGCGATGCTGGACGCGGAGGCCTCCCAGCACGACGTCGACACGGTAGAAGGAGCGAGACGATAGTGGCGGACGCCAAGGTCATTCCGTTCGACGAGGACCGGCCGCGCCGGCGGACGCCCCGCCGGGTACGGGCTGTTCCGGCACCGGTGGAGCAGCAGCCGGTCGCGGCCGCGCCGGAGCCCGGGGCGGCCCCGGCGCCTGCGGCCGGGCGCGGTGACGGCTGGGACCGGCGGATCGCCGGCGGGCTGGCCTTCCTGCGCCGGCGCATCACCGGGGAGTACGAGGTCGACGACTTCGGCTACGACAAGGAGCTGACGGACCAGGTCCTGATGTCCCTCCTGCGGCCGTTGTACGACAAGTACTTCCGGGTCGAGGTGAAGGGCGTCGAGAACATCCCGGCCGAGGGCGGTGCGCTGATCGTGGCGAACCACTCCGGGACGCTGCCGTTGGACGGGCTGATGCTGCAGGTGGCCGTGCACGACCACCACCCGGCGGAGCGTCACCTGCGGCTGCTGGCGGCGGACCTGGTGTTCATGCTGCCGGTGGTGAACGAGCTGGCCCGCAAGGCCGGGCACACCCTGGCGTGCGCGGAGGACGCGCAGCGGCTGCTGGAGGCCGGGGAGCTGGTCGGCGTGATGCCGGAGGGCTTCAAGGGGATAGGGAAGCCGTTCGGGGACCGGTACAAGCTCCAGCGGTTCGGGCGGGGCGGGTTCGTGTCGACGGCGCTGCGGGCGGGGACGCCCATCGTTCCGTGCTCGATCGTGGGGGCCGAGGAGATCTACCCCATGGTCGGGAACGCGAAGACGCTGGCACGGCTGCTGGGGATCCCGTACTTCCCGATCACGCCCACCTTCCCGTGGCTGGGGCCGCTGGGGGCGGTGCCGTTGCCGACGAAGTGGACGATCCAGTTCGGTGAGCCGATTCCGACCGACGGGTACGCCCCTGAGGCGGCGGAGGACCCGATGCTGATGTTCAACCTGACGGACCAGGTGCGCGAGCAGATCCAGCACACGCTGTACAAGCTGCTGGTGCAGCGCAGGTCGGTGTTCTTCTGACGGTGGTGGGCCGGGCCGTACGGCCCGGCCCACCACTTTTCTGCGCCAGTGTCCCTACTCCGTGTCCTCCGCGCCGAGGCCGAGGCCCGGCAGGAGGCCCGGGAGCAGGGGCGGGAGGGTGATGTCCGGCTTCGGCTCCTCGGGGGTGCCCGCGGGGGGCTGTGCCGACTGGCCTGCGGGCGGGTTGAGCAGATCGCCCGTACCGCCGAGGAGGCCACCGTCGGCCGGCGGCCGGGTGCTGCCCGAGGGGGACGGCGCGGGGCCGCTGCCGGACGGGGTGCCCGCGGCGGGCGCGGACTGCTTGGCACCGCCGGGTGCTGCCGGCTGGGCGGGGGAGCCCGACGAGCCGGTGCTGCCGCGGGGCTGCTCGGGCGGCTTGGGCAGCAGGCTCTGGAGCGGTGCCACGTCTTCGTCTATGGCCTGGAAGACCGAGTCCACTTCGCCGCCGACGTCGGTGAGCTGCACGGGCAGCTTCTGGCGCAGCTTGCCCCAGGCGTCGCGGTGGGAGCGGGAGAACGACGACAGCGTCTGGATCGGGCCGAGGGAGCCGTCCCGGTCGAAGGCGGCCTGGAGGAGGCGGTGGCCCTCTTCCGCGTCGTGCTTGACGCCGGAGAGCGCCCGGCGGATCGCGCCCAAGGACTCGTGGTCCAGGGTGCCGGTCCGGCCGCGCTCCATCAGCCGGCGGGCTTCCGACAGGCGGTTGGAGGCCCGGTCGAGATAGAGCTCGCCGCGCTCCGCGTCGTCGTCGGCCATGCCCAGCTTCAGGTCCTCCATGCCCCGCTTCACGGGGTAGAGGTGGTCACCCGGCAGGGCGTCGGAACTGGCAGCGGCCACTCCGCTGAAGGCCCCTGCGGCTACACCCACGGTGAGACCGCCCGCTGCGATGCCCTTGGACCAGCGGGAGCGGGGCCGCAATTTCCGGAGCGGGGTCGCCCGGTGGGCGCCGCGGCCGGTCCGCTGCTCGGGCACCTGAGGGTCCGAGGCGGCACCGCCCCCGGCCCTCTCCTCCAGCACCATGGCCTCCATGGCGGCAACGAGCTGGGCTCGCTGCACCACTTTGACCTCGGGGTCCAGCACTGGGCGCGGCATTCGTTCGCCGAGCACGCTCGCCAGGGCCAACAACCGGTCGTGGTCAGCAGATTCGGCAGGTGCCTCGGACTGCTCGGCCGCCGGGTCCGGTTCCGAAGGATCGGATGGGTTCCGATCCTCCAGGGCCTGGGCGAAGGCGTTCGCCCGCCGGTGCGGGGTCACGTTCGCGATCACTGGCGGCACCTCCTCTCGTCATGACGATCGACTCCCCAAGGTGTCCGGAAGGTTGCCTTCCTTGAGCACATCCACACTTTCGAGTGAGCGGCTTCGGGCAGGGCGTGTCCACAGGGAGCCTGCATTCCGCACAACGAGCGTCGCGGCAGTTGGGTTACGGACGAAGGATGATCGGACCACAGCGTCATCGTGGGGTCACCGGATGTGAGGTCGAGTGGTGGTGTCTGGGCGGGTCCGTCAGCGGGCGTCTTCGGGGAGGAGGCGGGCCAGGGTGCGGACCGCCCGGTACTGGAGCGTCTTGATGGCGCCCTCGTTCTTCCCCATCACCCGGGCCGTCTCGGCGACCGAGAGGCCCTGCAGGAAGCGCAGGGTCACGCACTCCTGCTGCTGCGGATTGAGTTTCCGTACGGCTTCCAGCAGGGCCGCGTTGGAGAGGGACTCCAGGACGGAGTCCTCGGGGCTGCGCTCCACCTCGTTGGCGTCGAGCATCTCCCCGGTGGTGACCTCCAGCCTGAAGCGGCTGGACTTGAAGTGGTCCGCCACCAGGTTGCGGGCGATCGTCACGAGCCAGGCGCCGAAGTCGCGCCCCTGCCAGGTGAAGGTGGAGATGCGGCGCAGGGCGCGCAGGAACGTCTCGCTGGTGAGGTCCTCCGCGGTCGCCTTGCCGCCGACCCGGTAGTAGATGTAGCGGTAGACCGTGTCGCTGTACTGGTCGTAGAGGCGGCCGAAGGCCTCGGCCTCTCCGGCCTGGGCGCGTTCGACCAGGTCCATCATGCGGGCCTGGTCGCTGTCCGCCAGGGGGCGGCGGGGGGCGGCCTGGGTGCTCGTGCCGCCCGCGCCGTTCGAGCCGCCGGCGGCCGCGCGACCTCGTCTGCCCACCGTCGCCCCGCCGTCGGTCAGGGCGTAGCAGGGACCGGCCGGGCCGAGGCCGGCTGGAACCGCGGCGGCGAAGGCGGGGGCGGTGTACGCGGTGGGGACGAAGCCGCGCAGGTGGTCGAGGACCGTTGCGCGCAGCTGAGCCAGGCCCGAGGCGTCAACCCCGACAGGTGGGTACACGGGACTCCCAGAGGCAGAGCTTCCATCACGTGCAGTGCGGGACCGTTCACCCGTCGTGGCGACAGATGGCCGGTGGCATGCGTTTGAGGAGAATAACGCTTCGTACAGGCAGCGCTACACCCAGTTGCACAAATCACCGGTTCCGACACTTCTGTTGTGTGTCCAGGGCATATTCGGTCGCGGTTGGTGATCGATTCTTGATCGCTTCAGTGCACGGAATGGACGCTTCCCAAGGGGGCCACGACCGAGTCGGGCAGCGCGGAGTGCCGCGCCCGGGGCGCGGGTAGAGGTGAGCGAATGCCCGGGTCGGGACGTGGGCGCGCGGCCGGGTCCCCGGGTCGCGCCGTGGCCGCGCTGTGGCCTGGGCCGGGGCCCGGAGCGGCTACTTGCGGCGGCGGTGCAGGGCGATCGCGGCGGCCGTGCCGCCCGCGATCGCGCCGACGCCGGCGGCCGCCGGGACGCCGACCTTCACGGCCTTGCGGCCGGTCCGATAGTCGCGCAGCCGCCAGTCGTTGGTCCGGGCATGCTTGCGCAGTTTTGTGTCGGGATTGATCGCGTACGGGTGTCCGACGAGGGACAGCATCGGGATGTCGTTGTGCGAATCGCTGTAGGCGGCGCAGCGTTCGAGTTCGAGGCCTTCGGCGGCGGCCAGGGCGCGGACCGCCTCGGCCTTGGCGGGGCCGTGCAGCGGCTCGCCGACCAGCCGCCCGGTGTAGACGCCGTCGACGGACTCCGCGACGGTGCCCAGGGCGCCGGTCAGGCCCAGCCGGCGGGCGATGATCGTGGCGGTCTCGACGGGGGCGGCCGTGACGAGCCACACCTTCTGCCCGGCGTCGAGGTGGGCCTGGGCCAGGGCGCGGGTGCCCGGCCAGATCCGCTCGGCCATGTACTCGTCGTAGATCTCCTCGCCGATCGCCATGAGCTCGGAGACCTTGTGGCCCTTGACGATGGACAGGGCGCTGTCGCGGGCGTCCTGCATGTGCTCGGGGTCCTCGACCCCGGCGAGCCGGAACCAGGCCTGCTGCCAGGCGAAACGGGCGAGCTCGCGGCGCCTGAAGAACTCGCGCTTGTAGAGGCCGCGGCCGAAGTGGAAGATCGCGGCGCCCTGCATGACGGTGTTGTCGAGGTCGAAGAAGGCGGCGGCGAGGTCGTCGCCGGCGACCGGGAAGACGGGCTCCGGGGGCCCTTCGGCGGCCGCCCGTGCGGCGAGGCGGTCGGCGTCGCGCGCACCGGCTGCGACCTCGGCGGGCCCGTCGTCCCCGGTCAGCGCGGTCTTGCGGGCGGCTTCTGCCGAGGCCTCGCCCGCCAGCACGCTGCGTGCCGTGGCGGAGCGCCGACGAGAGGGGAGCCATCCGAGAGCGGCCATGACGCGAGCATAGCCACTGTGTTCGGGAGTTCCCGAACCGGTGGGAAACGGAGGCGTTAACTCTGCGCGACGCCCCAGGGCACCGGGGACGGGCGTCGGGGGCGCGGGAGAATGGGGTGCATGAGCCCTTTGCTGCGCCGTAAAGAGAAGAAGAGTCCGGGCGAGCGCATGGTGACGCTCATCGGGAAGCCGGGGTGCCACCTGTGCGACGAGGCCGAGGAGGTCGTCGCGAAGGTGTGCGCCGAGACCGGGGCTCGGTGGGAGAAGAAGGACATCTCCCAGGACGAGGAGCTCTACCGGCTCCACTGGGAACAGATTCCGGTGGTCCTGGTTGACGGCGAGCAGCACACCTTCTGGCGGGTGAACCCGGACCGGCTGCGGCGGGCATTGGGAGGCTGACCCGCTGCCCGGCTACCATCATGGGCGATTTGTGGGGTCTGGGGGCGTATCTGTGAGGAGTGTGCACGGTTTTGCCCCCTTTGGTATTTGAACGGGTTCGGCGTGCCGTCGGTTCCGGGATTGCGTGCCGATGTCGCGTGACCCCGGTCACTTTGGACGGACAAAGCGGACACAATCTTTGTGCACGCGTTCACAAAGGCATAGCCTGCTGTGGACGGGGCGGTCCTGGGACAAGAGGCCGCCTGCAGCCCCGCTCATCCCGCAGGAGCATCGTGGCAACTGGCCGAACTCACCGACCGGCGACCCGCAGCCGAGGTATTCCCGAGGCCACTGTCGCCCGGCTTCCGCTGTACTTGCGCGCCCTGACCGCGCTCTCCGAGCGATCGGTGCCCACGGTGTCCTCCGAGGAGCTCGCGGCCGCGGCCGGAGTGAACTCCGCCAAGCTGCGCAAGGACTTCTCGTACCTGGGTTCCTACGGCACCCGGGGCGTCGGCTACGACGTCGAGTACCTCGTCTACCAGATCTCCCGTGAGCTCGGCCTGACCCAGGACTGGCCGGTAGTGATCGTCGGCATCGGCAACCTCGGCGCCGCCCTGGCCAACTACGGCGGTTTCTCCGCGCGCGGGTTCCGCGTCGCCGCGCTGATCGACGCCGACCCGGCCATGGCCGGCAAGCCGGTCGCTGGCATGGCCGTCCAGCACACCGACGACCTCGAGAAGATCATCGAGGAGAACGGCGTCTCCATCGGCGTCATCGCCACGCCCGCGGGCGCCGCCCAGCAGGTCAGCGAGCGGCTGATCGCGGCCGGCGTCACCTCCATCCTGAACTTCGCGCCCACCGTGCTGTCCGTGCCCGACGGCGTCGACGTGCGCAAGGTCGACCTCTCCATCGAGCTGCAGATCCTCGCCTTCCACGAGCAGCGCAAGGCCGGCGAGGAGGCCGCCGCGTCGGCCACCGAGCACGGCTCCGCCGTGGGCGGCGCCGCCCCCGCCGCGGCCGTCGTGCCGCCGGCCGGACGCACCGCCGCCGAAACGCGCAAGGGCGGCCCCGAGGGCGACGTCCCGGCGGTGATGCCGGCATGAGCCTGCTCGTCGTCGGGCTGAGCCACCGCAGCGCACCCGTGAGCGTGCTGGAGCGCGCCTCGCTGTCGGCCGACGCCAAGACCAAGCTGCTGCACGACACCCTCGCCGCCGAACCGGCGACCGAGGCCGCGGTCCTCGCCACGTGCAACCGCATCGAGCTGTACGCGGACGTGGACAAGTTCCACGCCGGCGTCGCCGAGCTGTCCACGCTGCTCGCCCAGCACAGCGGTGTCGCGCTGGAGGAGCTCACCCCGTACCTGTACGTGCACTACGAGGACCGGGCGGTGCACCACCTGTTCTCGGTGGCGTGCGGACTGGACTCGATGGTCGTGGGCGAGGGGCAGATCCTCGGCCAGATCAAGGACGCCCTCGCGCTGGGACAGGAGCTGCACTCCGCCGGCCGGCTGATCAACGACCTGTTCCAGCAGGCGCTGCGGGTCGGCAAGCGGGCGCACTCCGAGACCGGCATCGACCGCGCCGGCCAGTCCCTGGTGACCTTCGGCCTGGAGCAGCTCGCCGTGCGCACCCCGGTCGCCGAGTGGGCCGCCGGCAAGCGGGCCCTGGTGATCGGCGCCGGTTCGATGTCCTCGCTGGCCGCGGCCACCCTCGCGCGGGTCGGCGTCGCCGAGGTCGTCGTGGCCAACCGGACCGCGGAGCGGGCGGAGCGGCTCGCGGAAATTCTGGTTGCCTCGGGCACCGGCGTCGCCGCGCACGCCATCCCGATGGCGGAGGTCGCCGACGAGCTGACCCGGGTGGACGTGGTGGTGTCCTGCACCGGGGCCACCGGGCTCGTGCTGACCGCCGACGACGTGCTCGCCGCCGTGTCGTGGGGTGCGGGTGGGCTCGCGCCGGCGGAACAGGGAGAGGCCGGGGCCGCGCCCGAGGCCGACCAGGGGCTCCGCCCCCGGACCCCCGCGCCTCGGACGCCGGCGGCGCCGGATGTGGCCGGACTGGACGCCGATGTGCTCGCCCGGCTGGTCGCCGCCGCCGAGGCCGGCGCCCGGCTGGCCGACGCCGGGGCCGTGCGGACCACGGCCGCCCCCGAGACCGACGGCTGCCCCGTGGGCCTCGACGGACGCGCCGCACTGACCGGGGTCGACGCCAACTCCCTCGAACTGCACGGCACCTGGGCCGACCAGGGCGAGGCCGCCGCGCACCGGCAGCCCCGCAGGAGCGGCCGTACGCGGACCGACGCGACCGCCGTCCGGCTCGCACTGCTCGACCTGGCCATGCCCAGGGACATCGACGCGGCCGTGCACCGGATCCCCGGCGTCCGCCTCGTGGACATCGAGTCCCTCGCCGAGGCGTCCGCCGACGCCCCCATGGCGGCCGACGTCGACGCCGTCCGCGCCATCGTCGCCCAGGAGGTCGCCGCCTTCGGCGCCGCCCAGCGGGCCGCCCACATCACGCCCACCGTCGTCGCCCTGCGCGCCATGGCGGCCGAGGTCGTGGCCATGGAAGTGGCCCGACTCGACGGACGGCTCCCCGACCTCGACGAGCGACAGCGCGCCGAAGTCACCCAGACCGTGCGCCGCGTCGTGGACAAGCTCCTCCACGCGCCGACCGTGCGTGTCAAGCAGCTCGCGAGCGAGCCCGGCGGCGCCGGGTACGCCGACGCACTGCGCGAACTCTTCGACCTCGACCCTCGGACGGTTGCTTCCGTCAGCCGGGCGGACGCGGCCGATCCGAAGAACGACGACGACCCAGGACGGGCATCATGAACACACGTCCCGACCAGCCGCTGCGGCTCGGTACGCGGCGGAGCAAGCTGGCCATGTCCCAGTCGGGGCACGTCGCCGACGCGGTCCGGGCGATCACCGGCCGGCCCGTCGAGCTCGTGGAGATCACGACGTACGGCGACGTCTCGCGCGAGCACCTCGCCCAGATCGGCGGCACCGGCGTCTTCGTCACCGCCCTGCGCGACGCGCTGCTGCGCGGCGAGGTCGACTTCGCCGTGCACTCCCTGAAGGACCTGCCGACCACGCAGCCCGACGACCTCGTCATCGCGGCCATGCCCCGGCGCGAGGACGCCCGCGACGCGCTCGTCGCCCGCGACGGCCTGACCTTCGAGGAGCTGCCCGACGGCGCCCGCATCGGCACCGGCTCGCCGCGCCGCACCGCCCAGCTGAACCACCTGGCGCGCTCGCTCGGCAAGCGGATCGAGACCGTCCCGATCCGCGGCAACGTCGACACCCGCATCGGGTTCGTCCACGACGGCGAACTCGACGCCGTCGTCCTCGCCGCCGCCGGCCTGAACCGGATCGGCCGCGGTGACGAGGCCACCGACCTGCTGTCCGTCGACAGCATCCTCCCCGCCCCCGGCCAGGGAGCCCTGGCCGTGGAGTGCCCCGCGTCCTCCACGGACCTCATCGCCGCGCTCGGCCGGCTCGACGACCCGCACACCCGGGCCGCCGTGACCGCGGAGCGTTCTCTGCTCGCCGCCCTGGAGGCCGGCTGCAGCGCACCCGTGGGCGCGTTCGCCGACCTGCTGGCCGACGGACGGAATGTCAATGAAATGCGCCTGCGCGGCGTCGTCGGAACCCTCGACGGCGCGACGCTGGTGCAGCTGTCCACCACCGGTCCCGTGCCCCAGTCGTACGACGAGGCCATGGCGCTCGGCCGCGAACTCGCGGACGAGATGCTGGCCAAGGGCGCGGCCGGTCTGATGGGGGAGCGATCGCTTTGAACCCCTCAATTCCGACCACCTCCGCTCTTCCGGCCGTCGCCGCCCACGGACGCGTCACCTTCCTCGGCGCAGGCCCGGGCGACCCGGGTCTGCTGACGCTGCGCGCCGTCGAGGCGCTCGCCGCCGCGGACGTACTGATCGCGGAGCCCGAGGTGCTCGAAGTCGTACGGACGCATGCACGGGCGGGTGTCGACACGCCGCAGCTGACGGTAGCTGACGAAGTGTCAGCGGCCGCCGGGGTCCCGGTGATCCGGGACGCGGCCAATCTTGTCATGGAGGCCGCACGCTCCGGCAGGCGGGTCGTGCGTGCCGTGACGGGCGACCCCGGACTCGACGGCAACGCCGCCGAGGAGATGCTCGCGTGCGCGACCGAGGGGATCCCCTTCGAGGTGGTGCCCGGCGTCGCGACCGCCGTCGGCGTGCCCGCGTACGCCGGTGTCCCGCTGCGTGACAAGCAGGGTGCGGACGTGCGGTTCGTGGACGCCAGGACCGCGTCGGCGCGCTGCTGGAGCGAGGTCGGCGCCAGCGACGGCATCCTCGTCGTCTCCGCGACCCTGGAGACCGTCTCCGCGGCCGCGGCCGAGCTGGTGGGCGCCGGGCGCAAGCCCGACACCCCGCTCACCGTGACCGTCTCCGGCACCACGACGCGTCAGCGGACCTGGTCCGCGACCCTGGGCACGATCACCCAGGTGTTCAAGCAGGGCAAGGTACTGCCCTCGCCCGAGGGCGCCCGCCCCGTCATATGCGTGGTCGGCGAACACGGCGCCGCCGCGCGCCGCGAGGACCTGTCCTGGTTCGAGTCGAAGCCGTTGTTCGGCTGGCGCGTCCTCGTCCCGCGGACGAAGGAGCAGGCCGCTTCCCTCTCCGACCAGCTGCGCTCGTACGGCGCGGTGCCCCACGAGGTGCCGACCATCGCCGTGGAGCCGCCGCGCACCCCGCAGCAGATGGAGCGCGCGGTCAAGGGCCTGGTGACGGGCCGCTACGAGTGGATCGCCTTCACCTCGGTCAACGCCGTCAAGGCCGTCCGCGAGAAGTTCGAGGAGTACGGGCTCGACGCGCGCGCCTTCGCGGGCATCAAGGTCGCGGCGGTCGGCGAGCAGACCGCGGCCGCGCTGGTGGAGTTCGGCGTCAAGCCGGACCTCGTCCCGAGCGGTGAGCAGTCCGCGGCCGGGCTGCTGGAGGACTGGCCGCCGTACGACCCGGTCTTCGACCCGATCGACCGCGTCTTCCTGCCGCGGGCGGACATCGCCACGGAGACGCTGGTGGCCGGGCTGATCGAGCTCGGGTGGGAGGTCGACGACGTCACCGCCTACCGGACCGTGCGGGCGTCGCCGCCGCCGGCGGACACGCGTGAGGCGATCAAGGGCGGCGGCTTCGACGCCGTGCTCTTCACGTCGTCCTCGACCGTCCGCAACCTGGTCGGCATCGCGGGCAAGCCGCACAACGTGACGGTGATCGCCTGTATCGGCCCGGCGACGGCCAAGACCGCGGAGGAACACGGCCTGCGGGTCGACGTCCTCTCCCCGGAGCCGTCGGTGTCGAAGCTGGCCGAGGCCCTCGCCGAGTACGGCGCGGCGCGCCGCGAGGCGGCCAAGGCGGCCGGCGAGACGGTGTTCCGCCCGAGCGAGCGCCGGCCGGGTGCGCGCCGGCGTCGCACGACGTGAGCGGCTTAGGCGGCCGGACACGGCCGACGGTACGGGTGAGGGGCCCGGGTGCACAGGCACCCGGGCCCCTCGCGTCCGTAATCCCCTTGTGCGCCGGGCCCCGGCCCGGAAAGGATCACCGCCGGACGAACGGGACACGGGTGAGCGGATGACGGACCGGGACGCACGCCTGGCGGCGGCGGTACGGGCGGGGGACCTCGGAGAGGTCCACGCCCTGTTGGAGTCAGGGAGCAACCCCGACGCGACCGACGAGGACGGCCTGCCGGTGCTGTGCACGGCGGTGGCGGCCTTCGCGCACGAGGTCGCCGAGGCCCTGGTGGAGGCGGGCGCCAACCCCGACCGGGAGCTGCCCGACGGCACGACCCCGCTCCTGCGGGCGATCGAGGGGGGCTCCCCGGCGGTGTTCGAGGCCACCTTGGGCAGCGAGCCACGGCTACGGCTCGCCCCGGAGCGGCGCGAGGAACTGCTGGCGGCAGCCCGCGGCTGGTACGAGGAGGGACCGGCGGCCCGGCTGCGCCACCTGACGGCGGACCCGGACCGGGTGCGTGCGCAGGCCGTCCGTGAGGGCGAGTACAGCACCCTCACGGAGTACACCCTGGGCGGGCGGCGCGTCCGCGACGGCCACGGCGGGATCCTGACTGGCCTGGAATGGGCCTTCCGGATCCTCACACCGCCCGCGGAACTGGTGGCCCGCGCGGTACGGCACGGCGACCCCGAGCACGCCGACCGGTGGGCGTCCGAGTGGATCCTCTCGCAGCGGCGGAGCGCCGAGACCTGGGCCGAGGTGGTGGCCTTCCACCGGCACCCCGACCCGCTGCCCCGCCTCTTCGTCATCGACGTGCTCGTCATGCACGCGCTGACGGGCGCTTCCACCCAGCACGTCGGCTGGTACGACCGCGAACGCCTGAAGCTGCTGGGCACCTGGGTGGACGTGGAGGACGACGCAGTCGTCCTGGCCCGCCTGCTGCGGGCGCTGGTGGACGAGGGCTTCCCCGAAGCGGAAGCCGAGGCCGTCGGCCTGCGTCACGCGGGGCACGCCGACGCCCGCGTCCGCCGCGAGGTGCCGGGCCTGTTCGACCGGCCCCTGACCCCGAGGGCGGCCGAAGCCGTACGCGCCCTGTGCCGGGACCCCGACGCCGACGTACGGGTGGCTGCCGCCGAGGCCCTGGCCGGGGAGGCGCTGCCGGCGGAGGACCGCCCGCTGCTCCTGGCCCTCCTCGCCGACGCCGACCCGCACGTGGCGCGCCGCGCTGCCCACGGCATCGCCGGGGGCGCGGACCGTTCACCGGAGACCACCGAGGCACTGGTGCGCCTCCTCGACGCCGAGGACCAGGACATCCGGCTCAGCGCCGCCTACGGCCTGGCCCTGCGCGACGACCCGCGCACGGTGGAGGCGTACGCGCGCGTGGGCCGACTGGACCGCCCGGAGTACGAGCACGACCACCGGACGGACGGCCTGTGGCGCTGGAAGCTCAGGAACGCACCCAGCCCGTGAGCCCGGCCCAGGCGGCGGGGGCGAGGGCGAGGACGGGCCCGCCGGCGACCTTGGAGTCCCGGACGTGGACGGTGTCGGCGCAGGAGCAGGTGGCGACCTCGACGCAGGCGCCGCCTTCGCTGCCGCTGTAGGAGGACTTCTGCCAGTCGTAGGCCACTTCCAGGCACTGGCCGCCCTCGCTGCCGCTGTAGCTGGACTTGAACCACTTCAGTGGGGTGCTCATGACTCTCCTAGCAACCGGTCCAACAGGCCCCTTGTCTCGGTGACGTTGAGGGCCTGTGACCGCAGCATCGCATACTTCTGGGAGAGGATGCTGACCTCGTTCGGGTCCCTGACGAGGAAGCTGCCGCGCTGGGTTTCGGAGTAGGCGAGGTGCTGGAACTCGGGGGTTTCCAGCAGGATGAAGGGGCCGTCGAGGCCCGCGTGTGCGGTGATGCCCAGGGGGAGCACCTGGAGGGAGACGGTCGGCCGGTCCGCGCAGGCGCGCAGGTGGTGCAGCTGCTCGCGGTAGACCTCCGTGCCGCCGATGCGGTCCCGCAGGGCCGCCTCCCAGACGATGAAGCTGAGGGTCGGGGGGACCGGGCGGGTGAGGATCTTCTGACGCTGGATGCGGTGGGCCGTCTGCCGCTCTATCTTCTCCTCGCCGACGAAGGGGACGCGGCAGCCGAGCACCGCACGGGCGTAGGCCTCCGTCTGGAGCAGGCCCGGCACGGTGAGGGTGTCGTACCAGGACAGGGCGAGGGCCTCCGCCTCGCGCGCCATGTACTCCTCCGCCCGGGCCGGAACCATGTCCACCTCCGGGAGGCGGTTCGCCGCGACCCCCAGCAGGTCGGGCAGACCGAGGACGCGATCCATCTTCTCGGCCACGTTGGGCATCAGGACGCGCCTGCCCTGCTCGATCGAGGCGACGGTCTCGACGTCGACGTGCAGCGCCTCGGCGAGGGCGCGCTGGGTCATTCCCTTGGCGGTGCGGGCCGCGGCGACCAGTGCGCCGACCATCTTCATCGCCGTCTCGTTGGGCCGTGGCCTCTTGCGTGGTGGCATGCCTGTGAACTCCCCCCGTGCGCATACGAGATACCCGTACCAACCCGTACTCCTCAAGGAGTACGGGTCGCTCGTCTCGCCCACGCTAGTCACGCAACGCGACGATCACCCCGTGAACGTGGAAATCCATCCGGCCCTGCTGCGTGAGCGGTTCTATCCCCGCAGCCGCCAAACCGTCCGCCCCGCCAGGGAGTTCGCGGCAGAAACACTTTACGCGTGGGGTGTTACATGCCGCCGAGACGACGTGTTGCTCTGCGTGAGCGAGCTGGCGACCAACGCCCTGCTGCACGGGGTCCCGCCCGGCCGGGGCTACCGGCTGCGGATGCTGCTCTTCGACGGCATGGTCCGCGTCGAGGTGGCCGACAGCGGCGGCGGCCGGCCCCGCGTCGGGCGCCGGGACCCTGGCGCCGAGGGCGGTCGCGGGTTGCTGCTGGTGGCGGCGGTCGCGGACCGGTGGGGGACCCTGGCACGGGTGCCGGGCAAGGTGGTGTGGTGCGAATTCGGCCTCGGACCGGGCGCGGCGGGCGGCTCCGCGCACGGGCTCTAGGCTTGGGGCGACTGCTGTCGAAGCTCGAAGAGGCGACTGAAGATGAGCGCGTACGGATCCTTCCCCGGTTCGCGGCCCCGCCGGCTGCGGACCACCCCGGCGATGCGGCGGATGGTCGCGGAGAACCGGCTGCACCCCTCGGACCTGATCCTCCCGGCCTTCGTACGCGAGGGCATCAGCGAGCCCCTTCCCATCTCCGCCATGCCGGGCGTGGTCCAGCACACCCGCGACACGCTGCGGAAGGCGGCCGTGGAGGCGGTCGAGGCGGGCGTTGCGGGAATCATGCTCTTCGGGGTGCCGGCGGACGAGAACAAGGACGCGCTCGGCACGGCGGGCACCGAGCCCGACGGCATCCTGCAGGTCGCGATCCGGGACGTGAAGGCCGAGGTCGGGGACGACCTGGTGATCATGTCGGACCTGTGCCTGGACGAGTACACCGACCACGGACACTGCGGCGTCCTCGACGAGAACGGGCGCGTCGACAACGACGCGACGCTGGAGCGGTACGCCGAGATGGCGCAGGTCCAGGCCGACGCGGGCGTCCACGTCGTGGGCCCCAGCGGCATGATGGACGGCCAGGTCGGCGTCATCCGCGACGCCCTCGACGAGACCGGGCACGAGGACGTCTCGATCCTCGCCTACACGGCGAAGTACTCCTCCGCCTTCTACGGTCCCTTCCGCGAGGCCGTCGCCTCCTCCCTCCAGGGCGACCGCAAGACGTACCAGCAGGACCCGGCGAACGCCCGCGAGTCCCTGCGGGAGCTGGCCCTCGACCTGGAGGAGGGCGCCGACATGGTGATGGTCAAGCCGGCCGGCCCGTACCTCGACATCCTGTACCGGGTCGCGGAGGCCGTGGACGTACCGGTGGCGGCGTACCAGATCAGCGGCGAGTTCGCGATGATCGAGGCGGCCGCGGAGAAGGGCTGGATCGAGCGGGACCGGGCCATCCTGGAGACCCTGCTGGGCATCAAGCGCGCGGGCGCGGACACGATCCTGACCTACTGGGCCACCGAGGTCGCGGGCTGGCTGCGCAACGCCTGACCCGCTCTACGGCCAGTCGACGAGGCCGTTGAAGACGACGAAGTCGAGGACGACCGCCGCCGGGGCGATGACGGCCAGCCACACCCTGGCGGCGGCGTGGCGCCGCCGCCAGGGCAGCGCCCATGCGGCGAGCAGCAGGACCAGGACCGCGGCCAGGCCGGACCCGAACACGGGGAAGGCCATGCCGTAGGAGACGTCGAACCGGTCGCTAAACCCATGGGCTGGACGCCTATGACCTTCTACGGTGAGGACTGCGGCCTGGTAGTGGTCTCCGACACCGAGGTCGGGCTGTTCTGGGCATTCGGCGACATCTGAAGCCCTGGGAAAATCCATCCATGCCAACGCAATCCACCGACGCCGCCACCTGGGAAGCGGCGCTGCTGCGGCTCCTGGAGGACGTGTTCGTCTTCGCCAGGAGCGGCCCCCGGTCGCACGAGGACTGGGCCGCGGACGTCCGCGCCGTCATGGAACGGTCGGTCGCCGATCCACGGGGCTGGTCCGCCCTGGATCCGGAGAGGTTCGAGGAGGGGCGGGAGGCCGGCTTCCCCTCGTACCCGTTCCGTTCGACGTCCGCGGAGGACCCGCGGGCCGGGCTCCGGCCGATCACGGCCGGCGCCGCCGTCGAGCTGCTCGCCTCGCTCGCGCAGGAGTGGTTCTTCGAGGGCTCCCCGGTCCGGTCCCGGGAGGACCGGGACGCGGTGCTCGCGGACGCCCGGACCGTACTCGACCGGTTCGGTCCCGAGGCGGCGTTCTGGACCTCCTCCGACCTCGCCCGGGGCTGTGACGCACCCGACTTCCTGGCCCAGGATCTCCAAGGCGGCCGCCCCTTCACCGACTACATGATGGATCTCGGCCTCATCGCGGTGTCCGCCGACGAGGTCGGCGTCTTCTGGTCGTTCAACGCGAATTGAGACAATGATCCGATGCTGACCCGATCCGCCACCTACCCGGCCGGGAGACCGCGCAGTGGGCCACCCAGCAGGTGGGTGACCGCCAATGAGCAGGTCATCCACCGCTGGCTCGCCCAGGGAACGCGGGCACGGTGACCACCGAGGCCGCCTGGGCATCCCGGGAGGAGCCCGTCGGCCGGGTGCAGTTGGAGGCGATGCTCCTCGCCGGACAGGGGCCCGTCGACGTCCGCGCCGCCCGCGTCGTCCTGCGTCGTGAGCCGGACAGCCCGTACGGATTCGTCGCCACGCAGCGGCGGTCGCGGACTACGCCGCCACCACCGACCCGCAGCTCGTCGCCCGTCTCGTCGGTGAGCTCCACGAGCTGATCGCCCTCCCGATGGACGAGGGGGACTACGCCCTGGCCGCGGCGGAGCTCGGCATGGAGGTCAACCCGCCCGAGCCGTTCTCGTACGGGGCGTGGTTCCAGTCGGTGGCGGCGGGCCTGGTCGGCGGTTGAGCGGCGCGTCCGCCCCGGGGGTGGGGCTTCCGGTCGCGTCCGTCGGGGCGTGGGCGCACTCTGGAGGGAACGGGTGACCCCTGGAGGTGATGCACCATGGCCACGCTCGTCGGGTGGCATGTGGAGCTGGAGTTCACCGAGGAGGGCCACCGCACCAGTGCGGCGGCCCTGGTACGGCTCGGGGACGGCTCCGAGATCAGGGCGCGGGGTTATGCCCTGCGTCACCCCTCCGACCCGCAGCAGATGAGGGTCGGGGAAGAGATCGCGGGCGCTCGTGCGCTCATGGATCTCGCGCAGCAGATGTTGCAGAAGGCCCACTCGGAGATCGACGAGGCGACGGGCCGTCATTCCTACCCGCTCAACCGCTGAGCGGCGGGCGGACCACCGGCCCGCTGAGGGGCTCGTGCGGGGCCGCTCAGCGGGTCCTGCTGCGGAACAGGACGCCGGCCAGGGCCACGGCCGTGCCGGTGATGCCGGCGCACCAGGCCAGCGCCGTCCAGGGGGCGCTCCCCGCGGGCTGGGCGAGGAGCAGCGCGCGCAGCGATTCGATCACGGGCGTCAGCGGCTGGTGCTCGGCGAAGCCGTGCAGCCAGCCGGGCATGGTCTCGATGGGGACGAAGGCGCTGGACGGGTAGGGCAGGAACATCATCAGGAAGGTGAAGCCGCCCGCCGCCTCCGGCGTCCTGGCGAGCAGCCCCAGTGCGGCGGCCAGCCACGAGATCGCCGTGATGTACGCCAGCAGCAGGCCCGCGGCGGCGAGGAGGGCGGCCGGGCCGGCCTGGGGCCGGAAGCCGATGGCGAGGGCGACGGCGAGGACCAGGGTGGTGGAGAGCAGGTTGCGCACGACGGACGCGGCGACGTGTCCGGCGAGGACGGGTACGCCGCCGATGTCGAGGGTGCGGAAGCGGTCGATGACGCCGTTGCGCATGTCGTCGGCGACGCTGACGGCGGTGCTCGCCGCGCCGAAGCCGGCGCAGAGCAGCATGGCGCCGGGGACCACGTACGTCACGTACGCGGTTCCGGTGTCGATGGCCCCGCCGAAGAAGTAGACGAAGATCAGCATCAGGACCACGGGCAGCATCAGGGCGGTGATCAGCGCGTCGGGCTGCCGGCGGCTGATGCGCAGGCTGCGGCCGGCGAGGGCGAGGGCGCTCACGGGGGTGGCGGCGGTCATCGGTCGGCTCCCGTCAGGGTGAGGAACACGTCGTCGAGGGTGGCGCTGCGGACGGCGAAGCGGTCCACGGCGGTGCGGTCGGGGTCGAGTTCGTCGAGCAGGGCGCGGACGTGGGCGGCGCTGCCGTCGGTGGCGACGCCGAGGGTGAGTTCGTCCGGGGCGAGGTGGACGGCGCGCGGGGCCAGGGCGTCGTAGGCGGCCTGTGTGGTGAGGGTGAGGTCCAGCCGGTGGCCGGCGACGCGCGCCTTGAGTTCGGCGGGCGTCCCCTCGGCGGCGATCCGTCCGTCGGCGAGGACGGCGACGCGGTCGGCGAGGCGGTCGGCCTCCTCCAGGTACTGGGTGGTCAGCAGGACGGTGGTGCCGTCGCAGCGCAGTTCCCGTACGAGTTCCCACAGGTCGCGGCGGCTGCGCGGGTCGAGGCCGGTGGTGGGCTCGTCGAGGAAGATCACCTCGGGACGGGAGACGAGGCTCGCGGCGAGGTCGAGGCGGCGGCGCATGCCGCCGGAGTACGTCCTGGCCGTGCGCGCGGCGGCGTCGGTGAGGCCGAAGCGGGCGAGGAGTTCGTCGGCGCGGGTGCGCGCGGCGCGGCGGGTGAGCCCGCAGAGGCGGCCCATCATGCGCAGGGTCTCGGCGCCGGTCTGGAGGTCGTCGACGGCGGCGAACTGGCCGGTGAGGCTGATGCGTTCGCGGACGGCGGTCCGTTCGGTGACGGTGTGGTGGCCGGCGACGCGGGCGGTGCCCGCGTCGGGCGTGGTGAGGGTGGCGAGGATCCGCACGGTGGTGGTCTTCCCGGCGCCGTTGGGGCCGAGGAGCGCGAGGACGCTGCCGCGGGGGACGGCGAGGTCGATGCCGTCGAGGACGCGGACGTCGCCGTAGGACTTGGTCAGGCCGGTGGCGTGGATCCCGAGGGTGGCCTGCGCGCCCGGCCGGAGGGCGGTGGCGCGGGTGCCGGTGGTGCGGGGGGCGCCGGGGGTGCCCATGGGGTGTGCGGAGGCGTGCGTGGTCATGAGGGGTGGTGCTCCCTTCCCCGTCTTCTGCGTATGCCTTACGCTCTTCTGTGTAAGTAATACACAGAACTAGGATGGGGGTCAATCGAGGAGTGGGCGGTCATGGCGGACAAGGGCGAGGGCAAGAGCGAGGGCGAGGACGGCCAGGGCACCGGCACCGGGCTCCCGGCCAGCCTGGAAAGGGCCTGGGGGCTCCGCGAACGACCCGGCAAGGGGCCGCGCCCCACGCTCACGCTGTCGCGCATCGTGGAGGCGGCCGTGGCCCTGGCCGCCGGTGAGGGCATGGACGCCGTTTCCATGGGCCGGGTGGCCAAGGAGCTGGGCGTATCGACGATGTCCCTCTACCGGTACGTCACGGCGAAGGAAGAGCTCCACATCCTGATGTCGGACGCGGGCGTCGGCGCCCCGCCGCCGCTGCCGCCCGAGGCGCGGGAGTGGGGCTGGCGCGAGCTGGTCACCGAATGGGCCTTCGCCCAGCGGGCGGTGCTCATGGCCAACCCCTGGATCCTGCGCATCCCCATCACCGGAGCCCCGGTCAGCCCCCACCAGCTGGCCTGGATGGAGCGCGGGCTGGCGGCGCTGGCGGACACCGGGCTGCAGGAGGGCGAGAAGATCTCGACGATCATCCTCATCGGCGGCCTGGTGCGCAACGAGGCCACGATGGCGGCCGACATGACGGACGCCATCGTGAAGTCGGGCGTCTCACCGGACCGGGTCATGGACCAGTACCTGCGAACGCTGCGGCTGATGACCGGCCCGGACACCCACCCGGCCGTGACGCGGCTGCTGGAGTCGGACGCCTTCACGGGCTCGGACGAGCCGGACTTCCAGTTCCGCTTCGGCCTGGACCGCATCCTGGACGGCCTGGCCGAGCTGGTGGCAGGGCGGTCGGCGGCAGGGCGGTCGGCGACAGGGCGGTCACCGGCGCCGTGAGCCGCCGCCGTGCCTTCCGCCCGCTCGCGCAGGCGGAAGGGCGGGGCGTCCCACCGTCAGGCGGGCTGCTCCGGCGCGGTCGCCCTGATCACCGAGAAGACGCCGCCCTGGGGGTCGGCGAGCACGGCCATGCGGCCCGCCGCCATGTCGAAGGCCGGGGCCATGACGCTGCCCCCGGCGCGCACCGCGGCGGCCTGGATCTCGTCGACGTCCTCGACGTGGAAGTACGGCATCCAGTGCGGCGGCACCCCGGCCGGCAGCTTGGCGAGGTCCATCATCCCGCCGACGGCCCGGTCACCGACCTTGAACTCGGTGTAGTCCCCGGCGTCCGGCATCTGCGACTTCGCCGTGGTGACGGGGAGGACAGCGGTGTAGAACGCCGCCGCGGCGGGGATGTCGCCGGTGCTCAGCTCGTTCCAGATCAGGGCGCCGTGCTCGTTGACGATGCCCGCGCCGTCGAAGGTGCCGGCCTGCCAGAGGCCGACGGCCGCACCGGTGGGGTCGGTGATCACGGCCATCCGGCCGAGGTCCATAACGTCGATCGGGCCCATCATCACCGAGCCGCCGGCGTCGGTGACGGACTTGAGGGTGGAGTCGAGGGAGTCGGTGGCCAGGTACGTGGTCCAGGCGGTCGGCGGCACCGGGTCGGGCACCGTCCCGTCCGGGTTCATCGCCCTCATGATGCCGGCGACGGGCTTGCCCTTGAGCAGGCAGACGGAGTAGCCGCCCTGCTCGGCCGGACCGATCTCGCCCTGCCAGCCGAAGAGGCCGCAGTAGAAGTCGAGGGCCGCCTGCTGGTCGGAGGTGATCAGGTCGATCCAGCACGGGGTGCCGGGCTTGTAGGGGCCGTTCATGTCGGGCACGGATGCCTCCGCTGAGGGATGGGGAAGGACGCGCCGTCCCCTACCCGGGCCCTACCGCCCGAATCGACCCGTTCGGGTGACGGCTGGGGCCCTGGTGCGCACCGGTGCGCGAGCCCCGCGGACCTGCTCGTGGCCGTCGTCGCGCGGCAGCACGGGCTGACGGTCCTGCACCAGGACGCCGACGTCGAGACGATCGCCAAGGTCACGGGCCAGCCGGTACGGCGCATCCGCGGCTGAAACGGAGCTGCCCCCGGCCCGAAGGCCGGGGGCAGCTCCGTCGTACCGGTCAGAGCTTCTCGGGGGTGCGGATGCCCAGCAGGGACATGCCCTTCGAGAGGGTGCGGGCGGTCAGCTCGCACAGGAACAGGCGGTTCTCCACCTGCTCCGGCGTGTCCGCCTTCAGGACCGGGCACTCCGAGTAGAACGACGTGTACAGCGACGCCAGCTGGTACAGGTACGCCGCCAGCTTGTGCGGTGCGTGCTCCGCGGCCGCCTCGGCGATCAGCTCGCCGAAGGCGTCCAGGTGCAGGCCCAGCGCCCGCTCGGTCGGGGCCAGCGCCACCTCCGGGTGGGCGACCGGCCGCGCGTCGCCCGCCTTGCGCAGGATCGACTGGATACGCGCGTACGCGTACTGCAGGTACACGGACGTGTCGCCGTTCAGCGACACCATCTGGTCCAGGTCGAACTTGTAGTCCCGGGCGGCGGACGTCGACAGGTCGGCGTACTTCACCGCGCCGATGCCCACCTGGGCACCCCGCTCGGCGATCTCCGCCTCCGTCAGGTCCTGGGCCTTCTCGCGGACCACCGCCGAGGCGCGCTCGATCGCCTCGTCGAGCAGGTCCACCAGCCGGACCGTCTCGCCCTCACGGGTCTTGAACGGCTTGCCGTCCTTGCCGAGGACCGTGCCGAACGCCAGCTGCACGGCCTTGACCTCGTCGTTCAGCCAGCCCGCCCGGCGCGCCGTCTCGAAGACCATCTTGAAGTGCAGCGACTGCCGCGCATCCACCACGTAGATCAGCTCGGTCGCCCCGAGGTTCGTCACGCGGTCGCGGATCGCCGACAGGTCCGTGGCGGCGTAGCCGAAGCCGCCGTCCGACTTCTGCACGATCAGCGGTGTCGGGTTGCCGTCCGGGCCCTTGACGTCCTCGAAGAACACGCACAGCGCGCCGTTGGAGCGGACAGCGACGCCCGACTCCTCCAGCAGCTTGCACGTCTCGACCAGCATGTCGTTGTACCCGGACTCGCCGACCACGTCCGGGTCCTGGATGTCCATGTCCAGCTTGTCGAAGACGGAGTAGAAGTAGATCTTCGACTCGTCCACGAACCGCTGCCACAGCGCCAGCGTCTCCGGCTCGCCCGCCTGCAGGTCCACCACCCGGGCCCGGGCCCGGCCCTTGAACTCCTCGTCGGAGTCGAACAGGGCGCGCGACGCCTTGTAGAGGCGGTTGAGGTTGGACATGGCCTCCTCGCCGGAGGCCTGCTCGTCACCGTCGCCGCGCTTGTGGTCCAGCTCGTGCGGGTGCTCCAGCAGGTACTGGATCAGCATGCCGAACTGGGTGCCCCAGTCGCCGATGTGGTGGCGCCGCACCACCTTCTCGCCCGTGAACTCCAGGATCTCCACCATCGCCGCGCCGATCACCGCGGACCGCAGGTGGCCGACGTGCATCTCCTTGGCGACGTTCGGCTGGGCGTAGTCGATCACCGTCGTGCCGGCCGCCGCGTTCAGCGGCACGCCGAGCCGGTCGTCCGCCGCGCGGGCCGCCAGCGTCGAGATGATCGCCTCGTCGGCGACGCTGATGTTCAGGAAGCCGGGGCCCGAGACCTCGATCTCCTTGATCAGCCCACCGGTCGGGATGCCCTGGACCACGGTCGCGGCCAGCTCGCGCGGGTTGGCCTTCGCCTTCTTCGCGAGCGCCAGGATGCCGTTGGCCTGGAAGTCGGCCCGGTCGCTTCGTCGCAGCAGCGGGTCGGCGCCACCGGCCTCCGGCAGGGCGGAGGCGAGGGCGTCGGCGACGCGCTGGTTGACGGACGAAGCGAGCGAAGGGACCGAGGCCATGAGCTGCCGTTCCTGTGAGGTCGTGCCGGTGGATGCACTTGGTTGTTCCGACAAGAGCCGAGTATCCCACGCGGCGGCCACCGGATTCCCGGGATATCCACCGCGCCGAGCAACCGCGGAGCGGCCTGTTCCGTCTGGGAGAATGGCCGAAGCCAGCATTCGAGTAGAAGGACGTGTCGTGGCTCAGAGCGCGCAGAGCAGCACCGAGACCGACTGGGTCTCCCGTTTCGCGGACGAGGTCATCGCCGAGGCGGAGCGCCGAGCCCCGGGCAAAGCGGTCGTCGTCGCGTCCGGTCTCTCCCCCTCCGGCCCGATCCACCTGGGCAACCTCCGCGAGGTCATGACCCCGCACCTGGTCGCCGACGAGATCCGCCGCCGCGGCCACGAGGTCCGCCACGTCATCTCCTGGGACGACTACGACCGCTACCGCAAGGTCCCCAAGGGCATCCCCGGTGTCACCGAGGAGTCCCACGCCCAGCACATCGGCCGCCCGCTGACCGCCGTCCCCGCCCCCGAGGGCTCCGCCCACCCCAACTGGGCCGAGCACTTCAAGGCCGCCATGGTCGAGGCGCTGGCCGACCTCGGCGTCGAGTACGACCCGATCAGCCAGACCGAGCAGTACACCACCGGGGTCTACCGCGAGCAGATCCTGCACGCCATGAAGCACCGCGGCGACATCGACGCCGTACTCGCCCAGTACCGCACCAAGGCCAAGCCGGGCGGCAAGAAGCCCCAGCAGAAGCAGGTCGACGAGGCCGAGCTGGAGGCCGCCGAGGGCTCCGGCGCAGCAGCCGAGGACGACGGCAGCGCCGGCGAGGGGGGCTACTTCCCCTACAAGCCGTACTGCGGCCGGTGCGGCAAGGACTTCACCAAGGTCACCTCGTACGACGACGAGACCACCGAGATGACCTACGTCTGCACCGAGGACGAGTTCACCGAGACGGTCAAGCTCAGCGAGTTCAACCGCGGCAAGCTCGTCTGGAAGGTGGACTGGCCCATGCGCTGGGCCTACGAGGGCGTCGTCTTCGAGCCCTCCGGCGTCGACCACTCCTCGCCCGGCTCCTCCTTCCAGGTCGGCGGCCAGATCGTCCACATCTTCGGCGGCGAACAGCCCATCGGTCCGATGTACGCCTTCGTCGGCATCAGCGGCATGGCCAAGATGTCCTCCAGCAAGGGCGGCGTCCCCACCCCCGGCGACGCGCTGAAGATCATGGAGCCGCAGCTCCTGCGCTGGCTGTACGCCCGCCGCAAGCCCAACCAGTCCTTCAAGATCGCCTTCGACCAGGAGATCCAGCGCCTCTACGACGAGTGGGACAAGCTGGAGGCCAAGGTGGCGGACGGCACCGTGCTGCCCGCCGACGCGGCCGCGCACAGCCGCGCCGTACGGGTCGCCTCCCACGAGCTGCCCCGCACCCCGCGCCCGCTGCCGTACCGCACCCTCGCCTCGGTCGTCGACATCACCGCCGGACACGACGAGCAGACCCTGCGCATCCTGGCCGACCTCGACCCGTCGCAGCCGCTCACCTCCCTCGACGAGGTACGGCCGCGCCTGGACCGCGCCGAGAACTGGATCACCACCCAGGTCCCCGCCGACCAGCGCACCCTCGTGCGCGAGGACCCCGACACCGAGCTCCTGTCCTCCCTGGACGACGAGGGCCGCGAGTCCCTGCGCCTGCTCCTGGACGGCCTGGACTCCCACTGGTCGCTCGACGGACTGACCACCCTCGTCTACGGCGTCCCCAAGGTCATGGCCGGGCTGGAGCCCGACGCCAAGCCCACCCCCGAGCTGAAGGTCGCCCAGCGCACCTTCTTCGCACTGCTCTACCGGCTCCTCGTCACCCGCGAGACCGGCCCGCGCCTGCCCACGCTGCTGCTGGCCGTGGGCGCGGACCGCGTGCGCAAGCTGCTCGCGGCCTGACGGCCCCCGCCGCGGGCCGTGCCCGGGCGAGCGCAAGGGCCCGCACCCTCAGGGGTGCGGGCCCTTCCGCATACAGGTACGTGCCTGCCCGCTACGCGGGCTCGGCCTCGCGCTCCTTGCGGTGCTGCTGACGGAACGACGGGATCATCCGGCGCAGCAGCGAACCACTGCGCGGATGCGTCACGCCGTAGCGGTCCGCCAGCGTGATGTCGAGCGCCTCGGCGGTCGGGTAGTCCTGCGTCTCCTCCGCCAGCGCGCAGAACACCTTGTAGGCGATCTGGGCGAACTCGACCTCGTCCGCGGCCTCGGCCCCCGGCTGCTGCTCCAGCGGGCGCTCGTCCGGCACCGCCTCGTGGCGCGGCTCCGGGATCGGCAGCTGCTCCGCCTGCTGATCGTCCGGGCCCATCGGAGGCAGGACCGGGGTCGGCTCCAGACCCTCGACGTACTGCGGGTTGTAGCCGCCCTCGTACACGGCCTGCGGGGCCTTCGGCGCGGCGAACCAGGCGCTGTTGTGGGCCGCGGGCATCGCCGTCGGGTCCACGGCGAACGCGGGCGGGACATGGGCGACCGCCGCCGGCGCCACCTGCTCGGCCTGGGCCAGGGCGTGCGCCTCGGCCTGCTGGGCCCGGTCCGGCGCCCCGGCCTCGTACCCCTCCGGGACGGCGCCGGCCACCGGGGCCTCCAACGCCCGAGCCGTACCGGCGAGCTGCTGCTCCAGCGGCGGCAGGACCGCCGGGTCGATCCCCGTCGCCGCCAGCGCGTCCGGAGCCGTCTGCGACAACGGGACACCGATCCGCGCCAGCTTCAGCGGCATCAGCGCCTCCACCGGCGCCTTCTGCCGCCAGAAACGTCCGTACCGCGCCTGCAGCCGCGCCTGGTAGATCAGCCGGTCCTGCTCCATGCCGATCGCCTGCTCGTACGACCGCAGCTCCCACAGCTTCATCCGCCGCCACAGCTTGAACGTCGGCACCGGCGACAGCAGCCACCGCGTGATGCGCACACCCTCCATGTGCCGGTCCGCCGTGATGTCCGCGATCCGGCCCACCGCGTGCCGGGCGGCCTCCACCGTCACCACGAACAGGATCGGGATCACGCCGTGCATGCCGACACCGAGCGGATCCGGCCACGACGCCGCGCCGTTGAACGCGATCGTCGCCGCCGTCAGCAGCCACGCCGTCTGACGCAGCAGGGGGAAGGGGATCCGCAGCCAGGTCAGCAGCAGGTCCAGCGCCAACAGGACGCAGATACCGGCGTCGATACCGATCGGGAACACCAGGGAGAAACTGCCGAAGCCCTTCTTCTCCGCCAGCTCGCGCACCGCGGCGTACGAACCCGCGAAGCCGATGCCCGCGATGACGACGGCTCCGGCGACCACGACACCGATGAGTATTCGGTGCGTACGAGTCAGCTGCATCGCGGCCACCCGCGATCCCCTCCCCTTGTCGAGCACAAACCGAGCGCTTACCGCGCCTTTACGGAGCTGCGGCAGGCACAGCGTACGGGTGACCGGATGTCAACGCTCCAGGAGCCCCCGGCCGGCCCGGTGCTCCTACTGGGGCTGGGGGGACTGCGGCTGCTCCGCCGGCTTGTTGGCGGTGGCGACCGACGCCACCGCCTCCTTCGCCGCGGTCAGTGCGTCCTGCAGCAGCTTGGCATGGTCCGGGGCGCCGGCGCCCTCGTAGGCCGCACCGTTGTAGTCGAGCGTGATGACCACGTTCTGGGTGCGCGCCACGACCGTCGTGTTGAGGAAGTCGACGTCCTTCTTCACCGAGTAGGCCACCGACGTGCCCTGGTCGCCGCCCAGGCCCTCCGCGGGCTCGGCCTTCACGTTCTGCGCGCCCTCGGTGGCCTTCGCCGCCTCGACCTGCTTGCCGTACTGCTCCTCGGCCCGCTTGTTGGCGCTGCCGAGGGAGGCGTGCGAGTCGGTCCGGAAGAAGGAGAGCGAGAGCCAGCGGTACTGCGAGCCCTTCAGGCCGTCCTCGTCCAGGCCGTTCCAGGAGCAGCTGGCGCGGCTCGCCAGGTCGTTCGACTTGGTCGCCGTACCGTTCTTGTCCTTCGCCTCCGGGACAAGGGTGTCTATCGTCGCCGACTGGATCGCCTTGCAGGGATCCGGGAGCGTGGCGAAGGCCGCCTTCTCCAGCTCCGGCTTCTTCGCCTTCTCACCGGGCTTCGAAGAAGCGGACGAACCGGACTTCTTGTCGCCCTTGGCGGCCGACTCCTTGCCCGAGTCGGACGAACACCCGGCCACGGTGAGGATCACCGGGACGGCTGCGCAGGCGAGAACGCGGGTGAGGCGCGAGGCTGATCGGTGCATGGTTCCTTCAGTGCTTCGGGGGTCTGCTTCGGACACGGGACCCGGTCAACGGTAGCCCGATCGGGTGCCCGACTGCTGTGCGCGCCGTCACGCCGGGGCGCGGCGCGCACCGCTCATTCGTTGAACCGCTCGGCCAGGGCCAGCGCCAACTGCCGTGCCTTGTCCTGCGTTTCGGCGCTCGACGGGACCGTTCCGGGCAGGGTCGGCTGGACGCTGTACTCGACCTTGACGATGACATTCGAGGTGCGGAACACGATCCGAACGGTGCGCGACTGCGCTGCCGTCGCCCCGGCGGGGCTCAGCTTGTCGTCGAGGAAGGCCTCGGTGCCGAGGCCCTCCAGGACGCGGGAGCCGAGCTCGGGCTGCGGGGACGGACTCGTGCCCGGGGCCGGTGTTCCCGCGGCCGGCGTCCCGGCCGGCGGGGTCCCGCCCGCGGGCGGGGGCGTCGAGGCGGCCGGGGAGGCCGGGTTGGCCGCGCCGGGGGTGGGGGTGGTGGCCGGGCCGGGGAAGGGCAGGTGGGCGTCCGTCAGCAGGCGTACGTAGACCTGCTTGGCCTTGTCGTCGTCGCTGGCGACGGCGCGGTCGTAGGAGACGACGCGCTCGAAGCCGACCGACAGCAGCCGGGTCTCCTCGGGGACCTGCGCGCTCCAGCGGCAGCCGACGTGCCGGTCGCCGTCGTACGAGGCGTCGGCGACGCCCGCGTACAGCTGCTCGCGCTGTTCGGGGGTGAGGCTGTCCGATGCGGGCAGCATCGCCTTGAGCTTCTTGCTGTCGGCGCCCGCCTTGCAGGGCGCGGGCAGGCTGCGGTACTTGCCCGGCTGGGCGGGTGCGGCGGCGTTGCCGCCGGCCTTCGCGTCGCTGGTGCCCGCCCCGTCGCTCCCGCCGGTGCACCCGGTCAGGGCGGCCGCACCGGCCGCGAGCGCGGTGAGCATCGCGATGCCGGGCAGGACTCGCCGTACCGCCTTGCGCTGCACGTCCACTGGCTCCCTTCGACCGGCGGGCCCCCCGTCGGTCAGGAAAATGCGTTGCCGCTACTTGGGCGCGGCTGGACACAATGTCTATCGCACACGCTGGTGCTGGCGCCGGTCCCCTGTCGTATTTGGGATCAAGAGCGAGGCTTTTGCGGATACTCACCTTTCTGTTGGTTTCAGGGGATTGATCCTTATGTCGTATGTAGAGGTACCGGGGGCTCAGGTCCCGATCCGGATGTGGACCGACCCGGCGTCGGTCGAAGCCGGCGCGATGCAGCAGCTGCACAACGTGGCCACGCTTCCGTGGATCAAGGGCCTGGCCGTCATGCCGGACGTCCACTACGGCAAGGGGGCCACGGTCGGTTCGGTGATCGCGATGAAGGACGCGGTCTGCCCGGCGGCGGTGGGCGTGGACATCGGCTGCGGCATGTCCGCGGTGAAGACGTCCCTCACGGCGAACGACCTCCCGGGTGATCTCTCCAAGCTCCGCTCGAAGATCGAGCAGGCGATCCCGGTGGGGAACGGCATGCACCGCGAAGCGGTGGACCCGGCGCGTCTGTACGGGTTCTCCGATGCGGGCTTCGCGGACCTGTGGGAGCGCTTCGACTACGTCGCGGACGCGGTGAAGTTCCGGCGGGATCGCGCGATGCGGCAGATGGGAAGCCTTGGCCAGGGCAATCACTTCTGTGAAGTTTGTATCGATGGTTCCGGTTCGGTATGGCTCATGCTGCACTCGGGTTCGAGGAACATCGGCAACGAGCTCGCCGCCTTCCACATCAACGTCGCCCGGGGGCTTTCGCACAACCAGAACCTGGTCGACCGGGACCTGGCGGTCTTCCTCGCGGCCACTCCCGAGATGGAGGCGTACCGCAACGACCTCTTCTGGGCGCAGGAGTACGCGAAGTTCAACCGTGCCGTGATGATGAGTCTCTTCAAGGAGGTCTTCCGCAAGGAGTTCCGGAAGGCGAAGGTCTCCTTCGACCGGGAGATCAGCTGCCACCACAACTACGTGGCGGAGGAGCGGTACGACGGCATGGACCTGCTGGTCACCCGCAAGGGCGCGATCCGTGCCGGCAGCGGCGACTACGGGATCATCCCCGGCTCGATGGGGACGGGCTCGTACATCGTGAAGGGCCTCGGCAACGAGAAGTCCTTCAACTCGGCCTCGCACGGCGCGGGCCGGAAGATGAGCCGGACGGCGGCGAAGAAGAAGTTCTCGGCGCGCGACCTGGCGGAGCAGACCAAGGGCGTCGAGTGCCGCAAGGACTCGGGTGTCGTGGACGAGATCCCCGGGGCGTACAAGTCGATCGAGCAGGTCATCGACCAGCAGACGGACCTCGTCCAGGTGGTGGCGAAGCTCAAGCAGGTCATCTGCGTCAAGGGCTGACGCCCGGGACGGATGCGGAGAATGGAGGGCTCGGACCGATCGATCGGTTCGAGCCCTCCACGTCGCCTTTCAGGCCTTGGCGGTCCGCAGGCGCCAGAGGCGCACGGCGCAACTCTGTGCCGTCCGTTCGAGTGCGAGGGCAGCCGCAGCGGGATCGTTCAGCCGCACCAGAAGCGCATCTTCGTCCGGACTCCAGCGACGCCGGGGCGGAGCGACCCGCATGTCCGCAGGCCGGACCCAACGGCTCATTTCGTCCACCTTGGCCTTCTTGCGCTCCAGGCCCAGACAGCCGCCGTAGTACAGGTGCGAGGCCAACTGCAGTGCCGCCTCTTTGGTGTAGAGGATGTTGTAGATGCCGTCACGCGCGTTGCGCCTGATGGTCCGCTCGGCCCCGGTGATCTTCTTGGCGAAGTGGCACAGGTAGGCGCCCAGCGCCGTACTGGCAGTGGTGAGCGACACGAACGGCAGGCCCGTGCTCGTGTACCCGACGGACCCGTCGGCGTCGATGACCCCGCGGAGGTAGTCGCGCCGGGAGAACTCCACGCGGGGCGGCCTGATGTCTCTCGACTTAGGTCCGTAGGGGAGCCCCAGTTCGTTGAGGGTGTTCCTGGCTTCGAGGGCGCAGAGGTTCCACGTGGCCGAGGCGTGGGACTCGGAGAAGTTGGTGGCGCGGGTGCGCTGGGTGATCGAGCTGTAATAGGGCGTGAGGTGTTGGAACGCGCGCAGGATTTCAATGTCCCGCACGTTGACCTCGGCGGTCAGCTTGCCCTTCCGCCCGGCGCCCTGCGCCAAGTGGCCGTCGGCTTGCAGGAAGCCGAACATATAGGCATAACGCGGGTCCTGCAGGTCCATGAAGCGCACGGGGGCGTTAGGGTCCTGGTCAGCCATGAGGAAGTGCCTTCTTCCTGGGTGGTGAGGCCCTCGCCCGGGACTGCCATCCCGGGCGGGGGCCGTTCGTTCTGCGGCTGAACCTAGGCGGGGATTCGGTGGGGGGCACGCCAAACGGATGTCGTTCACTCGAACGCATGGCGGAATGTGATGGTCCGCAACATCTGCCGGGGTGGGACCTTAGAGCTCGCGGTGGACCTTCGTGTTGGAGGCCTGGGCGCGGGGGCGGACGACCAGGAGGTCGATGTTGACGTGGCTGGGGCGGGTCACGGCCCAGGTGATGGTGTCCGCCACGTCGTCGGCGGTGAGGGGTTCGGCGACGCCCGCGTAGACCTTCTCCGCCTTCTCGGTGTCGCCGCGGAAACGGGTCTTCGCGAACTCCTCGGTCTTGACCATGCCGGGGGCGATCTCGATGACGCGGACGGGGCGGCCGACGATCTCCAGACGGAGGGTCTCGGCGAGGACACGGGCGCCGTTCTTCGCGGCGACGTAGCCGGCGCCGCCCTCGTACGTGGCGTGGCCGGCGGTGGAGGAGAGCACCACGACCGTGCCGTCGCCGGAGGCGGTGAGGGCGGGGAGCAGCGCCTGGGTGACGTGGAGCGTGCCGATGACGTTGACCTCGTACATGGTGCGCCAGTCGGCGGGGTCGCCGGTGGCGACGGGCTCGGCGCCGAGGGCGCCGCCGGCGTTGTTGACGAGGACGTCGCAGCGGTCGAGGGATGCGGCGAGGGCGTCGACGGCGGCGCGGTCGGTGACGTCGAGGGTGTGGGCGGTCGCGGCGTGGCCGGCTTCGGTGAGTTCGGCGGCGAGGGCCTCGATGCGGTCCTTGCGGCGGGCGGTGAGGACGACGTGGTAGCCGGCCGCGGCGAGCCGGCGGGCGGTGGCCGCGCCGATGCCGCTGCTCGCGCCGGTGACTACGGCGGTTCGGGTGGCGGCCGTGCTCATGTGCGGGCTCCTCGGTCGTTCGTACGGGCGATCACCCGCCAGCATAGGTGCGGCCGGGCGGGTCAGCGGCCGCGCGGGGCGTACATGATCACGGCCATGCCGGCGAGGCAGACGAGGGCTCCGACGACGTCCCAGCGGTCGGGCCGGTAGCCGTCGGCGACGGCGCCCCAGGCGAGGGAGCCGGCGACGAAGACGCCGCCGTACGCGGCGAGGACCCGGGCGAAGTCGCCCTGGGGCTGGAGGGTGGCGGCGAAGCCGTAGAGGCCGAGCGCGATCACGCCGCCGCCGATCCAGGCCCAGCCCCGGTGCTCGCGCACGCCCTGCCAGACCAGCCAGGCACCGCCGATCTCCAGGAGGGCGGCGAGGGCGAAGAGGGCGATGGAGCGGGTGATCGACATGGCTCAAAGGTACGCACGGCAGATGGGGGTGGGCGCGCCCTCATTCGTGTGATGGTCCCACTGGTCGGGGGCCGGGGAGGGCTAGCCTCCGCGCGAATGCGGGACGCGGTTCGCGGACGTGGGGCGTAGGACGTCTGACGTGGGACGCGAACGCGCGACGCGAGCAGCAGCATCAGGAGGAGGTGGTGGCGGTGGCGGTGCGCCGTGTCGCCGTACGGAGTGTGGTGGTGGCGGGGTTGCTGGCGTTCGGGGCGGTCGCGCCCGGGCCGGCGCAGGCTGCGGGGTCGGGTGGGGTGGGGGCCGGGCCGGAGGCCGACGTGTCGTACCACGGCCGGGTGGCGTTGGCCGGGTCGCGGCTGAGGGTCTGGCTGGTCCCGGAGAACGACGGGCCGGCCGCGCTGCCGAACGCGACGTTGCGGGTGCGGCTGTCGGCCGACCTGGCGGACCGGCAGCGGCTGGCGGAGGGCTGTGCGCGGGCCGGTCTGCGGGAGGTGGTGTGCGAGACGGGCCCGTTGCCGCTGCGCGGGCAGGGCCGGCACGTGGGGCTGGCGCTGGAACTGCGCGAGCGGGTGCCGGAGGTGGTGGTGCAGGTGGACACGTGGTGGAACGGCGGTGCGACCGACCGGAACCACGCGAACGACGATCACGTGGTGCTGGCCCTCGACACCGGTGACGCCTACGCCTTCTGAGCCGCTTCGATCAGGCGGTGCCGAACTCGACGAGCGCCTCGTCGACGATGCGTTCCAGGCGGGCGTGGTGGGCGCCGCGCCAGTAGACGCGCTCGCATGCGGCGCATTGCGCGAAGACGTCGTAGGAGCGGTGCGTGCCGTGTTGCAGGCGGTCGCCGACGCTCTCCTTGTCGGCCTCGTGGAGGGGCCCGTTGCAGGCGGTGCAGCGGGTCCACGGGGCGAGCGGGGGTGCGAAGCGGCCGAGGACGTCGCGCAGTTGCTCGTCGGGGTTGTCGCTGTAGACGTACGCGCCGGCGAAGATCTCGCGGCGGCGCAGCAGCCCGCGGTCGCGGGAGAGCAGGACGCGCTGTTCGGCGGCGGAGCGGGTGGCGAGGGCGGGGTCGCCGATGTCCTCGTTCTCGTAGGCGGCGTCGACGCCGAGGAGGCGCAGGCGGCGGGCGAGCGTGCCGAGGTGGACGTCGAGGAGGAAGCGGAGCGGGGCGCCGGGGATGTGCTGGGGGCGCTCGACGCCGAACACCTCGACGTCCTGGCCGTCTTGGGGCACGTAGGAGGCCGGGACCTCGCGGCCGTCGACGAGGAGGCGGCCGACCTCGGTGAGCGGGACTCCGGCGGACTCGACGACGTGGCCGAGGCTGGAGGTGCCGTCGGTGGCGGTCGGGACGCGGTCCGCGCGCCGGCTGGGCGGGGCGAAGAGGCGCAGTTCGGGGGCGAGGGTGAGCTGAATGCCGGGTCCGTTCACCCTGTCAGCATGCCATCGGGGGGCGGTGTACCGCCCCTGGTTTCCGCAGGCCTCAGGAGTCGGCCGCGGCCCGGTCGTAGGTCTCGCGGTGGGCGTTGACCTCGTCGAAGTGGTTCTCGGCCCAGACCTTCACGGAGGAGAGCAGGAGGCCGAGGCTGCTGCCGAGGTCGGTGAGGCGGTAGTCGACGCGGACGGGGACGGTGGGGGTGACGTGGCGGGTGACGAGGCCGTCGCGTTCGAGGGAGCGCAGGGTCTGGGTGAGCATCTTCTGGCTGACGCCCGGGATCCTGCGGCCGAGGTCGCTGTAGCGCAGGGAGCGGTCGTCGGCCTCGCCGAGGGCGCTGACGATGAGGCCGACCCACTTGTCGCTGATGCGGGCGAGGAGCTGGCCGGTGGGGCACTCCTTGAGGAAGGCGTCGTAGGCGGCACGGGCTTCCTCGCGGCGGGCCGCGGCGGTGCTGGTGGCCATGGGTCCCCACTTCCGGGTCGGGTACGCACCTTGGAGTGCGTACTTACGGAAAGAGAGTACCTCTCCCTAGGTTAGTGGTCATCAGGAACGGCACACACGGACCACGAACGGAACGGGGAGAGAGACGATGAGCGCGAACACGAGCGGGCGGACGATGCTGGCGGCCGTGGTGAACGGCTTCGGAGGCCCGGAGCGGGTCGAACTGGCCGAGGTCCCGGTACCCCGGCCGGCGGCGGGGCAGGTCCGGATCCGGGTCGCCGCGGCCGGGCTGAATCCGGTGGACGGCGCGGTGCGGGCAGGGGTCTTCGGCGGTGACGGGCAGCAGCTCGGTCTCGGTTGGGAGGTCGTCGGCGAGATCGACGGGACGGGTCCCGGGGTGACCGGTTGGAGCCGCGGTGACCGGGTGGTGGGCCTGCACTACGGCGCGGTGAAGCCGCTGGGCACGCACGCCGAGTACGTCGTGCTCGACGCCACCGCGGTGGCGGCCGCGCCGGCCGCGGTGGACGTCCTGGCCGCCGCGGCGCTGCCGCTGGCCGGGCTGACCGCAGCCCGCGCTGTGGAGCAGCTGGGGCTCGCGCCCGGTTCCTCGGTGCTGGTCACCGGCGCGGCGGGGATGGTCGGCGGTCTGGCGGTGCAGCTCGCGGCCCGGGCCGGCCTGGTGGTGACGGCCCTGGCGGGTCCGGGGGACGAGGAGTTCGTACGGTCGCTGGGCGCGGCCGCCTTCGTCCCGCGCGGCGGGGCTCCGGCCGGCGCGGTGGACGGGGTCCTGGACGCGGCCGTCCTGGGCGGGCCCGCGCTGGCTCTCGTCCGCGACGGCGGGGTCTACGTCGGGCTGATCCCGCACCACGCGCCGGCGGCGGAGCGCGGCATCCGGGTCGAGGAGCAGGAGGTCGCCCCGGACGGGGAACTGCTGGCGGAGCTGGTGGCCCTGGCCGATGCGGGTGCGCTCACCCTGCGGGTCTCGGAGGCCTTCCCCCTGGCGGAGGCGGCGAAGGCGCACGAGCGGCTGGCGACGCCGGGCGTGCGGGGGCGGATCGTCCTGACGGCGTGAGGGTCGCGGCGGCGCCGTGGGGCGGGGCCCTTGGTGGGGCTGTCCGGCGGGGCCGCCGCCGGGCGGGGGCTGCGCGGCGGATGGCGCGGGTGTCAGCTGCGCTGGAAGAACTCCACCTCCGCGAGGGCGAGGGGGCGGCCCTCGGCCGACCCGGCGGGTTCGTGGAGGGTCAGCCGGACCGTGGTGGCGTGGCTGATGCCGAGGGGGAAGGTCTGCGGTCCGGGCTTGTCGCTGAGGACGAGCTTCTTGTGGACCGTGGCACCGTCCCGGTCCGTCACCTCCATGTCGATGCGCAGGGCCCGTCCTTGCCCGGCGTACTCCTCGGGGGCCGGTGAGGCGCCGTTGGTGATGATGACGTCGACGAGGCGGAACGGCTTGCCGAAGGTGTAGGTGGCGGTCGTGCCCGGACCGGGGGCGGCCCAGTAGCGGTTGCTGAGGCCGTCGGTGCTGTGGGTCGCGGGGTGCCCGGGGACCTCGGCGGCGGCCTGGACGCGGGTCGGGGTGACCGCCTTGGCCTTGCCGAGCTTGTCGCAGGTGTCCTCCACGAGGTGGCGTCCGGCGGGGAGGAGCAGGAAGGCGGCCGCGCACAGGGCCAGTACGACGGCCAGCACCACCAGGAAGCGGACCAGGCGCCCGGAGCCGGCCCGGGTGCGGCGGCGGAACGGCCAGACGGTCCGCCACCACGGCAGGGGTGCGGTGACGGTGGTGGGCGCCAGGGGGGCCGCGCAGCGACGGCAGAAGCGGCGTTCGGGCGGGTTGGGCGTGCCGCAGGCCGGGCAGGGGGCGCCGGTGATGTCGTCGCCGGCGGGCAGGGGGCGCACGACGGGGCGCGGCGCGACCGCCCTGGCGGGCAGTACGGGCGCGGGCGACTCCACCGCCGGCAGCGGCGGCGCCGTCCGCCCCGGCGCCACGGGCCCGGGCCCGACCCCCGCCGCCCCGGGGCGCGACCCCGCCCCGGCGGATGTGCCGGGCCCGGACCGGCCGTCGGCCGGTGTGCCCGGGCGGGGTTCGGCCCCGGATCCGGCATCGGCCGACGTGACCGGCCCGGCCCCGGACGGGGAGTCGGCGGGCGAGCCCGCTCGGGACGGCGCCGCGGATCCGAAGTCGGCATCTGTGGGCAGGGCCGCGGCGGGCACCCTGCGCAGCCAGGACAGCCACCGTGCCGTGCGGGGCGCGGGCTGCGTGGCAGGCGTGGCCGGCCCGGAGCCGCCCGCCGCGCCGCTCCTCAGGGCGGCTGCGTCCCGGGCCGTGCCGGCCACGGCCTCGGAGGTGACCTCCCGGTCCGTGCCGGGTGTACCGGGTCGTGGCGCGCCCTCGCCGGTGGGGCCGTCCTCAGTGGCCCGCAGGGCATTCTCGTCGGTCGTGCCGCGGGTGAGGGCTCCGCCTCGGGCGGTCCCGCCCGGGCCGTTGGCCCGAGAGGCCCGCGGGCCGTCGGCCCGAGCACCCGGATCCTCCTGGACCGTGCCCGTGCCGGGCCCGGTGTCCTGGGGCGTGGCCGTGCGGCCGGGGAGGGAGCGTACGTTCGGGTCCATGCGGGCCGGGGCGGTCGGCCCTTGGGGCGGGCCGCCGGTCGTGGCCCCGCGGACGCGGTCGTCCTGAGCCGGGTCGGCCTGCCGCAGGGCGGAGCCGGCTCCGTCGGGGTTCTGCCGGGCGGTGGCCCTGCGGGTGGTCGAGGCCTGGGCGGGTCGGGCCGTGCCGGCCCGAGGGGTCTCCTCTGCACGGCTCTCCGGGGGCGTGCCACCCGCCGCGTCGTCCTCTGCCGGACCGCCCGCGGCCGGACCGCTCTCGGGTACGCCGTCCCGGCGCACGGTTTCCCCGGCCCCCTCGTCAGCGGTCGCGGCCCCACCGTTCGGGGCCGCCTCCGTCGCGGTGTCGGGATCCTGCGCCGGGGTCCCGGGGGGCGGGCCGGTCATGGCGCCGGGGGCCGGAGCCGCCTCGTTCGGGGTGCCGGAGCCCGGGCGGGTGGGGGTGGACCAGTTGAGGTAGGTGCCGCAGTTGGGGCAGAAGTCGTCGGTGGGGGCGGTGGGCGCTCCGCAGGCGGGGCAGGCGGGCATCGGCGTCAGCTCCCTTCGGTCGCGGGCGGCGGGCCGGGCAGGATCTCCACCCGGCAGAGCGTGTGGACGGGGCACAGGGTGTCGACGAGGGCGCGGACGCGGCCGGTGTCCACCGCGTACGCGGTGCCCGGCCCGCGCGGCCACACCCGTACGAGGACCTCGCCGGACGAGGCCGGGGCCGGTTCGGTGCCGGCCGTGCGGGACCAGACGGCGGTGCCGCCGCCGACGACGTCGGCGGACACGCCGAGGACCAGGCGCAGGGCCTCGACCAGGCCGCGCCGGGTGCCGCGCCACCGGTGCAGTTCCACCGCGCGGGCCACCGCCTCCCGCCGCAGTGCCGTCGGCCGGCCTGCGTCGTCCGAGCCGCCGACCCAGGACGCCAGCCAGGCCAGGAAGTCGGTGGGGGCCAGCCGCGGGTCGAAGTACGCGGGCAGGTTGTCCAGGGTCGTGAACACCGGGGCCAGGACGGTGTCCAGGCCCGCCGTGAACCGCTGGGCGAAGTCGTCGTCCGCGTACAGCGCGGGCAGCTGTTCGCCGATCGGGTACCGGCTGGGCAGGCCCGGTACGGCGGCCCGGCTCATCCCCGCACCTCCGGCTCCGTCACGACCACCTGGTGCTGGTAGGAGAAGACGAGCGTGCCCGCGCCGATGTCGATGCGGTCGACGGGGGCTCCGCGCCGTCCCGTGACGGGGTCGGCGGCGAACATCCGGATGTCCTCCACCAGGACGTCCCCGACGGCGCGTTGCAGTACGCCGAACACCTCGCCGTACTGCACGGGCCGGCCGAACGGCCAGCCCGTGCCGTCGGGGCCGCCGTGCAGCGGGTCGAGGTGCCGGAACAGCGCGGTGAGCGCCGCGTCGCGCACCCGGTCGGCGTCGGCGGCGGGCGCCGACAGCCGGGCGACGACGGTGACGCCCTGGTAGACGGGCGGTTCCACGACGAGGCTGGTCCCGATGAGGCGTCGTTCGTCGAGGGTTTCGGTGATGGCGGTGAGGACCTGCTCGGAGGGGATGAGCTGCTCGAAGCGGAGCCGGTGCGGGTCTGCGTCGTCGGAGACGGCGTCCGGCACCACCAGGACCCGTACGGAGCCGGCCCCGCGCCCGCCGTCGGTGGCGGCCAGGCAGCGGACCCGGCGGACCGAGGGCGCCGCCCGGCGGGCGAGGATCTCGTAGTCCTCGGCGGTCACGGCGCGTTCCTGCATGCGCAGCGCCTCAGGAGCGCGCAGCCTGGCGTTGTCGACGGTCTCCCCGGCGACGCCGCCGCGTGCGGCCTCGCGGTTGGTGACGCGGGCGACGTAGGGGACGGAGCTGCGCAGGACGGAGATCGCGCCGCGCGAGACGTTGCCGGCCGGGCCGCCGCCGGTGCGGTAGCGGGCCACGCGGATCCGCGACCCCTTGGGCGGTACGGCGCCGCAGGGGCGCAGGCTGCCGTCGGCCTCGCGCAGGACGGGCGGGAAGGAGAACTCGCCGGTGGTGGCGTCGACACGGACGTGCCGGTCGTCGGGCCCGGAACGGCCGAAGTGCTCGACGACGTCCCAGCGCTGCCATCCTTCGGGGGAGGACACCTCCACCACCGGCGGCTCCCCGTCGAGCAGGACGGGCGGCCGGCCCAGCCGGAAGCGCTGCCCGGCCACGCCCTCGGACGTGCCGAGCGGTACGTCGGCGACGCGCTCGGCGTGTTCGACGGTCATGGTGGCGCCGACGGTGAAGACGGCGGCCTCGCGGACGGTGGGGGACTCGGAGTAGAAGGGCTGGCCCGGCTCGGGCTCGGTGACCCGGCAGCGCAGCCAGCCGGCGCGGCTTCCGCTGATCACGGACGCGGTGTGCCCGGCGGGGACGTACACGATGATCTCGCCGGGCCGGTTGAGGCCGCCGGTGGTGTCGGAGTCGGTGGCGCAGCGCTGCCAGCGGCTGCCGTCCCAGGCCTCCCACACCAGCGGGGGCTGGCGCGGGTCCACGCCGACGCCTTCGACGCGGCTGTCCAGGCGGATCGCGACGACGCACCGCGGCACGGCGGTCGGCAGGCCGAGGAGCAGGGCGTCGCCGGGCTCGGGCGATGCCTGGAAGCACGGTATGTCGCGGCCCTCGGCGAGCGCGCCGGTCCGGTCGGCGGGTTCGCCGGCGCGGGGCGCGGTGACCAGCTTCGTCAGTTCGCTGGGCAGGATCCGCAGGTCGTCGGTGGTGGCGAACACGACGGCTTCCTCGGTGTCGCCGGCCGCGGTCGCCACTTCGGTCGTCACCTCGGTGCCGGCGGGCAGGGTGACGATGTCGGGCTGGGGGGCCGACAGCCAGAAGTCGACGTCCGCGGTGGCGGCCGACGGCGGGTACAGCTGGATGCCGAGCAGGTCGAGGAAGGCGAGGTAGTTCTTGTCCGGGACCCGGTTGAGCCGGTACAGGAGCTGGTCGACGAGGTAGGCGAACGTCTCGATGAGGGTGACGCCGGGGTCGGAGACGTTGTGGTCGGTCCACTCCGGTGCGCGCTGCTGCACGTACCGCTTCGCCTCGTCGACGAGCTGCTGGAACCGTCGGTCGTCCAGGTTGGGGGAGGGCAGGGCCATCAGTCCGCGACCATTTCCTCGGCCCCCTCCTCGGAGGGGATCGTGTAGAAGGGGAAGACCAGGTTGCGCCGGTCGTTGGTGGTGCGCACCGTGTAGTGCACATCGATGTAGAGGGTGCCCGCCTCGACGGAGTCGAAGGCGACGACGACGTCGTCGACGGTGATCCTGGGCTCCCACCGTTCCAGTGCCTCGCGGACCTGCTGGGCGACCCGGCCGGCGGTGTCGCCGTCGCCGGGGGCGAAGACGTACTCGTGGATGCCGCAGCCGAACTCGGGCCGCATGGGCCGCTCCCCGGGCGCGGTGCCGAGGACGAGGCGGATGGCTTCCTCCAGCTCGCGTTCGCGTTCGACCATGGCGATCCCGCCGGTCGGTCCGACGCGCAGCGGGAACGCCCAGCCGCGGCCGATGAACCGCTCGCTCATCACACGCCTCCGATCAGGACGTTCGGGGCACCGGTGAGGACCATCGCGCCGCATGCGGTCCGGTCGCGGGCGCGGGCGGCGGGCAGGCCGCCGATGAGGACCGTTCCGGTGGTGAGGGCCGCCGGGTTGGGGACGATCACATTGGCCGGGCCCAAGGCCGCGTGCGGCGGGACGACGCAGACATGCAGGCTGCCCACGACGGCGGCGGGCCGGCCGCCGACCAGCACCGTGGCCACCGCCGCGGCGGCGCCGGGCGGCGGCGTGGCGAGCCGGCCACCGTGGTCGGTGGGGTCGCCGGTACGGGCTGCGGCTGGCATCGGGGGCTCCTCGGGGACGGAACGGGACGGAACGGAATGGAATGCGACGGAAAGGGAGGGAAAGGGACGGGACGGAGCGGCGGCGGGACGGCGGCGGTGCGGGTGCTTTCAGTTGATGCGGATGAGGCGGGCCTTCAGGACGGCGAGCAAGCCCCCGTCGACGGTGACGTCGGAGGTTCCGGACACCTTCACCGAGCGGCCGCCGATGGTGACGCCGGCGGTGCCGTCGATGTCGACCTGGCGGCCGGACACCTTCACGGTGCCCCTGCGCGCGTCGAGCGTGATGCCGTTGCGGTCCAGGAGGACGGAGGTCAGGGGCCGGCCCCGGCCCGCGAACACGGTGAGTTCGATCCGGTCCCGGCGGTCGTCCATGCGTACTTCGAGCCGCTCGTCCCCGCTGACCAGCCGCAGCCCGGAGGGGCCGGGCGCCGCCGCGTCGAGCAGTTCCACGCGGTGGCCCGAACGCGACACGATCGACCGGCGGTTGACCTTGCCGCTGGTCCCGTCGATCAGCGGCACGTCGTGCGGTGAGGGCTGGTCCACGCCGTTGTAGAGGCCGCCGATGACGTAGGGGCTGTCGAGCAGGCCCTGCTCGAAGCCGACCAGCACCTCGTCGTTGACCTCGGGGCTGACCACGCCGCCGCCGCCCTTGCCGCCCCACTGGACGGTGCGGACCCAGTCGGTGACGTAGGTGTCGTCCAGCCAGGGGAACTTCAGGCGTACGGCGCCGCGTTGGGATCCGTTCGGTTCGCGGACGTCCGTCACCACACCGATCGCCAGACCGGGGATGCGCGGCCCGCGGCCCGGCGCGTTGGCGCCGGTGACCAGGCCCGTCAGGGAGCGGTCCGGGCTGGCGCTCACCCACACGGTGGTGCGGAAGCCGCCGTGCGGTTCCAGGACGTGCTGGACGGCGGTGGCCGTGTACCGGCCCGAGAACGCCTGCCCGACGTTGCCCAGCGCGACCGGTTTGCCGGCCCGCAGCAGCGGGTTGCCCTCGGCGACCGCCTCCAGTTCGCCGAAGCCGGAGCTGATCTGGGCGGCCGCGGCCTTCGCGACCGCCGTCGCCTCGGCCTGCGTGCGGTAAGGGGTGTCGGTGACGGACACGGAGGCCGCCCCGAACCGTGCGGCGGTCTGCGGGCCGAGGCCCGGCACGACCGTGTCGCTGACCACGGACGGCTGCTCGGCGACCAGCGGCCGCTTCGTGGTCACGTCCCAGCCGCGGACCTGCACCTTCGAGGCGCCGTCGGCGGCCGTCAGCGCGGCCCGCAGGGCGAGCAGGTTGCGCCCGTACTCCAGCACCATCGGGTCGCGGACCGCCGACGTCGACGGGGCGGGCGCCCCGGACGCCTTCACGGGCCGGGTGAACTGCAGCAGCCCCTGGTCGTCGACCCGTACGTGCGCGCCGCTCTCCCCGGCGAGGAACTGCAGGAAGTCCCAGTCGGAGACGTTCGCCTGGGACAGTTGCTTGTAGGTGACCGGCGCCGCCTCCACCTTCCCCACGGAGAGCCCCGCGCCGGCGGCGACCTTGCGGACGATGGCGGCGGCCGTCATGTTCCGGTACGCGACCACCTTGCGGCCGCGCTGGAGGCGGTGCGCCTTGGAGTAGGCGCGGACGACCGTGAAGGAGCCGGTGCGGTCCCGGTCGATCTCCAGGGCGGTGACCTCACCGTTGAACAGCCGTTCCCGCGACAGTCCCTTGACCGTCGCGACCGACACCCGCAGCGGGGTGCCGATGGTGATGCCGGTGGCGCGCAGGAACTCGTGGTCGGGGTCGCGGTAGGTGAGGACCGCGGTGTCGGGCAGGCCCACGTTCTCGTCGACGACACAGCTGACGAGTTGCGCCGCCCAGATCTGCGGCAGTTCGCCGGGTGCTTCCACGACGGGGTCGGCCGCGAAGGAGCGCCCCCCGGTCTCCGACCCGCTCACCGCTGTTCCTCCTCGCCGTGCTGGTCCCGCGTACCGGGCACCACGATCTCGGTGCCGGGGACGAGGGCCATGGGGTCGTCCAGGCCGTTGGCCTCGGCGATGACCCGCCAGGCCGTCGCGTCGCCGTACTCGCGCCAGGCCAGCATGGCCAGGCTGTCGCCCGCGACGACGGTGTGGGTGCTGCGGGCGGTGCGTGAGCCGGAGGTCGGGTTCTGCCCGGGCGGGTCGACGCTGGCCTCCTCGATGGACAGCGCGCAGGTGGCCCGTAGCGGTCTGCCGTCCACGTCGAAGAGGGTGTACGACACCGACAGGTTCGACAGCACGCCGTCGAAGGACGTGGTGCGTGCACTGCCCCACTCGAAGCGCACCCAGGGGCTGGCGGGCTTCTTGCGGCCGAGGCTGGCCGGGGTCGGTACGCACGCCTTCATCAGCTTCTCCACCGCCTGCTCCACCGAGTTGTCGTGGGTGGCGGTGGCGTCGAGGAACACCTCCAGGCTGAGGGTGCGCGGGCCGCTGCCGACGAACTCGGGCAGCGCCGACTGCCCCGCCATGCGGGACGGGGAGCGACGCCACTCGGTGGTCTTGCCCAGTTGCAGGGTCGACGGGTTGAACTGCAGGTCGAGCCGGGCGATCGTCCCGCCGGGCTTCGCCCCGACCGAGGCCGGGGGTTCCTTGAGGGTGAGCTGGGCCCGGGCGCGGCTGGCGCGTGCCGATGAGGCCATGCCGTGGACTTCCTTCCGGGGCGACGGGTGAGCGGGACGGGGGGTGCGGGGAGGTCGTGGCGGGGCGGCGGGTGGTCAGGAGGGGAGCAGCCCCTGGTGGGCGATCTCCAGCGACTCCACCGCGGCGGCGGAGTCGGCGGGGTCGAAGGACGGCCCCTGCCAGCGGACGGGGACGATCCCGAAGACCTGCCAGCTGATGATCCGGCTGAGGTCGGGACGCAGCGCGACGATCTCGCCGTCCTTCGGTTCGACCCGCCGCAGCGTCTCGTCCAGCCAGCGGCCGATCTTCGCCGTGTCGGCGGTGACGGGCCGGGTGAGGGTGATGTTCGACCAGGTCACCCGGCCGGGCAGCTGCCAGGTGAAGCCGTTGTTGCCGCCCTCGGCGTAGCTCTCCATCTCCACCTCGGCGCCCATGCCGGAGCAGGTGTGGAAGGCGCCCAGGTCGTTGCCGCCGATCGCCAGCCGGAAGAACACGCTGGTCGCGAAGATGTTGTCCGTCATCGGTCCGTCGTCCGTCCGTTTCTCGTTCTCACGTGTTCTCAGCGGCGCCCGTCGAAGGGCCTGCCCGCGCGTTCCCTGCCGCGCCGCAGTTCCGTGCGCAGGAGGCGGGCCACCGGGTCGAGCAGACGCCGGGCCAGGTCGTCCAGGTCGAGGTCGCCGCCGCCGTGCGGGGGTGCGTCGCGCGCACCGCCGGGCCGGGCGGGGGCGGCCGGGGCGCGCTGCACCGCAGGCGGGCCGCCCGCCCGCGCCGGCGGCGCGGGCCGCCGGGCCGGTGCGGGTGAGGGTGCGGGCGCGGCGACGGGTACCGGTGCGGCGGCACGGCCGGTGGCCGCGGCGGCCGGAGCCGGCTGGGCCGCGAGCGGCGGCGCCTGCGGGCCGGTCACCGGCAGGGAGCCGACTGCGGTGGCAGCCGGCCGTGCGGGGCGTACCGGGCGTACGGGGTGTACGGGGTGCGGCGGTACCGGGTCCGGGGCGTGCCCGCCGCCGGCAGCGCGCTGGATCTGCGGCGGCCGCGCCTGCGGGCCTGCCGCGGACGGGGTGGACCAGCGCGCCGGGACCACGGGCCGGCCGGCCGGGCGGGAGCGGGGGGCCGCGGCCGGCGCGGCTCCCATGTCCGCCACGTCGAGGGTCCCCAGACCCAGGGGCCGAGCCGCCAGCAACTGGACGGACCGGGGCGCGGCCGCGCCCGGCGCGGCCGTCCCCCCGACGGTCCGGGCGCCGACCAGCGGGACCGTGCCGGGGCGACCTGGTGCGGCCGCCACCCGCTGTACGGGCGGACGCGCCCCCGCGACCGGTGCACCGGTACGGGGCTTCGTGGCGGGCACGCCCGCACCTGGCAGGGGCGCGTGCCCGCGGGCCCCGGAGGACGCGCGTCCGGCGGCACTCACCGGCATCGAGGGCAGGGGCGACCCGAGACCGCTGCGCACGCGCGGCCCGGCGGCCGGCCCGGACGGTGTCGCCGTGGGCGGGAGTTGGGCGAGGGGTGCGCCGAGGGGTGGGCGGGTGTCTGTCGGCCGGTCGGGGGTTTCGGGTGCCGGGCTGCCGGGCGCGGGGTCCGCGTGCCGTTGGAGGGTGGGCATGGCGGGGCTCGGGGTGGTTGCGGTGGTGGGGGCCTGCGGTATCGGGCCGTCGGGCGTGGCTGCTGGGTGTCGCTGCAGGGTGGGCATGGCGGGGCCCGGGGTGGCCGCGGTGGCGGGGGCCTGTGGGGTTGCCGTGGGCGGGAGTTGGGCGAGGGGTTCGCCGAGGGGTGGGCGGGTGCGTGTCCGCCGGTCGGGGGTTTCGGGTGCCGGGCTGCCGGGTGCGGGGTCCGCGTGCCGTTGGAGGGTGGGCATGGCGGGGCCCGGGGTGGCTGCCGTGGCAGGGGTCGACGGGGCGGCCGTCTGCACAGGGTCGGTGAGCGGTTCGCCGAGCGGTGCTCGGGTGGGCATGCGCTGGACCGGCGTCTGCGGCACGGGCGTCGCTTCGGGCTGCGCGTGCCGCCGCACCGGAGGAAGGGGAGCGGCCGTCGGCGGGAGTCCTGTCCGCGGGGTGCCGGGCGGACCGGGGGCGTGCACCCGCTGGACCGGGGTTTCCGCTGCCGGCGCGCCGGCAACGGGCTCCGTCCGGCGGACCATCGGCATGGCCGGGGCGGCCGTGGTGCGGTCCGGCGCCCCAGGATCCGGCACGGCCACCGCGGGTTCCGTGGGCCGGTGCACCGTGGGCGTCGACGGCGTCGACGGCGTCGACGACGTCGGCACGTCGGTGCCGAGCGGGGCGCGGGACTGCGCGCGCTGGACGGGCCCGCCCGGCGCGGTGTCCGGCGCCACCGCAGGCCGTACGGCGGACACGCGGCGCCGGGGCGCGGCGGGGACCCGGGCGGTGGTGAGGGCGGGCCCGACGGGGCGCGGCCGGACCACCGCGGTCCCGCCCTCTCCCGTACCACCCGGCCGGGCGGCCGGGGACGAGGCAGCCCTGGATCCGTGCCCGTCGCCGGTGCCGGTACGGCCTTCGGCGCCTGCCCCGGGGACGACCGCGACGCGGCGGACCACCGGGAACGGTGCCGGCGAGGCCGTCCGGCGGCCGGGCTCGGCAGCGCGCTGTACGGCGGGCGCGGAGGCACCGAGTACGGCGGGGGAGTGCGCGGACGTCAGGCCGAGCGGACCGGACCCGGATCCAGGACCGCCCCGGCGCTGCCCGCGGGACGGTGCAGCAGGGCCCGCCGCGGCAGTCGGCGTGCCCGGCGCGGGAGCGGGACGCGGATCCGCCGCCCGGCCCGGGGGTGTGGCGCGCGACGGAGACGGCTGCGTGCCGCCACCCCGGGACACGGCTCGTGCGACGACCGGCCCCGGCGCGCCGCCGTCCGCGCCACGGCCGGCGGCCGGTGTCGGACGTACGGCATCCGGAGAGGATCCCGGAGCGGATCCCGGAGCGGACGCCGTCGGGTTCGGCGAGGTGGTGCCGGGACGCGTACGGCGGGGGACCTGCGGGGTGTGGTGCCCCGGAGCAGTCGGCTCCGGGCCCGGGCCCGGCTCCGCGGGCAGGGCCCGCAGCAGCAGGGGGCCGCCGCTGTGGGTGGGCCGGGCGGTGGCGGGGCGGGCGACCCCGCGGACGAGGCCCGCGGGAGCGGACGGCAGCAGCGCGTGGGCGAGTCCGGTGTCGAACGACGGGTCGCGCCACGCGGCCAGGCCGGAGCGGAAGGCGAGTCCGTCGCTGACGCCGAGGGCCGCGCGCGACACGGTCAACCGGGGCGGCGTGGTCGTGCGCCAGCCGCCGTCCCAGCCCTCGGGGACGGTCCCCGACACCGGTGCCGTGGCCGACTCCGCCCTCGGACCGGCGGACGCCGATGCCGAAGAGGCCGACGACGCCGACCCCGCGGCCGCGGGCTTCGGCACGGCGGTGCGCCGACGCAGCCTGTCCCGCCATGCCATCTGCCTAACCGCCTTCGTTCACACGGGTGTTGATACGCGCTATCTCGGTGACCCAGTCCTGGCGCTCGGCGTGGGTCAGGTCGAGGATCTCGTCGCGCCGCCAGTGGAAGTGGTAGGCGATGTACGCGATCTCCTCCCGGAGCCGGGGGAGCGCGTACGTCACGATTCCCCCAGGCGCCCACCGGAGAGGTCGACCTCGAAGCCGCCGTCGCAGTGCGGGCAGGTGACCGCCGCGCGGGTGTGGCCCTCGCTGTTGACGCGCCGGTAGAAGTCCTGGAGGAACGCGACGTCGGTCGCGTACATCCGCTCGACGACCCCGGCGTGCACGTCGGTGACGGTGCCCAGCCGGGTGATCACCTGGCTGAGCAGGACCACGCTCAGGTACGCCGGGTTCTCCTTGACCCGCAGGTCGATCTGCGGGCGCAGCTCGTCCCGGGCCGTGGCCAGGCGCATCGCGCCGTGCCGGTGCACCGTGCCCGCCTCGTCCACATAGCCGCGCGGCAGCTCGAACTCGAACTCCGTCCGCAGCCCGTGGTCCTCGCGCGGGGCCGGAGCGGCGGCGGCCGGGGGTGCCGCCGCCTGCTCCGGGGTCTGGGCGGGCGCCGTGACCTGGAGGATCTCCTCCAGGCTGCCCGCGGTCACGGTACGGCGCCTCATTCGACGATGATCTCCTCGAACACGATGGTCACGGTCTCGGTGGCCGCGGCGGACTCGCCGGCCTTGAGGGAGGGGCCCTCCCACTTGGAGGCCCAGCCCTGCATCAGCTGGATGCGGCGGACGGTCGCGCCCGTGGAGTCCTTGATCTCGATCGTCAGGTTCTGCCGCGCGGTGTCGACGGCACCGTTGTTGAGGGTCTCCTTGATCCACTTGGTGAACTCGCTGCTCTTGTCGAGTCCCCGGGTGATGGTGACCTCGCCCGCCTGGCGCGCGCCGGGCTGCTTGCGGATGATCTGCTTGCCCTCCGCGCTGACCTGGCGGACTTCGACGACCTCTTCCTCGACGGTCAGGCCGCTGATCTCCTGGATGGATTCGACCAGGTAGCCGCCGAGCTGCACGCCGAAGATATGGGTGGAAAGAGCATCGCCCTCTGCCATGACTGTCCTTCACCTTTCCTTGTTGCTGCTGCCCCGGAGGGTCACTCGTCGATGAGGCTGGTGCTGTCGGAGAACTGGGCCAGCCGGAACACCACGAACTCGGCCGGCTTGACGGGCGACACACCGATCTCGCAGACCACGCGGCCCTGGTCGATGGACTCCTGCGGGTTGTTGTCGCGGTCGCACTTGACGTAGAACGCCTCCGCCGCCGTGCGGCCGAAGAGGGCGCCGCGGCGCCATTCCTCGGTCAGGAAGGCGGTGACGTTGCGCCGGATGCTGGACCAGAGCCGGTCGTCGTTCGGCTCGAAGACCACCCACTGCGTGCCGAGGAGGATCGATTCCTCCAGGTAGTTGAAGAGGCGGCGCACGTTCAGGTAGCGCCAGGCCGGGTCGGAGGACAGGGTGCGCGCGCCCCAGATCCGGATGCCGCGGCCGGGGAAGGCCCGTACGCAGTTCACGCCGATCGGATTGAGCAGGTCCTGCTCGCCCTTGCTCAGGCGCAGCTCCAGGTCCACCGCGCCGCGGATCACCTCGTTGGCGGGGGCCTTGTGCACGCCGCGCTCGGCGTCGCTGCGCGCCCACACGCCGGCGACGTGGCCGCTCGGCGGGACGGTCGTGTTGCGGCCGGCGGCCGGGTCGAAGACGCGCACCCAGGGGTAGTAGAGGGTGGCGTAGCGGGAGTCGTAGCCCGCCTCGTCGTTGCGCCAGGTCCGCACCTGCTGCGCGGAGAGGCCGGGCGGGGTGTCCAGGACGGCCACCCGGTCACCCATCTGCTCGCAGTGGGAGATCACCGCGAGCTGTACGGTGCGCACCCCCTCCGCGTCGATGTCTCCGCGCTCGTAGGCGCTCATCAGGTCCGGGACCGCGACCATGGTGATCTCATCGATGGTCTCCAGACCGGCGAAGCCGGTGCGGGCGCCCGCGTCACCGACGTACTCGGCCGGGTCCAGCCGGGACACCGTACCGGTGCCGGTCGCGGCGACCGGGGCGTCGGGCAGGGCCACGGTCCCGCCGGCGGGGCGGGTCTGGGCGGCCGACCGCTGCTCGGTGACCTCGATCAGCTTGGAGGCGCGCGCCTGGGTGACGAGGTAGCCCTTGACGTTCTTGCGGGCGGAGGCCTCGTAGGTCTCGGCGACCTGCTCGCCCTGGCGGACCAGGAGCTTGAAGCGGTCCTCGGGCGGGTTCTCGCCGTCGGCGTCGGCGATCTCCACGGACACACCGGTGACGCCGGGCCGTGCCGTGATCAGGAAGCCGCCGAGTTCGACGGGTTCCGCGGCGCGGGCCGGGGGGACAGCGCCGGCAGCGGCCGGTGCGGCGGCTTCGCTGCCGGATCCGCCGATGCGGACGACGTAGGCGGCGCCGCCGCCGTTGGCGAAGTAGCCGTAGACGGCGTGGGGCAGATAGGTGCCCTGGGTGAAGCCTCCGAAGTGCTGGGTGTACTGGTCCCAGTTGGTGACCAGCGTCGGTTCGTGGAAGGGCCCGCTCTGGGCGAATCCGACGAACGCGGCGACGGCGGTGCCGACCCCTTCGATCGGGCGAGCACCGGACTGCACCTCCTCCACGTACACGCCCGGGGTGAGGTACGTCGGCATGCTCGCTCCTTCGTCACGGCTTGCAATCAGGTCCGGTCACAGCTTCGTGCGCGGGCGACGGGGCAGGCAGGGGCGTACGGACCGGGTCAGGGGCAAGTGCGCTGCCCTCGGGGTCGCTTCCGCCGGGCCGTCCAGGCAGCGGGTGCGCCCCCGCGTTCCGTCCGCGGGTCACACGTCCGTGATCTGGTCGAGGTACGGGCCGAACTCGCCCTCCAGGACGAGGCGTCCGAGCTTGCGGTACTCCTGGGCGACGGCGGTCATCACCTGGCGCATCGTCAGGGGTGCGCCCGAGGCGGCCGCGGAGTAGGCGGCCGTCACCGCGCAGGCCCGGATGGAGCCGCCGGCCAGTTCGAACCGGTCGGCGCAGAAGCCGAGGTCGACGTCGTCGGCCCGGGGCACCCGGTCGCCCAGGCAGCGCTCCCACAGGGCGCGGCGCTGGGCCGCGTCCGGCACCGGGAAGTCGGCGATCACGTCGAGGCGGCGGGTGAACGCCTCGTCGAGGTTGGCCCGCAGGTTGGTGGTCAGGACGGCGATGCCGTCGAAGGACTCCATGCGCTGGAGCAGGTAGGCCGACTCCATGTTGGCGTGCTTGTCGTGGGAGTCCTTCACGTCGGAGCGCTTGCCGAAGATCGCGTCGGCCTCGTCGAAGAGCAGCACCGCGTTGACGGCCGACGCCTCGGTGAAAATCCGTTCCAGGTTCTTCTCGGTCTCGCCGACGTACTTGTCGACGACCGTCGACAGGTCCACGACGTACAGGTCCATGCCCAGGTCGGCGGCCACCACCTCGGCGGACATGGTCTTGCCGGTGCCGGAGGAGCCCGCGAACAGGGCGATGACCCCGCGCCCGCGGCCGCCGCCGGGCCGCATGCCCCACTGTCCGAGGACCTGGTCGCGGTGGCGTGCGCGCACCGCGAGGTCGCGCAGCCGGCGGTGGGTGGGGGCGGGCAGCACCAGGTCGTCCCAGCCCACGGCGGGCTCGACCCTGCGGGCGAGGCGGGCCAGTCCTGCACCGTTCTGGGCCCGTACGGCGGCCCGCAGGTCGGCGGGGGAGACGGGACGGCCGTCGAGCGCGGCGGTGCGCGAGGCGCTGTCGGCGGCGCGCCGCAGCTGCCCGGCGTCGAGGCGGTGTGCGGACACGGACCGGGCGAGCGCCTCGATCCCGGCCGCTTCGCCCGGCCCGCCTGCCGCGCCCGTGGCGCCGTGTGCGGCGGCGGCCCGCTCCAGCGCGTGCCGCCAGCGCACGGCCTGCCGGTCGGGGTCGGGCGCCGCCACGTTCAGGGAGACGGGGGTGGCGGCCGCCCAGGCGGGCTCCCAGCCGCCCGTGCCGTGCGTGAAGAGGGGGACGCCGCGCAGGGCCGCGCACAGGGTGCGCAGTACGTGGGCCCGTTCGGCGGGCGGCTCGGGAAGTGCCTCCAGCGGCCCGAGGAGTACCCCGGCGCCCAGCAGGCGGGCTTCGCGTGCGGCGGCGCGGGCGAGTGCGGGCAGGGCGCGGGCGCGGTGGGCCAGCGCGGTCGGGTCCAGGACCAGGGGGGCCAGCCCGCGGGCCCGCAGGGCGGCGGCGGCCAGGCCCTCCGCGTCTGCGCCGCGGGTGCGCAGGTGGACGTGGCCGGTGCCGCTGAGGGCCGCGGCGGCGGCCCGCTGCAGTTCGTCGGGGTCGGCGGCCGGGTCGTCGGCGGCTTCGCCGAGCACCTCCGCCAGGTGCGGGTCGGGTGCGGTGTCGCCGAGCAGGTGGGCGGTGACCCGGTCCGGTACGGCCAGTACCCGTGACAGGGGCGGGCGTTCGGGTTCGGTGAGCTCCAGCAGGCCGCCGGCGACGAGCGGTGCGCCGGGGGCGAGCCGGAAGCGTGCGGTGTCGGCGTGGTCGCGGCCGCACAGTTCGAGGGCGAGCCCCACGGTGGGCCGACGGCGCGTCAGGTCGTCGTTGAGGTAGCCGTAGAGCCGCTCGAACCGGGCGTCCAGGTCCGGGGCGAGGGCGACCAGCAGGAGGTCCACGTCCAGCGGTTCGAGCCCGAAGCGCGTGGTGAGGACGGCGAGCGGCGATCCGGGCGGCGGCGGGCAGGCGGGTGTGGGCAGGTCGGGGCCGTGCCCGGCCCCTGCGTCGTGTCCGCCGTGTCCGCCGTCCAGGATCCGGAGGACTGCCTCGGGCGTGAGGTACTGCCCGCGGTAGGGGTCGTCCGGATCGGGGTCGGCGGCGCGCCGCAGGTCCACGGCCCGCCGCACCCGCTCCTCGACGAGGCGGAGCCGAGCCCACAGGTACGGGATCCCGCCGTCGGCGTCCGGGCCCCCGGCGGGGTCCGGCGCCGAAGCCGGGACAGGGGCCGGGAGGGTGTGCGTCACGGCTGTCGTTCTCCTCGTCGGCGGCGGGCGGGCGCCTTCGGCCGTTCCCGGGAGCCGCCGAAACCGTCCGATCCCGCCGGGCCCAGCTCGATGTAGCGCAGCCGGCGCGCCCTCCCGGGAGCGTCCCCCGCCCCCCTCGGGTGCGGCGCCGTGCGGTACGGAGTCCACCACGAGGCCCTGGGTGACCGGCGGGGCGGTGAGCCTGCTGATACCGGCCAGCGGGGCCTTCACGCGCACTGCGAGGGACGGCCTGAGTTCGCCGCCCAGCGCCGACCACACGTCGGAGGCGGCGGGCGCGTCCATGCCGGTGCCGCCCGCGTCCACGTCCACGATCAGGCCGAGGTCGGCGAGCGTGCCGGTGAGCAGGCGCTGGGGCAGCGCGTCGGTGGCGACCAGGCAGGACAGCACCTGGGACAGCAGCCGGTGCTCGTCCTGCGGCCTGCCCGCCCACGCGGTGACCAGGTACGTCAGCTCGAACCAGCGGGGCGGGGTGCGGCGCGCGACGACGAGGCCGTCCGCGTCGTACACCTCGCCGGCGCCGCTGCCGCGCCGCGTGTGGTCCTCCCTGATGTCGTACAGGAACACGCACACGGTGGGAGCGCTGCGGCGGGCCGCCCAGTCACGGGTCGGCGCGTCGAAGGCGACCTCGACGCCCGACGCCTCCAGACCGGACTCCGCGAGCAGCCGCCGCAGCCCTTCGTCGACTTCGTGGATCACCGGCGGGCCACCTCGTCGGGCGGCTGCACCGTGCCGTTGACGACCAGGAAGTCGGTCTGCACCGGGGAGAAGCCGGGACCGCTCGCGGTGATGGTGCGCGGGCCGGTCTGGTCCTTGGCGAGGATCAGCAGCTGTCCGATGAACGTGCCGTCGGCCTGCGGGAGGGTCGGCGCCGCCGCGGCGGTGATGCCCGGCTTCCACGCGAACCGCACCGGTGCGCCGGGCGGGAAGTCCTCGCCCCGCACCGAGGTGACGAAGCCGGGCCTGCCGATCGGCGGGACGGCGACGATGCGCGGCTGGAGGATGCGCAGCTGCTGCTGGGCGGTGTTGTCGCGGGGGTCGGCGTCCGTGCCGGTGGTGGTGAGGGTCGCGGTGACCCGCCCGGTGAGGGCCTTGTCGGGGCTCAGGACGACCCGCAGGACGGTCCGTGCGCCGGGTGCCAGGTCCGGCAGTGCGCACGTCCCGGTCGGGTCGCAGCCCGGCGGCGGCCCGTCGTGCGGGACGCCCTCGGGCAGGCCGATGCGCAGCCGCAGGCCGGTGGCCAGGGCGCTGCGGCCGTTGGCGACGGTGTAGGTGACGACGACGCGGCCGCCGACGTAGCCGGGGTTCGGCTGTGCGGTGATGCTCACGCCGGGCCCGGCCTCGGGGGCGGGCGGCTGCGGCGGTGCGGGCGGCGGCGTCGGCGTCGGGGTGGGCTTCGGCGTGGGGGTGGGCTTCGGCGTCGGCTCCGGCGGTACGGGGGCCTCGCGCACCGGGACCACGGTCCGGCCGGCGTTGTCGCTGGGGCGGGGGTCGAGGACGCTGCCGGTGACGGACCACTCGACGGGCTGCTCGCCGGGGGTGTGGCCGGTGAGGGTGGCGGTCACCGCGACGGTGGTGCCGGGCCGTACGACGCCCAGGGTGCAGGTCAGGGCCGCGGCGTCGCAGGTGGCGCCGGGCGCGGTGAGCGCGGTGACGCCCACGCCGGGCGGGGGAGCGACGGTCAGCCGGGTGCCGGGGGAGGCCGCCGGGCCGTGGTTGACGACGTCCACCCGGACGGTGGACGAACCGCCGACGGTGAGCGGCGGGGTCGTCCCGGGGGCCCGCACGGCGAGGTCCACCGACTGCTGCACGGCCGGTTCCTTCTGACGGCCCGGCAGGCCGGCGACGAGCAGGGTGTGTGCACCGGTCGCCACGTCCACCAGCTTCAGCTTCTCCGGGCTGTTGGGGGCGCGGTGGCCGCGGGCGGTGAGCACCAGGCTCCTGCCGTCGGCGGTCCAGGCCGCGTCGCGGGGCTGGAAGGGGCCCGAGCCGGGGGGCTCGGGCAGTTCGCGGCCGCAGGCGCCCGGCTTGTCGCGGGCGGCGTCGGGCAGCAGGACCCGGCAGGTGCCGCCCGTCGCGGAGGCCAGCAGGATGCCGTTGCGCTCGTCGATGCGGCCGCCGCCGTTCTTGCGGTTGAAGGCGATGGTGGTGCCGTCCGGGGAGAACGCCGGACTGTCGTCGATGACGTCGCAGGCGCCCGGGCACATGGTGGCGCTCAGGTCGCGCTGCCGGTCCAGGTGGTCCACGGGCACGGTCCAGATGTGCTTGTTGCCGCCGTGGCCGCCCACCACCAGGTTGCGGGTGAAGGCGAGCGCGGTGCCGTCGGGGGACCAGGTGGGCTGGGCGTCGCCGCCGCGGGGCTGCCCGGCGGGCGGGGTGATCTCGCTGCGGACGGCTCCGGTGGCGGCATCCGCGATCAGGATGCGCCCGGATCCCGCGGCCTCCCCGACGCCGCCGGGGGAGGTGCGGGTGAAGGCGAGGTACTTGCCGTCGGGGGAGAAGGTCGGGTCGGTGTCCCAGTCCCGGGGGCCGCGGCCGGCCAGCGGCAGCGGGGCGGCGTTGGCGCCGTCGGCGTCCGCCATCCAGATCCGCTGGATCCGGGCCCCGGGCTCGCCCTCGAAGCGGGTGACGACGATCCTGCGCCCGTCGGGCGTGTAGTTCTGCCGTTCCGTCCACGGGTCGTGGCCGGGGCCGGGTCGGAACAGCGGGTCCTTGGCCGGGTCGGTGTTGGTGTCGGCCGCCGGGTCCTCTTCGAGGATGGTCAGGCCCAGGTCGCGGGGGTCTGCGCCGTCCGCGCGGGCGTCCTGGAGGGTGACGGTGCGCGGGCCGGCCGCGGAGATCCGCTCGACGACGGCGCCGCCGCCCTCAAGGGGACCGAGCCAGGTGGGCGAGCCGATCCCGCGGTCCTCGCTGTACACGAGCTGCGGGGTGTCCGGCGAGTGCGCCGGTACCCGGAAGACGTGGTCCCAGTCGCCCTTGCAGTCGCAGGTGCGGTCCGGGCTGAGGAACAGCAGGCCGTTCCCGTCGGGCAGCCAGGCTGCCCCCCGGGTGCGCCAGCCGGCCTGGGCGCCGGCCAGCAGCTGCCCGTCCGTGCGGCCGTCCGTCCACCGCAGGCGGGGCCCGGCGGTGCCGGTCGCGGTGTAGGCGAGCACGTCGCGGTGGGCGGCGTCGTCCACCGGGTTCCACACGGGTTCGGCGGCCGTGCCGTTGGCGGGGTCGGTGAGCCGGGTGGCGGCGCCGCCGCGCAGGGGGCGTACGTAGACCTGCCGGCCGGTGGGCGCGTCGCCGTCCGAGGAGTACGCCAGGCGTCTGCCGTCTGCGGAGACGGTGGGGTGCTCCTCGTCGGCGGGGGTGTCCGTCAGCCGGGTCAGCCCGGTGCCGTCGGTGCGGACGAGCCACAGGTCGCGCTGGACGCCGCCGGACGCGGCGCGCTGGGCCGAGTCGAAGACGACGGACCGCCCGTCGGGCGTCAGCCGGGGGTTGCCCGCGTCCATGCCGCTCGTCAGCCGGCGTACCGAGCCGTCCGCGGACCGCAGGTACACCTGCGGGTTCCGCTCGTCGCGCCGGCTGGCGAAGACGAGCTGGTCGCCCAGGGCGGCGGGCTGGACGTCGAGATGGACCGGCCCGTCACCGAAGAGCGGGGTGCTGGTGTCGTTCCTGCCGCTCACCACCCGCCCCAGGCTGCGGTGGCGCGTACCGGCGTACGCGATCCGGCCCGCACCCGTGTCGCCCGCGTCCGCCGCGACGGGCCGCGCTCCGGCGTCGCCCGGTCCGGTGGCCGCCGTCACCGCGAGCAGGGGCGCCAGCAGCAGCATCGACGCGCCGGCCCTCCCCCAGCGGTGCCGCCGACTGCCGGACCCTTCCGTGCCCCTCACGGTCCACCTCACAGTCCGGTCCAGCATGCTGCCTGTCACCCCGCCACCCTGCGGCCGGACCCGGCGGGTGCGGCAGGGCCGCGGGGTCGGACCCGGGGGAAGCGGGCGTTGCGCTTTCGGGCAGCGGCGGCCGTCCCCGCCCGCCGCTGCCCGGCCGGGCGGTCAGATCAGCCCGTTGCGCAGGGCGTAGCCGACGGCGTGGGTCCGGTTGCGGAGCTGGAGGCGCGTGATGACCTCGTGCAGGACGTTCTTGACGGTCCGTTCGGAGTAGGAGGTCTTGCGGGCGATCTCCGCGGTGTCGAGGCCCTCCGACACCAGGCGCAGCATGTCCGCCTCGCGCGAGGTCAGGGTCGAAAGGGACACGGAGCGCGGATCGAGCGCCGAGCGCTGCAGGCTGCCCATGTGGTCGAGGAGCTTCGCCAGCAGGTCACCGGGCAGGACGCCTTCGCCGTTCGCTATCGCCAGGACCAGCCGCAGCAGCCGGTCCTGGTCGGCCTCGGCGCGCCGCAGCACCGCGCTGACCCCGCATTCGATGGCGCGTTGCAGGGCGTCCCCGGATGCGAAGGTGCCGACCACGAGGCCCGTGCGGGTGCCGGCGTTGTGCCGCAGCCGGTAGAGCAGTGCGGCCGTCTCGTCGTCCACGCTGTCCACGGTCACCAGCGACACCTGGGCGGTGTCCGCGTCCGCTTCGGGGACGAGTTCGATCTCGGGGCGTTGGCGCAGCTGGTGGACGACCCCGACGCGCAGGATCGGGTCGGAGGCGTACACGGCCACGGTCACCCGTCGGCCGGTTCTGGGACTCGGGACGGAGGGCCTGGGTATGCCGGTGCCGGAGGTGAGGGTGGGGCTGTTGTTGTCAGCGCAGCGCATGTGTCGTACCTGTTCCGTGATGCGAAGGTGGGGTGACGGAATCGGCCCGCCGGGTCGGGTCGCGACGCTGAGGCCCAACCGCTGGCCGTACAAGAGGAGTTGGAAAGTCCGTGGGGGCATCGCGACTGCCCGGGGCCTTGCCCCCGTGTCCGTGGAGGCGGCCGGGGCGCCGACGTAGCGTCGTGGCGTGACATCCCCAGCTGCATCTCCCAGCCCTGGCGCGCCCGTCCTCGACATCGAGCCGGTGTCGGTGATGCCGGGCGGTACCGCCACCACCAGCCTGACCGTGCGCAACGACAGCGACATCGTCGAGGCGTACCGCCTGGAAGTCGTCGGCGACTGTGCTGCCTGGACCACGGTGGAGCCCGAGCGTGTCTCGCTCTACCCGGGCACCTCGGAAACGGTGACGATCCGTCTGGCGCCGCCCCGTTCCCCCGCTGTGCGGGCCGGGGACGTGCCGCTGGCCGTACGCGTGCTGCCCACCGAGCAGCCCGAGGCGGTACGGGTCCCCGAGACCACCGTGCAGGTCGGGGAGTACCGGGAGCTGCGCGCGGAGAGCGCTCCCAGACGCCGCCGCGGCTGGCTCCGCGGGCGGTACCGCATCGCCGTGCGCAACGAGGGCAACGCCCCCGTCCAGGTGGGCTTCACACCCGGCCAGCCCGGTGAGGACCTGAGGTTCGCCTTCACCCCGGGCACGCTCAAGCTGGAGCCCGGGGAGTCCGCCGAGGTGGGGCTGCTGGTCCGCGCCGGCGGCCCGGTGTGGTTCGGATCGCCCGTGACCTGGCCGTTCACCGTGGAGGTGGCCGAGACCCGGGACGGCGGGGAGGGCGAGGACAGCGCCACCGCGCGGCCCGAGCCGGACGTCCGGGCGCCGCTGGAAGTGGAGTTCGTCCAGATCCCGATCTTCCCGACGTGGCTGCTCGCGGTCCTGGCCGCGCTGCTCGCGCTGCTGCTCGCCTGGTTCATGCTGGTACGCCCGGCCGTGCGCAGCACCGCCAAGGAGGCAGCCGCCGAGGCGGCCAGGAACCCGGCGCCCGCCGCGGACACGGCGGGGCAGGCCCCGGTGACCGGCGACGGCGAGCAGCCGGGCGGTACGGGTACGGGTGCCGGCCCGGGTGCCGGCAAGGGCAGCCGGCCCGCACCGGGCGGCGGCGGTACGGGCGGTACCGGAACCGGCGGCGGCGGGCTGCAGAGCTCGGCGACGATCGACCTGCAGACCGGCGGCGGCCAGTCCAAGACCGGCACCTACACGGTGCCCGCGGGCAAGGTGTTCGGGATCACGGACCTCGTCGTCGCCAACTTCCAGGGCGACGAGGGCGTGGTGACGATCAACTTCGGCGACCGGAAGATCACGACGATCGCGCTGGAGACGTTCCGAAACCAGGACTACCACTGGGTCACCCCCATCAGCATCACCGAGAGCCAGACTGTGACCGTCCAGGTGACCTGTGCGAAGCCGGGCACGCCGGCCACCGGCCGTCAGGCGCAGGAGTGCCACGAAGTCCTCAACGTGAGCGGTGTGCTGAGCGACCTCAGGTGACCCGAGCGGCACGGACATCGTCCGTCAGGCTCGCCCAGGAACAAAGCGGACCCGCTCCGGTCCGTCCGGAAAGTGTGGGCCGGACGGACTGGTGACGGGTCGTCGGCAATAGCGCGTTCCGGTGTGGTTACGCCGTTCCACGGCTATTGCGGAGCTACTGGACGGTAGTGACGCAGCTGGAAAAACATGGCCGTATTTCGACGCCCGTACCCCGCTGTCCGCTGTCCGCCCCCGGCGCCCCCGGGGCAGCGGTGGCGGGCAGCGGCATGTTCCGGCCGGGGGCCGAAGCCGACCCGGCCCGCGGAAGGTGCCGGATCAGGGCCAGACCAGGCAGTACGGCTGGTGTCCTGCCTCATGCAGGCGATGGCTGAAATCCTGCCACTCGTGGAGCAGCTGGTAGACGTTGAAGGCGTCGCTCGGGCCGCCGCGGTCGGGGACCGTGGACCAGATGAAGGCGGCGGCGCCCACGGACTCCTCGCCGATCCCGCGCAGCGGGTCGACCACCGTCGTGGGGAGCTTGACCACCGCGTAGTCGGGGTGGAGGACCACCAGCTCCAGCGGCGGCACCTTGTGCAGGGGTATGCCCTCGATGCCGGTCAGGACCATGGCGGCCATCGTCTCCGGCTTGATCTTGGTGAAGAGTCCGCCCATGCCGAGCTCGTCGCCGCCGAGCTCCTCCGGCCGCATCGTGACCGGGACCCGCGCCGCCGTCGCCCCGTCGGGGGCGCCGAAGTACTTGTACGTCACGCCCATGCCGCGACCCCTGGGCAGGTCCTCCGGTGGTGTCGTGGGCTCCGGGACGGCGTCGGCCGCCTCGGTGGCGCGCCGGCGGTGCTTGCCCCGGCGGCGGGCCTCGCGGGCTTCGCGGGCGCGCTGCGGATCGAGGCCGTCCGTACCCTCGCCCGGTCCACCACCGCGTTGCATATCTCCACCCGACTGGTCTTGCTCGTCCCGGCCCCGCGGCCCCCGCCGCGCAGCCTGATCATCATGGCAGTGACCTCCCCCGCGGCGACGCGGTGAAACGCCCGCCCGCAAGTCTGTCGCAGCCTCTGAGACCATGGCTGGTGTGAGCTACCCGTACCCGTATGAAGCCCCAGTTTCGCAGACGCTCTTCGAGCGCGCCTCCCTCGTGACCCCCGGCGGCGTGAACTCTCCCGTGCGCGCCTTCCGCGCCGTGGGCGGTACGCCCCGGTTCATGGTGTCCGGCACCGGTCCGTACCTCACGGATGCCGACGGCCGCGAGTACGTGGACCTCGTCTGCTCGTGGGGGCCGATGATCCTCGGCCACTCCCACCCCGAGGTGATCGAGGCCGTGCAGGCGGCCGTCGCCCGCGGTACCTCCTTCGGCACGCCCGGTGAGGGCGAGGTGGCGCTCGCCGAGGAGATCGTCGCGCGCGTCGCCCCGGTGGAGCAGGTGCGGCTCGTGTCCTCCGGCACGGAGGCGACCATGTCGGCGATCCGGCTGGCGCGCGGCTTCACCGGTCGCGCCAAGGTCGTGAAGTTCGCCGGCTGCTACCACGGTCACGTGGACGCGCTGCTCGCCGCCGCCGGTTCCGGGCTCGCCACCTTCGCCCTGCCCGACACCCCCGGGGTCACGGGTGCGCAGGCCGGCGACACCGTCGTGCTCCCCTACAACGACCTCGACGCCGTCCGGGCCGCCTTCGCCGCGCACCCCGGCGAGATCGCCTGCGTGATCACCGAGGCGGCGCCCGGCAACATGGGCGTGGTCACCCCCGCCGAGGGCTTCAACCAGGGCCTCGCGGACCTCTGCCGCGAGAACGGCGCGCTCTACATCTCCGACGAGGTCATGACCGGCTTCCGGACCTCCCGCGCCGGCTGGTACGGCGTCGACGGGGTGAAGCCCGACCTGATGACCTTCGGCAAGGTCATGGGCGGCGGTTTCCCCGCCGCGGCCTTCGGCGGCCGCGCCGACGTCATGGGCCACCTCGCCCCCGCCGGGCCCGTGTACCAGGCCGGCACGCTCTCCGGCAATCCGATCGCCACCGCCGCCGGCCTCGCGCAGCTGCGGCTGCTGGACGCGGCCGCGTACCAGAAGGTCGACGCGGTCTCGGCGCAGATCCAGTCGCTGGTCACCGGGGCGCTCGCGAAGGAGGGCGTGGCGCACCGCGTGCAGACCGCGTCCAACATGTTCTCCGTCTTCTTCACCGAGGACGTCGTGCGTACCTACGACGACGCGAAGAAGCAGGAGAGCTTCCGCTTCAACGCGTTCTTCCACTCGATGCTGGCGCAGGGCGTCTACCTGCCGCCGTCCGCCTTCGAGTCCTGGTTCGTCTCGACCGCCCACGACGACAAGGCGATCGAGCGTGTCGCGGCGGCCCTGCCCGCCGCCGCCCGCGCCGCCGCGGAGGCCACGGCATGAGCAGCGCAGGCCGCGACGCGCAGTCCGACCTCACCGTCGTGCACCTGGTGCGCCACGGCGAGGTGCACAACCCGGACGGGGTGCTCTACGGGCGCCGCGAGGGCTACCACCTCTCGGAGCTGGGCCGCCGGATGGCGGACCGGGTCGCCGAGCACCTCAAGAGCCGGGACATCGCCTACGTGGTGTCCTCCCCGCTGGAGCGGGCGCAGGAGACGGCCGAGCCGATCGCCAAGGCCCACGGCCTGGACCTGGCGACGGACTCGCGGCTGCTGGAGGCGGAGAACGTCTTCGAGGGCAAGACCTTCGGCGTGGGCGACGGCGCGCTGCGCAAGCCCGGCAACTGGAAGCACCTGACGAACCCGTTCAAGCCCTCCTGGGGCGAGCCGTACGTCGAGCAGGTGGTCCGGATGATGAGCGCGCTGGAGGCCGCGCGCGACGCGGCCCGCGGCCGCGAGGCGGTGGCGGTCAGCCACCAGCTGCCGATCTGGATCGTGCGCAGTTTCGCGGAGAAGCGCCGGCTGTGGCACGACCCGCGGCGCCGCCAGTGCACCCTCGCCTCCCTGACGTCCTTCACGTTCCAGGGCGAGAAGCTGGTGTCGGTGGGCTACAGCGAGCCGGCCCGGGACCTGGTGCCGGCGCACCTGCTGGCCGGGGCGAAGCCGGTGAAGGGCGCGTCCAAGGCGTTCGGCGCCTGATCCGCGTCCGGCCCGCCGCGCTGGTGCGGGGCGGGTCCGACGGTTTGTTACGGGCCGTTACAGGCCTGTCCAAATAAATACAAGATGCGCGGGAATCACCGTGTCAGCACACAGGTCCGGTCAGCTCGTCCCCGTCATGGGGGCCTGGGTCGGGACGTGTTGACGACGAGGGGGACGGTGACATGCGCGACAGCAGGGGAGTCACTCGGAGGGGGCTGCTGGGACTGGGACTCGGCGCCGCGGCCGCGATGGGAGTCGCCGGCTGCGGCCTGCCCGACGTGTCCGGCCCCGCCGCTCCCGGATCCGTGAAGGACCCTGGAGCCGGCGGGAAGCCGTCGGCCCGGCCCCTCGGTGACGGCTCCACCGCCGACACCGGACCGCAGCCCCACCAGCCCGACCGGCCCGTGCCCCTCCAGCCGGGCGAGACACCGCCCCAGTTCGTCGTCTTCAGCTGGGACGGCGCGGGGGAGGTCGGCAACGGCCTCTTCCCGCGCTTCCTCAAGCTCGCCAAGGACCACGGCGCGGCCATGACCTTCTTCCTCTCGGGCCTCTACCTGCTGCCGGAGTCCGCGCGGGAGCGCTACCGGCCGCCGAACAATCCCGTCGGAGCCTCGGACATCGGCTACCTCAAGGACGAGAACATCCGCGCCACCCTGACGTACGTCCGTGAGGCGTGGCTCGACGGGCACGAGATAGGCACGCACTTCAACGGCCACTTCTGCGGGGGCCCCGGCTCCGTCGCCCGGTGGACCCCCGACGACTGGCAGAACCAGATCGACCAGGCCGTGTCCTTCGTCACACAGTGGCGCACCAACACCGGCTTCACCGACCTGGAGCCACTGCCCTTCGACTACCGCAAGGAGCTGGCCGGCTCCCGCACCCCCTGCCTCCTCGGCCGGGACAACCTCCTGCCGACCGCCCGGAAGCTGGGCTGGCGCTACGACTCCAGCTCGCCCGGCGGTCTGCAGGTCTGGCCGGTGCGCCGGTCGGGCGTCTGGGACCTGCCGCTGCAGTCCCTTCCCTTCCCGGGGCACTCCTTCGAGGTGCTGTCCATGGACTACAACATCCTCGCCAACCAGTCGAAGAACACCACCCAGGGCGTGCCCGCCCACTACCCGGCCTGGCGCGCCCAGGCCACCGCCACCTACCTCGGAGGCTTCCGCCGGGCCTACGAGACCAACCGCGCCCCCCTCTTCATCGGCAACCACTTCGAGCAGTGGAACGGCGGCATCTACATGGACGCGGTCGAAGAGGCCCTCAAAGGCATGGCGGACAAAAAGGACGTAAGGCTCGTGTCCTTCCGGCAGTTCACCGACTGGCTGGACGTCCAGGAGCCCGAGGTGCTCGCCCGCCTGCGCGCCCTCGGCCCCGGCCGGCCGCCCGCGGGCGGCTGGAACGCCTACCTCGCCGCGGCCTGAACCATCGCCCGACCATCCCCTGACCAGGCCATTGACATCCGGGCGGGGGGCGAGATAGATCGCGCGACCGCTCATGCGAAACTTTTCACATGAGCCTTAGCCGCGCCCCCCGACGCCGCTCACCCAGCGGCCGCGCCCTCCTGTTGACCGCGGTGACCGTCACCGGCGCCCTCACGCTCACCGCGTGCGGCGGTTCGGACAGCGGCAAGCCCACCGGTACCGGCGGCAACTACGTCACGGGCGCGAGCGGCATCTCCACCTCCGCCAAGGGCGAGCGCACCGAGGCCCCGGGGCTCGACGGCGAGACCGTCGACGGCAAGACCCTCGACACGGCCGCCCTCAAGGGCAAGGTCGTCGTCCTCAACGTGTGGGGATCCTGGTGCCCGCCGTGCCGTGCCGAGGCCCCGGCCTTCGCGAAGGTCTCCAAGGAGCTCGCGGACGCCGGCAAGGACGTCGTCTTCGTCGGCATCAACGTCCGCGACAACAGCAAGCAGAACGCCGCCTCCTTCGAGGAGACCTTCGGGATCACCTACCCGAGCCTCTACGACCCCGACGGCAAGCTGCTGCTCCGCTTCCCCAAGGGCAGCCTCAACCCGAACGCCATCCCCTCCACGCTCGTCCTGGACCGGGAGGGCAGGATCGCCGCACGCACCCTGGCCCCCCTCGGCGAGGACAAGCTGCGCTCGATGATCGACCCCGTCCTCGCGGAGCAGTGACCTCGTGGTCGAGTACGTCCTCGCCGCCGGGGCCACGGGTGTGAACGAGACGGTGCTGAGCGGCGCCCTGCTGCTGGCGGTGCCGATCGCGCTCCTCGCGGGACTCGTCTCCTTCTTCTCGCCCTGCGTCCTGCCGCTGGTCCCCGGCTACCTCTCCTACGTGACCGGTGTCAGCGGCGCCGACCTCGCCGAGGCCCGCCGCGGGCGGATGCTGGCGGGCGCCGCCCTGTTCGTCGCCGGATTCACCGCCGTCTTCGTGTCCACCGGAGCGCTCTTCGGGTACTTCGGCTCGGAGCTCCAGGAGAACAAGGCGATCATCTCCCGGGTGCTGGGCGCCCTGGTGATCGTCCTCGGCCTCTTCTTCATGGGTGCCATCCCCGGCCTGACCATGCGGGAGTTCCGCTTCCACAAGAAGCCGGCCGCGGGCCTGCTCGGCGCGCCGCTGCTCGGCGTACTCTTCGGTGTCGGCTGGACACCCTGCATGGGCCCGACCCTCGCGGCCGTCAACACCCTCTCCATCGACCAGGCGAGCGCCGGCCGCGGTGCCCTGCTCACCGTCGTCTACTGTCTGGGCCTCGGCGTGCCCTTCATCCTCGCCGCGATCGCCTTCCGCAAGGCGCTCGGTGCATTCGGCTGGGTGAAGCAGCACTATGCATGGGTGATGCGCATCGGCGGCGGCATGCTGATCCTCACCGGCCTGCTGCTCGTCACAGGTTTGTGGGACAGCATCGTCACCGACATGCAGAGCTGGACCCAAAGCTTCACGGTGGGGATCTGAGGAACCGACGGACATGAGTACGACAGACAAAGCGGCCACCGAGACGCCGCCCGAGCCCTCCCCGGCGGACCCCTCCGAGGTCGCGGCCGGCTCCCAGCTCTCCACCGCCCCCGTCGAGGACAGCGGTCCCGTCGGCATCGGCGTGCTCGGCTGGGCCCGCTGGTTCTGGCGGCAGCTCACCTCCATGCGGGTGGCGCTGATCCTGCTCTTCCTGCTGTCCCTGGGCGCCATCCCCGGCTCCCTCGTCCCGCAGACCGACGTCGACGCGCTCAAGGTCGCCGAGTGGAAGCGGGAGCACTCCTCCTACGTCGGCCTCGCCGAGGCGCTCCAGCTCTTCGACGTCTACAGCTCGGTGTGGTTCTCCGCGATCTACCTGCTGCTGTTCGTCTCGCTGATCGGCTGCATCGTCCCGCGCGCCTGGCAGTTCGTCGGCCAGCTCCGCGGCCGCCCGCCGGGCGCCCCCAAGCGGCTCGACCGGCTGCCCGCCCACACCACGTGGCGGACCGACCGCACCCCGGAGGAGGTCCTCTCGTACGCGAGGACGCTGCTCGCCGGGAAGCGCTTCCGCACCGAGGCGGGCAGCGGCACCGTCGCGGCGGAGAAGGGCTACCTCCGCGAGGCCGGGAACCTGCTCTTCCACGTCGCGCTGATCGTGATGCTGGTGGCCTTCGCCTGGGGGCAGTACTTCAAGTCCGAGGGCGGCAAGCTGGTCCTGCGCGGCAGCGGCTTCTCGAACACGCTCACCCAGTACGACGACTTCAAGCCCGGCACGCTCTTCCACCCGGACGACCTGCCGCCGTTCAGCTTCACGCTGGACCGCTTCGACGCCACCTACGAGATGTCCGGCCCGCAGCGCGGCACCCCGCGCGACTTCAAGGCGTACGTCACCCTCACCGAGGGCGCGCACGGAACGCCGCAGAAGCGCGAGATCCAGGTCAACGAGCCCCTGGAGATCGACGGGTCCAAGGTCTACCTGCTCGGCCACGGCTACGCGCCGGTCATCTCGGTGACCGACTCCACCGGAAAGGTCGTCTACCGGGACGCCGTCCCCGTGCTCCCGCAGGACGGCAACCTCACGTCCACCGGAGCCGTCAAGGTCACCGACGGCTACAAGGACAAGGACGGCAAGGCCGAGCAGCTCGGCTTCACCGCCGTCTTCGTGCCGACCTTCGCCGGCGAGGGCAAGGGGACGATGTTCTCCCAGTTCCCCGCCCTCCTGAACCCGCAGCTCATGCTCAACGCCTGGCACGGCAGCCTCGGCGTGGACTCGGGCCTGCCGCAGAACGTCTACCGGCTCGAAACCTCCAAGATGGAGATGTTCAAGGACGAGTCGGGCCAGCAGCTCATCAAGAGGCTGGCGCCCGGCGGGACGATGGACCTGCCGAACGGCGCGGGCACCGTGAAGTTCGAGGGCATCGAGCGCTGGGCCACCTTCTCCGTCACCCAGCAACCCGGCAGCGGCCTCGCCCTCGCGGGCGCCATCGCCGCCATCGCGGGCCTGGCCGGGTCGCTGTTCATCCAGCGACGCCGGATCTGGGTGCGCGCGGTGGAGGGCAAGGACGGCGTGACCGTCGTGGAGATGGCGGGCCTCGGCCGCAGCGAGTCCGCCAGGCTCCCGGAGGAACTGGCGGACCTCGCCGCCACGCTGCACCAGCAGGCGCCCAGCGTGTCCGATCCTGTTGAAGAAACCCCTGGAGGAGAGCGCGGATGACGCCGCTCGCAGCCGCAGCCAACGAAAACCTGGCTGAGATCAGCAACTACCTGATCTATTCGTCGATGGCGGTCTACACGCTCGCCTTCTTCGCCCACATCGCCGAGTGGACCTTCGGCAGCCGCAGCAAGGTGGCCCGCACGGCCGCCGCCCTGACCGGCACCGCCGATGCCGCGGCACCGGCCGTGCAGGTGCGCGGCAAGGGCGGCGCCACCGCAGTACTGGACCGGCCCAGGGTCACCACCCGCTCCGGCGCCGGCACCCGCGACGTCCCGGACGGCCCCGGCGCCGCCGGCGGCACCGCGCAGGGCGACCTGTACGGCCGGATCGCGGTCTCCCTGACCGCGCTCGCCTTCCTCGTGGAGGCGGCCGGCGTGGTCACCCGCGCCCTGTCGGTCGAGCGGGCCCCCTGGGGCAACATGTACGAGTTCTCGATCACCTTCTCCACGGTGGCCGTCGGCACGTACCTGGTGCTCCTCGCCCTCAAGAAGAACGTCCGCTGGCTCGGCCTGATCCTGGTCACCACCGTCCTGCTCGACCTCGGCATCGCGGTCACCTGGCTCTACACCGACAGCGACCAGCTGGTCCCCGCCCTGCACTCGTACTGGCTGTGGATCCACGTCTCCACCGCCATCTTCTGCGGCGCCGTCTTCTACCTCGGCGCGGCCGGCGCGGTCCTCTACCTCTTCCGCGACTCCTACGAGGCCAAGCTCGCCGGCGGCGGCACGCCCGGCAGGATCGCCTCCTCCGTCCTGGAGCGCCTGCCCTCGGCGGCCTCGCTCGACAAGTTCTCCTACCGCATCAACGCTGCCGTCTTCCCGCTGTGGACCTTCACGATCATCGCGGGCGCCATCTGGGCGGGCGACGCGTGGGGCCGCTACTGGGGCTGGGACCCCAAGGAGGTCTGGTCCTTCGTGACCTGGGTGGCGTACGCCAGCTACCTGCACGCCCGCGCCACCGCCGGCTGGAAGGGCCGCAAGGCCGCCTACCTGGCGCTCTTCGCCTTCGCCTGCTGGATCTGGAACTACTACGGCGTGAACATCCTGCTCAGCGGCAAGCACTCGTACGCGGGCGTCTGACCGGCGGGAGTGGGACGCTGGTGGCATGTCCCTCGTGAGCCATGCCACCAGCGAACGGCGCGGCGAGAACCACTGGCTGCTCCGCTTCGAGCTGCACCTGCCGTACTCCTACGAGGCCCTCTGGCACGCCCTGACCACGCCCGACGGGCTGCGCGGCTGGCTGGCCTCGGCCGACGTGCTGGAGCGGCACCTCGGCGGGGCGGTCACCCTGCGCCGGCCGACCACCGGGACGGTGGTGAGCGGCCACGTCTCGGCCTGGGACGTCGAGCGCGTCGCCGAGTACACAGTGAGCGGGGACGGACGCATCCGCTTCCACCTGGAGGCGGTCGGCACCGATTCGACGGTCGTCCGGTTCGTCAACGAGCGCGGCGGGACCGACGAGGACCGCCTCGACTGCCTGGCCGCCTGGCACGAGCACTTCGAGCTGCTGGAGGCCGCGCTGGCCGGACGCCCGACGGACTGGTCCGCCTGGACCGACGCCCGCCGGGTGCGGCTGCGCGAGTCGTACGCGTCCTTCAGCAGGGCCCGCGAGGCGTCCTGACCCGCAGGGCCGCGCCGCCGCTCACCAGACGGGCCGCAGGGGCGGCAGTCCGTCCTGTCCGTGGAGTGCGCGCACGACACGGCCCAGTTCGCGCCGCAGGGCGCCCAGATCGGCGCTGCCGCCCAGTTCGGCCTCCAGCTCGTGCAGGACCCGGCCCGCGACGGCGAGGTGCTCGCGGGCCGCGGCGGTCAGCACCACGAGCTTGCGGCGGCCGCCCTCCGGGTGCGGATCGCGGCGGACGTAGCCGCGCCGCTCCAGGTCGTCGACGATCTGCCCGGCGGCCTGCTTGGTCACCCCGAGCCGCTCGGCGAGCTCGGTGGCGGTGGCGCCCCGGCCTTTCAGCGCCTGGAACGCCATCCCGTGGATGGGCCGCAGGTCCCCGTACCCGGCCTCGGCCAGACGCCCGGTGAACTCCCCGAGCACCAGCTGGAAGCCGAGGCCGAGCAGGAAGGTCAGCTCGACGTCGGCGTAGTCGTCTCTCATCACGCAAACATGGTGACACGGGCGGGTCAAGCTGCTTTACTTGCCGAGTAAAGCAGCTTGACCCACCGGCCAGGAGGACCCGCCTTGCACGTGATCACCGCTTCCCCCGACCACGTCACCACCACCCCGAACGCCACGATGACCGGCCTCGCCGCCCCCAGCCGCGGCAGCTCGGAGCTCAGCACCTGGCACGTCGACATGCCCGCGGGCGCCACGGGCCCCGAGCACTCCGTCACCCGCGAGCAGGTTTGGACCCTCACCACGGGCTCCCTGGAGGTCACCTGCGAAGGCCGCACCGAGACGGTCGCCGCAGGCCGGACCCTGGTCCTGCCGGCCGGCGCGGTCCGCAGGATCCACGCCCCGGAGGACTTCCGGGCCCATGTCGCGATGCGCGCGGACGGTGTGGTGTCGGTCGCGGGCGAGGAGGAGCCCCGCATCCTGCCGTGGGCCCGCTAGGGGGTGTTGCGAAAGTCCCGCACGGCGCCCACGGCGCCCGGCACGCACTCTCGCCGCACCGGCCGTAGCCCCGAGTACGCCCAGTACGAGGGCCTTCGCCCGGCACGCCGAGAGCACGCACCGGACACCGCGGGCACCGCACAGGACTTTCGCAACACCCCCTAGCCGGGCCCGGGGGCCACGCCCGCCGCCGGAGGCCACCCGCTTCCTGCCCGCGAACAGCCACACCACCGGCCCGACGATGGAGAAGAGCAGGACGATGAGCACCCACATCGCCTTGGGCAGGTGCTTGACCTCCTCCTCGGGCGTGTTCAGGCAGTCGATGAAGGCGTAGATGGTCAGCGCGATGATCAGCAGGAACGGCAGATAGCGCAGCACGGTGTGGGACCGACTCCCGGGCAGTGGCGGCGGACCCGCAAGGGGCCCCGGTGACGCTCCCAGCGTAGTTGGTGACGGATACTGACCCCTATGGCTTACGACGATCTCCGCTCGCTGCTCCGGGCTCTGGAGCGAGAGGGCGACCTCAAGCGCATCAAGGCCGAAGTCGACCCGTACCTGGAGGTCGGGGAGATCGTCGACAGAGTGAACAAGGCGGGCGGCCCCGCGCTGCTCTTCGAGAACGTCAAGGGCTCGGCGATGCCCCTGGCCATGAACGTCTTCGGAACCGACCGGCGCCTCCTCAAGGCACTGGGCCTGAAGTCCTATGCGGAGATCAGCGAGAAGATCGGCGGCCTGCTCAAGCCGGAGCTGCCGCAGGGCTTCATCGGGGTCCGCGAGGCCTTCGGCAAGCTCGGCTCGATGGTCCACGTGCCGCCGAAGAAGGTGAAGGGCGATTCCGCGCCCGTGCAGGAGGTCGTCCTCACCGGCGACGCCGTCGACCTGGACCTGCTGCCGGCCCTCTTCACCTGGCCCAAGGACGGCGGCTCCTTCTTCAACCTCGGCCTGACCCACACGAAGCACCCCGAGACGGGCGTGCGCAACCTCGGCCTCTACCGGCTGCAGCGCCACGACAAGCGCACCATCGGCATGCACTGGCAGATCCACAAGGACAGCCGCAACCACTACGCCGTCGCCGCGGCCAAGGGCGAGCGGCTGCCGGTCGCGATCGCCTTCGGCTGCCCGCCCGCTGTCACCTACGCGTCCACGGCGCCGCTGCCGGGCGACATCGACGAGTACCTCTTCGCCGGCTTCGTCGCCGGGAAGCGCATCGAGATGGTCGACTGCAAGACCGTGCCGCTCCAGGTCCCCGCGAACGCCGAGGTCGTCGTCGAGGGCTGGCTGGAGCCGGGAGAGATGCTCCCCGAAGGCCCCTTCGGCGACCACACCGGCTTCTACACCCCGCAGGAGCCGTTCCCGGCCCTGAAGATCGACTGCATCACGATGCGCAAGCGCCCGTTGCTCCAGTCGATCGTCGTGGGCCGTCCCCCGACCGAGGACGGCCCGCTGGGCCGCGCGACGGAGCGGTTCTTCCTGCCCCTGCTGAAGATCATCGTTCCGGACATCGTGGACTACCACCTGCCGGAGTCGGGCGGCTTCCACAACTGCGCGATCGTCTCGATCGACAAGAAGTACCCCAAGCACGCGCAGAAGGTCATGCACGCCATCTGGGGCGCCCACATGATGTCGCTGACCAAGCTGATCATCGTGGTGGACAAGGACTGCGACGTCCACGACCTGCACGAGGTGTCCTGGCGGGCCCTCGGCAACACCGACTACTCCCGCGACCTCACCGTCGTGGAGGGCCCGGTCGACCACCTCGACCACGCCTCCTACCAGCAGTTCTGGGGCGGCAAGGCGGGCATCGACGCGACGAAGAAGCTGCCCGAGGAGGGCTACACCCGCGACGGCGGCTGGCCGGACATGGTCGAGTCCGACCCCGCGACCGCAGCCCTCGTGGACCGCCGCTGGAAGGAGTACGGCCTGTGAGCCCCATCGCCGTCGAGGGCCCGGAACTGAACATCGGCACCTCCGGGACGTACGTGGTGCTGGCCCGCCCGAAGATCGATCCGACCCAGCCCGGTGTGGTCTCCGCGGCCCGGGATGCGGGTGTGAGCCCGGAGGAGTTCGCCGGCCCCGGCGACGTCTGGGCGCTGATGTACGAGGGGGACGGCGACGGCGACGGCTTCGAACTGTCCGGCGCCCGGGACACGGAGGCGGACGCGTTCGCGGAACGGCTCCAGCAGGCTTTGACCGCGGCGGAGCCGTTCACCGTGGAGGCCGGCAACTTCCTGCGCCTGGACGCCCGACCCGGCGGCGCGCACTGGACGGTCACGGCGTACGTCACCCCGCCCGAGGACGGGGAGGACGGCGCGGCCGCCCGGACGTTGGAGCTCGGCGCGCTGCCGGCGGCGGAACTGCTGGCCGACATCGAACGGTTCCGGAGGGAACTCGCATGATGACCACCGCCGACGGAGTGGTCGGGCACGGTCCTGCACCGGAGGCCGGCAGCAAGGTCAGGGCGTTCCTGCGGCTGGTGATGATCGAGCACTCGGTCTTCGCGCTGCCGTTCGCCTACATCGCGGCGCTCACCGCGATGTTCCAGCTCGACCGGACCGTCCACTGGGGCAAGTTGCTGCTCGTCACCGTCTGCATGGTGGGGCTGCGGACCTTCGCCATGGCCGCCAACCGGATCATCGACCGCGAGATCGACGCCCGCAATCCGCGCACCGCGGGGCGCGAGCTGGTCACCGGCGCGGTGTCGGTCCGTTCGGCCTGGACCGGTGCCGCCATCGCGCTCGTGGTCTTCCTCGGGTCGGCGGCCCTGCTGAACCCGCTGTGCCTGGCGCTGGCGCCGGTCGCCGTCGTTCCGATGGTGGTCTACCCGTACGGCAAGCGGTTCACGAACTTCCCGCACGCCATCCTGGGGCTCGCCCAGGCGATGGGCCCGGTCGGAGCCTGGCTCGCGATCACCGGCGCGTGGTCCTGGGACGCGGTGGTCCTCGGCCTCGCGGTCGGCGTGTGGATCGGCGGCTTCGACCTGATCTTCGCCTGCCAGGACGTGGCCGCGGACCGTGCGGAAGGCGTGAAGTCCGTCCCGGCCCGCTTCGGCGTCCCGGCCGCCCTGTGGGGCGCGCGCGGCGCGCACGTCGTGACCACGGCCCTGCTGGCCTGGTACGCGCTCGCCACGGACGCGGGCCCGCTGTTCTGGATCGGCCTGGCGGTCGTCGTCGCCGCCTTCGTCTACGAGCACACCATCGTCACGCCGCACGACCTGTCCCGCCTGAACCGGGCCTTCTTCACGGTCAACGGCTTCATCGGCATCGCCCTCTTCGTGTGCGCCCTGGCTGATCTGGTGGCCCGCGGCCTGACCGTGCAGTAGCTCCAACGGGCGGGTGGATCGGCATGACCCGGCCGCCGTCAGGCCGTGAGGGCTCCCGGCCGGGGCCGGGCCGGACGGCGGAAGCAGAGGGCCGTCACCACGCCCGCCACCAGCCCGCACAGGTGGCCCTGCCAGCTGACGCCCGAGTCCGTCGGCAGGATGCCGGAGACGATGGTGGTGCCCCAGACGGCGGCGACGCCCACGGCCACCGCGATCCCCAGTGCCCTGCGCTCGACGAAGCCGCGCACGAGCAGGTAGCCGAAGAGCCCGAAGACGATCCCGGACGCACCCAGCGTCATGGTGCCGGACGGGGATATCAGCCAGGTTCCGAGGCCGTCCGCCACGAGGATCAGGCCGCACACGGCGAGGAACCTGCGGATCCCCGACAGGGCGGCCAGGAAGCCGAGGACCAGCAGCGGGACGCTGTTGGAGGCGACGTGGTCGAAGCCGAAGTGCAGGAAGGCCGCGGAGACGACACCGGTGAGGCTGTCGGGGTCGCGGGCGACGATCCCGTACTGGTCGAGGGCGTGGCCGGTGGCGTGGTCGACGGCCTCCAGCACCCACAGCAGGGCCACCCAGCCCAGCATCAGCTTGGCCGCGGCCCTGGCGCGGTCGGCCCGCGTCCAGCCGGTATCCACCGTCGTGCTCATCTTCGCCCCCTTCGCGGCTCCCCCACGGGAACGTGCGGTCACCTTACTGAGTGCCCGAACGGCATGGCCGGATAGTCTCGGAGGTATGACAGAGCGCAATCGCACCCCGTGGGTGGTCGGGGTTTCCGGAGCGTCCGGGACGCCGTACGCGGCGGCGGTGCTCCGCGGCCTGATCGCCGCGGGGGAGAGCGTCGACCTGGTCGTGAGCCGCGCCTCCCGCCTCACCCTGCTGGACGAGACCGGCATCGCCTTCCGCGACGCGCACTGGCGCGAGGACCTCGCGCAGTGGCTGGCACGCGGAGCCGACGGGAAGCCGGGGACCTTCGAGGGCCTGGGGGCCGGCGCCGACGTCCGGTACTGGGGTGCCGGGGACCTGGCGGCCGGCCCGAGCTCGGGCTCGTACCCGGTGAAGGGAATGCTCATCGTCCCGGCGTCCACGGCGTGCGTGGCCGGGGTGGCGCTCGGGCTGTCGAAGGACCTGCTCCAGCGCGTCGCGAGCGTGACGCTCAAGGAGCGGCGCCGCCTGGTGGTCGCGGTGCGGGAGACCCCGCTGAACGGGCAGACGCTGAAGCATCTGGTGGCGCTGGACGAGGCGGGCGCGGTCGTGCTGCCCGCCTCTCCGGCGTTCTACGCGGGTGCGACGCACATCCAGGACCTCGTGGACTTCGTCGCGGGGCGGGTGCTGGACGCGGCAGGAGTGCCGCACCGGCTGTACCGCCGCTGGGCGGGGGAGCTGGGAGGCTCCCGCGCGCCACGGGGGACGAGCGGTGGTGACTAGGTGACTAGGCCTTCTTGCGGCCCAGCGGCTTGCGGGCCTTGTCGACGCGGGCGGCCGCGGCGGGCTGGTGGGCTCGGGATCGGTTGGCCAGCTCCTGGAGCTGTCGCATGTGTGCGTGCGCCATCTCGATCGTGAACACGGTGTACCACTCCTGAAGATCGTCGCTGATCTGATGAAGGAAATCGCAGGGTGTTGACCCTGCATGCCTTAGATTCTATACCTAGACTTGCAGAATCGCCGAATAATGGAAGGCTCCACGTAATGGACACGGTGGACAGGCAGCTCATCCAGGCACTCCGGGAGAACGGTCGCGCCTCGTATGCGGAGCTGGGCCGTCTCGTGGGCCTCTCCGGCCCCAGCGTCACCGACCGCATCAACCGTCTGGAGACGGCCGGTGTGATCACCGGCTACCGCGCGACGGTCGACTCGGCCTCGCTCGGCCTCGGTGTCACCGCGCTGATCGGCATCTCCCTCTCCGACGCCGCCGACCACGAGGACGTGGCCCGGCGGCTGCGCGACCTCGCGGAGATCGAGGACTGCTGGTTCATCGCCGGCGACGACTCGTACATGCTCAAGGTGCGCGCCAGTGACGTGGACGGCCTGGAGAAGATCATCCGCAAGCTGTCGGGCACCAAGGGCGTCTCGCGCACCCGCACCACCATCGTGCTCTCCACGAAGTGGGAGAACCGGGTCGGGGAGCTGCCCGAGGAAGCCTGAGAGTACGGTTGGTCAGGGTTTGCAGGACAGGCAAGAGGCATCTAGAGGAGGCGACCGGTACATGGACGCTGGGCTCAAGCGTGAGCTGGAGGAGAAGGTCCGCTCCGGCGAGCGGCTGACCCGTGAGGACGGCATCGCCCTCTACGAGTCGGACGACCTGGCCTGGCTCGGCGGCCTCGCCCACGAGGTGCGCACGCGCAAGAACGGTGACGTCGTCCACTTCAACGTCAACCGCCACCTCAACATGACCAACGTGTGCACCGCGTCGTGCGCCTACTGCTCGTTCCAGCGCAAGCCGGGCGAGAAGGACGCCTACACGATGCGCATCGAGGAGGCCGTGCGCCTGGCCAAGGCCATGGAGACGGAGAACCTCACCGAGCTGCACATCGTCAACGGCCTGCACCCGAACCTGCCGTGGCGCTACTACCCGCGCTCGCTCTCCGAGCTGAAGAAGGCGCTGCCGAACGTCTCGCTGAAGGCGTTCACGGCGACCGAGATCCACCATTTCGAGACGATCTCCGGCATGTCGGCGTCGGACATCCTGGACGAGCTCATCGAGGCCGGTCTGGAGTCCCTCACCGGCGGCGGTGCGGAGATCTTCGACTGGGAGGTCCGCCAGCACATCGTCGACCACCGCACCCACTGGGAGGACTGGTCGCGCATCCACCGCCTCGCGCACGCCAAGGGGCTCAAGACCCCCTCGACGATGCTGTACGGGCACATCGAGGAGCCGCGCCACCGCGTGGACCACGTGCTGCGCCTGCGCGAGCTCCAGGACGAGACCGGCGGCTTCCAGGTCTTCATCCCGCTGCGCTACCAGCACGACTTCGTGGACATGCAGGACGGGAAGGTGCGCAACAAGCTCCAGGCGCGCACGACGATGGCCACCGGCGCCGAGGCGCTGAAGACCTTCGCCGTCTCCCGCCTGCTCTTCGACAACGTCCCGCACGTCAAGGTCTTCTGGGTGATGCACGGCGTGCAGACCGCCCAGCTCGCCCTGCAGCACGGTGCGGACGACATGGACGGCTCGGTCGTCGAGTACAAGATCACCCACGACGCGGACAACTACGGCACCCCGAACAAGCTGGGTCGTGAGGATCTGCTGGAGCTGATCCGGGAGGCCGGATTCCGCCCGGTCGAGCGCAACACGCGCTACGAGATCATCCGCGAGTACCCCGGCCCGGACGCGAACCTGCGCGAGACCCCGCAGGCGATGCGCGTCTGACCCGCGGCGCAGCCGCCCCCCGGCGAGTTAACCCCGGCCCATGGGCCGGGGTTTAGCTTTTTCTGGACGGAGCGATGCGGTAATAGGTAAACTCGCAGAATGACCATTACTTTCACCCTGGATCCGGTCGTCGGGCCCTCCCTGCGTGAGGGAATCCTCGAACTGTGGGCCGACGTCTCCAACGCGGGCGGCGCCGTGGGCTTCGTGCCGCCGGTCACCCGCGACGACATCCGCCCCTCGCTCGACAAACACCTCGCCGGGGTCGCCGACGGGACCTGCCGGCTGGTCGTCGGACACGACGGGGACGGCGCGGTCGCCGCCACTGCCTTCCTCACCCACAACACGCACCGCCTCATGCGGCACTGGCTGTGGGCGTACACGGTGATGGTCCATCCGCGCCACCAGGGCAAGGGGTACGGCCGCGACCTCATGGCGGCCACCGAGGCCGCCGCCCGCTCCGCCGACGGCATCGACGCCGTCCGCCTCACCTGCCGGGGCGGCCTCGGACTGGAGCACTTCTACGCCTCCTGCGGCTACAAGGAGGTCGGCCGCGTCCCCGGCGCCGTCCGCGTGGCCCCGGGCGACGACCGCGACGACATCACCATGCTCCTCCCGCTGTACTGACGGCCCGCCCGCGTACCCCGGCGGGCCGCGACGGGGGCGCGGCGTGCTTCACTGGACGGGCACGGGCGCCGCGCGCCGTGCCGACCGACCGCGACAGCCACGACGAGAGAGAAGGGGTCACCGTGTCCCTCAAGCCGAGCGCAACGATCCGATACACCGCGATGCGCCTGGGCATCTTCGTCGCCTGCCTCGCCGTCGTCGCCCTCCTCGTCCGACTCCGCTGGGTGCCCGCCGGACTCGGCGACGCCAACGGCGCCTGGGTCGTGCTGCTGGCCCTCGTCCTCTCCGCCCCGCTCTCCTTCGTCCTCCTGCGCAAGCAGCGCGACGAGATGTCCGCGCAGATCTCCGGGCGCGTCGCGGGCGCCAAGGAGCGGCTCGCCGCCAACCGCAGCCAGGAGGACCAGGCGGACGACGCGGCGCGCGTCGGGTCGTAACCCGCCAGTTGGCTTCATCACACACCGAACCGCCCCAGCACCGGGTCCACCGCCCGTGAGTGCTGGGGCGGTCGGCGTTCTCCGGGTGCCGCAAGGGTGCCCGGTGCGCCGCTGTCTCAAAGGGCCCCTTTGAGATTCTCAAAGGAGAAGTGTTAGCGTGTTCAACATGTTGACCACAGCTGCGCACCCGATGATCGCGAGCGTCCCGCTCGTGACGCGCCTGCACGTCGACCTCTGCCGCCGCGCGTCCGCGGCCTGTTGCTGTTGAGCCGAATCGCTGCAGCAGCGGTCCCGGCCGGCCCTTCCCGGCTGCCGCCGCACCGCACCACCCACCCCTCACCTCGTGCGCCACCTCCGGAGAGTGTCCGTGTCCGCGACCCCTCAGGCCCCTGCCAAGGCCTCGTTCACCTTTCCCTTCTGGGCCCAGATCGTCGCCGGTCTGACCCTCGGCGTCCTCTTCGGCTGGATAGCCCGCAGCCAGGACGTCAGCTGGCTCGCCACCACCCTGGAGAAGACCGGCGACATCTTCGTCCAGCTGCTCAAGCTGGCCATCGCCCCGCTCGTCTTCTTCGCGATCCTGGTGTCGATCACCAACCTGCGGAAGGTGAACAACGCGGCACGCCTCGCCTCCCGCACCCTCCTCTGGTTCATGATCACCTCGCTGATCGCGGTCGGCATCGGCATCGGCATCGGCCTGCTGACCGACCCCGGCGCCGGCACCGGCCTCACCGCCGCCGACGGCAAGGACCCGAAGAAGACCGGATCCTGGATCGACTTCCTGACCGGCATCGTGCCGACCGACATCGTCACGCCGTTCACCGAGCTGAAGGTCCTTCAGATCGTCTTCCTGGCCGTCGTCGCCGGCATCGCCGCCCTCCAGCTCGGAGCCAAGGCCAAGCCGGTCCTCGACCTCGCCGAGTCCGCCCTGGAACTCCTCCAGAAGGCCCTGTGGTGGGTCATCCGCCTCGCCCCGATCGGCACCGTCGGCCTCATCGGCACCGCGATCGCCACGTACGGCTGGGACCTGATCGGCAAGTACGCCACCTTCACCGCCGACGTCTACATCGGCTGCGCCCTCGTCCTGTTCGGCGTCTACCCGCTGCTCCTGGCCACGGTCGCCAAGGTCAACCCGATCCAGTTCTTCAAGGGCGCCTGGCCCGCCATCCAGCTGGCCTTCGTCTCCCGCTCCTCCGTCGGCACCATGCCCGTCACCCAGAAGGTCACCGAGCGCCTCGGCGTCCCGAAGGAGTACGCCTCCTTCGCCGTCCCGTTCGGCGCCACCACGAAGATGGACGGCTGCGCCGCGATCTACCCGGCGCTCGCCGCGATCTTCATCGCGCAGATCTTCGACGTGCAGCTGGGCATCAAGGAGTACCTGCTCATCGTCTTCGTGTCGGTGATCGGCTCCGCCGCGACCGCAGGCCTGACGGGCGCCACCGTCATGCTGACGCTGACCCTCTCCACCCTGGGCCTGCCCCTCGCGGGCGTCGGCCTGCTGATGGCGATCGACCCGATCCTGGACATGATGCGGACGGCCACGAACGTCGCCGGCCAGGCGCTGGTCCCGGTCATCGTCTCGGCCCGCGAGGGCATCCTGGACAAGGAGGCCTACGCGACCGCCTCCGGCTCCCCGCTGGACGAGCCCGCCGCCGCCCCGGCCGTCGTCGACGCCGCCCCGCCGCAGCCGGCCACGGCGACCGCCTGACCGCCGACCCCGACCGCCCGACCCGCCGCAGCCCCCGCCCCCGTCCGGGCGGGGGCTGCGGCGTGCCGAGGGGCGTGCTCGGTCGCGCCCGGTCGTCGGGCCGGGCGGCCGACGCGCCGGGCCGGCTCAGCCGAGCGTCTCGATGCGGATCCAGGAGATCGCCGCCAGTGCGAGCGGCGGTGCGAACCACCAGGGGCCCAGCGTCCTGCGGACGGGTGGGAGCAGCGTGACCGCGACCCCGAGCAGGCTCAGGCAGAGGGAGAGGAAGACGGCCGCGGCCGTGCCCTCGTAGCCCTGGTGGTCCCACGCGGCCTGCGGGCCGTGGGCCACGGCGGCGTAGACGAGTACGGCGTTGACCGCGTGCACCAGGGCGAGGGGGAGGCCGATCGCCCAGCGCGCCCAACGGCGGTTCCCGGCCGGAACGGTCGTGTCGCGGCCGTCTGCCATCGCATCGTGTCCTTCGCCTTGCGGGGCCTCACCGGAACCGCCGCCACAAGCACGGGTCTTGCCCGACTTCCGTCCTACGGACCGCCGTTGCGGCGGGCTGCGTGAACGCATTCTGCCCGGGGTCCTCCGGCGACTCCTCCACCAGGTCCCGCCGGGCGTCCATGACGTGTCGCTGGTGCCCGGGGCCGGGTGCGTGGGACAGGGTCCACCGAGCCGCGGGGGGCCGCGATCCGGCCCGTTTCGACGCGTAAAGACCCAAAGAACCGGGAGAAAGAACCAACCGACCCGACCAAACCCGGCCTGCGTCGCTCGGACGGGTGAAACGTGCCAACGGGGCTGGATTTCGGGTGGGTTGGCGGGCATATGCTCGCCGCGACAACCCAGACATGAGACGGCCCCCGGTGGGACTGGCATCCCGGCCGAGGGCCTGACCACGAAGGAAGTAAGCGGCTTCCCAATGGCTCCACAGCACCCTAGCGCGCCCTCGCGCGCAACGTCCGGCATTCGGCCCGGGACCGCCCGATCCGGTGTCATCCACGTCAACGCGCCGCACGCGAGTCACTTCACCGTGGTCGGCAACCACCTGCTCCAGCACGCCGGCCTGTCGGCGACCGCGATCGGGCTCGCCGCCCACATCCAATCGCTGCCGGAGGGCGCCCCGGTCGGCGTGAAGGCACTGGCCGCCCGGTTCCCGGAGGGCGAGGTACGGATCGCCTCCGCGCTGCGGGAGCTGGAACGCCACGGCTACCTGGAGCGGCGGCGCGAGCGGCTCACCACCGGGCGGGTGGTCACCCGTACGTACTCGTACAACAGGCCGACGCCCGCCCCCGCCCCCGACGACGACGCCCCACCACCACCCCCGCCATCGCCCCCACCACCACCGCCACCGACCCATGAGCCCGCTCCGGCCCGTGCGTTCACCCCGGCCCGTGAGCCCGCTCCGGCCGGTGTGCTCGCCCCCGCCGGTGAGCCCGCTCCGGCCGGTGAGCCCGCCCCGCCACAGGGACCCGTTCAGGGGCCGGGACCCGTCCCCGTCCCGGGGCAGGCGCCCGCCCCGGCCTCGGACACCCGGCCCGCACCGGCGCCCGTACCAGCACCTGCACCTGCACCTGCACTCCCAGCCCCGCTTCCGCAGCGGCTGCACCCCGGAGCGGCGGACCTGCTCGCCGGCCTGCGGCGCTACGATCCGCGGCTCCTGCTGGCCGAACACGACGTACGCCGGCTCGCGCCCTCCGTCTCGGCCTGGCTGGAGCGCGGCGTCGACCCCGAGGCCGTCGGACGGGCCCTGTCGTCGGGCCTGCCCGACGACATGCGGCGGCCCGCGTCCGTCCTCGCCTACCGGCTCACGGCCCTGCTTCCGCCCCACCTGCCGCCCGTCCCGGCGGTCCGGCCACCCAGACGCCCGGACCCGCTCCAGAACTGCGACGGCTGCGACCGCGCCTTCCGCGCCCCCACTCCGGGCCGCTGCAACGACTGCCCCCCGCTCGCCGCATAGAGCGCGGCCGCGGACGGCTCATCCGACGTGACAAGAACACCCCCCAGCCGGCCCGGTCCAGCGTGACGTCGGTGCCCTCGGTGCCGGTCGGCGCGACCCGCTGTCCGGACGCCGACCGTGCGAGACTTCCGGCGGTGGGCGCCCGGCCCAGGGGGTGTTGCGGCGCACCGGCCGAAGCCCCGAGTACGGCCCAGTACGAGGGCCTTCGCCCGGCACGCCGAGAGCGCCCCTAGTCCTCCAGGAGGTCCAGCTCGGCGTCGGTGAAGCGGTTGGCGCACGCGTCCTCGGTGGCCGTCATCGTGGTCATGTCCAGCAGCCCCGACGTGAAGTGGCGGGCGTGGAGGGTCCATTCCTGCTTCTTGTACTGGGCCATGACCGTCGAGCCCTTGCCGACAGCCGCCTCCTCGACGGGCCGGGACTCCTTCCAGCCCCGTTCCACGAGACCTGCCAGGGCGGCGTGGAAGCGCTTGCGGGCCTCGGCGCGGTCCTGCGCGGTGCCAGGGCCGTTCGGTGACGACCAGCCGACCCCGCAGGCCGCCATCCGCGCCACCACCTCGTCCCGCGCCCGCTCCCTGTCGGTGGCCGACGGGTCGGCTGGGGCGGGCGGGGCCGGGGAAGCCGGAGTCAGGGGCGTCGTCTCTCCCGGAAGGCCGGCGGCCGCGGTGGCCGCGGCCAGGTCGGCCAGGACGGCCTCCTTGCCGAACGGCGTCGGGGCGGTCGCGGAAGGCGCGGCGGAGGTCGCCGCACGCGGCGGCGCGGCGCTGCCGCCGCCGCATCCGGCGACGAGCATCGCGCCCGCTGCGGCTGCCGCCGCCCAGCCGGTCCTGGTCAGAGTGGTGCGCATGTGCTGTCTGTTCCTCCCACGGCGGTCGCTGGAGTCTCGCACGACCTCGTGCCGGGCCGCGGAGCGGGATCGCCCTACGCCCGACCGGCACCGCCACCCCCTGCACGAGCAGGTCGCCGGCGCCGTGCGCCGGGCCATCGCCGAGGGCGAGTGCGCGCCCGGGGACCGGCTACCCCCCGCGGGACCTCGCGCAGGCGCTGCGCGTCAACACCAACACCGTCCTGCGCGCCCTGCGAGCCCTGCGCGACGAGGGGTTGCCGGAGTTCCGGCGCGGCGTGGCTGCGGGGTGACCGTGGCGGCCGGCACGGAGGGCTGATCGACCGGTCGGGGCGGGCACCAGGCGGCGACCCGCGGGCCGCGGGCCCGTCACGGACGTTCCCGCCGGTGAGCGGGTCGTGTGGCTCGCGCGGACGTCGAATCCGTGGCTCCGCCTGAGCGCCGCCGTACTGGGGGCCGCCGCGGCCGTCGGCGCGGTCGCCGGGGCGGGCGGGCCGGTGTCCGGCCCGGGTCGAGCAGCGCCGTCCGGCACAGGTCGGCGGCCGGGGCTACCGGCTCAGTGGACTCGGTACGACCGTGATGCTGCGCGCGGGCGAGTGCCTGGTCGTCCGGGCCGGCGGCAAGGACTTCGCGGTGAGCGTCGACGACGCGGCGCGCGGCGCGGCCCTCCTCAATTCCCTCGCGAGGTGCGGCGGCGGCGGTGGGGGAGTGGAGCACCGGTGAAGAAGGGCTCCGGGGGCTGGTCGGGGCAACGACCGCTCCGTAAATTACCGGCGGTAACACTCATGCGACCGAGGAGTGTGCGCCGTGGGAGCGGAGCCGAAGCTGGTGGAGCCCGTCAGGGGCATGGAGCCCGTCAGGGTCGTGGAGCCCGTCACGACCGTCGTCGACGGAGTGGTGCGCGAGGTGCGCACACCGGCCCTCGCCGCGGCCCCCGTGCAGGGCTCCCTCGGGGACATCCCCTTCGACAACGCCGCGCAGGCACCGAACGAGGCCGTCCTCGCCCGCAAGGAGGCCGACGGGTCCTGGCGCGACGTGACGGCGGCCGAGTTCGCCGCGGAGGTCCTCGCCGTCGCCAAGGGCCTGATCGCCGAGGGCCTGCGCGAGGGCGACCGGCTCGCCATCATGGCCCGCACCACCTACGAGTGGACCCTGCTCGACTTCGCCGGATGGGCCGCGGGCCTGGTCACCGTACCGATCTACCCCACCTCCTCCGCCCTCCAGGCGCGCTGGATCATCCAGGACTCCGGCGCCGTGGCCTGCGCCGTCGAGGACACCGCACAGGCCCGCATCATCAGCGCCGAGCGGGCGAACCTGCCGTGGCTGGCCCACCTGTGGGAGTTCGACACCGGCGCGATCGGCCGGCTGGTGAAGGCGGGGGAGCGCATCCCCGACGCCCTCGTGCACGCCCGGCGGGGCAACCGCACCCCGGAGTCCGTCGCGACCCTCATCTACACCTCGGGCACCACCGGACGGCCCAAGGGCTGCGTCATCACCCACGCGAACTTCTTCGCCGAGGTGGACAACTCCATCGAACTGCTGCACCCGGTCTTCAAGTCCGTCAGCAAGGACCCCGCCTCGACGCTGCTGTTCCTGCCGCTCAGTCACGTCTTCGGCCGGATGGTCGCCGTCGGCTGCCTGCGGGCCCGCGTGAAGCTCGGGCACGCGCCCAGCATCCGCACCGAGGACCTCCTCGCCGACCTCGCCGGCTTCCGCCCGACCTTCCTGCTCGCCATCCCCTACGTCCTGGAGAAGGTCTACAACACCGCCCGCGCCACCGCCGAGAAGATGGGCCGCGCCTCCTCCTTCGACCGCGCCGCCCGCATCGCCCGCCGCGTCGGCGAGAGCGTCGAGGGCAAGGCCCCCGGGCCGGTGCTGCGCGCCGCCCGCGCGGTGTACGACCCGCTCGTCTACCGGCGCATCCGGGCCGCCCTCGGCGGCCGCGTCCGCTACATCCTGAGCGGCGGATCACCGCTCGGGCGCCGGCTCGCCGCCTTCTACACCGGAGCCGGCATCGAGGTGTTCGAGGGCTACGGACTCACGGAGACGACCGGGGCCAGCACCGTGACCCCGCCGCAGCGGCCGCGGCTCGGTACGGTGGGCTGGCCGCTGCCGGGCACGGCGGTACGGATCGCCCCCGACGGGGAGGTGCTGCTGGCCGGCCGGCACGTCTTCGCGGGCTACTGGAACAGCGGGCAGGCCCTCCCGTACGGCAGCTGGCTGGCCACCGGGGACATCGGGGAACTCGACGCCGACGGGTACCTCACCATCACCGGCCGCAAGAAGGACCTGATCATCACCTCCGGCGGGAAGAACGTGGCACCGGCGCCCCTGGAGGACTGGCTGCGGGCCCACCCGCTGGTCGGGCAGTGCATGGTGGTCGGCGACAACCGGCCCTACATCGCCGCACTCATCACCCTGGAGCCGGACGGGCTGTGGCACTGGCGCCAGATGCACAAGAAGCAGAACGTGCCGATCAGGGAACTCGTACGAGACGAGGAACTGCTCGCCGACCTCCAGCGGGCCGTCGACGACGCGAACCAGCTGGTGTCGCGCGCCGAATCGATCCGCCGGTTCGCCGTCCTGCCGGGCGACTTCACGGAGGCCCGCGGCCACCTGACCCCGTCGCTGAAGCTGCGGCGGGGCGCGATCGCCCGCGACTACGCCGACCGCATCGACGAGCTGTACCGGAACCGGGGGCCGGGGGAGGGGTGACGGCGGCAGCGCGCGGGGGCGTGAGCGGGGGTGGGGGCGTGGGCGGGCGTAGGACCGTGGGGACCTGGGGCGGTGGGGCCGGGGTCGTCGGCCCGTCGGCCCCCACGTCGATGCGCTGATGTGCCGGTGGGGCCGCCCCAGGAGGGGCGTCCCCACCGGCACGTCAGGCAGCCCGCGCGGTGCGCTCGGGGGCGCCGCGGGACGCGGGCCGCATGAGGACGAGCGTGCCGGTGTCGGCACGCTTCCGGGGGTCCCCGATCACGCCGGGTGCTACGCGCAGGGCTCCCACGGCGATGGCGGCCTTGAGCAGGGCGAGGCGGTGGATGCTGGTCATGACGTTCTCCTTGGCGCTGCGGGGGAGCGGTGGCGCCCGGCCGACCCGTCTGCGAGGGCCGAACCCCGTACGACCATTGCGCCCCACCACCCCGCCCCCGTCACGCCCCGGCATCCCGTGTCTTGACAGGAGCGGGGTGGGGGGTGGGGGGGGCTTCGGGGGGCGGGCTTCGATGAATCGGTGTGGGGGAGGGTCTGGGGGTTTCCCGTCAGTCCCATCGTCCTTCCGTGCCGGGTCGGTCCGTCAAGGGCGCTCCC
>NZ_JOFX01000034.1 GCF_000719345.1 Streptomyces sp. NRRL F-2664
GCGGGGGCCTGCGGTGCAGGGGCCGGGGCGGGTGCGCCGAAGGACGGGGCGGGGGCGGCCGGGGCGGGCGCGCCGAAGGACGGCGCCGGAGCCGGGGCGGCCTGCTGCTGCGGCTGCGCCTCCTCGGCGACCTCGCCGCCGAAGTTCTTCAGGAGGGCTTCGAGCCCGCCGTCGAAGCCCTGACCGACGGCGGCGAAGCGCCAGACGTCCTTCAGGTAGAAGTCACCGAGCATGACGGCCCGCTCGGTGCTGAATTCCGCGCCGGTGAAGGAGTACCGGACGACCTCTTCGCCGCCGGCCACGATCCGGATGTAGCCCGGTCCGATCTGCGACATCTGCCCGGCGCCGTCGAGGGTGGCGGTGAAGGACAGCTTGTGGATGGAAGCCGGAACGCGGTCCAGGGTCACCCGGAAGGATTCCGTGTCACCGGCCTGCGCTCCGAGCAGCTGGATGGACTCCTCCGGCGACTTCGGCTGGTTGAAGAAGACGAAGTAGCGGTCGTCCGAGAGCTGTTCGTTCGCGTCGAGGCCGAAGCAGCTGATGTCGAAGGTGAGGCCGGGCCCGGCGATCTGGACGCCTACGTACAGATCGGTGCCCGCCGTGAGATCACTGACCTTGGCCTTGTGGCCGCGTTGGAATTCCCTTGCCATACGTAACGACGTCCCCCATCCCGACTGAGCTTTCGTGCCGCACAGGCTAACGGCATCCGGCGACATCCGACCAAGCCGGTACCAACCCGGTACACAATCACGCTGTGTGACATGACGGATGGCCGATCGGGCCCGGGGGGGGCGGTCCGCACCGGCCGGCGGGTCATTCGTCGCGGACGGCGGGCACCTGCGGCAGGCGGTCGGCGGCCACCACGCCCTCCAAGTAGCCACGGGCCCGTTCGGTGCGCGGGTACGCCTCCAGCAGCTCCCAGAAGGCGGGGCCGTGGCCGGGCACGAGGAGGTGGGCCAGCTCGTGCAGGAGGACGTAGTCGACGACGTACTCCGGCATGCCCTGGAGGCGGTGCGAGAGCCGGATGCTGCCCTCGGCCGGGGTGCAGGAGCCCCAGCGGGTGTTCTGGTTGGTGACCCAGCGGACCGAGCGGGGGCGGGCGCGGCCGCCGAGGTACTGCTCGGACAGGCGCTCGGCGCGCCCGGTGAGTTCCGCGTCTCCGAGGGTGCGCCTGCTCTCCTGGGCGGCGAGCTTGTCGAGCATGACGCCCACCCAGCGCCGTTCCTCGGCCTCGGACATCCGGGCAGGGATGAGGACGACCGTACGGTCCCCCTCGCGGTAGGCGGATACGGTCCTGCGGCGGCGCGCGCTCCGGCGGACTTCGACGGCGCGCGGCGGGGGGTCGGCGGACACGCCACGACGGTACCCGCTGACGGAGGCGGAGTCCCGCTCGTCCGCGCTTCGAACAGGGGCGGTTCGGCGGCGGATTTCAGACGCGGCCCCATTCTTCATCTCATATGCCTTATACCGCCTGCCTGTGGACAAACTTCGGCACGGACGACCGGGGGCGGGCACTGTGGGCGGGAGGCGGAAAGCGAGAAGCAGGGCGCGGAACGCCGGGCGGGCGGTGGTGCGCGTGGGCACGGCCGGGGAACGGACAGGGACGGACAGGGGGCGGACATGTTTCCGAGGGTGAAGCCGGCGCTGGCGCGGGCCTGGCGGGATCTGCAGACGGTGCAGTTCGGAGTGACGCCGGCGCACGCGGTGGTGCTGGGGCCCGTGGACACGGCGACGGGCGCGTTCATCGACCGGATCGACGGGACGCGGGGGATGGAGCTGCTGCGGGCCGAGGCCACGCGGATGGGGTTGCCGGACGGTCGGGCCGACGCCCTCGTCCGACGGCTGGCGCGCGCCGGTCTGCTCGACGACGCCTCGGCGGGCGGCCCGCGGGCGCAGTCCCTGCGCCGCCGTCCGGAGACGCTGGAGCGGCTCGGCCCGGACCTGGGTTCGCTCTCGCTGGTCCACCGGGAGCCCGGCGGGGACCTGCGGGGGGTCGCCGCGCGCCGGGCGATACGGGTCCAGGTGCGCGGGAGCGGCCGGGTCGGCGCCGTGATCGCGGCGGTCCTCGCGGGGGCGGGCGTGGGCCGGGTCGAGGTGCTCGACGGCGGCCGGGTGGAGGCGGCGGACGTGGCGCCGGGTGGACTGGGGCCTGCGAGCGTGGGCCGGATGAGGGCCGAGGCCGCGGCGGGGGCGGTGCGCGCGGCGGCCCCGGGCCCGGCCCCGCGGGCCGGGGCGGAGGAGGGGCCGGAGCCGGGGCTGGCCCTGGTGGTGGTCGCGCCCCGGGACGGGCTGCACGCGTGGGCCCCGGATCCGGACACCGCGGCCGACTGGGTCGCCTCGGGCACTCCGCACCTGTACGCGGGGGTGCTGGAAGGGACGGGCCTGGTGGGGCCGCTGGTGCTTCCGGGCACGACGGCGTGCGCCGGGTGCATGGAGCGCGAGCGCGTGGAGCGGGACGCGGCCTGGCCGAGGATGCTCGTGCAGTGGCGCTCGTCCCACCGCCGCCTGGGGAGCGCCTCGTGCGATCTGGGCCTGTCCACGGCGGTGGCCGGGTTGGCCGCGGCACATGCGCTCGCCTTTCTCGACGGGCAGTTGCCCGCCTCCACCGGAGCCCGCTGGGAGGCGGCCCTGCCCACCCTGCACTGGGAGTCCGCCCCGGTCCGCGCCCACCCCGACTGCCCGTGCGGGGCGGCGCCGGACCCCGCGGAACGTCTTCGGCCGGCGGGACGGGCCTCGGGGAGAGGAGCGGGAGCGGACCCGCCGGGGGCGCCGTGACAGGATGCTTCGGGACCGAAGGTCCTCGCCTAACCGCCGCACGCGGCGCAGCAGCTGTCTGGGAATTGGAGGGGCGCATGTCTGATCTTCCCCGGAAGGCGGTCACCCGTACCGTCAAGATGGCCGCGCTGCCGATCGGCATCGCGGGTCGGGTCACCTGGGGGCTGGGCAAGCGGATCGGGGGCAAGTCGGCGGAGATCGTGGCGCGCGAGCTCCAGCAGCGCACCGCCGAGCAGTTGTTCCGGACGCTGGGAGAACTGAAGGGCGGTGCCATGAAGTTCGGGCAGGCCCTGTCGGTCTTCGAGTCGGCACTGCCCGAGGATGTCGCGGGGCCCTACCGGGCGGCGCTGACCAAACTGCAGGAGGCGGCGCCGCCGCTGCCCACGGCGACGGTGCACCAGGTGCTGGCGGACCGTCTGGGCGCGCACTGGCGGGACCTGTTCGAGGAGTTCGAGGACAAGCCGGCCGCGGCGGCCTCGATCGGGCAGGTGCACCGGGCGGTGTGGCACGACGGCCGTCAGGTGGCGGTCAAGGTCCAGTACCCGGGGGCCGGCGAGGCGCTGCTGTCCGACCTCAAGCAGCTCGGCCGGTTCGCAGGGCTGCTCGGGCCGCTGGTTCCCGGCATGGAGATCAAGCCCCTGATCAAGGAGTTGCGCGACCGGGTGTCGGAGGAGCTCGACTACGAGCTGGAGGCGGAGGCGCAGCGCACGCACGCGGACGCCTTCGTCGACGACCCGGACGTGGTCGTCCCGGACGTGGTGCACCAGGGCGACCAGGTGTTGGTCACGGAGTGGTTGGAGGGGACCCCGCTGTCGGAGGTGATCGCCGACGGCAGCGAGGAGGAGCGCGACCGTGCCGGGCAGTTGCTGGCCCGGTTTCTCTTCTCCGGTCCCGCGCGCACCGGTCTGCTGCATGCCGATCCGCACCCCGGCAACTTCCGCCTGATACCGGGTGCGGACGGCCGGATGCGGCTCGGCGTGCTGGACTTCGGCACCGTCGACCGGCTGCCGGGGGGCTGGCCCAAGCCCATCGGCCGGTCCCTGCGCATGACGCTGGACGGGGACGCCGAGGGGGTCTACGGCCACCTGTGCGCCGAGGGCTTCGTCAAGGAGTCCGTCGAGCTGGACCCGGAGGCACTGCTCGACTACCTGAAGCCGATCATCGAGCCCGCCGAGGCGGAGGAGTTCACCTTCACCCGGCCGTGGCTGCGCGGCCAGGCGGCGCGGATCGCCGATCCGCGCTCCCCCGCACACCAGTTGGGGCGGCAGATCAACCTGCCGCCTTCCTATCTGCTGATCCACCGGGTGACGCTGAGCACCATCGGCGTGCTGTGCCAGCTGGGTGCGACGGTCCGGCTGCGCGACGAACTGGACACCTGGCTGCCCGGGTTCACCTCCGCCGCGTGAATCACCCCGGGGGCACTCCCCCGGGGCGTCACCACCAGGAGGAGTCGAGCCTGCCCTCGATCGCCCGGAGGTTGGCGCGGGCGCATGCGACGCAGAAGTACTCTCTGGTCCCGTTCTCCACCGAACAGGTCCAGGTGGGCGGGATTCCGCCGGGGGACTGTGTGCCGCAGCGCGCGCAGACGACGGCGGGCTGGGCCTCGGATCCCGACGGCTCGGGCTGGGGAGTCGGCTGGTCCACCTCCGGACGATACCTCCGCCGGGGGTGGGGGGCCCGCGCAACGCACCGGGGGGACCAGTCCGTTCGGACCGGTCCCCCCGGGAAGCTGCAGTCTGCTGCTGTGCTGCTGTCGCTTCTTACTGCATGACGGCCATGGCCAGTGCGCGCCGGGCGCGCATCGAGACGCGCTCAGCCCGCCGCTGCATGCGGCGTGCGGCGACCAGGCGAACGGCGTGACGCTCGGCGTCCACCTCTCGCATGCGCTCGTCCATATGGGCACGAGCCAGGGCTTCTGGAATGAGTTGCATTGCGCGGGTCCTGTTCTGACGCGAGGTGATCGCGCCGGTGGTGATGAAGTCTGCGTGGGCGGCGCCGTGGGGCTGCTCGCTCGTGGTGTGGACGGTCATGAGGGCCTGCTTCAGGGGGTCGTGCGTCAGGGGGCGGTCGATGGTTCCGGTGGTGGTCATGCCGAGACGACCGGGTTCTTGCGCGGACGGCCACGCGGCCGCTTCCGGGCTACGACGACTCCCTGGACGAAGAGCTCGCCACCCCAGACACCCCAGGGCTCGCGGCGCTCGACCGCTCCGGCGAGGCAGGCCTCGACCAGCGGGCAGGTACGGCAGAGGGACTTGGCGTACTCGACGTCCGCGGGGGACTCGGCGAAGAAGACCTCCGGGTCGAAGGTGCGGCAGGGAACCGGGACGCCGAGGTTCTCGATGGCGTCGTCGAGCGCGGTCAGCGCGGTGAGCGGGGTCAAGGTGTGGTCCTCCGGGACTGCGGGCGGGGAGATCGTTTGGGTCTGCGGTACGGACGGGGCGTGCGCTTCGAGTTGCACGGTGTTTTCTTCCTCGTCTTGTTCGGCTAGTCGTTCCGGCCGGTCGGCCGGGTGCGGCTGGTACCTGGTTGCCAGTCCCGAGGCACCTTCGCCGTTGGTCCCCGGTCGGGGACAAACAGAAGGGCCGCGGATCCCGGGTGGGGTTCCGCGGCCCTGAAGGCGCCGGCCTGATCATGCGATCAGGCTGGATCACTCCAGGGTTCGAGCCCGCGGAAGGCCCACATCAGGTGGTGCTGCTGCTTCGTCTGCTTCTTCAGGGATCCGGCACCGGCCGCGGCGGCAAATCCATAGGCGGCGTGCGCCTCTGCTTCTGCTGCCAGTACTGCCACCGGTGCCTGGGTCGGTCGCTCATTGCGCTCGCTGACCGCAAGGGTCGCGAGGAGGGCGGGACGGCCGGCGGAAATCGCGGACGCACCGGTACCCAGAGCGGAGACGGAACCGAGCAGGCAGGAGGCATCGACCGGGCGATCGGTCATCTTGCTGAAGGTGATGAAGCTGGTCACTGGTCTCGCCTCCTCTCGGCGTCTCGGGGACTCGGCCCGAGGGCCCGTCCCATGCGTATTCGGATAAGTACAGCACGGATCCAGGGCTTCGGAGAAGCCACCGTTTCCGTTGCTAAGAACCTATGGGTCTTCGCCGGGCATGTGCAAACTATTTTTCCGACGAGTTTCTACGCGTCGTCAGGATCCTCTCCCCCGGGCTCCTGACCTGCGCAGATGGCCAAGACATCGGCTCCGTACCGGTCGAGCTTGCGACCGCCCACCCCGGAGATCATCGCGAGCTCCCCGGCCTCGGTCGGTGCCGCCTCCGCGATCGCCATGAGCGTCTTGTCCGTGAAGACGCAGTAGGCGGGCAGGCCCTGCTCCTTGGACTGGCCGGCGCGCCACTCCCGCAGCCGCTCGTACAGGCCCTCGTCCATGTCGGAGGGGCAGTCCTCGCAGCGCATCAGCTTCAGCTCGCCGGCCTCGGTCAGCGTCCTGCCGCAGACCCGGCACAGGACCGGACCCCGGCGGCCGCGCGGTCGCGGCGCCCTCTCGCCGCCCGCGGAGCCCGGCCGGCTCCCCGGAGCCGCGGAGCCCGGCCGCAGGCCGTTGAGGAAGCGGCTGGGGCGCCGGGAGGCCCGTCCGCCGGGGGCGCGGGAGAGCGCCCAGGAGAGGGTCAGGTGCAGCCGGGCCCGGGTGACGCCGACGTACAGCAGCCGGCGCTCCTCCTCCACCTGGTCGTCGGTCTTGGCATAGGTGATCGGCAGCATGCCGTCGGTGAGCCCGACGAGGAACACGGCGTCCCACTCCAAGCCCTTCGCCGCATGCAGCGAGGCCAGCGTGACGCCCTGGACGGTCGGGGCGTGCTGGGCGGCCCTGCGCTCGTCCAGCTCGACGGTGAGGTCGGCCAGGGTGGCTCCGGGCCGGGAGCGGGCGAAGTCCTCGGCGAGCCGGAGCAGCGCGGCCACGGACTCCCACTGGTCGCGCACGGCCCCGGAGCCGGCGGGCGGCTCGCCGGTCCAGCCGGTGGAGCTGAGCACGGCCCGGACCTGGGAGCCCAGGTCGACGACGTCCTCCAGCAGCGGGTCGTTCCCGCCGGAGCGGGCGGCTCCGCGCAGCGCGAGGACGGCCCTCTGGATCTCCTGGCGCTCGAAGAACCGCTCGGCTCCGCGCAGCTGGTACGGGACCCCGGCGTCGGCGAGGGCCTGCTCGTAGACCTCGGACTGGGCGTTGATGCGGAAGAGGACGGCGATCTCGCCGGCCGGCACGCCCGCGGCGATCAGGTCGCGGATCCGGTGGGCGACCCCCTCGGCCTCGGCGGGCTCGTCGGCGTACTCGGCGTAGACCGGCGGGGGGCCGCTCTCGCGCTGGGAGACCAGTTCGAGGCGGTGCTCGGCGGCCCGCCCCCGGGCCTGGCCCAGCAGGCCGTTGGCGAGGTGCACCACCTGGGGCGTCGAGCGGTAGTCGCGGACCAGCTTGACCACGGTGGCGTGCGGGTAGCGCGTGCGGAAGTTCAGCAGGTGGTCGGGGGTGGCGCCGGTGAAGGAGTAGATGGTCTGGCTGGCGTCGCCGACGACGCAGAGGCTGTCGCGCTCGCCGAGCCACAGGTCGAGCAGCCGCTGCTGGAGCGGGCTGACGTCCTGGTACTCGTCCACGACGAAGTGCTGGTACTGGGCGCGGATCTGCTCGGCGATGTCGTGGCGGTCCTGCAGGATGCCGACGGTCAGCAGCAGCACGTCCTCGAAGTCGATCATGCCTCGGTCGCGCTTGAGCTGTTCGTACGTGCCGTAGATCTGGGCGATCTCGGCCATGTCACGGGGTGCCTCGCGGCCGGCCTTCAGAGCGGCCGCCGGATAGTCGGCGGGCACCGTCTGGGTGACCTTCGCCCACTCGATCTCCCCGGTGACGTCGCGCAGCTCGCTCCGGTCGAGGCGGATGCGGCAGCGGGCCCCGGCCTCCGCGACGAACTGGACCTTGCGCTCCAGCAGCCGGGGGACGGCTTCCCCGCCGACGGCTCTGGGCCAGAAGTACTGGAGCTGGCGCAGGGCCGCGGAGTGGAAGGTCCGGGCCTGGACCCCGCCCGCCCCGAGCGCGCGCAGCCGGCCGCGCATCTCGCCGGCGGCCCGGTTGGTGAAGGTGACGGCGAGCACGCTGGCCGGCATGAGCAGCCCGGACCGCACCCCGTAGGCGATCCGGTGGGTGATCGCGCGGGTCTTGCCGGTACCGGCTCCGGCCAGCACGCACACCGGTCCGCGCAGGCTCGTCGCGACCTCGCGCTGCTCCGGGTCGAGCCCCAGGAGCACCGCGTCGGCCGAGTCGGGCGCGGCGGTGAAGGATGAGGAGTGCGTTGCTGCTGTCACTCCGCCATGCTGCCAGGTCTCGTGCGCCGGGCGGGAAATCTGTCCACAGGCATCACGGATACGTCATACCGGTCACACGCACGGTGCGGATGTGCACGGACGGGAATGTTCCGCGCGGTGGCGTACGTTCGTGTACTCGGACCACAGAGCCTTCACGAAGGAGAGCGCAGCATGCAGGACACCGGCACCGTCACGATGTACAGCACGACCTGGTGCGGCTACTGCCGTCGGCTGAAGACGCAGCTGGACCGGGAAGGCATCGCGTACAACGAGATCAACATCGAGCTCGATCCGGAGTCCGCCGCGTTCGTCGAGAAGGCCAACGGCGGGAACCAGACAGTGCCGACCGTGCTCGTGAAGTCCGCCGCCGGCAACGAGTCCGTCATGACGAACCCGAGCCTGGCCCAGGTCAAGCAGGCCCTCGCCGTCTGAGCCGGCTCTCCCGGCGTCCGCAGCAGGCCCCCGCCGTCCGAGGCGGGGGCCTTCCGCATGTGACGGACGTTACGCGGCGGCCCTGGGCAGGGGCTCGCCGTACCAGCGCTCGACCAGCCGGGCGGCGATGGAGATGCCCGACGGGGGCAGCACCTCGCCCGACTCGAACGCCGCGCGCAGCTCCTCGCGGGAGAACCAGCGGGCCTCCTGGATCTCCTCGCCGTCCACGGTGATCTCGGAACTGGTGGCCCGGGCGTTGAAGCCGAGCATCAGGCTGTAGGGGAACGGCCACGGCTGGCTGGCCACGTACTCGACCCGCCCGACCCTGACGCCCGCCTCCTCCCACACCTCGCGGACGACGGACTGCTCGATGGACTCGCCCGGCTCCACGAACCCGGCGAGCGTCGAGAAGCGGCCCTCCGGCCAGTGCACCTGGCGGCCCAGCAGCGCCCGGTCGTGCTCGTCGGTGACCAGCATGATCACGGCCGGGTCGGTGCGGGGGTAGTGCTCGGCGCCGCAGCCCGGGCAGCGGCGGATGTGCCCGGCGGCCGCGACCACCGTGCGCTCCCCGCAGCGGGAGCAGAAGCGGTGCATCCGCTGCCAGTTCTCCAGCGCCACCGCGTTGACCATCAGTGCGGCGTCGCGGTCGTTCAGGAGCAGTCCGGCCTCGCGCAGGCCCGCCGGACGGGCCGACTGGTCCATGCGGCCGGGCAGGGCGTCCTTCTGCAGGGCGAAGTACCGTACGCCGTCCTCGTCCGTGCCCAGGAAGTAGCGGTGGGTCTCGGTGACCGGGGCCTCGAAGGCCGGCGTCATCACGATGCCGGTGCCGCCGTCGGGGGTGTCGTCGATCAGGACCTGGCCGCCGGAGACGACGAAGACGCGGGTCGTCGGGTGGCTCCAGGCGGCGGCGAGCCAGGCCTCGTCGAGGCGGTGGTGCGCACTGCGGTCGATGCCGCTGGGCGCGGTGAGCGAGACGGGACGCTCGGTATGGGTGCTCACTGGTACTTCCAACTCCCCCGGTGGTGGGACAGGCATGCTCGGTACGACAGGTGTGTGCGCCGGGTCAGGCGGGTGCGGGCGGCGGCGTGCCGGGGGCGCGCAGGGCGGCGGCCAGGTCCCCCCAGAGGTAGGCGGCCGTCTCGACGCCCTTGAGCAGCAGGTCCAGCTCGACCTTCTCGTTCGGCGCGTGCCAGCCGTCCGACGGCACGGAGATCCCGAGGAAGAGGACGGGTGCGTCGAGTACGTCCTGGAGGTCGGCGGCGGGCCCGGAGCCGCCCTCGCGGGTGAAGCGGATCTTCTGGCCGAAGGCGCGGCCCATGGACCGGACGACGGACTGCAGCGCCGGGTGGTCCAGCGGGGTCAGGCAGGGGCGGGTGGGGGCGCCGAAGGTGATGGCGTGCCGGATCCCGTCCGGGACACGGGTCGCGACCCACTCCCTGACGGCCGCCTCGACCTCGTACGGGTCCTGCCCCGACACCAGGCGGAACGACAACTTCACGTGGGCGGAGGCGGGCACGATGGTCTTCCCGCCGGGGCCCTGGTAGCCGCCGCCGATGCCGTTGACCTCGGCCGTGGGGCGGGCCCACACCCGCTCCAGGGTGGAGTAGCCGGCCTCCCCGGCGGCCGCGTGCGACTTGGCCGTGCGCAGCCACTCCGACTCGTCGAAGGGCAGCTCGGCGATGAGCGCGCGCTCCGTGTCGGTGAGCTCGGCGATCCCGTCGTAGAAGCCGGGGACGGTGACGCGGCCGTCGGCGTCGTGCAGGGCGGCGACCAGGCGCGCGGCGGCGGTGGCCGGGTTGGGCACGGCTCCGCCGAAAGCGCCGGAGTGGATGTCCTGGTCGGGGCCGTGGAGGTCGATCTCGCAGTCGGCGACGCCGCGCATGCCGGTGCAGACGGTGGGCGTGGTCTCGGACCACATGCCGGTGTCGGAGACGATGACGACATCGGCGGCGAGTTCGCCGGCGCGGGTCTCGACGAGCTCGCGGAAGTGCGCGGAGCCGGACTCCTCCTCGCCCTCGACGATCAGCTTGAGGTGGACGGCGGGGGCGGCGGCGCCCGTGGCCGCCAGGTGCGCCCGGACCCCCAGGGTGTGGAAGAACACCTGGCCCTTGTCGTCCGCGGCGCCGCGCGCGTAGAGGCGGCCGCCCTGGACCACCGGCTCGAACGGGTCGGTGTGCCAGCCGTCGGCGAGGGCGGCGGGCTGCACGTCGTGGTGGCCGTACACGAGGACGGTCGGGGCGTGCGGGTCCTCGCTCGGCCAGTGCGCGTAGACGGCGGGGGCGCCGCGGGTCTCCCAGACCTCGGCGACCGGGAAGCCGGTCTCCTTGAGCTTCGCCGCGAGCCATTCGGCGCTGCGGCGTACGTCGTCCGCGTGCTCGGGCTGGGCCGAGACGGAGGGGATGCGCAGCCACTCGGCGAGGTCGTCGAGGAAGGCGGCGCGGTGGGTGTCGATGTACGTGCGGACGACGCTGTCCGGCCGGGTGTCGCTCATGCCCCGAGCCTAGCCGTCCGCCCGGTGGTCGCCGTCGGGGCCCGATGCGCCTTGGAGGATCCGCTCAAGGCGGGCCCTGCCGGGGAGGTTGCGCGGGCGGATCACACGGCCGCTGCGGACGTGGAGGAAGGCGGCGGTGACCCGGTCGAGCGGGGTGTCCGTGGCTTCGGCCCAGGCCAGGCGGTAGACGGCGAGCTGGAGCGGGTCGGCGTCGGTGGTTCGGCCGGTCTTCCAGTCGACGATCTCGTAGGCGTCGTCGCCGTGGGCATCGGTCGTCTTGTAGACGGCGTCGATCCGACCGCGGACGACCCGGCCGGCGAGGGTGATCTGGACCGGGGCCTCCATCCGGTGGGGCGGGCGGTCGGCATAGGGGCTGCGCTCGAAGGCCGCCTTGAGGGCGTCGAGGTCGGCGTCGTCGGCGATGTCCTGCCCGGCGCCGGCGCCGGGCAGGTCGGCGACGGGGTCGAGGACGTCGAGGAAGGGGAGCGGGAGGTCCTCGAAGCGGGACTCGACCCAGGCGTGGAAGCGGGTGCCCTGGCGGGCCGCCGGCTGCGGGGGCTTCGGCATGGGGCGAGCGAGGTCGCGGGCGAAGCCCTGCTCGTCGGCGGCGAGCCGGAGCAGCTGGCTGGCGGACAGGGCGGCGGGCAGTTCCACGTCGCGGACGGCCGCGCGGGAACGGCGGAGCTCGCCCTCCAGGGCGTCGAGGTCCCGGTCCCACGAGGCGACGGTCCGCGCCTCCTCGGGCGTGAGCCGCGCGCCTCGGGCGGGCTCACCCGCCCCGGACCGCGCCGCGGAGTACGGCTGCACCGAGTGGAACCGGCCCCCGGCGGGCCCGGCCACGCCGGGCCGCCCCGCGGGGGCGGCCTGCGGGGCGGCGGGGCGGGCGGGCGGGCGGGCGCCGGGCTGCGCCGCGGGCTCAGTCGCCCAGGCCTCGCCGGCCCATGCCTCGTCGGCCCACGCGTCGTCGGCCCACGCGTCCTGCGGCGCGGCGGCTCCGCCCGCGGCATACGGCTCACCCAGCGGGTCGGCCGGTGAGGCAGGCACCCGCACGCCGGGCCGCGCCGACGGGTCGTCGGCCCAGGCGTCCCACGGCCCGACGGCTCCGCCCGCGGCGTACGGGTCGGCGGTCGGTGCGCCGCCGCGCGGCTCCGCCGGGGAAGCGCCGTCCTCCGCCGGGGCGGCCGGCACGCCGGGCCGCGCCGACGGGTCGGCGGATCGGGCGTCGCTCGGGGCGACGGCTGCGTCCGCGGCGCCTGCGTCCGGCGTCGGGTGCCCCGCTGCCGGGCGGGGTGCGCCGTCGCCCCGGGCAGGCTCGGCCGGGGCGGGCCGGGGGCCGCGCGGACGGGGTACGGCGTGCGGCCCCGGGTCTGCGGGTCCGACCGCCCCGGCGGCCCCGGCGGCCCCGGCCGGGTCGTCCGCCGGGGCGGTGGCGGCGGCCCGGGGCGGAGCCGCGCCGGCGCCGTTCCAGAGGTCGTCGGTGTCCCAGGCGTCGGCCGGGACGGACCAGGGGGCCTCCGGGGGCCATGGTTCGGCGTCGTAGGCGGGGTCTTCGCAGTCCGGGGGCCAGAGACAGGCCTCGTCCTGCGCGGGCGGGGGCGGCGTCGCCAGGTGCGACTCCACCAGCGCGGCCGCCGCGCGGCGCAGGGCCAGGGAGTGCGGGTCGAGCGGGAGCGGCCAGGAGTGGTCCGGGCCGGACCCCGCGGTCAGGGCCGGGTTCTCGGCGGACGGCTCGGGCTCGTCCGCCCAGGCCTCGATCTCGCCGTGGCCTGCCGCGCAGTGCTCGTAGAGGGCCTGGAGGAACTGCGACGGGCCGCGCCGCTTCTTCTGGGTCGGGCCCCACCAGTGGCCGGAGGCCAGCAGCAGGGACCGGGGACGGGTGAAGGTCACGTAGCCCAGGCGCAGCTCCTCCACGGCTTTGTGGTGCTTGAGGGCGACCTTGAAGGACTTCAGCCCGGCCGAGGTCCAGGCCGGGTCGGCCGGCAGGGTGGGGGCGTCGCCGCGCAGCGCGTACGGGAGGACCTTGGCGTACGAGGTCCAGGCCTCCGGCGCCTTCTCCTTCGGGAAGGACCCCGCGCACAGGTCGGGGACGACCACCACGTCCCACTCCAGGCCCTTGGACTTGTGGGCGGTGAGGACCTTCACGGTGTTCTCGCCGCCCGGCAGGGCGTGGTCGAGGCCCTTCTCGTACTGGGCGGCCGTGCGCAGGAACGCCAGGAAGGCCAGCAGCGTGGCCTCGCCGTCCAGCGCGGCGAAACCGGCGGCGACGTCCATGAAGTTCGACAGGGTCTCGCGCCGGCGGGCTGCCAGGGCGTGCGGGGACGCGGACAGTTCCACTTCGAGGCCGGTCGTGGACAGCACCCGGTGCAGGACGTCCATCAGCGGGTCGGCGAGGGAGCGGCGCAGGTCGCGGAGCTCCTGCGCGAGGTGCGCGAAGCGGACCCGGGCCTCGGCGGAGAAGGGCAGGTCGTCCGCGGTACGGCCGGCGCCGTCGAGGAAGGTCTCCAGGGCGTCGGCGAGGGACACGACCTCCGCCGGGTCGACGCCCTCGACGGCCGCCGCGAGCCGTTCGTCGGGGTCGGACCCGGCCGGTGCGCGGCCCACGAGCAGTCGTGCCCGGCGGCCGAGGAGGGCCAGGTCGCGGGCGCCGATCCGCCAGCGGGGGCCGACGAGGAGCCGGACCAGGGAGGCGTTCGCACCCGGGTCCTGGAGGACTTCGCAGACGGCGACGAGGTCGGCGACCTCGGGGAGGTGCAGCAGCCCGGACAGGCCGACGACCTCCACCGGGACGTCCCGGTCCACCAGCACGGCCTGGATCTGCGCGAAGTCCCCGGCGGAGCGGCACAGGACGGCGATCTCGCGCGGCTGCGTGCCCGTGCGCACCAGGTGGGCGACGGAGTCCGCGACCCATTCGAGCTCCTCGGCGTGGGTCTCCAGCAGGGCGCAGCGGACCTGCCCGACGCCCTCCGCGCCCGGCGCCGGACGCAGTGCTTCCACGCCTTCGTGCATGGCGCGCAGCGGGGCGGCGAGGCCGTTGGCCAGGTCGAGCAGGCGGCCGCCGCTGCGCCGGTTCTCGCTGAGGGAGAGCCGGGTGGCGGGCGTGCCGTCGGCGTGCGGGAAGTGCTCGGGGAAGTCGTCCAGGTTGGCCACGGAGGCCCCGCGCCAGCCGTAGATCGCCTGGCAGGGGTCGCCGACGGCCGTGACGGCGTGGCCGGTGCCCGCGCCGAACAGGCCCGACAGCAGCAGCCGCTGGGCGACGGACGTGTCCTGGTACTCGTCGAGCAGGACCACCCGGAACTCCTCGCGCAGCAGTGCGCCCACCTCGGGCCGGGTGGTGGCGAGCTGCGCGGAGAGGGCTATCTGGTCGCTGAAGTCGAAGAGGTCGCGGGAGCGTTTGGCGGCGCGGTAGCGGCCGACGAGCTCCAGGAGTTCGAGGCGGCCGCGGACGGCCTCGGGGACCTTGCGCAGGTCTTCGTTGGTGAGCTTCACCCCGGCGAGCACGTCCAGCAGCGCGGTGTCGTGCAGGCGCAGATCGGCGGGGTCGACCAGGTGCTCGGAGAGTTCCGCGTCGAGCGCGAGGAGGTCGCCGACGAGGTCGGGGAGGGACTTGGTGAGCGAGGGGTACGGGCCGGGGGCGTCGCGCAGCACCTTCGCGGCGAGCTGGAAGCGGGTGGCGTCGGCGAGGAGGCGGGAACCGGGCTCCAGGCCGATGCGCAGGCCGTGGTCCTTGAGGAGCTGGCCGGCGAAGGCGTGGTAGGTGGAGATCCGCGGCTCCCCGCCGGCCGCGTCGGCGTCGGCCGGGGAGGGGTCGGGGTCGGTGATGCCGGCCCGCGCCAGCGCGCTCCGTACGCGCTCGGACAGCTCCCCGGCGGCCTTGTTGGTGAAGGTGAGGCCGAGGACCTGCTCGGGTGCGACCGTGCCGGTGCCGACGAGCCAGACCACGCGGGCGGCCATGACGGTGGTCTTGCCGGATCCGGCGCCGGCGACGACGACCTGCGGGGCGGGCGGGGCGGTGACGCAGGCCATCTGCTCGGGCGTGAAGGGGATCCCGAGGAGCTCCTTGAGCTGCTCGGGATCGGTCAGTACGGACGCACGCGCGGACACATCAAAAGGCTAGCCGCCCCGACCGACAGCCCCGGCCGACGGCGGGTGGGGCGGGGGCTCACTCGACGGTCTGGCGGCCCTCCGGGCGGGCGCTGCACGAGCTGCGGAAGGAGCAGTGGTCGCAGTGGCGTCCCGCGGCGGGCGTGAAGCGCTCGTCCAGCACCCGGCCGGCGGCGGTCGCGAGCAGGTCGCCGACCCACTCCCCGTCGAGCGGTTCCTGGGCCTGGACCTTGGGGACCGCGTCGCCTCCGTCGCGGACCGCGGCGCCCTGGCGCAGCTGGACGAGTTCGGCGCCGCCGGGCGCGGGGCGCCGCCCGTCGAAGACCTCGTCGACGGCTCCCTCGCGGACGGCGAGCTGGTAGACGGCGAGCTGGGGGTGGCGGGCGACCTCGTCCTTGGTGGGCGCGGACTTCCCGGTCTTGAAGTCGACGACGTACGCGCGGCCCTGCGGGTCCGCCTCGACGCGGTCCATGGAGCCGCGGATGCGGACGGCGACGTCGCCGGCTTCGAGTGTGACGTCGAACTCGTGCTCCGTGGCCACGGTCTCCCGGCCGCCGCGGTCGGTGGTGTGCCAGCGCAGGAAGCGTTCGAGGGCGGCGCGGGCGTTCTCCTTCTCCTGCGCCGACTTCCAGGGCGCGTCGAAGGCGAGGGCGTCCCAGACCGAGTCGAGGCGTTCCATGAGGACGGCGAGGTCTGCCGGGGTGCGGCCGGAGGCGACCTCGTCGGCGAGGACGTGGACGACGTTGCCGAAGCCCTGGGCGGCGGTGGAGGGGGCGTCGGCCTTGACCTCGCGGCCGAGGAACCACTGGAGGGAGCAGGTGTTGGCGAGCTGGTCCAGTGCGCTGCCGGAGAGGGCGACGGGCCGGTCCCGGTCGCGGAGGGGGACGCTGCTGCGGGTGGGCTCGTACAGGCCCCACCAGCGCTGCGGGTGCGCGGCGGGCACCAGGGGGCGGTCCTCGTCGTCGGTGAGCGCGGCGAGGCGGGCGAGGCGGCGGGCGGCCGCGTCGCGCAGGGCGGGCGAGGCGTCCGGGTCGACGGTGGTGGCGCGCAGCTCGGCGACGAGCGCGGGAACGGCGAGGGGGCGCCGGGGCCGGCCGGTGACGTCCTTCGGCGTGACGCCGAGCTCGGTGAGGAGGCGGGAGGGCTGGTCGCCGTCCTCGGCGGGGGCTTTCACGGCGGTGACGACGAGCCGGTCGCGGGCGCGGGTGGCGGCGACGTAGAAGAGGCGGCGCTCCTCGGCCAGGAGCGCGCCGGGGGTGAGGGGCTCGGCGAGGCCGTCGCGGCCGATGCGGTCGGCCTCCAGGAGGGAGCCGCGGCGGCGCAGGTCGGGCCACAGGCCCTCCTGGACGCCGGCGACGACGACGAGGGACCACTCCAGGCCCTTGGAACGGTGGGCGGTCATCAGGCGGACGGCGTCGGGCCGGGTGGTGCGGGCCGTCAACGTGTCGGCGGCGATGTCCTCCGCCTCCAGTTGTTCGAGGAAGTTCAGCGCGCCGCTGCCGCCGGTGCGTTCCTCGGCGCGGGCGGCGGTGTCGAAGAGGGCACAGACGGCGTCGAGGTCGCGGTCGGCGTTGCGGCCGGCCGCGCCGCCGCGGCGGGCCTGGCGCTCCAGCCGGTCGGGCCAGGGGGTGCCGTCCCAGAGGACCCACAGGGCCTCCTCGGCGGTGCCGCCGCCCTGGAGGAGCTCGCGGGCCTTGCGCAGGAGCAGGCCGAGGCGCTGCGCGCCCCGGGCGTACGCGGGGTCGTGCGCGGTGAGGCGCTCGGGCTCAGCGAGGGCGCGGGCGAGCAGGACGTCGGAGGGTGCGGGCACCTTGACGCCTGCGGCGCGCTCCTCGTCCCGCAGGGCGCGGCCGAGCCGGCGCAGGTCGGCGGCGTCCATGCCGCCGAGGGGCGAGGCGAGCAGGGCGAGCGCCGCCTCCACGCCCCCGGCTGCTTCTTCGCCGGACCCGCCGGCGGCCGCACGGCCGGCCTCCCCGCCCTGCGGGTCGGCGTCGGCCGCGGCCGGGGCGCCTGCGGCGGCGCGGTCTGCGCCCGGCTCCGCTTCCGCGCGGGGCACGGCCGCTCCGACGTCCGCGTCCGTCGCGGCCGGCTCCGCGTCGGCGGGGAGGGCGTCCGGGTCGGCCGGCAGGGCGTCCGGATCGGCCGGGGCGGTGGGTGGGGTCCAGGTTGCGGTGAGGCGGAGGGCCGTGAGGAGGGGGGCGACCGCCGGCTCGTGGCGGAGGGGGATGTCCGTGCCGTCCGTTTCGACCGGGACTCCCGCCGCGATCAGGGCGCGGCGCATCTGCGGGAGGGTACGGCCGCCGGCGCGGACCAGGACGGCCATGTCCTGCCACGGCACGCCGTCCTCCAGGTGGGCCCGGCGCAGGATGTCGGCGATGTTGTCCAGCTCTGCGCCGGCCGTCGGGTACGTGCAGACCTCCACCCGGCCGCCCTCCCGCGTGGCCTGCAGGGCGCGGTGGGCCCGCACCGCGGCCGCGGGGAGGCGGGGCAGCGGCATGCGGGTGGTCAGCAGGCGGGTCGCGGCCAGCAGGGCCGCCCCGGAGCGGCGGGCCACCGTCAGGGCCCTGACCTGCGCACCCGGGAAGGCGGACGCGAAGTCGAGCACGTTGTTGATGTCGGCGCCGCGGAAGGCGTAGATCGACTGGTCCGGGTCGCCGAAGGCCACCAGCGTGCCGCCGTGCCCGGTCAGGGCCCGCAGCAGGCGCAGCTGGGAGGCGTCCGTGTCCTGGTACTCGTCCACGAAGATCGCGTCGTACGCCGAGGCCAGTGACGGGGTGCGCTCGGCCAGGAGGACCGCGCGGTGGAGCAGCTCCGCGTAGTCCAACGTCCCCTGGATGTCGAGGACGTCGAGGTACTCGGAGAGGAAGGCGGCCGCCGCCTTCCAGTCGGGTCGGCCGATGCGGTCGGCGAAGTCGGCGAGGGCCGTCGGGCCGAGGCCCAGCTCCCGGGCGCGGGCGAGGACCGCCCGGACCTCGTCGGCGAACCCGCGCGTGGTCAGTGCGGCCCGCAGGTCGTCCGGCCAGCGGATCGAGCGGATCCGCCGCTGGCCCTCCAGGAGGGTGCGGACCATCACGTCCTGCTCGGGGCCGGACAGCAGCCGCAGCGGATCGGCGAAGAGGTCGGTGTCCTGGTGGGCGCGGACCAGGCCGTAGCAGAAGGAGTGGAAGGTGGTGGCCTGCGGGGCGCGTGCCCCGCCCAGCCGCAGGGCGGCCCGGTCGCGCAGTTCCACCGCCGCCTTGCGGCTGAAGGTGAGGATCAGGATCCGGGAGGGGTCCGTACCGGCTTCCACGCGCGCGGCGGCGGCCTCCACCAGCGTGGTCGTCTTCCCGGTGCCGGGGCCGGCCAGGACCAGCAGCGGTCCTCCGGGGTGGTCAACCACCGCCCGCTGCGCTGCGTCCAGCACAGGGGGATCCACCCGTTCCGGCCCGGTGCGCACGAGGCGGTACGCGTCGGGGGTCCGCGAACGCCGCCGTTCGGTGCGGTCCGAGGAAGAGGTGATCACGTGAGGTGCCGGTCCTGGTGGGTCTGCGTGCTGGGGCGGTACTGCGGTGCCGGCTCGCGCGGAAGCCGAAGAGGCAACGCTACGGCAACCGGCGCGGCCCGCGCAGTCCCCCCGGGTACCCCGGACGGGCGTTCGCACCGTCGCCCGATCGCCCGCCTCGGCGCCGCATGGCCGAAGCTGTCAGGTGTGAGCCTCGTCGCGCCCGCCGTCCCGTCCGGGGTCCTGCCCGCCCTCCCGGCCGGGCTCCCGTCCGGGGTCCGGGTCCCCGTCCCAGCGTGCCCGGCGCATCTCCAGGCGGGGGGTGCCGTCGGCCGTCAGGCGCAGCGGGGTGGCCTCGGCCCGGTAGTGCTCCAGGGCGCGCGCCTCGTGGCCGGGCAGCGGCAGGCCGTCCGCCCGCACCACGCGCCACCAGGGCACGGCTCCTCCGTAGAGGGCCATGACACGCCCGACTTGGCGCGGTCCGCCCTCGCCGAGCCATTCGGCGACGTCTCCGTATGTCATCACCCGGCCGGGCGGAATACGCTCGACGCCCTCCAGTACGCGCTCCGCGTACGCGGGCAGCTCCTCACTCATTCAGCACATGGTGCAGTACGCCGGCCACCCGCCGGCGGAAGTTGTGGTTCCGGACCGGCGCGCACCCTGATGCCCCGGCGTCCCCTCGGTCCGTGCCACCATCTTCCGGGCGGTGACTGGTGATACGCGATCAAGAAGAGACGGATGTGACGACGAAGGAGCAGGGTGTGAGCCCTCCGGAAGGCGCGGCGGGGGACGACGCGGCGCGCCCTGAGGACGGCCCCGCCCCCCGCCCGCAGAACCGTCCCCAGGACCCCGCGCCGGAAACCGTGCCGGACCGCGCGCCGGAGCCTGCGCCCGGCCTCCCGGCGGGCCCGCCGGCGTCCCTCCCGGCCGGCCGCGACCCCGGCCGCGCTGGCGACGAGGACGCGGAGGCCCCGCACGGCCACGCCACCACCGCCGCCGACCGGGTCGAGGTCGACGAACCGCTGCTCGCCGCCCGCGTGCACCGGCCGTCCGACCTCGTACGGCTCCTCGTCGGCATCCTCGGCATCGCCGTCCTGCTCGGCATCGCCGCCTTCGCCCACGGCACCACCGTCGGGCTGGAGGAGGACATCAGCAAGGGCACCGGCCAGGCGCCGGACCTGTTGATCAAGGTGGCGGCGCTGGTCTCCAGCATCGCGGTGCTGCTGCTGCCCGTCGCCTTCGCCATCGAGCGCCTGATCAAACGCGACGGGCTGCGGATCGCCGACGGCGTGCTGGCCGCCGTCCTCGCGCACGGTGTCACCCTGGCCACCGACCTGTGGGTCTCCCAGGCCGCCCCGGCCACGATCCAGGACGCCCTCACCCGCTCCGCGGGCGGCGGGGCCCTGACCGACCCCGTGCACGGCTACCTCGCGCCGGTGATCGCGTACATGACCGCGGTGGGCATGACCCGCAGGCCCCACTGGCGCGTGGCGCTGTGGGTGGTCCTGCTGCTCAACGCGCTCACCATGCTGGTCAACGGCTACACCACCCCCTTCTCGATCATCCTCACGGTGCTGATCGGCTGGAGCGTGGCCTACGGCACCCTGTACGCCGTCGGCTCCCCCAACGTGCGCCCGACCGGGCAGCACCTGCTCGCCGGGCTGCGCCGCGTCGGCTTCCAGCCGGTCAGCGCCCTGCGCGCCGAGACGCCCGAGGGCCCCGAGGCGTCCGAGACCGGCGACCGCGGCCGGCGCTACCACGTGACCCTGGAGGACGGCCCGCCGCTCGACGTCACCGTCGTCGACCGGGAGCAGCAGGCGCAGGGCTTCTTCTACCGGGTGTGGCGCCGGCTCACCCTGCGCGGCATCACCACCCGCCGCAGCCTGCAGTCGCTGCGGCAGGCCCTGGAGCAGGAGGCGCTCCTCGCGTACGCGGCGATCGCGGCCGGGGCGAACGCCCAGAAGCTGATCGCCACGTCCGAGCTGGGACCGGACGCGGTCATGCTCGTCTACGAGCACCTGGGCGGGCGAACCCTGGACTCCCTCCCGGACGAGGAGATCACCGACGAGCTGAGCCGCAACGCGTGGGAGCAGGTGCGGGCCCTGCAGTCGCGGCGGATCGCCCACCGCAGGCTCACCGGGGACGCACTGGTGGTGGATCGTTCCGGCAACGTCATCCTCACCGACCTGCGGGGCGGGGAGATCGCGGCCGGCGACCTGGTGCTCCGGATGGACGTCGCGCAGCTGCTGGCCACCCTCGGCCTGCGGGTCGGCGCGGAGCGGGCGGTGGCCTCGGCGGTGTCGGTGCTCGGCCCCGACACGGTGGCGGGCTGCCTTCCGCTGCTCCAGCCGATCGCGCTGAGCCGTTCCACCCGGTCGACGCTGCGCAGGCTGGCCCGGGAGCGGGCCGAGCGGGAGCGGGAGGCCGTACTGGAGTCCTCACGGGCGGCGAAGGCGGCGCGCGAGGCGGAGGCCGCGGCCTCCGCCACGGCGGCCCCGACCTCGCCCGCGGCGGACCGCAAGGCCGAGAAGAGGGCGCTCGACGACGCCCTGGACGAGGCCCGCGAGGAGGACCTGCTCAGCCAGATCCGCCAGCAGGTGCTGCTGATCCGCCCGCAGGCGCCGGTGGAGCCGGCCCGGCTGGAGCGGATCCGGCCGCGCACCCTGGTGTCGTTCATCGCGGGCGCCTTCGGCGCGTACTTCCTGCTGACCCAGCTGGCGCACGTGGACTTCGGGACGATCATCGGTGACGCGCAGTGGGGCTGGGTCGGGGCGGCGGTCGCCTTCTCGGCCCTCAGCTACTTCGCGGCGGCGATGAGCCTGCTGGGCTTCGTGCCGGAGCGGGTGTCGTTCCTGCGGACCGTGGTGGCGCAGGTGGCGGGTTCGTTCGTGAAGCTGGTGGCGCCGGCGGCCGTCGGCGGCGTCGCGCTGAACACGCGCTTCCTGCAGCGGGCGGGCGTCCGGCCGGGGCTGGCGGTCGCGAGCGTGGGCGCCTCGCAGCTGTTCGGGCTGGCCAGCCACATCCTGCTGCTGCTGTCCTTCGGCTACCTGACCGGCACCGAGAAAACCCCGGAGATGACCCCGTCCCGGGCCGTCATCGCGGGGCTGCTCACGGTGGCGGTGCTGGTGCTGGTCGTGACGGCCGTGCCGTTCATGCGGAAGTTCGTGGTCACGCGGGTACGGGCGCTGTTCGCGGGCGTGGTGCCGCGCATGCTGGACGTGCTCCAGCGGCCCAAGAAGCTGATGACCGGCATCGGCGGGATGCTGCTGCTGACGGGCTGCTTCGTGATGTGCCTGGACGCGTCGATCAGGGCGTTCGGGGGCGGCGAGGCCATCAGCTACGCGAGCATCGCGGTGGTGTTCCTGGCGGGCAACGCGCTGGGGTCGGCGGCGCCGACGCCGGGCGGTATGGGCGCGGTGGAGACCACGCTGACGCTGGGGCTGATCGCGGCGGGGCTGGAGAAGGAGGTCGCGATCTCGGCGGTGCTGCTGTTCCGGCTGATGACCTTCTGGCTGCCGGTGCTGCCGGGCTGGATCTCGTTCAACTTCCTGACCCGCAAGGAAGCGATCTAGCCCCCGGCCGGGGGTTGCGGGGGTACGGGGCTCCGCCCGCGCCTCGGCGTGCCGCTCCCCGGGGGCCCGTCCCCCGGCGGCGCTGCGCGTCCGCGCCTCGAACGCCCGGGGGCGAGAGGCAGGCGGCCGCCGCGTGACGGGCCATCGAACCGGCGCGGAGGGTGCGGGAGTTCGGCTCCCGGGTCATCGCCTTCACGTACGGCACGGTCCCCGCGAAGTACCGCAGCCGGGCCACCGCCGGCCGCCCCGGCGCCGCCGGGTCCGCGCCGCCCGGGCGGCCCGGCAGGTGCCGACGCAGCCGCTGTCACCCGCCCACCCGAACGGGTCAGCGCGCGGGCGGCGGGCGCCGGGGGCGCGCAGGATGGTGACATGCCCAGACACCTCCTGCGCGTCGTCGTCGCCGTCGCCCTCATGGCCGGGGCGGCCGGTACAAGTGGCTGTTCCGACAGCGGGGAGGAGAAGACGCCCAAGGCGGGCGGCACCGAGGGGGCACCACCCCTGAAGTGGGGGGAGTGCGAGGCCCCGACGGCAGCCGAGGGGGGCGGGCAGGCTCCGCCCAAGGACTGGCAGTGCGCCACGCTCCACGTGCCCCTCGACTACGCCGACCCCGAAGGAGAAACGATTCCTCTCGCGCTGATCAGGGCGAAGGCGAGGAACCAGAAGGAGCGCCTGGGGTCGCTCGTCTTCAACTTCGGCGGCCCCGGCGGCTCCGGGATCACCACGCTGCCCGGCGCCGCCAAGGAGTACGAGGCACTGCGCCGGCGCTACGACCTCGTGAGCTTCGACCCGCGCGGGGTGGGCCGCAGCGCCCCCGTCCTGTGCCTGGACGACAAGCAGCTCGACGCGTACTACGCCGCGGACTCCTCCCCCGACACCCCGCAGGCGGAGCAGGCGTACCTCGACAACACCCGCCGCTACCAACGGGCCTGCGAGGCCAAGTCCGGGAAGGTGCTCCCGTACGTCGGCACGGAGAACGCCGCCCGCGACCTCGACCGGCTCCGCCAGGCCCTGGGCGACGAGAAGCTCAACTACTTCGGGATCTCCTACGGGACCGAACTCGGCGGGGTGTACGCCCACCTCTTCCCCGAGAAGGTCGGCCGCGCCGTCTTCGACGCCGTCGTCGACCCGACCGCGACCTCCGAACAGGGTGCGCTCGGCCAGGCCAAGGGCTTCCAGCTGGCCCTCACCAACTTCGCGCAGGACTGCGTGGACCGGGGCGACGAGTGCCGGCTCCGGGGCAGCACCGCCCAGGAGATCGAGGAAGACATCATCGCGCTGCAGAAGCAGCTGGCCGCCAAACCGATTCCGGGCATCGGCGACCGGATGCTGACCGAGTCCTCGGCGACCAACGGCATCGCCCAGGCCCTCTACTCCCAAGAGCTGTGGCCGCTGCTGGAGCAGGGACTGGACGAGGCCGAGGGCGGCCAGGGACAGCTGCTGATGGCACTGTCCGACGCCCTCAACGGCCGCGGCGAGAACGGCGACTACAGCAACATCGGCGCCGCCAACACGGCGATCAACTGCGTCGACTCCAAGGACCGCTACACCCTGGAGCAGACCAGGGCGAAGCTCCCCGCCTTCCGCGGGGCCTCCCCGGTCTTCGGGGACTTCCTCGGCTGGGCGATGATGAGCTGTACCGGCTGGCCGGTCCCCGGCACCTCGGCGACCCCGGACGTCTCCGCCCCCGGGGCCGACCCGATCGTGGTGATCGGCAACACGGGCGACCCGGCCACCCCGTACGAGGGCGCCCGCAAGATGGTCGAGCGGCTCGGCCCCGGTGTGGGTGTGGAGCTCACGTACGAGGGCGAGGGCCACGGGGCGTACAACAGCGGCGACCCGTGCGTGCAGGGAGCGGTGAACGCCTACCTGCTCGACGGAAAGGTCCCCGCCGCGAACACCGTCTGTACCCCGCCGCCGGACGCCACCCAGCCCCCGGCCCAGCCGTCACCCCCGACCGAACCCCTCGGCGCCTGACCGCAGCACAGCACGAAGGGGCCGTACCCGCGGCGAACGCGGGTACGGCCCCTTCACGAGCGGGAACGGTCAGTAGACCGGCTTCTCGGGCTCGATCTGGTGGACCCAGCCGATGACGCCGCCGCCGACGTGGACGGCGTCCGCGAAGCCTGCGGACTTCAGGACCGCGAGGACTTCCGCACTGCGGACACCCGTCTTGCAGTGCAAGACGATGCGCTTGTCCTGCGGGAGGTCCTGCAGGGCGGTGCCCATCAGGAACTCGCCCTTCGGGATCAGCTTCGCGCCGGGGATCGAGACGATCTCGTACTCGTTGACCTCGCGGACGTCGATGATCTCGATCGGCTCGTCCGTGTCGATCCACTCCTTGAGCTGCTTGGGAGTGATCGTGGAGCCGGCGGCCGCCTCCTGCGCCTCCTCCGACACGACGCCGCAGAAGGCCTCGTAGTCGATGAGCTCCTTGACGGTCGCGTTCGGACCGCAGACCGCGCAGTCGGGGTCCTTGCGGACCTTGACCTGGCGGTACTGCATCTCCAGGGCGTCGTAGATCATCAGGCGGCCGACGAGCGGCTCGCCGACGCCCGTGAGGACCTTGATGGCCTCGGTGACCTGGATGGAGCCGATGGACGCGCAAAGCACGCCCAGCACGCCGCCCTCGGCGCAGCTCGGGACCATGCCCGGCGGCGGCGGCTCGGGGTAGAGGCAGCGGTAGCACGGGCCGTGCTCGGACCAGAAGACCGAGGCCTGGCCGTCGAAGCGGTAGATCGAGCCCCACACGTACGGCTTGTTCAGCAGCACGCACGCGTCGTTGACGAGGTAGCGCGTGGCGAAGTTGTCCGTGCCGTCGACGATGAGGTCGTACTGGCTGAAGATCTCCATCACGTTCTCGGCCTCGAGCCGCTCTTCGTGAAGGACCACGTTCACGTACGGATTGATGCCCAGCACGCTGTCCCGGGCGGACTCGGCCTTGGAACGGCCGATGTCCGACTGGCTGTGGATGATCTGGCGCTGCAGGTTCGACTCGTCGACCTCGTCGAACTCCACGATGCCCAGGGTCCCGACGCCGGCCGCGGCCAGGTACATGAGGGCGGGAGAACCGAGGCCGCCCGCGCCCACGGCCAGCACCTTCGCGTTCTTCAGGCGCTTCTGGCCGTCCATCCCGACGTCCGGGATGATCAGGTGACGGGAGTACCGACGGACCTCGTCAACGGTGAGCTCAGCAGCCGGCTCGACCAGGGGTGGCAGCGACACGGGGACTCCGTAGATTGGTACGACGTAACGGTGGTTCTCTCCGTAACACTGCCACGCCCGTCTTCATTCCAAGACACCTGTCCCGATACGTGAGACGATTTCGTCCCAGTACCCGGGCATGGACGCCCAGGGGTCGCGGCCCCCCGCGGCGCGGCGGTCGGTGAACCAGATCGTGCCCGCGCCCTGCCAGCGGGCGATCCGCATCGCCTCCTCCAGGTGGGAGCGCGGCACCCCGTGGACGAGGTGGCAGAACCGCTCCGGGGGATGCTCGGCGGTCCACTCCGCCACCTGCGACCAGCGGTAGTCGGCCCACGCGCCGGAGAAGGTGACCAGCTGGTCGGCGGCCTCCGCGTAGCCCTCGTACGGGTGGGTGCCGTGCCCGAGCACGATCCGCAGGTCCTCCCCCAGCCCGCGCAGGCTGTCGACGACCCGGCGCACCGAGGCCAGTTCCGCCTTGTCGGCCGGAGTCCCGGCGAGGTAGAAGCCGCCGACGCCGTACCAGTCGCGGAAGCGGTGGGCGTCGGAGACCAGCTCCCCGAAGGACCGCGCCCCGTCCCGCATCGCGAGATGCCCGAGGACCGTGCCGCCCGCGCCGTGCAGCTTCACGGCGGCTTCCGTGCAGTGCGGGTCGGGCCGTCCGCCCGGCCCGTCGGCCACGTTCAGCACGGCCCAGTGCAGCGGGGTGCCGGGGCGGGTCAGCTCGGCCCACTCCACGGGGGCGAGGAGCGGGTGCGCGTAACCGGGGATGCCCAGCCCGAGGCGGCCGGCGCCGGTCGCGGCCGACGCCAGGGCCCCCGGCGGAGTGGTCAGATGCGGCACGCCGCCTCCATCCAGATGTCCGCCAGAGACTCCTCCAGGTTGATCCGGGGCCGCCAGCCGAGCCGGTCGCGGGCGGTGCGCACGTCGGCCTGCTGCCAGGCTCCGCAGCCGTCGGGGTACGGGTACGGCTGGGGCGCCGCCGCGAGCTGCTCCACGGAGGCCTCGGAGCGGGGGGAACCGATGGAGGAGAGTCCGGCCGGCGGGCGGCCGGGGTGCCCGTGCGCCTGCTGCGGGCCGCCGTGCGGTACGTCGAGCTCGTGCAGGGCCCCTGCGTACCCGGCGACCCGGGCCAGGACCGCGGCGGCGTCGCGCAGCCGGACCGCGCGGCCGGTGCCGATGTTCACCACTCCCTGGGCGGCGGACAGCGACGCGGCGTGCACGGCCCGCGCCACGTCCCGTACGTCGACGAAGTCGCGCTGCACGCCGAGCCCGCTGAGCTTGAGCTCCCCGTCACCGGACTGCATCGCGCGCCGCATGGCCTCGGCGAGCCGGCCGAGCGGCGACCCGGCGGGGGTGCCGGGGCCGACGGGGGAGAAGATGCGCAGCACGACGGCGTCCAGCCCGGAGCCCAGCACCAGTTCGGTGGCGGCCAGTTTGCTGACGCCGTACGGTCCGCCGGGTCTCGGCACGGCGTCCTCGGCCGTGGACGACCCGGGCTGGCTGGGCCCGTACTCGGCGGCGCATCCGAGCTGGACGAGCCGGGCCCCGCAGCCGCTGCGGCGCAGCGACTCGCAGATCGTCGCGACGGCGACGGTGTTGTGGCGGGTCAGTTCGCGCGCTCCGCCGCGGGTGGCGCCCGCGCAGTTGATGACGACGCCCGGGTGGACGGCGTCGAGGAAGCGCGTGAGGGCTCCGGGGCTGCCCGTGGCGAGGTCGAAGCGGACGTCGGCGTCGTCGCCGCGGCCGAGCGCGGTGAGCTGGACGGCGGGGTCGGCGAGCAGCCGGTCGGCGACGTAGCGGCCGAGGTATCCGTTGGCTCCGATCAGCAGCACCCTCATCGCGTGACCCCTTGGTCGGTTGGCTGGCCGGTCATGTCTGTGTCTCCTTGCGGACGGGTGGGTGGACGGTGGGGCGGGGTACGGGAGTTCGCTTCGGCGTCGGCTCCGAAGGGTGAGTGGTCCGGTGGGACGTCAGGGCCTCGCGTGGGCGGAGGCGCGGGACAGGGCGAGGACGGCGTGAACGAGGAGTACGGCCGCGGCCGCCGCGGCCGCCCCCGGTACGGGGATCAGGGCCAGGGCGAGTGCGGCGGCGACGGGTCCGCGACGGGATCCGTGCCGCAGCAGGAGCCGGGTCAGGAAGAACAGCAGGGCCAGTGGCACCGCCACCGCCGGCGGTGTGCCGGTGAGGGCCGCGGCCCCGGCGGCGGCCGCGGCGAAGCAGGCGACGGCTGCGAGGAGCAGGGGCCGGGCCCGGTCGGCGAAGTCCTCCAAAGCGCGGCTGCCGTCGAGCCTGGCCCGCCCTCCGCCGGCGAACGCGGCGGCGAGCAGGTGCCCGGGGGCGACGGCCAGCGCGAGGGCGACCGCGAGGGGGGTGCCGTACCGGTACGCGGCCCAGCCGGCGACGGCTGCGGCGAGCAGGTGGGCGAGCCACGGGAACCTCCCCCCGGCGGCGCGGCCCGGCAGGACGAGCGCCGCGACGGTGGCGGCCACGGCGGCGGGTCCGGCCCACGTCTGGCCGGCGGCGGCTGCGCCGGCGGCCAGCGCCCCGGGCAGCAGGGCGCAGCCGAGGGTGCGGTATGCGGACGGCCCGGCCGGGGGCGCGGCCGGTGCGGCGGCGGGTGCTTCGCCGCGCGGGCTGCGGGCGTACAGCTCCTCGGCGAGGGAGAAGACGTCCCGGTGCCGGAAGCGGGCGGCGGTGCGGTCGGTGATGCCGTGGGCCTCCAGCCCGGCGGCGATCTCCAGGGGGTCCACGGCCCGCTCGCACAGCTCGCGGTGCCGGTGCAGCAGCGCCTTGACGGGATCCCCGCCGGTCCGGCGGCGCGCCTGCGGCGTCGCGCCGCGGGCGACCTCGTCCAGGGTGGCGTCGGCGCCCGCGGGTCGGGGGGCCGGCCGGAGGTCCGGTAACGGTGCCGCACCCGTGCTCACGCCCGACTCCTGCTGCGCACCATCGGGCCGCGCCGCGTCGGCGCCTGCGCCACCGGACCGCGGCTCGGTCGCCGACGGGGCACGGGCGGGAGCCGAGGGCGGCACCGGGGCGGATGGCAGCGCCGGCGGGGCCGCGGTGTCGGGGTCGACGGTGGTCATACGGCGGCCTCCGAGGTCGGGTCCGGTGCGGGCGTGGCCCAGGTCGGGCTGGTCCAGTGGCCGGGCACCCGCGCCTCCGGGGGCCGGGCGAAGGGGATGCCGCCGTCGGGCCGTTCGGAGCCCTTGGCCAGCAGCCGCAGGTAGATCTCCTGGAAGGCGGTGACGTTCTGCTCGACGGTGAACAGCTCCAGGGCGCGCGCCCTGGCGGCGGCCCCGAGGCGTTCGGCCCGCTCGGCGTCCCCGAGCAGCGACAGGCAGGCCTCGGCGAGCGCCCGCGGATTGCGCGGCGGGACGACGAGACCGGTGCCGCCGATGACCTCGCACACGGCGCCGACATCGGTGGATACGGTGGCGCGCCCGCAGAGCATGGCCTCGGCCAGGGTCACCGGGAAGCCCTCGATCACGGAGGACAGCACGACGACGCGCCCGCCGGCGTACGCCTGCGCAGCCGTTGGGGCCTCCGGTCCGCCGACCTCCTCGAAGGCGACCGGGTTCTCCCCGGCGGTGACGCAGTCTGCGGCCTCGTCGGGGAACAGCTGGGCGGCGAGGGAGCGGCAGTCCGCAAGGTAGCCGGGATCCGCGGCCGTGGCGAAGATCCGCAGCCGGGTGCCCGGTCGGGTCCTGCGGACCTCGGCGAAGGCGTGCAGCAGGGCGACGAGGTCCTTGGCGGGCTCCACCCGGCCGACCCACACCAGCGTGTCCGGGTCGCCGCGGTCGGCGCCCTCCCCGACGGAGGCGAATCGGTCCGCCTCCATCCCCGGGTGGACCGTCCTCAGCCGGTCGCGGGTGGCGCCGCAGCGCTCCTGCCAGCGTCGGGCGTGGGCGTTGCCGGGGGTGAGGAAGTCGGCCCGGGTGTAGATCTCGCAGGCCAGCCGCAGGTGGAAGGCGGCGAGCAGGGCCCGTACCGCGGGACGGGGCTCCTCGGCCCCGCCGGAACCGAGGTGGGCCAGGTAGTGGGCGCGCAACTGGACGCCGTACTCGGTGACCAGCAGCGGGACCCCGAAGAAGCGTTTGGCCAGCAGGCCGGGGAGGGCTGCCACCCCGCCGGCGGCGGCGTGGCAGACGTCGACGGCTGCGAGGCCCTCGCCGTGGGCGTTCTCCTCGTACCAGCCGAGGGACAGCGGCCGCAGCATGCGCTCCAGGTCGTCCACGAACTCCAGCAGGTCGGCCACCCGCGCGGCCTGTACGGTGCGGCTCGCGCCGGGGGCCCGGCAGGCGGCCTCCAGGGCCCGGACCGCGGACTCGGAGCGCAGCGCCGCGTGGAGCCCGCCCTGTTCGCGGGCGAGTCCGGCGAGCCCGTACAGCCCGGCTGCGAAGGGGTCGGGGGCACCGGCGCAGATCCCGTGGACCAGCTGGGCGAAGCAGTCCGCGAAGCGCCGCCGCTCGCGCCGGGAGTAGGTCCGCCCGTCGTCGGCGGGGGCCCACAGGGGGGCGGTGCGGACGCGGGTGACGTGCTCGGGCAGGGGGACCCGGGCGCGCTCCTGGTCGGCGCTGCGGCTCAGCGCGTAGAGCTCGAACTCGTGCTGCGGGAGTCCGCGCACGAGCCGGTCGCACCACAGCCTGGCCTCGCCCGTCGCATACGGATAACCACCTTCGGTGAGCAGTCCGATCCGCACGAGTGGCACCCCCGATCTTCCGTTCAGGCGGTCTCCGTCGGTCAGGCGACCCGCCGCGGGAGAACTCAAGCGGATGTGCCGCAGGCGCGGCGGACGGTTGTCCGTCGCGCCACCGGAAGGGGTGAAGAGTCGTAACTTTCCCGTACGGTTCGCGTTCGAGCGCGCTAGAAGTGCGGCCTCGGAACTGCCGAACTGCGGTGCGGCAGAGGCCCGGTGGCGTGACGTGCGGCGGTCGGCGGCGCGTCCGGGATCGAGTGCCGGCACGGCGGCGGGCAGTCGGCGGGTGCCCGGGGGGAGCGTGCCCCGCCGGAGCCGCTCTCGCCCCGGCGACGCCGAGGGTCACCCCCGCGTGCGCGGCGAGGGAAGCCCCGCGGCGCCGGGCGGGCTGCTGTTCCCGCGCCTGCGGGCCGGGGAGCGCCCGGGCGCTGCGGCGTCACGGAGGTCGACGCCCACCCCGCCGACCGCAGACCGGACGTCTCGTCAGTTCCCGGGAAACGCCCAGGGGTTGGGCCTGCACTGGATGCCGTCGATGTTCAGGGACTTGGTCTGCTGCTGCATGACCGGGGCGAGCGCGCCCGGGGTGCTGCAGTTGACGTGGCCGTGACCGAGCCGGTGGCCGACCTCGTGGTTGATGAGCATCTGCCGGTAGGCGAACATCTGGTCCGGGCCGTAGGTCTCCGAGCCCTGCGCCCACCGGAAGGCGTTGATCATCACGCGCTCGGTCTTCGCCGAGTCGCAGGACACGTTGCCGACGACGGTGTCGAGGCCGGACTTGGCACACCAGATCCCGGTGGTGCCGGGGCTGGCGAGGGTGATCACGAAGTCGGACTCCCCTCCCGGGACCCGTTCGAAGGTCTTCGAGCCGCCGTGGCCCCAGCTGCGGTCGTCGTTGAGGGTGCGGTGGACGGCCTCGGCGAAGAGCTGCGGGTCCAGTCCCAGTCCCTGCTCGACGTCGACCCGGTAGCGCACGATCCTGCCCTTGCCGGGGGCCTTGGCCACACCGGGCACGGTGTCGAAGGTCCCGGGCCCGGCGAGCTTCGGATCGAAGGGCAGCTGCGCCGCCATCTGCTGTTCGTACGTCAGCTCGGGCGCCGGGGCGGGCGCGGCGGCGGAGGGCGCCACGGGCGCGGCCACGCCGCCGTTCGGGGTGGGGCGGCCGTCGGAACGGGAGGCGGCGGTGTCGCTGCGCTCCTTGTCGGTGGCGGCGGGCGCGCCGGCCCTGGCCTCCTCCGCGTCGCCGTCGAGGTACCCCTGGCCGGCGACGACCACCGCGAGGACGGTGGTCACCGCGGCCGCGGCCATGCCGGTGTACGTACGGACCCTGCGGCCGCGCCCGGTGCCGGCGGCGGGCTGTTCGCAGGCGGCGTCGTCGGCCGGCCGCCGCGGGCCGGGGACCTGGCGGTGGGAACCGGTGGAGGTCAGCGGGTCGGCCCCCGGCGCCGCATCGGGCGTTGTCGAGCGGGGGGCCGGCGGTTCGAGGGTGACCTGCGGGAAGCCCACGGCGGGTGTGCCGAAGGCCGGGGTGTCCGGGTCCCGTCGCGGGGCGGGGGGCGCGGTGCGCGCCGAGGGGGCCGGTTCGGCAGCCCGCGGTCGCGGTATCCCGTGCCAGTCGCCGTACACGGCGTCGGGTCCGGCACCCCAGGCGCGACCGGTTTCGTACTGCTGGGGGTGGCCGCCGGCCCGGGTGGCGGCGGTCGACCGGTCCTGGGAGGCGTATCCCCGGTGGGTGACGGTCGGTTCGGGCCACCCGGCGAACGGGTCGCCGTTGCCGAAGACGTCGTCGCCGGGCGCGTCGTGGGCGAACGGGTCCCCGTACCCGGCGTGATCCGGCTGCGCCTGCGGGCGCGCTGCGGCGGGCGCCGGCGCCGGAGCTGACTCCGGAGCGGGCGCCCCGGATTTTCGACTGTGTCGTCCCACGGCCCTCAGCCCCTGCCGTCTTCGGTGTCCCGGTCCGCAGCTCCCGCGCAGGTGTCGCGCAGCAGCTCCGTGAAGGCGGCGGCCACCACCTCGGGGTACTCCATCATCGCCACGTGCCCGGCCTCGGGCAGGCACAGCAGCCGCGACCCGCGGAAGGCGGCGGCGGCCCTGCGGGCCATACGGTACGAGACCAGTTGGTCGCGGCCACCGTAGACCAGCAGGGCGGGGGCGAGCACGCGCTGCGCCTGGCGCCACAGTCCGTGCTGGCCACCGAGGGTGTAGGCGTCGACGATGCCCCGCGAGGTGCGGGTCATCACGTCCCAGAAGTACGGGAGGGCCATGCGGCGCTCCATCTCCTCCACCGCGTTGCGGAAGCCTTCCGGAGTCACCCGGGAGGGGTCGCCGTAGCAGAGGTCCATCACTCCCCGGGTGCGCTGTTCTGCGCTCAGGCCCTGGGTCATCCGGCTGAAGAGGCCTGCCACGCCGGGCACCGCGAGGAGCGCCGTCGGCACGGCCGAACGTTGCACGCGCAGTTCGGGCAGGGCCGGGGAGACGAGCGTCAGGGTACGCACGAGGTCGGGGCGGGCAGCCGCGACCCGGGTGGAGACGGCGCCGCCGAGGGAGTTCCCGAAGAGGTGGACGGGCCCGCGTCCGGCCGCGTCGAGGTGGCGGATGACGGCCCGGGCGAAGGCGGTGACCGAGTACTTGCGGTCCGCGGGCGGCGGGGACCAGCCAAATCCGGGGAGGTCCACCGCCTCGCCGTCGACGGTGTCCGCCAGCTCCGCCATGAGGGCGGACCAGTTGTGCGAGGAGCCGCCCAGTCCGTGCACGAAGAGCGCGGGGGGCAGGCCCGTCCGCCGCGGCGGGTGGGACCGGACGGCCAGTTCCAGCCCGGGCAGCGCGGCGATGCGCAGCTGCTCGCCGTCGGCCAGCCGGACCGCTTCCGCGGGGAAGGACGGTTCGGCGGCGGACCGTACGCCCGGCAGCTCGGTCGAAGACATGCGGGCAATGTTACGAGAGGATCACACTCCACTTGTTGTGTTCGCGGTCACAGACACATCGCGGATCCTGGTATCCGCATAGCGGTGCCCCCTCGATCCTCCTAGGCTCGTAAGTGACACAAGGAAGCGAGGGGAGCGGCGATGACAGTCGACCCTGCGGAGCCGGACACCTTCCGGGAGCGGTTTCCGGAATCCCTCGATGATCCTGAGGCGCCCGAGGCGGACGTGGCGGAGCAGCAGGCCGATCTGCGGCCGGACGACGACGAGCCGGACAGCGGCTCGGCGACCGGCCAGGCCGCCGACGGCGATGCCGCCGAGCAGGCGCGGGTCGTGCCGCTGGACGAGGACGACTACCGCTGACCGACCGGCGACCGACCGCTGACCAGCGCCTCCGGGCCGTCCGTACCGCGAGAAAACTCTGCTTGGACCCCCCAGATTCGGTTACCGAAAAGTACGATGGCGGCGCGGCGCAGAGCGCCTGTGTTCTGAGAGAAAGTGGGAGGCGGCGTGACAGCCATCGAGCAGACCGAGGCAGCGCGTCCGCGGGGCACGCGACTGCCGCGCCGGGCCCGGCGCAACCAGCTGCTGGGCGCGGCCCAGGAGGTCTTCGTCGCCCAGGGTTACCACGCGGCGGCGATGGACGACATCGCCGAGCGCGCCGGGGTGAGCAAGCCGGTGCTGTACCAGCACTTCCCGGGCAAGCTCGACCTGTACCTGGCCCTGCTGGACCAGCACTGCGAGGCACTGCTGCTGGCCGTGCGCACGGCGCTGGCGTCGACGACCGACAACAAGCTGCGCGTGGCCGCCACGATGGACGCCTACTTCGCGTACGTGGAGGACGAGGGCGGCGCCTTCCGACTCGTCTTCGAGTCCGACCTGACGAACGAGCCCGCGGTGCGCGAGCGCGTCGACCGCGTCTCGCTCCAGTGCGCGGAGGCCATCTCGGACGTCATCGCCGAGGACACCGGCCTGTCCAAGGACGAGTCGATGCTGCTGGCCGTGGGCCTCGGCGGGGTCTCCCAGGTCGTCGCCCGCTACTGGCTCTCCAGCGAGAGCCCGGTCGCCCGTGACACCGCGGTCGGCCTGCTGACCTCGCTCGCCTGGCGCGGCATCGCCGGCTTCCCGCTGCACGGCACGGAGTCCTGACGCCTGCGCGGTGTTCGCTGCCAGCGTGTCCGCTCTGCGCAGTCCGCGTCCCCTCTCCGGGCTAATGTGGTCCGCGTACGGCGCGGCTGATCGCGCGAACCGGATCGTCGGAGGGACAAAGCCGTGGAGGTCAAGATCGGCGTGCAGCACGCACCCCGGGAGATCGTGCTGGAGAGCGACCTGAGCGCCGAGGAGCTGGAGAGCATCGTCAGCGCTGCGCTGTCCGGCAACGAGCCGCTGCTGAGCCTCACCGACAACAAGGGCCGCAAGGTCCTGGTGCCGTCCGACCGCCTGTCGTACGTCGACCTCGGTGAGCCGACCACGCGCAAGGTCGGTTTCGGGGCGCTCTGAGAACTGTCCGAAACGGCCCGGTGGTTGATACCACCGGGCCGTTTCTCTTTCTTCCGCTTCGGGTAGGACCGCACTGACCCGGTTTGCCCTGACGTATGGGAGAGGCCTCATGGTGCTGATGGAAGTGCTCGGCTCCGCGCTGTTGGGCCTCGCCCTGTCCGCCGCGGCCGTCCGAGTGCTCGCCCCCCGGCTTCCCTCGCGTCGGCTGGTGCTGGCCAGTGGGGTGTTGGGGGCGTTGTTCGGCGCCTATCTCACCCACTTCGCGCTCGGCCCCGGGCACTACACGCTGATGGCGACCTTCGTCGGCGCGGTGCTGGTGTCGGCCGTGGTGCTGTCGCTGCTGCTCCGTCCGGCCCGCGGAGCCCGCAGGCGCCCCCACCGGACTCCGTTTTCGCTCCCGTCGCGGGGGTGAGCCGCAGGGGTGACCGCTCCCCGTACCCGTACGTCGGCCCCGGCGCGCACACGGCGCGCCGGGGCCGACGGCGTTCGGGGACCCTCCGGTCGGGCGGCGGGGCCGCCGGACCGTCTCCGGTCAGGCGGCGAGGCCGAGAGCGGCCATCCGCTTGGTGTGGGCCTTGGTGATACGGGTGAACATCTCGCCGACGGCCGCGAGGTCGAAGCCCGCCGCCATCCCGTCGACTCCGCCGACCAGCATGGTCGACAGGGCGTCGCGCTCGGCGACGACGCGCTGGGCCTGCGAGAGGGCCTCGCCCATCAGCCGGCGGGCCCACAGGGCGAGGCGGCCGCCGCAGCGGGGGTCGGCCTCGATGGCGGCGCGCACCTTCTCGACGGCGAAGTTGCCGTGGCCGGTGTCGTCGAGCACGCCGAGCACCAGGGCGCGGGTGTCGGTGTCCAGGTGCGAGGCGACCTCACGGTAGAAGTCACTGGCGATGGAGTCGCCGACGTACGCCTTGACCAGGCCCTCCAGCCAGTCCGACGGGGCGGTCTGGCGGTGGAAGTCGTCGACGCCCTGGGCGAAGGGCTGCATGGCGGCGGTGGGCTCGGCCTCGATCGTCGCGAGGCGGTCGCGGAGCCGCTCGAAGTGGTGGAATTCGGCGGAGGCCATCGCGGCGAGCTCGGCCTTGTCCTCCAGGGTGGGAGCGAGCTTCGCGTCCTCGGCGAGGCGCTCGAAGGCGGCGAGTTCCCCGTACGCGAGCGCGCCCAGCAGGTCCACGACGGCGGCCCGGTACTGCGGCGAGGCAGATGCGGTCGCCCAGTCCTGCGAGGCGATCCCCGTCGCTTCGGCGGGGGTGCTGTCGTCGGCGGGCGAGGCGTTTTCAACGGTCGGCATGCTCCGCACAATAGCCCGCCGAATGGCGCCTCAAGGCACCACGTCTACTCATAGCCTGTCCACCTAAACCCACCGGCCCGGTGAATTCACCCGACACACCTGCGCGATTCCGGGGTACAGTGGTAATGCGCCTGCCGAATACTCGGCGGGCCGTCCCAATGAGGATGCCCGGTCGGTGGCCCGATCGGCTCCAACCGACCGCCCTCGGTGTGGTGCGTACGTCCATGCGTACCGCCTCCCACGAGGGGCCCCCTCAGCGGCAGAGCGCTTGAGCGAAGGCCAGTGGTCCCGCGCAGCTTCGTACGTGGCAGTACTGCAAGCCAGCACGGTAGGACCCCCCTCGCCGCCTCGCGCCGCGTCTCACAGAAGAGGCAGCACCCTGACTACGTTCCGAGACCTCGGGATCTTTCCCGAGACCGCCGAAGCCCTTGAAGCCGTCGGCATTGTGTCCCCCTTCCCGATCCAGGAGATGACCCTCCCCGTCGCCCTTTCCGGCACGGACGTCATCGGCCAGGCCAAGACCGGAACCGGCAAGACGCTCGGTTTCGGCCTTCCGCTGCTGGAGCGGGTCGTCGTCCCCGCGGACGTCGAGGCAGGCCGGGCCACGCCCGACCGGCTGACCGACTCCCCCCAGGCCCTCGTGGTGGTTCCGACCCGCGAGCTGTGCACCCAGGTCACCAACGACCTGCTCACCGCCGGCAAGGTCCGCAACGTCCGCGTCCTGGCCATATACGGCGGCCGTGCGTACGAGCCGCAGGTCGAGGCCCTCAACAAGGGCGTCGACGTGATCGTGGGCACCCCGGGCCGCCTGCTCGACCTGGCCGGCCAGCGCAAGCTCGACCTCTCGCACGTCCGGGCGCTCGTCCTGGACGAGGCCGACGAGATGCTCGACCTGGGCTTCCTGCCCGACGTCGAGAAGATCATGGCCTACCTGCCCGCCAAGCGTCAGACGATGCTGTTCTCGGCGACCATGCCGGGCGCGGTCATCGGGCTGGCCCGCCGGTACATGACCCAGCCGACGCACATCCGCGCCGTCTCCGAGGACGGCGAGGGCGCGACCGTCGCCAACATCACGCAGCACGTCTTCCGTGCGCACAACATGGACAAGCCGGAGCTGGTCTCCCGCATCCTGCAGGCCGAGGGCCGGGGCCTGGCCATGATCTTCTGCCGCACCAAGCGCACCGCGGCCGACATCGCCGAGCAGCTGGAGCGCCGCGGCTTCGCGTCGGGCGCGGTCCACGGCGACCTGGGCCAGGGCGCGCGCGAGCAGGCGCTGCGCGCGTTCCGCAACGGCAAGGTCGACGTGCTGGTGTGCACCGACGTCGCCGCGCGCGGCATCGACGTCGAGGGTGTGACCCACGTCATCAACTACCAGACGCCGGAGGACGAGAAGACCTTCCTGCACCGGGTGGGCCGTACCGGCCGCGCGGGCAACAAGGGCATCGCCGTCACCCTGGTGGACTGGGACGACATCCCGCGCTGGCAGCTGATCAACAAGGCGCTGGGCCTGGACTTCCACGACCCGGTCGAGACCTACTCGACGTCGCCGCACCTGTTCGAGCAGCTCGACATCCCGGCCGGCACGAAGGGCGTCCTGCCGCGCGCCGAGCGCACGCGGGCCGGCCTGAAGGCCGAGGAGCTGGAGGACCTGGGCGAGACCGGCGGCCGTGGCGGCCGCGGCGGTCGGGGCGCACAGGCCGCTCCGGCGGTCGAGGAGCGTCCGGCCCGTACCCGCACGCCGCGCCAGCGCCGCCGCACGCGCGGCGGGTCCGAGGTCGGCGCCGACCAGCCGGCGGCGTCCCCCGTGGTTGAGGCTCCGGAGGCGCCCGCCGCAGGTGACGAGCCTCGTCGGCCGCGACGCCGCCGGACCCGTGTGGGTGCGGTGCCGGTGCAGTCCGCGCCGGCGGCGGTGGCCGAGGCACCCGTGGCCGAGGCTCCTGTCGTTGCGGCTCCCGTGGTTGCGGCCCCCGTGGCCGCCGCGCCGGTGGCCGAGGAGGCCGCGGCTCCGCGGCGCGCCCGCGTCCGCAAGGCCGTGCAGAGCAGCCCGCAGCCGGACTTCCAGATGGTCCCGCCGGTCGAGCCGGCGCCCGTCCGGGCGCGCCGCCCGCGCCGGGTCGTGGAGACGGCCCCGGAGCCGGACTTCCAGATGGCTCCGCCCGTCGAGCCCGTCCGGGCGCGGCGGACCCGCAAGACCGCTGCCGCACCGGTGACCCCGGTCGCCGAGAGCGCCGTGGCGGAGGAGGCTCCGGCGAAGCCGAAGCGCACCCGCACCCGCAAGGCCGCCGAGGCCGCTCCGGTGGCCGCAGAGGCCGTCGCCGCGGCGGAGGAGGCTCCGGCGAAGCCGAAGCGCACCCGCACCCGCAAGGCCGCCGAGGCCGCTCCGGTGGCCGCAGAGGCCGTCGCCGTGGCGGAGGAGGCTCCGGCGAAGCCGAAGCGCACCCGCACCCGCAAGGCCGCGGCCGCCCCGGAGGCGTAGCACCCCGTGCACACGGCCCCGGCCCCCTTCCGAGGGGGTCGGGGCCGCGGCGTACCCGGGTGTGCCGGGAGCTACGGGCCGGTAACCTCGGGCCATGAGCAAGCCGCCCCGCCTCACGCTGCCGTCCGTCGCCCGTGCGTACCACCTCTCCACCGATCGCGGCCCCTTCGCCGTGCACGAGGCAGGTGAGCCGGTGCGCGGCAGCGCCCTGCTGGTCCCCGGTTTCACGGGCAGCAAGGAGGACTTCATCGCCCTGCTGGAGCCGCTCGCCGCCGCGGGCTACCGGGTGGTCGCCGTCGACGGGCGCGGCCAGTACGAGACACCGGGCCCGCGCGAGGAGTCGGCGTACGGGCTGGAGGAACTGGCGCGCGACGTACTGGCGCAGGTCAGGGCCCTGGACGCGGGCCGCGTGCACCTGGTCGGCCACTCGCTCGGCGGGCTGGTCTCGCGGGCCGCCGTGCTGCGGGACGCCTCCTCCTTCGCCTCGCTGACCCTGCTGAGCAGCGGGCCGGCGGCGATCGCCGAGGAGCAGCAGGCGCGTACGAAGCTGCTGGTCGCGGCTCTGGAGGCGATGGGTGACGACATGCCGGGGATCTGGGCGGCGATGCGGGCGGCCGACCCGCAGGACGGGGCCCAGGACTCCCGGGAGCTGACGGACTTCCTGCGCCGGCGGTGGCTGGCGACCGTCCCCGAGCAGCTGATCGCCACGGGCCGGGCGCTGATCTGCGAGCCCGACCGGGTGGACGAGCTGGGTCGGGTGGACCTTCCGAAGCTGGTGCTCTCGGGGGCGGTGGACTACGCCTGGCCGGTCCCGCTGATGGACGCGATGGCCGAGCGGCTGGGCGCGCGGCGGGTGGTCGTCCCGGGGACGGAGCACTCCCCCAACGCCGAGGATCCGGCCACCACCGCCTCGGCGTTGGCATCGTTCTGGCACTCCGCCACCCCGATGTAGTTAGCCAGTCAAAAAATTTCCTTAGCGTAGGGAATGATTGCGGCTTACACTTCGTTGACCCAGTGCAAGGAGAAACACTGACGAAGGGAGAAGCCCGTGCGCTTCGAGATTCTGCGCCTGGACGACGTCGACGGGACCGCCGTGGACAGCACCGTCGTGGACGCGGCCTCCGTCAACCGGATCGTGCAGCAGGCCGCGTCGGTCGGCCAGCGCATCCTGATCCGACCGGCCGAGAGTGCGTCCTCCTGACGCTTCCGCGCGAAAACCTCGACGCCCCCGCACCGGGACCGGTGCGGGGGCGTTCGCATACGTACGAGCCCGGGCGGGCGATCAGGCTCCTTGGACCACCTGGAGCACACCGTTGATGATCTGCTGGACGGCGATCGCCGACAGCATCATGCCGGCGAGCCGGGTCACCAGGACGACGCCGCCGTCCTTGATCACCCTGATGATCACCAGCGAGTAGCGCATGGTGACCCACAGCACGACGTGCATGGCGATGATCGCCGCCCAGACGGAGATCTGGCCGGCCGCCCCGCCCGCCTTCTGCACGGCCAGGATGACCGAGACGATCGCGCCGGGCCCGGCCAGCAGCGGCATGCCCAGCGGGACCAGGGCGACGTTCACGTCCTTGGTCTGCTTGGGCTCGTCGGTCTTGCCGGTGAGCAGGTCGAGCGCGATCAGCAGGAGCAGCAGACCGCCGGCGATCATCAGGGCCGGGACGGAGACGTGCAGGTAGTCGAGGATCTGCTGACCGCAGACGCCGAAGACCGCGATGACGCCGAAGGCCACGCAGACAGCCTGCCAGGCCATGCGGCGCTGCACCTTCACGGGACGGCCGGAGGTCAACGCCAGGAAGATCGGCGTGATCCCCGGGGGGTCCATAATCACAAAAAGGGTGAGAAAAAGGGATCCGAAGACGGCGAAGTCGAACACAGTGATGCCTTGCAGGAGAGAGGGGTGTCGCGAAGAAGAAGAGGGGGACGGGTGGAGCGGGCCGACGGGCGGCCGGTCAGCGCTCGCGTCCGCCGGCGCCGGGCACAGGGAAGGCGCCGGTCGCCCGGCGCGTGATCTCGCCGTAGATCTCGGGGTCGGTCGTGTACTCGCCGAGACGGCAGGTCTTGCGGCTGCCGTGGTAGTCGCTGGAGCCGGTGGTGAGCAGCCCGAGGGGGGCCGCCAGAGCGCGCAGGCGCGCCCGGGTGTCGGCGTCGTGGTCCATGTGGTCCACCTCGATGCCGTCCAGGCCCGCGGCCGCCAGCTCGGCTATCGCGGACGCCGGCACGCACCGGCCGCGCTTGACGGCCGCGGGGTGCGCGAGGACGGCGACCCCGCCGGCCGCCTTGATCAGGCGTACGGCGTCGAAGGGGTCGAGCTCGTGCTTCTCGGCGTATGCGCGGCCGCCGTCGGCGAGCCAGTCCGGTGTGAAGGCGTCCGAGACGGTGGGCACGACGCCCAGCTCGACGAGTGCGGTGGCGATGTGCGGCCGGCCGACCGAACCCTCACCGGCGATCCGCGCCACCTGTTCCCAGGTGACGTCCACGCCGAGCTCCTGGAGCTTGCCGACCATGGCCCGCGCCCGCGGGACCCGGTCGTCGCGGACGAGTTCCCGCTCGCGCGCGAAGTCGGGCTCCTGGGGGTCGAAGAGGTAGGCCAGCATGTGCACGCCGGTGCCGTCGAGGCGGCAGGACAGTTCGGCGCCGGTCACCAGCGTCAGTCCGGCCGGAAGGGCGGCAAGGGCCTCGCCGTACCCGCCCACGGTGTCGTGGTCGGTCAGCGCGACCACGTCCAGCCCCGCGGCCGCGGCGTTGCGCACCAGCTCGGCGGGGGTGTCCGTCCCGTCGGACGCCGTGGAGTGCGCGTGCAGGTCGATGCGCACAGCGGCTCCATGGGTCGTACGGCCGGGGGGACACCCCAGGATAACCGGGCGGAAGGTCCGCTTTCGCCGGAAGGATCTCCGTGCGGACTCTCGGGCGGGCCGGGGCAGCCTGGCCGGGCGGGCCGGACCGTGGGCGCCGCCGACCCTGCCTGCTCGGCGGGACCGCTCCTACGCCGGGCCCAGGAGGCGCGGGCTCAGCGCCCCGCACGGGAGGAGTTCCACCTCGGCGCCGCCCTCGCGCAGGTCCGTCAGGACCAGCTCGTCGTAGAGCAGGAGGCCCGACTGCTGCGGCCAGACGATCGCCCACAGCCACAGGCCGCGCGCCTCGCCCGCGAAGACGGCCCGGTCGTCCGGACCGCCCCCCACGTGCCACAGCGGTGTCGGCCGGCCCGCCGCGACCACCTTGGTGTGGGGCGGCCCGGCCATGTCGATGGACGGGCCGGGGTCGGGCCCGTCGATCCCCGCGTAGCGCGCGCCGAGGCCGACGCCCAGCTCCTCCGCGATCAGCAGCAGTTCCCCCATACCGCCCACGGGTCCGGGGCCGGAACAGGCGACCACCGTCGCCCGGCCCCCGCTGCGGTCGTCACCGGCGGACGCCACTCCGGTGAAGAGCCATCCCAGCGGCAGCGGCCACGGCATCCACACCGGCACACGCGCCCGGTGCACGACGACGCCCAGGCCCTCCACGCTCGGCGGGATGACGGGTTGCAGGGGGTGGACAGCACCGTGCACCGCGCACTGCCAGGAGTCGGAGAAGAGACCGGGCGCCCTGACCCGGCCACCGCACTTCGGGCAAGTTGGTTCACCCCTCATAGGTAGCCACGCTCCTCCCCGCCCGGCCGCCAGTCAAGGCACGGTCACCCGTCCGGGCTGTCAGTCCAGTGCGACAGCGCTACGCAGAGGATCCCGCAGGTCCGTTCCGCGCGCGAGCCAGCGCTCCTGGAGGGCGGCCGCGCCGTGCACCCGCTTCCAGGCCGCCTCGTTGGCCGTCATGGGCAACAGCGGCAGGAACCGCACCGGCTCCATGGGCTCGTCGAGTTCCAGGTCCTCGACCAGGCCGCCCGGTTCCGCCACGAGGACGGAACTGAAGGGAGCCCCGTCCCACAGCGGCCCTCCCACGTCGAGCGAGGCGCCCGGCGCCACGACCAGCCCCTCCACCTGCGGGGAGGCGGCCAGCACCGCGAGCGGCCGGAGCACCTTGTCGGTGTCCGCCAGTCCTCCCCGCACGGTCAGCACCAGTTCGGCGCGGGGGCCGCGCACCGGATCGGCGACCACGGCGGTGGGATCGGTCATCGGGTTCGCGGACATTCCGAGGGTCGCGTACCGCACGAGGTCGCCCTCGGCGAAACGCAGGACCTCGATGCGGTCGGTGCCCAGGAAGGTGACGGCGGCGCGGGCGTCGGGTTCACCGAGCGCGGTGCGCAGCCGGGCCTCGACGAGAGCCAGAATTTCTGCCATGGAACGAGCATAGAACTCGTATGAGCCGGGTAAAGGACGCCTCTTGACCATCCGTCGGCTGATAGTGTTGACAGCTGTTCGGGGCCGCACGCAGAAGCGTTGTTTCAAGGCCCCGGAGACAGGACGTCCCCCACGGGGGACCGGCCGGAGGAGGTGGGGCTGCGGTGGACCGAAGTCGATCGTGCAGTACCAATCGCTCTTCCGCTTCTCCGGCGGGCGCTTCCCGCCCTCTGTGATCTTCTGATCAGTAGAAGAGCGACGGCAGAACGTTGTCCTCCCGTCCTGTTCCCTCCCGCCTGCCCGGGCCTGCCCGCCCGCCGCGCCGGGGGGTCTCCCACCCGTACGGTCCTCAGCCGTGCGTGCGAAGGAGCCTGCCATGTCGATGCTGCCCTACCTGCGTGCGGCCGTACGTCCGTCCCTGCGCAAGTCCACCACCGTCCAGCCCGGCTACGACGCCACCCGCGACCCGTCGGCGAGCAGCGCGGTGGTCGACTGCGCCGTGTACCGCGACGGCCGACGGGTGCTGGGACCGGCGTGCCTGACGCCCCGTGAGGCGATCCGCCGGGTCCGCGAGGACGGCGGCTTCGCCTGGATCGGCCTGCACGAGCCGACGGAGGCGGAGTTCGCGGGGATCGCCGCCACCTTCGGCCTGCACCCGCTGGCCGTGGAGGACGCGGTGCACGCGCACCAGCGCCCGAAGCTGGAGCGCTACGACGACACCCTGTTCACGGTCTTCAAGACGATCCACTACGTGGAGCACGCCGAACTGACCGCCACCAGCGAGGTGGTGGAGACCGGCGAGGTGATGTGCTTCACCGGTCCCGACTTCGTCATCACCGTCCGGCACGGCGGCCAGGGCTCCCTCAAGGGCCTGCGCCACCGCCTCCAGGACGACCCCGAGCTGCTGGCGAAGGGGCCCTCCGCCGTCCTGCACTCCATCGCCGACCACGTCGTCGACGGCTACATCGCGGTCGCGGCGGCGATGCAGGACGACATCGACGAGGTGGAGAGCGAGGTCTTCGCCGCGCCGGCCAAGGGCCGTGCGCGCGGCGGCGACGCCGGCCGGATCTACCAGCTCAAGCGCGAGGTGCTGGAGTTCAAGCGGGCGGTTTCGCCGCTGCTGCGGCCGATGGAGCTGCTGAGCGAGCGGCCGATGCGGCTGGTGGACCCGGACATCCAGAAGTACTTCCGGGACGTGGCCGACCACCTCGCGCGGGTGCACGAGCAGGTGGTGGGCTTCGACGAACTGCTGAACTCGATCCTCCAGGCCAACCTCGCGCAGGCGACGGTCGCCCAGAACGAGGACATGCGCAAGATCACCTCGTGGGCGGCCATCATCGCCGTGCCGACGATGATCTGCGGGGTGTACGGAATGAACTTCGACCACATGCCCGAGCTCCGGTGGGAGTACGGCTACCCGATGGTGATGGCGACGATCTTCGGCGCCTGCTTCACCATCCACCGCGCGCTGCGCCGCCACGGCTGGCTCTAGCGTCCGCGCGGCGACCCCCTACGCTGTCCGCATGACTGTGAGCACGCTCGACCTGGCCCTCGTCGAGGAGGCCACCAAGAAGTCCGGCCTGATCTGGGTCCGCGGCGCCGGGGCGGACCGCGCACTGTGGCACGCCTGGGTGGACGGGGCGGCCCACGTGGTCGGCGACGGGCCCGGCGAGCAGCCGTTCCCGGGGCTGGCGGACGGCGCCGCGGCCGAGGTGACCGTGCGGAGCAAGGACAAGGGCGGCCGGCTGGTGGCCTGGACGGCGACCGTACGGGAACTCGCGCCCCGCGGCGAGGAGTGGCAGGCGGCCGTCGCCGAACTCAAGGGCAAGCGGCTGAACGCGCCCGACTCGGAGGCCATGACCGAGCGGTGGGCACGCGAATGCCGGCTGCTCCGGCTGGAGCCGGAGTCGGTCCGCTCCGACCTGCCGGACGGCTCGCTGGCCGCGGCCCCGCTGGGCTCCCCGGCCACCACCCGCAGGGCGGTCCCCGCAGCCCTGCCGAAGCTCCTGCTCAAGCGCAAGAAGGCCGCCCGGGGGTAGGGCGCGCCGGGGCCGACCGCGAGGTGCCGGATGCGACTCAGGGCTTGGTGGGGTTCGCGCCCTGGCCCGAGCCCTTGGAGGGGCCGGGGGCGGGCTCGCCGCCCTCCCCCCTGGTCGTCGGCAGCTGGCTGCCGTAGTCGACCGTCTGGTCCTGCGCGGGCGGATCCAGCTGGAAGGGCTTGCCCCACTCCGCGAGTTCGACCCGGCCGGCGCCGCCGGCGCGCTCCATGAGCAGGGGGTACGGGGTCCCTTCCAACGACACCGAGAGCTTGCCGCCCTTGCCTTCGTCCGCGGTCACCTGCACCGCGCGGGTGTGGCCGACCTTGGTGTAGGAGCCCTTGGCGAGCTTGCCCTCCAGGCCCAGCAGGCCGTCCAGGAGCACGTCCATGTCGGTGAAGCCGCGGAACTGCTTGTAGGAGGGGTCGCCCTCGGGCACCTTCACGTACTTGTCGCCGAGCTTGCCGGCCGAGTCGGACTGCCCCCAGAACGCCGCACTGGCCTTCAGGTAGAGCTGCTCCCCCACCCGCAGCAGCTGGAAGGTGTCCTCCTTGGACTTCACCTCGCCGGAGCCGCCGTCCGCTTTGAGCCGCATGTCGACGGTGAAGGACTTGCCGCCGCTGACCAGCGTGCCGGACAGGTGCACCGAGTCGGCCTCGGTCGCGGCCGCCTTCGCCTTCGCCTCGATCTTGTCGGCGGAGAGCTTTCCGACGCCGTTCGTGCCTTCGTCCGGGTCCTCCCCGCAGCCGGTACCGGTCACGGCGAGGCCCGCGCACAGCACACCGATGAAGGCGGCCCGGCGCAGCCGCGCGGCGGGGAAGTGGGCGGTCACGGGCAGGTGCCTCTCGTCGGTCGTCTGCGGCCAGCAGGCAGCGTACCCGCCCGTGTGCGGCGCCCCGCGCCCCCTCCCCGCGCTCCGCCGGGCCCCGGGCGGACCTCCCCACCAGGACGCCTTCCCACGGCACGGGCTAGCCTGAGGGGCGGCACGACTGTCGGCACAGGCTCTGGGAGGCGCTCGGATGGTTGCAGGCGCCCCGCGGATCTTCGTCTCGCATCTGTCGGGTGTACCCGTCTTCGACCCCAACGGCGACCAGGTGGGCCGCGTGCGCGACCTCGTCGCGATGCTCCGGGTCGGCGGCCGCCCGCCGCGGCTGCTGGGCCTGGTGGTCGAGGTGGTGAGCCGGCGGCGGATCTTCCTGCCGATGACCCGGGTGACCGGGGTCGAGTCCGGGCAGGTCATCACCACGGGCGTCATCAACATGCGGCGCTTCGAGCAGCGCCCCACCGAGCGGCTGGTCCTGGGCGAGCTGCTGGACCGGCGCGTGACCCTGGTCGCCAGCGGCGAGGAGGTCACCGTCCTGGACGTGGCCATCCAGCAGCTTCCGGCCCGCCGGGACTGGGAGATCGACCGGATCTTCGTACGGAAGGGCAAGTCGGGTGCGCTGCGCCGGCGCGGCGAGGCGCTGACGGTGGAGTGGTCGGCCGTGACGGGCTTCTCCCTGGAGGAGCACGGTCAGGGCGCGGAGAACCTCGTCGCCACCTTCGAGCAGATGCGCCCGGCCGATGTGGCGAACGTCCTGCACCACCTGACGCCGAAGCGGCGCGCCGAGGTGGCCAACGCCCTCGATGACGACCGGCTGGCAGACGTCCTGGAGGAGCTGCCCGAGGACGAGCAGGTGGAGATCCTCGGCAAGCTGAAGGAGGAGCGCGCCGCGGACGTCCTGGAGGCGATGGACCCGGACGACGCCGCCGACCTGCTCTCGGAGCTGCCGGAGGACGACAAGGAGCGGCTGCTGACGCTGATGCAGCCGGACGACGCGGCCGACGTGCGCCGCCTGCTGTCCTACGAGGAGAACACCGCCGGCGGCCTGATGACCACCGAGCCGATCGTGCTGCGTCCGGACGCGACGGTCGCGGACGCGCTGGCCCGCGTACGGCAGGCGGACCTGTCGCCGGCGCTGGCGGCGCAGGTGTACGTGTGCCGGCCGCCGGACGAGACGCCGACCGGCAAGTACCTGGGGACGGTGCACTTCCAGCGGCTGCTGCGCGACCCTCCGTTCACGCTGGTCAGCTCCATCGTGGACACGGACCTGCCGCCGCTGCGTCCGGACGCCTCCCTGCCCGCGGTGACCACGCACCTGGCCGCCTACAACATGGTCGCGGTGCCGGTGGTCGACGAGAGCGGTTCGCTGCTGGGCGCGGTGACGGTGGACGACGTACTGGACCACCTGCTGCCGGACGACTGGCGCGAGACGGACTTCCATTCGGAGGAGGCGCTGCGTGGGCACTGAGCGGGGGCGCGGCGAGCAGGGACGCGAGCGGCGCCGGGAGCAGATCCGGGAGCGGCGCGAACAGGCGCGGTCGCACGCGGGACGCGAGCACGGGCAGCCGGCCGACACGGCGGATCGTGCCGCCGAGCGGGCGGGCAAGTCCGGCCCGGCCGGGGCGAGCGCGCTGGCCCGTCCGCGGGTCCGGCTGGACCTGCCGCGGGCGCCGCGCCGCTCGCTGCTGCCCGAGTACGACCCGGAGGCCTTCGGGCGGCTGTCGGAGCGGGTGGCGCGTTTCCTGGGCACGGGCCGGTTCATCGTCTGGATGACGCTGGTCATCATCGTCTGGGTGCTGTGGAACGTCTTCGCGCCGGACGACCTGCGCTTCGACGAGTACCCCTTCATCTTCCTGACGCTGATGCTGTCCCTCCAGGCCTCCTACGCGGCGCCGCTGATCCTGCTCGCGCAGAACCGGCAGGACGACCGCGACCGGGTCACCCACGAGCAGGACCGCAAGCAGAACGAGCGGTCCATCGCCGACACCGAGTACCTGACGCGGGAGATCGCCGCCCTGCGGATGGGCCTGGGCGAGGTCGCCACGCGCGACTGGATCAGGTCGGAGTTCCAGGACCTGATAAAGGAGATGGACGAGCGCCGCCTATTCCCGGCGGAACGTGATGAAGGCGACCGCTGACGGCCTTTCCCGAGCCGTGCTACCGGGCCGTACCATCGGGGCATGGCTACCGACACAAGCTCCGCCGCCGTGCCTGAGCAGGACGCGATCCTGGACGCGCTGGCGACGGTGAACGACCCCGAGATCCACCGGCCGATCACCGAGCTCGGCATGGTCAAATCGGTGGAGATCGGCGACGGCGGCGCGGTCGCCGTCACGGTCTACCTGACGGTGTCGGGCTGCCCCATGCGCGAGACCATCACCCGGAACGTCACCGAGGCCGTCGAGAAGGTCGCCGGCGTCACCTCCGTCGCCGTCTCCCTCGACGTGATGAGCGACGAGCAGCGCAAGGACCTGGCGGCGACGCTGCGCGGCGGCACCGCCGAGCGCGAGGTGCCCTTCGCCAAGCCGGGTTCGCTGACCCGTGTGTACGCGGTCGCCTCGGGCAAGGGCGGCGTCGGCAAGTCCTCCGTCACGGTGAACCTGGCCGCCGCGATGGCGGCGGACGGCCTGAAGGTCGGTGTGGTCGACGCGGACATCTACGGCCACAGCGTGCCGCGCATGCTGGGCGTGGACGGCCGTCCCACCCAGGTCGAGAACATGATCATGCCGCCGTCCGCGAACGGTGTGAAGGTCATCTCCATCGGCATGTTCACCCCGGGCAACGCGCCGGTCGTGTGGCGCGGTCCGATGCTGCACCGGGCCCTCCAGCAGTTCCTGGCCGACGTCTTCTGGGGCGACCTGGACGTGCTGCTGCTCGACCTGCCGCCCGGTACGGGCGACATCGCGATCTCGGTGGCCCAGCTCGTGCCGAACGCCGAGATCCTCGTCGTCACCACCCCGCAGCAGGCCGCGGCGGAGGTGGCCGAGCGGGCCGGCTCGATCGCCGTGCAGACCCATCAGAAGATCGTCGGTGTCGTCGAGAACATGTCGGGCCTGCCGTGCCCGCACTGCGACGAGATGGTGGACGTCTTCGGCTCGGGCGGCGGTCAGAAGGTCGCCGACGGCTTGAGCAGGACGGTCGGCGCGACCGTGCCGGTGCTCGGCCAGATCCCGATCGACGTGCGCCTGCGCGAGGGCGGTGACGAGGGCAAGCCGGTCGTCCTGTCCGACCCGGACTCGCCGGCCGGCGCGGCCCTGCGCGCGATCGCGGGCAAGCTGGGCGGCCGGGCGCGCGGCCTGTCGGGCATGTCGCTGGGCATCACCCCGCGCAACAAGTTCTAGGGGACCTCGTACGAAGGGGGGCACCGCCGGCCGGCGGTGCCCCCCTTCGTCGTACCGTCGGCCGGGGAGGGCTACTCGTACGTGCCGAGGTCGGTGATGGCCGCGAAGCCGAGGCCGTAGGCACTCATCCCGCGGCCGTAGGCGCCCAGGTGGACGCCGCTGCCGGTGGAGCCGGCGAGCACCCAGCCGAACTCGGACTCGCGGTAGTGGAAGGTCGTCGGCTCCCCGTCGACCGGCAGCGACAGGGTGGACCAGTCCTCGCCGTCGAGGTCGTCGGCGAGCTCCCACGCGGCCTCGGTCTGCTGGTCGAGCCAGTCGTCGCGCAGCGAATGGTCCATCTGGCCGGGCCAGCTGTAGGCCAGCAGCCCGGAGCCGGCCAGCCAGGCCGCCGAGGAGACCGAGGTGGCCTCCAGGACTCCGGTGCCGTCACCGCTGCGGCGCAGCGGGTTGCTCGCCACCGTGATGACCACCGCGAAGCGCTCCTTCTCACCGGTGGCGATCTCTCCCCGGGCGGAGGGCTCGTCGCCGTGGCCGGTCGAGCCGTGCTCGACCGTACCGTCGGCGGCGGTGCCGACCTGCATGAGCCAGCGCGGTCCGGTGAAGGCGCTGTCCAGCCCGTACCAGGGGAAATCGGCCGCGAGGAAGCCCTCGGCCGTCCGGCGGGCCGCCGGCACCGGGGCGGCGGCCTCCGGCTGCTGCCCCTCACCCCGGTCGCCGGTATGGGAGCTCGTATGCGGACTGCCGTGCGGTTCCTGAGCGGGGTCCGTGGCGCCGGGTGCCTCGGCGGTCTGTGCCCCTACCAGGCTGCTGCTCGTCGTCTCCATCTGGGCGGCCTCTCGTTCCGTGGGGTCCGGAACGGCCCTCCCCCTCGCTGCGCTGGGGGGACCCCCTCCCTCGGGCGTCCCGCGATCCGGACAGATGGAGGATAGCCACCGGACCCCCGATCGCCGGGCAGGCTGGGTCAGGTGGCGTCGGCGTCGAAGCGGGCGCGCTGCTCTGCGGCCGGGGCCGCGGGCTTCTTCAGGAGGTCGGCGCCGCCGGGCGCGCCGGACGGGGCGGGCGCCGGGGCGTCGGGCTCCGGGTCGTTGACGGCGTCCGCGACGTCGTTCAGCTCCTTGCGCAGGTCGAAGCTGGAGCGGATCTCCCTGATGTCCTCGTTCTCCGTCAGCTGCTTGCGGATGAAGGTCTTCGGATTCAGGTCCTCGAATTCGAAGTCCTTGAATTCCGGTCCGAGTTCGGAGCGGATGTCCTGCTTGGCGCTGTCGGAGAACGCGCGGACCTTGCGGATGAATCCCGTGACGTCCTGGATGACCTTCGGGAGCTTGTCCGGGCCGAAGACGAGGATGGCCAGAACCACGATGGTGACGAGTTCGAGTGCGCCTATGTCGTTGAACACCTTGCCGCTCCTCGGCTCTCTGTCACTTCGGGCCCGAACACACGGTACCCGCCCAGGCCCGCGGGCCCCTACACGCGTCCCGGTCCCGTGAGGCTTTCACCCCCGGGCCACCCCGTGATCACGAGCCGTTCGCCGACCCGAGGACGACGCCGAGGGTGCGCTCCCGGCCGTCGCGCAGGACCGTCAGGGTGAGCGGATCGCCGGGCCGGTGGGCGCGGATCTTGATGATCAGTTCGTCGCCGCCGCGGACCCGCTGACCGTCCACCTTGGTGATCACGTCCCCCGGCTTGATCCCGGCACGGGCCCCGGGTCCGCCCGCGGTCACCGACGGCTTGCCGTCCTCGCCCTTGTCGCCCACCCGGGCCCCGTCGCCGGTGTAGTCCATGTCGAGGGTGACCCCGATGACGGGGTGCGTGGCGCGGCCGGTGGCGATGAGTTCCTCGGCGACGCGCTTGCCCTGGTTGATGGGGATGGCGAAGCCCAGGCCGATGGAGCCGCCCTGCCGGTCGGGGTCGTCCTTGTCGGCGCCGCGGATCGCGCTGTTGATCCCCACCACGTGCGCCCGCGCGTCCAGGAGGGGGCCGCCGGAGTTGCCCGGGTTGATGGGGGCGTCGGTCTGGAGCGCGTCGACGTAGCTGATGTCGCTGCCGTCGCCCTTGTCGCCGCCCGCGGTCACCGGCCGGCCGGTGGCGCTGATGATGCCGGCGGTGACGGTGTTGGACAGGTCGAAGGGCGCGCCGATGGCCACGACCGGGTCGCCCACCTGGACGTTCTCGGAGTTGCCGAGGGCGAGCGGCCGCAGCCCGCGGACCCCGCTGACCTTGACCACGGCCAGGTCGTAGCCGGAGTCGCGGCCGACCAGCTCGGCGGTGACGCTCTCGCCGGTGCTGAAGGTGACCGCTATCTCCTTGGCATCGGCGACCACGTGGTGGTTGGTCAGGATGTGCCCCTGCGGGTCCAGCACGAAGCCGGTGCCCGTGCCGCTGCTCTTCGCGCCCCGCACGTGCAGGGTCACCACGCCGGGCAGTGCCGCGGCCGCGATCCCGGCCACGCTGTCGGGCGCCCGGCCGCGGTCCGCGACGGCCGCCTGAGGCAGTTCCAGGCGGGTGCTGCTCCGCCGTTCGGCGAGCACGCCGACGTAGCCGCCGATGCCGCCGGCGAGCAGCGCCGCCAAGGCGGCGAGGGCCGCCACCTGCCACAGCCGGAAGCCTCGGCGGTCCCGGCCCCGGTCCACGACCTGGAGGGGCCCTGCGCCCCAGGGGTCGTAGCGGACGTCGTGCGCCGACGGCTCCTGGACGAGCGGCTCCTGGAGCGGCTGCGAGGCCGGCGCCTGCTGGACCGCGGCGGAAGCCCGGTCGGCCACCGCCGGCCCGCCGGTCCCGCTTCCCCCGCCGTCACCGTCTCCGTCGGCGTCCTCGCCGCCGCTCCCGGGCCGCGGGGCCGGGACCCCGTCGGCACGGCCGTCGGCCGTGCCCTCGGGCCGGCTCCACCATCGTGGAGCCGGATCGGTCTGCTGCCTGTCGGCCATCGGCGCTCCCCGCGTACCTGTGCGCATGTCCGGCCGATTCAACCAGGTCCCGGGTCAGCGCAGCAGCGAGACCGGACGGGCCGAGCCCGGCGGAGAGGGCTGCGGGGGCGGCATCGGGCTCGCGACGGCCGTCAGGAGCGACGGTACGGCCGCGGGCGTGGGCAGCCGGTCGCGGGCCCCGGTATCGGTCACGGGCAGGGCGGGACCGGGCCGGGAGGCGGGCGCCGGGGAATCACCCCGCCCGTTCGGCTCCGTTCCCTCCAGCGGCAGCGTGCCGCCCAGCGCGAGGGCCGCCAGCGACACCGCTCCGGCGGCGACGAATGCGAACCGCCGGCGCGGCCGACCCACCTCGTGGATGCGGAAGCCCTCCTGCTGCGGCCGGGCCGCGGCAGCGGGCAGCGCGTACGCGAAGGCCTCGAACGGGTCGGGCCGCACGGATCCCGGTCCCGGTGGCCCCGAGGCGCCCGGCGGGCCGTCCTGGCCGCCGCCCGGCAGCTGCTGGAGGCGGGCGAGCAGCCCCGCGGACAGGGGCGGGGGCGCGCTCTCCACGAACATGGTCTTGAGACGGCGCTGCGCGTCGGCCTCGGCCTTGCACCTGGCACAGGTCGCCAGGTGTGCCAGGACCCGCTCGCGCGCGTCGTGCTGCAGCTCCCCGTCGACCAGGGCGGCGAGCCGGTCTCCGAGGTGCTGTTCGGCAGGGGACGGACTGGCTCCGGTCACTCGGCTCCGCCCTCTCTCCCGGCGTCCGGCGCGCCCGTCGCCACACCGGCCAGGGCCCGCTGCTCGGCACGGGCCGCGGGGGACCTGTGCTTGAGCGCCTTGCGCAGGTGCGAGCGGCCCCGGTGGATACGGCTGCGCACGGTGCCCAGCTTCACGCCGAGCGTCGCCGCGATCTCCTCGTAGGACAGGCCCTCGATGTCGCACAGCACCACGGCCGCGCGGAACTCGGGGGCGAGGGTGTCCAGCGCCTGCTGGACGTCCGCGTCGAAGTGCGTGTCGTGCAGGACCTGCTGGGGGGACGGCTCACGGCTCGGCAGCCGCTCGGCGGCGTCGTCCGCGAGCGCGTCGAAGCGGATGCGCTGCTTGCGGCGGACCATGTCCAGGAACAGGTTCGTGGTGATGCGGTGCAGCCAGCCCTCGAACGTGCCGGGGGTGTACGTGGACAGCGAGCGGAAGACCCGGACGAAGACCTCCTGCGTCAGGTCCTCGGCGTCGTGCTGGTTGCCCGTCAGGCGGTAGGCGAGGCGGTAGACGCGCGCGCTGTGCGTGCTGACGATGTCCTCCCACGAGGGAGGGGTCCACGCCTGCGATCCCGCATCTGCGGCAAAGGTCGCGGTGGTTGCGGTGTCTGCGGTGTGGATGCGGTCAGCAGTGTCGGTCACGGATTTCGGCTCACCCGCCGACCAGAAGAGGCGTCTGAACACGCCTCCACGATCCACAGGCGCAGCCGCACCTCCCCTGTCGGCTCTGGTGGTGTCCAGTGGAGTCCCTACCATAGCCACCCCCTCTGTCAGCTCCGGATAAGGGTTTTTGCAGTATCTTTACGCAAGTCTTGGGCGCCGGGGCCGCGGCCGCCGCCGATCTGCCCGGCACCGTCCTTCTCGTCCCGCCTCCACCCTCACAACGCCCGGTCCCATCTGCGGGTTCCCGACGTCAACGGATACAGTCACCGTTGCGCCAACTATGGGGACAGGAGAGGGTCATTACCGGCAACCGGCAGACGAGCTGGGCGTTCGCCGACGCGTTTGTCGCCGAGGACGACGCTCTGCGATGGGCCCGCGACCGGTCCAGGGAAGCGGGCCTGCGCTCCGTCTCCCCCGGGACCGGCGCCGCGCTGCGCCTGCTGGCCGCGACCGCGGACGCCAAGGCGGTCGCCGAGATCGGCACCGGGACCGGTGTCTCCGGGATCCACCTCCTGCACGGGATGCGCCCGGACGGGGTCCTGACCACCGTCGACCCCGAACCCGACCGCCAGGCCTTCGCCCGTCAGGCCTTCCGTGCCGCCGGCTTCGCGGGCAACCGCGCCCGCTTCATCCCCGGCCGCGCCCTCGACGTCCTGCCCCGCCTCGCCGACGGCGGGTACGACCTCGTCTTCTGCGACGGGGACCCGACCGAGTCCCTCGACTACCTCGCCGAATCGTTGCGCCTGCTGCGCCCCGGGGGGCTGGTGTGCTTCGAGGGGGTCTTCTCCGACGGCCGTACGGTCGACTCCGCGGCCCAGCCGGTGGAGGTGCTCCGCGTCCGCGAGCTGCTGCGCAGCGTCCGGGAGAGCCCGGCGCTGGAAGCCGCGCTGCTCCCCGTGGGCGACGGGCTGCTGTGCGCGGTGCGCCGCTGACGCCGTCGCCGGTGTCCGGCCCGGCCCCGGCCGGCCCGCATCAGGTCAGGAGCGCGAAGGTGAGGGCCGTCGTACCGCCCAGCGCCGTGCCGGCGAGCAACTGGGCGGGGGTGTGCGCGCGCAGCGCCAGGCGGGACCAGCCCACGGCGGCGGCGACCGCGGCCGCCGGGAGCACCGCCGGCCCGAAGACGAGCAGCAGGATCATCACGGTGCCACCCGCCACGGACATGTGGAGGGAGATCTGCCAGCCCACCGTCACCAGCAGGGAGGAGACCAGCCCCACGAGCATCGCGACGACGAGCGCGAAGACCTCGGCGGGGGCACCGAGGACGTGCAGGAGGGCCACCCCGGCGAGGACGGAGAGCAGGCTCAGCGCCATCGGGAGGACCCGCTGGCGGCGCACCCGGATGTGCTGGTCGGTCAGCGTTCCGCGCCGGACCCCGGCGGCGATGATGCCGAGGGGGACGACCCCGCAGAACACTGCGGCGAGCAGGCCCCATCCCAGCCCCGTCCACGACCCGGTGCTGTGCCAGCCGACGAGGAGGAGCAGGGCGACCACCAGGTGCGCCGGTGCCAGCCCGTCGGACAGGACGCGGGCCGCCTTCTGGCGGGGAGTGCAGTCGGCGAAGGCCGGCGGGGCGGGCGGGGAGAAGGGCACGTGCGGCTCCACCGGGGATGCTGGTCCTGGGACACGACACAACGCTGCCCCGGCCGCTGATCACGGTCGGGGCAGCGCAGAGAATGCGAAAACAGAAGGTGGAAGTGCTGTCAGCGGGTCAGCCGACGACCTTCTTCAGGGCGTCACCCAGGGCGTCCGCCTCATCCGGGGTCAGCTCGACGACAAGCCGACCGCCGCCCTCGAGCGGTACGCGCATGACGATGCCCCGCCCCTCCTTGGTGACCTCGAGCGGGCCGTCGCCCGTCCGCGGCTTCATGGCCGCCATGCTCGTTCCCCTTCCTGAAACCAGCTCATCGTCAGCCGACGGCCCCATTCAGGCGCCTAGTACCCGGCATCGAACACATTGCTTCCCAGCCATTATCCCGCATGTCAGGACCCGATGACCAACATCACCCGGGAACGCTTGCGCAACGCGCTCGGCCAAAACCACTCATTTCGGGGATCCGCCTGCGATACTTCGCCGCCGCACCTGGGGAAGCCCTTCCGCTTTCTTTGACACACATCACATGTGCGCTCCGCGTCCGGTCCGCCATGCTGGCCCTTGCACCGGCCGGTACCGGCCGGTAGCGAAGCCCGCGACGAAGGGGGACCCCCTGCCATGGCCGACAGTGTGCTCTACGAAGTGACCGACGGACTCGCGACCATCACGATCAACCGTCCCGACGCGATGAACGCGATGAACACCGAGGCCAAGGTGGCTCTGCGCGACGCGGCACGGGCGGCGGCCGAGGACGGCGCCGTCCGGGCGGTCCTGCTGACCGCGGCGGGGAACCGCGCCTTCTGCGTCGGCCAGGACCTCAAGGAGCACATCGGCAACCTCGCCGCGGACCGCGAGACCGGCTCCTCGCTGACCATGAACACGGTCAAGGAGCACTACAACCCGATCGTGCGGGCGCTCACCGAGATGCCGAAGCCCGTGGTGGCCGGCGTCAACGGTGTCGCGGCCGGGGCCGGCTTCGGCTTCGCGCTGGCGGCCGACTTCCGCGTCGTCGCCGACACCGCCTCCTTCAACACCTCGTTCGCCGGCGTGGCGCTCACGGCCGACTCCGGGATGTCCTGGACCCTGCCCCGCCTGATCGGCGCGTCCCGCGCCTCGGACCTGCTGCTCTTCCCGCGGTCGATCAAGGCGCAGGAGGCGTACGACCTCGGCATCGTCAACCGCCTGGTGCCGTCGGACTCCCTGCACGCCGAGGCCGAGGCGGTGGCCCGCGCGCTGGCCGAGGGCCCGACGGTGGCCTACGCCGCGCTGAAGGAGTCCCTGGCGTACGGGGCCTCGCACACGCTCGCGGAGTCGCTGGCGCACGAGGACGTCCTGCAGACGCGGGCGGGGGCCTCCGAGGACCACTCCATCGCCGTCCAGGCCTTCCTGGCCAAGCAGCCCCCGAAGTACCTCGGCCGCTGAGCCGCGCGGCCGTGCGCGCGCCCCGGGCCCCGGGTGGCTCGTCGACCGGCCCGGGCGGGCGCGGCCGGCGGGCCGGCCCCCGCGCGGGCGTCCTACGCCGGGTCGCGCAGGGCGCAGGCGGCCAGGTGGTCGTCGACCAGGCCGCACGCCTGCATCAGGGCGTAGGCGGTGGTCGGGCCGACGAAGCGGATGCCCGCCTTCTTGAGGGCCTTGGCGAGGGCGGTGGACTCCGGGGTGACCGCGGGGACGTCGCCGACCGTGAGCGGGGCGGGGCCGGGCTCCTCGGGGGCGTGGGACCAGATCAGGGTGTCCAGCTCGCCGGCCTCCCAGCCGGCGAGGACCTTGGCGTTGGCCAGGGTCGCCTCGATCTTGGCCCGGTTGCGGATGATCCCCTCGTCGGCCAGCAGCCGCTCGGCGTCCGCAACGCCGAACTCGGCGACGGCCGCGATGGAGAAGTCGGAGAAGGCCTTGCGGAAGCCCTCGCGCCGGCGAAGGATCGTCAGCCAGGACAGCCCCGACTGGAAGGCCTCCAGGCACAGCCGCTCGTACAGGGCGTCGTCGCCGTGGACCGGACGGCCCCATTCTGCGTCGTGGTAGGCGATGTAGTCCGGTGTGGACAGCGCCCACGGGCAGCGCAGCAGGCCGTCCGGGCCGGCCGCGGGGCCGCTCACCCCTCACCGCCCTTGCTGAGGTCGACCGGGCCGGGCGCGTCCTGCGGGGCCGCGGGCACCGGCGAGCCGGTTCCCGTCAGCATCGCGATCCGCGCGTCGCGCTCGGCGAGTTCCGCCGCGAGCCGCTCCAGTACGTCGTCCACCTCCGCCATGCGGTAGCCGCGCGGCGCGACGGGCAGCCGCAGCGCGTCGATGTCCTCCCGCACCACGGGCCGGGTCTCCGGCAGCCCGTCCGCCACCCGGTCCGGCTCGGCCTCCGGCAGGACGGCCTCCGAGCCGCCGCCGATCACGGCGAGGGTGACCGCTGCCACGACCACGACCAGCGCGATCATCAAGAAGAAGAACACGATCAACTCCCCTGAGAGACTCCGGCCACCAGGTTAAGGTCGCTGGCGAGGCGCGAGGGCCGCCGAAGGAGGAAAGAGCAGGATGCTGCGACTGGGCAGGCGCGAGTTCGACACCCACGAGCCGGTGATCATGGCCATCGTGAACCGGACCCCGGACTCGTTCTACGACCAGGGCGCGACGTTCCGCGACGAGCCCGCACTGGACCGGGTGGAGCAGGCCGTGGCCGAGGGCGCCGCGATCATCGACATCGGCGGGGTCAAGGCGGGCCCGGGCGAGCACGTGGACGCGGCCGAGGAGGCCCGGCGCACGGTCGGCTTCGTGGCCGAGGTCCGCCGCCGCCATCCGGACGTGGTCATCAGCGTGGACACCTGGCGGCACGAGGTCGGCGAGGCGGTGTGCGAGGCCGGGGCGGACCTGCTCAACGACGCGTGGGGCGGGGTGGACCCGCGACTGGCGGAGGTCGCGGCGCGCCACGGCGCCGGCCTGGTCTGCACGCACGCCGGCGGGGTCGAGCCGCGCACCCGGCCGCACCGGATCGCGTACGAGGACGTGATGGCGGACATCCTGCGGGTGACGGTCGGACTCGCCGAGCGGGCCGCGGCCCTCGGAGTCCGACGGGACGCGATCATGATCGACCCGGGGCACGACTTCGGCAAGAACACCCGCCACTCGCTGGAGGCGACCCGGCGGCTGGAGGAGATGACGGCGACGGGCTGGCCGGTGCTGGTCTCGCTGTCCAACAAGGACTTCGTCGGCGAGACCCTGGACCGGCCGGTCAAGGAGCGGCTGCTGGGCACCCTGGCCACCACGGCCGTCTCGGCCTGGCTGGGCGCGCAGGTCTACCGCGTCCACGAGGTCGCGGAGACCCGGCAGGTGCTGGACATGGTCCGCTCGATCCAGGGGCACCGGCCGCCCGCGGTCGCCCGCCGCGGCCTGGCCTGATCCCGCGGGCCGGCCGGAGCCGGCCCGCGGCGGCGGTCCTACTTCCCGACTTCCTTCGTCACCAGGGCGATCGCCTCTTCCACGTCGTCGGTGACGTGGAAGAGGTAGAGGTCCTTCTCGGAGGCCTTGCCCTGGGCGATCACGGTGCCCCGCAGCCAGTCGACCAGGCCGCTCCAGTACTCCGTGCCGAACAGCACGATGGGGAAGCGGGTGATCTTCTGCGTCTGGACCAGGGTCAGGGCCTCGAACAGCTCGTCCAGGGTGCCCAGCCCGCCGGGCAGTACGACGAAGCCCTGGCTGTACTTCACGAACATCGTCTTGCGGACGAAGAAGTACCGGAAGTTCAGGCCGAGGTCGACGTGCTCGTTGAGCCCCTGCTCGAAGGGGAGCTCGATGCCCAGGCCGACGGAGATGCCGTTGGCCTCGCGGGCGCCCCTGTTGGCGGCCTCCATTGCTCCGGGGCCGCCGCCGGTGATCACCGCGAACCCGGCGTCGACCAGCGCGCTGCCGATCCGGACGCCGGCCTCGTACTCGGGCGAGCCCTCGGGGGTGCGGGCCGAGCCGAACACGCTGATCGCGGGCGGCAGCTCGGCCAGCGTGCCGAAGCCCTCGATGAACTCCGACTGGATGCGCAGGACCCGCCAGGGATCGGTGTGCACCCATTCGGAGGGCCCGGCGGAGTCCAGCAGCCGCTGGTCCGTCGTACTGCCCGCCTGCACCTGGCTGCGCCGCCTCAGCACCGGCCCGAGCTGCTGCTCCTCGGGCCGGTGACGAGCGGACCCGCCGGACGTGTCGGGGTTGCCCATGATGTGCTCCCTCCTGCTGATCGTTGGATCAGGGTAGGCGCACGAAGGTGACGGGGAGCGTAATTCAGGTGGTCAGCCAGGCGCGGAGTCGTTCCTCGCAGTGCAGGATCGCCTTCGTCTCCACGCGTTCGTCGACCTTGTGGGCCAGCAGCGCGTCACCCGGCCCGTAGTTCACCGCCGGGACGCCCAGCGCACTGAAGCGGGACACGTCCGTCCAGCCGAACTTCGGCATGGCCCGGCCGCCCACCGCCTCCATGAAGGCGGCGGCCGCGGGGTGCGAGAGCCCCGGCAGGGCCCCGCCGGAGGAGTCGTCGACCACGAACTCGGCGATGTCGCAGTCCGCGAACACCTCGCGGACGTGGGCGAGCGCGTCGGCCTCGCTGCGGTCGGGGGCGTAGCGGAAGTTGACGGTCACGGTGCACGCGTCGGGGATGACGTTGTTGGCGACGCCGCCCTCGATGCGGACGGCGTTGAGGCCCTCGTGGTACTCCAGGCCGTCGATGACCGGCCTGCGGGGCTCGTACGCGGCCAACCGGGCCAGGATCGGGCTCGCCGTGTGGATGGCGTTGGAGCCCATCCAGCTGCGGGCGGAGTGGGCGCGCTCGCCGGCGGTGCGCAGCAGCACCCGCAGGGTGCCCTGGCAGCCGCCCTCGACCTCGGCGTTCGAGGGCTCCAGCAGCACCGCGAAGTCGCCCGTGAGCCAGTCCGGGTGGGCTTCTGCGACCTTGCCGAGGCCGTTGAGGTCGGCGGCGACCTCCTCCTGGTCGTAGAAGACGAAGGTGAGGTCCCGGTTGGGCTCGGGCACGGTCGCGGCGATGCGCAGCTGCACGGCCACGCCGGACTTCATGTCGGTGGTGCCGCAGCCCCACAGGACGCCGTTCTCGTCCAGGCGCGAGGGGACGTTGTCGGCGATCGGCACCGTGTCGAGGTGGCCCGCGAGCACCACGCGCTCGGGGCGCCCGAGGTGCGTGCGGGCGACGACGTTGTTGCCGAAACGGTCCACCGTGAGGTGGGGCAGGCCGCGCAACGCGTGTTCCACGAGGTCGGCGAGTACCTTCTCGTCGCCGCTCACGGAAGGGATGTCGACGAGCCGGGCGGTCAGCTCGGCGGCGTCCAGGGTGAGGTCCAGCTCGGATTCGGACATGGAACTGACCCTAACGCCCCGGGGTGTGGCGAAGCGTCCCTCGTCCGGCCGGTGGACGCGCCATATGCCTCAAGTACGGTGGGCCGCGTGTCCGAGATCCGTGTACCCCGTCCTCGCCGCCGCAGGCCGCTGCGTGTGGCCGTCGGCCTGCTCGTTCTCCTTTCGGTGATCGGGTACTTCGCCGTCCAGCGCGCCTCGAACGGCGGGGGCGCCCCCTTCTGCGTCGCCCGTGCGGACGCGTCCGGCCGCGACGGCGGTACCGAGAAGTACGAGATGTCCCCGGAGCAGGCGGCCAACGCGGCGACGATAGCCGCGGTCGGCATCGCCAAGGGCCTTCCCGACCGGGCCGTCACCATCGCCCTGGCGACCGCCATGCAGGAGTCGGCCCTGCGCAACCTCGACCACGGCGACCGCGACTCCCTCGGGCTCTTCCAGCAGCGGCCGTCGATGGGCTGGGGCACCCCGGAGCAGATCACGGACCCGGTCTACTCGGCCGGGATCTTCTACGACCACCTCGTCGACGTGCCGGGGTACTCCCGGCTGCCGCTGACGGTGGCCGCCCAGAAGGTGCAGCGCAGCGGGTACCCGCAGGCCTACGCCAAGCACGAGCCGGACGCGACGGTGCTGACCGCGGCCTTCGCCGGCGGCGGCAGCCTGGACTGCGGCGGTCCGGCGCCCACGCAGCCCGGCGATCCGCAGAAGGTGCGCGCGGGCCTGGAGCGGATCTTCGGCAAGGACGGGATGCACACGGCCGGTCCGCAGGGCGGCCAGGGCGGGCAGGCCGGCCGCAGCGCCGGCGGCCGCAGCGTCGAGGAGCCCGAGATCACGATGGTGGAGAAGCGGGACGCGGGCGAGGCCGCGACGCGCCGCAGCCGGGCGATGGCCCACTGGGCGGTGGCCAACGCGCGCGAGATGGGCATCGCCAGGGTCTCGTACGACCTGCGCGGCTGGGTCGCGGGCAAGGACCGGGGCCGCTGGCAGGGCCGGGAGGACGCGGGCGCCAAGAACGGCGACGGCGACCCCTACGGGGCGGCGCCCGGCGAGGTGCGGATCTTCATGGCCCGCTGATCCGCCGGGGCCCGGCCGGGTTCCGTCGGAGCGGGCACGGTCAGCGGGAAGCACCCGGCCGCGCGTGCGAGCGATCACCCGCCCGGGGGTGATCACCCGCTAGGGCGGCGGCCGCCCAGGGCGGCCGAATGGGCGGAAAGCCCTGGTCGGCGCGCATCCAATGCGTTTGTCGCGGAAGCCGATTAAACGATGCGTTACCGATCCTTTACCCGAGGGCGCCGCAACCCCACCCGCCCCGTGAGCGGTTAGTCAGGCCGTACTCAGCCGCTACCGCTTAGGAGCATCATGTCCCTCCCCCTGACCCGTCGGATCGCCCGTGCCGCGCTGCTCGTCGCAGCCGGGGCAGCGCCCGTGGTCGGTGCGGCCGGCGCGGCCAACGCCGCCGGTCTGGAGTCCGTGCCGCAGCTGGGCGCACTCACCGCCACGGACGCGCCCGCGGCCACCGCCGACACGGCCACGGGAACGGCCACCGACGCCGTCGGCACCGCGGGTGCCGCGGCCAAGACCCTGCCGGCGCCCGCCTCCGACCTGGCCGGCCAGGCGGGCGGCCTGCTCGGCGGTCTGCCCACCACGCAGGAGCTGCCCGTCTCCGCACTGCCCGTGGGCGATGTCCTGCCGGCGGGACTGCCCGGCGGCGCGCTGCAGGGCTGACACCGGGCGACCCCGAGGGGGCCGGGAGTGTGCGCACTCCCGGCCCCCTCGGCCGTCCCGGGGCCGGTCAGCCGAGGCGCTTGACCGCAGCCTCCACGCGCTCGTCGGTGGCGGTGAAGGCGACCCGCACGAAGCGGGCGCCCGCCTCGCCGTAGAAGTCACCGGGGGCCACCAGGATGCCCAGGTCCGCGAGGTGGGCGACGGTGTCCCAGCAGGGCTCGTCGCGGGTGACCCACAGGTAGAGGCTCGCCTCGCTGTGCTCCACCCGGAAGCCGTGCGCCTCCAGGGCCCCGCGGAGCGCCGTACGGCGGGCCGCGTAGCGCTCGCGCTGCTCCGCGACGTGCTGGTCGTCGCCGAGCGCCGCCACCGTGGCCGCCTGCACCGGGGCGGGGGTCATCATCCCGCCGTGCTTGCGGATCTCCAGCAGCTCGCCGAGCACGGCCGCGTCACCGGCGACGAAGGCGGCCCGGTAGCCCGCCAGGTTGGAGCGCTTGGAGAGGGAGTGGACGGCGACGATGCCCTCGTACGAGCCGCCGCACACGTCGTCGTGGAGGACGGAGACGGGCTCGGCCTCCCAGCCCAGCTCCAGGTAGCACTCGTCGCTGAAGAGCAGGATCCCGTGCTCCCGCGCCCAGGCCACGATCCGGACCAGCTCGGCCTTGTCGATGACCTTGCCGGTGGGGTTGGAGGGGGAGTTGAGCCACAGCAGCTTCACGCGGGCCGGGTCGAGGTCGGTGGTCGGGTCGTCGTAGACCACCGGCTCCGCGCCGCACAGCCGCGCGCCGACCTCGTACGTGGGGTAGGCGAGCCGGGGGTGGGCGACCTGGTCGCCGGCGCCCAGGCCCAGCTGGGTCGGCAGCCAGGCCACCAGTTCCTTCGAGCCGACGACCGGCAGGACGTTGCGGTGCCCGGCGGCGCTCGCGCCGAGCCGGCCGCGCAGCCAGTCCGTGACGGCGTCGCGCAGGGCGGGCGTCCCCCACACCGTCGGGTACCCCGGGGAGTCGGCGGCGTCGGTCAGGGCCTGCCGGACCACTGCCGGTACCGGGTCCACGGGCGTGCCGACGGACAGGTCGACGATGCCGTCGGGGTGGGCCGCCGCCGTCTTCTTGTACGGCTCCAGCTTGTCCCAGGGGAAGGCGGGAAGACGGTCGGATACTGCGGCCACGGTGGTCTCTGCTCTCTCTGGGTGCGGTCTGTGCCTACGGGGTGGAACGGGTCGGAAAACACCGCGGTCCCGTGCGGCGGGAAGGCCGTACGGGACCGGGGGCGCTTCTGCCGTGAAAGGTCAGTGCTCGCCGTTGATGCCGGCGGGCAGCCCCGCGACGAACGGGTGGTCGCGCTCGATCAGGCCCAGCTTGGAGGCACCACCGGGCGAGCCGAGCTCGTCGAAGAACTCGACGTTCGCCTTGTAGTAGTCCTTCCACTCCTCCGGAGTGTCGTCCTCGTAGAAGATGGCCTCGACCGGGCAGACCGGCTCACACGCACCACAGTCGACGCACTCGTCCGGGTGGATGTACAGGGACCGCTGGCCCTCGTAGATGCAGTCGACGGGGCACTCTTCGATGCATGCCTTGTCCTTGACGTCGACACAAGGCTCCGCGATGACGTAGGTCACGCTCTCGTTCCTCCTCGGTAGGGCTTTCCATATCGCGCGGGAGCGCGGCGTCGTCGATGCCCGCACCTAGTATCTCCGTTCCCGGGCACGATCCGAACAGGAGGGGCGGACAGAGCTGTGGAAATCACTGCCGGAGGACTGCTGGAGGTCCGAATCACCCCGGCTGACGTGGGTAAACGTGTCTCTGTACGACGGGTGGAGACCGGGCTGGGCGGATCACCCGAGTTCACGGACACGGTCGGTGTTCTCACATCCTGGGACCACGGTGTGCTGCTGATCACAAAGAAGAGCGGGGAGTCCGTCCGCATCCCGGAATCCTCCCTGGTCGCGGGGAAGGTCGTACCCGCGGCGCCGGCCCGCCGGCGGGGCCCGGCGGCCTCCTTCGAGGAGCTGACGAGGGTCTGCGCGCGGGGCTGGCAGCCGTTGGAGAGCGAGCCGCTGGGCGGGTGGACGCTGCGCGCGTCCGCCGGGTTCACCCGGCGGGCCAACTCCGTTCTGCCGGTCGGCGACCCGGGCATACCGCTGGATGATGCACTCGCGCGAGTGACCTCCTGGTATGCCGAACGAGGACTTCCGGCGTACGTGCAGGCCGCCACGGGGGCCGCCGGCACGCAGGAGCTGCTGTGCGCGGAGCTGGAGCGCCGGGGTTGGGCGTCCGAGGCGTCGGCGGAGGTCCGGATCGGGGCGCTGGCCCCGCTGGGCGACGTGGACGCGCCCGCGAGCGGGTCCGTGACGCTGACCCGCGCCCCGGACGCCGAGTGGCTCGGGCGTTACGGGCGGGTGGGCGACCCGGACGTGGCCCGGCGGGTCCTGGTGCGGGGTCCGTCGGTGTGGTTCGCCTCGCTGCCCGGGGGGCGGGCGATCGGACGGTGCGTGGTGGACGGCCGGTGGGCCGGCTTCGCGGCGGTCACGGTCGATCCCGCCCACCGGCGGGAAGGACTCGCGACGGCGGTGATGGCCGCGTTGGCGCGGCGCGCGCTGGAGGAGGGCGCGTCGGCGGCATGGCTGCAGGTCGAGACGGACAACGCGGGCGCGCGGGCGCTGTACGACGGGCTGGGCTTCGCGACGCACCACACCTACCACCACTTCCGGGCGGCCCGGTGAGCACGCCCTCCAGGCGGGAGCAGTTCGCCGCGCAGGCGCGCTCGGAGCGGCCGGACCTGGCACTGATGTGCCTGCTGCTGGCGGCGGAGGCGGACCCCGACCTGGACGAACGCGCCATGGACTGGGCCCAGATCGAACTGGACCGGCTGGCCGGGATGCTGCCGTACGGTCTGCGGGGCGGGCGGGCGTGGGCCTCGGCGGTGACGCAACTGCTGGGCGGGCGCCTCGGTTTCCACGGCACCCCGGCGGACTACGAGCGGCTGTCGTCCTCGCTGCTGCACGAGGTGCTGCGGCGCCGCCGGGGCCTGCCGATCCTGCTGTCGGTGGTGTGGCTGGAGGTCGCCCGGCGAGCGGGCGCTCCGGTGTACGGGCTGGGCCTGCCGGGGCATTTCGTGGTCGGCTTCGGCGATCCGGAGGAGGGCGTGGTGGTCGACCCGTTCGCGGGCGGCGCCTCGCTGGGCGCAGGGCCGGCGGAACTGGCGTCGGGGCCGCGTACGCCGGCCCGGACGCTGGACATCGTGCTGCGGATCCTGACCAACATCCGAGCCTGGGCCTCGACCCGACCGGAGCAGTCGGGAGTGGCCCTGTGGGCCCTGGAGCTGTCGCTGCTGCTGCCGTCGCACCCGGCATCACTGCGCTACGAGCGGGCGCGGCTGCTGGTGGAGCGGGGGGCCTTCCGGGAGGGAGCGGCGGAACTGGACGCGTACGCGGAGGTCGTCGCGGCGGTCGACGACGGCGCGGCGGCCCGGATCCGCGCTGAGGCCGTCTCGGCCCGGGCCCTGCTGAACTGACCGCACCCGCCGCCCCTGCCGGGGCCCTGGTGCGCCGGTGCCCCCGCCCGGGGTCCGGGCGGGGGCACCGTGGGTGCGGTTCTCAGCTGGGATTGGTGTCGATGACGACCGTCCGCTCGGCCGGGGTCTTGCCGCGCAGCGCCTTGGCGAGCGCGCCGACGACGTCCTGAGGGGTGACGGCGGTCTTGGCGCCGGTACCTCGGGTGATCATGACCCCGTCGAAGGTGTTCCCGTAGGTCGTCTTCAGCGCCTCCAGGTCGAACTTCTCGGTGAGCCGGCCGTCCACGGCCTGCATGCTGAGGATCTTGGGGAGCGACAGCTTGCCGAAGGCGATGGACTTGGTGCCTGCCTTGACCGTGGCGTTGGCGGACATCGCGGGCTCGGCGAACTCCTTCATCGCACGGTCCAGTTCCGCCTGGTTGATCGTCGGTTCCTTGGTGGTGGTCGGCAGTTCCACCACGGCCGCCCTGCCGGTGCCGACCTGGTCGCGGAAGGCCTTGGTGACGAGGTCGACGGAGCCGTCCACGTCCAGGGTGGTGCCCGCCTTGCCGGGCACGGCGACCGCCTTGCCGGTGTCGAAGGTGATCGTGCCCTCGGTGACGGAACCCGCCGATCCGGCGAGTTCCTGGAGCGCGACCGTGAGCTTCTCCTCGTCGACGGGCATGACGGCGTCGGCGACGCGCTCGTTGCCGAGGAGCGAGCCGATGACCGTGACGGGGTTGTAGTCGCTGCCGGCGGCGTTGCGGACGGTGGTCTGGCTGTCCAGGGTCAGGCCGGCCTTGTCGGGCTTCAGCTCGACCGGCTTGCCGCCGACCGTCAGCTGGAGCGGCGCCGCGGCGCGGGTGCCGAAGGCCGTCTGGAGCTTCGAGACGGCCTCGTCGCGGCTGCCGCTGATGTCGACGCCGAGGACGGTGGTGCCCTTGGGGACGTCGGAGTGGTTCAGGAGCAGGCCGGCGCCGTAGGCCACGCCGATGAGCGCCACGATGCCGCCGCCGACGAGGACCAGCTTGGAGCGGCCCTTCTTGGCGGGCTTCGCGGGGGTTTTCTTGTCCGCGGGCGGCGTGGGACGCGGGGCGGCGGGCGCGGGGGCCGGGACCGGGGTCGGCAGCGGGCCGTCCAGGTCGGGGCCGGGCCAGCCCGCGGTGTCCGCGGCGGACGGGCCGCCGCCCCCGGCGGGGCGGGATCCGAAGCCGGGGCCGCCCGTGGGGCCGGCCGGGCCGTCGGCGTGGTCGTTGTAGACGGGGAACGCCTCGGTGGACGGGCCGGCGTCGCCGTGGTCGCTGCCGTACGCGGGGAAGCCCTGGGTCGCTCCGACGCCGGGAGCCCCGGGCATCGGGGCGGCCGGCGCCTGCGGCGGGGCGTAGCCCGTGCCGTAGTCGGCCACGGGCGGCGGCGGGGTGCGCGGCGGCGCGTAGGCGGCGTCCGGCGCCGGCGGGCCCTGGACGTCCGGCGGGGGCGGGAAGCCGCTGCCGGGCGGGGTCGGCGTCGCGCCGGGCACACGCTGGGCGAGCGGCGGCGGCGGGGCGGCCGCCGGCATCTGCGCGGCGGCGGGCGGCGTGGGCGCCGGCGCCGGGGTGGGCGGCTTGCGGGGCGCGAACCAGTTGCTGGCGGCCGGCTCCTCGGCCTGCGCCGGGGCCGGGTCCGGCTCGGGTGCGGCCTCGACACGGGTCGGCCGGGGACCCGGGCGCTGCGGGAGCGGCGGCTCGGCCTGCTGCCCGGGCGACGGCTCCGGCGCAGTCGGCGCACCGCTGCCGGACGGGCCGCTGTTGGTGCCCATCGACTTGCGCACGACCACCGGGGGGATCGGCCGCGAACCCGGGATGTTGATCCGGATCCGGGTCGTCAGGGTGGTCTCGGTCTTGGGCCCGTCGGATTCGGGCGTGGACGGATTCGAGGTCACAGGGTTCTCCTCCGGGGCGTTCGCCGCGCCGGGCCCGGGCACAGTCGTGGACGGATACTGGCCGGTTCCGTACGGCGGCGTACCCGAGGGGTAAGCGGCTCCCCCGGACCCCTGGGGCCCGGAGGACGAACTGTCGGTTTCACGACTCAAGGCAGGTTCTCCCGGTTGGCTCCGCCGCCCGTCATACCGTGCGCGGGCAGCTCGGCGGCCCGTCCACCATACTGGCCGCCGCCCGCGCGCAACTGACGGCCGGGAATCAGTGGTTCCTCTTGGAGCCCGCCAAACCCCCCTGAAGTGCCACGAGAGCCCTGCCCGCACGGCTCGGCCGAACCGTCTACGAGGTCCGACACCACGTCACTTGGCGGGCCGGGAGGCCGAAACCGGCCGGTCGGCGGGAAGGGTGATCGTGGCGCACATCACAGCGAGCGCCGCTCCGCCCAAAAGGTAGGCGTACATGCCGATTCCGGACGAACCGAGGACGAAGTCCCCTTCGGGGCGCGGCAGGCTGAGCACCACGTAGGCGAGGAACCAGCCGACCGCGCCACCGCCCACCCCGAGGCCGGTCCCCAGGGCCAGCCGGCCGCCGAGGAAGAGCCCGAGGAGGGCCAGCAGCGCGAGCAGCAGGCCCGCGGGGAACCACAGGTCCACGACCAGCCAGCCGGCCGCACCGGTCAGCGCGCCCAGCAGCAGCAGGCCCAGGCAGCCGGCGATCCGGCCCGCCGTCAGGCGGCCGGTCACGCGTCCACCCCCGCGAAGAGGTCGCGCTCGCGCTCGCCGGCCGCTACGCCCGGGCTGCCCTCGACGAGTTCGTAGTACTCGCGGGCGAACAGCGGCTGCGCCAGGTCGTTGGAGAGCGCGAAGAAGGGGCCGTCCACGGCGATCTGGGTGGCGTGGGCCCGCATGGCGGCCGCCTTGGCCGCCACGAGGGCCTCGTCCGCGTCGATCTCGGCGGTGATCCGGGCGTCGTCGACCACGCCGGGCACGTCCGCGGGCGAGGCCACCCCGGGGAAGGACACCCCGTCTCCGGCAGCGCCGAGCCGGGCGAAGCCCTCCTCGACCACCGACAGCGGGATCCGGTTCCAGTAGATTTTCCCGATCGTGTGGGGGTCCCCGAGGTCGCGCCGGTACGCCTTCTCGCCGGCCAGTTCGGCGGCACGCATCGCGACCCGGTGCGCCTGGATGTGGTCGGGGTGCCCGTAGCCGCCGTCCGGGTCGTAGGTGACGAGGACCTGCGGGCGCAGCTCCCGGATCACCTCCACGAGGTAAGCGGCGGCCTCGTCCACGTCGGCGGACCAGAAGGCCTCCGGGCGGCGGTTCTGCGGGGCGCCCATCATCCCGGAGTCGCGGTAGCGGCCGGGGCCGCCGAGGAACCGGTGGTCGTGGACGCCCAGTTCGGCCATGGCGGCGGCGAGCTCGCCGATCCGGTGGGCGCCGAGGGCGTCGTCGCGGTCGGCCGTCAGGTGGCCGAGGGCGGGCGGGATGACCTCGCCCTCCTCGCCCAGGGTGCAGGTCACCAGCGCGACATGGGCGCCCTGGGCCGCGTACTTGGCCATGGTGACGCCGTTGTTGATCGACTCGTCGTCGGGGTGCGCGTGCACGAAGAGCAGACGACGGGCGGGAAGACCGTTCATGGGCCTAGCGTAGGGGGTGCCCCGCGCCGGAACCGGTCTGCCCGCCCTGCCCGGCGGGGCTCGTGGTCGATCTAGAACTTGATGCCGCTGATCATGCTCGCCACGTTCGAGGTGAGCTGGCTGAGGGTCGGGGCGATGGTGGAACTCGCCAGGTAGAAGCCGAGCAGCACACAGACCACCGCGTGTCCCGCCTTCAGGCCGGCCCGGCGGACCAGCAGGAAGACGATGATCGCCAGCAGCACCACGGCAGAGATCGAGAGTGCCACGGCGTTTCACCTCCACGTCGAGCGGACATCGGTACGCGCATTCGTGCTCGGCGAGAGTCATACCCACCGTGCGCTACGGATCATAACTATCCGTGCCAGCGCATCGATCGAAATCCGGCAGCACGAGGGGCGCATGCCGCGCACGGGCGGGGTCACGCACGGGCCGGCCGGGGGGCGGTTGCGCCCCCCGGCCGGCTGTCGGCACCCGCACGGCCGCACGACACCCAGGCTGCATGCCCCAGATCTCGGGGCAGAAACGGTCAAGTTGCCGCCGTGTAAACCGAGTTGTCGGTCCGGCTCGGCTTCGCAACCGGAACGCGGCGGGTGGCCGGAAATGATCGCCCGTCGGGGTGGGCGTCTCAGCCTTCGTACGGTCCGCCCGCCCGGTCCGCCTCCTCCGGCGGCACGTGCGGCACCACCTGCTTCTCCGCCGCGAAGTGACACGCCGACGGATGAGCCGCCGGGCCGGAGGGGAACGCCTCCGGAACCGCGAGCAGCGGGACCTCCTCCGCGCAGCGCTCCCGGGCCTTCCAGCAGCGGGTGCGGAAGCGGCAGCCCGACGGCGGGTCGGCCGGGGACGGCACGTCGCCGGAGAGGATGATCCGCTCACGGTGGGCGCGTGCCCGCGGGTCGGGGACGGGCACGGCCGAAAGCAGCGCCTGGGTGTAGGGGTGGGTGGGGTGTTCGTAGATCTCGCTGTCCGTGCCGATCTCCACGATCCGGCCGAGGTACATGACCCCGACGCGGTCGGAGATGTGCCGGACGATCGAGAGGTCGTGCGCGATGAAGACGTAGGACAGGTCGAACTCGTCCTGGAGCTTCTCCAGCAGGTTGACGACCTGCGCCTGGACGGAGACGTCCAGGGCGGAGACCGGTTCGTCGGCGACGATGATCTCGGGCCGGAGGGCCAGGCCGCGGGCGATGCCGATGCGCTGGCGCTGGCCGCCGGAGAACTGGTGCGGATAGCGGTTGACGTACTCCGGGTTCAGGCCGACGACGTCCAGGAGCTCCTGGACCCTGCGGCGCCGGTCGCCCTTCGGGGCCGCCTCGGGGTGGATCTCGTACGGCTCGCCGATGATGTCGCCGACCGTCATGCGCGGGTTCAGCGAGGTGTACGGGTCCTGGAAGACCATCTGGATGTTGCGGCGCACGGCCTTCAGGGCGCGCCCCGACAGCCGGCTGATGTCCTCGCCCTTGTACGTGATCGAACCGGCGGTCGGCCGTTCCAGGTGGACCAGCATCTTGGCCACGGTGGACTTGCCGCAGCCGGACTCCCCCACGATTCCCAGCGTCTCGCCGGTGTGCAGGCCGAAGGAGACTCCGTCGACGGCCTTGACCGCACTGACCTGCTTCTTGAACAGGACGCCCTGGGTGAGCGGGTAGTGCTTGGCCAGATCCGTCACCTCCAGGAGGGGCTCAGCCATGGAGGCACTCCTTCCAGAAGTGGCAGGCGCTGTCGCGCGGCGCGGGCGCCCCGGTCACCGGGTACAGCGGCGGGACGTCGCTGCGGCAGACCTCCTGCGCCATCGGGCAGCGCGGGTGGAAGGCGCAGCCGGGCGGGATCCGGAGCAGGTTGGGCGGCAGGCCCTTGATCGCGTACAGCTCCTGGCCCTTCTGGTCCAGGCGCGGGATGGAGTCCAGCAGGCCGCGCGTGTACGGGTGCGCGGGCGCCTGGTAGATCTCGTGGACGGGGGCCGACTCCACGATCCGGCCCGCGTACATGACCGCGATCCTGTCCGCGACGTCGGCGACCACGCCGAGGTCGTGGGTGATCAGGATCAGGCCCATGTTCATCTCGCGCTGGAGCTCCGCGAGGAGGTCCATGACCTGGG
>NZ_JOFX01000035.1 GCF_000719345.1 Streptomyces sp. NRRL F-2664
TAGGCCAGATGTGGAAGCCCGGTAACGGGTGGAGCTGACTGGTACTAATAGGCCGAGGGCTTGTCCTCAGTTGCTCGCGTCCACTGTGTTAGTTCTGAAGCAACGAACAGTTGCTGGTTTCTAGAGCTGGAACACATAACTACAAAGTGTGCTTGTTCGCTCGAAACCGATAGGGTTTCGGTGGTCATAGCGTTAGGGAAACGCCCGGTTACATTCCGAACCCGGAAGCTAAGCCTTTCAGCGCCGATGGTACTGCAGGGGGGACCCTGTGGGTACGCCGAAGCGCGGCCGTGGGTTGGTTGCGCGAGAATGACTAGCGGTACCCCGAAGACAGGAGTCACACCCATGTCCAACTCTCCCGACGATCGTCCGGAGCGCGAGCCTCGGCGCAACGACGGCGGTGACAGGGGCGGCTACCGCGGGGGCCGTGACGACCGTGGTGGCGACCGTCCCTCGTTCCGTCGCGACGACCGCGGCGGCCGGCCGGCCGGTGGTGGCGGCGGCTTCCGCCGCGACGACCGCGGCGGGCGCCCTTCCGGCGGTGGCGGCGGGTTCCGCCGTGACGACCGCCGTGACGACCGCGGCGGCGACCGTCCGTCCTACCCGCGCCGTGACGACCGCGCAGGGGACCGTCCGTCCTTCCGTCGCGACGACCGCGGCGACCGCCCCTCCTACCCCCGCCGCGACGACCGGGGCGGTGACCGTCCCAGCTTCCCGCGCCGTGACGACCGGGGCGGTGACCGTCCCAGCTTCCCGCGCCGTGACGACCGGGGAGAGCGCGGGGAGCGTCCCTCGTACCCGCGTCGGGACGACGACCGCGGTGGCTACCGCGGCGGGCGCGACGACCGGGGCGGCGACCGGCCGTCCTACCCCCGTCGCGACGACCGCGGTGGTGACCGCCCCTTCAGCGGCGGCGGCGTCCGCCGTGACGACCGGGGTGACCGTCCGTCGTACCCGCGCCGTGACGACCGGGGCGAGCGTCCGTCGTACCCGCGTCGGGACGACGACCGCGGCGGCTACCGCGGCGGCCGCGACCGCGGTGGCGACCGCCCCTCCTACCCCCGCCGCGACGACCGCGGTGGTGACCGCCCCTCCTTCCGTCGTGACGACCGGGGGGACCGCCCGTCCTACCCGCGCCGTGACGACCGGGGTGACCGTCCTTCGTACCCGCGCCGTGACGACCGGGGCGAGCGTCCGTCGTACCCGCGTCGGGACGACGACCGCGGTGGCTACCGCGGCGGCCGCGACGACCGCGGTGGTGACCGCCCCTCCTACCCCCGCCGCGACGACCGCGGTGACCGTCCGTCGTACCCGCGTCGGGACGACGACCGCGGTGGCTACCGCGGCGGCCGCGACGACCGCGGCGGCGACCGCCCCTCCTACCCCCGCCGCGACGACCGGGGCGGCGACCGCCCCTCGTACCCGCGTCGGGACGACCGGGGCGGGGACCGCGGCGGCTACCGCGGCCGTGACGAGCGCGGCGGCGACCGCGGCTACCGCGCGGACCGCGACCGCGACCCGGTCAAGCGGCTCCCCATCGACGAGGACGTCACCGGCCTCGAGATCGACGCCGACGTGCGCCAGGAGCTGCTGAGCCTGCCCAAGGGCCTGGCCGAGGAGGTCTCCAAGAACCTGGTCATGGTTGCCCGCCTGATCGACGAAGACCCCGAGCAGGCCTATGCCTACTCGCGCATCGCCCTCCGCCTGGCCTCCCGCGTCGCCGCCGTCCGCGAGGCCGCCGGCTTCGCCGCCTACGCCACGCAGAAGTACAGCGAGGCCCTCGCCGAGTTCCGCGCCGCCAAGCGCATGACCGGCTCCGTCGAGCTGTGGCCCGTCATGGCCGACTGCGAGCGCGGCCTCGGCCGCCCGGAGCGGGCGCTGGCCATGGCCGGCGAGCCCGAGGTGCAGAAGCTCGACAAGGCCGGCCAGGTCGAGATGCGGCTGGTCGCAGCAGGTGCCCGGCGCGACCAGGGGCAGCTCGAAGCGGCCATCGTCACCCTGCAGAGCCCCGAGCTGGCGTCCAACGCCGTCCAGCCGTGGACCGCGCGCCTGCGGTACGCCTACGCCGACGCCCTGCTGGCGGCCGGTCGCGAGGACGAGGCCCGCGAGTGGTTCGGCAAGGCTTTGGAAGCGGACAAGGACGGGGCGACCGATGCCTCCGACCGTCTCGCCGAGCTCGACGGCGTCGAGTTCGTCGACGCCGCGGCCGACCTGGCCGACGACGGGGACGAGGACGCGAACGGCGCCGAGGACCTCGACGAGGACGACGAGGACGACGAGGACGACGACCAGGACCCGGCGGAGATCGCCGCGGCCGAGCGCGCCGTCGACGCCACCGAGTACTACGACGAGGACGACGAGGAGTACGAGCCGCTGGAGCCTTCCGCGGCCGACGCCGACGTCCGGGGCGACCAGGCCTGAGCGTCTTCGCCGCGCCGAAGTGCGGCGAAGGCACGTGAGGTGAAGCGCACCTGAAGAAGGGCGGTACCCCGACCGGGGTACCGCCCTTCTTCGCAGGTGGAGCCGGAGGCCTCAGCCGAGTCCGCGCAGGACCAGGCCGGTGGCCGGCTTCGGACCGAAGGACGTGGACTTGCGGGGCATGGTGACGCCCTGGCGGGCCAGGTCGCGCACGACCTCCTCCCGTACGGGGTGCAGCAGGACGGCGGTGCCCCCGTGGCGTTCGGCCATGGCCACCGTGGACGCGGCGTCGTGGATGTAGGTGATCTGGTCGGGGGCGTCCGGAACCTGCCAGAGGGCGTCGAGCAGGGTCGCGTGCAGCACGGTGGCGTCCAGCCGGCGCCAGGCCTCGGGACGGTCGTGGCGGACCGTGCGGTCGAGGAGGGCCGGGTCGGGATCGGTGACCAGGTGGAAGGTGCCGTCTCCCGCGAGCAGGAAGGCGTTGCCGCGTTCCGCCGCGTCCGCGAGGGCGTCCATGGCCAGGGGAAGCGGCCCGTCGACCGGGCGGACCCGGAAGTGGCCGGCGACGGGGGCCAGCGCGTCGGCGACCGGGAGTCGGCGCAGCATCCGGTGGATGGCGCGGACCTGGAGCGGGTAGCGGGCGGTGTCCACCAGCAGGACCAGGCCGAAGTCCCACGCGGTCGGGGAGGCGTGCTCCTCCTGGAGGCGCAGGTAGGTCGCCCAGCGGTGGTGGCCGTCGGCGATGAGGGCCTGGCGGTGGCTGAGATCCGCGGTGACGGTGGCGAGTTCGCCAGGGTCGGTGATGGCCCAGAGCCGGTGCTGGAAGCCGTCCTCGGTGGTCGTCGACAGCAGGGGAGCGCCCTGCGCGGTCCGCTCGACGACACCCGCCGCGCCCGCGCCGGGGTCGTCGCCGCGGTAGGTGAGCAGGAGGGGTTCCAGGTTGGCGGAGGTGGCCCGCATCAGGCCCGCCCGGTCGGTCACCACGTCCGGCATGACGTCCTCGTGGGGCAGGACGATCCCGGCGTCGGCGGTGGACAGCGCCAGGGCGCCGATGACGCCCCGCTGCAGCAGCCCCGCCCGGCGCTGCTCGTACACGTACAGCGCCGGCTCGGGGTCGGCGGACAGGATGCCCTCGGCGAGCCAGTCCCGCAGGGTCCGTGCGGCCTGTTCGTTGCGCGCGGCGGGGGTGCCGGCCTGCGGGAGGATCAGGCGGACGATGTTGTGCGGGTCGGCGGACTCGAGGTGGTCGACTCCGTCGGGGCGCACGACCACGTCGTACGGCGGCGAGGTGACGGCGGCCAGGCTGCCGACACGCTCGGGGACGTAGCGCAGGCCATGGAACGGAATCAGGCGCAGTCCGTGCTCCGCGGTGCCAGAAGTGGTCATTGGTGCATGGTAAGTCGCGTCTCGCCATGCGGGATGATCGGGGCAGTAGGGAATCGGACAAGATCGTTCACGTGAGGAGCGGCAAGGATGACCCGGCAGATCAGGACCAGTCCGGCGGCGTGTGAGCAGAGTCTGCACCAGGCGTACGACACTGCGCTCCTGGACCTGGACGGTGTGGTGTACGCGGGCGGGCGGGCCATCGGCCACGCCGTGGAGTCCCTCGCAGCGGCCCGCGCCGACGGCATGCACCTCGCCTACGTCACGAACAACGCCCTGCGGACCCCGCAGGCCGTCGCCGAGCACCTGGGCGAGCTCGGCATCCCGACGGAGGCGGCCGAGGTGATCACGTCGGCGCAGGCGGTGTCCCGGCTGATCGCGGAGCAGGTGGAGCCCGGGTCCAAGGTGCTGGTGATCGGCGGGGACGGGCTGCGGGTCGCGCTGCGCGAACGCGGACTCGTGCCGGTGGAGTCCGCCGACGAGGAGGGACTGGCGGCGGTCGTGCAGGGATACGGCGGCCCGGACCTGCCGTGGAGCCGGTTCGCGGAGGCCTCGTACGCGATCAACCGCGGCGTGCCGTGGTACGCGTCGAACACCGACCTGACGATCCCCGGGGCGCGGGGCATCGCGCCGGGCAACGGAGCCGCGGTGGAGGTCGTACGGATCGCCACGGGCGCGGAACCGCAGGTGGCGGGCAAGCCGCTGCCCCCGATGCACCGGGAGACGGTGCTGCGGACGGGGGCGAAGCGGCCGCTGGTCGTGGGCGACCGGCTCGACACCGACATCGAAGGTGCCTTCAACGGGGAGGTCGACTCGCTGCTGGTGCTGACCGGGGTGACCGACGCGGAACAGCTGCTGCGGGCCGAGCCCCGCCACCGCCCGACGTACGTGGACCGGGACCTGCGCGGCCTGCTGGCCGGGCAGCCCGAGGTGGAGCCGGCCGCCGAGGGCTTCCGTTGCGGAGGCTGGACGGCGGTCGCGCTGAACAACGGCGTGCTCGAACTGCGCGAGGACGACCGCGAGGACCACGACGGGACGGGCGACGCGGCGGGCGGGGTAGCGGACCGCGGGACGGCCGGGACGGGCGCCGGTGGGGCACGGGACCGGGACCCGCTGGACGGCCTGCGGGCGCTCTGCGCCGCTGCCTGGACGGCCGCCGGGGAGGACGTGTGCACCCTCGACGCCGCGAAGGCGCTGGCCAGGCTGGGACTTGAGAGGTGACCGGCGGTCCGTTCGGGGCGGAGGCTAGGCTAACCTAACCTGCGTGTTGGTTGAGAGTCCTCCTGAATCCGGACCGAGCGCGGCGCCCCCGCCCGGCGCCGTCGCCCGCCCACGCCATGCCGCGCGTGCCGCCGGACTGGCCGGCGCCCTCGTGGTGCTGGCCCTGATCGCGGTGGTGAGCATCGCCGTGGGCGCCAAGCAGATGCCCCTGGACGAGGTATGGCACGGCCTCTTCCACTACTCGGGAACCGTCTCCGACGTGGTGGTGCGGGACCTGCGGGTCCCGCGCACCCTCCTCGGGCTGATGGTCGGCCTCGGACTCGGCCTGTCCGGGGCGGTGATGCAGGCCCTGACCCGCAACCCGCTGGCCGAGCCCGGCATCCTCGGGGTCAACGCGGGTGCGGCCGCCGCCGTGGTATCCGCCATCAGCTTCTTCGGTGCGAGTTCGCTGAGCGAGTTCGTGTGGTGGGCCTTCCTCGGCGCCGCGGTCGTCTCGGTCGCCGTGTACGTGCTCGGCGGCAGCCGCAGCGCCACGCCGGTGCGCCTCGCGCTCGCCGGAACGGCGGCCAGCGCGGCCCTGGTCGGCTACATCAACTCCGTGCAGCTGATGGACAGCAAGGCGCTGGACAAGCTGCGCTTCTGGACGGTGGGCTCGCTGGCCTCCGCCAACATGGACACCGTCCGGCAGGTCGCTCCGTTCCTGCTGGTCGGCGCGGTGCTCGCGCTGTCGCTCGGCCGGCCGCTGAACGCGATGGCGATGGGCGACGACACGGCCCGGGCGCTCGGGGCGAACCTCACGCGCACCCGGATCGGCGCCATGCTCGCCATCACCCTGCTGTGCGGAGCGGCGACCGCCGCCTGCGGGCCCATCGTCTTCATCGGCCTGATGATCCCGCACCTCGTGCGGGTGTTCACCGGCCCCGACATGCGCTGGGTGCTGGCGTACTCGGCCGTCCTGTCGCCCGTCCTGCTGCTCGGCGCGGACGTCGTCGGCAGGGTCGTCACCCGGCCCGCCGAGCTCCAGGTCGGTATCGTCACCGCGCTCATCGGCGGGCCCGTCTTCCTTCACCTCGTCCGGCGCAAGAGGATGGCCCAGCTGTGACCGTGACCGCGAAAGCCCGCCCCGTGCGGCTCCCGGGCGGGGTGTCGCTGCGGATCGAGCGGCGTGCCCTGGCCGTCGGCGCCCTGCTCCTCCTCGCCGCGTTCGTCATGGCCGTCCTGCTCATCGGCACCGGCGACTTCGACATCGCGCCGTGGGACGTCGTGCAGACCCTGCTCGGCAACGGCACCCCCGCCAACGACTTCATCGTCAACGACCTGCGGCTGCCCCGGGTACTGGTCGCCCTGCTCGTCGGCGCCGCCCTCGGGATGGCCGGAGCGGTCTTCCAGTCGGTGAGCCGCAACCCGCTCGGCTCGCCCGACCTGCTCGGCTTCTCCTACGGGTCCGCGGTGGGCGCCCTCGTCGTCATCGTCCTGCTGAACGGCTCGGCCACCGAGGTCGCCGCCGGCGCGCTGCTCGGCGGCCTGCTGGCCGGCGCCGCCGTCTACCTGCTGGCGTACAAGCGGGGCATCCACGGCTACCGGCTGGTCCTGGTGGGCATCGGGATCTCCGCGATGCTGGTGGCCGTCATCCAGTACCTGATCACCAAGGCGCAACTGGTGGAGGCCTCGCGGGCGATGGTCTGGCTGACCGGTTCCCTGGCCGGCCGGGACTGGGCGCAGGTGTGGCCGCTGCTGGCGACCTGCGGGGTGCTGTTCCCGCTGGTGCTCGGGCAGGGCCGGGCCCTGCGGATGATCGAGATGGGCGACGACGCCGCGTACGCGGTGGGGGTCCGGGTCGAGCGCACCCGGCTGGTGCTGATGCTGGCCGCCATCCTGCTCACCACGGCGGCGAGCGCCGCCGCCGGGCCGATCAGCTTCGTCGCACTGGCAGCGCCGCAGCTGGCACGGCGGCTGACCCGCTCGCCGGGCGCCAACCTGCTGACCGCCGCCCTCATGGGCTCGGTGGTGCTGCTGCTCTCGGACTGGGCCTCGCAGCGGGCCTTCGGCGCGGACCAACTGCCCGTGGGCGTGGTGACCGGGCTGGTCGGCGGTGTCTATCTGCTCTGGCTGCTCGTCACCGAGCGCAAGGCAGGACGTATATGAACCTCAGGAGTGCGCAAGTGCAGCGGTTGACCGCGGAGAACGTGACCCTCGGCTACGACCAGCGGGTCATCGCCGAGAACCTGTCGGTGGAGATCCCCGACAACTCCTTCACGGTGATCGTCGGCCCCAACGCCTGCGGCAAGTCCACGCTGCTGCGGGCCCTGTCGCGGATGCTGAAGCCGTCCGAGGGGCGGGTGCTGCTCGACGGGCAGGCCATCGGGTCGATGCCGGTGAAGAAGGTCGCGAAGACCCTGGGGCTGCTCCCGCAGTCCTCGATCGCACCCGACGGCATCACCGTCGCCGACCTGGTCTCGCGCGGCCGGTACCCGCACCAGGGGCTGCTGCGGCAGTGGTCGCCCGAGGACGAGCGGATCGTGACGGAGTCGATGGCCTCGACCGGGGTCGCCGAGCTCGCCGACCGGGCGGTGGACGAGTTGTCGGGCGGCCAGCGGCAGCGCGTGTGGATCGCGATGGCACTGGCCCAGCAGACCCCGCTGCTGCTCCTCGACGAGCCGACGACCTACCTGGACATCCAGCACCAGATCGACGTGCTGGACCTGTGCGCCGAACTGCACGAGACGCAGGGTCGCACCCTCGTCGCCGTGCTGCACGACCTCAACCACGCCGCCCGCTACGCCACGCACCTCATCGCCATGCGGGGCGGGAAGGTCATCGCCGAGGGGGCGCCGCAGGAGGTGGTCACCGCGGAGCTCGTGGAGAAGGTGTTCGGGCTGCGCTGCCAGGTCATCGACGACCCGGAGACGGGGACGCCGCTGGTGGTCCCGGCGGCCCGGCGCTCGCGCGCCCGGGCCGAGGCCGCCGAGGTCTGACGGCGGCGGCGCACCCCCCGGGGGCCCGCCGACCGCCCCGGGCCGGCGGCGCCGTGCACCAGCCCGGCCGCCCCTGGGGGGCGGCCGGAGTCGGTTAGGGTCTCCGGGTGCAGAAGCTCATTCCCTCGTTCGGCCGGCGGACGTCCGGCTCCGACGCGGCCGCAGTCCCGGCCGCCGCACCGGACACCCGGCTCGGCTGGCTGGACGGCCTGCGCGGCATCGCCGCACTGGTCGTGGCCCTGCACCACTTCGACGTGCTGCACATGGTGCCCTTCGGGGACGCCGTCGGGCGCACCTTCGACCTGGGCCTGTTCGGTGTGATGCTCTTCTTCATCGTCAGCGGCTACATCATCCCCGCCTCGCTGGAGCGGCGGGGCGACGTCCGGGCCTTCTGGATCGGCCGCATCTTCCGGATCCACCCGGCCCTGATCGTCGCCCTCATTGTCTCGATCATGATGCTGCCGGATGGAGACGGCACGGTCGCACTGCTGCGCACCGGGGACGACCTGGCCTCACTGGTCGCGAACGGCCTGATGCTCCAGGACATGCTCGGCGTCGTCAACAGCATGAACGTCACCTGGACGCTCTGCTACGAGATGATCTTCTACTTCTTCGTCACCGCCCTGTTCACCCGCCGCCTGCACCGCCACAGCGGCGCCATCGCGGCCGCCTTCGCCGCCGCCGCCCTGGTGGTCGGCACGGCCGTCGGCACCCAGCTCCTCAACGCGGAGCTCGGCTCGACCCGGCTGCTCCTGCTGATCGTCACGCCGATCGCCCTCGCGGGCTTCGCCGGCGTGCTCAGCGGCCACCGGGTCCTGACTGGGGTGGGTGCCGCACTGCTCGCCGGCCTCGGCCTGGTGCTGATCACCTTCAACAGCCGGGCTCCCTGGTTCGAGACCTGGATGATCTTCGCCACGATGTTCGCCGGGACGGCGGTGTACCGGGCGCAGCACAGCCGGTCCGGCCGGTACGTGCACCTGCTCGCCTGCGCGTTCGTGATCACCGCGGGTGTGCTCGTCGGGTGGCTGTACAACCGGGGCGGCGTCGAGGACCACACCTGGACCTCGGGGTGGGAGGCCTGGTCGTTGTCCTACCTGGCCGCCTGGGCGCTGTTCGGGCTGGGGTTCCTCCTTCGGGGGCGGCGCTTCCCGAAGGTGCTGACCTGGCTCGGCGCGATCAGCTTCTCGCTGTACCTGCTGCACTTCCCGCTGCTGCGCACGGTCGGGCCGCTGGTGGGGGTTCCGCCGTTGCCGTCGTCGGCGCTCGGCGGAATCGCCTGGGCAGCGGTCTTCCTGGGCGTGGTGCTGGCCGCGAGCCACCTGATGTACCGCCTGGTCGAGCTGCCGATGCAGCGCCTCGGCCGGCGGGTGCAGAGGGCCGCGGACCGCCGGTGGCCGCGCAGCGCACCGCCGGCCGAGGCCGGTGCGGTCCCCGCCGGCGGGGTCCCGCCCCAGCGGGCGGCCGGGGAGGAACCCGCCCCCTTTGTCGGCGCTTCGCGGGACGGCCGCTGAGCCGTCTCTCCCGGATCTTGCCCGACCCGCGCCGGCAAGATCCGAAAGAGACGCCCTAGAGCAAGTTCTTCAGCCGCACCAGGTCGCGGAGGCCGGCCTCCAGTCTGACCCGGCCGGAGGCCCAGGCCTTCGCGAACCTCAGCTCTCCCGCGACCATCGCCACCAGGTCGTCGCCGGTCATGGCGAGGCGGATCTGCGCCTTGTGGGCCGGCGGCCCCGGGGCGACGGCGTCCACCCGGATCCGGCCTCCTTCGAGGCGGCCCGTGAACGTCTGGTCCAGGTCGGTGATGTGGCAGCTGAGGGAGCGGTCGAGGGCGGCCGCACCGCGCACGCCTTCCTCGGCCCGCGCGAGGTTGCCGGAGAGTTCGTCGAGTGCTGCACGGCACTCCTGGATCGTAGCCATCGTGATCACGACCGTACCGCAGAGCCGCGCGTCGCCGCGGGGGCGCTTCGGGGTAGCGTCGTGGCATGACCGACGAAGCAGCCGAGACTCCGGCCGAGGCCCCCGGCGAGACCGCGGCCGGGGCCGGGACGGAGGCCGGGGCAGGGGCCCCGGACGGGCCGGAGAGCGGGGCCGAGCCCGCCGAGGGGCCGGCCGGGCCCGTGCCGCTGGGCGTCGTACGGACCCCCACCGGCCACGTGGCGGTGGACGCGCATCTGGCCCGGCTGGCGGATGCGGACCACCTCGCGGCGGACGGACACGTCGAGGTGTACGAGGATGTCCACCGGGGGCTGCGCGAGGCGCTGACCGCGCTGGACGCACCGCCCGTCCCCGGACCGTACGAAAACAGGAGCTGAACCGAACGTGGCAGGAGTGGCACGCCGCCGCCTGGACGCCGAACTGGTACGCCGCAGCATGGCCCGCTCGCGCGAGCACGCCGCGCAGCTGATCGCCGCGGGCCGGGTGACCGTGGGCGGCACCACGGCGACCAAGGCCGCCACCCAGGTCGAGACCAGCGCGGCGCTCGTCGTCCTCAAGGACGACGACGACCCCGACTACGTCTCCCGCGGCGGCCACAAGCTGGCGGGCGCCCTCGCGGCCTTCCGGCCGCGGGGCCTGCAGGTCGAGGGCCGCCGGGCGCTGGACGCCGGCGCGTCCACCGGCGGCTTCACCGACGTGCTGCTGCGGGCGGGCGTGGCCCACGTGATGGCGGTCGACGTCGGCTACGGACAGCTCGCCTGGTCGCTGCAGAGCGACGACCGGGTCACCGTGAAGGACCGCACCAACGTGCGCGAGCTGACCGTCGAGCAGCTCGACGGCGTCCCGGTGGACCTCGTCGTCGGCGACCTGTCCTTCATCTCGATCGGCCTGGTGCTGCCGGCGCTGGTGCGGTGCACCGCACCGGACGCCGACCTGGTGCTGATGGTCAAGCCGCAGTTCGAGGTGGGCAAGGACCGGCTCGGCAGCGGCGGCGTGGTGCGCAGCCCGGAGCTGCGGGCGGAGGCCGTGCGCGAGGTCGCGGCCCGGGCCGCCGATCTGGGACTGGGGGTCCTCGGCGTGACCGCCAGTCCGCTGCCGGGGCCGTCGGGGAACGTCGAGTACTTTCTGTGGCTGAGGGCGGGGGCACCGGCGCTCGACCCGGCGGATGTTGACCGTGCAGTGGCGGAGGGGCCGCAGTGACAGATTCTTCGGGGGAACGGACCGTATTCCTGCTCGCGCACACCGGGCGGCCGGCGGCCATCCGCAGCGCCGAGCTGGTCGTCAAGGGGCTGCTGCGCTGCGGGCTGGGCGTACGGGTCTTCGCCCACGAGGCGGTGGATCTGCCGTTGCCGCCCGAGGTGGAGCTCGTCACCGAGTCCACGCCGGGGGTGCTGGACGGATGCGAGCTGCTGGTGGTGCTGGGCGGCGACGGGACCCTGCTGCGGGGCGCCGAGTTCGCGCGCGCGTCCGGCGTGCCGATGCTCGGCGTCAACCTGGGGCGGGTCGGCTTCCTCGCCGAGGCCGAGCGCGACGACCTGGACAAGGTCGTGGACCGGGTCGTGACGCGCTCGTACGAGGTCGAGGAGCGGATGACCCTCGACGTGATCGTGCGCACGAACGGCGACGTCGTCCACCGGGACTGGGCGCTGAACGAGGCCGCCGTCCAGAAGGTGTCCCCGGAGCGGATGCTGGAGGTGGTCCTGGAGATCGACGGACGGCCCGTGACCGGCTTCGGCTGCGACGGGATCGTCTGTGCGACCCCGACGGGCTCGACGGCGTACGCCTTCTCCGCGGGCGGACCGGTGGTGTGGCCGGAGGTGGAGGCACTGCTCATGGTGCCGATCAGCGCGCACGCGCTGTTCGCGAAACCGCTGGTGACCTCGCCCGACTCGGTGCTGGCGGTCGAGGTGCAGAACGGCACGCCGCACGGGGTGCTGTGGTGCGACGGCCGGCGCATGCTGGAGCTGCCGGCCGGGGCCCGTGTGGAGGTCCGGCGGGGTGCGGTGCCCGTGCGGCTGGCCCGGCTGCACCACGCGTCCTTCACGGACCGGCTCGTCGCGAAGTTCGCCCTGCCGGTGTCCGGCTGGCGCGGCGCGCCGCACTGAGGACCCGGCGCCCGCCGTGCGGGGCCGGGCCGCGTGGCGGCGGCACCGGGCCGGGCGGCCCTCACCGCCCGCAAGCCCGGCCGGGATTCCCGGTGTTGCCGTTCGGGGCTCGTCGCGAGAGCATTATTAGCACACGCGTTCGGAGAACTCGGGACGGGTGACGTCACATGGCACTCGGGAAACCTCGGTATCGTCGTCCCGTGCTTGAGGAGATGCGGATACGGTCGCTCGGGGTCATCGACGACGCGGTGGTCGAGCTGTCGCCCGGTTTCACCGCGGTGACCGGCGAGACCGGCGCGGGCAAGACGATGGTCGTCACCAGCCTCGGGCTGCTGCTCGGCGGTCGCGCCGACCCGGCCCTGGTACGGATCGGGGCCAAGGCGGCGGTCGTCGAGGGCCGCATCGTCATGCGCCCGGACGCCCCCGCCGCGGTACGCGCCGAGGAGGCCGGCGCCGAGCTCGACGACGGCGCCCTGCTGATCAGCCGGACCGTGTCCGCCGAGGGGCGCTCCCGTGCCCACGTCGGCGGCCGCTCGGTGCCCGTGGGCCTGCTCGGCGAGCTGGCCGACGACCTGGTCGCCGTCCACGGGCAGACCGACCAGCAGGGCCTGCTCCGGCCGGCCCGGCAGCGGCAGGCCCTCGACCGGTACGCCGGGGACGCCGTCGCCGTCCCGCTGGAGAAGTACGGATCCGCCTACCGCAGGCTCCGCGCGGTCGCCGTCGAACTCGACGAGATCACCACCCGGGCCCGGGAGCGCGCCCAGGAGGCCGATCTGCTGCGCTTCGGGCTGGACGAGATCGCGGCCGTGGAGCCGGTCGCGGGAGAGGACGCCGAGCTGGCCGCCGAGGCGGAGCGGCTGGGACACGCCGAGGCGTTGGCCTCGGCCGCCCAGGCGGCGCACGCCGCCCTCGCGGGCAATCCCGAGGACCCCGAAGCCATCGACGCGAACATGCTCGTCGCCGGGGCCCACCGGGCACTGGAGTCCGTACGGTCGCACGACCCGGCGCTCGGCGCGCTCGCCGAGCGGATCGGGGAACTCGGCATCCTGCTGTCCGACGTCGCCGGGGAACTCGCGGGGTACGCCGACGACCTCGACGCCGATCCGCTGCGGCTCGCCGCGGTGGAGGAGCGTCGGGCCGCCCTGACCCAGCTCACCCGCAAGTACGGCTCCGAGGGCACCGTGGACGCGGTACTGCAGTGGGCCGAACAGGGCGCGGCCCGGCTGCTGGAACTGGACGGCGACGACGAGCGGATCGCCGAGCTGACCGCGGAGCGCGACGGACTGCGCTCCGAACTGTCGCTGCTGGCGCAGGCGCTGACCGACGCCCGGGTGGAGGCGGCGACTCGCTTCGCCTCCGCGGTGACCGAGGAGCTGGCGTCACTGGCGATGCCGCACGCCCGGGTGACCATCGACATCCGGCAGACGGAGGACCCCGAAGGAGTGGACGTGGACGGCCGTCCGGTCGCCTACGGCCCCTCCGGCGCCGACGAGGTCGAACTGCTGCTGGCCCCGCACCCGGGCGCCCAGCCGCGGCCGATCGCCAAGGGCGCCTCGGGCGGTGAACTCTCCCGGGTGATGCTCGCCGTCGAGGTCGTCTTCGCGGGCACCGACCCGGTGCCGACGTACCTCTTCGACGAGGTCGACGCGGGCGTCGGCGGCAAGGCGGCGGTCGAGATCGGCCGGCGCCTGGCGAAGCTGGCCCGGACGGCGCAGGTCGTCGTGGTCACGCACCTGCCGCAGGTCGCGGCCTTCGCCGACCGGCAGCTGCTGGTCGAGAAGACCAACGACGGCTCGGTCACCCGCAGCGGCGTCACCGTCCTGGAGGGCGAGGACCGGATCCGCGAACTCTCGCGCATGCTCGCGGGACACGAGGACTCCGTCTCCGCGCGGGCGCACGCCGAGGAACTGCTGGCTGCGGCGCGCGCCGACGCGTGAGCCCGTACACCGGCCGGAGGGCCCGGGACGCACAGCGTTCCGGGCCTTCCGCTTGTCCGTGAAAGACCGCTTCGGGCCCGAAACCGACCGTTCCGCGCGTCACTCTTCGGGTTCCACTTAAGCCGTGTGGGTGAGCCCGGAGGGTGTCCGGGCCCATCTCGCACAGGATCCGCACCCATATGGTCCCGGAACGCGCGTACGGGCTGGCATTCTTGGCGACGTCTCTGACTCCCCTCACCCTGGAGCTTCGGCCCGTGAGCAGCTCCCCGGTCTCCACCCCCGTCGCGGCACAGCCCTACGGGCGCCCGCCGCTGCGCACCGTCCACGTGCTCGGCGGCGCTGCGGGCGCGGGCAGTTGCACGCACGTCCGCTCGCTCGCCACCGGGCTCGCCGCGCGCGGGGTACGGGTCACGGTGTGCGGCCCCGTCCGGGCGGAGGGCGAGTACGACTTCACCGGTGCCGGGGCGGAGTTCGCGCCCGACGCGGCGAGCGTGCTGCGGGCGGCGTGCGCCGGTGCGGACGTCGTGCACGCGCACGGGGTACGGGCCGGGCTGCGGGCGGCGCTGGCCGTACGCGGGCGCAGGGTGCCGCTGGTGGTGAGCTGGCACGGCGAGGGCCCGGCGGCGCCGGGCGCGCTCGGACGGCTGACCCGGATACTGGAACGGCGCGTGGCGCGGGCCGCCGCGGTCGTGCTCGGCGCCTCCTCGGACCTCGTGGACCTCGCGCGCCAGCGCGGCGCGAGGGACGCGCGGCTGGCGCCCGTGGCGGTTCCCGCAGCCCCGGAGGGGTCCTCGGATCCGGGCAAGCTGCGGGCGGAACTGGGCGTTGTGGAAAGGCCGTTGCTCATCGCCGTCGGCAGCCTGGTGGCGCACCGCGGGTACTCGGTCCTGCTGACGCGGCGCGGGAGTGGCGGGCGCTGGAGCCGGCACCGCTGCTGGTGATCGCGGGCGACGGGCCGCTACGGGCCGAACTGGCCCGGCGGATCGAGGCGGAGGCGCTCCCGGTCCGGTTGCTGGGGCGCCGCCGGGACGCGGCGCAGCTGCTGGCGGCGGCGGACGTGGCGGTGCTGCCCAGCCGTTGGGAGGCGCGGGCGCTGATGGCGCAGCAGGCGCTGAGGGCGGGGGTGCCGCTGGTGGCGACGGCGGTGGGGGGTGTGCCGGAGCTGGTGGGGGAGGGCGCGGTGCTCGTCCCGCCGGGGCAGGCGCACGCCCTCGCCTCCGCCGTGACCGGCCTCCTGGCCGACCCGGCCCGGCGGGCCGACCTCGCCGCCGCGGGGCGCATCCAGGCCGCGACGTGGCCGTCGGAGGACGACACGGTGGCGCAGGTCCTGTCGGTCTACGACGAACTGACGCAACGCCGCTAGCCCCGGCGGCGCGCCGCCCACCGGGGCTCCGCCCCGCGCCCCGCGCCTCGAACGCCGGCGGGGCTGGAGTGGTGCGGCTCTGCCCCCGGGCTTGCGCCTCAGGCGCTGGTGGGGGGCCGGCCGATGCAGCCTCGCCGGCGCTTGATGCGCGGGTCCGGGCAGCGCCCGGGGAACGGTGGAAGGGCGGGTAGGGGACCAGCCCCGCAGGGCCACCCGCCGCCCCCGGCCGCGCCGCCGCTGCGGGGCTCCGCCCCGGACCCCGCGCCTCGAACGCCGGCGAGGCTGGGAGGGCGGGGCTCCGCGCCTCAGGCGCCGGCGGCGCCGGTCGGGTCGGAGTGGGCGGGACGGGGGCGTAGGGGCGTCAGGACGGGGTGGTGTGGCGGCGGGCGCGGAGGGCCAGGCTCAGGGAGAGGACCGTCTCCGGGTCGTCCAGGTCCGTGCCCAGCAGCTCCGCGATGCGGGCCAGCCGGTTGTAGAGCGTCTGCCGGTTCAGGTGCAGCTCACGCGCCGTCTCCGCCTTGCGGCCCGCATGGGCCAGGTACGTCTCCAGCGTCGGCAGCAGCGGCGGCCGCGACGCCGCGTCGTGCGTCCGCAGCGGACCGATCGCCCGGTCCACGAAGGCCGCCAGGTCCGGGTGCTCCCGCAGTCGCCACAGCAGCAGGTCGATGTCGAGGCGGCGGGCGTCGTACCAGGGCCGGGCCGGCAGGCCGTGCGCCGCCGTCGCCGTCTCCGCCGCGTGCCGCAGGCCCGCCGAGGCGGCCGTCCAGCCGCCCGCGACACCCACGACCACGGCCGGCGGGGCGGTGGCCCGGTCCAGGCCGGCGCGCTCGACACCGGCCCGCAGCGCCGCCGCCACCCGGTCGGCGACCGCCGTGCGCTCCGACTCAGCCCGCAGCGAGACCAGCAGCGGCACCCGCCCCTCGACCGGCCGGACCCCCAGCAGGAACGGGACGCCGACGGACGACAGCTCCTCCAGGACCGCCCGCGCCAGGACGGCCCAGTTCCCCGACGGGCCGAGGTCCGACAGCCGCATGACCACCGGCAGCAGCGGTCCCGCGCCCGGCTTGAAACCCAGCACCCGGGCCTGCGCCGGTGCGTCCTCCGCCGAGATGCGGCCCTCCGCGAGGTCGGTGAGGAAGTCCCCGCGGCCGCGCGCCGCCAGCTCCTCCTCCTGCCGCGCCTGCATCAGGACCACCGCCAGCACCCCGGCGGTGCGCTCCGCCGCCATCCGGTGCACCGGCAGCAGCGGCCCCGAGACCCCGACCAGGACCAGCCGGGCCCGCACCGAGCCCGTGCCGTGGCCGCCGCCCGGCACGTCCACCACCACCGTGTTCGCCGACGGTTCGGCCTCCCGCTGGCCGCGCAGACCCTCCCACACCTGGAGCGGGTCCGCGCCGGGGTCCCCGGCCGAGCTGGCTGCCGCGTACAGCAACTGCCCGTCCGGGGTCTCCAGGAAGACCGGGTTCGCCGTGAAGTCGGCCAGGATGCGCAGCACCTGCGGGATGCCCCCGCCGCCCAACAGTGCCTCCGTGCACCGCCGGTGGACCTCCTCGGCCTTCTGGAGCAGGGCGTAGTGCCCGTTGACGATCTCGGTGTGGACCTCTTCCGTCACCGCGACGAAGGGGACCTCCCGGTGCAGCTGGACCAGCGGCAGCCCCGCCGCCCGTGCCGTCTCCACGAGCGTCGCCGGCAGCCGTGTGAAGCGCGGCCCCAACTCGACGACGAGCGCGGCGATCCCGCGGTCCGCGAGGCGGCGTACGAAGGCCCGCTGCTCGGCGGGACGGGTCCCGAGGCCGAGCCCCGTGGTCAGCAGCAACTCGCCGCCCTTGAGGAGGGAGGCGATGTTCGGGACCTCGCCCGCGTGCACCCAGCGCACGGTGCGGCCCAGGCGGTCGGCGCAGGCCACCACCTCCGGCAGGCCGCTGCGCAGCCCCGGCAGCTCCAGTGCCCGCTGAACCGTGATCCCGCCCTGGTTGTCCATGTCGCGGGACGCTACCAGGGGGTCAGACCGGCCGGATGTTGTGGTTGAAGCGGAAGACGTTGTCGGGGTCGTACTGCCGTTTCAGCGCGCCCAGCCGCTGCATGTTCTCGCTGCCGAGACCGGAGACCACCCGGTCCGCGCCCTCGTTCCCGGTGAAGTTCAGGTACACCGCCCCGGTGCTCCACGGCGCGCAGTCGGACCGGACGTCCTTGACCCACTGCCGGCACCTGTCGTCGTCGGCCGGGTCCTCCCACACCCCGAACGGGTGCACCGCCCAGGGCGCGCCGCGGTACGGCACCGGGTAGTGGTCCGGGCCGGAGGCGACGGCGCCGCCCTGCGGGAAGACCAGGTGCTGGGTGCCCGTCGGGACCGGCATCGACCCGGCGCGGGCGCAGAAGACGTCGACGTACGCGTCGGGCAGGCCGGTGAGGTACTCCGCCGACCAGTAGTTCCGCATGCCGGGCGGGTCGTCGATCATGCACTGGAGGTCGGCGTAGGGGATGGCGGTGACGATCTCGGACTCGTGGGGGATCGCCAGCAGCGGCTGCGCCAGCTTGCGCATCTCGTCCTCCGGGCCCGCGTACGTCAGCAGCACCCCGGCCAGCAGCGTGCCGACCAGGTGCGGCGGTACGAACTCCTCGGGCGGTGCGGTGATGTAGAGGGCGGCACCGGAGGCCTCCGGCGGTCCGGTCTCGATCAGGTCGCGGTAGGCGCGCACCGCCTCCGGACCGCGTTCGGGCAGGTACAGCACGAACGCGATGGACATGTGGGGCAGTTCGTGCAGACGCAGCGTCAGCGACGTGGCGATGCCGAAGTTCCCGCCGCCGCCGTGCAGCCCCCAGAACAGTTCGGGGCGGTCCTCGGCGCTCGCGTGCACCAGCTCGCCCTCCGCCGTGACGAGCTCCACGTCCAGCAGGTTGTCGACGGCCAGGCCGAACTTCCGGTCCAGCCAGCCGGTGCCGCCGCCCAGGACGAAGCCGCCGACCCCGGTGGTGGAGGCCCGGCCGCCCGTCGTGGCCAGGTCGTACGGCTGGCAGGCGCGGTCGAGATGGCTCATCGTGGCTCCGCCCCCGACGTGCGCCGCCGCGGCCGCCGGATGGACCGTCACCTCGTGCATCCGGCGCAGGTCCACCACGAGCCCGCCGTCGCACAGGGCCATCCCGGCGACGCTGTGCCCGCCGCCGCGCACGGCGATGTGCAGGTCCAGCTCCCTTGCGAAGCGCACGGCGGTGACCACGTCCTCCGTGCTCTCGCACTGGGCGATCACGGCGGGCCTGCGGTCGATCATCGCGTTGAAGACGGTCCGGGCCTCGTCGTAGCCCGGGTCCTCCGGGGCGAACACCCCGCCGGACAGATCCTCGCGGAGCGCGGTCAGAGCCGCGCCCGCCTTCGAGAGGGGAGCCATGGCTGCCCCCTTCCACCGGACGGAGGGCAAAAGACCCTTCCAGCCTAGGCCCGGAGGATCGGCGGGGCGCGCTGGAAACCGCACCTCGCCGCCCGGCTCAGCCGCCGTACGCGCCGCTCGCGGTCAGCCGCAGTGCCGTGTCGATCAGCGGAACGTGGCTGAAGGCCTGCGGGAAGTTCCCCACCTGCCGCTGCAGCCGCGGGTCCCACTCCTCCGCCAGCAGGCCCAGATCGTTGCGCAGCGCCAGCAGCCGCTCGAAGAGCCGCCGCGCCTCGTCCACCCGGCCGATCATCGCCAGGTCGTCGGCCATCCAGAACGAGCAGGCGAGGAAGGCGCCCTCGTCCCCCTCCAGGCCGTCCACTCCGGCCTCCTCGCCCGCCGTCGGGTAGCGCAGGATGAACCCGTCGGGCGTGGACAGCTCGCGCTGGATCGCCTCGATGGTCCCGATGACCCGCTTGTCGTCCGGCGGCAGGAAGCCCATCTGCGGGATCAGCAGCAGCGAGGCGTCCAGCTCCTTCGAGCCGTAGGACTGCGTGAAGGTGTTGCGTTCCTTGTCGTAGCCCTTCTCGCACACGTCCTGGTGGATCTCGTCGCGCAGCTCCCGCCACCGTTCCAGCGGGCCGTCCGCGTCCCCGCTCTCGATCAGCTTGATCGTGCGGTCCACGGCCACCCACGCCATCACCTTGGAGTGCACGAAGTGCCGGCGCGGCCCGCGCACCTCCCAGATGCCCTCGTCCGGCTCCGACCAGTGCGTCTCCAGATAGCGGATCAGCTTGAGCTGGAGCAGCGAGGCGTAGTCGCTGCGGGCCAGGCCGGTCATGTGGCCCAGGTGCAGGGCCTCGGTGACCTCGCCGTACACGTCCAGCTGGAGCTGGCCGGCCGCGCCGTTGCCGACCCGCACCGGGCGGGAGCCCTCGTAGCCGGGCAGCCAGTCCAGCTCGGTCTCGCCCAGCTCCCGCTCACCCGCGATCCCGTACATGATCTGCAGGTTCTCGGGGTCGCCGGCCACCGCGCGCAGCAGCCACTCGCGCCAGGCGCGGGCCTCCTCGCGGTAGCCGGTGCGCAGCAGCGAGGAGAGCGTGATCGCCGCGTCCCGCAGCCAGGTGTAGCGGTAGTCCCAGTTGCGGACCCCGCCGATCTCCTCCGGGAGGGAGGTGGTCGGCGCGGCCACGATCCCGCCCGTGGGGCCGTAGGTGAGCGCCTTGAGCGTGATCAGCGAGCGGACCACGGCCTCCCGGTACGGCCCGTGGTACGTGCACTGCGCGACCCACTCGCGCCAGAACTCGGCGGTCGACTCCAGGGCCGCCTCGGCGTCCGGGGCCTCGGGCGCACCGCGGTGCGAGGGCTGCCAGCTGATGCTGAAGGCGATCCGGTCGCCGGGCCCGACGGTGAAGTCGGAGTACGTCGTCAGGTCCTTGCCGTAGGTCTGCGCGTCGGTGTCCAGCCAGACCGAGTCGGGGCCGGCGACGGCGACGGTACGCCCGTCGACCTTGTGCACCCACGGCACCACCCGCCCGTAGCTGAAGCGCATCCGCAGGGCGGAGCGCATGGGCACGCGCCCGCTGACGCCCTCCACGATGCGGATCAGCTGCGGCGCGTGGTGCTCGCGCGGCGGCATGAAGTCGATGACGCGGACGTTGCCCCGCGGGGTGTCCCACTCGGACTCCAGCACCAGCGAGTCGCCCCGGTAGCGGCGGCGGGTGGCAGCCGGGGCCTCGGCACCCGCCGGGACCGCGGGCCCGATCCGCCAGAAGCCGTGATCCTCGGTGCCGAGAATGCTCGCGAACACGGCATGGGAGTCGAAGCGGGGCAGGCACAGCCAGTCCACCGCCCCGTCCCGGCAGACCAGGGCAGCGGTCTGCATGTCCCCGATGAGTGCGTAATCCTCGATGCGCCCGGACACGTGCATCTCCAGTCGAACGGCCACGTCCGCCCCGAAGGGCGCTTGCAATGCGCGTTTGCGCGGTCTCCTGTGTGCAGGGACCCCCGCGTGAGCCCATGATTCCGTATATCGGCTCGGTTAGGCCGTCCGACGGACTGCCCGGCGGTGATGTGTGCAATATCCGAGCAGGATATGTCGGCACCCTAGTGATCTTCTCCAGGCCGCGGGGAATGCTGTTCGGCCGAACGGGTGAGCAGCGGGTTCTGCGCCCCGGCGCACTGCGGCGCTCTGCCACGAGCCGTGGACGGCGCGTGCCCGGAGGCGGACCGGCCCCGGCGCTGATAGGCTGGTACCCCGTGGACCGGTGGTCTGCCTGTGCGAATCAGGAACCCCGAAACCGCAGCTTCGGCGCCCCCTGAGACCCTTCCGGATCGACGGCGGCCGGCGCCGGAAGCACCCCACCTCGCGACCACGGGAGCCCCCTCTTGGCGATGCCGCCCAAATCCATGACGACCAAGCACATCTTCGTCACCGGGGGTGTCGCTTCCTCCCTCGGCAAGGGCCTGACGGCCTCCAGCCTGGGTGCGCTCCTGAAGGCGCGCGGTCTGCGGGTCACGATGCAGAAGCTCGACCCGTACCTGAACGTCGACCCGGGCACCATGAACCCGTTCCAGCACGGCGAGGTGTTCGTCACCAACGACGGCGCCGAGACCGACCTGGACATCGGCCACTACGAGCGCTTCCTCGACGTCGACCTCGACGGCTCGGCCAACGTGACCACCGGCCAGGTCTACAACACGGTCATCGCCAAGGAGCGCCGCGGCGAGTACCTCGGTGACACCGTGCAGGTCATCCCGCACATCACCAACGAGATCAAGCACCGGATCCGCCGGATGGCGACCGAGGACGTCGACGTCGTCATCACCGAGGTCGGCGGCACCGTCGGCGACATCGAGTCGCTGCCCTTCCTGGAGACCGTCCGCCAGGTCCGCCACGAGGTGGGCCGCGACAACGTCTTCGTCGTGCACATCTCGCTGCTGCCCTACATCGGCCCCTCCGGCGAGCTGAAGACCAAGCCCACCCAGCACTCCGTCGCCGCCCTGCGCAACATCGGCATCCAGCCCGACGCCATCGTGCTGCGCGCCGACCGCGACGTCCCCACCTCGATCAAGCGCAAGATCTCGCTGATGTGCGACGTGGACGAGGCGGCCGTGGTCGCGGCCATCGACGCCAAGTCGATCTACGACATCCCGAAGGTCCTGCACACCGAGGGCCTGGACGCGTACGTCGTGCGCAAGCTCGACCTGCCCTTCCGCGACGTCGACTGGACCGTCTGGGAGGACCTCCTGGACCGGGTCCACAACCCCGACCACGAGGTCAAGGTCGCCCTCGTCGGCAAGTACATCGACCTGCCCGACGCCTACCTGTCGGTGACCGAGGCGCTGCGCGCCGGCGGCTTCGCCAACAAGGCCCGGGTCCAGATCAAGTGGGTCACCTCCGACGACTGCAAGACCCCGGCCGGCGCCGCCGCCCAGCTGTCCGACGTGGACGCGGTCTGCGTCCCCGGCGGCTTCGGCGACCGCGGTGTGAACGGCAAGGTCGGCGCGATCACCTACGCCCGCGAGAACAGGATCCCGCTGCTGGGCCTCTGCCTCGGCCTGCAGTGCGTGGTCATCGAGGCCGCGCGCAACCTCGCGGGCATCGAGGACGCCAACTCCACCGAGTTCGACGCCTCCACCCCGCACCCGGTCATCTCGACCATGGAGGAGCAGCTCGCCTTCGTCGAGGGCGCGGGCGACCTCGGCGGCACCATGCGCCTGGGCATGTACCCGGCCAAGCTCGCCGAGGGCTCCATCGTGCGCGAGGTCTACGGCGACGAGGCGTACGTGGACGAGCGCCACCGCCACCGCTACGAGGTCAACAACGCCTATCGCGGCGAGCTGGAGAAGACGGGCCTGGTCTTCTCCGGCACCTCCCCGGACAACAAGCTCGTCGAGTACGTCGAGTACCCGCGCGAGGTCCACCCCTACCTGGTGGCCACCCAGGCCCACCCGGAGCTGCGCTCGCGCCCTACGCGCCCGCACCCGCTGTTCGCGGGTCTGGTCAAGGCGGCCGTGGAGCGGCAGCAGTCCGCGAAGTGAGCGCCTGACCGCATAACGTAGACGGCCGGGGTACGGAAGATCCGTACCCCGGCTGTCGCGCGTTGTGGAGGGCTTCGGGGCATGAACATCAAGGACACGGCGGAATCCTGGGAGACCCTGTCGAGCCAGCGGCCGTTCCAGGGCGCCAAGACGGCGGTCGACTCCGACGAGGTCCGGATGCCGGACGGCTCGACCGCCCGCCGCGACTACCAGGTGCACCCCGGTTCGGTGTGCGTGCTCGCGCTGGACGAGGAGGACCGGGTGCTGGTCCTCAGCCAGTACCGGCACCCGGTGCGGCGCCGGCTGTGGGAACTGCCGGCCGGACTGCTGGACGTCCCCGGCGAGAACCCGCTGCTCGGCGCCCAGCGGGAGCTCGCCGAGGAGGCGCACGTCAAGGCGGAGGACTGGCGGGTGCTGGTCGACTTCTACGCCTCCCCGGGCGGGTCGGACGAGGCGATCCGGGTCTTCCTCGCCCGCGGCGTCTCGGAGGCGGAAGGCGAACGCTACGCCGAGACCGGCTCGGAGGAGGCGGACATGGAGGTCACCTGGGTCCCGCTGCCGCAGCTGGTCCGGGGGATCCTGGCGGGCGAGATCGGCAACCCGGGGCTGGTGACCGGGGTGCTCGCCCTGACCGCCGCGCTGGCGGGCGAGGGCGGCATCGACGCCCTGCGCCCGGCCCTCGCGCCCTGGCCGGCCCGCCCGTACGAGGCCTAGGGGTGTTGGGAAGGTCCCGCACGGCGCCCACGGCACCCGGCACGCACTCGCGCCGCACCGGCCGAAGCCCCGAGTACGCCCGGTACGAGGGCCTTCGCCCGGCACGCCGAGAGCACGCACCGGACACCGCGGGCACCGCACAGGACTCTCGCAACAGCCCCCAGGCCCTCTCCCGCCCGCGGGACGGGACATCGAGCCCCGCAGGCGGTTGAGGCGCGGGGTCCGGGGCAGAGCCCTGGGGGACCGGAAGCGGAAGGGCGGGCGTGGGGACGGCCCCGCGCAGTCGGGCGAGCGGGCTCGCGGCGGGCAGCGGCACCGCCGCCCGCCGCCCGCGGGGACGGATGGCCCCGCGCCCAGGGCAGCGAAAAAGCGGACCATCCGCTGATCCGATCGGGGGATTCACCCGCCGCGCTCCCCACGGACCGTCGCTCTGCGTGAACTACGCTCGCCATCCGGAGGCAGGGAGAGGAGCGGATCCGTGACGGATTTCGTCGGGCGGCGGCGCGAGCTCAAGGAGCTGCGCGAGGACATTGCGCGAACCGGGCTCGACACCCTCTCCGGCCGCAAGGCCAAGGCCCCCCGGGCGCGGGTGCTGCTGGTCGCCGGCCGCCCCGGATCCGGCCGCACCGCCCTCGCCGAGACGTTCGTGCGGGAGGTGGCCGACCAGTACCCCGACGGGGTGCTGCGCACCCGGCTCACCGCTCCCGGCGGGGAGAGCGTGGCCACCGAGCGGGCCCTGCGCGGCCTGCTGGCGGGACTGGGCCGGCGCACCCCGCCCGGCGCCGGCGAGGACGAGCTCGGCGAGGCGCTGCGCACCGCGCTCCAGGGCCGGCGGGCGATCATCCTGATCGACGACGCGTCCGATCCGCACCAGGTCGACGCCCTGCTCCCGGACACCCCCGAGTGCCTCGTCGTGGTCACCGCCGAAGGCCCGCTCACCGGCATCCCCGACGTACGCCCCTGCACCCTCGGCGGGCTCGACACCGTCTCCGCCGTCGCGATGCTCACCCACCGCATCGGGGACACCCGCGTCGCCACCGACCCCCGGGCCGCCGAGGCGCTCGCCGAGGCCTGCGGAGGCCAGCCCGCCGCGCTCGAACTGGTCGGCGGCTGGCTCGCGGCCCGTCCCAAGGCCGCGGTCGCCGATGTGGCCAAGCAGCTCCACGACATGCCCGCCGGGGCCGGGGGACCGCTCGGACGGGCGTTCCGGCTCGTCCACGACTCGCTGCCGCAGCCCGCCCAGCGGACGCTGCGCCTGCTGCCGCTGGCCCCCGCCGGCCTCGTCGACTCGCACACCGCCTCCGCGCTGGCCGGCTGCTCCGTCGCCGCCGCTCAGTCCACCCTGGACGACTTCGCCGGGCTGGGGCTGGTCCGGCACGCCCCCGACGGCCTGTTCCTCCTGCCCGGCTGCCTCGCGCCGACGCTCCAGGCCCTCCTGGAGGCCAAGGAGCGGCCGGCGGAGGTCCAGCTGGCGCGCGCCCGGATGCTGGAGCGGACCGTGCGGCTGCTGCACTCGTGCCGGGCCATGGCCACCGCCGAGGGCGACGACCTCGACGCCGACCTGCAGGAGCTGGTGGACGGCCTGCCGCGCGCCCTGCGGTTCCCCGACCGGCGGGCCGCCGCCCTGTGGCTGGACACCCGGCTCCCGGCCCTGTCCGCGGCTGCTTCCCTCGCCGTGGCCGACGGCGAGCTGGACACGCTGGCCCGGCGGCTGGTCGCCGCCCTCGTTCGGGCGCTCGCCGAGCACCGTGGCACCGCGGAGGCCGCCCCGGAGTTGTACGGGCTGCACCGCCTGGTCCTGGACGTGGCCGAGCGCCGCGACCTGTACCGGGAGCAGGCCGCCGCGCTGCTGAACCTGGCCGACCTGGACGCCGAGACCGGCCGCACACAGGAAGCATTGGAGCGCTACCGGGCCGCACTGGACGCCGGCAGGGCCGCGAACGACCCGTACGCGACGGGCCGCGCGATGGAATCCGTAGGCGGTGCCCACCAGGAGCTGGGGGACTGGCACCGGGCCGCCGACTGGTTCGGCCGGGCGCTCGCCCAGGCCCTGGCGCGGGGGGAGCGTGCGGACGAGGCCCGGCTGTACGGGCGGCTCGGGAACGTCCACACCTACGCGGGCCGGTACGGGGACGCCCTGCGCAGCTGGCGGGCCGCCGCCGCGGGGTACCGGAAGCTGGCCGATGTCCCGGGACAGGCCAAGGCGTTGAGCGAGATGGCGCGGATCCAGGAGTACGCCGGACGGCCCGAGGAATCCCTGCACACCTGCCGCGAGGCGGTGGAGCTCGCGCGGCGGGCCGGGGACCAGCGGCTCCAGGCCGCGCTGCAGGTCCGGCTGGCCGACACGCTGGACCGCCTCGGGGACCCGGCGGCGGCGCGACTGCACCGCTCCGCCGCGGACAGATTGCTGGGAGACGACCCCGCAGCCTGCGAAATCCGCAGTGGATCCGACTGAGATTATTCGTTTGCAAGGCTAGACAGCGACTCATCCTTCATTAAACTGGGTTCACCACGCCATCTCGTGGTGCATCCCGTTGCGCACTCTTGTGGGCGGGTATGTATGGAAGTGCCCCGTTATTTCCCCCTGAGTCAAGGACCGTGATCGACGATGAAGGTCGGCATCCCCCGCGAGGTCAAGAACAACGAGTTCCGGGTCGCCATCACGCCCGCCGGCGTGCATGAGCTGGTCCGAGGCGGCCACCAGGTCTTCATCGAGCAGAACGCCGGCGTCGGCTCCTCGATCACGGACGCCGAGTACGTCGCGGCCGGTGCCGAGATCCTCGGCACCGCCGACGAGGTCTGGGCCACCGCCGACCTGCTGCTCAAGGTCAAGGAGCCGATCGCGGAGGAGTACCACCGCCTCCGCAAGGACCAGACGCTCTTCACGTACCTGCACCTGGCGGCCTCCCGCGAGTGCACGGACGCCCTGCTGGAGTCCGGCACCACCGCCATCGCGTACGAGACGGTCGAGCTCGCCAACCGCGCCCTCCCGCTGCTCGCCCCGATGTCCGAGGTCGCGGGCCGCCTCGCCCCGCAGGTCGGTGCCTACCACCTGATGCGCTCGGCCGGCGGCCGCGGCGTCCTCCCGGGCGGCGTCCCCGGCACCCACGCCGGCGAGTGCGTCGTCATCGGCGGCGGCGTCTCCGGCTGGAACGCCGCGCAGATCGCCATCGGCATGGGCTTCCACGTGACGCTGCTCGACAGGGACATCAACAAGCTCCGCGAGGCCGACAAGATCTTCGGTACGAAGATCAAGACGATCGTCTCCAACGCCTACGAGCTGGAGAAGGCCGTCGTCGAGGCCGACCTCGTCATCGGCGCCGTCCTGATCCCGGGTGCGAAGGCCCCGAAGCTGGTCACCAACGAGCTCGTCGCCAAGATGAAGCCCGGAAGTGTCCTTGTCGACATTGCGATCGACCAGGGCGGCTGCTTCGAGGACTCCCGTCCGACCACCCACGCCGAGCCGACCTTCCAGGTCCACAACTCGGTCTTCTACTGCGTCGCCAACATGCCGGGCGCGGTGCCGAACACCTCCACCTACGCGCTGACCAACGCCACGCTGCCGTACATCGTGCAGCTCGCCAACCTCGGCTGGGTCGAGGCGCTGCGCCGTGACCCCGCGCTCGCGCTCGGCCTCAACACCCATGACGGCCAGGTCGTTTACGGCCCGGTCGCCGAGGCCCACGGCCTCGAGACCGTCGAGCTCGGCACGCTGCTCGGCTGACACGTCAACGACTGACGTCAATCTCACGTATCCGGCCGGACCTTGCCCGCAAGGTCCGGCCGGACGTGTTTGCGGAGCGCCGCGGGACCCCGCTCAACTCGCCGTGAACGTAACCCTTTAACCCATTCGCGCACACGCGAAACTTCGCGACGACAGCTCGGACGCCCTTGACAGAGTGGTGTTCGGTTGCCGACACATCGTGCCGGGTCCGGCGGATTGTGTTGCCGCTGAGCGGTGACACGCCATAGAGTCGCCAACCGTCGGCATGGTGCCACGCTGACCTATCGATAAGTGTCCTGGTCACGTCCGAGGAGGTAAGACGACTTGTGAATGAGTCGACATTTACTCCTGGGGGTGGTGGAGCGGGCGTCCCTGAGCGGGGCCAGAGTCCTGCCGGGCTCGAAGCTGTCGGCTCCGTCGCAGTACGCACCTTCGCAAACCACCAGCACATGACGACGCCCCAAAAGAGCATGGACGGCCTAGACGTGAACTCCAGGGCCGGCGACCTGAGCGGCGACACGCCCACGGGATTCGCCGACTACGACAATGTGCCCGAGGGGCACTTCTACGACCCCGACGCGGAGTACGAACCGGACCCCGAGTACGCGGCCACCCTCGCCCCCGACGCTGCCCGCCAGCGCCGTGAGCGGATCGGCCCGACCGGACGCCCGCTCCCGTACTTCCCCATCCCGGGTCCGCTGACCGACCACGGTCCGGCGAAGATCATCGCGATGTGCAACCAGAAGGGCGGCGTGGGCAAGACCACGTCGACCATCAACCTGGGTGCCGCCCTCGCCGAGTACGGGCGGCGCGTACTGCTCGTCGACTTCGACCCGCAGGGCGCGCTGTCCGTGGGCCTCGGCGTGAATCCGATGGAACTAGACCTGACGGTCTACAACCTGCTCATGGAGCGGGGCATGTCGGCCGACGAGGTGCTGCTCAAGACCGCGGTCCCCAACATGGACCTGCTGCCGAGCAACATCGACCTGTCCGCTGCCGAAGTGCAGCTGGTCAGCGAGGTCGCGCGCGAGTCCACCCTGCAGCGGGCCCTGAAGCCCCTGATGGCCGACTACGACTACATCGTGATCGACTGTCAGCCCTCGCTCGGCCTGCTGACCGTGAACGCCCTGACGGCGGCTCACAAGGTGATCGTGCCGCTGGAGTGCGAGTTCTTCGCACTGCGCGGCGTGGCGCTGCTGACCGAGACCATCGAGAAGGTGCAGGAGCGGCTCAACCCGGAGCTGGAGCTCGACGGCATCCTCGCCACCATGTACGACTCCCGTACGGTGCACAGCCGCGAGGTGCTGGCGCGCGTCGTCGAGGCCTTCGACGACCACGTCTACCACACGGTCATCGGCCGGACGGTGCGCTTCCCGGAGACCACGGTCGCCGGTGAGCCGATCACGACGTACGCGTCCAACTCCGTCGGCGCCGCCGCCTACCGCCAGCTCGCCAGGGAGGTGCTCGCCCGGTGTCACGCCGAGTGAGTCTGCCCGGAGCCGACGAACTGTTCCGCACGACCGGTGGGATGGCGCTCCAGTCGTCCTCGCCGCGCCGCGGGGGCGAGGAGACGGCCGCCGCGGAACACTCGGCCACGCCGGCCGGGGGCACGGCGGGTGAGGGCCGCAGCCGGGAGGCTGAGGCCGGTACGGACGCGGGCGGGCCCGTGGTGGGGCAGCCGCGGCGGCCGCAGGAAGGTTCTGTCAGCCCGGTCGGGCCGACCGCCGGGGCGGCCTCCGCCCCGACCGGGGCGACGCGGCGGAGCAAGGGTCAGGGACGCGGCGCGAACCGGCGGCCCAGCGGCCGCGAACGGCACGACGAGAAGATCACGGTCTACGTCTCCGCCGAGGAGCTGATGGACCTGGAGCACGCGCGGCTGGTGCTGCGCGGCGAGCACGGCCTGGCCGTCGACCGCGGCCGCATCGTTCGCGAGGCGGTGGCCGTGGTCCTCGCCGACCTGGAGTCCCGCGGCGACGCCAGCATCCTGGTCCGCCGCCTGCGCGGCCGCTGACCCCCGCCCGCAACGCGCCGGGCCGACCGTCAGGCCGGCCCCCACGGCGCGGTTGCCGCGCCGCCGCCCGTCGAAGGCCGCCGACCCGGTGTCGGCGGCCTTTCGCCTGCGGCGCGCTCGCTGCACGCGGGGCGTCCGCGGAGTCCGGGGAGACGTGGCCGGGTCCGACCGGGCCGGCCGTGGGCCTGCCGCGCCCGGCGGGTGCCGAAAGGTGTTCCGCGCCTGCGGCGCGCTCGCTCCGTCCCGACGCCGGCCGGCCGCCGGGAGGAGCCCCGTCCGCGGCAGGGCCACCGGCGCCGGCCGTGAGTCCCGCCGCCCGGCGGGGCCGGCCGTCGGTCGCCCGGCGCTCCGTGGCACCAGCGACCGCTCCCCGGTCCGGCCGGATCGACAGGACACCCCCTAGGCTTCCCGTGTTCGACCTGCCGCTTTCCGCACCCACCTGGACCGCCATGCCCCCCGATCACCACGCCGCCCGCCCGGCCCGCCGGACCCTGGGACGCGGGCCGGGCGCCGCCGAGGCCCCGGTGGCGGGTCAGGAGCCGCCGACCGACCCGGCGGCGGCCGAGGCCCCCGGCACGGGCCCGGCCGCGCCCGCCGGCGGGGCCGCCGTCCGCCCGGCTGCGGCGGAGCCCGGCGAAGCCCCCCACGGGCCCCCGGCCGCCCCCGCGGCGACCGGCGATCCGGCGGAGCCCGCCGCCGCTGCGCCGGAGCCGGCCCCGGCAGCGGGCTCCGGGGCGGACGGGCCCGGGGCGGGCGACGGCACCGCGGCCCCCGCCGGGGGCGACGGGCGGTTCACCCTGCGGCTGGACAACTTCGAGGGGCCCTTCGACCTGCTGCTCCAGCTGATCTCCCGGCACAAGCTCGACGTCACCGAGGTCGCGCTGTCCAAGGTCACCGACGAGTTCATGACGTACATCCGGGCCATGGGCCCCGACTGGGACCTCGACCAGACGACCGAGTTCCTCGTCGTCGCCGCGACCCTGCTCGACCTGAAGGCCGCCCGGCTGCTGCCGGCGGCCGAGGTCGAGGACGAGGCCGACCTCGCCCTGCTGGAGGCCCGCGACCTGCTCTTCGCCCGCCTGCTGCAGTACCGCGCGTACAAGCAGATCGCCGACCTCTTCGAACGGCGGGCGGAGAGCGAGGGCCGGCGCCACCCCCGCACGGTGGGGCTGGAGCCGCACCACGCCGACCTGCTGCCCGACGTCGTCATCAGCATCGGCGCCGACGGGTTCGCCCGCCTCGCGGTCAAGGCCATGCAGCCCAGGGCCGAGCCGCAGGTGTACGTGGACCACATCCACGCGCCCCTCGTCAGCGTGCGCGAGCAGGCCGGGGTCGTGGTGAGGATGCTGAAGGCGCGCGGGGAGGCCACCTTCCAGGAGCTGACCGAGGACGCCGGGGACACCCTCACCGTCGTGGCGCGCTTCCTGGCGCTGCTGGAGCTCTACCGGGAGAAGGCGGTCGCCCTCGACCAGGAGGAGGCCCTGCGGACCCTCACCGTCCGCTGGAGCGGCGGGGACGGTGACGGCATGCCGACCGTGACCGACGAGTTCGACCAGATCGTGGAGGCGAAAGAGTGAGCAGCAGCGACGGCAGCGGAAGCGACGGCCGCAGTGCGGTCGCCGCGCTGGAACTGAGGCCCGCCCTGGAGGCCGTCCTCATGGTCGTGGACGAGCCCGCGACCGAGGCGCACCTCGCCAAGGTGCTGGAGCGCACCCCGCGCGAGGTGGCGGAAGCGCTGCGGGAGCTCGCCGACGAGTACACGGCCGCGCGCCGGGGCTTCGAGCTGCGGCTCGTCGCGGGCGGCTGGCGGTTCTACAGCCGGGCCGAGTACGCCCCGGCGGTCGAGGGCTTCGTCCTGGACGGGCAGCAGGCCCGCCTCACGCAGGCGGCGCTGGAGACCCTGGCGGTCGTCGCGTACCGCCAGCCGGTGAGCCGGTCGCGGGTCTCCGCCGTACGCGGGGTCAACTGCGACGGGGTCATGCGGACCCTCCTCCAGCGCGGTCTGGTGGAGGAGGCGGGGACGGAACCCGAAACAGGTGCGATCCTATACAGGACGACGAACTACTTTCTGGAGCGGATGGGCCTGCGCGGCCTGGACGAGCTCCCGGAGCTCGCGCCCTTCCTCCCCGAGGCGGACGCGATCGAAGCCGAGACGCAAGAAGGTGTGCCGTCGTTCGATCCGGACGCACCGGACACCGAAGAAGACGACAAGACGACGGAACTTTGATGCGAAGCAGCGGCAACGGCAACGGTGGCAACAGGAACAGCGGCGGCGGCGGGCGCGGTGGCGCCCGTGGCGGCGGCTCCGGCGGCGGCGGTGGCTCCCGCGGCGGCTCGGGCGGCGGTGGCCCCCGGGGCGGCTCCAGCGGCGGTTCCGGCGGCTACCGCGGTGGCCAGGGCGGTTCCGGCGGCTACCGCGGTGGCCAGGGCGGCGGTCAGGGCGGCTCGCGAGACCGTGACCGCGACCAGGCGCCCCAGCGTCCCCGCAACCCCCGCCCCGAGGAGCGCCGCTACGACGTCGGCCCCGAGGGCGAGCGCACCCGCGGCGCACGCGGCTCGGCCGCGCGTGGTGGCGCCAAGGGCGGCCCGAAGGCGCCCAGGACCCCCGGGGTCGGCGGTGCCGGCGGCCCGCGCAGCGGTCCGGGCAGCCGCAGCGGCCAGTCCCGGCCGCGTGAGCTGGACGCGCGCATCGAGGAGCGCGTGCGCGACCGGTACGCCGACAAGCCCGTGATCAGGACCCCGAAGACCTTCCCCGGCGCCGAGCAGGAGGGCGAGCGGCTGCAGAAGGTCCTCGCCCGCGCCGGCATGGGCTCGCGCCGCGCCTGTGAGGAGCTGATCGAGCAGGCCCGCGTCGAGGTCAACGGCGAGATCGTCACCGAGCAGGGCAAGCGCGTCCAGCCGAAGGACGAGATCAAGGTCGACGGCCTGACCGTCGCCACCCAGTCGTACCTGTTCTTCGCGCTGAACAAGCCGGCCGGTGTCGTCTCCACGATGGAGGACCCGGACGGCCGCCAGTGCCTCGGCGACTACGTCACGAACCGCGAGACGCGGCTGTTCCACGTCGGCCGGCTGGACACCGAGACCGAGGGCATCATCCTGCTCACCAACCACGGCGAGCTGGCCCACCGCCTCACGCACCCCAAGTACGGCGTGCAGAAGACGTACGTCGCCGCGATCACCGGCAACCTGCCGCGCGACATCGGCAAGCGGCTGAAGGACGGCATCGAGCTGGAGGACGGCTGGGCGCGCGCCGACAACTTCCGCGTCGTCGACCAGGTCGGCAAGAACTACATGGTCGAGGTGACCCTCCACGAGGGCCGCAAGCACATCGTCCGCCGCATGCTGGCCGAGGCGGGCTTCCCCGTCGACAAGCTCGTCCGGACCTCCTTCGGTCCCATCGAGCTGGGCGACCAGAAGTCCGGCTGGCTGCGCCGCCTGACCAACACCGAGGTCGGCATGCTGATGCGCGAGGTCGGCCTCTAGCCTCCGGCACCACCCCGCTTGACGAAAAGCCCGCAGTGCCTTCGGCGCTGCGGGCTTTTCCCTTGCCCCGACCCGCCACCCCTGTTTATAGTCACTGTGACTATTAAAGGAAGTGGGGGCCGGGCATGAACTGGACCTTGAGCTGGACCGAGGCGCTCGGCTTCGCCACGGGCGCCCTGTGCGTCTGGCTGGTGGCCCGTCAGCACATCGCCAACTGGCCGATCGGCATCGCCAACAACATCTTCTTCATCGTGCTCTTCGCCCAGGCCGGCCTCTACGCCGACGCGGGCCTCCAGATCGTCTTCATCGCCCTCGCCGCGTACGGCTGGTGGTCCTGGACCCACGGGGGTGGACCAGGAACCGCGGGAGCCCTGCCGGTGCGCCGCACCACGCGCACCGAATGGCTCTGGCTGGCCGCGGCGGGGGCGGCGGGGACCCTCGCCCTGACCCTCCTGCTCGCCCGGGCCACCGACTCGACCGTCCCCCTCTGGGACGCGTCCACCACCGCGCTCTCCCTCGCGGCGACCTACGGCCAGTGCCGCAAGCTCGTCGAGTCCTGGTGGCTGTGGATCGCCGCCGACCTCCTCTACATCCCCCTGTACGTCCACAAGGGGCTGCACCTCACCGCCCTGCTCTACCTCGGCTTCCTCGCGCTCTGCGTCGCGGGCCTGCGCAGCTGGCACCGCACGCTCGCGGCGCGCACCGCCCCCACCGCCCTGGAGGCGACGGCATGAGGCGCTTCGGACACGGGCTGGTGCTCGGCAAGTTCTACCCGCCGCACGCCGGCCACCACCACCTGGTGCGCACCGCCCAGGACCGCTGCGAGCGGCTCACCGTCCTGGTCTGCGCCGCCTCCGTGGAGTCGGTGCCCCTCGCCGACCGCGTCGCCTGGATGCGGGAGGCCCATCCGGAGGCGGACGTCGTCGGCGCCGTCGACGACATCCCCGTCGACCTGCACGACCCGGACGTCTGGGAGGCCCACATGGCGATCTTCCGGGCCGCCGTCGGCCGGCCCGTCGACGCCGTCTTCACCTCCGAGGAGTACGGCACCGAACTCGCCCGCAGGTTCGGCGCCGAGGAGGTCTGCGTCGATCCCGCACGGAGCCTCTTCCCGGTCTCCGGGACCGCCGTGCGGGCCGACCCGGCCGCCTGCTGGGACTACCTCGGCCCGGCCGTGCGCGCCCGCCTCGCCCGCCGGGTCGTCGTCCTGGGCGCCGAGTCCACCGGCACGACCACGCTGTCGCGGGACCTGGCCGCGCACCTGCGGGCGCGCGGCGGTGTCTGGGCGGCCACCGGCTGGGTCGAGGAGTACGGACGCCGCTACAGCGAGGAGAAGCTCGCCGCGGCCCGCGCCGCGGACCCTGGCGCCACCTGGGCGGACGTCTCCTTCACCTCGGAGGAGTTCCCCGTGATCGCCCGCCGTCAGGACGAGGCGGAGGAGCGGGCGGCCCGGGCTGGATCCCCGGTGCTGGTCTGCGACACCGACTCCTTCGCCACCGGCATCTGGCACGAGCGGTACATGGGCGGCCGCAACGCCGAGGTCGAACGGATCGCCGCGCGCACGCGCCGGGACCTGTACCTGCTCACCGAGGACGCCGACGTGCCCTTCGAGGACGACGGGCTGCGCGAGGGACCCGAGCTCAGGCCCTGGATGACCCGGCGGTTCCGCGAGGAGCTGGAGGCCACCGGACGGCGCTTCCTGTCCGTGCGCGGTGACCGGCGGGAGCGGCTGGCCACCGCCGTGGCGGCCGTGGACGAACTCCTCGCCGAGGGCTGGCACTTCGCCGCCCCCCTCCCGGAGAACCGATGAGCGGGGCGGTGGACCCGGGCTATGACCCGTACGCCTTCGAGCCGTTCGCGGTGACCGTCGACCTCGCCGTGTTCACCGTGCGCGGCGGCGCCCTGCACGTGCTGCTCATCCGGCGCGGCCAGGAGCCGTACGCGGGTTCCTGGGCGCTGCCCGGCGGGTTCGTCCTGCCGCGGGAGTCCGCGGAGACCGCCGCCCGGCGCGAACTGGCCGAGGAGACCGGCCTGCCCGGGCAGGTCGTGGCGGCCCTGCACCTGGAACAGCTGCGCACCTACAGCGAGCCCGACCGGGACCCCCGGATGCGGGTCGTCTCGGTGGCCTTCACCGCCCTCGTGCCCGGCCTGCCCGAACCGGCCGCGGACGGCGGCGGGGACGCGGCGCAGGCCCGCTGGCTGCCCCTCGCGCAGGCCCCGGACCTGGCCTTCGACCACGCGGTGATCCTGGCCGACGCACGCGAGCGGATCCGCTCGAAGCTGGAGTACACCTGCCTGGCCACCGCCTTCTGCCCGCCCGAGTTCACGCTCGGGGAGCTGCTGGCCGTGTACGAGACCGTCTGGGACACCGTCCTCGACCGCCCCAACTTCCGCCGCAAGGTCCTGACGACACCCGGCTTCGTCGAGGCCGTGCCGGGCGCCGCCCGGCTCACCGGCGGCCGCGGCAAACCGGCCGCCCTCTACCGGGCCGGCCCCGCGACCGCCCTCCACCCACCGCTGCTCCGACCGGAAGGACCCACCCGATGACGAAGCGAGCCGCGACCGGCGCGCTGGTCGGCCTGGCCCTGGGCGACGCCCTGGGCTACCCGACCGAGTTCAATGATGTTCCCTCGATCCTCGCGAAGACCGGCCCGTGGCGCGAGATGCGCCTTCCCCGCCCGGCGATCGTCACGGACGACACCCAGATGACCCTCGCCCTGGCGCGCGGCATACGGACCGCCGCCGACCGCGGCCCGGTGGAGCCGCAGCGGCTGACCCGGCCCGTCCGGGAGGAGTTCGTCGACTGGTACCACTCGCCGGAGAACAACCGGGCGCCCGGCAACACCTGCCTGCAGGCCTGCGACCTGCTGAACGACCCGCAGCGCGACTGGCGCGACGCCAGCCGGACCGGCTCCAAGGGCTGCGGTGCGAACATGCGCGTGGCCCCCGTCGGCCTCGTCCCCGGCTGGACCGACGAGGAACGGGCCGGCGCCGCCCAGCTCCAGTCCGCCCTCACCCATGGCCACCCCACGGCGCTCGCCGCCTCCGACCTGACGGCGCGGGCGGTGCACCTGCTGGCCGCCGGCACCGAGGTGACCGGCCTCGTCGGACGGCTGCGCTCGTACGCCCTGGAGAACCGCACCCGCTACCACGAGCGCTGGCTCGGCGACCTGTGGGCGCGGACCGCCTCCGACGCCACGCCCGAGTCCTTCATCGCCCGCGGCTGGGACGAGTGCCTGGCGGTGCTGGACCGGCTCACGGCCGCCCTGCGCTCCCCGTCCCCGGAGACCGACCCCTGCCAGACCACCGGTGACGGCTGGATCGCCGAGGAGGCCCTCGCCACCGCCCTGCAGTGCTTCCTCCTCTTCCCGGACGAGCCGCTGACCGCCCTGCGCCGCGCCGCCTGCACCCGGGGCGACTCCGACTCCCTCGCCTGCCTCGCCGGCGCCTTCGCCGGAGCCCACCTCGGGGCGGACGCCTGGCCGCACGACTGGGAGGGCCGCATCGAGTACCGGGACGAACTCCTGGCCTTCGGCGCCCTCTGGGATGCTTGATCCATGCTGGACGCCCTGAGTATCGACCTGGCCCCCGTCGTGGCCGAGCAGCCCGACCCGCTGCTCTTCGCCACGGTGTCGGGCGCGCACCTGTACGGCTTCCCCTCGCGGGACTCCGACATCGACCTGCGCGGGGCGCACCTGCTCCCGGCGGAGGACCTCCTGGGCCTGCGCGAGCCCGAGGAGACCCGCACCCGCATGTGGGACCGTGACGACGTGGAGATGGACCTCGTCACGCACGACCTGCGCAAGTTCGTCCGCCTCATGCTCAACCGCAACGGCTACGTGCTGGAGCAGCTGCTCTCCCCGCTGGTGGTCCACACGACACCGGCCCACGAGGAACTCGTCGCCCTGGCCCCCGCGGTCCTGACCTCCCACCACGCCCACCACTACCGGGGCTTCGCCAACACCCAGTGGCGGCTCTTCGACAAGGCCGCCGAACTCAAGCCGCTGCTCTACGCCTTCCGGGCACTGCTCACCGGCATCCACCTCATGCGGTCGGCCGAGGTGCAGGCCCACCTGCCGACGCTGCTGACCGAGGTGCCGGAGGCGCCCGCCTACCTCGGCGCCCTGATCGAGGCCAAGGTCGCGGCCGAGCACGGCGGCTACGAGGGCCCGCCCGTCACCGCGGTGCGGGAGGACTTCGAGGCGCTGCACGCGGTGCTGGACGCCGCGCAGGCGGCCACCGCGCTCCCCGAGCAGGGGTCGGCGTACGACGCGCTGGACGCGTACGTCGTCCGGCGGCGCCGGACCCTACACGGCTGACGCGCGACGGGTGCGGACGAGGAAGTCCTCCACCCGGGCACGGTCCGGCTCCTCCGGCAGGGGAGTGCCGGCCAGGGCCCCGTCCGTCTCCTCCTGCAGCGCGGTCATCCAGGCGTCCACCTCGTCCCAGGACAGCTCACCGCGGCGCACCGCGAGGAGGCGGTCGCGGTACGGGCCCGCGTGGACGTCCAGGACCCCCGTGCGCAGCAGGTCGCGGCAGGACAGCAGCAGCCGCAGCAGGTGCATGGCGTGCTTCCAGCGCGGCGCCCCGTGGACGCGGACGTCCGCGACGAGCTTGCCGTGCTGGGAGGCCGCGTACCGGCCGAAGCTGGTGTGGGCGCGGCGGGACAGGAAGGCCCCGCGCAGCGCGAGCAGTTCCTCGCCGACCGGTGTGAGGTGGTCCACCAGGGGGGAGTGCAGGCACTCCAGGATGTTCGGGTTGGCCCGCAGGGCGAGTTCGCAGAAGCGTTCCAGCTCCCAGGAGAACTCCTCCTCCCGGGGCCCCTCGACGTGGCGGGGCGGCTTCTCCAACCGCCAGAACAGCGGGGTCGGCGCGAGATAGACCCCGCGCAGGTCGGTGTCGCTGGTCTCCGTCGCGAGCCCGAACGCCCGGGAACCCATCACGCACCGGTAGACCGTGTGGTCCCGTACCAGCGTCAGATCGTCCATCCCGGAAGCCTACGACGGCGCACGCCCGCCCTGCCGAGCTGTTTTCGCAGGCCGGCAGGGCGGCGAGCACCGCTCCCGCTACGCGAGCGTGATGTTGCCGTCCGCCGCGACCGTGATCTTCTTCTCGGCCAGCCCCTTGGTGGCCGGCCCCTTGATCACCGCACCGTCGGTGGCCTTGAACTCGCTGTTGTGGCAGGGGCAGTCGATCGTGTTGTCCTCCACCTTGGTCACCAGGCAGCCCTGGTGGGGGCAGACCGCGGTGAAGCAGCGGAAGGAGCCCTTCGTGGGCTGCGTGATGACGAGCTTCTCCTCCTTGAGGACCTTGCCGCCGCCCACGGGTACGTCCGCCGCCTTGGCGATGGCCTTCCCGCCGGCCGCGCCGCCCGCCGAGGGCGTCGCGGCCGGTGCGGAGCCGGGCGGCGGGGTGGCGGCGCCGTTCGGCTCGCCGGACGCGGTGTTCCCGCCGTCGCCGCCACCACCGCAGGCGGTGAGCGCACCGCCGGCCAGGGCGGCGGCGCCGGCCACCAGTACCTTGCGCCGGACGGTCTGCGTGGGATCGCTCATCAGTCTCTCCTCGCTGTGTGGCGGATCGGCGTGCAGCATCCTGACGTGCGGCGGGCCCCAGGAGAAGCCTGCCGCGCCCGAATCACGAGCTTCGCTGCCACGGTGCCAGTGAGGCGGGTGCGCCAGGTGTGCGTACGACCTCCCACACGCGGATCACGGCGTCCCGGTTCAGCGGACCGAAAACATGGGGGAAACGGTCGCCGGAATCACCTTCCCGGCGGACCTCCGCGGTCAGCACGTCCTCGTCGAGCTCGACCGCGAGCAGGGTCCCCGGCTGTGCGCGGTAGTGCGCGTCGGCGATGCCCAGGGCCGTCGCACGGTCCGCCGAGCAGTGCACGAACCCCTCGGAGTCCAGCGACGGCGGGGCGTACGGGCGCTCCGGCGCGGCGGTCCAGTCGGCGAGCGGGACGATGTGGAAGATCATGCCGATCGTTCTACCGCAGGGGGGCGGTGCCGGGGGGAGGAAGCACCGGACCGTCGTCCGTGCGCGGGCCCGGCCGCCGTCCCACAGGGCGGTCGGCCGGGTCCCCGTTGCGTACCGTCTGGCTACCCTGAGTCAGAACCTGTCGTCACGTACCCGTGGAGCCCCCGTGAGAACCGCCGTCGTCATCGGAACCGGACTGATCGGCACCTCCGCCGCGCTCGCGCTCACGGCCCGCGGGGTCACCGTGCACCTCGCCGACCATGACCCCGACCGGGTCCGCACGGCCGCCGCCCTCGGAGCCGGCACCGACGAGCCCCCGCAGGAGCAGGTCGACCTGGCGATCGTCGCCGTCCCGCCCGCCCACGTGGCCGCGACCCTGGCCGACCTGATGGGCCGCGGCGCGGCCCGCGCCTACGTCGACGTGGCCAGCGTCAAGGGCGGGCCGCGGCGGGAACTGGCCGCCCTCGGCGTCGACGCCACCGCCTACATCGGCACGCACCCGATGGCGGGCAAGGAGCAGTCGGGGCCGCTCGCCGCGACCGCCGACCTCTTCGAGGGACGGCCCTGGGTGCTCACCCCGACCCGTGACACCGACCACGAGGTGCTCAACCTCGCCCTGGAACTCGTCGCCCTGTCCCGCGCCGTGCCGGTGGTGATGGACGCGGACGCGCACGACCGGGCCGTCGCCCTCGTCTCGCACACCCCGCAGCTCGTCTCCAGCATGGTCGCCGCCCGCCTGGAAGAGGCCGACGAGAGCGCCGTACGGCTCTGCGGGCAGGGCATCCGCGACGTGACGCGGATCGCGGCCTCCGACCCGCGGATGTGGGTGGAGATCCTCTCCGCCAATCCGGGGCCGGTCGCCGACGTCCTCGCCGGGATCGCGGCGGACCTGGAGGAGACCGTCGACGCGCTGCGCAGCCTGCAGTCCGCCGACGTCGAGAAGCGGCGCGGCGGGGCCGCGGGCATCGAGGACGTCCTGCGCCGCGGCAACGCCGGCCGGGTCCGCGTCCCGGGCAAGCACGGAGCGGCACCCACGGTCTACGAGACGGTGGCCGTCCTCATCAGCGACCAGCCGGGCGAGCTGGCGCGGATCTTCGCCGACGCGGGCCGTGCCGGGGTCAACATCGAGGACGTGCGGATCGAGCACGCCACGGGCCAGCAGGCCGGTCTGGTCCAGCTCATGGTGGAGCCGCGGTCCGTGGCCGGGCTCACCGCCGAGCTGCGGGAACGGGGCTGGGCGCTGCGCAGCCGGTAGCCGGAAAGCGCGGGCGGGGCCGGGGGGTGCCGGGGCCCGGTAACCTTGGAGAGGGGCGCTTTGCCGCGCCCGGACACGTACGCGCAACCAGGAAGGTGCCCGCACCGTGGAAACCGCCGCTCCGTCCGCCGTGATCGTCGCCATCGACGGTCCCTCCGGCACGGGCAAGTCCAGCACCTCCAAGGCCGTGGCCGCCAAGCTCGGGCTGCGCTACCTGGACACCGGTGCCCAGTACCGGGCCATCACCTGGTGGATGATCTCCAACGGGGTCGACACCGACGACGCGCAGGCCGTCGCCGTCGCCGCCGGCAAGCCCACCATCGTGTCCGGCACCGACCCGGCCGCCCCCACCATCACCGTGGACGGCCTCGACGCCGCAGCTCCCATCCGCACCCAGGAGGTCACCTCCAGGGTCAGCGCCGTCAGCGCCGTCCCCGAGGTGCGCACGCTGATCACCGAGCTCCAGCGCTCCATCGCCGCCGAGGCGGCCCGGGACGCGGACGGGATCGTCGTCGAGGGCCGGGACATCGGCACCACCGTCCTGCCCGACGCCGACCTCAAGATCTTCCTGACGGCCTCCGCCGAGGCGCGCGCCGCCCGGCGCAGCGGCGAGCTCCGCGGCAAGGAGGCCGCCGACCTCGCGGCCACCAAGGCCGCGCTGATCAAGCGCGACGCCGCCGACTCCGGTCGCAAGACCTCGCCGCTGGCCAAGGCCGACGACGCCGTCGAGGTGGACACCACCGAGCTCACGCTCGACCAGGTGATCGAGTGCGTCGTCACCCTCGTCGAGGAGAAGCGGGCGGTCCGCACGTGAGCCGAACGCCCTCCCTCAAGGGTGCGGCGGTCGGCAGGCGCATCGGCATCGGCCTCATGTACGGGCTGTGGAAGCCGCGCGTCCTGGGCGCCTGGAAGGTGCCCGCCTCGGGCCCCGTCATCCTCGCCGTGAACCACACGCACAACATAGACGGCCCCATGGTGATGGGCACCGCGCCCCGCCCCCTGCACTTCCTGATCAAGAAGGAAGCGTACGTGGGCCCGCTCGGCCCCTTCCTGGACGGCATCGGACAGGTCAAGGTCGACCGCTCCGGCGCCGACCGGGCGGCGATAGGCCGCGCCCTCGCCGTGCTCGACCAGGGCGGGGCCCTCGGGATCTTCCCCGAGGGCACCAGGGGCGAGGGCGACTTCGCCTCGCTGCGCGCGGGCCTCGCGTACTTCGCGGTCCGCAGCGGCGCGCCCATCGTGCCCGTCGCCGTCCTCGGCAGCGCCGAGGACCGTGGCAGGCTGGTCCCCGGGCTGCCACCCTTCAAGAGCCGGGTCGACGTCGTCTTCGGCTCGGCCTTCGACGCCGGGGACGGCAGTGGCCGCCGTACCCGTACCGCGCTGGACCTGGCCACCGTACGCATCCAGGACCGGCTGACCGCCCACCTGGCCGACGCCAAGCGCCTGACCGGGCGCTGAGCGAGACTTGACCCAGTAGTGGAACCGCGCTGCGCGGGCACCACCGATCACCACGAACGACGAGGAACGGACTTCATGAACGACCAGCACGACCACGGAGCGCTTGGCGATGCCGAGTACGCGGAGTTCATGGAGCTCGCCGCGGAAGAGGGCTTCGACCTCGAAGAGGTCGAAGGTGCCATCGAGGAGGCGGGCCACGGCCCACTGCCCGTCCTCGCCGTCGTGGGCCGCCCCAACGTCGGCAAGTCGACCCTGGTGAACCGCATCATCGGCCGCCGCGAGGCGGTCGTCGAGGACAAGCCCGGCGTCACCCGCGACCGCGTCACCTACGAGGCCGAATGGGCCGGCCGGCGCTTCAAGGTCGTCGACACCGGCGGCTGGGAGCAGGACGTCCTCGGCATCGACGCGGCCGTCGCCGCCCAGGCCGAGTACGCCATCGAGACCGCCGACGCGGTCGTCTTCGTCGTGGACGCCAAGGTCGGCGCCACCGACAGCGACGAGGCCGTCGTCAAGCTGCTCCGCAAGGCGAAGAAGCCCGTCGTCCTGTGCGCCAACAAGGTCGACGGCCAGAGCGGCGAGGCCGACGCGGCCTCCCTGTGGTCCCTGGGCCTCGGCATGCCGCACCCCGTCTCCTCGCTGCACGGCCGCGGCACCGGCGACATGCTCGACGCCGTCCTCGACGTCCTGCCCGAGGCCCCCGAGCAGACCTTCGGCGGGGTCGCGCCGGGCGGCCCGCGCCGCATCGCGCTCATCGGCCGCCCGAACGTCGGCAAGTCCTCGCTGCTCAACAAGGTCGCGAAGGAGAACCGGGTCGTCGTCAACGAGCTGGCCGGCACCACCCGCGACCCGGTCGACGAGCTCATCGAGCTCGGTGGCGTCACCTGGAAGTTCGTCGACACCGCCGGCATCCGCAAGAAGGTCCACCTCCAGCAGGGAGCCGACTACTACGCCTCGCTGCGCACCGCGGCGGCCGTGGAGAAGGCCGAGGTGGCCGTCATCCTGATCGACACCACCGAGACCATCAGCGTCCAGGACCAGCGCATCATCACCATGGCCGTCGATGCCGGCCGCGCGATCGTGATCGCCTACAACAAGTGGGACGAGCTCGACGAGGAGCGCCGCTACTACCTCGAGCGCGAGATCGAGACCGAGATGCAGCAGGTCTCCTGGGCCCCCCGCGTGAACGTCTCCGCGCTCACCGGCCGCCACATGGAGAAGCTGGTCCCGGCGATCGAGACCGCCCTCGCCGGCTGGGAGACGCGCGTCCCCACCGGCCGGCTGAACGCCTTCCTCGGCGAGGTCGTCGCCGCCCACCCGCACCCGATCCGCGGCGGCAAGCAGCCCCGCATCCTGTTCGGTACCCAGGCGGGGAGCAAGCCGCCGCGGTTCGTCCTGTTCGCCTCGGGCTTCCTGGAGCACGGTTACCGGCGCTTCATCGAGCGCCGCCTGCGCGAGGAGTTCGGCTTCGAGGGCACCCCGATCCACATGTCGGTGCGGGTGCGCGAGAAGCGCGGCGCCCAGTACAAGAAGAAGAAGTAGCAGCGGCGGTCCGGGGTCAGTAGCCCCGGCGCGGAGCGGGCGGCAGGGCCGCCGGGATGTGCGTCATCCCGGTCTGGTGCTGCCGCCCTTCGGCGTATCCGGAGCCTCCGGCGTAGGAGTAGGCGGGCTGGCTCTGGGGCTGCGTCGGGGACGGGGCCTGCGGGCCGCAGGAGGGCTGCCAGCCGTCCGCCCGCTGCCACGCGGGACTGGAACCGCTCCAGCCGCCGGCGTACGAGCCGACCGTGTAGCCGCCCCCGTAGGAGAAGGCCGTGAAGCCGAGGTCCTCCTCGCCCGTACGGTCTCCCGGCAGGGCCCGGAAGGCGCGCAGGTACTCCGAGTACAGCGTGTCGTAGATCGGGGTGTGCGAGACGGCCGGGGAGCTGTCCCGCTCCCGTACGGGACGCATGGCGGGGACGGTGCTCGGATGGGACGGGGCGCGGGAGGAGTCGTATGGATGCACGTATCAGCCAACGAAACCGGCGCGCTGCGGATGCGGGGTGACGGGGGAGGAAACACAGATCGCCGGGGGTGTGCGGGACGGACCGCACACCCCCGGCGCACGCCGCCCGGCCCCCTCCACGGGGGCCGGGCGGACGCTCTCGGTACCGCTCCGGATCAGGCGCCGGGCGTCCCCGCCAGCGGCATCGCGGCGGCCACGAGCTTGCCCGCGGCGGCAGCCTTGTCCAACGCGTCACGCAGCAGGTCCTCGCGCGGCTGCTGGCCGATGGAGCCCACCGGGGCGGCGTAGAGGAGCACGCGCTGGGTCTTCTGGACCGCCGTGCGCCAGCCGTCGGTGACCGACAGCGCCTGGTGCGCCTGCCACCAGGCGACCTGGCCGCCGCCCTCGGTGCCCGGCTGCAGCACGGCGTGCAGCTGACCGGCGGCGAGCAGGACCGACCAGCCGCCGAGGAGGGTGGGCAGCTCGGACGTGTCGGTCACCGGGATGAAGCCCTGCTCGATCAGCAGCGGCAGGAAGTCGTCCCCGGGGCCGTCGCTGCCCGGACGGGCGATGGGCGCGGTCGGCTCGACGACCAGGGCGGGGTGCAGTTCGCCGCCGATCAGCACCAGGCCGCTGGTGATGCCGAGGACGGCCTGGCCGCCGGGCACGTTCTGCGGCGCGGCCGCGGCCCCCGCGTCCGTGACGGAGGCCGGGCTGTCGCCGGTGATGCTGCGGACCGCGCCCTGGAGCTGCTCCTCGGAGACGGAGACGACCTGCGAGGGGATGCAGGCGGCGTGGGCGAAGGCGAGGACGGCGGTCTCCTCGCCGACGAACAGCACCGTGCTGGTGCGCTCGTTCTCCGGGTCGCCCGGGGTGCGGCAGGAGGTGCAGTCGTAACTGCGCGGCGCGTCGTCGCCGACGAGCAGCCTGTCGGCTTCTTCGTCGCCGATCTCGGCACGTACCTCATCACTGACGTCGAGCATGCGCGGCACGGGATGGCTCCTCGGCATAGGTGCGGGTCCGGGAGGCTCCCGGCTCGCCGGGCACAACGCGGGAGCCGCTGCCGGGGTCACGCCATTTGAGGGAACGGATTCGAACCGGGCGCCCGGAAGGGTGAACCGTGCGACCGGGGCTTCACATGTGTGGCAACTGGTGTCGCGTTGTGCGCAGTTGCCGGTCGGGTGTGGCCGTTTGGGGGCGGGGGTCGGTCGGCCGACCGGGTGGGGCGCGGCGCCGTGCCGCGTGGCGGCCCCGGGAGCGGGGGCGCGTGCTGCGTAGCGTGACCCGATGCCCCACCACCGGATCCCCCGGGCCGCCCGCGCCGCCGCAGCAGCCGTCGTGCTGGCGCTCGTACCGCCCCAGGGGGCGGCAGCCGCGGCACCCCCGCCGCCCGCGCCGGGCCCGGCCGGGGCCGCGCACCCCGGCTCGCCGGGCGTGATCGGGAGCGGACCGGGGGACTGCGGACCGGGCGGCGAATGGCCCTGGGACTGCGTGGCCGACTGCGAGAGCGGCGGGCGGTGGGCGGTCAACACCGGCAACGGCTTCTACGGGGGGCTGCAGTTCCGGCAGCCGACGTGGGAGGAGTACGGCGGCCTGGCCCATGCGCCGAGGGCCGACCTGGCGGACCGCGGACAGCAGATCACGGTGGCGCAGGAGGTCCTCGCCGCGCAGGGGTGGAACGCGTGGCCGGTGTGCTCGAAGCGGTACGGGCTCGCCGGGCGGATGCACACCGTACGGGCCGGGGACACGCTCGCCACGATCGCGCGCGAGCGCCGGGTGAAGGGCGGCTGGCAGGCGCTGTACGAGGCCAACCGGCAGACGGTCGGGCCCGACCCGGCGACGCTCGCGGTCGGCGCCCTCCTGTCCCTCCCGGACCCCGCACCCCCGCCGCCGGCGAAGCCGGTGCCCGTGCCGGCGGCGAAGCCGTCGCCCGCGCCGGCACCCCCGACGCCGGCGAACCCCGGGTCCGTGCCGGTGGCGGGGCCGACACCGGTGCCGGTGTCCGGGCCGTAGCCGGCGGAGGGGGCCCTACTGGCTGCCCCTCGCGCGGCGCGGTCCGCTGGCAGACTCGGGGGATGCTCGAGACCTCCGCACGGCTGCTGCGCCTGCTCTCCCTGCTCCAGGCCCACCGCGAATGGACCGGGGCCGACCTCGCCGACCGGCTCGGCGTCACCGCCCGTACCGTCCGCCGCGACGTCGACCGGCTGCGGGAGCTGGGGTACCCGGTGAACGCAAGTCCCGGGACCGGCGGCGGCTACCAGCTGGGAGCGGGGGCCGAGCTGCCGCCGCTGCTGCTGGACGACGACGAGGCCGTCGCCGTCGCCGTCGGCCTGCGCACCGCCGCGGGCAACGGCGTCGAGGGGATCGGGGAGGCCTCCGTACGGGCCCTCGCGAAGCTGGAGCAGGTCCTGCCGTCCCGGCTGCGCCGGAGGGTGTCCGCCCTCAACGAGTTCACCGTGCCGATGCTGCGCGGGGCCCAGCGGTCCACCGTGGACGCCTCGGTGCTGACCGAGCTGGCCTCGGTCTGCCGGGATGCCGAGCGGCTGCGCTTCGGGTACCGCGACCACGGTGGCAGCGTCAGCCGCCGCACGGTCGAACCGCACCGGCTCGTCTGCACGGAACGGCGCTGGTACCTGGTCGCCTGGGACCTGGACCGGGAGGCGTGGCGGACCTTCCGCGCCGACCGGATCGAGCCCAGGCCGCCCCACGGACCGCGGTTCACCCCGCGCCGGCCTCCGGCCGAGGACCTCGCCGCCTACGTCTCCGAGGGCGTGTCCCAGTGGGTGTACGCCGCCCGCGCCGTGGTCCGGCTGCAGATCTCCGAACAGGAGGCGGCCCAGATCATCGGGCCGAGCGACGGAGTGCTGGAGCCGGTCGACGCGCACACCTGCCTGCTGCGCACCGGCGCCGTGAACCTGGACGTCCTGGTGATTCACATCATGCTGCTCGGCTGTGAGTTCGAAGTGGTCGAGCCGCCCGAGCTCGGCGACCGGCTGAGAGCCCTGAGAGATCTCCTGGGGCGGGCCGTGGCGGCCGGAGACGTGAAGGAAATGTAGCGGACCTGAGGGGGATTCAGCCGGCCCTGCCCGGCGGGACCGTGGAAATGCCCTGCGGCAATTCTGCGCTTCTCGACGGAAATTCGAATACGCCTGCACCCCGGGCGTGTCGCGGCCCGGAAAGCAATTGGCCGCTGTAGATATTCTGTGACACAAGCGTGACCCGGGACGGACGAACGTCCGGGCGCGGCGCTGACGAACGCCGAAGGCGGGCCGGGTCGATGACCCGGCCCGCCTTCGCGGTGCGGGGGTGGGTGGTGCGTACCGCCCCCGCCGCCGCCGTCAGCCGCCGGCCACCGGACGGGCCGCGGTGCCCCGCGCGCCGGCCCGCTCGGCGTGCGCCGGCCGGCGGCTGCCGACCGGGGTGACCGGGGTCCGCTCGGAGCGGATCAGGTGCGGCCGGTTGGCCGGGTGCCCGGCCGGGCGGTGCGCCGGGGCGTGTCCGCCGGCGGCGCCGCCCGTCGAGGGCACCGCGGCCGGCTCCTCGCCGGCCTGCGGGAGGGGCGTCAGCTGCCACTTGCCGCCCGCGGAGAGCAGCGGGGTGAGCGCGGAGACGACCGGGGCGGGCATCCGCCCGGTCTCCGCCCGGCGTCGCAGCATCTCGCGCACGTCGAAGACGTACGCCTCGGTGCGCGCGATGAGCGGCTCGAACCACGGCAGGGCCAGCAGGATCAGCAGTCCCGCGGACCAGCCCAGCAAGACGTCGCTGACCCAGTGCGTGCCGAGGTACACGGTGGTGGCGCCGACGCTCAGCGAGACGACCGCGGACACCACGGACAGCACCCGCCGGGTGACCACGGTGGAGGCCAGATAGGCCAGGATCCCCCACGTCACCACGGCGTTGGCGGTGTGGCCGGAAGGGAATATATCCCCGCCCGCGAAGAGTTCGGCCGAGCCGATCTCGGTGGCGTAGTGCGGGCCCAGCCGGCCCAGGCCGAGCTTCACGGACCCGACGGTGACGTTGAGCAGCAGCAGCGCCACACCGAGGGTGATCAGCGGGCGGAGGGTGTGCTGGCGCCAGGAGCGCCAGCCGAGCCACGCGGCGACCATGACCGCGGTGGGCCCGCGCTGGCCCAGCACGACCAGGTAGTCGAGGAAGGCGTGCAGCTGCGGCCACTGCTCGTAGGGCCGGAAGAACATGATCTGCCAGTCGAGGCGGACCAGCCACGAGGTGGTCAGCACGGCCACCACGATGGCGAGGTAGAACGCGAGGGTCGAGCCCAGGAGTACGACGCGGTGCCGGCTCATCTGCGGGGTCTGCAGATGAGCCGGTCGCTCCGGTTCCCGGTCGAGCCGGGCGAAGACCCGCTCCAGACGGGTCAGGATTTGGTCGGTACGCACTCAATCGACGTTACCGCGCGGCGCCGGTCGGCCCGGGCGAATCGCGGGGTTTGTGATGACCATGTGATGTGGAGTTGGTCTCAACGGGGCCTAATTCCCGGTATTTCGACGCGGGTTGCATCCTTCCCCGTCCGGTTTCCGGTAATTGCTCCGCCTGCTTATTCGGACTTTATTGCCGCAGGTCGTTTCCCGTGCGCCTACGGCGGGCCCGACCCGTTCAACCAGAACGCCCCGTACACCGCCGAGGCCAGTGCGGACGCGCCCACCACCAGCACCGCGCGCCCCCTCCGCCACCGTGCGAGGGCCACGGCCGGCACCAGCATCAGGGGGAAGGCCGGCAGCAGCAGCCGCGGCTTGGAACCGAAGTACCCCGACGCGCACAACGCCAGCGCCACGACGATCCCGCCGTACACGAGCAGCGGTGCCGGCTGCCGCTGCCGCACGCAGGACGCGTACAGCCACAGCACCAGCGCGACCCCCGCGATCAGCCCGAGCCCGGCCGGCCAGGCGGACGAGCCCAGTTTCTCCCCGACGAACCGGGCGAAGGCCCAGCCGCCGTCGAAGCCGTTGCCCCAACCGGCCTGCACGTCCAGATACCCGAGCAGACCTCCCCCGGTACGCACGCCCACCCACAGCACGTACGCGGCCGCGCCCGCCGGAGCCAGCAGCGCGCCCACGGCCATGCGCCACGACCGCTCCCCGCGCCGCCGGGCCAGTACGACGGCCACCCACACCGCGGCGACGACCGCCGCGCCGACGGGCCGGGTCAACCCCGCCCCGGCGGCGAGCAGGCCCGCCGCCGCCCACCGGCCGCGCAGGGCCGCGTACAGCGCCCACGCCGCCAGCGCCGTGAACAGTGCCTCGCTGTACGCCATCGACTGCACGATGCCGACGGGCAGCGCCGCCCAGACCGCCACCGCGAACACCGCGGTCCGGCGGTCGTGGAGCAGGTCGGCGACCGCGAAGATCCCCCACGCCGCCGCGACCCCGGCGAGCGCGGACACCACCAGGCCCGCCGAACCGTACGACGACCCGGTCACCGCCGACACCATCCGCTCCAGCCACGGCAGCAGCGGGAAGAACGCCAGGTTCGAGTGGACGTCGCCGTTGGGCAGGGCGATCTCGTAGCCGTAGCCCTCGGCGGCGATCCGGGCGTACCAGAGGGAGTCCCACCGGGCCGACAGCAGCGTGTGCGGGCTGCTGCCCGCCACTGCCCCCCACACCGCGAGCACGGTCAGCCCCAGCAGCCGGACCGCCGCGAAGACGGCCAGCGCGGGCGCGGCCCGACGAAATCCAAGATCTTCCACGGCATGATTATCGTCCGGCGTCCGACCCCGGCCGGACCGAGAACCACGCACCGTGAGCGGGCGTGTACACCGGGGGAGGTGTCGGGGCGGGGGAGTGGCACACACCACACGGGGGGCGCCGCCGGGATGAGAGCTTGGCCACGTGCCGGGCACGCGAACTCGCGTACGCTGACCGTTCACTCGCGTGTCGATGCCGGACCCCGTCGGACGTCGTGAAGGAAGCACCACCCCTCGCGGCTCCACAAGACGCTGGTCCACCGAGCGCGAGGGATCACCTGGGAGGTACATGCATGGCGGGGACGAACGCGGCCACGGCCGGGACCCCTTCGCCCTGGCAGCGGCTGGGTACGGTCTCCGGCGGCGGCAACCGCTGGGTCGTCCTGGCGGTTCTCTGCGTCAGCCTGGTCCTCGTCGCGCTCGACGCGACGATCCTGCACGTCGCGGTCCCGTCCGTCACGGAGGACCTGCGGCCCGGCCCCATCGAGCTGCTCTGGGTCGTCGACGCCTACCCGCTCGTCTGCGCCTCCCTGCTGATCCTCTTCGGCACCCTCGGGGACCGGGTCGGCCGCCGGCGCATCCTGCTCCTCGGCTACGGACTCTTCGGCGCGGCTTCCGCGATGGCGGCCCTCGCCGACAACGCCCAGGTCCTCATCGCCGCGCGCGCCCTCCTCGGCGTCGGCGGCGCCATGATCATGCCGGCCACCCTGTCGATCCTGCGCCAGGTCTTCCCCGACCGGCGCGAGCGGGCCCTGGCCATCGGCATCTGGACCGCCGTCGCCGCGATCGGCGCGGCCGGCGGCCCGGTCCTCGGCGGCCTCCTGATCGAGCACTTCTGGTGGGGCTCGGTCTTCCTGATCAACATCCCGCTGATGGCGCTGATCCTGCCGCTCGGCCGCTGGCTGCTGCCGGAGTCGCGCGGCTCCGCCGACGGGCCGTGGGACGTGCTCGGCGCGCTGATGGCCGCCGCCGGCGTCCTCGGCTCGGTCCTCGGGATCAAGCGGCTCGGCGCCGAACGGCACCTCCTCGACGCCGGGGCGCTGGTCCCGCTGCTGCTCGGCGCGGCGCTCCTCGTGCTGTTCGTACGGCGCCAGAAGCGGCGCGAGCACCCGCTGATCGACATGCGGATGTTCTCGCGGGCCGCCTTCTCCACCTCGGTCGCCTGCATCGTGCTCGCCATGCTCGCGCTGGTGGGGCTGGAGCTGATCGCCGTCCAGTACCTCCAGTTGGTGCTGCACCTCAGTCCGCTGGAGACGGGCCTGCGGCTGCTGCCGCTGACCTTCGCCGCCATGGCCGCGGGCGCCACCGGCTCCTACACCCTGGCCCGGGTCGGACCGCGCACCATGGTGTCGCTGGGCTTCGTCCTGACGGGCCTGGCCGTGCTGCTGCTGACGCTGATGGGCCAGCAGGACCGGCCGCTGCTGCTCACCGTCGGCTTCGTCCTGCTCGGCTTCGGGCTGCAGACGACGCTGTTCGCCGCGTACGAGTCGATGCTGAGCGAGGCGCCGGCCGACACCGCGGGCGGCGCGGCCTCGATCGGCGAGACCTCCTACCAGCTGGGTGCGGGCATCGGCATCGCGCTGCTGGGCAGTGTGATGAACGCGGCGTACCGGCCGGGGCTGGTCTCGGTGCCGGGGGTCTCGGCGGCGGATTCGGCGGGCGCGGCGAACTCACTGGGCGAGGCGTACCAGATCGCCGCGGATCTCGGCGGCCCGGCCGGGGCCTCGCTGTACGCGGCGGCGCGGCACTCCTTCGTGCACGGCCTGCACGTCACACTCCTCGTGAGCGCGGCGCTGCTGTTCGCAGGAGCGGTGATGGCGCTGAAGCTGCCGCGGGCGATGGACTGCGCGGGGCAGGGCGACGCCGCCGAGCCGGTGCGGCTGCCCGCGCAGGGCAAAGGGGAAGCGGCCCGACCGACCCCGGTCGAACAGGCCGGCTGACTCCGCCGCCGGCAGGAGCCGGAAAGTGGGGCTGGATTTGCCCGCCGCAGGCCAATAGCGTCGGGTGGGCGCAAAAACTCGCGCCGCCAGGTTCCTGCTCAGGCCGCCGGGAGGCCCCGTGTCCTTCGTACCCACCGATCCGCTCGGGCTCGACGAGCTCCTCGGGCCCGAGGACCTCGCCGTACGGGACACCGTCCGGGGCTGGGCCGCGGACCGGGTCCTGCCCCACATCGCCCAGTGGTACGAGAGCGGCGAACTGCCCGTGATCCGGGAGCTGGCCCGGGAGCTGGGTGCCATCGGGGCGCTCGGGATGTCCCTGGAGGGCTACGGCTGCGCCGGTGCCAGCGCCGTGCAGTACGGTCTGGCCTGCCTGGAGCTGGAGGCCGCCGACTCCGGGATCCGCTCGCTCGTCTCCGTGCAGGGCTCGCTCGCCATGTACGCGATCTGGAAGTACGGCTCCGAGGAGCAGAAGCAGCGGTGGCTGCCCGGCATGGCCGCGGGCGAGCTGATCGGCTGCTTCGGGCTGACCGAGCCGGACGTGGGATCGGACCCCGGGGCCATGCGGACGCACGCGAAGCGCGACGGCACGGACTGGGTGCTGAACGGCCGCAAGATGTGGATCACCAACGGCTCCGTCGCATCGGTGGCCGTGGTGTGGGCGCAGACCGACGACGGAATCCGCGGCTTCGCGGTGCCCACCGACACGCCCGGCTTCTCCGCGCCGGAGATGAAGCACAAGTGGTCGCTGCGCGCCAGCGTCACCAGCGAGCTGATCCTGGACGACGTACGGCTGCCCGCCGACGCCGTGCTGCCGCTCGTCACCGGGCTCAAGGGGCCGCTCGGCTGTCTCAGCCACGCGCGGTACGGGATCATCTGGGGGTCCATGGGCGCGGCGCGGGCCAGCTTCGAGGCCGCGCTCGACTACGCGAGGACACGGGAGCAGTTCGGCAAGCCGATCGGCGGCTTCCAGCTCACCCAGGCCAAGCTGGCCGACATGGCCCTGGAGCTCCACAAGGGCATCCTGCTCGCCCACCACCTGGGCCGGCGGATGGACGCGGGCACCCTTCGGCCGGAGCAGATCAGCTTCGGCAAGCTCAACAACGTCCGCGAGGCCATCGAGATCTGCCGCACCGCGCGGACCGTCCTCGGCGCCAACGGGATCTCCCTGGACTACCCCGTCATGCGGCACGCCACCAACCTCGAATCGGTGCTGACCTACGAGGGCACCGTCGAGATGCACCAGCTGGTGCTGGGCAAGGCGCTCACCGGGCTCGACGCCTTCCGGTGAGAACCCTGCTCAGCTCTGGTTGAAGAAGTCGCGCGAGCGGCCGCCGGGCTCACCGCTCACGATCTGGGTGTCGGCCGGGGTCAGGAGGAAGACCCTGGTCGCCACCCGCTCGATCGAACCGCGCAGACCGAAGGTCAGCCCCGCCGCGAAGTCGACGACGCGCTTGGCGTCGGTCGGGTCCATCGACGACAGGTTCACGATCACCGGGACCCCGTCGCGGAACAGCTCCCCGATGCCGCGCGCGTCGCGGAAGCCGTCCGGGGTGACCGTCGCGATCCGGCGACCGTGCTCGACGGCCGATTCGGAGGCCACCTTGACCCGGGGGTCGGTCACCCACTGGTCACCGGGGCCCGCGACGGAACCGTGGGCGGCCTCCGCGTAGTCGTCGTCGTAGTAGCGCTCGTCGTCGCCGTCCTCCACGAGACCCAGCCAGGCACTCGCCTTGCGCACCGAACCCATGGACTGCCTCCTTTCACCGCGGTCAGTCTGTCTTTCTCTCCGCTGCCCCTATGCTCGTCCATGATGCTGACAACGCGCCAAGTGGATAGTCGCCGCGCAGGGTTTTCGTGACGGTACTGGTGCAGAACATCCGTTGCACCGTCAAGGATCCTGGTCGCTACCACTGCTGACTGAGTGAAAATACGACCACCACCGCCGTACGGGTGGGCGACGGGGACGTACGGGTGACGGACGCGGGTCGATACCATGCCGGACAGGCACGCGTACGACTCACGGGGGCAGCAGCTTGTTCGGCATAGTCAGACCTTGCACGCACCGGCTCGGGGAGCGGTTCAAGGCGGAGTGGATGGCCCATCTCTGCGGGCTGTGCCTGGCACTTCGGGGGGACCACGGACAGTTCGCCCGGATCGTCACGAACTATGACGGGCTGCTCGTCTCCGTTCTGACGGAGGCTCAGTCCGGTCCCGCGCCCGGTTCCCGCCGCACCGCCGGCCCCTGCCCGCTGCGCGGGATGCGCACCGCGGCCGTCGCCAAGGGCGAGGGCGCGCGGCTCGCCGCCGCCGTCTCCCTGGTCCTGGCCTCCGCGAAGGTGCGCGACCACGTGGCGGACCGGGACGGTCTGTTGGCCCGCGCCCCCCTCGCCCTCGCCGCGCGCAGGGTGGCCCGCGGCTGGGACCGTGCCGGTGCGCGCACCGGCGCCTCCCTCGGCTTCGACACCGCGGTGCTCGTGGACGCCGTGGAACGGCAGGCGGGCATCGAGACGCTGGCCGGCCCCGGCACCTGCGTGCTCGTGGTGACCGAGCCGACGGAGACCGCGACCGCCGCCGCCTTCGCACATACCGCACAGCTGGCCGGACGACCGGGCAACGCCGCCGCGCTGGCCGAGGCCGGCCGCTACTTCGGCCGCCTCGCGCACCTGCTGGACGCGGTGGAGGACCAGGCCGCCGACGCCGCGGCGGGCGCCTGGAACCCGCTCACCGCCACCGGCACCTCGCGCGCAGAGGCCCGCAGGCTCTGCGACGACGCCCTGCACGGCATCAGGCTGGCCCTGGCCGAGGTGGAGTTCGCCGACGCGGGGCTCGCCCACCGGCTGCTCGTGCACGAGCTGCGGACCTCGGTCGACCGGGCCTTCGGGACGATGAGCTGCGGCCACACGGCCACCGCCTCGGCCGGCCCGGGGGCGGACCCGTACGGCTCGAACCCGTACGGCTCGAACCCTCCGTACGACGGGTCCGCCGGCAACCCCTACGCCGGCAACCCCTACGGCGCCGGCCCGCACGGCGTGAACACCCCGCAGGCTCCCGGCGGCCCGGCGGGGCCGCCGCCCGGGGGACACGGCGGCGGCTTCGGCGGGGGAGGCGGCGGTTTCGGCGGCGGCTTCGGCGGGGACGGCCGGCACCCGCAGCGGCAGCCCCGCGGCCTGCTGGCGGGCTGCGCCGTGGCCATCGGGCTCTTCTGCACCTGCCAGATCTGCTGCACCGAACACGAGGGCCCCTGGTCGCGCAAGAAGCGGGACCCGTGGTGCGACGCCTGCGAGTGCTGCAACTGCTGCCGCCCGAACTCCTCCCCGGCCGGCGGGGCGGAGGGCGGTTCCGGCGGCGGCGGTGGCGGCGGCGGCGGTTGCTGCGACTGCAACTGCGGCTGCTGCTGCGACTGACCGGCTGATTCCGCGTCAGTTCCACGCGCCCGGACGGCCTATGGGGGGATTCCCGGCCGGACGCGCGTGGAAGGGCTGAGCGGGATGAGCGACGACGCAGACGACCCCTACGCGGCCCGGCGGGCTCGGCGCATGCACGGGGCCGCGGCCGCCGTGTCCGCCCCGTACGGACGCCGCGCGCCGGACGGCGGCCGCCTGGCCGGCATCCCGGAAGGTCGACTTCCGGCCGTTCCGGCGCCCCGGGCGGGTCCGCGGAGCCCCACCTGCCGTGCGGCGCACGGCACCCGACGCCGCCGCCGGCCCGGGCGCGCCCGCGCGCGCCCCGTGCGCGGGCGCAGCTCCGTCGTACGGTGCAGCCCCCCGGCCCCGCCGACCGGAGGAGGAGCACCGGCACCGGCGGGCGCTGGCCACGCCCTGCGGGCGGTCGGCGCCACCGTGCGGACGGGTGCCCGGTCCGCAGCCGCCGGCCGTGCGCCGCGGACCGCCGACGCCGGCGACCGCGCACGCCGCAGGCCCGGGCGCGGCCCGGGCGGCGCCCTGCCGGGTGCCGTCGCCTTCCCGCCCGGACCGGGCCGGGCGCCCGCCACGCCCGCCCGGCGCGGCCGCCGCCTGCTCCGCGGCCCGCGGACCGGCATATCCGACCCGCCGGGCGCGGCCGCCGCAGAGCCCGACCGGGCTCCGCCGCGCCACCCCACCGCGCCCCGGCGGACCGTTTCCCCGGCCCGTCCCACCGCCCCGGAACACCCCCTCGCCGCACGGCGACAGGCGGCGGACGGAGGCCGAAAGCCGCTCTTGCGACCGGTATCCGACCACAGGACACTCCCGACAGCGCTTGTCAGGGGCACGGCCAAAGTCCATGCGCCCGCCGTGCCCCCGGCTGCGCCTCACGGGCTCCGGCACCCCCACAACCGCCGGGCCCCCGAACCTCTCCAGGAGGACGAGAAGTGAGGATCAAGCGCACCACCCGTAACAGGCTGCTCGCGGTGGCCACCGGCCTGGCCGCCGCCGCAGCGCTCGCCGCACCCACCGCGGCGAGCGCGGACCCCCAGGACGGCGGATTCAGCGCCGACCGGCTCGCCTCTGCCGGCGCCTCCGTCCTGCGGGCCGACGTAGCGGGCACCGCCTGGCACGCCGACCCCGCCACCGGAACCCTCGTGGTCTCCGCCGACTCCACCGTCTCCGCCGCCGCCATCGCGAGAATCAAACGCGAGGCCGGAACCGACGCCGGCGCCCTGCGCATCGAGCGCATCCCGGGCAAACTCACCAAACTGGCCTCCGGTGGCGACGCCATCTACGCCAACAGCTGGCGCTGCTCCCTCGGTTTCAACGTCCGCAGCGGAGCCAACTACTACGCCCTGACCGCCGGCCACTGCACCGACGGCGCGGGGACCTGGTGGACCAACTCCGCCCGCACGAACGTCCTCGGCTCCACGGCCGGGTCCAGCTTCCCGAACAACGACTACGGCCTCATCAAGTACGCCAGCAACACGCCCACGCCACCCGGGACGGTCGGCGGCCAGGACATCACCAGCGCCGTGAACGCCACGGTCAACATGTCCGTGACCCGCCGCGGCTCCACCACCGGCACCCACAGCGGCCGGGTCACCGGCCTGAACGCCACCGTCAACTACGGCGGCGGCGACATCGTCTACGGCATGATCCGCACCAACGTGTGCGCCGAGCCCGGCGACAGCGGCGGCCCGCTCTACTCCGGCACCCGCGCCGTCGGCCTCACCTCCGGCGGCAGCGGCAACTGCTCCTCGGGCGGCACCACCTTCTTCCAGCCCGTGGTCGAGGCCCTCAACGCCTACGGGGTCAGCGTCTACTGACCCGTGTCCCGTGCGCCCCTGTCGGCACCCTGGACGTCCTCCCGCCTTCTGGGAGGATGTCCAGGGCGGCCGTGTCCCCGGGGGAAGCAGGTTCCTGCATGAAACGCATCGGCGTGACCGGACACCGGTCCCTCCCCGAGTCGGTGCTCGCACATGTGGAGAGCGGCCTGCGGGCCGTACTGGGCGGCCACGAAGGACCGCTGGAGGCGCTCTCCAGCCTCGCCGACGGAGCGGACCAGCTGTTCGCCGCCGTCGCGCTCGAATGCGGCGCCGACCTCACCGTCGTCATCCCCAGCGACGACTACGAGGACTCTTTCGAGGGCGCCGAGGCACTCGACCGCTACCGGAGCCTCAGGCTGCGGGCCACCCAGGAGATCCGCATGGACTTCGCCCGCTCCACGGACGAGGCCTACTACGCCGCGGGCACCTACATCGCCGACTCCTGCGACCGGCTCGTCGCCGTCTGGGACGGCCGGCCCGCCCGCGGGCACGGCGGCACCGCCGAGATCGTGGCCTACGCCCGGTCCTTGGGCAAGCCCGTCACCGTCCTGTGGCGCGAGGGCGTCTGCCGGGACTGAGCTGCGGCTTCGAAGCGCCGTACGGGCCCTTGAACGCCCCCCACGTCCTCGAACGCCCTCCGCGCCCTCGCCACGACCGTGCTAACTGCTGTGCCGGGCCAGCCAGTCCGTGTGCTGCGGCGAGACGTACCGCTCGGTCTCGTACACCGACGACGGCCACTGCGACTCGGTGATGGTCGTCTGCATCACCACCATCATCGCCGCGAGGTCCTGCTCGATCAGGGTGTGCGCCTCGATCAGCGGATGGTGGCGGCGGACCTCGTTCCACGCGATGCCGGCCGCCGCCGCCGTGCTCAGCAGCCCCGTCAGCCCCGCCCCCGGACCAGAACCGAACGCCCTCAGCAGCGCGAACAGCAGGGCCAGACAGGTCAGCAGGACGATCGTCCACGACCACAGGTGCGTCGCCCGCCGCGACACCTCCGTCCGCCGCCGGTACCAGTTGCGCTGCTCGATCAGCCGGTCCCGGACGTACGTCTCCCGCCGCACGTGGTAGCTCTTGCCCCGCAGCCGGTGCATCGCGCCGGTGATCTCCGCGCCCTCCGGCACGGCGCCGGCCGTCCGCGGATCCTCCCAGCCCATCTTCCGCAGCTCGGCCAGACCCGCCTCCAGCCGCGTCCCGTACACCTGTGCCGGATCCGCCACGTCACTGCCGAACGGCGCCCCGTGCACCGCGTACCGCCAGGCCAGGGACTTGATGAACTCCGCCGCACTGCGGTTCAGCTGCCACTGCGGGCGGGCCCGGCGCCGGGTCGCCCGCATGCCCACCCCCAGCACCCCCGCGTAGCCGAGCACGCTCAGCAGTCCGAACAGGTGCACCGAGCCGATCCCGGGCCCCGGCGGCAGCGCCGCCGCCCCCGCCGCCACCACGAGCAGCAGCAGCTGGGTCCTCGTCGCCTGGACGGACTCCCGCTGCCGGGAGACCGCCGCCTGGTCCGTGTGGTGGAAGAGGGCCGGCAGGTCCTCGTTCCGAAAGGTCATGCTGTCACTCACAATGCCCCCCTCATGTCGGGTGGCGGGCGGCGGGGGCCGGTGGACCCCGCCGCCCGTCGGATCACACGGCGAGAGGCTCCAGGTCCCGGTGGATTCGCCGCTCGTCACGGGCGTACCGGGTGAGGCTGTGGTCCTCCCCGAGCAGCCGCGTCAACTCGGACACCACCTCGGCGCGCAGCCGGGCCGCCTCCTCCTTGCGGCCCAGCGAGTCCAGGCTGATCGCCATGTTGGAACTGCTCGCCAGCGTCTCCGGGTGATGCGCCCCGAGCGCCTCGCGCAACCGCAGCACGGCGAGCCGCTCCAGCTCCAGGGCCCCCTCCGGGTCACCCAGGTCGGCCCGGGCGTTCGCCAGGTTGAGGTGGGCGAAGACCGTGTGCGGGTGGTTGTCGCCCAGGACGTCCCGCATCAGCCGGATCGTCTGCCGCAGCATCGCCTCCGCCGGCTCCGCCGCGCCCGTCCCCCAGTGGAAGACCGCCAGGTTGTTCACGGCCGCCAGCGTGTACGGGTGCCGCTCGCCCGGCACCTTCATGTACTCGTCCACCACCTCCTGCGCCAGCTCCCGCGCCCCGCCCGGGTCCCCGGTGGCGAACAGGTCGGAAGCCAGGTTCAGTTCGCAGGACAGCAGGTCCGGGTTGACCGAGGTGTACTTCGCCCGATAGCGGGCCCGAGTGGCCGTGGTCAGCCGCAGCGCGTCCTCCAGCTGGCCGGCCCGGCGCAGTGATACCGCCAGGTTCTTCGCGGCCGACAGGGTGCCCGGGAACGCCCGGCCCAGCGTCCGCTTGTAGATGTCGTACGTCCGGCTCAGCAGCTGCACCGAGTCCTCGTACCGGCCCACCTCGCGCAGGTCGCGAGCCAGGTTCTGCGCGGAGGACAGGGTGTACGGGTGCTCCGGGCCGAGCACCTCCGTACGCAGGTCGTACACCTCCTGGTCGATCTCGCGGGCCCTGGTGTACTGGCCCACCAGCCGCAGGTTCAGCGCCAGGTTGTTCGCCGCCGCCAGCGTCCGCGGGTGCGCCTCGTGGAAGATCTGGCTGAACCCCTCGTGCGCGTCGGTCGCCAGCTCCATCGCCTGCCCGTAGTCGCCCAGCGCGCCCAGGGTGTTGGCCAGACCGCTCATGGTCATGTAGGTGTGCGGGTGGGACGGTCCGAGCACCGCCTTCTGCCGCTCCAGCGTGACCTCGTCGAGCTCCTTCGCCTCCACGAACCGGCCCTGCGAGCGCAGGATGTTCGACAGGTGGAACCGCAGGTACAGGTACTGGAGGTCGTCGTTGCCCAGCATCTCCTTCCAGGCCTCGCGCAGCTCCTCGCCGAGCTGGTAGGCGGCCTTGAAGTCGCCGCGCTTCCACAGGTAGCGGACCCGGTCGATCAGCAGCCGGCGCGTCTCCGGCTCCTTGCAGTACCGGGCCTCGGACGGGGTGAGGTGCGACCAGATGGTGTTGAACCGCGGCCACGTCTCCGGGTTGTCGATCGGCTCGTCGTCGTCCGGCCGTGCACCGGCCAGGATCCGGTGCACGGCGTGCCGGGCCTCCCGCTGGTCCTCCTCCGGCATCTGCGAGCGGATCACCGCCTGCACCAGCCGGTGCACCTGGATGCTGTTGCTGACCTGGTCGACCTTGGCCAGCGCGAACCGGCCGATCTCCCGGATGACCCGCCCCAGCACCAGCTTCTCCTGGAGGGAGGCGTCGTACGGCTTGAGGGCGTCGATCATCTCCTTGCTGTACAGCAGGTTCGCCGAGATCGGCTCCGGCGCCAGGAAGGCGCACAGCTGCAGCAGCCGCACGGCCGCCGGGGACCGCGACTGGAGCCGTTCTATGGAGATGTTCCAGGTGGCGGCCACCGGCTCCGGATATCCGGGGGGCTGGTTCAGCCCCAGGACGCTCGCCGCCTGCTGGGCCAGCTGCTCGATGTACGTGGCCACCGGAGTCGCGGTCTCCGCGATCCAGGCACCCGCCTGCTCGACGGCCAGCGGCAGGTCGCCCACCGCGATCGCCACCTGCTCGGCGTCCTCCTTGCTCAGCCCGGGGGCCCGGCGCTGGAGGTGCTCGATGGACTCCTCCCGCAGGAAGACGTCCACCGGGAGCGCGTCGCCGTACTGCGACCAGGACTGGTTGCGGGAGGTCACCAGCACGTGGCCCGGACCGCCCGGCGGGAAGAACCGCTTGAGGGCCTCGGGATCGTCGGCGTTGTCGAAGACCAGCAGCCAGCGGGAGGACGGCACCCCGCGCCGCAGCAGGTCGATCGCCTCCTGCGAGGCCGCCGCCATGTCCTCGCCGGTCTGCGCGCCCAGGCGGACGGCGAGCTCCGCGAGCGCCGCGACCACGTCGTCGGTCTGCTCCGAGGAGATCCACCACACCAGGTCGTAGTCGGCCATGAACCGGTGCACGTACTCCAGCGCGACCTGGGTCTTGCCGACACCGCCGAGACCGAACAGCGTCTGCGGCTGCGGCAGCACCACCGCCATGCCGCCGCCGAGCTGGTCGCGCATCCGCTCCAGCACGATGCTGCGGCCGGTGAAACCGGGGTTGCGGGGCGGGGCGTTCCAGATCTTCGGCACGGTTCCCGGGAAACGCGGACCGGGCTGCGAGGCGCTCGCCACACTGTCGGGCAGCGCCATCGGCCGTTCCACCGCGCGCAGCAGGGCGGCCGTCGCATGCACCTCGTCGAGCCGGAAGAGGTCCACCGGATTGCGGTCGATGTACGGCGTGGACAGCCGTACGTCACCCACCCTCAGCGGCACCAGCTGGCGCCGGCCCCCCGTCGGGTCCTCGGCGGCCGCCCGCTCCCACACGTCCACGGCACGCGCGGACTTCAGGTACGCCGTGGACAGCAGCACCACCGTCCGGGCGGCGGTGTCGATGCTGATGCCCGTGCCGCCGCCCAGGGTGTCCCCGGCGGAGGCCGGTGCGCCCGCCGCCGGCCGCTCGGCCGACACATCCTTGGGCACCACCCGGAAACCGGCCCGCGTGAGCACCGACTCGATCCAGTCGGCCCACATGCGGTTCTCCGCCACATAGGACAGGAACAGGTCCGCCGGCAGCGCCGGGCGGCGGCGGGTGAAGGCGTCCCGGATGCGCAGCCGGACCTCCTCGCCGATGGCCGGCATGGAGGTGACCTCGCCCTCGGTGACCACGGACGTCAGCCGCTCGAAGGCGGAGAGCAGGGAATTGGTCAGCCCCGCCTCGTCGCCGAAGGTGGCCAGCGTCTCCTCGTACGCGTAGTAGGGCCGGTACGGGATCTCCACCGCGCCCCAGTAGGAGGTCAGCTCGTCCCCGACCAGGCCTCCAGGGAACCGGTCGAACTTCAGCCGTGCCAGCGCCCGGCCCGCGTCCGCCTTCTCCTTCTCGCCCTCGTCGATCCGCATCGGCACCGGATAGATCTTGATCCCGCGGTCGTTGAACCGCTCGTCGATCTGCCGGGCGACGGAAGCGGCGCCGTCGATGGACTGGTCGGAGAGGGTGAAGCAGTCCACGAGGACGTCCGGCAGGTGCACGGTGCAGATGTCCGCGATGTCGGACAGGCCGGTGCGGCTGTCGATCAGGACGTAGTCGTAGTTGCTCTTCATGTCGGCGCGTAAGGCGTCGAAGAAGAGGCCGCCGCCGAGCCGGTCGTAGAAGTTGTCCCAGTCGAAGGTGGACACGGTCGCGGAGTACTCGCGGTTCTGCCGGCCCGCCGAGACGAAGTCCAGGGTGCCGCCGTCGGGGAACTCCCAGCCCAGCGTCTCCGGAGTGAGCGAGACGGCGTGCGGCTGGATCCGCGCGTAGTCCTTGTGCCAGTCGTCGGGGCGCGCCACCGGACTGGTGGCGGCCCAGGCGTACTCGCTGATCAGGTCGATGACCCCGGTGGTGGCCCCCAGCGTCGACGGGTCCAGGAAGGGGTGGAAGAAGCGGTGCAGGCCCGGGGCCTCCAGGTCCCAGTCCACGGCCAGGACCCGCTTGCCGTTCGCCGCCAGGATCCAGGCGGTGTTGGCCAGCGCCATCGTGCGGCCCGTGCCGCCCTTGTACGAGTAGAAGGTGACGATGCGTCCGTCACGGCCGTCCCTGCTGTCACGACTCGCTGTCATCCGCGTCCCCCCGGTCGGTGTCGTTGTCGTTGCCGTCGTTGTGGCCGCCGAGCGTGTCGGGCGGGAAGGGGGCCGGCGGCGGGACCGGAGGCCCGTTCATGCCCATCGGCCCGAGCAGCCGCGGCCGCTCGGTGTGGGTGCTGCCGGCCGGCAGATAGACCTGGGCGTGCCTGAGGAACTGCTGCGCCGCGGCCTCGACCACCTGCGGCAGGATCTGGCCGAGGGTCTCCATGTTCGCCACCCCGTTGGCGGCCGCCCGGCAGGCGGCCCGGCCCTGGCCCATCTTGACGGGCAGGGTCTCCTCCAGCCGCCGCGCCAGCTCGGTCTCCTTCGCGCGGCTCTGGTGGTCGTAGCGGTTCCACGGCACGACCACGTTGACCCACGGCCGGGACTCCTGGTCGAAGGCGGCCAGCCGCTGGCGCCGGTGCTCGTCCTCCACGACCCAGCGGTCCACGAGCAGGATCTCCGGCCGGGTCGGCGGCTGCTTGCTGTCGTAGTGCCCGGCCTCGTCGTCGAAGGAGCCCAGGCTGGTCTGGTAGTTGAGGTTCTTGACCAGGTCCTCGGCGACGTAGGCGATGGGCCGCTGCGCCACCGGGTGGTAGGGATTCCACTCCAGTGCACTGTCCCCGTAGTACTCGGGACTGCGGCCGTCCGGCAGATCGTGCCGGGACGCGGCGGCCACGGTCACGTGCAGGCTGCGGGCGGGACTGCTGCCGGTGGGCCCGAAGGCGCTCGGCACGCCCCGGTAGTCCAGCGGCCGGACGGGTTCGAGGCGGACGGTCTCGGCGACCCGGACGATGCGCTTGGCCAGCTCGTACACGGCGCGCTCGTACTGCTCGGCGTACCCCCGCAGCTTGATCAGCCCGTACAGCCCGTCGGTGACGTAGCGCTCGCCGAAGGTGTTGTGGTTGAACTGCAACCGCTCGGCGGGACCCGGGAGTTGGGTCGGGGGGACCGGCACCCACAGGGCGGGCACGATGGCCTCGGCCGGCTGGTTGCTCAGCGCCCCCTGGTGGATCGCCCGCTGCGCGAACGCATACCACTCCTTGCCGCACATCTCACTGGCGAAGTACCGCGGCGAGAACAGCGGCACGAAGACCCGGCAGGTGGCGAGTGCCGCACCCAGCCGCTCCGACCAGCCCTCGCCGCTGCGTATCTCCCGGTCCATGAAGCCGGCTTCGGCCCCGGCGGGCAGATCCGTCAGCGCCATGACATGGCTGCAGAGATCACGGAACAGGCGCTCCACCCACATGTCGGGATCGGGCCCCCCGGCCCCGAATCTCGGTGTATGCGCATAACTGAGAAAAAAATACGGCTGCACTGATGCGGGCACACGCCCCCCGTCCCGAAGCTGCGAGCGAAGAAACATCATTCCGGAGCTGCTTCGCCACATCCCCTCATCGTTCAGTCAATCAGCGTCGGTTTTCGGTCATCCACTCCAGGGCGTGATCAACGGCGTCCGCGACCGAGAAGAGCATGGTCGACACCCCCGCGACCCGCCCCCTGCGCACCCGCGCATCCGGGAACGCCCTGCCGATCTCCGTGAAATCACCGTCGTCCAGCGCGACGTCCTCGTACGCGGTCCACTCCCCCTCCTGGCCGGACCCCTGCCGCCCCTCCGGAAGGTTCACCTTCACCACACACTCGTACATGCGCAAGGGGGGCTTCGGAATTCGATACTCCGCGAGATGGAAAGCGGTGCAGACGGAAAACCCCACATTGATCATGAGTACCTGTCCGCCCTCCCAGCACAGCTTTCCCAGGGGCGACTCCTCGCCGAGGTGGCATTCCAGGCGGTGCCCGGCGCAAAGCCGCTCCGCGTCCGCCCCGAGCGCGGCGAAAGAGGTCTGCGGATGGGAGCTCCGCGCCGCCCCCGGCGCCGTGCGGACGGCCTCCGCCAGGGAGCCCATGCCCTGACTGGGGGTGCTCGCCGGGTCGAAGGCGGGCATCCGCTCGACGAAGGCCCGCACCTCGGCCTCGTCCATCCCGGCGGTCCGCTCCAGATGGGCGCTGGAGGTCCGGGAGTTCTCCGGGGTGAACGCGGGCACCACCAGGGTGCCGTGCGGCCCCAGCACCCCCGTCAGGGCGTCGCGCAGCTGCTCGGCGCGCAGCCCGGTGCGGCCCAGGGCGGCGTGCACCAGGAGTCGCATCCCCGGCCGCACCCCGAGCAGCCGCAGCTGCACCGCGAGCTGCAGGGCGCCCGCGCCCCGCCGACCCCGGCCGGGGCCCGCTCCCGCCGGCGCGGGGGAGTGGCCGCTCACGCGTCCACCGCCTTCAGCTCGTAGCGCAGCTCCGCCACCAGGCGCTTGCCGGTGACCGTCAGCTCGGCCGCCGCCGAGAGGCGGTCCAGGGCCCGGTGGATGCGCTCCGAGCCGCCCGCCTCGGGGCCCGTCGTCGCCCGCCGGTACGCCTCCACCGCCACCCGCTCGTGCACATCGGCCAGCAGCCGCGACACCGGCACCGGCCGCGACCGCCACGGCGACGGGTGCTGCCACTGCCCGTCCAGCGCGTACAGGTCGGTCACCTCGGTCAGGGCCCGCAGCCATGTCCGCCGCCGCCCGGTCAGCAGCGCCAGCGCGGTCTCCCGTACGCCCGCCGCGTACGGCACCCCGAGCGCCCCCGGCCCGCTGCGGCCCGCCTCGCCCCAGCCGCCGGCCCGCGGACCGCCCGCGAGCGGGGTCACCGTGGTCAGCCCGGCCGCCGCCGCCCGGGCGAACCCGGGCACGGCCTCGTGCAGCAGTGCCCAGGCGCGGCCGAGCCTGCCCCGCCATTCCTCGGCCTCGCCGGCGCCGAGCCGGAGCCTGGGCGGCCGGGGGAAGCAGTTGCGGTACGGATCGAGGTCCTCCAGCGCCACCGGCGCCGCCTCCGGGCCGGGCGACCAGGTGCGCACGGGCTGCCAGCGTGCGTCGCCCGCCGCCGGGCCGAAGCGGTGCTCGGAGCGGCCGTCCCGTACGGCATACCCCTCGCCGGTGACGCGCAGCGAGGCCCGGCCCTCGGTGCCCGGCTCCCCGAGCCGCAGCAGCCCGAGCGTCGGCAGGTACACCTCGCCGTCCCGGTAGGCCACCTCGGCGGGCAGGTCCAGCCCGCCGCGCAGCACGGCCGCGGCCGCCAACGCGGTGAGCCGGCGGGCCGCCTCCGGGCCGCCGGGGCGGCCCTCGCGCGCGGCGTCCAGGGCCGCCAGCACCCAGGTCCGGGTGAAGGGGTGGTCCAGTACGGCGTCCAGGGCGTCGGCTCCCGCATCCCCGGTCCGCTCCACCGCGGCCACCAGCTCCCAGGCGTGCGCCCATTCGGGGTCGCCGGCCAGGTCGGCGTTCAGCCGGGCCAGCAGGATCCGGGTCAGCTCCTGCTGGGAGCGGGCCAGTTCGGCCGGGTCGGACAGCTGGGCAGCGGTCTCCCGGTGCGCCGTGCGGCCCTCGACCCCGTCCACGAGTTCGCGCAGGTCGGTGCAGTACACGGAGGGGTTGTCGAAGCCGTTGCGGTCGCGGTACCGGTGGGTGTAGAGCCCGCCCCCGCACGAGCGTACGACGGGGCAGCGGCGGCACGCGTCGCTGACGCCCGCCAGGCCCAGCTGCCGGGCCCGGACCCCGGGATGGGCCGCGACCCGGTCGAAGGTGTGGTCGAAGACGTTGAACCCGGTGGCCGCGGCCCCCTCGAAGGCGCTCTTGAGGGAGTCCACCTGCTCCAGGCTCCCGTCGGTCTCGACGACGACGAGGTCGGTGGGGGCGAGGCCGAGCGACTCGGTGAGGCTGGGGCCGCCGCGCAGGGTGGACAGGAGGGACTCGAAGAGCCGCACGGGCACCGGGCGCCCGAGCCGCTCCCAGTGGTCGAAGACCCGCAGGAGCCAGCGGGCGTAGGCGTCGGGGGCGTCGTCGGGCCGGACGGGGGGTGTCTCCCACGTCGCGTGCGGGAGGAGGAAGTCCACCCGCGGCGGGTCGAGTTCGACGAGCGCGTCGAGCACGGCGACGGGGTCGTTGGCCACGTCCACGGTGCAGAGCAGCCCCTGGTAGAGGTGGCGGTAGGGCGCCGAGCGCAGCAGTGCGACGGCGGCGAGGACCAGGGGGTGGCTCGTACGGCCGTCCGCGAAGCGGCGGTGACGGTCGTTGGCGGCGCGGTCCCCGTCGAGGGAGACGCCGACCCGGACGCCGAACTCGGCGAAGAGGTCGAGGTAAAGGGTGGTGAGCTGGAGCCCGTTGGTGTGGATCCGCAGGTCGAGGGCGGCGATCCCGGTGAGCGCCCGGCTGAACTCCTCGCAGACGAGTCGGAGCCGGGCCGTGCCCGCCAACAGGGGTTCCCCTCCGTGGAGAATCACCGTGACGGAGGGGAGAGCATGGTCACGGGCATGTTCGGCGAGCCGGGATGCCGTTTGCGCGACAACCTCGGGGGAGATCACTTTCGGCCGGGCTCGCCAGCTCTGATCAGCGTGTTCGTAGACGTAGCAATGATCACAAGCGAGATCGCATCTGCTGTGAACTTTCAGGACGATCTCGCGAAATGCGATCAGGCCGGTCATTCCGCCAGTCTAGGGCTCTCGCTCCGTCTCAGAGAGCGGAGTTGAAGATCGGTGCCTGAACCGGACGGCCGTATTCGGCCGGCAGCACGCGACCGAGCGTCGCGGCCGCCGACGCGGTCTCGACGTCGATCTTCGCGAGCGGGACCCGGCGGGCCTTGACCGTGCTGGTCGGGGGGGTTGCGGAAGTGTTCACGACACCGTCCTCGGGGAAGTCATGTGGAATGGCCATGTGGCGACAGCAGCGACACGCTGCCGTCAAGCGTGGACTTTACTCGGCCACACCCCATTGGCAACCGAGACATGACGCCTGGTCAACCGTTCTATAGCGAGTGCGGCGCATTTCCCGAGGTGGCTTATTCGGCCGTTCGCCGGACGGCAAGATCCATTTCTCCCGGACCCGTGCCGGGGGCCGTGCGGCCGAGGTCCCGGGTCGCCCCGCGAGCGGTCCGCAGCCGCTCCGCCCCCGGGGCGGGGAAGGACGGGTGGTCCGGCCGGACGGGACACAAGGGTGCCGGGCGGGACGGAGGGGTGCAGGGCGGGACGGAGGGGTGCCGGACGGCGCGGAGGGCGGCGAGGCCGCGGCCGACCGACCGGGTCTTCCGTCGCGGTGGCCCGGCCCCGCCGGCGGGTAGGAGGCAGGGGCGCAGGGTGCTCGCGCGGCAAGGGGCTCTGCAGACGGGTGTGTGCACCGGGGCCGAACCCCGGACGGCGGCGGGACGGAGTGCTCCGAGAGGTGTGACCGGACAGCCGAACGCCCCCTACGCCGGCTGCTGTTCGCTGAGCGGCGGCGCGGGCAGGTCGCGCAGCAGCCAGTTCAGCACGTCGGGCAGGGCGCGCAGGGCCGCGAAGTGCGCGGCGGCCGGCTCGATCGTGGTGGTCGCCCCGGGGATCCGGCGTGCCAGCCAGCGGGAGTGGCCCACGGGGGAGAACACGTCGAGCTCCCCGTGCCAGATCAGCACCGGGCAGCGGATGTCGGCCGGGTCGAAACCCCAGGGGCGGCTGAAGGCGAGGACGTCGTCGATCCATCCGTACGCCGAACGACGCAGTCCCTCGCGGTAGTTCCGCAGCAGCATCGACCGTAGCCCGGCATCGGAGACGATCATGCGGTCGTTGTCGGTCAGCTCCCGGCGCAGCTCGTCCAGCAGCCGCCCCGGATCCTTGCGGATGCCGTCGGCGCGCGGGATCAGCCGGGCGGCCAGCTCCTCGGGATCGGTGGAGGCGGTGGTGTACTCCTTGACGTTCGATGCGGCCATCCCGGCGAACCAGTCCAGGTCCTCCGCGTCCCGGGGAGCCAGCCCGACCATCGCCGCGGTACGGGTGACCCGGTCCGGCAGCAGGGCGGCGCAGGCGAGGGCGCCGGCGGCGCCGCCGGAGCGGCCGGCCACGGCGAACCGGTCCAGGCCGAGGGCGTCGGCGACGGCGGCCACGTCATGGGCCACGTCGGCGACGGTGCGGCCCGGATGGCGGTCGGAGTCGCCGTAGCCGGGTCTGTCGTAGGCGATGAGCTGCATCCGGCGCTGGTAGAGGACCATGCCCCGGGGGGCCGGGCCCAGGCGGCTGCCGGGCATGCCGTGGAGCAGGAAGACGGGCTTGCCCTCCGGATCGCCCCAGCGCTCCACGGTCAGAGCGCGCCCGTCCGCTGTGCGCACCTGATCGCGCACGCGCTCCCTCCCTCACGTTCGATGTGAGTCGTCACGGCGATTGTGCTCGCTGGGGGAAGAGTGCGGTAGGGCGCACTCGGGGAGTGTCCAGGGGCAATTCTGCCGAAGTGCCACAGGAGCGCACGCCGCCGCCCGATCCGGCTCGCGGATGCGGGCGGGGACGGGCAGGGGGTGTCCCGCGCAGGACGAGGCGTCACCGCCGGGTATGGCCGCGACATGCGGCACCCGCCGAGCCGAGGAGACCCCCGGCACCGCGACTCCGCCGCACCGTGGCCGTGTTTCGCCCGGTGCGGCGAAGACCCGGGTTCGGAGGCGGTGCCCTGCTCTGCCGGCCCCGCGCGATCAGCGCTTGGGCCAGTACCAGAGGGGCTCGTCGAGGGGGCCCTCGCGGCCGGCCACTTCGGTCCGGCCGAAATCCTTGACCAGTTCGACCGTGCGCAGGTCCACCCGGTGCCGGCGGGTGCCCGCAGCCAGCGCCTCGGCCAACGGCTCCGCATGGGTGACGACCACCGTCTGCGTGTCCCGGGCGGCGGTCAGGATCAGGTCCGCGAGCGGGGCCAGCAGGTCCGGGTGGAGGCTGGTCTCCGGCTCGTTGAGGACCATCAGCGCCGGCGGCCGCGGCGTCAGCAGGGCCGCGGTCCAGAGCAGGTAGCGCAAGGTCCCGTCGGAGAGCTCGGCCGCGCCCAGCGGGCGCAGCAGGCCGTGCTGGTGCAGTTCCAACGCGAAGCGGCCGTCGCGATCACTGATGGAGATCCGGCTGCCGGGGAAGGCCGCGGACACCGCCTCGTCCAGTGCTGCCGCGTCCCCGGTCTCGCGGATCGTCTGCAGTGCGGCGGGCAGGTCGGAGCCGTCGGCGCCGAGCACCGGCGTACGGGTGCCGATCCGCGGGATCCGGGCCGGGGCGGCGGCGTCGGTGCGGACGTGGTCGTAGAACCGCCAGGACCGCATCAGCTCGCGCAGGGCGAGGAGGTCGGGGGCCAGTTGGGGGTCGGCGAGTTCGCTGAGCATGGAGTCGTAGGGGCGCAGGGCGTTCTGCGTACGGTGCCAGCCGCCGTCCGCGGTGCGGGTCCGTACGGCGGGCCCCGAACGGTCGGACAGGATCGCCGCGGGGCGCAGGACGGGCCCCGACCAGGTGCACTCGCGCTTGATCTCGGGGTCGAGGGAGAAGAGGGAGCCCGCGACCGGCACCGGGTGTCCGAAGTCCACCGCATAGCCGAACTCGTCGCCCGAGAAACCCAGGCGGAGACTGACCGGTTCGCTGCGGACCGTGCCCTGGAGGGGCTGGTGCCCCTCGCGCACGGCCCGACCCAGCTTTTCCGGGCCGGCCCACAGGGTGGAGGGAAGCCCGCCCTCCCGGGCGAGGGCGGCGATCGCGCCGCCGCGGGCGGAGTCGGCGAGGAGTCGCAGGGAGCGGTAGAGGCTGGACTTGCCCGTGCCGTTGGCTCCCGTGACGACGGTGAGCCGGCCGAGGGGGACGATCAGGCGGCGGAGGGAGCGGTAGTTCTCGACGGCGAGGGTGGTGATCACGCCTCGATCATGCCGGGTCGCTGCGCGGCTCGGCGGAACGGTGCGGGCCGGTGGTTGCCGGGGCGCTGCCCCGGACCCCGCGCCTCAAGCGCCGGCGGGGCTGGGTCGGGCTGCGCGTGTGCGGTGGTGGTGATGCCGGTCGGTGGTTGCTGGGGCGCTGCCGACACTCCGCCGTGTCCCCACCCCACCGCCCTCCAGCGGAGCCGGCACGGTGACGGAACCCTCCTCGTCGCAGCCGGAGCGGGGACGGGCAGGGGTGTCCCCGCAGGACGAGGCGACACCCCCGGGTACGGCCGCGAGATGCGGTACCCGCCGAGCCGAGGAGACACTCCTGCCCGGCACCGCGACTCCGCCGCGCCATGACCGTGTTTCGCCCCCGCAGGCCACACCCCGACGGGGCAGCGCAGGCCCCCGGAACCGTCCCCCGTCGCAGCCGGAGCGGGGACGGGTAGGGGTGTCCCCGCAGGACGAGGCGTCACCCCCGGGTATGGCCGCGAGATGCGGCATCCGCCGAGCCGAGGAGACACCCCTGCCCGGCACCGCGACTCCGCCGTCGCCGCGACCGTGTTTCGCCCGCCACGGCGAAGACCCGGCCAGG